>CBDBEZ010000132.1:0-184203 GCA_965204485.1 Verrucomicrobiales bacterium
TCGAGGGTCTCAACCGTAAGGTGAATGTTGTAACAAGAAAAGCCTACGGGTTTCGCAGCGAGGAAGTCTACAGAATCGCTCTATTTCACGCTCTTGGCGACCTGCCAGAGCCACAGACTGCCCATCGATTTTGCTGAGGAGGCAGAAAAACAGAGTTGCTCCAAAGCGAGTCATCGTGTGTGACGGCACGCGCAAGCGAATCTGGCCGACTCTCCATGAAGGATCATGATGAGAAATGACCGGAAGTCTCGGAGGTTGAGATTCCTCGCAGGTAGAGTGCTGGGATGAGGTTGTCCAGTGAAGCGACTCGGCGTAGGTACGGCGGAAGGATGGCGCTGGTGAACCGCTGGCCTGATCGGCGATCATTGATCCTGGGCTGCCGAACAGGAACGTTCCCTATTCCAGTCTGAAGTTGTCGCTTCAGGAAGATGGCCGTTGCGGACGACTTGGCGATGACCCTGGTCATCACGCTGATGTTGATGGGCTTGAATGTAGTCGGAGACTTCGTTGTCGATGGCGGCCTGAAGAAGCATTTGGGCTCCTTGTCGCAGGGTGGCCTCAAGGGCGTTCTGGCAGACGGTGCTTGCTCCTTCCCGGCCGAGGATAGATGCGGATTCGGTGGGGTGGTTGGTGGTTTTCATTGGAGTTCAGTTGTTTTGGTAAATGGTTGAACTCTTCATGATGCCCCGACCGCCCTCATCCACAACTTCCGGTCATTTCTCCCAGGAATCGGTGCCGTCTTCCTTTGCGGCGTGCTGGAAGTGCGGAACGGAACGCCAAGAAACCGCGTTGGTCTGACATATCCTGCCCGTTGCCCATGCGCGTCTTGACTGCGTAGGCATCCCCCAGTGCCCTCATTCACTTGCACCGCGATGATCTCTTTCTCGGCACGCTTTGGTTCGGCCCCCGGCCCACCCAACCCGAACAGAGCAATCGATCGATCCATACGGAATCCCTCTCAAGCCGTGAGGCAAGCGGTCTTCTCGCACAGAGGCACAGAGAGATCCAGAACGTCGGCTCGCTCAGGACGTCAGCTGACGAGCCGATGAAGATCGTTCTTAAGAACTCGTGAGTGGGAAGTTCTCAGACCGGTTTCTCTTTGCCTAGCGTGTCTGTCTGACTGCGTAATAGAGCGATCTTCGCCTTGGATAGTTCAATGCTCAGATCGATCAGTTCGGTGGTCAGTTTCTTGAATTTCTTGTACTCCTCTGTTTCTTTTCGTAGTCCCTTCACGTGGTCTGGCCAGACGTGTTCAGTCCGGCTCCTCATCTCATGCGTGTAGCTCAGTTGGTAATACACGCCGCGCTGGCGTTGTCGATCTCGGTATTGCTTGCTGATGCTCCCAGGCCGCATTGGCCCGATTGCAGCTAACTTGGCCGCAAGTTTCTGGACTTTTTTTTCAGTGATCTGATCTTTTTCATGGTCATTACCTTATATATGCGAATGTCTAGGAAAATCAAATCATTTGTTATGGATCTCTGGATTTCTTGGTGGAATATCGTCTGTCTTCTGCGACCCGCTTTCTCGAGAGCCCGCACCTTTCTCTGGTTTCTGCTCGTCTTGGCCGCTTTCTCCGTGCGCAATGACCTCCTCGGGGTTTCCAGTTTCGTCCGCGCTCTCGGTTTGTCAGAACACTTCTATGAGCACTTACTCCATTTCTTCCACAGCAATGCCGTGAAGACGGACCGGCTTGCAGAACTTTGGTTCGCCATCGTGATCAAGTACTTCCCTGTCTACAAGATCGGTTGTCGCCCCGTCCTGGTTCTCGACGGCATCAAGAAGTCCAAGGAGGGCCGCAAGATGCCTGCGGTGAAGTATCTGCATCAACAGTCCGAGTCCAATTCCAAGCCTCACTTCATCATGAGCCATTCCTTTCAGGCCTTCGGCGTGCTCTGTCAGGTTGGCGGATACTTCTTCTGCGTTCCGGTCTGTGCACGCATTCACGAAGGTATCGTCACTTCAAACCGCGACAGGAGAACCTTGATCGACAAGGCCAATGAGATGCTCGCATCCGTCTGTAGAGGTCAGGAGTTCGTCTTGCTGGCCGACGCCTACTACGCCAACGGAAAGGTGATCCAGAGCACCAAGGGGCGTTCCGGTGTGCTGGTCACGAGGGTTCGACGCACGACAACCGGCTTTCGGCCTGCGGCAGTGCCACGCAAACGCAAACGCGGACGACCGAAAAAGTATGGCGCTGCGGTGAAGCTCCAGAATGTCTTTGGAACGGGCGGCTTCAGTTCCGTTCCCAGTCCCGTATATGGGGAGAGAAACATCTCTGTCCGGTTCAAGTCGGTGGATCTGTTGTGGAAGCCCGCCGGGGCGATGGTCCGCTTCATTCTCGTCGATCATCCCACGAGAGGGCGGATCATCCTCTTGTCTACCGACCTCACCATGGAAGCTCAGGAGATCATCTTGCTCTACAGTTTGCGTTTCAAGATCGAAGTCGCTTTCAAGCAAGCGGTGCATTCGGTCGGCTCATTCGGATACCATTTCTGGATGGCCGCTATGCGACCGCTCAAGCGTCGCAATGGTAACCAATACCTCCACCGGACTACCGAGAAATATCGCAGACAGGTGCAGAGAAAGATGCACGCATATCATGTGTTTGTGCAGACCGGCATGATCGCTCAGGGCATGTTACAGTACCTTGCCATGACATGTGACGGTCTGGTCTGGAAACACTTTGGAACCTGGATCCGAACCATCCGCCCAGACGTGCTGCCTTCGGAAATGATTGTCTCAGCCGCCCTGAAAAACACGCTGCCTGGATTTTTGCACCACGGCGGAAAAGGTTCAGCGTTCCGAAAATTCATCCTTGATAAAATAGACTTCACTCGCTCCGAAGGTTCACGCTTCGCCGCATGATGATCCAGTTACAGAACTTCTCACTCACGAGTTAAGAAGCTCCGCTCCAAAATTGATGAGCAGGCCAATAGGTAGTTTTAATAGTTTGATGCAGGGGAAAAGTCCTTTCCACGGATTTCAGTTCCACCAGCACAAGCCGATTCACGACCACGTCCGCGCGAAATCCGTGGTCAATGACGTGACCATCCCACTCAACAGGAACCGGCACTTCGGTCTCCACTTTCAGGGCCGCTTTCTTCAGATCATAGGTCAAAATACCGATTCCAGAAGTCCTGGGCCCAAAGATCGGTGGATGTGAATCGCCCGGTCGACAATCAAGCCTGATATCTCATTCATCTCCATGCTCGCCATCCTCTGTGTCTCTGCGCCTCTGTGCGAGTCTATCTGCCCGCAGGCACGCGCTTGAAGCTCCGGATTTCCCCAGGATGGAGCGCGCGCCGCCATCGATGGGACCACTGCCTCAGCACAATTGGAACGGGTCCACGTCGAGGATGACCGCCACTTCGTCAGGAAAGGTCATCCGCCGCATCACGCCGCGAAGATGCTTGCTCATCGTGGCTGCGTGGGCGCTGCGAAACATCACCTGGAAGCGGTACATGCCCTGGGCGCGTTCCAGAGGCGAGGGCGCGGGATGTCCCATGAGGATGGATTTCGGCAAGTCCTGACGAATGCGTTGACACAGGTTTTCCAAGGTGAACTCGGCCAACCGTTCGTGCCGGGACCGTGCATGAAGCAAGAGCGCATGGGTGAAGGGCGGCAGGTGAAACTGCTCACGCGCCTCCAGTTCCTGCTCCGCGTAGCCCCCGAAATCGTGGTGGCGCGCGTACTGAATGGATGGACTGTGGGGCGTGAAGGTCTGCACCACGACCTCGCCCTCCAGATGTCCGCGGCCGGCCCGGCCGGCCACCTGGGTCAGGAGCTGGAAGGTGCGCTCGCCGGCTCTGAAGTCCGGCAAGTGAAGCCCGAGATCGGCGTTGAGTATGCCCACGAGGGTCACGTTGGGAAAATGCAAGCCCTTGGCAATCATCTGTGTGCCGATCAAGAGGTCGAGCTTTCGCGTCTTGAAAGCTCGCAAGGTGTCCCTCAGGAGATGTTTTCGCTGCATCACATCCGCGTCAATCCGCGCCATCTTCACCCTCGGAAACACCTTTCGCAAAACTTCCTCCGCGCGCTCCGTCCCGAAGCCGCCATAAATCACCGAGGGCGACTTGCACTGGGGACAACGCTTCGGCGCCACCTGCTTGTAACCGCAAACATGACAAATCAAACGCTGCTCTGACAAATGATAAGTGAGCGAAGTGCTGCAGTGCATGCACTCACAGACATGTCCACATTCAAGGCATTGCATCGAGTTGGCATAGCCGCGGCGATTGAGAAAGAGCATGATCTGTTCGCCGCCCTCCAGCCGTTTCTCGATTTCCAGGCGCAACCGCTCGGAAAGGATCGCCGGACCACCCTTGTGCTTCCGGCTCTCCTGCCGCATGTCCACCACGCGAATCAAGGGCAGCGAGCGGTCGTCCACCCGTTCGCTCAACTCGATCAGGTCGTACTTTTCTTTCTTGACGTTATGATAGGATTCAAGAGAGGGCGTGGCGCTTCCCAGGAGAACCGCGCATTTTTCGATCCGCGAGCGTAACACAGCGACGTCCCGGCCGTGATAGCGAGGAACGGTCTCTTGTTTGTAAGAACTTTCGTGTTCTTCATCGACGATGATCAGGCCCAGGTTCTCCAGAGGGGCGAAGATCGCGCTGCGCGCGCCGATCACGATCCGCGCTTCGTGCCGATGGATCTTGTGCCACTCATCAAAACGCTCTCCCTGAGAGAGGTGGCTATGGAGAACCGCGATCTCTCTCTGTCGGTCGGCAAAGCGCGATTTGAAGCGCTCCACCGTTTGCGGCGTGAGGGAGATCTCCGGCACCAGGACCAGGACGGTCTGGCCAGCCTGGAGAGCCTTGGCGGCGGCCTGTAGGTAGACCTCGGTCTTTCCGCTGCCGGTGACGCCGTGGAGCAAGAGCGGAGGCTTCTCCGGGTCCGCCATGGCCGCGAGCACCGCCGTGAGAGCGTCCGCTTGTTGCGTCGTGAGTTTCAGCGCTTCATCGGCAAGATACTCTTCCCCTTCGTGAGGGTCGCGCTCGACACGCTGTTCCTCAATCCTCGCCCACCCCTTGGCGACCAGAGCCTTGGCCGCCGCGACATTGGCCACCTTGGTCAAGGGCAGAGGCTCCTCGAGACACTGAATCTCTTCCAAAATCTCGGCCTGTCGCGGGGCCCGGCGGCGCAGGGCCTCGCGTTCTTCCGTCGCAGGCACCTTCACGATGCGGATGACCTTCCGCACGCGAAAGGGAGGCGTCTCGGCCCGCACCGATTCCGGGAGCATCGCACGCAGGACCTGTTCCCGCGAGGCGCAGTAATAGTTCGCCATCCACTCGGCCAACTGAATGAGCTGAGGCGTAAGGATGGGCTGGTCGTGAATGAGCCCCTCGATGTCTTTCAAGCCCGTGGGAGGCTCTTCGTGAGAAACGAGATCGAGCACCGTGCCCTTGGCTTTCCGTTGCCGCAAGGGGACCTTCACTCGCGAACCAACAGCCAAACTTTCCCGGAGCGCTTCGGGAATCCGATAGTCGAACTCAAGATCGGAGGAGCCGTCAATGGCCACCCGGGCGCAGGGGATCACGATGAGGACGGGGGGCTCGCCTGCGCGGCGCGCACGAATTGTTTGAAGAGACTGACCACGCAAAAGGTCATTTCATTGGCCAGATCGATCTCCGTGGTGATCACCGCGTCGGTGAGCACGTCGTTGTAACCCTCACAGGACTCCAAATCCGGTCCCGTCACCACGTGGAATCCCATGCTCCAATCGGCGAAGCCGCGCTCCTCGATCTCCTGGTCGTAGAGCTTTTGAATGTCGGTGTGACGTCCATCGCGCTCAATCCGCCTGAACAGCGGCATCACGTCTTCTGGCGTCCCTTCCAGCACCTGGAGAAAATAGCCCGCCTGGTAGAGGAGAACTCCGGTGATGTCGTGGGCCCCGTTGAAACGTCGGGCGCCTTCGAGCAAGGACTTCAAGTCGTCGCCGTCCATCGGCCGGGTGGCCCGGCTGAAATAGATGAGCTGCCTCACGGTTACGGGTCTGGTTTCTCTTTGGCTTCCCACGCCACCCCGGCCGTCTCATCCGGGGAGGCGGAACCCATGCTCGAATCCGATCCCGAGTCCGGCGCGGCCTTCTCAATCGATACACGACGGCTCAGATCGATCCACAAACTCGCCAGCGCGCCCGTCAGCATGATCACCGCCAGCGGAATCAGGCCCACTTTCAAATCATCGCCGACCCACGGGGCCCACTGAGCCAGACGTTCCGTGTCGTCGGTGTTCTTGTTGAAGTGTTGATAGCCAAACACCCAACCCGCGTGAAGCCCGACCGCCAACCAGAGCGAGCGCGTTCGCAGACGCACCACTGCCAGGACCACGCCCAGCACCACCAGCGTGAGAAACTCCGCCGTCACCGTCTGCCAATCGAAGAATCGGCCGAAAATCAGGCCCAGCATGTCGAAGCCCGTGGCCCAACCCACTTCCGCCTCCGTCAGATTCAGCCGGGGCGGCTTCAGAAAATGCACCAGCGCGTAGACCGCCGACGTCAGCAGGACAGCCCAGCCAGCCGCCATTCGGCGGAGGCATACCCCGAGCATCGCGCCCCGGAAGAAAAGCTCTTCCAGCAATCCCACTGCGGCCGCCGTCGCCATCAATTTCGGAATGATGCCCCACTGAATTTCGTCTTCCGGCACGAAGAGGCTCATGTAGAGAAAGCTCGCTCCCATGAAAAGCAGCAATCCTCCCGCCAAGAGAAAGCCCGCCGCCACGTCGAGGATGGCGCAGGGGTTTTTCTGGATCTGAAGATCCCGCCATCCGCGAAATTTCATGGAGCGGATGAGGGGAATGATCCCGAGAAAAGCCACGATCATCAGGGCCCGGTTGAAGTAGCGCGGAAACGGGCTCCGATCCAAGGCCCCGTGTAAGTAGGCCAGCGGCACGGGGCCCTCCGCCCACCAGCCGGCCCTCACGATGGCCTTTCCCGCCCAAAACAGCCAGGGAGCCAGGAGCGCTCCCAACAGGATCGTCAGCACCAGGTAGAGCACGATCTTCTGCCACTCGTGTTCAATGAGCCGTTTCACGCCCGAAGATTCACTCGCCCCTCGGGACGGAGCAAGCCAAATGACCCCGGGAAAGGCCTTTCGCCACGACAATGAGAATGTGTACGCGACCGTGAACGCAGCCCCGCCAGGCGAAATCCTCGGCCGAAGAACATTCCACCGTCCCCTTTTCCGCAACCTCATCTCGCGAAAGCGCGAATCCTTTGTATAATCGCTCGGACGACCTCCCGAGCCCATCGGGCCGTCCACCTGTCCCCTCCATCTCAACCATTCCATGAACCGTTCCGCACCCCATTCGACCATGAAACCGACGCTCGGCGCGCTCGGCGCCATCCTGCTTCTCATCGCCACCACACTGGCACTGCGTCTGCTTTCCTTTCAGCAAGAGTCGCTTGCCAACATCACGCCCGTGGCGGGGATGGCGGTCTGTTTTGGCCTGTTCTTCACGCCCTGGCGCTGGGGGATCGTCCTGGCCTTGGCGACGCTTTTCGCCAGCGATCTCATGATCACCGCGCTCGCCGTGCAGCGAAACCCCGAGATCTCGTTCTGGAGCCTGCTCTTCTCCCCAACCGTCTGCCTGCGCTACGCAGTCTACGGAGGCATCCTCGCCGTTGCCTGGCGCCTTCGAGATCGGGCCGCGCCGTCCCGAGGAGGCATCGCCCTGGGAATGGCGCCCTGCGCGACCCTCGGCTTCTACCTCGTGATGAACACCGTCGCCTGGGCGCAGTCGGTACCGCCCATGTCTTATGCCAAGACGTTCGCTGGCTGGTGGCAGAGCCAGACCGTGGGCCTGCCCATTCCCGGGGCCCCACCGAGCTACGTGTTTCTCCGCAATGCGCTCATCGGCGACCTCCTCTTCACCGTGCTGTTTCTCACCCTGCTGGTCTGGCTTCCCCGCCGCCAACGAAAGCAAGAGCCGGCCTCTCCCCACTCCGCGCAACCCCGCTTGAAGGGCCTGGATAACGTGGTCTAGTCCTCTGAACTCTCGACTCCACTTCATCCCGCGTCTCTCACCGCTCACCCGTGAATTCCGCCATCGATCCCGCTTCCGCTCCCATCAACCAACAGCTCGGCACCGAGGACAAAATCGGCTTCCTGCGCGACATGATGCGCATCCGGCGCTTCGAGCAAGCCTCATTGCGGCAGTATCAACAGGGGAAAATGGGGGGGTTCCTCCACCTCTACATCGGCCAGGAATCCGTCGCGGTCGGCACCATCAGCCTCGTGGGCGAGAACGACCACTTGATCACCGCCTACCGGGATCACGGGCACGCCCTCGCGGTGGGCATGTCGATGGACACCTGCATGGCAGAACTATACGGCAAAGCCACCGGTTGCTCCAAGGGCAAGGGCGGCTCGATGCATTTCTTCGCCCCGGATCGCCGCTTCTGGGGCGGGCACGGGATCGTGGCCGGACAAACCCCGCTCGGTGCCGGTCTGGCCTACGCCCTCAAATACCAGGGAATTCAGGGCGCCTGCCTCTGCTTCCTGGGAGACGGCGCCATCAACCAGGGCGCCTATCACGAATCGCTCAACCTGGCCGCGCTCTTCGATCTCCCCGTCATCTACATCATCGAAAACAACGGCTACTCGATGGGCACCAGCCAAAAACGGTCCTCGGCCTTCAAGTCCTGCCTCGCCGAGCGCGCGGACGGCTACAACATCGACTGGGACCGCGCCAACGGCGAGGACCTCTACGAAGTCCGCTACAAGACCAAGATCGCCCTCGACCGTGCGCACAACGAGAGCCGCCCCACCGTGCTGGAAATCGATACCTACCGCTATTACGGGCATTCGGTGGCGGACGCCAATTCCAAGAAATACCGCTCGCCCGAGGAAATCGAGCGCTACAAAACCCACCACGACCCGGTGAATCTCTGGAAACAGCGTTTGATCGACGAGGGCGTCGTCGACGAAGAACAGGCCAAGGCCATCGACCTGGAGGCCCGGGAGGAGGCCCAACGCGCCGTGAAATTCGCGGAGGAGAGTCCCTTTCCGGAGCCCAGCGCCATCCTCGAAGACGTCTACGTGGAGGTGGACGAGAAGACCGAAGCCGGCCGCACCGGCAAACACTTTTTCAACGACTGACGGACTCCTCATCGCCGTCTGTCTTTTTCACTGAATCCAGAATGCGCAAGATCACTTATCGCCAGGCACTCAACGAAGCTCTCGCCGAGGAACTCGACCGCGACCCGAACGTCGTCATCATGGGCGAGGAAGTGGCCGAGTACAATGGCGCCTACAAGGTCACTGAAGGATTGCTAGACCATTTCGGCCCCAAACGAATCGTCGACACGCCGATCAGCGAAGCCGGCTTCATCGGCACGGGGGTGGGGGCATCCATGCTGGGCATCCGTCCCGTCATGGAACTGATGTTCTGGAGCTTCGCCTACGTGGCCTTCGACCAGATGATCAACAACGCGGGATGTGTTCGCTACATGTCCGGCGGGCTCATCCACTGTCCCATCGTGGTCCGAGGTCCTGCCAACGGCGGCACCAACGTTGGCGCCACACACTCCCACACGCCGGAGAACTTCATCGCCAACACGCCGGGCCTGAAGGTGGTCTGCCCCGCGACCGCCTACGACGCCAAGGGCCTCATGAAGACGGCCATTCGCGACAATGACCCCGTCTACGTCATGGAGAACACCCTGCTCTACGGCGAGCAGGGCGAGGTTCCCGACGAAGAATACACCATTCCGTTAGGAAGTGCCGACATCAAGCGGTCGGGCAAGGACGTCTCCCTCATCGCTCACGGACGTGCCGTCATCACCGCCCTGGCCGCGGCGGAGCGCCTCGCCGAAGAACAGGGGATCGATGCGGAAGTGGTCGATCTCCGATCGATCCGCCCGCTGGACGAAGAGACGGTGCTCGCTTCCGTCCGCAAGACCAACCGGGCCGTGCTGGTCGACGAGAACAAGCCGTTTTGTGGCGTCAGCGCCCAGATCGCCTCCATGATCCAGGAGAAGGCCTTCGACCACCTCGACGCACCGATCTTGCGTGTCAACGCGCTCGACGCCCCGGCCATCTACAGTCCTCCCCTCGAAAAAATCCAACTTCCCTCTCCCGAGACGGTGATCGCCAAGGTCGTCACGGTCTGTGCGTGAATCCAGGGAAGGCAACGCAACACAACGTTTGGATCGATTTTTTCTCATGGCGACCATCATTGAAATGCCGAAACTGAGCGACACCATGACGGAGGGAACGCTCCTCAAGTGGCTCAAGAAAACCGGGGACGCCGTCGACGTCGGCGACGAACTCGCCGAAATCGAGACCGACAAGGCCACGATGAGCCTGGATGCCTTCGACGAGGGTGTCCTGCACGAGATTTACGTGAAGGAAGGTGAGAAAGTCCCTCTGGGAGAAAGGCTCGCCCTGCTCCTGGAAGAGGGCGAAACCCCTCCCGAGCCCGGCGACGAACCGAGTTCCTCGGCGCCCGAATCCGACGAAGACAGCGGGAACGAAGAGGAAAAGAGCGACTCTCCCAAAGCGGCAAAAAAACCCGACGACCAACCCAAGAGCACGAGCGAGAAGGGCGATTCATCGGAGCCAGCTTCCAGTCGGCAGGGAAAAGGAGATCGCGTCAAGGCCTCTCCCCTGGCCAGACGGATGGCCGCGGAAAGGGACATCGATCTCGCGCAACTCGAGGGCACCGGGCCGGGTGGACGCATCGTGAAACGGGACGTGGAAGAAGCTCGAGTCTCCGCCAAGCGGACGGGGGAAGCCGGGACGGCTGCGCCTCCCGCCGCCAAGATGATCCGGGCGAGCGCTGGCGAGGGCGACGAGCGGATCCGTCTCAGTGGCATGCGCTCGGTGATCGCCGAGCGTTTGTTAGCCAGCAAGACCCAGATTCCGCATTTCTATCTCACGTTCGAGGTCGACGCCGCACCCCTCTTGGCTTTCCGACGCGAGGTCAATTCCGCGTCCGAGAAAGAGAAGAGTGATTCGTCGAACAAATACACCATCAACGATTTCATCCTCAAGGCGGTCGCCCTGAGCGCGGTTGCCGTGCCGGAGGTCAATGCCTCCTTCGATGGAGACGCCATCATCCGTTTTGCCTCGGTCCATCTCTCGGTCGCCGTGGCCATCGACGACGGCCTGGTCACACCGGTCATTCGGGATGCTCAAAAGCGCTCTCTCTTGGAAATCAGTCGAGCAGTCAAGGATCTCGCCGCCCGTGCGCGAGAAAAGAAGCTCTCTCCCGATGAGTTCACCGGCGGCACGCTCACCGTTTCCAACCTCGGCGCCTTTGGCGTCGAGAGCTTCGACGCCATCATCAATCCTCCCCAGGCCTGCATCATCGCCGTCAGCGCCATCCGCAAGACTCCCGTGGTCGATGCCAACGATCAGATTGTCGTAGGACAGCGGATGAAGATTGGTCTCAGCGGGGACCACCGCGTGGTCGACGGCGCGGTGGGGGCGCGTTATTTGGGCGAAGTCCGGCGCTTGATTGAATCGCCGGCCCTGATGCTGCTCTAGGTACCTCCTCCTCCTTTTCCAGGACCTTCTCCCCTTTCATTCAAATCACCTCACCTCGCTCGCTCAGAAAACACACTTTATCATGGCCTACGACCTCATCGTCATCGGCGGCGGCCCCGCGGGATATGTCGGCGCCATCCGCGCCGCTCAGTTAGGAAAAAAAGTCGCCTGCGTGGAACGGGATCGTGCCGGCGGCGCCTGTCTGAATTGGGGCTGCATCCCCACCAAATCACTGCTTAAGAACGCCGAACTCTATCAGCTCCTCAACAAACGGGCCGATGAATTTGGCCTCACCTTCGAGGGCCTGCAGTACGATTGGAGCAAGGTGATCGGGCGCAGCCGCAAGGTATCCGACCGGCTGGCGGGCGGCATTGAGTTTCTCTTCAAGAAGAACGGCGTGGACTATTTACCGGGCGAGGCCGCCCTCGAGGCTCCCGGCAAAGTCAAGGTGACCAACGCGGAAGGCAAGACCCAGCTGCACGAAGCCCGCAACGTCTTCGTGGCCACCGGCTGTGTGTCACGGCCCTTTCCCGATCTGCCCTTCAACGGTCAGACCGTCATCGGCAGCAAGGAAGCGATGGTATTGGAGACGCAGCCAAAGGAAATCGTCATCATCGGCGCGGGCGCCATCGGAGTGGAGTTTGCCTACTTCTTCAATGCCTTTGGAACCAAAGTCACTCTCGTGGAAATGCTCCCCCGCCTGCTCCCCGTGGAAGACGCGGAGGTGAGCGCGACGCTGGAAAAGAGTTTTCGCAAGCAGGGCATCCAGGTGTTGACCGACACCAAAGTGACGGGGACCAAGGCGAGCGACACGGGCGTCGAGATCACCGTGGAGGGAAAGGAGACTCAAACTTTGAAGAGTGACGTCGCCCTCATCGCCATCGGGGTTCAACCCGTCCGTCCGGAAGGGCTTTCCCTGGAGACGGACCGCGGATTTCTCGTCACCGACGACCGCTACCAGACAAGTGTTTCTGGCATCTACGCCGCAGGTGACATCATCGGCCCGCCGTGGCTGGCCCACGTCGCCAGCTGGGAAGCGATCCAGTGCGTAGACGGCCTTTTCACGGATCACCAGCCGAAGAAGGTCGAGACCTTTCCGGGTTGCACTTATTGTCATCCTCAGGTCGCCAGCGTCGGGCTCACGGAGCAGGCGGCGAAGGAGAAGAACACTGCCTACAAAGTTGGCAAGTTCCCCTTCCAGGCCAGTGGGAAAGCCCTCGCCGTCGGTGACTCGGAGGGATTTGTGAAATTGCTATTCGGAGAAAAGTACGGCGAAGTGATCGGTGCCCACATCATCGGGCCCGAGGCCACCGAGATGATCGCCGAGCTGGGGCTGGCCATCACGCTCGAAGCCACCAAGGACGACCTGGAGGTCACCATTCACGCCCACCCCACCCTGGCCGAGGCGATCCACGAAGCCGCCGGTCAAGCTTACGGGCACGCCATTCACATCCCCAACTAGCCAAATTCGAGGCCTCATCGACGGAATGTCCGGCCCGGTGCCCCAGCAGATCTTCCAAAACATTCGTTCGAATGTTTCCAAGGTCATTCGTGGCCAGGATCTGATCGTCCAAAAGCTGCTCGCCTCGCTTCTCTGTGGGGGCCACGTCTTGCTCGAAGACTATCCCGGAACCGGGAAAACCACGCTGGCCAAGGCCATCGCCAGCTCCATCAGCGGCATGGACTTCAAGAGAATGCAGTTCACGCCCGATCTACTTCCCTCGGACATTCTCGGCGTCTCCATCTTCGATCCGCGCAACCAGGAATTCCAATTCCACCCGGGCCCCATCTTCACGCACATCTTGCTGGCGGACGAAATCAACCGTGCCTCTCCCCGCACCCAGTCGGCGCTGCTGGAGGCCATGGGGGAACGGCAAGTGACCATTGAAGGGCTGCAACACCAGCTCTCCCGCCCGTTCTTTGTCATCGCCACTCAAAACCCGGTGGAGTTTCGCGGCACCTATCCACTGCCCGAGGCGCAAATGGACCGCTTTGCCATGCAACTCGCGCTCGGCTACGTCACCCGGCACGACGAAATGGCCATCCTCGCCGCCCAACAGGGTGATCATCCGCTCGACAGCCTGAAGCCCTGCGCTTCCTTGACCAATATCCAACATCTCGTGCGGGCCGCGGAAGATGTCCGAGTGAGCGAGGAAATCATGGGTTACATCGTCGATCTCGTCGCGGCCACCCGATCCATCCCCGAGGTCCAGCTGGCCGCCAGTCCGCGTGCCTCACTGACGCTGATGAAATGCGCCCGAGCCTTCGCCCTCTTCGAAGACCGCGCCTTCGTGACGCCGGACGACATCCAGGCTCTGGCGCCCGACGTCATTGCCCACCGGCTCGTCCTGGACCCCCAAGCCAAGTTTTCCGGGCTGACGCCCCGGCAAATGATCGACGAAGTTCTTAACCAAATCGACGTGCCGGCTTGAAGCCAATATAAAGGTTTCTTAATAATCAGGAAATTCGAATTGATTTCACCTCCCCAAACAGAAACGATGGACTCGCGGGAATCGCGCTTTTGGGTCCTTCCTCACTTCTTCTCATGCCCATGAAATTTCGACGTCTCAGCTACGTTCTCGGTGTGCTGGCCACCGCTCTTCTCAGCAGTTCCGTCCTCGCCCACGTCGGCGAACACCCCTCGGTCCACGATACCGTGGCGGATGTGGCCATCCGATTGCGCGAAAAATACAAGGAAGCACAGCTGAAAAGACTCACACCCTATCAAGTCTACAAAATCCTCACCGATCGCGAGAAAACCATTCTGAGCAACGAGCATATCACTCTCAAAGTGAACGTCCCGGTCAAAGTCTCGATCGTCCGGGATCGCTCCATCAAATCCGAGCCCTTCTGGATCCGGGACCGCGACTTCGATCTCACCGGCATCGTCCTCAAGCTGGGATCGACGGAGTTCGACGTCTGGGAGCGGGAATTTCCCGCGGGCGACGTTGGCCTCGGCATCAACTCCTTCGGAAAGGGCGACCACTATCTGGTCACGGTGGATCCGGTGAACGAGGGCGACCGCGTCCAGGTATTGAACCTGTATCCGGCCGGCCTTCGTCTGGGCACCTTCAAGAAAGACGCCAAACCCTACGTCGATTCCGACGACAAGCTCTCCGACATTCCCGGGGAACTCAAGGATCAGCTGATGATCCGCACGGAGTCGCAGAGCGCTAATGACGCCCGACTGGTCGAATACTTCCGTTGGACCAATCACGTCAGCACGGATGAGCCGGACCAAATCACACTCACCTGGTCGGCCGATCCCAAAACGACTCAAACCATCCAGTGGCGCACCCATCTCCGCGTCAAGACCGGCGCTCTGCTCTATCAGAAGAAGACCCTGTTCAATCGATTCCAGCCATCGCCCCTGCAGCGCGTCGAGGCGGAGACGCGGCTCATGGAAACGCCGGACATCATCAACGACCAGCGCATTCATCTGCACCGGGTCGACCTCAACGCCTTGGAGCCCGCGACCACCTACGTCTACTCCGTGGGAGACGGTTCGGACGACGGCTGGACGGAACTCGCGGAGTTCACCACCGCGCCGGCCGAAACCGTTCCTTTCTCATTCATCTACATGGGGGACGCCCAGAACGGCCTCTATCGATGGGGGACACTGCTGAGGACTGCGGACCGACAGCGTCCAGACGCCGCCTTTTACGTCATGGCGGGCGATCTCGTGGACCGGGGCAACGATCGCGACGACTGGGACGATTTCTGGTACAACTGCGCGGGCGTCTACAATCGAAAACAACTCGTGCCCGCCATTGGAAACCACGAGAACCAGGGCGGCCACCCCACGATGTACCTCGAACTCATGAACCTCATGGAGAACGGGCCGGACGACGTGGAGAAGGAGCGGGCCTACGCCTTCGAATACAGCAACGCCCTCTTCGTCATCCTCGATACCAATATCGACGCGGCGAGCCAGACTGAATGGCTGGACCGCACGCTCGAGGAGAGCAAGGCGACCTGGAAGTTCGCGGTCTACCACCACCCCGCCTACTCCTCGGCCCCGGCCCGGGACAACGCGGACATCCGCAAGTTGTGGGGAGAACTCTTCGACAAACATCACGTGGACGTCGCCCTCCAGGGTCACGACCACGCCTACCTCCGCACCTATCCCATGAAAGACGGCAAGCGTGTGGACTCGGCGAAAGACGGCACCATTTACGTGGTCTCCGTTTCCGGCACCAAGATGTACAAGCAGGACAAGCGCGACTACACGGAGTTTGGCATGACCAATACGCCGACCTTCCAGGTGCTCGATTTGATGATTTCTGGAGACCGTCTCCTCTACCGCGCCTACGACATTGATGGAAATCTCAAGGACGAGTTTTCCATCGAAAAGTGACCGGCGCCCTCACGGCTTTCACTTCCGGAGAAACCGGAAGATCGTCTCTATTCTTTTCATCTCGACATGCGTTTCGGGGGCATCGAACGGCTGTATGGACGCGACGGTCTACAGCGCCTTGAGCGTGCCCATGTCGCCGTGATCGGCCTGGGCGGCGTCGGCTCGTGGGCCGTGGAGGCCCTGGCAAGATCCGGCATTGGCGAACTCACCCTGGTGGATCTCGATGACGTCTGCCTGACCAACGTCAATCGCCAGGTCCAGGCTCTCGACGCCACCGTCGGCCAGTCCAAGGCCCGCGCCCTCGCCGAGCGTCTGCAGCAGATCAATCCGGCACTGCGCCTCCATCTCGAGGAGAGTTACTTCAACCCCTCCAGCGCCTCGCGGATCCTCGATGCCGGCTTCGATCACCTCGTCGACGCCATCGACAGCATCCGTGACAAGTGCCTCCTGGTCACCGAATGCAAGCGGCGGCGGCTCCGGCTCGTCATTTCGGGCGGCGCGGGCGGCAAGCGCGACGCCTCGCGAGTCCGTGTGGGCGATCTCGGCGAAGCCACGCACGATCCCCTGCTCAAGCGGCTCCGGAAAAAACTCCGGCAGGAACACGGTTTCTCGCGTGACCTCAACGAGCCGTTCGGATTCTTGGCCGTCTTCTCCGCGGAAAACCCCGTCTTTCCTTGGAGCGACGGCCGTGTCTGCGCGGAACCCGAGCCGGGTTTGAGCCTTCAGTTAGACTGCGCCAGCGGTTTCGGAACCGCCAGTTTCGTTTCCGGCGCCCTCGGATTCGCCGCCGCCTCGGTGGTGGTGGGCGCCTTGGCCAAGCCGTCGACACGCGCCTCATCGAACGCGATCGAAGCAATCGAGCCACATCGAAACCCGATGAGCGTCAGCGAGGCCGGGCTTCGTCAAGCGCTGCCATCTGGAAAGGGATGATGATCTGCGGATGACCCATTCATCCATGGCATCCTCTACCTTCCGCTCAATCCTCCGCGGGAGTGAAGGAAAGGCCGTATTCCCCTTTGTCGCCAAGGTCCAGAACCCTGACATGAATCTCCTCGGCTTCGCGAAAGGTGAGGGTCTCCGGCAAAGGCAGCACGGTGCTGGTGACGCCTAGGCCCGCCGTCCCTTCGACCGCCAGAGCGCCGTAGGGCGTCCACTCCTGGAGATCCTTGGACCACTCAAAGCCGTAGACGCGTCGATCGGAGGACGTCCAGGCCACCGCCAATCGAGGCGCCGTGGGCACGATGACCTCGATATCAGCGTCCACCGCGAGCACTTGAGAGGCCCACACCACCCGAAAGAACATCGACGGCACCGTCTGCGCGGAAAAGGACGCCGGAATGACGGCCTCGGACTCCGCCCCGCCGGCCTTGACCCAGTAGCGGGTCTGCCATTCGGAGCGATCCAGGGAGGCATCGACCCGGTAGACCTCGCCCGGCGTCGAGGGCCAGGTCAATCGAAAGCGAGGCTCCCGCTTGAAGGGCAGAAGGCCCACTGCCGTGGGCCGAAAAGGTTCTCCCGTCACCTTCACCGACAAGAACTCCGCTCCCCCTCCCCGGACGCCCAGCGCCGGACGTCCCTGAGCAAAAACAGGAGGATCGGGCAGCGAGGCTTCCACCAAGGGCATCTCTGGCGCCTCCTGACCTTTCGGCCAAATCCAGCCCCGCAGACGCGTTCCGCGAAGTCGGAGACAGAAATTCACCGTCACCCCTTCGATCTCCTCTGGGTAGGCCGCCGTTTGCAGAACCGTGTCAGCCCCGCCCACTAACTGAACCAAGGCCACGCCACCGAGTCGGGTCAGATCCAGGACGTATCCGCTCAGGGGGGAACCGCTCTGGACGCGCACTCCCACAAAGGCCGCTTCCGCATCGTCGAAGCGAACCTCGGCCAAAATGGACGAGACTCCCAGCCGCTGTTCTCTCCATGCGAAGGCGGCTCCCGAAGTCCGCAACTCCAGCCGCCCCTCCTCAAGGATCAGCGCCTCGGGATCCGACACCTCCCATCCCGCTTCGTCATCAAATGGTGGAAAGCTCAAGAGCGGCTCCCCATCCAGTGAAGAGGCCGACAAACTTCCCGCGCCAAAAAACCAGACTACAAGGGCCGTGAAAAGGCGGTTCATGAACCAACCTACTCACTTTCATCTTCCAACGCAACCGGGACGGAGCCAACGCGGTTCAGGCGAGGATCTCGCGCACCACACGGCCGTAAACGTCTGTCAGTCGGAAATCGCGGCCGGCGTGGCGATACGTGAGCTGTTCGTGATCGATTCCCAGGAGATGCAGCATCGTCGCGTGAAGATCGTGAAAGTGGACACGGTTCTCGACGGAGTAGTAGCCGTACTCGTCAGTCTGACCGTACTGAATCCCGGGCTTCACTCCACCGCCCGCGAGAAACATCGTGAATCCGTGTGGATTGTGATCTCGCCCGTCTCGACCCTGAGCCACGGGCGTCCGGCCAAATTCGCCTCCCCACAAGACAAGCGTCTCGTCGAGGAGACCGCGCTGCTTCAAATCCGTGATCAAGCCCGCCACCGGACGATCCATTTCGGCGGAGAGTCGGGCGTGTTCGCTCTTTAGCCGGCTGTGCTGATCCCAATAGCGATGCGTGACCTGAACGAAACGCACACCCGCTTCCGAGAAGCGGCGCGCCAGAAGGCACTGTTCGGCAAAACCGCGTGTGGCCTTATCATCGAGACCGTAGAGAGCGCGCGTCGCCGGACTTTCCGTGGAGAGATCCTGCACGGCCGGAGCCTCCATCTGCATGCGGAAGGCCAGTTCATAGGAAGCGAGACGCGCTTCGAGCACCTCATCATCGTCCCCCGACAGCGCGAGATGATCCCGATTCATGGCTTCCAGGAGTGCCAACTCCTGTCGTTGCGCTTCCAGGTGCCATTCCGGCCGCGAAGTGAAAGGGATCTCCAGGCAATCGGTCTCGCCCTTGGTGATGCGGGTTCCTTGATAGTGGGCCGGCAGAAACGATGAAGACCAGGCATTGGCGCCGCCATGCCCCCCGGCGGGATTGATGGTGAGAAATCCTGGCAGATTCTCATTGGCCGTTCCCAAACCATACTGGATCCAGGCTCCCATGGCCGGACGCAGGAACGTATCGGAACCCGTGTGCAATTCCAACAGGGCGCCGCCGTGCCGCGAATTGGAGCCGTGCATCGATCGAATGATGCAGAGGTCATCAACCACTTGGCTGAGATTTGGCAACAGTTCACTCATCGTCGCACCGCTCTGCCCGTGGCGCTTGAAGGCAAACGGCGATCCTAACAAATTTCCCGTTTGGGAACTCACGATCCGTGGCTTGTCGAAGGGCAGCGGCTTGCCATCGTCGCGCGACAAACGAGGTTTGTGATCGAACAGATCCACCTGGGAAGGCCCGCCGTGCATGAATAGAAAGATGACCCGCTTCGCCTTGGGAAGCATCGGCGCTGCCTTCGGAGAGAGCGGCCCTCCGACGCTCGCCTGAGTCCCGGCCAGGAGCCCGTGGAAAGCGAGCCCACCAAAGCCCGCCGCAGTGTGCCACAGCATCCCTCGCCGGGTCAAGGACTGCCAGTGATGACCGCATCGAGAAGTGTTCATGAGGGAAAAAGTACCGAGGGTTCCAGCCGGAGACCGCCCGTTCAAATCAATTCAAATAGAGAAATTCGTTGGAGGCAAACAAAACGCGGGCCATGGCCTCCCAGGCTCGTTCACCGCGATAGGTTTTCAAAAACTCCCGCGCCCTGTCACTTTCCTCGACGCTCGGAAGACGGTTGAGAACCCGTTGATAGAGGCGATCCAGCTTGCGTTGCGGCTCGTCTCCGGGCAGCGCCTCGGCCAAGCTTGCGGCCGCTTCCAGCACCTGACGGCCGTTCATCAAATAGAGCGCCTGGGGAGCGACCACCGATTCACGGCGGTCACCATTGGCCATGGAGGGATCGGCCATGTCAAAAGCCACCAGGGAATCATAGAGCGCGCTGCGAATAATCGGCAGATACACCGTCCGCCTTGGAATCTCGAGATAACGATCCAGTCGCGAGCGGTCGACGTACTTGCCCGCCTCATCCTTGGAAAGCTGACCGTGCATCGCCAAGTCCAGCCGTCCCGACAACCCAAGCAAACTGTCACGCAGGCTCTCGGCATCCAAACGCCGCCGTTGATGGTAGGCGGGCAGGCACCGGTCCAGGTTTTCGCCCGCACTCACCGCTCTTGGTCCAGGAACGGACGGCAATCCATAGCGCCCCGAAGTGACCAGCAGACGCTGAAGGCGCTTGATCGACCAGTCGCCGCGCATCAGTTCCTGCGCCAAATGATCGAGCAGTGCCGGGTCTCGCGGCGGAGCGCCCAGCTTCCCGAAATTGTCGGTCGACGCCACGATCCCTTTGCCAAAATGCCAGCGCCACAGTCGATTGACCAGCACCCGCGCCGTCAAGGGATTCTCTTTGGAGGCGATCCACTGCGCGAGCTGGTGGCGACCGCTCTCCGCGACGGGATCTTCGACTTCTCCCAATGCCCCTTCCCGAAAGACGGCCGGCACGCGCCGGGATCTCTCTTCTCCCAGGGTCAGATAGCTTCCTCGCAAATGCACACGAGCATTCTCGATGGCGTTTCCCCCCACTCCCATCACCTTGGTCCGAGGAGGTGTCCGCCGCGTCAAGGCCTCCAGCTGCGCCTCGATCTCCTTTCTGTCCGCCTCTTTCAGCGATTTCTTTTTCAAGCGTTTCTGCAAGGCCGCGATCTTTTTGTGCGCATCGCGAACCTCGGGCGGCGAGAGATCATATTCGTGCCACTGAGCGACCACCTTGTAGTCCACCAAGGTCTCGGTGGACATGAAGATTCCCGCCAGCCCGTAATAGTCGCCGATGGAGATCGGGTCGAACTTGTGATCATGACAGCGTGCGCATCCGAATGTCATCCCGAGAAAAGCGCGACCCGTTGTATCGATCTGCTCGTCGACGATGTCCATCCGCATCTTCCGCGGGTCGTCACAGGCCAGCATCTTGGGGCCGATGGCGAGAAAACCCGTCGCCACTTTCTCCCGCAGACCCGACCCCGGCACCAGGTCTCCTGCCAGCTGCTCCATCACAAAGCGATCAAAGGGAAGATCCTCATTGAAGGCATCGATCACATAGTCGCGATAACGATAGGCCTCAACATAGGCCTTGTTCTCGTCCATGCCATTGGAGTCCGCGAAGCGCGCCACGTCGAGCCAGTGCCGCCCCCAGCGCTCGCCATAGCGGGGAGACGCCAACAAACGGTCAATCATCCGTTCTCGGGCATCGTCCACTTCCCTCGCCTCGCGCGGAAGCGCAAGCACCGCCGGTGGCAAACCCGTCAGAGCGCCGGCCAGTCGCCGTTCCATCGCAGCGGGTGAAAGCGTGGCCGGCGCGGGTTCCACGCCGTGGGCGCGCCAGTGCCGGAGCAGAAAGGCATCCACGGGGGCCCGCGCCCACTCCAAGGGCAAGCCGTCCACGGGGACCGCCGGATCGTCCGGCGGCTGAAAGGCCCAAAAGGACCGGGCCTCTTCAAGATCCACTCCCCCGGAGGCTTCCTTCGCCCCCCCATCCGCCGTCGAAATGGACGGGGCCTCGTCCCGGGGATCGTAGGCGCCCTCGGCCACCCACCGCTCGAGCACGGCGATCTCCCTACCCGCCAATTTCCCTTTCGGTGGCATCTGCAAGTCCGGATCCCGATACCGCACCGCGCGAATCAAGAGGCTCTCCTCGACTCGGCCCGGCCGAAGCGCCGGACCCGAGTCCCCGCCAAGCTCCCACCCCCCGCGATGGTCAAGACGCAGATTCGCCTTAATCTCGGCTCCTTTACTAGCGGAATGACAGCCAAAGCAACGTTCGATCAAGAGCGGGCGCACCTCCTTCTCGAAAAACTCCGCCGCTTCGGAACTCGGGTCACCCTCAGCCCCGGCCGGACCCGGGCCAATCAGCACGACCAAGGCCAATGCCATCGGCGAGAGGAGTGGTGGATACCGTTGCGGCATGACTCGAAATCGAACACCGCCCGGCGCCGAAGGTGGCGATTCCCCAGTGGTGGCATCGTCCGCGGGTGCCGCCTCACCGCGATTGAGCGTTCAACTGAGAATGACCTGCGTTTCCTCATTCTCCCAGCCCCGGTCCCGGCGCATGCCGTAGGCCAAGACAAAGAGCACTTGCCGTCGCGGAACCTCGAGCTGCCGATAGACCCCCGGAAGTTTCTCGGCAGGGTTGTTTCTCAAGAACCTCGCCGAGTCGTCGGTCAGATCGGAAAATAGCGGAACGTAGTGGGGATGGTAGCCGGTCAATCGTTCGGTCTCCTCCAGGAGCGTCTGCGTCATGGGATCGACCCGCCCGGCGATCGACTCACACAGCTCCCGAGAGGGCGCCGCTCCGCAGAAGGATGGCAAGTGCCGCAGTTCTTCCAGGAGAATCAAGTGATCACTGATCCCCTGCTCCAGGACCTCCCGGTAGAGCGAACGGAGCAGCATGCGTTTCGCTTCTTCCGTGGAACGGGCCACCGCCATTCGTTCGGACAACTCCGGATCCGCCCAAACCCCGGTCTCTTCCGCCACGCTCAATAGCTGTCGCCAGCGTCCTTCCGGCTGAGGCAGGCGTCGGCTGGCGAAGCGCGACCACATCCAACTCACCAAGGCCAGCGCCTCGCCTGGATCCCCCATGGCGGCGAGTTCCTCGAAGATCTCGGCCACGGAGGAACGGACCGTCTCGAGGTGCCGAAAAAAGGCTCGCGGACCCGCGACGACTCTCGGCAGCCAATCGTCGTCGCGGTAAAAAGAGGCCGGTGAGCTGACCTCTGCGGGGGCCTTCTCGCCCGACCCTTCACTCGCAGCGGGTCCCGGCATGAAATGCCCCTGCAGGTGCTCCGCGAGCAAAGCCACATCGAGATTCGGGCGCGGCCACTGACCGGGAAAGTCTCGGAACCCCTGCTCGATCCCTTCCAGCCGGAGACGCTGTCGGGCCAGTTCGTCAAAAAGCGGATTGACCTCTCGCCGCAAAAGCTTGTGCCCGATCACTAACATCGCCCCCAAAGCGAACAGAGCGAGAACCAGGCCCCAGGTAAAGGCCACCCAGATCCCGTCTCGATCCCGCAGCTGTCGCTCGAGAGCGCCCAGCCGTTCGCCCAGCAAAGCGCCTTGATCGAGAATTTCACGATGGACCTCGGCTTCCTCTCTCTTCGATACCGGCGGCGCGACCGGCGACGTGACCGCGTCCCCAACCTCGTCCTGCGCAGCCAGCAAACCACCGCCAAAGAGGCAAAGAGCCGCCAGAACCCCTCCGAGGCGCCCGTGTTTCCCAGCGCGATTTCCGCCGATCAGAACGCGTCCCGTCCGTCCCCACCGGGATGGCCATGTCTCACCACCTTCACCGCCAGAATGAACCTCGCCATGGCCATTGCAATGGCCTCCTGGCTCCGCTCGATCGATTCGAGGTGGCTTGATCGTCATCATCCTTGCGCCCACTATTCGGTCGACTCCATTTCCAGGGGGGCCACGCTCTCCCACAGAGCCCGCTCGCCAGAGATCCCGTGTTGATCCAGCGCCCGAACGATGACCTCCCGTCCGGGCTCCACGACGGCCTCATTGGCCAACTGAACGTCATCGGCGGGGAAACGGTCGGCCGGGAGGAGATGACGGGCCAGATACCAACAAGCCCAGGCTCGCCACCTTCGCTGCGTTTCTCGCGGCGGCACCATTCGGGTGGCCAGATGCTGATAATGCCTGCGAGGATTGCCGATAAAGTGGGCCTCATCATCCGGACGGTTTTCCAGAATCCAGCGAACCGCCCGGTAGGGCAGCGGCCAGCGATCAAGAACCGTCTCTCCGCCCCGGAGATCGGCCCCCAGAGCCCGGTTGATCAGGAGGAGGCTCCTCGCCGGCAGGCCCTGCAGCCAGAGAGATCCCGCATAGCGCAGCGCCGCTTCATAAAACGCCGTTCCCCGGTCTCGCCGAAATGGCAGCATCACCTCGTGCGTCAAAGGCCGGTCGGCTCGCGGCAGGTAGGGACAGGGGGACCACCCTTCAAGATGTTCTCGGCAACTCACCTGATTCATACTCCATGATCCTAGCGCAACCCCGCGCCGAGGTCCCGGAAAAGGCCTTTTCTTTTGCACCCTTCAAACTCAGCGAAGAATCCCCGTGAATCTCGCTAGCCCTTTCCGAGTCGAGGCACTAGGTTCGCGCCCATGCTCGACATCCGACTCCTCCGAGACCATCCCGAAGAGGTCAGACAGCGCCTGAGAACGCGCGGCGACGAGTACCCTGGCCTCGTCGAGGAGGTCCTGGCTTTCGATCAGACGCGGCGGCAATGCGAGACCGACCGCCAGGCACTGCAGCAGGAGCGCAACGCCACCAGCAAGCAGATCGGACGCCTGCGCAAAGAGGGCCAGAATACTTCCGAAATTGAAGCGAATGTCAGGAATATCGGCGAGTCGATCAAGGCGCTCGACGAGAAGGTGCTCGAAGCTGAAACTCAACAGCGCCAGCTGCTCCTGGGCATCCCCAACTTGCCCCACGAAGACTGTCCCGTCGGTGAGGACGAATCGGCCAATCCCCAGGTGCGCACCTGGGGAGAGAAGCCCACACCACCTACTGGAGATGGGTTCAAGGATCACGTCACTCTCGCCACCGAGCTCGGACTCTTTGATTTCGAAGCCGGTGCCACCCTCTCCGGTTCCGGTCATGTGGTCTTCACCGGTCAAGGAGCGCGACTCGAACGGGCGCTCGTTCAGTCTCTGCTAGACTTACAGACGGATCAACACGGCTACACGGAGGTCAGCCCCCCAATCGTGGTCCGCCGGGATTGCATGGAAGGCACCGGCCAGCTCCCCAAATTCGAGGACGACATGTACGGACTGGAGGAAGGCCAGTTCTTCCTCGCCCCCACCGCCGAGGTGCCGGTGACCAATCTCTGCCGGGAGCGGCTGCTGGCGGAAGCGGATCTCCCCAAGAAATTCACCGCCTACACCCCGTGCTTCCGCCGGGAAGCCGGTTCGGCGGGCCGCGAGAGCAAGGGCCTGATCCGCATGCACCAATTCGACAAGGTCGAGCTCGTCCAAATCGTTCAGCCCGAACGTTCCATGGAGGTCCTGGAAGAACTGACAGGCCACGCGGAGAAGGCCCTGCAACTTCTCGGCCTGCACTACCGTGTCATCGAGCTGTGCACCGGGGACCTGGGTTTCTCAGCGGCCAAGACCTATGATCTCGAAGTGTGGGCTCCCGGGCACGACGCTTATCTGGAAGTCTCGAGTTGCAGCAACTTCATGGATTATCAAGCCCGGCGCATGAATCTCCGCTACAAGGACGCCGAAACGAAGAAGAACCGCTTCTGCCACACCCTCAACGGATCCGGACTCGCTCTGCCACGACTATTTGTGGCACTGATCGAGACCTGTCAGCGGTCGGACGGCTCCATCGCGCTGCCCGAACCCCTGCGCCCCTATTTCGGCGGCGCGAGTGAAATCCGTTAGGGATCGATTCGCTCGACCTTTCGGACAACACGGCGCCCGGCGGCCGGCGGCTATCACCCCGTCATGCTGTCACCCGGGCATGCCTGTCCGCCCGCTTTCCATTCCATTCCCTCCGCCTCTCGATCCGCCGGGGCGCTTGCTCTCCAAGTGGCCTGCTCCTATCCTTCTCCCTCGTGATCGAGACGGTTGCTCACTTCCTCAAAGCTTACCCAACGAAGCACCGTTACCTCGTCGGCGTCTCCGGCGGTCTCGACTCCACCGTTCTGCTTCACCTCTTGCATCGCTTGGGCTATCAAAGCCTCATTGCCGTCCATCTCAACCACGGCCTTCGGAGACGAGAATCGGGTGCCGACGCCGCTTTCGTCAAACGTCTCGCCAAGCGCCTCGACTGTGAATTGCAAAGCGAGCGGCAGGACCTCGCCCGGCAAGCCGCCGCAAGGAAGCTCTCCCTGGAGACGGCCGCGCGGGAAGCCCGCTACCGCTATTTCGCCGAGGTCGCCAGGCGCCGCCGGTGTCGGTCACTCTTCCTCGCCCACCACGCAGATGACCAGGTGGAAACCGTTCTCATGCGCCTCTTTCGTGGCACGGGGAGCACCGGGCTGGGAGGGATGCGCGCGGTCGCCCATCGCACCGTGGAAGGCGTCGACCTCGAGATCATCCGGCCCCTGCTGCCGGTGACCCGAGCGGAACTGGAAGACTATGCGGAGACGGCTCCTCGAATTCGCTTTCGCCAGGACGCCTCCAACAGCGACCTCCAGTTCCTCCGCAACCGCGTGCGTCACGAACTCATTCCCAAGCTGAACACCCTCTTCGAACGCGACGTCCGAAACGCCACCCTCCGCCTGGCCGATCAATGCCGAGCGGAGAGCGAATGCCTCGACGACCTGGTCGCCGTGCCATCCGACGACCTGACCCTCTCCGTGCGATGGCTGAGGGAACTGCCTCTGGCGCTCCAGAGGCGCGCCCTGCATCGCTGGCTGGCCCATCACGGCGTCGCGGGCCTCGATTTCGACCGCGTTCAGGAAGCGCTGAGCCTCATCGAAAAAGGCACCTCCAAGGCCAAGATCAATCTCCCTCGAAATCGCCATCTACGCCGGCGGAGAGGCGTCCTTTTCATCGAGTAAGGGGCGCGGATCGCCGACTTGGCGAGCGAGCCTCTCCCCGCACAAACGCCTTTTCCTCACAGAAGCAAATCCGTCATCACGTGACCGTGGATGTCGGTGAGACGGAAGTCCCGTCCCTGATAACGGTAGGTGAGACGGCGATGATCGATTCCCAACAAATGGAGGATCGTGGCATTCAGATCGTGGATGTGCATGGTGCCGGGCGTCCAGTGATCCTTGTTCGGCTGCGGCCGGAGAGGATTTCCGTCGGCATCCGCAATGTTGTAGCCATACTCATCGGTCCGCCCGTAGGTGATGCCCGGCTTGACCCCGCCACCGGCCATCCAGATAGTGAAACAGCGGGGGTGATGATCCCGGCCGTAGTTTTCCTGCGTCAGTTTTCCCTGACAATAGGCTGTCCGGCCAAACTCTCCGCCCCAGACCACCAAAGTCTCATCCAGCATGCCCCGCTGCTTCAAATCCTCGATCAAAGCGGCACAGCCTTGGTCGACATCCCGGCACTGGGACTCATGCTCCTTGGGCAAGGCTCCGTGAGCATCCCACCCGCGGTGAAAGATCTGGATGTTGCGCACGCCGCGCTCGGCCAGACGCCGGGCGTTGAGACAGCAGGCCGCGAAGCTTCCCGGCTCACGGGCTTCCTCGCCATAAAAGGCGAAAGTGCTTTCGCTCTCTTCCGTGAGATCCATCAGTTCGGGCACCGACATCTGCATGCGATAGGCCATCTCGTGCTGCCGGATCCGGGAAAGCATCCCCGGATCGCCGAATCGCTCATGCTGACCCTGATTGATCGCCACGAGCGCGTCGAGCTGCGCTCGCCGATCCCGCCGAGTGACCCCCGCCGGGTTGTTCAGGTAGAGGACCGGATCTCCCTCACTGCGCATGAGGACTCCCTGGTGATCGGATGGCAAGAAGCCGCTGCCCCAAAGCCGATTGAAGAGACTCTGCTCGGCGAACCGGCTCTTGGCATGCATTACCACGTAGCCAGGCAAGTTTTCGTTAGGGCTACCCAGCCCGTAGCTCAACCACGCCCCCAGGCTCGGGCGACCCGGGATCTGGCTGCCCGTCTGAATGTAAGTGATCGCCGGGTCGTGGTTGATGGCTTCCGTGAAAGTGCTGTGCACGACACAGAGTTCCTCGGCCACCGTCGCCGTGTGAGGCAAGAGTTCGCTGACCCACACCCCGCGATCGTTGTTCTCCCGTCGGGTAAATTGATACTTGCTGGGACAGACTGGCAGCGATTTCTGACCGGCCGTCATTCCCGTGATCCGTTGTCCATCGCGCACGTGGGCCGGGAGATCGCGCCCGAACATCTCACGCATCTTCGGCTTGTAATCCCACAGATCGTGATGGCTCGGCCCTCCGCTCATGAAGAGATAGATGACCGTTTTGGCCTTGGCCCGGTGATGGGTGCCCGGCCCGGCCGGGCCCACGCTGCCCATCAAATCACTCCCCATCAGGTTTGCCATGGCCGCCGTCCCCAAGCCCAGGGCGGAGCGTCCGAAGAGCTGCCGACGGGTCATCATCAAGCGGTGTTCTTGGAGAGGATCGATTCGATTCATGGTGGTGGTGATGAGGGTTTCTAGATCAGTGCCAGGCGAGGCTAGTAGAGGAGTATCGCCACGTCACTCGCGAGGACGGTGGCCGCGACCTGGGTCCAGGCGGCATGTTCGGCAGGATCGAGCGACTCGTCACGGGGCGTCTCACCGATGGCCAAGAGCGCCCGGGTATCCTGCTCGGCTCCGGTGTACCGCGCCTTCAACGATTCCAGCAAGGAGCGGCAAGCGCTGCTCTCCGCCTCGCTAGGCGGCCGGCTGGCGAGCAAGGTGAAGAGCCGCTCCAAGCGTTCATCATCCCCATCACCCCTCTTGAGCAGGCGCTCCGCCAAATGGCGTGCCATTTCCAGACGTTGCGTTTCGTTGAGCAAGGCCAGTGACTGCAAGGATGTGCTCGAACGCGATCGACGGACACAACTCGCCTCCCGGCTCGGGGCATCGAACAAAGTCATCATGGGATGCGGGCTTGTGCGTTTCCAGTAGACGTAGAGACTGCGTCGATAGATACGCCTTCCCCGGTCCCGCTCATACTTCTTGGTGTTGCTCGCCGGATGCGCCATCGCCTGCCAAAGCCCCTGGGGCTGGTAGGGCTTCACGCCCTCGCCGCCCATGTGCGGATCCAGAAGGCCGCTGGCCCAGAGCCCGAGGTCGCGAAGCACTTCGGCATCCAGCCGGTAACAGGGTCCTCTGCCTAACAACCGGTTTTCCGGATCCTTCAAAGCCGGCCGGCGCGCCGAGTCCTGCTGGAAGGTCCGACTGGTCACCATCAGCCTGAGCATGTGCTTGATGTCCCAACCGCTCTCCAGCAACTCCACCGCCAGCCAGTCGAGGAGCGCCGGGTGCGTCGGCTGTTCACCCTGGACGCCAAAGTCCTCCGGCGTGCGCACCAAACCCTCGCCGAAGGCCTGTTGCCACACGCGATTGATCAATACCCGGGTGACCAAGGGATGCTCGGGCGAGGTGAGCCATCGCGCCAGAGCCAGCCGATCGGCCGGCGCCTCTCCTGGCAGACTCCCCATGATGGCCGGCACGCCCGGCTCCAGCGGATCACCGGTCGGAAGATGATACTCTCCCCGTCTCAACAAGTGCGTGGGACGCGGCTGATCTAACTGACGAGCGACCAGCGTCGTGGTGAAACTCCCCTCCAAGGTCACCACCTCTTCGTGCAGGCGCCGCGCGTCTTCATGCCGGGGATGAGCCTTCCAGGGCGCCTCCTCACCAGCCAGCAAGGCCAGCCGCTCCCGCCACGAAGCAGCCTCGTTCCATTCCCGCCGATCACTTTGAACTTCCTCGTTCATCAAGGTCCGCGCCCTCGACTCCAGAGCCTCCCATTGATCCCAAGCGACCTGGTTCACCGGCGCCTTGGCCGCGGGGCCGTAATCATACTTGTTGCCGTCCAACGGGCTCTCGGCCGTGCTGTTGAAGAAGGCCAGCAAGCGGTAGTACTCCGTCTGCTCCACGGGGTCATACTTGTGGGTATGACAGCGTGCACAGGTCAGGGTCATGCCGAGAAACACGGTGCCGAACGTTTCCGTGCGATCGAAGTTGTTCTTGGCTTGGAACTCCTCCGACAAGACGCCGCCTTCCGAGGTGGTCGGATTCATGCGCACGAAACCGGTCGCCACCGTTTGCGCCATGGTGGGATCAGGCAGCAAATCGCCGGCCACCTGCCACGTGATGAACTCATCCAAAGGAAGATTGTCGTTGAAAGCCCGCACCACCCAGTCGCGATACGGGTAAATCCCGCGCCGGTTGTCCAGGTGCAAGCCGTGGGTGTCGCCATACCGCACCGCATCCAGCCAGTAGCGAGCCTGATGCTCCCCGAAACGCGGGCTGGCCAGAAGGAGATCGACATAGGACTCGTAGGCATCCTCCGACTCATCGGCCAGAAAGGCCTTCAATTGATCGGGCGCCGGCGGCAATCCCGTCAGGGTCAAAGCGACACGCCGCGCCAGGACGGAACGCTCGGCCTTCGGCGCCTGAGCCGCTCCCTGCCTTTCCAGCGCCGCCACGATGAAGGCGTCGATGGTCTTTCGATCGGGGGATTTCCGGGGAGGGAGAAAGGCCCAGTGCCGCGCGTATTCCCCGCCCTGACGCACCCAGCGATCCAGCAGCAAGCGCTCGACTTCGGTCAATTGCTTCTCGGCATCGACCGGTGGCATCGGATCTTCCCGGTCATGGATTCGCACGAGGATTTCGCTCGCTTCAGGCCGCTCGGGATCAATCGCTCGATACCCTCCCCGGTCACTGGTGGCGGCTTCCCTCGAGTCCAGCCGAAGGTCTCCCTCCTTGGTGTCCGGCCCGTGACAGGCAAAGCATTTGTTGGAGAGCACCGGCAGAATTTCTCGCGCAAAATCCACGGAATCCGCCGCGCCCAGGCGCCCCGCAAGCGCTAGCCCAGCAATGGCAAGGATGGGAAAGAAGGGACTTCGAATCATCGAGCACATCTTGGCAGCATCGGGTGACGAGGGCAAACGGCATCCCGATGCCGGGCGGTCCCGGCGCTCATCAAGATCCCGTTTTTCCAGGCGGACCACACCACCGGCTAGCCACCACCAAAAAACGGCGATGAACCTCCACCCGGTCGAGCAAACTGAACTCGGAAGGGGTCTCGAAGGTCACGGTGCGCTCCGCGTGACGCTCCAGGAAAAGATAGACAGCTTCCGGCAAGCCAGGAATGCGTCGCCGATCGAGACGCCGCCGGAAAATCACCCCTTGATCGGACCGCCTTCCATCGATCCAACCGCGCCCATCCACCGGAATCCGCCGATTGACGGACCGAAGCAACAGGGCCCGGCCCGAATGATCGTCTCCATCGCGATTCAAATCATACAGGTAGGCCCCCTGGGCGTCGTAGTCCTCGTGCAAACACACCGCCAGTCGGAAACGGGAACATCCCTCCACCCACGCTCGCACCTCCGCGACTGGAGACACCGTTTCCTGATCAAATATTCGGTTCAAATCTCTTCCCTCACCGTCGCCACGCTGGTTCTCCTTCAACCCTAGCGGATTCAAACAGGGAAAGAACGCCACTGGCCGGTTTCCCAAGGACCGATGACCTCCCGACTCAAACCATTTGAGCAATCCCCAGGGCGCCGCCGCCTCGTCGCCGTGGATCCCCGTCGATACGTAAAACCCAGGGCAATCTGCCACATCCCGATGGCGGAAGATCACCACCAGGGGATGACCGTCTTTCTCGCCCAGCGTGCGCATCCGAAAGTCCGTCCCTCGGACCGCCCGGCGCCACCCTTTCAGCAAGGCCCGCACATCGTGAGCCCCATGCCGGAGAAGATCATCCGCAACGCGAGAGGGGGCCGCCATGAGTCTTTTGTGATCCGTTTGAATCAATCCGCCGGGTTCGTCGCGAGCTCTCGCAGCAATCGCTCGTGGATCCCATCAAAGCCGCCATTGCTCAGGACAACGATCGTATCCCCACGCGTCACCAAAGCCTTCAGGCGGGTGATGATCGCGGCCACATCGGCTTCGAAATACGCCTGCTTGCCCGCGGCCCGGATGGCGGCCGCCACCGCCTCCGGATCCAGCCGCTCCTCCGGCCGAAATTTCTCCGGCGCGGCGATGGGCGGCAGCAGCGCACCATCCGCTTCGCCCAGGGCTTCGATCAGTTCCGCCTGCAGCAGGTTGCGCTGTGAAGTGTTCGAGCGCGGCTCAAACACCGCCCAGATCTTGCCTTCCGGATAGGCCGAGCGCATAGCCCTCAGGGCCTGGGCGATCGCCGTCGGATGATGGGCAAAGTCGTCGATCACCCGCACGCCGCCAACCACGCCGCGCACTTCCTGCCGACGCGACACGCCTTCGAACGTCTCGAGAGATTTCCTCACCCCTTCGTGAGCCAGCCCGGCATGGCGCGCCGCCGAAACGGCCATGGCGGCGTTGCGAACGTTGAACTCGCCGCTCAAAGGAATTTCATAGGCCTCGCCACGGATGGAAAAACTCGCTCCGCCGCCCGGGTGTTCGCGAAGCCCTTCGATCCGGCGATCGCAGCCCTCTCCAAAGCCAAGCCGGCTCACCAGTGCGGGCGCCTTTTCCGCCACGTCGAGACAATGGGGGTCGTCGCCATTGATCAAAATCAGGCCCGACCTCGGCACCACGTTCAACAGGCGCCGGAACGAGAGCTTGATGGCGTCCAGATCCTTGAAGATATCCGCGTGGTCGAACTCGATGTTGTTGATGATCGCCAGCTCGGGCAAGTAATGCAAAAACTTGGAGCGCTTGTCAAAGAAGGCGGTGTCATACTCATCGCCCTCCAGCACGGTAAATCGGCTGTCCGTGAACGTGGCGCCCACCTGCAGATTGCGGGGAAGACCGCCGATCATGTAACTGGGATCCAATCCACCGTCCACCATGAGCCAGGCGAGCAGCGAGCTGGTCGTCGTCTTTCCGTGAGTGCCCGTCACGACGTAGTTGCTCTTTCCCCGAAGGAATTCGGTCTTGAGAATCTCCGGCAAGGAGACGTAGAGCAGTTTCCGATCCAGGACCGCCTCGGCTTCCTCGTTGCCGCGACTGATGGCGTTCCCGATGATCACGGCGTCCGCCGTCTCGGGAAGATTGGCCGCCGCGTAACCCGAAGCAATGGGAATGCCCTGCTCTGACAGAAACGTCGACATCGGAGGGTAGACCTTGGCATCCGACCCCGTCACCACGTAGCCCCGGCGTTTCATCGCCGCCGCCACCGAACCCATGGCCGTGCCGCAAATACCCACGAAATGAAAATGCTTTCTCATGCCCACCATCGTCGGCGCCATCCTAGGGTACCCGCGCGGTTTGGCAAATCCGCGAAAGCCGCCAAGCAATCCTCCGAGCCGGGTCAACGCGAAGGGTCCACGCCCTTGGCGCCGTCCAGATCCGCCCCGCCGAAGTAGGTCCCCGTCTGGCTGGAAAGCGAGAAGTCGGCCTTCTCCAGATTCGCTCCCCGGAAACTCGCCCCCCGGAGGTCGGCCACCCGCAAGTCGGCAAACGCCATCGAGGCGCCCGCGAAATCGGCGAGACCGGCCGCCGCGAGAACGAGTTGCGCCAGACGAAGATCGGCTCCCGTGAAATCGGCTCGACGGATATTCGCTCGCACGAACGAGGCGCGGGCGAGCACCGCTCCCTGGAATTGGCCCAGATCCACATCGGCCAGCACAAAGCTTGCACCCGCCAAACTCGCCCGCGTGGCCATCAGTCCATCGAGGCTGCCACGCGAAAAATCGGGATTCACCAGGACCGCCTCCACGAAACGCGCCCCCGGGAACTCGGCGTCGAGAAACAGCATTCCCGCACCGGTGACACCGCCAAAGTCCAATCCCGTCCCCGAGGCCTCGGAGAAATCGGCGCCACTCAGCTCGGCGCCCGCAAAACGCGTCCCGTTCAGCACGGCCCCTCGAAACGAAGCGCCTCTCAACTGGCTCTCGGAAAAATCGGCACCGGTGAAATCGGCCCCCGAAAAATCGATTCCGGCGAGGTCGTGCCCGGAGAAATCCGTTCCCACCAGGTCCCGGTCGGGACGGAAATTCGCGGCAATGCGATAGAGCCGGATGGCGGCGACCGCCTCGCGGACCACAAAGGTAGAGCGCGGCGGCGGAGACCCGGACAGAGGATTAACCGGCTCCAAGCGGACCTCCTCCAGAGGGGTCAGGGTGACGTCCCAATTCCGGCCTCCATTGTCGCTGGTCTCCACGAAATAGGCGGGGAAAAGGCGCAAGGTGGCGGTCTCGAACAGGGGCACCGGCACGTAGCGAAGTTGGAAGCGGGCCGAGGTCAGGCCTGTGATCGCCACCCTGGAGGGCGGTTTCGGGGAGAAGTCCTCGGCTCCCACGAGCGGAAGGCCGGGGCCCAAGGTCAGAAAGCCGAGGAGGAGACGCAGAGGGAAGCCGGGCACGCGAAGTGAGACGGTCCCCGCTCAGACCTATTCAGTTCACGGGAATCTTGGCCAAAGCCGCCTTCCGATCCCCTTTCAGCACGGAGAAGATTTCTCTCAAGTTTCGTTGTGGACCATGCACATTCGTGCGACCCTGCGCCTGCATGAGCAGTCAGAAAGGCATTTCCCACCGTGGGGAGCAGGCATGAGCGCGCTTCGCTTGATTTGAGCGTGTGACAGAGATGGAACTCGTGAACCAGATCCTGGACTGGATGTGGATGGCGTTAGACCACGCCCCCCGTTGGTTGGGCATCGTCCTTTGCCTCAGCCAATCGGCCATGTTCTCGGGCCTCAATTTGGCCTTCTTTTCGCTCGGTCGCTTGCGCCTCGAAGCCGTGGCCGAACAGGGCAATGAGGGCGCCAAGCGCATCCTCAATCTGCGCAAGGATTCCAATTTCCTCCTCTGCACCATTCTCTGGGGTAACGTCAGCGTGAACGTCGCCCTGACCCAGTTAATCACCAATGCGAGTTTGCCCCTCTGGATGGCGTTTGCGTTCTCGACCGTGGGCATCACTTTTTTCGGCGAAATCGCTCCCCAGGCCTACTTCTCCCGCCATTCCCTCACGGTCGCCTCTCGGCTCGCCCCGATCATCCGCATCTACCAGTTCGTTCTCTACCCCTTCGCCAAACCCAGCGCCATCATCCTGGATGCCTGGATCGGACCGGAAGGGCCTAACTTCATGCGCGAGCGAGACATCGAGATCATTCTCGACAAGCATATCCGGGAAGAGGCTTCCGAAATCGGTGAGACCGAGGGCAAGGGCGCTCTCAACTTTCTGGACCTCGACGACCGCAAGGTCAGTTTCGAGGGCCAACCCATCGATCCTCAAACCATCCACACCTTCCCCGTGCGGCTGGACCTTCCCATCCTGCCTCAGTACAGCGAAAAAGGTTCTGACGCTTTCATCAACGCGCTCAAGACCAACGACAAGAAATGGCGCGTCATCGTGGATGAAGAAACGAACGAGCCACTGCTGGTCCTGGAAGCCGAGGCTTACGTTTATGCCATTTTCTCCGAGCAACCCGAACTCGACATCTACGACCACTGCCACCGCCCCATCATCGTGACCGACGAGGAGACGACGCTTGATCAAGTGCTGGAAAAGCTCAAAGTGGAAGCGGAACACGGAGAAGATTTCGTGGTCGATGACGACGTGATTCTCTTCTGGGCCGACGAAAACAAACGCATCATCACCGGCGCGGACATCCTCGGCCGCTTGCTGAAAGGCATTGTCCAGCACAACGTCGCCGAAGAAGAGGAGGAGGAGTCCATCGGCGAGGCGCCCCTGAGTCAGGACGAAACTCAAGACACCGAGGAAACCGCCACCCCCTTGATCCCCCGGGAAAGGAAGGCGCAGGAAGAGGCCCAGGCGCTTTGAGCGGCATCCCTGCCGACACGACCAGCCGCAGGCAGGCACACGCTTTCTCAACGAGCGAACGGCGCGGAAGCCGTGCCGTTCGTTGCCGCCGACCTTTTTGAAAGTATCGAGCGAGCCGGAGGAAGTCTCTCTCGATTGCCTAATTTGACACCTCGATGCCTTCTCCTTCCATGGCCGCTTTCGCCTCTCTCTCGGCCTTCTCCTCGGTGATTCGCTGACGCAATTCAGCCATCCGCTCTTTCAGGTCATCGATCTCGCTCTGTTTCTCGGCCACTTTTTCCTCGAGCGCTTCTAGATACTTCTCGGGATTCCGTTCCAACAGCCGGTCGATGAGATTGAAAACCATGGCCAGACGCATGGTCCGTGCCACCAGACCGCGCATCCGGTAGGCGCGAAGCAACTTCGATGCCTTCCCGAAACGCAAAAACTTGAAAATCCGGACCACTCGCAAAAAGGCGATGAGCGGAAGCACGATGATCGCGATGTTGATCCAGTGCTGCTTGCAGTAGGCGAGCTTCTTCTCGGCCAGCGACAACATCACGATAAACTCCAGGGCGAAGGCGAACCACACCAGGGCGGTCAGGCAATGCACGATGACTGCCGCCCAAAGTTGTTGCTCCAGCCAGTCGTTCAGAAACAGCTCGACCGCCAAGAGAGGCAAGACCAGGAGCGTCACCGCCAGCATCGGAATGGCAATCGCCAACTCGACCCGCTCAAAGTTGAGTTTCCCCACGGACAACCAGCCATGGCGAGGCAGCCAGACGAAACGGGTGGGATAGGCGGAGGCGATGGACGCACGAAACGGAGGGCAAAGGACCACCAGGAGGAATCGCTTGAAGGCCTTGCCGTGATGGTCCGGAGCCGTGGCCAGGCCGATCAGCCCTTCGAAAGCAACCAAGACCCACAGGACCAGAAGCGGGGCGCCGAGCCACCATCCAAACATCACTTTGTTAGCGTCTCCGGAAATCCCGTGGCTCGCCATCAAGCCCACCAGCATCAGCAAGGTCGCCGCCGCATGGAACATCAGACTGGCCCGCCCGTGCGACGTGCGCTCCTCGGCCTCAGGCAGCACGGCCTGATCCCACTGCACCAGCCGCTCCGTCTCCGCGTCGAGCGCGGGAGACCCCTCCGGATTCCGGCCTTCTTCCTTGCGCCTCGCCGCGAGTTCCGCAGAAGCGGCAACGGTCTCAGACATGCGGTCTTCCATCTCTAACCTTCCCCTGTTTCACGGGAATTCTCAATCTGAGATCGGTACCAAGAAAGGCACTCGTCGAACCCCGCTTCGAGATTTCCCTCGGGACGAAACCCGGCCCGGTTCAGTCGCTCGACACCCGCTCGGGAATGCCGAACATCTCCCGCGCGAACGGGTCGGTGAAGAATCTCAGACCGGGAACGAGCCACCTCAAGAATCCGGCGTGCCAGCGCGTTGATCGATCGCTGCTCGCCGTAACCGACATTGTAGACACCGCCGAGTTCCGCTCGCTCGGCGGCAAAGGCGTTGGCAGCGGCAACATCGCGCACCCACACAAAGTCTCGCGTCTGCTCGCCATCCCCGTAAATCACCAGCGGCTCCCCGCGAATCGCTTTCTCCATGAAAATGGGGACGGCGGCGGCATAGGTGCCCTTGGTATCCTGCCGTCGCCCAAACACGTTGAAATAGCGCAGCGCGACAAAACCCACCCGCTCTTCACGCTGAAAGAGCTGACCGTAGTACTCGCCATCAAGCTTGGTGATGGCGTAAGGGCTTTTCGGTTGAGGCGTCATGTCCTCGGTCTTGGGAACTCTCGGATCATCCCCATAAACCGCCGCCGAACTGCTGAAGACGACTTTTTTCACTCCAGCTCGGCTGGCCTCTTCCAGCACCGTCAACAGGCCCACCACATTGAGTTCCTGACAAAGCAATGGATTCTCCATGGATTCAGGCACGCTGACCAGGGCGGCCAGATGAAACACATAGTCCACTCCCTCCACGGCCTGAAGAACGCGCCGGCGATCCGTGATCGATCCCTCGATCAACCGGCACGACAACCCGTCCAGGTTGCCTGGCCTACCGGTTCGGAAATCATCGAGCACGCGAATCTCCGAGGCGCGATCTTGATAGAACTCCACAATGTGACTCCCGATGAATCCCGCACCGCCGGTCACCAGGATGGAAGGGCCTCGCCTGCTCGCCATGCCTCCTCTCTACACTCGGAACGCACGGCCTCAACGAGAACCTCGCCACCACGAAGGCGGAAGGGAACGTCAGATACGTCTCTCCGCCCCCGGCCTCAACGGGGAAAATCCAAACTCTCGGCCAGCAACCCGGTCAATCGAAACACCGGCCGGTCGTCATCGAGCAGTTTCGAATCCCGTTGAAGCTCCACGACCACTTCGTATGTCCTCTCGCTGGTGAAACGTTGCGCAAACTGAGGCACCAAAGTGGAATGCTCGTCCACGTAGGCGATGGCCTCGAACTCTGGGTCTTCCGGCACGGTCACGCGGTAATACAAATTCTCCAAAATGATGCCTTCGGGCAGACGTCGCGGATCCAAGGGTTTCAGCTCCATGTAAAACCATGTCCACTCGCTCCAAGCCGTTTCCGTGTACTCGCGGAGCAACTGACACTGCGCCTGCTCGAAGGCCGTCCAGCTAAAACGGTAGTCACCGACGGCGTCGCGAACCAGACGCACCTTGCTCACGCCTCCCGCACGCCACTCGACGTCGCCACTGACATAGTCTCTGCCGGTGTCCGCATGGGTGCCGCTATTGCTCACCCGGCTGGCCTGGCCTCCACCCAGCGGAAAGGCTGCGTAATGCACTTCCATCCGCCGGAGAATCTCGTCGGCAGCGCCCTCGAGAACGAAGGGCAAACGACCTTCGTGGGTCGGCGAACCCAGAAACTGGCTCACACAATCCATCTGATCCGTCAAATCCACGGCAAGCGGGGGCAAGGCTCCGTCCCCGGCCGATCCGGCGCCTGTCCGCTCTCCCTCCGGCGCGACCTCAAGCAGCGGCGGTGATCCGGTCAAGGTCCGATAGGTCTCGAAAACGTAGAGCAAGAGGAAAACCATCCCCACAATTCCAAACGCCCACGACAGCCAGACGCCCGACCGTCCCTGTTCCACCGCCTCGTCCTTCTTTCGGCGCCGTTTGCGAACACGGATCCTCGGCCCTTCTTCCTCCTCCGCAGGCGCGCCGACCGGAGACGCTATTCCCGGCTGAGGCGCCGGCACACCCATCGATACCGCCCCCATCAGACCCTTTCGGCTCGACGGCAGACCGCGAGCGGGTGGCAGGTTCTTGCCGATGGGCATCCCCGGGCCCGGGGGATTGTCGCCACCAGATCTCTCCCAGGCCGGGGAGTCGGGGGTGGAGAGCGGCATCGATGGAGCCGTCCCCAGATCCTCAAAGGGCGTGGCGGCCGTCCCTTGACCCCAGGCAGCCTCGAACCCAGGGATCTGAACCTGCGCAGGCGCTTTACCGACATTCCCAGGGCTCGGAGCCGACATCTGTCTTGGCTTTTCCGGCTCCGAATCAAATGGAGAAGCAAAGGGAGTCGTGCCACCCCGCTCAGCAGGGATGGACGACTTCGGCGGCGCGCCAGCATCGCCGCTTGAGGGCGGGAAGGGAAGAGGCTGTCTCAAAACCCGGGTTTTCGTGTGACGGCCGGACGAGTGCAATATGATTGCTCTACTCCGTGGAGTTTTTCGAAAAAGTCGTTGGCGCCGCCGCGAGCGTGGGTATTGGTTTCGGTGTGACTCACATTGACGCTGATTTCGATCAACTTCACATCTTACCTCCCAGCATCGAGGACTGGGTCGGCCCGACTCACCCGGCGCGATTCATTCGTTGCTTTGTCGAATCCCTCGATTTGATGGATTTCGGCATTGAAGTGCGGGATTTCGGGACCGCTGGCCGTCCACCCTTCGCCCCGGCCCTGCTTCTGCGACTCTGGCTCTACGGCTATTTCAAGAAGATCCGCAGCTCGCGTAAGTTGGAGGAGGCATGCCGAAACGACTTGGGCTTTATCTGGCTATGCGGCAATCAGGTGCCCGACCACAACACGCTCTGGCGGTTTTGGAGTCAACATCAGAAAGCTATTCGCAACCTGTTCAAGCAAAGCGTGACGACAAGCTGCGAGATGGGGCTCGTAGGGCTGACCTTACAAGCAGTCGACGGAACAAAGATTCAGGCGGCCGCTCATGCCGGGAAGAAGTACGACAAGGAGGACCTGGCCAAGCGAATTGAGCGGCTTGACGAACAAATCAAGGTTTTGGAGGAGGAGATCGAGCGCTCCCAGGCCGGTGATGAGCAACCCTCCGCAGAGTTGCCAAAGGAACTTGAGAAGAAAGAGGTGCTTAAGAAAGCCATGCAAGAGGCGATCGAGACGCTCGACACCAACCCGACCGTAAAGCATATTCACCCGCTTGAACCTGAAGCGCGACGTGTGAAAGCCAACACAGGGGGAAAGCCCTTTGGATATAACGCCCAGGCCGTCGTTGATTCGGAGAATCAAATTGTGGTGGCCGCCGATGTTGTCAATGAGGCCACCGATTTGCGGCAACTAACGCCGATGTTGGATCAGGCTGCTGAGAACCTGGCCACTTATCAGCAAGAGCAAGAGAATGATGGCAAGCCGGCCAGCCAACCGGTTTCTCTCGGTGACGCCGGCTACCCGAGCGCTGAACAAATCGGCCTGGCAGAAGAGGCCGGCCATGAGGTGGTGATGCCTCTGCCTCCGCAATCAGTCAACAAGAAGGACGAAGAGTATCACGCATCGAACTTCGTCTATGACGCTGAGGCCGACGTGGTGACATGTCCCCAAGGCCAATCGCTCCCCTTCAGGCGTGAACGAGTCAAAGAAGGTGTTCCGGTGAGTGTCTATCGCGGCGCTCCGTCGACCTGCAAGAATTGCCCCGCCTTTGGAACATGCACGAAGGATCGCCACGGGCGGACCATCGACATCAGCCCCTGGAATGCGTCGGTGGAGAGGCACAAAGAGAAGATGAACAAGGAAGAAAACAAGGAGCTTCTCAAGCAACGGGCAGGAATCGTGGAGCCGGTATTCGGCCAGATCAAAAAGAACGGAGAGTTCTGGCGCTGGACATTCAAGGGATTGGAGAAAGTGAGGACGCAGTGGATGATGCTCTGTACGAGTTGGAACTTGAAAGTGATGTATCGGCACTGGATGGCCGCCCAGAACGCGCCAATCGACGGAACAAGAAAGCAAGCCAAAGCGGCCTAAAAAGTCGCGCTGGAGCCGAGGTAGATGCGCTATTCGCGCCCTACCGCGTCGCGATAGACGAAGCTCGGTCGAGAGGGCACCGCGGAATTCCGCCGGAATGTGAGATCAACCATCATTGAAACTAAAATTCTCATATTTTGTGAGGCGGTCCTGGGCCATTTTGAGACGGCCTCGGGAACGGTCGCCCCCCCCGAGTCCTCAGGCTTCGGATGAATCGCCCGGGCCAACTTGGTGAAGGGCGAAATCGGCGCGTCTCCACTCACCAGGATGGTGGGAGCCGTCTTTTCCAGGATCACCGGAGGTTCCGATGGGTCCGCCGGGGAGACCGTTGACGGCAAATCCGTATGCGCCACGTCCAGAAGAAGCTCCGCCTGAGGGCCCGGTGCTTCCTCGGACGGCATCGCCCCGGGCGACGGCACCTCCTCGGGCGACGGAGCGGGTCCGGCCGCCGGCGGTGGCACGGAGTGAGGCTCTGAGGGCGCTGGAGCCAGAGCGGGCGCAGGCGGCCCAGCCGGAATCTCCGCCCGCGTTTCGACTCTCGCTGGGGGCGCCGCCTCAGCCTCCGGTGGCAGGGAAGACAACTGCGTAAACGGCGAGGCCACTCGCTGGCCCAGAGGAACGATGGGAGCCTGAGCAGTCGGTGGCATCACCGGATCCACGCTTTCCGATGAAGAAGGCGGGGCGGACTCGTGCGAGAAAACGGGCGGATGCGGATCTGATCTCGGGCTCTGCGCGGTGACATCGGCGACGGGAAGGGGCGCGACGGGCGTCACCGCTTCCGGCGGCGAAACCGGAGCCACAGGCCTTGGCGGTTCCGCAAAGGCTGTCGGTGCCGGTGCGGCGGGTGCGGCCGGCGCATCAGGTGGCACTGACGCCGCCGGCATCGAGGGGGCCTCGCGTTCCATCGTCGGCTCGATTCCGGGATCGGAGGGAAAGGCATTCTCGAGCATTTCGGCCAGACCATCCAGCGACGCCTGAATCCGCTCCTCTCGCTCGGGCGTTTTTGGCAGCGTGAGGTTCGGCTGCGCCGTCCACGGATTGATCGCCACGCGCTTTCGCCGCCGCCGCCGGTAGGCCACCGAAAACCCGCCAGACCTCGCCGTTTCCCCGATCACCCCCTCGTCCGTCCAACCCTGGCTCATCCGCTTCGCGCGAACGGGGGGAGAAACCCTGGCTGGCAGGCCGCATCGGTCTCACGCTCACGGCGGCCTGCTGAATGGCCGTCTTTTCCACGGGATCACGGGAAGACCCCGCCTCCCGCCCCGGATCGGAAAAGGAGAACGAGAGAGTCTCTTCCAATTCTTGGGGAGGCGGACGGTCAAACGAAGCCTCCGCTTCGTGGGAAGAGTCCGTTGATCGCGTCACGGCCATGGAAACACGGGTCCAGACGTCCTAACGCACGCCATTTGATAAAACGACCCTAATAATTAATTCATGCTAAATGATCAAGCCATTGAGGCAACCCGTTTGTCGATGAAGCCGTTTCCCCGGTGATTGGCAGCCTCCCCGCTCATGAAATCCGAAATCTCCCCGACTGTCATTCCATAATTCTTTTCGGGTTCTCGTCGCCTCGAAACTTTCCCTCGACCCCGAGGTGGATAGGATGCTCATCTGATGGCGGTGAATCTCAAGACATGTGACCAGGGGACGGGGCAATCCGATCTGAAAACCAGTATCGAGGCCTTGCTCCTGCATGTGGACTCGACTCAGAGCGGCTTGTTGCCTCCAATGGCCGATGACCCTCAAACCGACCGGCGCTGGGAGGACTTCCTCGATCGCCATCTCCTGCCCGTCAAAGAAGCGGTTTTCACCAGTTATCAGGCGACCGCGGCGATGCGGCTGGAGGATGTGCTCCAGTCGAGCCAGGACTGCCTGGCCCAAACCGACCGTGATGGCGATCGCCTGGAGGAGGCGACCACGCTGGCCCTCGCCATCCTCGCCTCCACGCAGGGCGCCCGTCACCGGCGACTCCTGGAGCGCCTCGAAGAAGCCTGGCAAGCGGGAGCCCCGGCTCACCCGGCAGTCAACACCGCGGTCAAGGCCGCCATGTTTCACGAGCCCCTGCCCGCCGCCCAGGGAGCTTATTTTTTTCAGGAATGGCGGGCCTCTCAAGCGTCTCAGGCCTCCAGGCGGCCCGCCTCCGGGGAGCCGATCGAGTGTTTCCTCCAAACGCAGCCACTCGAGCTGCTCACGCTCGCCCCCATGGCTCGTCCCGGCGCCACTCAACCCTCTTCGTGCTCAACCCATGATGGCTCGTTCCTCCTCGGCCGATCCCATCGCTAGCGGCGGTGGGGCCGCCACCCCGGTTGAAAAGCCCAAGACGAAAACGGACCCGGCACTCGACCGGCCCTGGGACGTCATTGTCTACAATGACCCCGTCAACCTGATGAGTTTTGTCACCTACGCCTTACAGAAAGTGTTTGGGTACACCGAGGAACACGCCCATCGCTTGATGATGGAAGTGCATCGAAAGGGAAAGTCCATCGTCTGGAGTGGAGAAAAAGAAAAAGCCGAATTCTACGTGCAACAGCTCCAGGGGTTCCAGCTCCTCACCGCGCTGAAACGCGCTTCCTGAAGTCGGACGGAACGATGGATGTGTTGCCTTTGGAGAACGGTGGGATCCGCTTCCTCGAGATGCCGGGAGCCTTCTACGAGCAGTTGTCTCAACTGCCGGAAACCTGCGATCCCGGTAGCGACCCGGAAATCATCGCCCGTCTCTACCCCGAACCGCTCGATCCCAACGAACCGGAGGAGGACCGCCGGACGGCTGCCGAGGATTGGGCCACTTACGTGCGCCCGGAAATGGAAGCCGCTTTCGACCGGGCCATGCACACGGTTCTTCATGACCTGGGCCAGGCCAAGCCAACGGCGGAGAGCTTCGATGGCACCGATCCCTACTACCGCGTCGAAATCCCCGGAGAACACCTCCAGTTCTGGTTTCAGGTGCTCAATCGAGCACGCATCGTGCTCGCTTTGAGGCACGGGCTTCCCGTCTCAACGAACGACCGCTCGCTCGACGACACCCTCACGCTGTCACGATTGTTGGCCGCTCATCTCAGCGAACACTATGCGGAGATTCTGGAGATCCTTGTCTACCAAATGCAGCGACAACTGACCGATTAAGCCTGGAAGTTTGACCCCATTCGAGCCATGATCCAATGCCTGTGATTCCACCCGCTCACTTGCCCCTCACCCTGGCGATGATTTGGATGGCCTGCCTGGCCGCTCCTCAGGCCGCGGCGTTCCAAGTCGTGATCGATGCCGGTCACGGCGACCACGATCTCGGCGCCCGGTCCAGCGACGTCTACGAGAAGCACCTCGCGCTCAACACGGCCCGCCGCCTGGCGCGTTACCTGAAAAAACGCGGGATCTCCACCATGCTCTCCCGTCCCAACAACCGCTTCATTTCTCTCGACCGGCGGGTCGCCATCGCCAACGGAAAGCGCGACGCCATTTTTGTCAGCATCCATTTCAATTCCGCCGCCAACCGAGAGGCTCGAGGCATCGAGACCTTCTTTTACACACCGCGAAGCGAACTGCTGGCCCACCTCGTCCACGAAAACGTGATTCACAAAAACCGCCTCCCAAATCGCGGCGTGAAGCTCCGCGGCTTTCGAGTCATCAAGAAGACCCGCGCACCATCCATTCTCGTGGAGGGAGGTTTCCTCTCCAACCAGCGCGAATGCAAAGACTGCCTCTCCCGTCGCCACCGTCAGCGCCTGGCGGAAGCGATCGGCTACGCCCTCCTGCGTTATCGAAAGGTGCGCTAACAGTTCCCCGACGAACGGCCAGGACGCCCGCTCTGCTACCTACCCGAACGCAACGCCGCTCCGTGATTCTCACCCCCAAAGAAATGCAGGCAGCCGAGGAAGCGGTCTTCGCCCGAGGGGCCGTCGCCGAGGATCTCATGGAGAAGGCTGGGCTGGGGATCGCTCACGCCATTCGCGAGCGCTTTCCTCGACCCGGGCACGTCGTGGCCTATCTCGGGAAAGGTCACAACGCCGGCGACGCCCTCGTCGCCGGTCGCCAGCTTCGCGCCTGGGGTTGGAAGGTCTCCCTCGAAGAAGTCGCTCCACCCGGGGAGAGCAGCCCCCTGACGCAAAAGAAACGCGCCGAGTTCTCGGCTCTCAACGCCCCCTCGCGAGAAACGAACCGCTCGCTCCTCGTGTTGCTCGACGGCTTGTTAGGGATCGGAGCCTCCGGACCACTCCGCGAGAACTTTCGCGAGCGTGCCAGAGAAATGAACCGGCGTCGCCGCGAGGAACATGCCTGGACCGTCGCCATCGACCTGCCCACGGGGCTGGACGGCGAGACCGGCGAAACCGTGCAGGATGCGGTGGAGGCTGACTTCACCCTCACGATTGCCCATCCCAAGACGGGCTTGTTAGCCGATCGGGCCGAAGGCCACGTGGGCACTCTGGTGGTGGTGCCGCTTCCTGACATTCCCCCGCCACCGGAGGGCGGCGACGCCGGAGCACGGGTGCTCACCCCCCCACTCCTCCGCTCGCTCTACCGGCGCCGGACGGTCGATTGTTACAAGAATCGGGCCGGCCACGTGACACTCTTCGCCGGTTCACCGGGTTTCACCGGCGCGGCGGCCATGACCGCGGAAGCTGCCCTCACCGCCGGAGCCGGTCTGGTGAGCCTCCACGTACCTCCCCCAATTTATCCGATTCTCGCCGCGCGCTGCCCGCCCGAAATCATGGTCCACCCGTTTCCGGCGAACCTTTCGGTCGAGACCCTGGCTTCAAACCAGGCCGACGTCTTCGCCATGGGTCCCGGGCTCGGCCCCTCGCCGGAAACGGCTTTCCTTGGCTGGCTGCAGACCGAGGAAAGGCCGGTCGTGGTGGACGCGGACGGTCTCAATCTCCTGGCGCGCCATGCCGCGACCCGGGAAGCGGTGATCAAAGCAGGCCCGCGCCTGTTCACGCCTCATCCCGGCGAGTTGGCCAGGCTGTTTCCCGATGAGGCTCGACTCCCCTCGCGGCGAGAGCGAGCCGAGCAAATCGTCGCCCGCTTTCCACCGCTCACGCTCCTCTACAAGGGCACGCGCTCCATCGTCGCCCACGATGGGAAACCCACCAGCTACAACCTGACAGGTAACCAGGGCATGGCCACGGGCGGGATGGGGGATGTCTTGACCGGCGTGTACGCCGGGATCGCCGCCCAGGGATACGGGCTGCCCGAAGCCGCCTGCCTGGGTGCCTGGCTCTGCGGACGGGCCGCCGATCACGCGGTGCGAAACGGAGAATCCTTCGAGACCCTGCGCGCCTCGCACGTCATCCAGTGGCTCGCCGCGGCCTTCCGGGAACTGGATGAATGAATGAGCTTCGGAAGGGGCACTTCCAACCAGCCCGGATCACACGCCCAGGTCCGTCTTTGTAAAAAGCGCTTCGAAACGATACCCCGCCCCTTCGATATTTTCTCGAGCCCCCTCTTCGCGATCGATCGTTCCGATGATCTTCACCACGGTGGCGCCTTGCGCTTCGATCACTTTCGCCGCCTCGAGAATCTGGCCGCCGGTGGTGCACACGTCCTCCAACAAGGCCACCCGGTCACCCTCGCCCAGTTTTCCCTCCAACTGCTTGGCGGTGCCATACTCCTTCTTTTGATTTCGAATGAAGACGCAGGGCAGCCCGCTGGCCAGCGCCGCCACCGTGACTAACGGAATCCCTCCCAGCTCGGCGCCGGCGAGCTTGTTCACCGGTGCCTCCAACCGCTCCGCGAACAGGCTTCCCAGGGCTTCGAGAATGTCCGGCTGCGTGCTGAAAAGGTATTTATCGAGATAATAATGGCTCTTCCGTCCGCTGCGCAAGGTGAACTCCCCTTTGAGGAGGGCGACGTCGGCAATCCGCTCCGCTAACTGTTCTCGCGTCATCATCGCCCCTGCCTACTGGATCATCGGCGAGAGCACAAGCGGATCTTTCAAGTCACTGACCATCCGGCCGGCCCTTGCGGAGGGCCGCTTCCCCGGGTGTTCGCGGTGTCCTCACTTAACCTTATCAAGTCCCCCTCGTGTTGCCGTAGAGGCGCAAATGCAGGCGATCGCCGTAGCGGAACCCCCGCTCCTTGCAAAGCCCGGCGAGCCATTGTTCGTGCGCTTCCATCTCGGCGACGCTCAGGGCTTCCGGCATGAGGAGGATCTGATGGGCGGGCACCGGAACTTTCAACGAATCTAACAAGGCATCGATCTCGTCGAGATCTCGAGGATTCTTGACCACGAATTTCAGCTGGCAGTCGTAGTCACGCAGCCAGGCATCGATCACTCTCGGACGAAGACGCGCGGCTTCATGCCGGGCCCGCCAGCCCTCTCCAATCTCTCCCGGCAAGGGCGTCGAGTGACTCAGTTTCGGGCTCAGCGAAGCCAGATCGCAGGCAATCCCAGACGGCTCGAGCGTCGCGGCGGTCTCGATCGTCACGTGCACTCCCTCGGCTCGCAAGGCCGCCGCCAACTCGGGAAGATCCCTGGCCACCATCGGTTCTCCACCCGTGACAACACAATGTGAAGATGAATGGGCTCGCACGGCATCCAGGGCCGACCCCACCGAAAGCTCCTCTCCCTCCGGTTCCCACGAAGCATACTTCGTATCACACCAGCGGCAACGCAGATTGCAGCCTGACACCCGCACAAAAACCGAAGGCACGCCGGTCAGCCGGCCTTCCCCCTGGATGGAAAAAAAGATCTCCGCGATGCGCATCCCGCCCCCTCAAGCCTCGTAGATGGTTGGATCCTCGACGCCGGATCGCGCGAAAGCCTCCTTGCGTTCCACACAAGTCCCGCAAGTCCCGCAATGGATCTCTCGTCCCTTGTAACAGGACCAGGTCATCGAAAAATCCACGCCCAGTGCCTGGCCTCGAGCCGCGATGTCTTCTTTCCGCAGTTCGATGAAGGGCCTGAGCAATACGAGCTCCGCGTAAGTGCCCGAACGGATCGCCTCAGCCATGGCCGCCATGAAACTCTCCCGGCAGTCTGGATAAATGGCGTGATCGCCGGCATGCGCCGCGATGACCAGTCCGTCCGCTTCCAGGCTCTCCGCCACGCCCGCCGCCACGGCCAGCAGAATCCCGTTGCGGAAAGGCACCACCGTCTGCTTCATGCTCGCCTCCTCGTAATGCCCGTCCGGCACGTCCCCTCCGGAGCGCAAAAGCGCGCTCTCAAAACATCGGTCCATCACCGTCAGATCGATGACCTCGTGTTCCACTCCGAGAACCTGACAGTGATGCCGCGCCTTGGGAATCTCGCGGTCGTTGTGCTTGGAGCCGTAATCCACGCTCAAACCACGGACCACCTCGTGCTCTCGCGCGGACGCGTGCAAGGCCACCACGGAATCCATGCCCCCGCTGACCAGCACCACCACCTTCATGATCGAGGAGTCACCGTGAGTTGGTTTTCGTCGAACCGGCAAAACGCGGCGTCATCATCTAGGAGGCGCATGGGAACCCAATGAAAGCGTGAGCGAGGCAATGAATCGTAAAAAACTCCATGCTGGCAAGCAAGCCCTACCCCGCCACTTCGCGCCGAACCACTTCGATCTCTCCCAGCGGGTTGACCTGCTCGAAGCGAAACTGCTTGAGACGAATCAATTCCAGCAGGGCGAGGAAGGTGACAATCACTTCCGTCCGCGAACTGGCCCGGTCGAACAGGCCGGAGAAACGCAGACTTTGGCCGGGCTGAAAACGCCCCAGCAGATAATCGATCTGGTCGCTGACGGTGAAGGGATCGTCCTTGATTTCTCCCAGTTCCAGCTCCTCCTGAAAACGCTTGAGCACGTTCTGGAAAGCCCGGATGAGATCGAAGATACTGACATTGGGCGGAGGTGGAGGTCCGGCCTGCAGCTTGGGCGCATCGGGAATGTGCTCGAAGAGTTCGCCCTGCTCCAGCTCACGTTGCCCGAGATAGTTGGCGGCATCTTTAAACTTCTTGTATTCCACCAACTGCCGGATCAGATCCCAGCGCGGATCGTCTTCCTCCGCGTCCTCCTCCGGAGGCTGCTCCGGCTTGGGCAAAAGCGTGCGGCTCTTGATGTACATCAAGTTCGCCGCCATCACCACGAACTCGCTGGCCAGATCGATGTTCAGCAGCTTGAAGGTGTCGATGTAAGAGAGATACTGCTTGGTGATCCGCTCGATGGAAATGCTGTAGATGTCGATCTCATCCTTCTTGATGAGATAGAGCAGAAGGTCTAACGGACCCTCAAAGAAATCCAGTTTGACCTTGTACTCCTCGTCGACGGCGTCGTTCATGTTACTGGATCCGCTGGAGGATGTAGGCGAGGAGTTGGGAGATTGCCACGCGCTCCTGACTCATGGAATCCCGATGCCGCACGGTGACGGTCCCCTCGTTCTCCGGTCCGTTCTCGCCCAGGGTATCGAAATCGATCGTGACGCAAAAGGGCGTCCCGATTTCATCCTGACGCCGGTAACGGCGGCCCACCGCCCCGCTCTCGTCGTAAAAGACGCTCAGGTGCGGCCTCAACATCTCCTGAACAGCCCGGGCCTTCTCCACGAGTTCCGGTTTGTTCTTCAAGAGCGGAAAGATCCCGCACTTGATCGGAGCCATCCGGGGACTGAAACGGAGCACGGTCCGTGTCTCCTCCTTGCCCTTTTCATTGGTCACCGTTTCCTCGGCGAAAGCTTCACAGATCAGGGCCAACACCGTTCGGTCCACACCGGCGCTGGGCTCGACCACATGAGGGGTGAACTTCTCCTTGGTCTCGGCATCAAAATACTCCAAGGGCTTGCCGCTGTGCTCCTGATGCTTGCTCAGATCGTAATCGGTCCGGTAGGCCACACCTTCCAGTTCCTGCACGCCAAACGGAAAGGCATACTCGATATCGTAGGTGCCCTTGGAGTAATGGGCCCGCTCTTTCTCCGGCACGTCGAGCACATGCAGTTTCTCTCGTGAAAGTCCGATCTCCTCGTAAAACTTGAGACGAGTCTCCAGCCAATCGTCCAGCAGGCCCATGCCTTCCTCGGGACGGCAAAAATACTCGATCTCCATCTGCTCGAACTCCCGGGAACGGAAGGTGAAATTGCGAGGGTTGATCTCGTTGCGGAAGGCCTTCCCGATCTGGGCGATTCCGAAAGGGAGCTTCACCCGCGAGGTTTCCAAGACGTTCTTGAATTGCACAAAGATCGCCTGCGCGGTCTCGGGCCGCAGATAGGTCACGTTGGAATCGTCTTCCACCGGTCCGACGTAGGTCTTGAACATCAGATTGAACTGTCGCGGTTCTGTCAGAGTACCCGGTTCCGTGGCGTTGGGGCTGGGAATCTGGGTCCGCTCTTCGGTGGACGCCTCCAGCAGACACTTCAACTGCACAGGTGCGATCTCTCCCTTTAACCCGCCTTTCTTTTGCAGCTTGCGAATCTTTTGCAGAGCTTCCTCCTCCATGGACGGCGATTCCAGCACGGACACGAAGCCGTGCGAGGTCTCGCCAATGATCGCCGGCGTGAAAAAGATCTGATCCGCACGGAAACGCGCCCTGGTCTCCTTACAATCGACCAGCGGATCACTGAAGGTCTTCTCATGTCCGCTGGCCTGCCACACGGCGCGATTCTGCAGAATCGCCCCGTCCATCCCCACGACGTCGTCGCGCTCTCGCACCATCCGCCGCCACCAATAATCCTTGAGATTCTTCTTCAGCTCAGCCCCCAATGGCCCGTAGTCCCAGCAGCCATTCAGCCCGCCATAGATCTCGCTGGACTGAAAAATGAATCCCCGGCGTTTACAGAGGCTCACGATTTTGTCCATGAGCGCGTTGCGCGTGGGATCAGAACTCGGTTGGGCTTGGGACATGGCAGGGGCCCAAAGAAGCAAAGCTCGGGGGCTTGGCAACCGATTTGAGAGAGTCTCCCAGGACGCCGCCAAGCGTCCTGGCGAGCGGCTCTCCACCGAATCGTTCATCCGTCCGTCCCATCCATGCTCATGGCTTCCACGCCCATCCGGCCTTCTTCATCGACGAAGACCGAAAGCACCATGGGACGGCAACACACTTCACAGTCATAGTCCAACCGGGCCGCCGCCTCGTTCACGTCCGGCGGCGGAATCTCAAAGGATTCGAAACAGGTTGGGCAAACCACGGATAACCAGTCCACATCGAACTCCAGGCCCGTTTTCTCCTGGGGTCAACGGAGATCCTCCGGAATCCTCGGCTCCTCGCGCTTCCCCCCTCCTCCGCTGTTCGCGCCTCTCTTCCTCCCTCACGACTCGCGCACCGTTCATCGAACCCGGCCCAAGCCTCAGTCCTGACGCCTCCGCCGGTAAGCCACCACCGCCCTCGCCCAGCGATCGATTTCGGCCTCGTCTTCGGTCTTCAAATAAACCGTGAGAAAACGGCGTCGCTCACTCTCCGTGCAACGATGCACCGCCACCTTGTCGAGGGTCGCCAAGTCTTTGATCCGACCGTGCCGCTGCCGCCAGCGCCAGCGGCTAACATAGCCCTTGGGACAGTCGATCCAGGCCAGCCTTGCTTCGTCGTCAACTAACAAATTTCTCCACTTGAGATCCTGGTGAAAGCAGCGATGCCCGTGCAAGGTGCGCGTCTGAAGGGCCAGCTGGTCGATCACCGATTCCCTCCACGAGGTCGCCGCGGGACTGTCCAGCGACAGCCAGACGTCCCGCAAGGGACGCGCTCCCGGCACGGTTTCCGTGATGAGAAAACTGCGATCGCTGCAGCAGCCCCACCCGCGTCGCCGGTATCCCCAGGCCACCACTTTCGGCGCCGGGATCCCCCAGCGCCGGAAGTTTTCCAAGTTTCGGGCTTCCCACACCGCCCGGGAGCGTCGCCCCAGCCCATCCCAGGCATGCCGGCAAGTCGCATAAGTCTTGAAATAGGCGTCCAGGCTCTCCCCCGCCGCGTTTTCCAGAGTCCGTCGAGCCACCTTGGTCCGCTTGCGGTGAGCCCACAAATCGAGCCCGAACCAGTCGGCCCATTCCTCCAGGCTCGCGCGTTCCCCGCCGGGAAACCAGGCGCGATGAGCCGGTGAGATCCAGACGTGCTCCATGGCCATCAACGAATCACGATCCCGCCGCGTTGCCGGCGGCCCTCCGCTCCACTCCGTCTCCCGTTCCCCCCCTCAACCGCCCAAATCGTCTTGAGCGCTTCGAACATCCCGCGCACCTCGTGAACCCGGAAGATTTTTGCTCCCCGGCGCACTCCGACCACCAGGCAGGCGACCGTTCCGGCGTCCCGTTCTCGCGGCTCGGGCAAGTCCAGGACCTCGCCAATCACCGTCTTCCGCGAAATCGGCAACAGGACTGGCGACTCATGGCGATGGGTCAGCCGCTCGAGACCGGCCAGAATCCTCAGGTTGTCGTCACGCTGCTTGGCGAAGTCGAGGCCCGGATCCAGAATCAGCCGATCATCGGACAAGCCCGCCGCCCGGGCTCTCTCCACCCGTTCCTCAAAGAAGCGCGTCAGCGACGACCAGACATCGTCGTAGCGTTCCTCCAGATGGGGGACCTTGGGGAGACCCACCGTGTGCATGATCAAGAGAGCCGCCCCGCAAGGCACACAGAGAGCCGCATTTTCGGGGGATTCGAGACCGCTCAGGTCGCTCACCACCTCCACGCCCAGGGGTAGCACCGCCTCCACCACCTCCGGTCGCCAAGTGTTCACGGAGATCAGCGGGGGCCAGAGCTGCTCCCCATCCCGAGGCCGTAGGCCGTCCCAGCCCTCGGCCAGCCGCCGCAAAACCGGCCGCAAGCGATCCACCTCCTCCCCGGCCGAGATCGCCGATCGATTGGTGCGGGCGCTCTCCGCGCCCAGATCGATCAAATCGGCACCATCCGCCGCCATGCGGCGAGCCTGGTCAACGGCCATTTCTGGCTCCACCGACCCGTCCCCGCAAAAAGAGTCGTCGTTCACGTTGACGATCCCCATGAGCAGCGGCCGCCGCGGAAAGTTGACGGTCCGCCCGCGCGCGCGCCATTTCATGGGCCAAAGGGAAGCAATTGGCGGTTCCGCCGTTCAAAATGCGCCAACTCGGTATAGCCCGCACCGCGCGCCAGGGCAATGGCTTCGTCAAAGTGACTCCCCACTTCCCCTGGCGCATGGGCGTCCGAGCTGATCACGAGGGGCACACCCGCAGCGGCGGCCAGGCGCACGAACCCCTCCGAGGGGTAGAAAGTCCCCACCGGCTTGCGAATCCCCGCGGTGTTGATTTCGTAGGCCGTGTCCGTCTCCCGGAGAGCCGCAATCGTCTCTCCGTAGTAGGGGGAAAGATCGCCGTCCGGCACCCGGCCGAACTTCTTGGGAAGATCGGGATGCGCCATGAAATCGAACAAGCCCGTGCGGATGACCTGTGCGTAACGACGCCAATAGCGATCCCAGACGACCTCGGCCGTGAACGAGGCATCGACCTGGCTCAGGTGGTCCGGATGATCCACCACCAGCTCGTCTGTTAGGTAGTGAACGCTGCCGATCAGGAAGTCCCAGGGAGCCATCCCCGCGAGTTCCTCGATCCACGCCTCCAGCCCCGGCAAGTAGTCCACTTCCAGTCCCAGCCGGACCGTAATCCCGCGTTCCTCGCCCGCCTGGCGCGCCTCCTCCACCATCTCCAAGTAGCGCGGCAGTTCCTCGATCCCCATTCGCCAGTCGTCAAAGGCCTCGCGCATGGGACTGTGACACGCGAAACCCATTTCGGTCAGCCCGCACCGTCCCGCCACCGCCACGTATTCCCTCGGATGCCCCACGGCGTGGCGGCAAAGCGGGGTGTGCGTGTGATAATCCGCGACTCCGACCATGACCCCGCCGACCATCGCTGAACTTTCCGTCGCCGCCAGAGAAAAAACCTTGATCCCGGGGGATCATTTTCTTGTTTGAGGGCAGTTTATCCCCAAGTATCCCCAAGTCCCGGCGCCCCCAACAGCAGGCTCCGCCGGCCCTCTCGCGCTCGCTCCTTCATGACAGATTCCCCGTTCCAGACTGACAACCCTTTCACAGGACCTCTGATCGAGAGGCTCAAACGGCATCCCAAGCGCATCGTTTTCCCCGAACCCGAGGACTTTCGGGTGCTGCGGGTCGCTCAGGAATTGGCCCGTGAGGAAATCAGCGTGCCCATTCTTCTTGGGAACAAGGACAAGTTGCGCGCACTGGCCAAGGAACAGGGCATCTCCCTTGAGAGCGTGGGGATCGTCGACCCCGAGACCAGCAGCGAGCTGCCTCGTTTCTCCGCGATGTTCGAGAAGATGGAGCGCTATCGCAAGATGAGCGTGACCAACCCGGAAGCGATCATGAAGCGGCCCGACTATTTCGCCGCCATGATGCTCCAGTATGGCAACGCCGACGGCATGGTCGGGGGCAACAGCGTCTACCCCGAGGCTTTTTTCCGGCCCCTGTTCCACATGATCAAACCCCAGCACCACTGCCCGGCAGCCGCCAGCTGCATGGCCGTCGTGGATCCGGACAATGCCCTTCTCGGAGAGAGCGGGGTACTCTTCCTGGCGGACTGCGCCATCATTCCGCGGCCCTCCGTGGAAGAGCTGGCCATGATCGCCGTGGAATCCGGCCGGATTGCCAGCACATTGTTAGATCGACCCGCCCGCGTGGCGATGCTGAACTACTCCACACGGGGCAGCGCCAAAACACCCGACACCGAGCACGTGCTGGCCGCTCTGGGTCTCGCACGCCGCCGCGCCCGCAAGGAACTGCTGGAAATTGACATCGACGGTGAATTCCAGGTCGACGTCGCTCTCCAGCCGGAGGCCGCCCAGCGCAAGGGAGTCCACAGTCTGGTGGCGGGGAAAGCCGACGTGTTGGTCTTTCCCGATCTCAACAGCGGCCATCTCGCCTCCAAGCTCTTCGTCCTCGGGGCAGGGCCACGTTCTTACGGCCAGCTTGTCCTGGGGCTCTCGCGTCCCGCCGCCCAGGTTTCCCGGATCTGCTCCGATGACACCATTTTCGGCGTGGCGATCGCCGTCGGTGTCGAGGCCATCAAGTACCGCGAGTTGCTCGCCGACGAGCACGCGGACTGATCGACCCCCCGGCGGGAGGCCGGAGCGGCTGCGTCGCCATCCGATCCCCTCTCATCGTGAACAGCCTCAAACGCTTCGCCCCCTACTACGGTCTCCTCTGGCCCTACCGGTGGGCGTTTCTCGGGGCCCTCGTCTGCGCCGTCCTCTACGGCGCCGCCAGCGGGCTGGGCTTCCCGATGGTGGTGAAGGAGAACATCCCCATCATCTTCGCCAACGAAGCCTCCGTCGATCTCGGACTCTACCAAAGAGCCGAAGCCCTGATCGAGCAGCAACCCATGCCCGGGGCTTCCCGCCAGGACTGGGTCGACCGGATCTCCACCGAACTCGGCATCCCGCCCCGGGAAGCCGAAACCCTCCTCGGGCAGTCACTGGAAGATCGCCTACCCAGAGATAACGATGCCGACGCGGTTCTCATCCGCACCGTTCTTCTGCTTCCGCTGGCCATCTTCGTCCGCGCCGTGGCCGGATTTCTCAATGTCTACCTGATCGCCTACTGCGGCGTCAAAGTTCTCGAGCAGATCCGCACCCGGGTGTTCGCCAAACTGCAAGCCCTCCACATCGGCTACTTTCAGGAAATCAACAAAGGCGATCTCCTCAGTCGGCTGATGGTGGATTGCAATCTGGTCAAGAACTGCATCGTCAACGTTTCCAACAGTCTCATCCGGGAACCTTTCACTTTTCTCTTCGCACTGACCTACCTGACCTACCTGTCCATCACCCATCGCGAAAACCTCTTCCTTCTCTTTTGCCTCGCCGCGGTGCCGATCTGCGTGCTTCCCATCCGCTACATCGGGAAGCGCCTCCAGCGCAGGGCCAAGCAGCTCCAGAAACAAACGGGCAACGTCACCGAGGTGGCATCGGAAAACCTTGGCGCCACGCGGGAAATCCGCGCTTTCTCCCTGGAAGCGGCCGAAGAGGCGAAGTTCGGAAAGGCGGTGGCCAAATTTCTCCATTCCCAGCTCAAGGTGGTCAAGTACGACAAGAGCCTATCTCCCATGATCGAGTTGATCACCGGGCTGGTCATCACCACGGCGATCTATTTCGCCGCGCGATCCCAGCTCAATCTGCGAGTGGAGGAAGTGGTGGCGCTCTTTCTCGCGTTGCACATGTGTTATGAGCCCATCAAGAGAATTGGCGGGATCAACAACGAGCTGAAACGCGGCATCGCCTCCCTCGATCGCATCGAGGAGGTGCTGCACGCTCCCGTTTTGGTGGAGGACAAGCCGGACGCCCGCCCTCTCGAACAGCCCGTTCGTGGCCACCTGCGCTTCGACCACGTCAGTTTCCACTACGGAGGGGCGAAGGGCTCCGGCCAACCCGTGCTCAAAGACATCGACTGCACCCTCGAACCCGGCCGAGCCTACGCCCTCGTTGGTCCCAGCGGCGCCGGTAAGTCGACCTTCATCAACCTGGTCATGCGTTTCCATGATCCCGTCGAGGGAAGAATCCTGTTAGACAATCACGATTTGCGAAATATCGGCCTGCTCGATCTTCGCCATCAGATCGGCCTCGTCCCCCAGGACCCCGTCCTCTTCAACGACTCCATCCTCGAGAATCTCCGCCTCAGCCGACCGGAAGCCAGCCTCGAAGAGATCGTTCAAGCGGCGGAGAAAGCCAACGCCAAAGAGTTCATCGAAGCCGAGCGGGAAGGATTTCACACCACAGTCGGCGATCGCGGCACGCGCCTCTCGGGCGGTCAGAAACAGCGCATCGCCATCGCTCGAGCTTTCCTACGGAACCCGCCCATTCTCATCCTTGACGAAGCGTCCTCGGCGCTCGACTCCGAGAGCGAAAGCCGGGTTCAAGCCGAGTTGCGTTTGCTCATGCGAGGGAAGACCGTTCTCATGATCGCCCACCGTTTCGCCACCCTCAAACTCGCCGACGAAATCCTCGTCTTCGAAGCGGGGCGCATCACCGCCCGAGGCGACCACGCCAGCCTGATGAGCACCTCTCCCACCTATCAAATGCTCTACGAGAAGCAGGAACTGTCCTGAGGCGACATGACGGGAGAGACACTCCGGACAGAGGAGCACTTGCTCGGCGAGAACCACCGAGCCTCTTGCCCGGCGGCCGCTTCAGAATCATGGAGCCGTTCCCGGCACCGCCTCCATGCCCTGACTGGTTACCCCATAGTTTCATAAATCGGGGCAAGAATCCCAAGAAAATAGTGGCAGGGGCCTTTGGGATAAGGTTGATTTGGAATCTACCAAAACACCAAACACTTCAACCCAAAAGCCACCTACAGTGAGAGTAGCACGACGTACGATTAATGCAAAGTCCAGAACGATTCCGGCGATCAAATTTGAAGATCAAGAACTGACCTCTTTCGGCGGTCTCGTTATCTTTCAGAAGCTCTTTCAGGAATTGGATCTGGAGGGGAAGCTTCAGGAGTGCTTTGATCCACTGGATCGGCGCATGTCCCGCTTCTACAAGTTCCACAAGGTTTTCATGTGTCTTATCGTGCATCTTATACTGGGCTACCGGATGCTTCGCGATTTGGACTACTACCGAGATGATCCCCTTGTACGACAGGTTTTGGGGATGCACCAATTGCCCAGTGTCCCAACGATGAGCCGGATGTTGGGAGAGGTCGATTGTCAAAGCCTTGAGAGGATGAGGGAGATGAATCATTTCGTTTGCCTGTCGCGACTTCAGGAGGAGGGAATCAAACGCATCACGCTTGATTTGGACGGAAGCGTTCAGAGCACGAGTCGCCATGCGGAAGGGACGGCGGTGGGATTTAACAAGAAGAAAAAAGGAGAGCGCAGTTATTATCCACTGCTCGCGACGATCGCTCAAACCGGACAAATCTTCGACTTCCTTCATCGAAGTGGCAACGTCCATGACTCCAATGGCGCAGTGGAGTTCCTCCGTTCCTGCGTGGAGAAGATTCGCAAGGTGCTGCCTGATGTGCAGATCGAGTTGCGCGCCGACAGCGCGTTTTTCAGCGATCAGATGGTTTCAGAGGCAAAGACCCTTGGCCTGGAATATACGTTCTCGATGCCTTTCGAGCGGCTTGTGGAACTCAAGGGCATCATTGAGAAGCGCCGTCGCTGGTCCCGAACCCAAGGCGGAGAGGGAAAGATTCATCACTTCGAAATCCGCTGGAAGCCAAAAAGTTGGGCGCGCAAAGCGCGCATTCGAACCATGAGGCGCACTCAGCGCAAAGGACCGCTCCAACTGGATCTTTTCGAACCAGTCGAGGAGAACTATGAATACGAGGCGATCATCACCAACAAGACAAACACGGCCGCTCATGTGGTGAAATTTCATGAAGAGCGTGGCTCTTTAGGAGAAGATTTTTGGCGAAGCCAAGAGCCAGGCCCAGATGGACTATATTCCGGCCAAGCGACGTGCCGCCAACGAAGCTTTCCTTTTGGCCAGTATCCTCACCCACAATCTCACACGCGAAATACAGATGCGATCTGCGGAGCGGTCACGCAAATCGTCCCCCAAAAGGGCTGCGGAGTGGATGTTTGAAGGACTCGGCACGATTCGCCGCAAAATCATCCAGCGTGCCGGACGCCTGAGTCGCCCTCGAGGTCGACTCACATTGACACTCGGAGACAATCAGGCCGTCGAAGAAGAAATCGCCTACTACATGATGGCCTGACTGGCCATTTTATGAAACGCTGGGGGTTAGCCAACGCTCGAGACTCTCCGGGTCGCTGCGCTGCCAGCGCATCAGCGTTTTTTCCAAAGCTTGCGACCTCGTATCCGGATCCTGAATGACGGTCGACCACGCCACCGCCGCCTGGGGATCGCGCCACAGGGTGGGCGACTCCGTCATGGCGAGAATAGCCCGGTCCTTGGCCAAACTCTCCGGCGCGTCGGCCAACCACTCGGAAACACCCCGGGGATCGGTCCGCATCCACGCCTTCAGCGTCGAAGGCATGGCCGAGGCTTGATCGCTCGCGGGCAGCGACGACAACCAGTCGCTCGCCGCCGCGGGATCTTCCAAGGCCCACTGACCCGCCATGGCCTCGGCCATTTCACGCCGATCCACGCCATCCGGCATCGACTCCACCAGGGCCATCGCGCGATCGGGGTCGGCCACCACGGCGTCCGAAGCCATCCGTCGATAAGCTTCTCCCTGCTGATCCGGCGCGAGGGTGGCCACCCAGTCCAGGGCGCCCTCGACGTCCTGTGCCGCCCACTCGGACGCCACCGCCGCCGCCACCGCTCGCGATTCCTCGTCCAGGATGCCGAAGTGCTCGTTCTCCTCAGAAAAATAGGCACCCGCCAACTCCGGATCACCCGCCGCCCAGGCGCTCATGACCGTCAGCTGTCCCAGTTCGTGACCGAGGCCGCTCAATCCCTCCACGTAGGTCAGGGCCGTCTCGGGATCCAGTTCGGCGTAACGGGCCAGCAAGACCTGCTCCGCGAGCAAGCGATCCGTTCCCTCGGGACGATGGCGCAGGTCCTTCAAAGCCCCCAGCACCTCCCCGTCATCCATCGAGCCAACCTCCCGGAGGGTCCCCTCGATGCGCTCCCGATAGGATCCCAATCGGGGAAGCCGGTGATTTTCCGAGAGGAGCCGGCCATCGTCATTATGGCGAACCTGGCTTCCCGCAGGCTTCCGCGGGGAGAGGAGAGACCTTTCGACCGTCCCGGTCGCCGACGGCCACGCCATCGAGGCCGCGCTCTCGGACTAACGGCGTCCAGACCCCAGACCGCCAGATGAGACAACAAGAGAGTCCCCCCAAAGCCACCGGCGAGCCTTCGTGTTCATGGCTGTCCTCCTTCCGGCTGGACGCGGTAGAGCCGGACATCGCCTGACCACTCGCGATCTTCAAAAAAAGCCATCGAATCCGCCTCCGGCGCCTGCACGGTCCCGGCGGGAGTCCAATCGAGGCCGTCCACGCTCGTCTCCACCCGGTAGGGCACGCCAGGAAACGCTTCCCAGAACAGCTCCATGACGCCATCAGACCGGCGCTCGATCGCCGTCGTCTCGGGAAGGGGAATCGTCCGGGGATCGACCGTGGCCGTCAGCGATCAATCATCAAACAGAAGCCAGTTGTCTCCCGGGGAAAGGAGATCGGCGATGATCCACTCCGCCCCCACCGCGGCGATCGTTGGCCGCGGATCCATGGCCGTGAAAGCGCGCCCCGAAAAAATCGGCAAGCCATCCAGCTCGGCGGACCAGACATTCGCGGTGAGATCAACGCTCGCACGCAAGGCGTGCAGGTAATCGGTCAGGAAACTCTCGCCGCTGTATTCTCGTTCGACGCCGTCCTCCACCCAGATGCCAAAATCGATGGCATCGGTATCGAATTGGAGGGACGCCAGTGTTCGTCCGGCGGAATCGTAAAAAGTGAAAGCGAAGGCATCGTTTCCGCCCTCGAAAGAAGCCGCCACGCCGAAGAACACCTGAAATTTGAGGGTCTCGATCGTCGCTTGCTCGATCAACCATCGGTCAAAAGGGCGGTGGACCTGCACCACGGGATCGCCGTCAGCGGGCGAAGTCCCGCCAAGGAAAGCGCTCTTCCCTCGGCCGGAGTAGATGTCCTCATCGACATCGTGAAGCCCCTGGCCCACGTGGGATCCGGAACCATCCATCATGGCCCGCCAACTGGTCTTCACCGGCCGGAAATGACGAGAAATCGGTTTGGTAGACATCCACCGCAATCGCGGTCTGGGTGAGGGCGATCAGCCCGGAAAAGATTCCAATCGAGCGAGGATTCATCATGGCGCGTGGCATGGGCTTGAAGGGTGACAGTGACGTGAAAGTGAACGTGAAGGATGATCCGAAGGGCGGCGGCTCCCGGGGCAGGGGGGCATCCACGCATCACCCACCTTTTGGATGCATGGACGCGGGATCCGGCCGCCCTTCGGAATTTTTGGCAACCCATCCACGGGTCACCCGATTCTCAGGGCCTACTGGAGCTCCTCACCTCCCCCGTCAGGGGCACCGCCGATCGCCCGCGCCACGCGTCCTCCGATGCCACCACGGATGCGGATCGCGCGGCCGGGACGACGCGGAGGGCGATGGCCTGCCTTGGGCCCACGCTGACCGCCGGGACCGGCCTGGCCGCGTCCCCGAGGCGATGCGTTGAGGAATTCATCGAGCGAGACCGTGCCGCTCTCGTCCTCGTCCAGTCGAGCCAGCACCTTGGCCACACGTTCCGGGTCGACCTCGGGCATGGCGGCCTGAAGTTCCTCGACCGTCACCTCACCGTCGGCATCGCCGTCGATCTCGTGGTAGCGCTCCGTCTTGGCGGCCTCGCGCTCCGCTTCACGTGCCGCCTTGGCCGCCTCGCGCTCTTCTTCATTGAGCACGCCATCGCCGTCCTCGTCGAATTCGTCGATGAAGGCCTGCCGGGCTTCCTCTCGAGCGGCCCGGGCGGCCTCGCGCTCCTCGTCGGAAATCGTGCCATCGCCGTCCGTATCGATCTCGGCCAGACGCGAGCCGCCAAGGCCAAAGACGCGATGCGCGCTAGCATCGTTGAGGGAAAGAGTGACCACGGTGGTCAACAACAGGGGGAATATGGTTTTTTTCATTTCTTTAGGATTGGTTTGTTTTCTGTTTTCCATTTCTGCTTGGTAAGGAACGGCTTGGAGAAGCCGCTCGGTTCTGCTTCAGGGGTGTGGGTCTATCGCTTGGACCCGAACGAACGGATCCGGGGTTGTCGGGGTAGCCCGGTGAAGCGTTCCCTCCGATCCATCCCGAACGCCCCTTGGGGCGACCGCGATCGATGGAGAAAACCGGTCCGTGCTTCTTCTCCCTCCTGCCGTCACCCGGCCGGCAATGAGAGCCCGGACCGGATTGGGAAGCGGGGAGATTCAGCATGCCTGTTTTCTTTGCGCAAAGTGTGCCAGCGCGATTACATCATTTCTAAATCATTGAATATGCACGTCTTACAAATTAAACCGCTGATCTCGCCCACCGGGCGCCCTGGGAAATGACTCCCATCCAGACAGGGGAAGGAATTCCCATCTGCGAACTCGTTCCCGGAACGATGACAACTCTGTCAGATGACAACTCTGTCAGAATTACCCGGTTCCCAATGGTCGTCAGTCCACCATGGCTCCCAAACGGTTCCCCTCCAAAGACGACGAATCCCAGTTGCACCACGGGAGCGCGTGCCTAGCCTTGTCGACTCCGGTTCTCCCCCATGGAATTCCTTCTTCTCTCCGTCTCCACCGCCCTCTTCGCGATCGCCTGCGTGAATTCGTGGCGAGCTTTGCGGCACGAGCGACGGGCCTCGGCCTGGTCACGCCTGGGCTTCATGGCGGGCGGATTCGCTGCCCAATCGGCCTTTCTCTACTTGAGAGGCCAGGCCCACGGGCGCTGCCCCCTGACCAGCGGATTCGAAATCCTGATTTTCGTCAGTTGGTCCATGGCACTCCTCTACTTCGCCGTGGGTCGTGCCTTCCATCTCTCGCTCCTCGGCTTCTTCACCGCGCCCTTGATCGTCGTATTTCAGGGGATCGCCCTTCTTCGGGGGATCGCCCTTCTCCTCCATCATCCAGTGAGGGCCGCCAAGCCCGCCTCGGACTACTGGCTGGAGTTGCACGCCGCCGTGGCCCTCATCGCCTACGGCGCCTTCGCCCTGTCCTTCGTCGCCGGAGTGATGTTTCTCATCCAGGATCGCTACCTCCGCTCAGGCCGTCTGGGGCTCCTGTTCTACCAATTGCCTCCGGTGCATTACCTGACCCAGGCCATCGGCCGCCTGCTTTGGTTAGGCTTTCTTCTGCTCAGCATCGGCATCCTGGCCGCCTTCAAGATGGAACGCCTGCCCGAGACCTACAAGCTCGTTTCCATCGCGGCGGTTTGGCTCGCCTATGGGCTCGTCATCTTGACCAAATGGGTCCGCGGCCTGGGAGCACGCCGCCTCGCCGTTCTGACGATCGCGGCTTTCGCCTTCCCCATTCTCTCCTATTGGTTTCTCTAACTTCACGTCTCGCCTCATGCAATTCGTCTGTTTCGGCTACAATCACGAGACCGCTTCGGTGGCCTCCCGTGAGAAAGTGGCGTTTACCGAGGCGAGATTGCCGGAAGCCCTCACCCAACTGCATTTGTTAGACAGCATTGCGGAAACGGTCGTGCTTTCCACCTGCAACCGCATGGAGATTTATGCCGTGGCTGATCAGGGCACCACCACTCAGACGGTGATCGACCGCCTGCGCACCTGGCTGACCGGCCATTTCGAGCTCACCCAGGAGGACTTGAGCGCCTTCTACTGTCGGGAGCGCCACGAAATGGTCCGCCATCTCTTCGCCGTCGCCAGTGGACTCAATTCCATGGTCCTCGGAGAGACCGAAATCTTCGGCCAGGTCAAGAAGGCCTACTCCGTCGCTCAAGACGCCGGAACCACTGGCAAACATCTTAACCGTCTCTTCCAGCGCAGTTTTCAGGTTGGGAAACACGTCCGCACCCACACCCACATCACCCGGGGCGCCACCTCCGTCGGGGCGGTCGGCGTCGAGATGGCGGAGAAGATCTTCGGCGATCTGAAGCAATGCCAGACCCTCCTCATCGGCGCCGGTGAGATCAGTCGGCGAACGGCGCAGAGCCTGCAATCCCGCGGCGCCAGCGCCGTCATCGTTTCGAACCGCTCCCACGACAAAGCCATCGACCTCGCCAAGGAAATCGGAGGAAGAGCCATCCATTTCGAAGAGTGGGACCGCGAGTTGGCCCGGGTGGACATCGTCATCAGCTCCACGGCCGCTCCCCACCACGTCGTCACGCCGGAGAAGCTCAAGCGTCCCCTGCGCGAACGGAAAGGCCGACCACTCTTCATGATCGATCTCTCACTGCCGCGCGATATCGCTCCGGAGGTCCGACTGCTGGAAAGCGTTTACGTGCACGACCTCGACGCCCTCCAGCAACTCGCCGAGGCGGGCAAGACCCGGCGCCAGGAACAACTGAGGCGCTGCTATGAATTGGTCGACCGCCATGTGGAGGAACACCTGATCCAGGAATCGAGCCGGAAACCCCCGCGAAAATCCTCCACGGAATCCGGCGACGTCAATCCCCTCACCACGGCATGAGCGCCCTCATTCTCGGCACGCGGGGGAGCGATCTGGCCCTGACACAGACCCGGATGGTCGAGGCGGCCCTGGCCCAAACGGACCCTTCTCTCCACTGCGAGACGAAGATCATCAAGACCATCGGTGACCAGCGTCCGGATCTCAAGTTGTCTGAATTTAGTAGCGGGCAGATCGTCGACAAAGGCATTTTCACCAAGGAACTCGAGGCGGCCCTGGCCGCCGGCGAGATCGACGTCGCGGTGCACAGCCTCAAAGACGTGCCGACGGAGCTGGACCCCTCATTTGTGCTGAGCGCCGTCCTGGAACGCGCCGACGCCCGGGACGCCCTCATCACCAAGAGCCCCCTCGCCAGCCTGAAAAATCTTCCCCAAGGTGCCAGGATCACCACCAGCAGCGTCCGCAGGCAGGCCCAGCTCCACTGGCACCGGCCGGACCTGAACCTGGAGGAGATCCGCGGCAACGTGCCCACCCGTCTCGACAAGCTGCTGCGGGACGATTCCATGCTGGGGACCGTCCTGGCGCTGGCCGGTCTTCACCGGCTCGATTACCTCGACCCGCGCAGCGGCCCGGAGATGCCGTGGGGAGATCAAACCCTGCAGGTCCTGGCCCTCGCACCGCCCGCCTTTCTGCCCGCCTGCGGACAGGGCGCCATCGCCCTCGAGACACGCGTGGACGATCACGTGACCCGCGACCGGCTGAGTCCCATCCACCATCCTCCCACCTTCACGCGTGTGACCGCGGAACGCCTCATTCTGGAACGCCTGCAAGCGGGCTGTCACACGCCGGTGGGCGTCGACACCCAACTCCGAGAAGAAGACGATGGCTTTGCCATCCATCTGAGAGTCTTCAATGAGCATCAGCTTGCCGATCCCCCGCGGGAAGCCCGCGTGGAGGGCAAGGCCAATGACCTGACGCGGCTGGTCGACCAACTCATGCAATCCCTTCCCTCATGACCAAGAAGAAGCAGAATCCAGTCGGCCTCTGTTACCTCGTCGGCGCCGGTCCGGGCGACATTGGACTCCTCACCTTGCGCGCCAAGGAGTGTATCGAGGAAGCCGACGTGATCGTCTACGATTACCTGAGCAACTCCGAAATGCTGCGCTGGGCCAAGCCGGAAGCCGAGTTGATCTACGCTGGCAAAAAGGCCAAGCACCACACACTGACCCAAGAGCAAATCAATGCTCTGCTCGTGGAAAAGGCACGGGAAGGCAAGATGGTCACCCGGCTCAAAGGCGGCGATCCCATGGTTTTCGGACGAGGAGGCGAGGAGGCGCAGGACCTGAGCGCCGCCGGCATCCCCTTCGAACTGGTGCCGGGCATCAGCTCGACGATCGCCGGCCCGGCCTATGCCGGCATCCCGGTCACCCATCGGGTGTGCAACTCCCAGCTAACCATTTTCACCGGACACGAAGATCCCAGCAAGGGCGCGTCCGCCATCGATTACGGCGCGATCGGCAACACGCCAGGAACCAAGGTCATGCTGATGGGCGTGCAGCGATTGGCCGCGATCACGCAGACCATGATCGCGGCGGGCCTGTCCCCGGAGGAACCGATGGCACTCATCCGGTGGGCCACCACGGGACAACAACGCACCCTCACGGGAACGGTCGGCGACATCGCCGAGAAGGTTCAAAAAACGGGCTTCAAAGCCCCGGCGGTCGCGGTCCTCGGGGAAGTGGTGCGCTTTCATGACCACCTCAATTGGTTCGAAAATCGCCCGCTCTTCGGCAAGCGCATCGTCGTCACCCGCACGCGCAAACAAGCCGGCGGACTGAGCCGCAAGCTGCGCCAGTTGGGAGCCGATGTCTTTGAATTGCCCACCATCCGGATCGAGCAGCCCGAGGACTTGTTAGGTTTCGGCCGGATGGTCCAGGACGCTCACAGTTACGATTGGCTCGTCTTCACCAGCCCCAATGGCGTGGAGGCCTTCTTTCAGCTGTTCTTCAAGATCTATCAAGATGCCCGCTCCATCGGGGGTGCCCGCATCGCCGCCATCGGCCCCGGCACCGCGCAGAAAATCAAGGATTACCACCTGGGCGTCGACCTCTTGCCGGAACGGTTCGTCGCCGAAGGCCTGATCGAGGCTTTCCGAAAGGAGGGTTCCGTGGAGAACCAGACCATTCTCTGGGTGAAAGCGGAGAGCACCCGCGAAGTCATCGGCGAGGAATTGACGAAAATGGGCGCCATCGTCGACGAGACCGTCGCCTATCGCACGGTGAAAGAAACCGAAGACGTTTCCGGTGCCCGCGCCCGATTCGCCGCCGAGGGCGCCGACCTCATCACCTTCACCAGTTCCTCCACGGTCGACTGCTTCATGGATCTGGATCTTCCCATGCCCGACGGAATCAAAATCGCGAGCATCGGGCCGATCACCTCGCAGACCATCCAAAAACACGGTCGCCGCGTCGACATCGGCGCCAAGCAGCACGACATCCCCGGTCTCGTCGAGGCCATCTTGGGGGCCAAGGACGCTTTTGGAGCGTCGTCGCACTGACTCCCGCCTCCGCACCAACGCGGTTTTCCACCACGCAGAAAGGGTCCTCGAGGCACGGGAAGCCATGCCCTCCGCTTGCCCTGAAGAATGGAGTCGATCCATCCCTGAGGGAACGGCACGCCATCTCAGTTCGACAGGGGCCACCCGGTCGACCCACCTTGGTGCGCCCTTGCCTGCCTGCCTGCTTGCCATGGGATGGACTTCAGTCCGTCCGTCTGACCGTCTGTGTTTGCCGATCCGCCTCGCGATCCTACGCCATCTTTCCAACCCCCACATCATGGGCCGCGCCCTCCAAAAACCCGAAGGCGCTCTCGACGCTTGGTCCCAGTTGGAAGCGGACGAGCGCCTCTTTGAACTCGATGACTTCCCCGAAACGATCGAGCACTATCTCCGACTCAACGTCAGCGGCCGAAAACCTTCGATGAAACTGTGGACGGACGCCTCGCTCGCCGCATTGGCCGAAGCTCTCGGAATGCCAATGGTCACTTTCGATCGCGGTTTCCAAGGTTTCACCCTCTCGGCATTGGAGCTGCTTGATGTCTGACTTCCCCGCATCCCCCATTGACAGCGCGAACCCACCTCTTTACTCTCCGACGCACAAACAAGACAGGGGAGCCGAGCGGATTCGGCTGAGATCTCTGCGGATCGGTAGAGAAACCCTTGGAACCTGATGCAGTTCGTACTGCCGCAGGGAGTCATCGGAAGTCGGGCCACGAGCCGTGCTTGCCTGTCTTGCTTGCCGCGCCAAAACGCGCCATCCGCCCCCACCCATCAAGAAGCGACTCCGCCACCTCATCACTCTCATTGCTCATGATTGCTCCCAAAGACGACGACGACAACATCATCCGGCGCGAACAAACGCTCTTCCCGAGGAGCCAGCGCGTCTACGTCAAAGGCCACATCCACCCCGATCTCGAAGTGCCTCTCCGCGAGGTCGAACTTGCGGAAACCAAGCACCCGAATGGCCGGGTGGAAGCCAACGCTCCGGTCCGAATCTATGACACCAGCGGACCCTGGGGCGATGGATCCTTCGAGGGCAAAGTCGAGGAAGGCCTGCCGGCGCTCCGGCGCTCCTGGATCCTCGGTCGCGGGGACGTCGAGGAATACGAAGGCCGGCACGTGAAACCGGTCGACAATGGCTATCTCAGCGACGATCACGCCGCGCGCTACAACGAGAATAAGAACGCGGCCAACCGCCTAAAAGAGTACCCCGGACTCGTCCGCAAACCTCTCCGGGCCAAAGACCACCCCGTTTCGCAACTGTGGTACGCCCGGCAGGGCATCATCACTCCAGAGATGGAATACATCGCCATTCGGGAAAACTTCGGTCGAGAAAATGCCTTCCAGGCCGCCTCCGAATCCGTCAACGGGCCGCGCAATCTCCTTCACCACCAGCATCCCGGCCAGTCCTTTGGGGCCTCCATTCCCGAGTACATCACCCCGGAATTCGTTCGTGATGAGGTGGCTGCCGGCCGCGCCATCATCCCCGCCAACATCAATCATCCGGAGAGCGAGCCCATGATCATCGGGCGCAATTTCCTGGTAAAAATCAACGCCAACATCGGCAACTCAGCCGTGGCTTCCACCATCGACGAGGAAGTGGAAAAGATGCGCTGGGCCACCAAATGGGGCGCCGACACGGTGATGGATCTCTCCACCGGGAAAAACATCCATGCCACCCGCGAATGGATCATCCGCAACAGCCCCGTGCCGATCGGCACCGTGCCCATCTACCAGGCCCTGGAGAAGATCAACGGCCGCGTCGAGGAACTCACCTGGGAACTGTTCCGCGACACCTTGATCGAGCAAGCTGAACAGGGTGTGGATTACTTCACCATTCACGCCGGAGTCCTCCTCCGCTACATCCCGCGCACCGCCACTCGCATGACGGGAATTGTCTCACGCGGCGGTTCGATCATGGCCAAATGGTGCCTGTCCCATCACCGGGAAAGCTTTCTCTACACGCACTGGGATGAGATCTGCGATATCATGGCGGCCTACGATGTGAGTTTCTCCATCGGCGACGGCCTCCGCCCGGGATCCATTGCCGACGCCAATGACTACGCCCAGTTCGCCGAGTTGAAGACCCAGGGCGAACTCACCAAGAGAGCCTGGGAGCGTGGCGTTCAAGTGATGTGTGAAGGTCCCGGTCACGTCCCCATGCACCTCATCAAGGAAAACATGGACAATCAGCTCGACTGGTGCCATGAAGCCCCGTTTTACACGCTGGGACCGCTGACCACGGACATTGCGCCCGGCTACGACCACATCACCAGTGGCATCGGGGCTGCCGTGATCGGTTGGTACGGCTGCGCCATGCTCTGTTACGTCACACCCAAGGAACACCTCGGCCTGCCCAACCGGGACGACGTCCGTGAGGGAGTGATCACTTACAAGATCGCCGCCCACGCCGCCGACCTGGCCAAGGGACATCCGGCGGCCCAGGAACGGGACAACGCCGTGAGCAAAGCCCGTTTTGAATTTCGTTGGGAAGACCAGTTCAATCTTTCCCTGGACCCGGAAAAGGCCCAGTCTTTTCACGACGAGACCCTCCCTCAGGACGGCGCCAAAACGGCTCACTTCTGTTCCATGTGCGGCCCGACGTTTTGCAGCATGAAGATCACCGAAGAGGTCCGGCAATACGCCGAGGAACACGGATTGACCTCGGAGGAGGCCATCGAGGAAGGCCTGAAGGAAAAGGCCGAGGAGTTCAAGGAAGCGGGCGCCGAAATCTATTCATGAGCGCTCGCGCGCGATTCACCCATCCGCGGCATACTCCGCGTCTTCCTTTTTTCGAATTTGCGATGGATAGACCATGCGTCATCATGATCCTTCATGGAGAGTCGGCCAGATTCGCTTGCGCGTGCCGTCACACACGATGACTCGCTTTGGAGCAACTCTGTTTTTCTGTTTTTTTGGAAATGAATAATTTGGCATTTCGCGACAACAGTCGACACAAAATAGCTCTATTTTTAGCGTTTAAAGCAACGACTCAGCGTGACCGCCCGGGCTCATGAACTCGATCGTCGTCTGTGCGCCTCCGGCGGCCCCGGTAGCCCAAGTTCGTCAGTTTAGGAGAAAAATGATGCAATTTTGGGGCGGAGGACCCCCGAATTGCTGATTCTACCGGGGTTTGATTTCCCCGTCGCCGGTGTAGTAGCGAACCGCACGTTGCGATGGCTGCCGTGGATCGGAAAGTGTGTCATGTTTCTCAAGCGCAATCGACGGAAGGCCAAGGGTGAGACGTATGAATACTGGTCGCTGGTAGAGACCGTGCGCACGGAGCGCGGCCCCCGCCATCGTGTGGCGGCCAATTTGGGGAAGGCGCCGGGTTTGGACTCCAATTCTCGGCACCGTTGGGAAGACATCGGTGAGCTGCTTGAGGGCCGGTCGAATCATGAAGAGCAGCTTCAACTCGACGGACAGGCTTCGCCGGAAGATCAGAAGAGAACTCATCGATCTCAGTGGACAGAGGTCGATATCAGAGGGCTTCGGGTCGAGCGCAGCCGTGAATTTGGCCAAACCTATCTCGCCCTGGCGCTCTGGCACCGTCTTGGGTTGCACCGTATCCTCCAGCAACTCATTGACACCGGCCGGGAGTCGGTGCCTTGGGCAGTGACTGCATGCATTCTGACCATCGCTCGTTTCTGCGGGAACAAGAGCGAGTTGGAGGTGGCCGAACGCTGGTATCAAGACAGTGCATTGCCCGATCTACTTGGGGTGCCCTGGCCGAAGATCAATGATTCGCGCCTTTATCGAGGACTCGATGTCCTCAACAGCCACAAAGACGCCCTCTGCCGGAGAAATGACCGGAAGTTGTGGATGAGGGCGGTCGGAACACCATTCGAAGTTCGATCATGGGTTAGGCAGCGGTTTGCTGCTCGATGCCGTCCACGAAGATGATTCCTTGCACGACTTTGTCAAGTTGACGATATCCGTTCAGTCGACGCCAGCCTTTCTCGGCTTCCAGGCCGAGCTTGTAGACCATTGAAAGGGTTGCTTTCCTCGATCCGCACCCTTTGGTTTGTCGAGTCCGATGGCGGACCGTGGCAAACGTCGACTCAATCGGGTTTGTCGTCCGGATGTGTCTCCAGTGCTCGGCTGGAAAATCGTAGAACGTTAGTAGAGTTTCCTTGTCTTTCTTCAGGCAGGCGCACGCTTTCGGATACTTGGCTTCGTAGAGCGTGAAGAACTCGTCATAGGCCTCCAAGGCGGCCTTCTTTGTTTCCGCCATGTAGATTTCATGGATGCGTTCCTTGGCAAGGGGCTGCGCTTTCTTCGGCAGCTTGTCGAGGATGTTGGCTGTCTTGTGCACCCAACATCGTTGCTGTTTGCTTGTCGGATATTCCTCTTCCAAGGCGCTCCAGAACCCGAGAGCTCCATCGGCGATACTCAGTTTCGGAGGGATTTTCAATCCTCGTTTCTTGAGGTCTCTGAGCACATTTTTCCAGGACAGTTTGCTCTCTCGTTCTCCATCGCTGATGGTTACCAATTCCTTGGTTCCATCGGGTAAGGAGCCGACGATTACGAGAACACATGGGCGGTCGTCATTGAGCCTGACATGGAAGTAGATCCCGTCGGCCCAGAGATAGACGTATTCCTTGTCGCTGAGGTCACGCTTGCTCCATTGCTCGCGTTCTTTCTCCCATTGCTCTTCCTCGTCGAACGATGTTGGCTGCAGAAAGACCCGATGCGTTCTCACCGAGGATCGGCTCTAAGGCTCGACTCATCTCGGAGGTTGAGATTCCTCGCAGGTAGAGTGCCGGGATGAGGTTGTCCAGTGAAGCGACTCGGCGTAGGTACGGCGGAAGGATGGCGCTGGTGAACCGCTGGCCTGATCGGCGATCATTGATCCTGGGCTGCCGAACAGAAACGTTTCCTATTCCAGTCTGAAGTTGTCGCTTCAGGAAGATGGCCGTTGCGAACGACTTGGCGATGACCCTGGTCATCACGCTGATGTTGATGGGCTTGAATGTAGTCGGAGACTTCGTTGTCGATGGCGGCATGAAGAAGCACTTGGGCTCCTTGTCGCAGGGTGGCCTCAAGGGCGTTCTGGCAGACGGTGCTTGCTCCTTCCTGGCCGAGAATAGATGCGGATTCGGTGGGGTGGTTGGTGGTTTTCATTGGAGTTCAGTTGTTTTGGTAAATGGTTGAACTCTTCATGATGCCCCGACCGCCCTCATCCACAACTTCCGGTCATTTCTCCCTCTGCCGACATCTCATGGAGCGTTACCAAAGCTGGTTTGGCGTGGAGTTCGAATTTCTGCTCTATCATGTGACCAGCACTTACTTCGAGGGTGAGGCGAAGTCCAATCGTAGAGCGAAGCGCGGCTATTCTCGAGACAAACGGCCTGATTGCAAACAGGTCAACATCGGCTTGGTCGTCACTCCTGAAGGCGGCCTACCGATTGGCTACGAGGTTTTTGATGGGAATCGCGCCGATGTCACCACCGTCGAAGACATGGTGCGATTGTAACTGATTAGCGCATCTAACAAGCTCTTGACAGCTTCGATAATTAAGACATCTTAACCATTGATGTCGTCCGATTCTCTTGAATCGCTCCCCACGAGAGAACTGATCCGGCTCGTCCGCGATCTACAGGAGCGGTTTGCTCAGTTGGAGGCGGAGAATCTGAAGCTTCGCGAGGAAGATCGAAGACTGCGCAAAGAATTGGATGAGTTGAAGCGCAAGCAGAACAGATCGGCGGCTCCGTTCTCGAAGGGAAAACCCGAGGCCAACCCGAAAAGACCGGGACGCAAGCCGGGCCGAGGGTCCTTCCGGCGGCGGGAGGAACCGGAGATTGAGCCGGATGACAATGTTCGAAGCATGGAAGCCCGATTGCCCAAGGGGCGGTCGTCAAATTGTCCTCGATGCGGAAGCAGGCTTGGAACTCGTCTGGAGACGGCAAGCACGGTCGATGTGCCGGAAAAGATTGCCCGAGACATATCGATCTGGAAAGTGGAAGTCGAAGAATGCAGTTGTGGCTACTGCGCGCGAGGAACTCACCGGGACTTGCCGCTCGACCCACACGGGGCCACCGCTCACCGTGTGGGTCCCAGGGTTCGGTCGTTTGGACTGGCTCTGCACTATCACTTCGGGGTGACTCTACGCAAAGTTCCTCCGATTGTTCGCGAGATTTGCGGCATTGATCTCAGCCAGAGCGCCCTGACACAAGACGCCCTGAAATTGGGAAACGGCGATGGAGCGATCAGCCAAGAGGCGGAGCGAATCAAAGCAGCCATCCAGCCATCCGATGACGTCAACACGGATGATACGGGATGGCGAACGGGGGGCAAGACGAGTTACCTGATGGGATTCGTGAGCCGCCAGGAGAATGCGGTGTATTTTCAGATTCGATCACGCCACCGAGCCGAAGAAGTGGCCGAAGTCATTACGGCGGCCTGTGCGTGTGTGCTTGGAACCGATCGGTTCCGGAGCTACGATGCGGAGCGATTTTCGCAGATGGACATGCAAAAGTGCATGAGCCATATTGTGGAGAATCTCTCTGAAGTTCTGGAGAAGAAGCGAGGGCGGGCACGAAGTTTCCGCGAGGGACTGAAGAATTCGCTCCGACAGTGTCTGAGGCTTTGGCAGCAGTACCACAACGGCGAGTCGACTTTAAACCAATACGAGGAAGAGAGCTTGAAAAAGATCTATGAACTCGATCATTACCTGCGGGACCGGACGCTCAAAGATTCCGACAACCAACGCATGCGCAATGAGCTTGGCCGGCACTTTGACCAAGGGAATTTAACGATGTTCCTGGAGGATCCAGAGGTAGAGCCGACCAACAACATCGCCGAGCGGATGCTCAGGCCGGCGATCGTCGCCCGCAAGGTGTCGCAATGTTCCAAGACGGAGCGGGGAGCCAATGCCTACGCGGCATTCAAGAGTGTGCTCTCGACTCTCTCGCTGCGAGGAGCGAGTTCCGTATTCAAGTCGCTTGCCAAAATCATCGCAGGCGAGCGTACCCTTGCATGAGATGCCTGTGGCGTTTGCTGGTTAGGAGCGCTAATCAGTTACCTTCCATCAAACGTCTTTCTTATAATCCAATCATCGATCCATCCATCCAGCGCGGCTCAGCCAGGCCTCGCACGGATCGGTCCAGGAGGTGACGGGCAGCTCATCGACCGCGCGCAACCCATATCCATGCCCTCCAGCGTCGTAGACGTGAAGCTCCGAGGGCACCCCGGCACGCTTGAGCGCCAAGAGCATGTGCGCAGTGCCTTCCACCGGCACGAAGTCGTCGAACGCATGGGCCATGAATACCGGAGGGCAATCACCCGTGATCTCGTCCGCACGCGCGTCGCCGCCCTCAGGAAAGCCGGCCGCATAGATGAGAATCGCGCGGTCCGGTCGGCATGAGCCGGCATCGATTCGATCGACAGCATCGTAGTAGCGCTTCGTCGCGAGCGAGGCATTCAAGGCCGTCGCCTCTCCCGCGGAGAACCCCAGAACCGCCACTTTGTCAGGATCAAGCCGCCAATCCTTCGCGTGATGGCGAACAAAACTCAAGGCGCGCTGCGTGTCCTGCGCCGGGGCGAGCCAGCGCGAATCCTGGGAGGCCGTGGGCACCCGGTATTTCAAGACGATCGCGGTGACCCCAAGGCTGTTCAGCCACTGCGCGACCTCAACCCCTTCCAGGTCTCAAGCGAGAATGTGAAAGCCGCCCTCTGGACAAATGACAACCGAGACTCCCGTTCTCAGGGCTTCCGGTGCGTGAAAGACGTGTGCTTGCGAAGTCCTGACGTTGCCCAACTTGATGATCCGGCGACCGGCAATCAATTTGTCCGAGTCCTTGGTCATGTCCTGCTCGGACCCAATGTCCCGTGCCCCACCGGGCGGTTCGCCCGGCCAGAGATTGAGCACTTCATCCGAGGCTTCCAGATCGGGAAACGCCCGTCTGACGCTGATCTCATGAATGAACGCCTTCATGCCGGCAGCGACCGGGTCGCCAGGCTCGGCCAAGCGATTGGCGATCGTCGAGTGGTCCCGTCCCGCAAAGATCTCGAGCCGCGTCAGCGGGTGTTCGGCGGCCTTCATCGCGGCGACGAAATACCGGTTCTCCTCCGCCCTCGCCGGCAGATCCTCGCCTCCCGCAATGCAAAGGAACGGCGCCGCGTCAGGGCGCACGTGGAAGGAGGGCGCCGCTTGATCAATCAAAGGCTGCGTTCGCTCCACGCCACGCTCGCCACGCACCGTCGAATGCGTGATCATCTGGCCCGAGATCGGTAAATAACCCGCGATCGCGTCATCATCCAACCCCTGATCCTTCAAGTAGCCGGCAGCCACGCCCAGCATGGCAGTCAGATAGCCTCCCGCCGAGTGCCCTGACACAAACACCTGATTCTCTGAGCCACGGTAGGACCCCACCGTTCGGAGCACGTGAGCGACGGCGGCCGCCGCATCCTCAACGTAGGCGGGATAGTTCGCCTCCGGAGAGAGCCGGTAATTCACGGAGGCCACGGCAATGCCATCGGCGGCAAACCGCTCCGCGAGCGCCGACGCGATTTCGTCCGCCTTGTGCCCGTTCTGCAGGTCTCCACCGTGGAACCACACCAGCGTGGCAAACCCCGGCGTGTCCTTCGGAAGATACCAGTCGAGCCGACATCGCTCCCGCTCGTAAGCCGTCTCCCCATCCGGTTTGTAAGGTTCGTCCCGAACGATCTCAATCTCCCCGGCCGAAGCATGGGTCAGAGCCGCTGCGAATAGCAAAAGAACGGAAAGAAAACGAATCAAATCTACAGGCATTTTCACAAGTGAGAGATTCAACCAGAGATAAAGGTGTCGGTCAATGGGGCCTTTGGGTGTGTTTGAAAACCCCGCTGGTCGCGGATTTGAGAAGGGAAGAAATGTCGTGCAGCGAACCGCTCCGGATGAGAACACGGCTCTTTTCCCGCCTGACGGCGTTGGCGAGCGGTTCGGTGATTTGGAAGAATCTGAGTTCCATGTCCGGCCTCACGCCATCGAGCTGGAGACTGGCCGTGGGTGCCATGCAAACTCAAAAAGTGGCGACGCGGAGAACATGTCAAGAAATCTTGACTGACACCATTCCCGCGACCTATGGTGAGGAAGACCGCTCACGCAGCATCTGCTCGACTTGCTTCAACCTCGAGGCGGCGCCTCGATTCGCTGGGTCGGCGCGAACGGCCTCCTTGAAGTGATGCAACGCTCGTTGCCACTCTCCCGTGGCGACAAACACCGTCCCAAGGTTGTTGCGCGCTTCGGAAAAACCCGGCTCGATCCTGACCGCTCGTTCCAGGTAGGATCGTGCATCGCCAAACTCACCGGCCTTCCCCAATTCCATGCCCAACAAGTTCAAGGCATCCGTGTGCATCGGATCGATCTCGATGACTCGACGCAAAGACCCCAGCGCGCGCTCACCCTCCCCATCTTCCAGCGAAAACCTGGCCAGATTGAAGTGAGCCTGCACGAAATCGTCTTGAATCTCGATCGCACGCCGAAGTTGGCGTTTGGCTTCCGCCCGATTGCCCAGCTTTTCATAGGCCAGCCCCATGTTTCCATGAGCTCCTGCGTGATGGGGATCCTCATCCAAAGCCTTCTCGAACCATTCGATGGCTTTCTGGAACCGGTCCCCTTTCAAACAATCCACTCCTCGCCGGTGAAAAACCCTGGAGTAGTCTGGCTTCGCGGCACCTAGCGATTTTGACAGAGCCACTAGCGATCTTTCGGAGATATCCCCCGGCATCGGCTCGGCCACCAGTTCTCCCGACACCAATTCCTCGACGAGCGCATTCAATCCGGCGGCGGCCACGGCTGCTCCCAGGGGCGATGGATGAAGGCCGTCCCCCAAACTGTAGACGGTTCTCGGATTGCCCACGCCATCCGTCTCCGCTCGATGACGCTCGAACACAGGCGCCAGTCGCGCCGTCGGCAATCCATGCATCGCCGCCAATCGCATCGCCACCGGCGTGGGGTCGCTCGTCGATACGAGGGGTCGATCGATGATGCCGTCATCGAGGAAACGCGGCCAAATCGCGATCAAGGGCAGAAATCCGTCCCGATCCGCCAACTCCCGCAAACGCCTGAATCCATCGACGACGTTGTTGTCTCCAATGGCTTCCCGATTCCAGCGCACTGGATCTGTCTCCGCGCCGAAATGAAAGAGATCCAGCCGAATGAAAGCGAGACGGAAGAGCTGAGACTGACGAAACAGCCATTTCACTGGCTCCGGCCGCTGGATCGCTTCACCGAGGGAAAACGCCTCACGATTGAAGTTATCAAAATCGTTCTCGACGAAGAGGAGCACCACCACGTCCGGATCGAAAGCGAGGCCTTTGCGTTCCAGGAGTTCAATTTCCGCCAGCGTACAGTAGGCACTGACGCCGAAGTTCAAGACCTCGGTCGACCCATCTTCAATCAATTCCTCCCACTGTCTCGAGATCGTCTCATGCTCGGGCAAGCCGTGGCCCTCCACCACCGAATCACCGAGCAGGAGCACGCGCCGGACGCCAGCGGGTTTCTCCAGACTTCGCTCTCGATCGCGTTGACCATGCGCGTTGGTCCGCTCATAACTTTCGATAAAATCGGGATCGGCCTTTCGATAATTGGCCTTCATCTCGAATCCGAGAATTGGATTCGTCGAGCGCTGGTTAAACGCAATCCGCTCCGGCGACCTCGATCACCTTGATCTCCGGAGCCACCCGCAACATCCGAATCACCCCTTCGCCCACCACCAAGGCCAGCAGCGTCGCCACCAGCGCGAGTCCCGGCTTCGCCATTCGGCTCTTGAAGCTTTTGAAAGTCCCTTTCAACTTCCCCGCCGGTTCAGGATTCCGGAACCTTGCCACCCTGCCAGATACCCCAGGACGAGCCCCTTCCTGGAGTGTAACAGCAAGATCTGGCATCGCGCGCGTGACTGATTCGTGATCATTCGAGAAATCTGGTGTCCGAACCTCTCGTCAATCAGCCTCTTCAGCAGAATCTGTGGGTGCCCAGGCGGCGCGATTCACCTAGAATCCTGACCAGCAACAAGTTATATCCAATCTTAATGGGCATCAAAGTTGTGGCAACAAGCCAGCTGCCCATCCAAACCTCGGATTTGCGAGGACAACGCTTGCGCCGGGGCTGCCCCTGGTAGGGCTCAGCCCATGAAACAAGTAGTTTCAGCAGTTCTGGGGTCCAGGGGCAGCGGGACCCGGCGTCCAGCGTTCCCGGAGCAAATCCGGAATTTCACCCACAGATTCTGCTGAAGACCCGTCAATCAAGGCCAGACCCCAGCTTCGACCCAAGTTTCTCCAGGCCGTTTGAAGTTTTCGAGACGAATCGCCGGGCCCAGTGCGAGCACGCAAGCAAGGCGCAAGCCGCTCACTCACACCAGCTGCCACGCCACTCCATGGCCACCCTGCCGCGGGCACGAAGGGGTACCCGTGTTACGAGATGGACCGCCAAGGAGGCGAACGCCGGCATCACCGACTGTCCCAAGGTCTCACTTCCCGACGCGGACGTCGTCAATCATCCATCCTGTGCCGTTTTCCGGATCGCCATCGTCTGCTGACAAGAGGGCGAACTGAATGACGAATGGACGAGCCGGCTCGAGGGTGGGTAGCCTGAGAACCGTCTGTGTCCATTCGGTGAGGTTGCCCCCTTCCCCGCCGATGAACGGATCCAAGCGTTCGATCACCGTGGTTCCATCGGCCTCCAGGACACTGACCTGGCCGCCGTCGCCTTCCGCAGTTTCGAGATAGTGCCAGAACTCCAACTTGACCCGCTGCGTCTCGCCCGGATCGATGACCGGCGTGAGCAGTTGGACCATGGTGCCGTCGGCATAGTCTCCAGCGAGCCCTGTGGCCGCGACGTTGGCGCCGGTGACGGCCGCTCCGGGACCCGAAGTCGGCGGACCGAACTCCCACTGCGTGCCGTCGCCGGCGACCGTCCATTCGCCCATGCCATCCTCAAAACTCGTCTCGAGAAAGGGTGGCGGACCCACCGTGCGAACCCGATAGTATTGCATGGTGTCGTCGGCGAGGATCTCCACGGATGCAGAAGTCGACGTGGCGGGGTCTGGATCGGAGGGAAGCGCGCGAATGAACGGCTGCCAGGATGCCGAGGAGAGATCAGCGGAGGTCTCGACGTCGTAAAACCTCCCGGAGAGGGAGTCCCAGGTAAGTTGAGCCGATTGTAGACCATTGGCGCCGGAGACGATCTCGAACTGGCTGATCTTGAATCCAGTGTCGCCGGATTGAGCCCGATACAGATCCGCGACCTGTTCCTCAGCCAGGAGGAGCCCCTCGTAATAGTTGAAGAGGGCGATATCCCCGGTGAAGGGGTCCGGACTGAAGGTGTTGCCTCCGGGGATGTTGTTTCCCGTCCCCAGTTCGGCAAGATCCCCTCCATCCCAATCGTTGATCGTCCCGGCGCTCGTTACGGTGTTCCGGAGTTCGCCGTTCACAAAAAGGGTCGCGGTGCCCGTATTCGCCGAATCGATATCGGCCGTACCGACGACGTGGTAAAAATCGAGCGGGGACCCGATTTCCGCCAAGTCAAAAGAGGCGATGACGCGCTGTTCATCGTTGTTGGCATCTTGAAAGCGGAAATCCAAAAGGCTCCCCTCAAGGACGAAGGCCGTGCCGTCGCCGTTTCCACCGGTATTGAACAAGGTATGCTTGTCATCGAAATCTCCGGGGCGAAAAACCAATTCCCAGCTGACATTGTCCTGGGTCACCGAACCACCCAAACCATCCTGCCAGGAATCATTGGGGTTCCCGGTGAGAGAGAGACCCGGCGAGTTCACCCAGGCCGTGATATTGGCAAAGTTGGTGACCCCAAACTCCACCGTTTCCTCGCCACCGCCGTTCCACAAGATGCCGTCGTTGTCCGTGTTGTTGTGTGTGGGAAGCCATTCGAGGACATCACCGCCGTCGAGATCATTCGCCGACCATCCCAGATCGGGGATGAGATCCGTGGTCAACTCGATGGTAACCTCGGCCGTACTCGAGCCAAATTCGTTGGTCGCCGTCAGGGTGTAAGTGGTCGTGCTTGCTGGGGAGACGCTGATGAAACTCGTGTCACTCACGTCCCCCAGATCGGGCGCGATCTCCACCTTCGTCTCGCCCTCCGTGACCCAGGACAAGGTCGCCGACCCGCCCGCGCGAATGATCGAGGCGCCGTCGATGACAAATTGGCTGATTCCGGGCACCCCCACATGGACCGCCACCGACCGGCTCTGCTGAACCTCGCCCTGCGTCGCGGTCAGAATGTAACTGGTGGTCTCGGCGGGATTCACGGTGATGCTTCCCTTGCCATCGGCCGTATTCCCGGAGACATCCCCGACGTCATTATTGATCGTCAAGGTCTCGAAAGCGTTGACCTCCCATGACAGGGTCAGCGACTCCCCGACCCCGACAAGAGCGGCATCGCCAATGAAATCAACGATAGGGATCTCTTCGGTCCCGAGGCCGGCCAGATAATGGTTCTTCACCTGCTCGGCCGTGAGCGACCTGCCATCGTAGATGGCGAATTCGTCGATGACGCCGTCGAAGAAATAAAGTCCCGTGGCATTCGCGCCGGGAAGGATACCATCGTGAAAGACGGTTTGGGAATAGGGTCTGCCGATTCCCGCATCATCCGTGTGATCGAACCACAGGCCGACGCTCTCGCTCACTCGCCCAAACTCCTCGCCGTTGAGGTAACCAATGAGATCTCCGTTCAGATTCTCACGGACATCGTCCGGCTTGTCGATCACGTAGACCAAGTGATAGATTTCACCCTTCTGAATAGTCGCATGCACGGCAAAATCCGGATCCGTGGCACCCGGGCCGGCTTCTCCCCCCCAGGGCTCTTCGGCCAGGTTGGTGGTCATGATATAGAGCTCCGCCTCCGTGGGATCTTCTCCCTGCGTTCCATCCAGATAGATCGCCAAACCACGCGTGATGCCGCCTTCCTCGAAAATGACCTGCCGATTATCAGCGCCAGCCTCCGGGAGATTGCGCGCCTGAAACCACAGCTCGTAAGTGCGATTGGTCACGCCCAGATTGTCCGGCGTGTCATTGGTGAAAGGGGAATCGGCGACAAACAACGACTGTCCCTGGGAGGCGTCGAACAAGATCGCGCCATCATCCGCGGTAGGGACGATCCCGTCCACGAGCATCGGGAGATCTCCGTCCGCTCGAAGCTCCGCGTTCAAAGGCGCTCCATTGACGTCCTCACCCACCTCGGCCAACACGGCGTCCTCCCCGGGCGTCAGTTTGCCCATGGTCCAGTAGATCGATGGCTCGTCCGCGAAAATGGCGGCTTGATCTGCTCTCACACACGGCACTGTGGCGAAAATATTTAAGACAATTACAAGAAAAAGCAGATTTTTCATATTCGTTGTGGGTTTTTAGTAGGCTGGAGCACCTCAAACTTCACCAAATCCGCTCTAATCTGACAAGACTGAAACGAGAAATGACCGGAAGTTGTGGATGAGGGCGGTCGGAACACCATTCGAAGTTCGATCATGGGTTAGGCAGCGGTTTGCTGCTCGATGCCGTCCACGAAGATGATTCCTTGCACGACTTTGTCAAGTTGACGATATCCGTTCAGTCGACGCCAGCCTTTCTCGGCTTCCAGGCCGAGCTTGTAGACCATTGAAAGGGTTGCTTTCCTCGATCCGCACCCTTTGGTTTGTCGAGTCCGATGGCGGACCGTGGCAAACGTCGACTCAATCGGGTTTGTCGTCCGGATGTGTCTCCAGTGCTCGGCTGGAAAGTCGTAGAACGTTAGTAGAGTTTCCTTGTCTTTCTTCAGGCAGGCGCACGCTTTCGGATACTTGGCTTCGTAGAGCGTGAAGAACTCGTCATAGGCCTCCAAGGCGGCCTTCTTTGTTTCCGCCATGTAGATTTCATGGATGCGTTCCTTGGCAAGGGGCTGCGCTTTCTTCGGCAGCTTGTCGAGGATGTTGGCTGTCTTGTGCACCCAACATCGTTGCTGTTTGCTTGTCGGATATTCCTCTTCCAAGGCGCTCCAGAACCCGAGAGCTCCATCGGCGATACTCAGTTTCGGAGGGATTTTCAATCCTCGTTTCTTGAGGTCTCTGAGCACATTTTTCCAGGACAGTTTGCTCTCTCGTTCTCCATCGCTGATGGTTACCAATTCCTTGGTTCCATCGGGTAAGGAGCCGACGATTACGAGAACACATGGGCGGTCGTCATTGAGCCTGACATTGAAGTAGATCCCGTCGGCCCAGAGATAGACGTATTCCTTGTCGCTGAGGTCACGCTTGCTCCATTGCTCGCGTTCTTTCTCCCATTGCTCTTCCTCGTCGAACGATGTTGGCTGCAGAAAGACCCGATGCGTTCTCACCGAGGATCGGCTCTAAGGCTCGACTCATCTCGGAGGTTGAGATTCCTCGCAGGTAGAGTGCCGGGATGAGGTTGTCCAGTGAAGCGACTCGGCGTAGGTACGGCGGAAGGATGGCGCTGGTGAACCGCTGGCCTGATCGGCGATCATTGATCCTGGGCTGCCGAACAGAAACGTTTCCTATTCCAGTCTGAAGTTGTCGCTTCAGGAAGATGGCCGTTGCGAACGACTTGGCGATGACCCTGGTCATCACGCTGATGTTGATGGGCTTGAATGTAGTCGGAGACTTCGTTGTCGATGGCGGCCTGAAGAAGCACTTGGGCTCCTTGTCGCAGGGTGGCCTCAAGGGCGTTCTGGCAGACGGTGCTTGCTCCTTCCTGGCCGAGGATAGATGCGGATTCGGTGGGGTGGTTGGTGGTTTTCATTGGAGTTCAGTTGTTTTGGTAAATGGTTGAACTCTTCATGATGCCCCGACCGCCCTCATCCACAACTTCCGGTCATTTCTCACTGAAACGTTAACAAACGCCTAAAAAACCTTTTTGGATGGTTTCCCCGACGGCTATCTGATTCACCAAGTCAAGTCAGGCCATGCAACGACCAGCGTCTCGACTCCCCCTCGCTGGCCGCCCTTCGATCACTCTCCCATCCATCCAGAGCGAGCCCCAGCGGCGCCCTACCTGGTGTGGCGCTTGCTGGAGGCCTCTCGCTGCATCGCAGCGTGAAGTTCTCGCATTTCTTCCAACTGCCCGGCCAGACGAGGTCGCGCGGCGAGGTTGTTTTTCTCCTCGGGATCGTCTCGAAGATCATAGAGTTCCTCGCCGTCAGGCCACTTGCCGTAACGCGAGCGCTGGTTGCGGACCGCTCGGCCAAGCTGCGTCCCCCGCGAAACCACCGTGTAGGCCGCTCTCTTCTTCCCCATGCGCCCGGGCCGATCAAGCAAGGGCCGGAGGGAAATCCCTTGAAGATGACTCGGTGGCGTCAACCCGGTGAGTTCGGCGAGGGAGGGGTAGATGTCGACCAATTCCACCATCGCTTCGGATTCCGTGCCCGCCTTGGTCAATCCCGGTACGCGAATGATGAACGGCACTCTGGCACCGATATCAAACAAGGAGACCTTGCCCCAGAGAAAGTGATCGCCGAGGTGATACCCGTGATCCGAAGTGAAAAGCACGATGGTGTCATCCCAGTGCCCACTCGTCTTCAGAGCCTTCACGACCCGCCCGACTTGGGCATCGATAAAGGACACGCAAGCATGATACGCCTGCATGTAATCGCGTCGCAGGGCGTCATTCTCTTCGCCCAGTTCGAAACCAAAGGCTTCGTAACGTCTCGAGATCGCCTTCCTCGGCAAGCTCTCCCAGAGATCCGGCCGATCTGGCTGATAGGTGATTTCCTCTCTCGGGTAGAGATCAAAGAATTTGTCCGGAGCGAGAAACGGCACGTGCGGTTTCTGAATGCCACAGGCAATGAAAAACGGCTGGTCGCCAAAGGCTTTTGATTCCAGCCACTCGATCACCTGTCGCGCGTTCTTGCCGTCCTTGTGCTGTTCATCCCGCAATCCGCTACGGCCGTAACCGGGCGGCGTTTGGGCGTCGAGCTTGCGGGAGACTTCCTTCCTGAGCTCTCGCCATCGCTTGCGGTTGCCACTCTTCTCGATCGAACCGTGCTCGGCCTCAAACGCTTCCCGCGCAGCGCTAACCACGGGAAGTTCGTCATTGTCAAAGCGAACGAACTCGTTCCATACCGCCTCCCCCGGCTCGTGGCGAGGTGAATGAAAGACTTTGCCGACGCTGGCGCTCCAATAGCCGTGTCGCTTGAAAAACCCCGGCAAGGACAGGGTGCCCGGGCGTGTCGTGCGAATGTCAGCCCGGTTGTCAAGCACACCGGTCGACTCCGGGTAAAGACCGCTCAAGAAGGAAGCGCGGGAGGGTCCGCAGACAGGATACTGACAAAAAGCCCGATGAAAGGTCAGGCTCTCCGCAGCGAGGGCGGCGAGGTTTGGCGTCTGAATGGCCGCATAGCCGCTCGGCGAAACATGGGTATTGAGATCATCGCAGACGATGAGGAGGACATTCTTCGGACTCGCCGCGGGAGTGGGTCCTGGAGAGGATGTCTCGCTCTGCTGGCCTGTCCGTGAACCACTGGCCTCGGTTCTCCAGCGAAAAGTCTCGCCCTCGATGATCAGGTCACGCTTCCGGTTTCGCTTCGGCGCCGGCTTCGCGAACGCGTCAGGCGCACGCTGACGCAGGGCCGCCTTGCGGTCTGCCAAGGCCGGGTCGTCCGCGAGGTTGTTCCACTCGTGCGGATCCTTGCGCAAGTCGTAGAGCTCTTCTCCGTCGTCGCCGTAGCGGATGTAGCGCCAGTCACGATTGATGATCGCGTATTCGCCGGGGTGCATGTGTGGCAAATAGACATCGCGGTCCTTCGCTGTGGACGGATCGGCCAGCACGGTGGCGAGAGGCCGACCCTCGAGTTCCTGACGTGGTTCCGGCAACCGGCACCTCTCGACAAAGGTAGGATACATGTCGATCAAGCTCACCGTGGCGTCGACCGTCGCGCCCTCCGCCACGCCCGGCCCCGCCCAGATGAAGGGCACGTTCGAAGTTCGCTCCCAGAGGGTGTGTTTCCCCCAATCACCCTTTTCGCCATGGTGGTAGCCGTGATCGCTCCAAAAAACCACCATGGTGTTGTCAGCGTAGGGACTGGCCTCCAATGCGTCGAGGACGCGCCCCATCATGGCGTCGGCGTAACTCATGCAAGCGAGGTAGCCATGGATGGCATCGTCGACCGCGTCCAGCGACTCGAGCCGTTGATGAATCCGCGAGCGCGCGATCTTCATCTTGCGAATCTTCTCCGGCAGATCATCAAGATCGTCCTCCTTGTAAGCAGGAAGCTCGATCTTTTCGGTATCGTAGAGATCGAAATATTTCTGCGGACAGTAGTTAGGAAAATGCGGGGCATAGATACCGACGCCGAGAAAAAAGGGCTGGTCGTGATCCCTCTTCAACTGCTCGACCGCCCATTGAATCCGAATGGTATCCGCCATCTCCTCTTCCATATGGTCGGGAATGGCGCCCCACTCGAGGAACAGCCCACCAGTGACCTCCCGGCCACGATTGTAAATGCTCGCCGGAAAGGGATCCGGGAAAGGCGTCTCTTCGCTCCACGAATCCAAGGGCCAGCCATTGGTTCGCTGCGAGGGATTGCGCAGAAAAAATTCGGACCAGCCTCGCCGATCGATGGCTCCGGCCGGATGATGAAAGAGTTTTCCCGCGCCCAGCGTGGTGTAGCCCGCCTTGGCAAAGCTCATCTGCATGGCCTCGATCTCCGGGTGTTCCACAAAATAGGTCGGCGTCCGATAGCACCCGGTGGTCGAGGCGAACTGACCGGAGAAAATGGCCGCTCGCGAGGGCGCGCAAAAAACCCCGGCGGTGTGTGCGTTGGTGAAGTTCACGCCTCTCGCGGCGAGCCGATCGATATGGGGAGTGATCGCGCGGGGCCGCGTCTGGTGACAGCCGATCCAATCATTCATGTCATCCACGGCGAGAAAGAGCACGTTGGGACGTTGGTCGTCGCCACTGTAAACGGAGGGCGCGGCCGACAGCCAGAGCGTGAAAGCGAGAACGAGAAATCGTTTCATGAGGCGTCTATCGTAGCGAAAAGCCGCGCACGGGCAAGATCACTCGCTCGACCTCAGCGATTCCGTAAGACGGCGTCGGAAAGAGTCGTAATGGCCTGAATTGGTGGGTGTTGAGCGTGTTGAAGCTGGCGCTAAGAGGGCGAACAGTTTCGTGTGGCGGTTCTCGGGCGAATTTCGGAGGGCTCGAGCCGCGAAATGGATCCCCCTGTCGGCAATAGGCAACAGGGAGCCAGACCGCTCCGATGGCGGACGCGAACCCAAGGTTACCGAGAGCGCGGGGCGGGCGTTCCTCAGCCCGGAGCCGGTGGCGGCCACCATCGATCCTCTCGCATGGAGGCGGCGATTTGACGGGCAAAATAGATGGCCGTGTGTCCACGGCGTATCTCTGGCTTCAAGTTGCGCTTGTGGAAGCAGTGGAACACGGCGTGGGCCATGAACATGATCAGCCACAGAACGAGAATGGAATTGGGATGATGGTGATAGCAATGACCGGAATGCCAGCGGGAGCAGAGTTCGTTAAAGCCTTCGTTTTCGACCTTCCAACGGTCGTGCCCGAAATGGAAGATGGTCTTGGCATCGGCCATTGAGCGGGGCATGGTCGTCGCCCACCACCAGTGGCTATCGATGGGAGTCTCGACCCGATCCCCAGCGACGCGCTCGCGACGGATGCCAGTCTCATGGGAATGAACAACGCGAAGAGGAGTGTGAATGGATTCAGTGCAGAAGCCCTCAGCCTCTTGTAAACGAACGTGCCGCGCGGGCTTGCCCGGTGCAGCCGGAGTCTCAAATGATTCTGGCTCTTGCTCATCAAGGGGCAGGAGCGTGCGGGCTTCGGACAATAGCTCAGGCTGATTATCCTTGAGTACGGCAACAAGGTATTTGCCGTGGTCTTCAAGAAGATTGATCACGGAGGGACGCAGGTAGAGCGCATCGGCAGTGAGCACGTCAAAGCAGCGTGGGTGGTCCTTAAGGACGCGAGTTATCAGCCGTATAGCCGCAGCGACTTCGTCGTCTCCAGGATCTCCGTCTTCACCAGGCTCAAGCATTTCCACGTCGAGAAGCAATTGAAAAGCCTCACAGATAATCTGAAACGCGACCAAGCGGTGGTAGAACTGTGTTTTGACCTCGTCTCCGACGGCGATCCGGCGTTGGAGACACTTTGGACAACAACGTTTGTAGCTACAGTGAGTTTCGTGACCATCGACGGCGGCAAGCATCCAACCGCGCTGTGGGGCAAGGATTTTGTTGCGTTTGAGGCAGAAGTAAATGTGTCCGAGACACCCTCGCACACTGTCAGGCTCGATGCGCTCGGAGACATACGCCAGTTCGTCGGCGCTGGGCAAACGGTGATTACCGAGCCAACGGGTCCAGCTGCTCTTGTTCCGGTGTTGCTCGAGTTCGTTGAAGCTTGGTAACCGGCAGCAGAACATGGCGAAGAATGCTGCCGGGAAAACTCGAGTGGGAATCTGTGGTTTGGGACGAGAGTCACGCACCCGCAGCCTCCACTGTTGGCGGAGGCTGAAAATCTTGTCCGAGTAAGTTAGTAGTCGCGTGAGAATGGTCGCTTCTTTTTTGGTGGAGAATTGCGCCCGGACTTGGCTTTGCCGGCTGATTTCTTACCGGTCTTGCCCTTCTTCTTGGCGGAGCTACTCGCCGCTCTGGCCTTGGTTTTTGCCTCCTCGAGTCGGAGGCGCCCCTGCTCGTCGAGGGCTTCCAGCAGAGCATTCGCCTTCTGGAAATCATCGATCCAGCGTCTCGCCTGAGCTTCCAACGGTCTGGGGACGTGCAGCATGGTGGTCTTGCCCTTGCGAGTCTGACCGATGGCCAAGGAGCGATGGCGCAAGGAGTCGTCGGAAGCGCAACGGCAAGTGGGCTTGCCGCATTTACGAGAGAGTTCGATGGGCGAGCCGTGAAGGAAGCCTTCGGCCTGGTCGAGGAGCTGGCGGAGGCGGCTGCGAATCTGGCGTTCGGTGGGGGGCAGGGAGTTTCTGCTTGGCATGAAGGTCGGCTCGTTCAGCGCACTGTAATATAAGACTATTACAGAAACAAGCTTAAAAAAGATGAAATAACGAATGCGAATTTGCCATGGGGTCAAAAATGGGCGCCGCCGATCCGAATTACCCAAAAATACAGGGCTTGAGCCGCCTCAGCCGCCTATCTTACGGAATCGCTGGCTCGACCTGCCTGCCTGATTTCCGCCCGGGACGTCCCAAGCCAAGTCAAGTGGCCACTCCAGGCCGTCATTGCCATTGCCTCCCCCACCGAGAGGGGGGGGGCACGGCAGGTCCATTGCACTCCCAGCCAGCCGTTCGCCGGGCAAGCGAAACGTGCGCGGTCACTCTGCAATCCTCAATCTCCCGGACAGCCATGCCGTCCAACGCCTAGGGTCCACAGATCTCAAAGCGCGATTCCTGCCGTTCCCGACGGAAAAGTGGCGCGCAGACCACAGCGATTCCGTAAGATAGGCGGCTGAGGCGGCTCAAGCCCTGTATTTTTGGGTAATTCGGATCGGCGGCGCCCATTTTTGACCCATGGCAAATTCGCATTCGTTATTTCATCTTTTTTAAGCTTGTTTCTGTAATAGTCTTATATTACAGTGCGCTGAACGAGCCGACCTTCATGCCAAGCAGAAACTCCCTGCCCCCCACCGAACGCCAGATTCGCAGCCGCCTCCGCCAGCTCCTCGACCAGGCCGAAGGCTTCCTTCACGGCTCGCCCATCGAACTCTCTCGTAAATGCGGCAAGCCCACTTGCCGTTGCGCTTCCGACGACTCCTTGCGCCATCGCTCCTTGGCCATCGGTCAGACTCGCAAGGGCAAGACCACCATGCTGCACGTCCCCAGACCGTTGGAAGCTCAGGCGAGACGCTGGATCGATGATTTCCAGAAGGCGAATGCTCTGCTGGAAGCCCTCGACGAGCAGGGGCGCCTCCGACTCAAGGAGGCAAAGACCAAGGCCAGAGCGGCGAGTAGCTCCGCCAAGAAGAAGGGCAAGACCGGTAAGAAATCAGCCGGCAAAGCCAAGTCCGGGCGCAATTCTCCACCAAAAAAGAAGCGACCATTCTCACGCGACTACTAACTTACGCGGACAAGATTTTCAGCCTCCGCCAACAGTGGACCCCATAGTTTCATACTCGTGAGTGGGAAGTTCTCAGACCGGTTTCTCTTTGCCTGGCGTGTCTGTCTGACTGCGTAATAGAGCGATCTTCGCCTTGGATAGTTCAATGCTCAGATCGATCAGTTCGGTGGTCAGTTTCTTGAATTTCTTGTACTCCTCTGTTTCTTTTCGTAGTCCCTTCACGTGGTCTGGCCAGACGTGTTCAGTCCGGCTCCTCATCTCATGCGTGTAGCTCAGTTGGTAATACACGCCGCGCTGGCGTTGTCGATCTCGGTATTGCTTGCTGATGCTCCCAGGCCGCATTGGCCCGATTGCAGCTATCTTTGCCGCAAGTTTCTGGACTCTTTTTTCAGTGATCTGATCTTTTTCATGGTCATTACCTTATCTCGTGAGTGGGAAGTTCTCAGACCGGTTTCTCTTTGCCTGGCGTGTCTGTCTGACTGCGTAATAGAGCGATCTTCGCCTTGGATAGTTCAATGCTCAGATCGATCAGTTCGGTGGTCAGTTTCTTGAATTTCTTGTACTCCTCTGTTTCTTTTCGTAGTCCCTTCACGTGGTCTGGCCAGGACGTGTTCAGTCCGGCTCCTCATCTCATGCGTGTAGCTCAGTTGGTAATACACGCCGCGCTGGCGTTGTCGATCTCGGTATTGCTTGCTGATGCTCCCAGGCCGCATTGGCCCGATTGCAGCTAACTTTGCCGCAAGTTTCTGGACTCTTTTTTCAGTGATCTGATCTTTTTCATGGTCATTAGCTTATATATGCGAATGTCTAGGAAAATCAAATCATTTGTTATGGATCTCTGGATTTCTTGGTGGAATATCGTCTGTTTTCTGCGACCCGCTTTCTCGAGAGCCCGCACCTTTCTCTGGTTTCTGCTCGTCTTGGCCGCTTTCTCCGTGCGCAATGACCTCCTCGGGGTTTCCAGTTTCGTCCGCGCTCTCGGTTTGTCAGAACACTTCTATGAGCACTTACTCCATTTCTTCCACAGCAATGCCGTGAAGACGGACCGGCTTGCAGAACTTTGGTTCGCCATCGTGATCAAGCACTTCCCTGTCTACAAGATCGGTTGTCGCCCCGTCCTGGTTCTCGACGGCATCAAGAAGTCCAAGGAGGGCCGCAAGATGCCTGCGGTGAAGTATCTGCATCAACAGTCCGAGTCCAATTCCAAGCCTCACTTCATCATGAGCCATTCCTTTCAGGCCTTCGGCGTGCTCTGTCAGGTTGGCGGATACTTCTTCTGCGTTCCGGTCTGTGCACGCATTCACGAAGGTATCGTCACTTCAAACCGCGACAGGAGAACCTTGATCGACAAGGCCAACGAGATGCTCGCATCCGTCTGTAGAGGTCAGGAGTTCGTCTTGCTGGCCGACGCCTACTACGCCAACGGAAAGGTGATCCGGAGCACCAAGGGGCGTTCCGGTGTGCTGGTCACGAGGGTTCGACGCACGACAACCGGCTTTCGGCCTGCGGCAGTGCCACGCAAACGCAAACGCGGACGACCGAAAAAGTATGGCGCTGCGGTGAAGCTCCAGAATGTCTTTGGAACGGGCGGCTTCAGTTCCGTTCCCAGTCCCGTATATGGGGAGAGAAACATCTCTGTCCGGTTCAAGTCGGTGGATCTGTTGTGGAAGCCCGCCGGGGCGATGGTCCGCTTCATTCTCGTCGATCATCCCACGAGAGGGCGGATCATCCTCTTGTCTACCGACCTCACCATGGAAGCTCAGGAGATCATCTTGCTCTACAGTTTGCGTTTCAAGATCGAAGTCGCTTTCAAGCAAGCGGTGCATTCGGTCGGCTCATTCGGATACCATTTCTGGATGGCCGCTATGCGACCGCTCAAGCGTCGCAATGGTAACCAATACCTCCACCGGACTACCGAGAAATATCGCAGACAGGTGCAGAGAAAGATGCACGCATATCATGTGTTTGTGCAGACCGGCATGATCGCTCAGGGCATGTTACAGTACCTTGCCATGACATGTGACGGTCTGGTCTGGAAACACTTTGGAACCTGGATCCGAACCATCCGCCCAGACGTGCTGCCTTCGGAAATGATTGTCTCAGCCGCCTTGAAAAACACGCTGCCTGGATTTTTGCACCACGGCGGAAAAGGTTCAGCGTTCCGAAAATTCATCCTTGATAAAATAGACTTCACTCGCTCCGAAGGTTCACGCTTCGCCGCATGATGATCCAGTTACAGAACTTCTCACTCGCGAGACCTTATATATGCGAATGTCTAGGAAAATCAAATCATTTGTTATGGATCTCTGGATTTCTTGGTGGAATATCGTCTGTCTTCTGCGACCCGCTTTCTCGAGAGCCCGCACCTTTCTCTGGTTTCTGCTCGTCTTGGCCGCTTTCTCCGTGCGCAATGACCTCCTCGGGGTTTCCAGTTTCGTCCGCGCTCTCGGTTTGTCAGAACACTTCTATGAGCACTTACTCCATTTCTTCCACAGCAATGCCGTGAAGACGGACCGGCTTGCAGAACTTTGGTTCGCCATCGTGATCAAGCACTTCCCTGTCTACAAGATCGGTTGTCGCCCCGTCCTGGTTCTCGACGGCATCAAGAAGTCCAAGGAGGGCCGCAAGATGCCTGCGGTGAAGTATCTGCATCAACAGTCCGAGTCCAATTCCAAGCCTCACTTCATCATGAGCCATTCCTTTCAGGCCTTCGGCGTGCTCTGTCAGGTTGGCGGATACTTCTTCTGCGTTCCGGTCTGTGCACGCATTCACGAAGGTATCGTCACTTCAAACCGCGACAGGAGAACCTTGATCGACAAGGCCAACGAGATGCTCGCATCCGTCTGTAGAGGTCAGGAGTTCGTCTTGCTGGCCGACGCCTACTACGCCAACGGAAAGGTGATCCGGAGCACCAAGGGGCGTTCCGGTGTGCTGGTCACGAGGGTTCGACGCACGACAACCGGCTTTCGGCCTGCGGCAGTGCCACGCAAACGCAAACGCGGACGACCGAAAAAGTATGGCGCTGCGGTGAAGCTCCAGAATGTCTTTGGAACGGGCGGCTTCAGTTCCGTTCCCAGTCCCGTATATGGGGAGAGAAACATCTCTGTCCGGTTCAAGTCGGTGGATCTGTTGTGGAAGCCCGCCGGGGCGATGGTCCGCTTCATTCTCGTCGATCATCCCACGAGAGGGCGGATCATCCTCTTGTCTACCGACCTCACCATGGAAGCTCAGGAGATCATCTTGCTCTACAGTTTGCGTTTCAAGATCGAAGTCGCTTTCAAGCAAGCGGTGCATTCGGTCGGCTCATTCGGATACCATTTCTGGATGGCCGCTATGCGACCGCTCAAGCGTCGCAATGGTAACCAATACCTCCACCGGACTACCGAGAAATATCGCAGACAGGTGCAGAGAAAGATGCACGCATATCATGTGTTTGTGCAGACCGGCATGATCGCTCAGGGCATGTTACAGTACCTTGCCATGACATGTGACGGTCTGGTCTGGAAACACTTTGGAACCTGGATCCGAACCATCCGCCCAGACGTGCTGCCTTCGGAAATGATTGTCTCAGCCGCCTTGAAAAACACGCTGCCTGGATTTTTGCACCACGGCGGAAAAGGTTCAGCGTTCCGAAAATTCATCCTTGATAAAATAGACTTCACTCGCTCCGAAGGTTCACGCTTCGCCGCATGATGATCCAGTTACAGAACTTCTCACTCGCGAGACCTTATATATGCGAATGTCTAGGAAAATCAAATCATTTGTTATGGATCTCTGGATTTCTTGGTGGAATATCGTCTGTCTTCTGCGACCCGCTTTCTCGAGAGCCCGCACCTTTCTCTGGTTTCTGCTCGTCTTGGCCGCTTTCTCCGTGCGCAATGACCTCCTCGGGGTTTCCAGTTTCGTCCGCGCTCTCGGTTTGTCAGAACACTTCTATGAGCACTTACTCCATTTCTTCCACAGCAATGCCGTGAAGACGGACCGGCTTGCAGAACTTTGGTTCGCCATCGTGATCAAGCACTTCCCTGTCTACAAGATCGGTTGTCGCCCCGTCCTGGTTCTCGACGGCATCAAGAAGTCCAAGGAGGGCCGCAAGATGCCTGCGGTGAAGTATCTGCATCAACAGTCCGAGTCCAATTCCAAGCCTCACTTCATCATGAGCCATTCCTTTCAGGCCTTCGGCGTGCTCTGTCAGGTTGGCGGATACTTCTTCTGCGTTCCGGTCTGTGCACGCATTCACGAAGGTATCGTCACTTCAAACCGCGACAGGAGAACCTTGATCGACAAGGCCAACGAGATGCTCGCATCCGTCTGTAGAGGTCAGGAGTTCGTCTTGCTGGCCGACGCCTACTACGCCAACGGAAAGGTGATCCGGAGCACCAAGGGGCGTTCCGGTGTGCTGGTCACGAGGGTTCGACGCACGACAACCGGCTTTCGGCCTGCGGCAGTGCCACGCAAACGCAAACGCGGACGACCGAAAAAGTATGGCGCTGCGGTGAAGCTCCAGAATGTCTTTGGAACGGGCGGCTTCAGTTCCGTTCCCAGTCCCGTATATGGGGAGAGAAACATCTCTGTCCGGTTCAAGTCGGTGGATCTGTTGTGGAAGCCCGCCGGGGCGATGGTCCGCTTCATTCTCGTCGATCATCCCACGAGAGGGCGGATCATCCTCTTGTCTACCGACCTCACCATGGAAGCTCAGGAGATCATCTTGCTCTACAGTTTGCGTTTCAAGATCGAAGTCGCTTTCAAGCAAGCGGTGCATTCGGTCGGCTCATTCGGATACCATTTCTGGATGGCCGCTATGCGACCGCTCAAGCGTCGCAATGGTAACCAATACCTCCACCGGACTACCGAGAAATATCGCAGACAGGTGCAGAGAAAGATGCACGCATATCATGTGTTTGTGCAGACCGGCATGATCGCTCAGGGCATGTTACAGTACCTTGCCATGACATGTGACGGTCTGGTCTGGAAGCACTTTGGAACCTGGATCCGAACCATCCGCCCAGACGTGCTGCCTTCGGAAATGATTGTCTCAGCCGCCTTGAAAAACACACTGCCTGGATTTTTGCACCACGGCGGAAAAGGTTCAGCGTTCCGAAAATTCATCCTTGATAAAATAGACTTCACTCGCTCCGAAGGTTCACGCTTCGCCGCATGATGATCCAGTTACAGAACTTCTCACTCGCGAGATGTGTCTTATCGTGCATCTTATACTGGGCTACCGGATGCTTCGCGATTTGGACTACTACCGAGATGATCCCCTTGTACGACAGGTTTTGGGGATGCACCAATTGCCCAGTGTCCCAACGATGAGCCGGATGTTGGGAGAGGTCGATTGTCAAAGCCTTGAGAGGATGAGGGAGATGAATCATTTCGTTTGCCTGTCGCGACTTCAGGAGGAAGGAATCAAACGCATCACACGCTTGATTTGGACGTAAGCGTGCAGAGCACGAGTCGCCATGCGGAAGGGACGGCTGTGGGATTTAACAAGAAGAAAAAAGGCGAGCGCAGTTATTATCCGCTGCTCGCGACGATCTCCCAAACCGGACAGATTCTCGATTACCTTCATCGAAGCGGCAACGTCCATGACTCCAATGGCGCGGTGGAGTTCCTCCGTTCCTGCGTGGAGAAGATTCGCAAGGTGCTGCCTGATGTGCAGATCGAGTTGCGCGCCGACAGCGCGTTTTTCAGCGATCAAATGGTTTCAGAGGCAAAGACCCTTGGCCTGGAATATACATTCTCGGTGCCTTTCGAGCGGCTTGTGGAACTCAAGGGCATCATCGAGAAGCGCCGTCGCTGGTCCCGAACCCGAGGCGGAGAGGGAAAAACTCATCACTTCGAAATCCGCTGGAAGCCAAAAAGTTGGGCGCGCAAAGCGCGCATTTTGTGCATTCGAACCATGAGGCGCACTCAGCGCAAAGGACCGCTCCAACTGGATCTTTTCGAACCAGTCGAGGAGAACTATGAATACAAGGCGATCATCACCAACAAGACAAACACGGCCGCTCATGTGGTGAAATTTCATGAAGGGCGTGGCTCTCAGGAGAAGATTTTTGGCGAAGCCAAGAGCCAGGCCCAGATGGACTATATTCCGGCCAAGCGACGTGCCGCCAACGAAGCTTTCCTTTTGGCCAGTATCCTCACCCACAATCTCACACGCGAAATGCAGATGCGATCTGCGGAGCGGTCACGCAAATCGTCCCCCAAAAGGGCTGCGGAGTGGATCTTTGAAGGACTCGGCACGATTCGCCGCAAAATCATCCAGCGAGCCGGACGTCTGACTCGCCCTCGAGGCCGACTCACATTGACACTCGGAGGCAATCAAGCCGTCGAAGAAGAAATCGCCTACTACATGATGGTCTGACTGGCCATTTTATGAAACGCTGGGGTTCAGCGTTCCGAAAATTCATCCTTGATAAAATAGACTTCACTCGCTCCGAAGGTTCACGCTTCGCCGCATGATGATCCAGTTACAGAACTTCTCACTCACGAGCACCCACAATCTCACACGCGAAATGCAGATGCGATCTGCGGAGCGGTCACGCAAATCGTCCCCCCAAAGGGCTGCGGAGTGGATCTTTGAAGGACTCGGCACGATTCGCCGCAAAATCATCCAGCGTGCCGGACGTCTGACTCGTCCTCAAGGTCGACTCACATTGACACTCGGAGACAATCAGGCCGTCGAAGAAGAAATCGCCTACTACATGATGGCCTGACTGGCCATTTTATGAAACGCTGGGGTTGAGTCAACCAGTGGCGTCAAGGCCTCGGGATCGCCCAGCTTGTCCAGGATCAGCCCAAACCAGGCCTGCACAACGATCGCCACCATTCCCCCGCCCGCCACGAGCAGACCCAGCCGCTGGCGCGACGTCATCGGCTCTCTCTTCAGCGCCGCCCCCGATGGGAGTCGAGCCAGGAAAAAGAGCAGAATCACGGCGTGCCAAAATCCCGGTTCCTTCGCCATACCCACCAACAAGGCTCCCAGGGCTAAGCCATCGCCCCGGTCCCTCAGCCGCTCGGGTCCCAAGCGGACAAAGCCTCGCAACACCGCGAAGCTCAGCAAGGCCACCACCCCGTGAAGGCACCAGTTGATCGCGTGAAAGGCCACGGGACTCGGTCCGAGCCCGGCGTAGAAGCCGCGCCAGAGGGCAAAGGTGAGAAAACGTCCCTTCCATCCCAGAGCGATCGGCTCTTCTCCCGTGACTTCCGGCCGCATGAGGATGTGGTGAAAATCATCCATGTAAAAGGCGGCCTGCCAGGCCATCGCGTGCACGCCCCAGGCCGCCAGCAGAGGCTGTCTCAAAACTCGGGTTTTCGTGTGACGGCCGGACGAGTGCAATATGATTGCTCTACTCCGTGGAGTTTTTCGAAAAAGTCGTTGGCGCCGCCGCGAGCGTGGGTATTGGTTTCGGTGTGACTCACATTGACGCTGATTTCGATCAACTTCACATCTTACCTCCCAGCATCGAGGACTGGGTCGGCCCGACTCACCCGGCGCGATTCATTCGTTGCTTTGTCGAATCCCTCGATTTGATGGATTTCGGCATTGAAGTGCGGGATTTCGGGACCGCTGGCCGTCCACCCTTCGCCCCGGCCCTGCTTCTGCGACTCTGGCTCTACGGCTATTTCAAGAAGATCCGCAGCTCGCGTAAGTTGGAGGAGGCATGCCGAAACGACTTGGGCTTTATCTGGCTATGCGGCAATCAGGTGCCCGACCACAACACGCTCTGGCGGTTTTGGAGTCAACATCAGAAAGCTATTCGCAACCTGTTCAAGCAAAGCGTGACGACAAGCTGCGAGATGGGGCTCGTAGGGCTGACCTTACAAGCAGTCGACGGAACAAAGATTCAGGCGGCCGCTCATGCCGGGAAGAAGTACGACAAGGAGGACCTGGCCAAGCGAATTGAGCGGCTTGACGAACAAATCAAGGTTTTGGAGGAGGAGATCGAGCGCTCCCAGGCCGGTGATGAGCAACCCTCCGCAGAGTTGCCAAAGGAACTTGAGAAGAAAGAGGTGCTTAAGAAAGCCATGCAAGAGGCGATCGAGACGCTCGACAGAGAAATGACCGGAAGTTGTGGATGAGGGCGGTCGGGGCATCATGAAGAGTTCAACCATTTACCAAAACAACTGAACTCCAATGAAAACCACCAACCACCCCACCGAATCCGCATCTATCCTCGGCCAGGAAGGAGCAAGCACCGTCTGCCAGAACGCCCTTGAGGCCACCCTGCGACAAGGAGCCCAAGTGCTTCTTCAGGCCGCCATCGACAACGAAGTCTCCGACTACATTCAAGCCCATCAACATCAGCGTGATGACCAGGGTCATCGCCAAGTCGTTCGCAACGGCCATCTTCCTGAAGCGACAACTTCAGACTGGAATAGGAAACGTTTCTGTTCGGCAGCCCAGGATCAATGATCGCCGATCAGGCCAGCGGTTCACCAGCGCCATCCTTCCGCCGTACCTACGCCGAGTCGCTTCACTGGACAACCTCATCCCGGCACTCTACCTGCGAGGAATCTCAACCTCCGAGATGAGTCGAGCCTTAGAGCCGATCCTCGGTGAGAACGCATCGGGTCTTTCTGCAGCCAACATCGTTCGACGAGGAAGAGCAATGGGAGAAAGAACGCGAGCAATGGAGCAAGCGTGACCTCAGCGACAAGGAATACGTCTATCTCTGGGCCGACGGGATCTACTTCCATGTCAGGCTCAATGACGACCGCCCATGTGTTCTCGTAATCGTCGGCTCCTTACCCGATGGAACCAAGGAATTGGTAACCATCAGCGATGGAGAACGAGAGAGCAAACTGTCCTGGAAAAATGTGCTCAGAGACCTCAAGAAACGAGGATTGAAAATCCCTCCGAAACTGAGTATCGCCGATGGAGCTCTCGGGTTCTGGAGCGCCTTGGAAGAGGAATATCCGACAAGCAAACAGCAACGATGTTGGGTGCACAAGACAGCCAACATCCTCGACAAGCTGCCGAAGAAAGCGCAGCCCCTTGCCAAGGAACGCATCCATGAAATCTACATGGCGGAAACAAAGAAGGCCGCCTTGGAGGCCTATGACGAGTTCTTCACGCTCTACGAAGCCAAGTATCCGAAAGCGTGCGCCTGCCTGAAGAAAGACAAGGAAACTCTACTAACGTTCTACGATTTTCCAGCCGAGCACTGGAGACACATCCGGACGACAAACCCGATTGAGTCGACGTTTGCCACGGTCCGCCATCGGACTCGACAAACCAAAGGGTGCGGATCGAGGAAAGCAACCCTTTCAATGGTCTACAAGCTCGGCCTGGAAGCCGAGAAAGGCTGGCGTCGACTGAACGGATATCGTCAACTTGACAAAGTCGTGCAAGGAATCATCTTCGTGGACGGCATCGAGCAGCAAACCGCTGCCTAACCCATGATCGAACTTCGAATGGTGTTCCGACCGCCCTCATCCACAACTTCCGGTCATTTCTCCGCTCGACACCAACCCGACCGTAAAGCATACCCCATAGTTTCATAAATCGGGGCAAGAATCCCAAGAAAATAGTGGCAGGGGCCTTTGGGATAAGGTTGATTTGGAATCTACCAAAACACCAAACACTTCAACCCAAAAGCCACCTACAGTGAGAGTAGCACGACGTACGATTCATGCAAAGTCCAGAACGATTCCGGCGATCAAATTTGAAGATCAAGAACTGACCTCTTTCGGCGGTCTCGTTATCCCCATAGTTTCATAAATCGGGGCAAGAATCCCAAGAAAATAGTGGCAGGGGCCTTTGGGATAAGGTTGATTTGGAATCTACCAAAACACCAAACACTTCAACCCAAAAGCCACCTACAGTGAGAGTAGCACGACGTACGATTAATGCAAAGTCCAGAACGATTTCGGCGATCAAATTTGAAGATCAAGAACTGACATCTTTCGGCGGTCTCGTTATCTTTCAGAAGCTCTTTCAGGAATTGGATCTGGAGGGGAAGCTTCAGCAGTGCTTTGATCCACTGGATCGACGCATGTCCCGCTTCTACAAGTTCCACAAGGTTTTCATGTGTCTTATCGTGCATCTTATACTGGGCTACCGGATGCTTCGAGATTTGGACTACTACCGAGATGATCCCCTTGTACGACAGGTTTTGGGGATGCACCAATTGCCCAGTGTCCCAACGATGAGCCGGATGTTGGGAGAGATCGATTGTCAAAGCCTTGAGAGGATGAGGGAGATGAATCATTTCGTTTGCCTGTCGCGACTTCAGGAGGAAGGAATCAAACGCATCACGCTTGATTTGGACGGAAGCGTGCAGAGCACGAGTCGCCATGCGGAAGGGACGGCTGTGGGATTTAACAAGAAGAAAAAAGGCGAGCGCAGTTATTATCCGCTGCTCGCGACGATCTCCCAAACCGGACAAATCTTCGACTTCCTTCATCGAAGCGGCAACGTCCATGACTCCAATGGCGCGGTGGAATTTCTTCGCTACTGCGTGGAGAAGATTCGCAAGGTGCTGCCTGATGTGCAGATCGAGTTGCGCGCCGACAGCGCGTTTTTCAGCGATCAGATGGTTTCAGAGGCAAAGACCCTGGGCCTGGAATATACGTTCTCGGTGCCTTTCGAGCGGCTTGTGGAACTCAAGGGCATCATCGAGAAGCGCCGTCGCTGGTCCCGAACCCGAGGCGGAGAGGGAAAAACTCATCACTTCGAAATCCGCTGGAAGCCAAAAAGTTGGGCGCGCAAAGCGCGCATTTTGTGCATTCGAACCATGAGGCGCACTCAGCGCAAAGGACCGCTCCAACTGGATCTTTTCGAACCAGTCGAGGAGAACTATGAATACAAGGCGATCATCACCAACAAGACAAACACGGCCGCTCATGTGGTGAAATTTCATGAAGGGCGTGGCTCTCAGGAGAAGATTTTTGGCGAAGCCAAGAGCCAGGCCCAGATGGACTATATTCCGGCCAAGCGACGTGCCGCCAACGAAGCTTTCCTTTTGGCCAGTATCCTCACCCACAATCTCACACGCGAAATGCAGATGCGATCTGCGGAGCGGTCACGCAAATCGTCCCCCCAAAGGGCTGCGGAGTGGATCTTTGAAGGACTCGGCACGATTCGCCGCAAAATCATCCAGCGTGCCGGACGTCTGACTCGCCCTCAAGGTCGACTCACATTGACACTCGGAGACAATCAGGCCGTCGAAGAAGAAATCGCCTACTACATGATGGCCTGACTGGCCATTTTATGAAACGCTGGGGCATATTCACCCGCTTGAACCTGAAGCGCGACGTGTGAAAGCCAACACAGGGGGAAAGCCCTTTGGATATAACGCCCAGGCCGTCGTTGATTCGGAGAATCAAATTGTGGTGGCCGCCGATGCTGTCAATGAGGCCACCGATTTGCGGCAACTAACGCCGATGTTGGATCAGGCTGCTGAGAACCTGGCCACTTATCAACAAGAGCAAGAGAATGATGGCAAGCCGGCCAGCCAACCGGTTTCTCTCGGTGACGCCGGCTACCCGAGCGCTGAACAAATCGGCCTGGCAGAAGAGGCCGGCCATGAGGTGGTAATGCCTCTGCCTCCGCAATCAGTCAACAAGAAGGACGAAGAGTATCACGCATCGAACTTCGTCTATGACGCTGAGGCCGACGTGGTGACATGTCCCCAAGGCCAATCGCTCCCCTTCAGGCGTGAACGAGTCAAAGAAGGTGTTCCGGTGAGTGTCTATCGCGGCGCTCCGTCGACCTGCAAGAATTGCCCCGCCTTTGGAACATGCACGAAGGATCGCCACGGGCGGACCATCGACATCAGCCCCTGGAATGCGTCGGTGGAGAGGCACAAAGAGAAGATGAATAAGGAAGAAAACAAGGAGCTTCTCAAGCAACGGGCAGGAATCGTGGAGCCGGTATTCGGCCAGATCAAAAAGAACGGAGAGTTCTGGCGCTGGACATTCAAGGCTCGCGAGTGAGAAGTTCTGTAACTGGATCATCATGCGGCGAAGCGTGAACCTTCGGAGCGAGTGAAGTCTATTTTATCAAGGATGAATTTTCGGAACGCTGAACCTTTTCCGCCGTGGTGCAAAAATCCAGGCAGCGTGTTTTTCAAGGCGGCTGAGGCAATCATTTCCGAAGGCAGCACGTCTGGGCGGATGGTTCGGATCCAGGTTCCAAAGTGTTTCCAGACCAGACCGTCACATGTCATGGCAAGGTACTGTAACATGCCCTGAGCGATCATGCCGGTCTGCACAAACACATGATATGCGTGCATCTTTCTCTGCACCTGTCTGCGATATTTCTCGGTAGTCCGGTGGAGGTATTGGTTACCATTGCGACGCTTGAGCGGTCGCATAGCGGCCATCCAGAAATGGTATCCGAATGAGCCGACCGAATGCACCGCTTGCTTGAAAGCGACTTCGATCTTGAAACGCAAACTGTAGAGCAAGATGATCTCCTGAGCTTCCATGGTGAGGTCGGTAGACAAGAGGATGATCCGCCCTCTCGTGGGATGATCGACGAGAATGAAGCGGACCATCGCCCCGGCGGGCTTCCACAACAGATCCACCGACTTGAACCGGACAGAGATGTTTCTCTCCCCATATACGGGACTGGGAACGGAACTGGAGCCGCCCGTTCCAAAGACATTCTGGAGCTTCACCGCAGCGCCATACTTTTTCGGTCGTCCGCGTTTGCGTTTGCGTGGCACTGCCGCAGGCCGAAAGCCGGTTGTCGTGCGTCGAACCCTCGTGACCAGCACACCGGAACGCCCCTTGGTGCTCTGGATCACCTTTCCGTTGGCGTAGTAGGCGTCGGCCAGCAAGACGAACTCCTGACCTCTACAGACGGATGCGAGCATCTCGTTGGCCTTGTCGATCAAGGTTCTCCTGTCGCGGTTTGAAGTGACGATACCTTCGTGAATGCGTGCACAGACCGGAACGCAGAAGAAGTATCCGCCAACCTGACAGAGCACGCCGAAGGCCTGAAAGGAATGGCTCATGATGAAGTGAGGCTTGGAATTGGACTCGGACTGTTGATGCAGATACTTCACCGCAGGCATCTTGCGGCCCTCCTTGGACTTCTTGATGCCGTCGAGAACCAGGACGGGGCGACAACCGATCTTGTAGACAGGGAAGTGCTTGATCACGATGGCGAACCAAAGTTCTGCAAGCCGGTCCGTCTTCACGGCATTGCTGTGGAAGAAATGGAGTAAGTGCTCATAGAAGTGTTCTGACAAACCGAGAGCACGGACGAAACTGGAAACCCCGAGGAGGTCATTGCGCACGGAGAAAGCGGCCAAGACGAGCAGAAACCAGAGAAAGGTGCGGGCTCTCGAGAAAGCGGGTCGCAGAAAACAGACGATATTCCACCAAGAAATCCAGAGATCCATAACAAATGATTTGATTTTCCTAGACATTCGCATATATAAGGTAATGACCATGAAAAAGATCAGATCACTGAAAAAAGAGTCCAGAAACTTGCGGCAAAGTTAGCTGCAATCGGGCCAATGCGGCCTGGGAGCATCAGCAAGCAATACCGAGATCGACAACGCCAGCGCGGCGTGTATTACCAACTGAGCTACACGCATAAGATGAGGAGCCGGACTGAACACGTCTGGCCAGACCACGTGAAGGGACTACGAAAAGAAACAGAGGAGTACAAGAAATTCAAGAAACTGACCACCGAACTGATCGATCTGAGCATTGAACTATCCAAGGCGAAGATCGCTCTATTACGCAGTCAGACAGACACGCCAGGCAAAGAGAAACCGGTCTGAGAACTTCCCACTCACGAGATTCAAGGGATTGGAGAAAGTAAGGACGCAGTGGATGATGCTCTGTACGAGTTGGAACTTGAAAGTGATGTATCGGCACTGGATGGCCGCCCAGAACGCGCCAATCGACGGAACAAGCAAGCAAGCCAAAGCGGCCTAAAAAATCGCGCTGGAGCCGAGGTAGATGCGCTATTCGTGCCCTACCGCGTCGCGATAGACGAAGCTCGGTCGAGAGGGCACCGCGGAATTCCGCCGGAATGTGAGATCAACCATCATTGAAACTAAAATTCTCATATTTTGTGAGGCGGTCCTGGGCCATTTTGAGACGGCCTCAGCAGCACCGCCATCCACGGCCAGCACAAGCGAAGCGATTCCGGAATCGTGGTCCGCCACATACTCTTGATATATCTAATATTTATGAAAAATCAACCTTGGTCGCCAAGAGATTCTCCGAATATCCCTGGCGACCCCGAGGAGGCTTCGCTATAGGATCTCGCCCATGTCATCCCCTCGACGAGGCTCATTCAATCAGGTCCGCGATCTCGACAACGCGAAGGACTACGATCGCGAGCGTTTCGAGAAATCCTCGCGCATGAAGCGCCTGAATCGCTGGGAACTCGAGTTCGCCCGCCTCGCCTTCCAAAGGGCCGGTGGACGAGACGCGGAAATCCTCGACATGCCCTGCGGGAACGGGCGTTTTTACGAATCCTTCAAGACCGCCAAGAAGCTCCGCCTCCTCGATTACGCCCCCACCATGATCGAAGCGCTCCTCGAGAAACATCCCGAGGCGGCCCGCTGGGAGCCCGCTCAGGGAGATATCATGAACATCCCTCTCAAGGATGAGAGCGTGGATCTCGCCTTTTCCATGCGCTTGTTTCATCACCTGGCCCAACCCGAAGAGCGCCCGAGAGCCCTCGCCGAACTGGCCCGCGTGAGCCGGCGCTTCGTGGCCTTGAGTTTTTACAACTCGCGCTCCTGGCGCTACCTCCGCCGGCACCTGCGCGGCAAGGAAGCTTCCGGTTATGCCGTCCCGCTGCCGATCTTCCTCGGCGAAGCCCAGGCGGCCGGGCTGAAACTCGTTCTCAAACACCCCACCGTTTCCTTGATCGAACAACAACGCTGCCTGTTCTTTGAGAAATCGAGGACGGAGTCGAGCCCAGGGGAATGATCCATCATGGCCAGGCTCATTGAGAGGCGATCGGTGAGATGAATGTCAGGCCATTCACTCGTCCTGCCGGAGCCCGGGCGGCACTGGCCACGCTCGCTCGCCACCGTCTGCTCCCGATTCGCTGGATCCACAAGCTCTACCGGGCTTGCCTGCCTCGCTCTTACAAACACTTTTCCCACTGCGGGCCGCGATTCCACCTCGCCGGCGACGGACCCGACCTCGACCGCGCCATCCTGTGGGACGGGGCCGAAGTGGGTCGCACCCAATCTCTCACCGCCATCGAGAACCGGCATGCGGACCAGGCCTGTTTCGTCCTTGGGACCGGACCCTCGATCAAGACGCTCGACCTTTCCCGGCTAAAACCTCACGCCGTCATGGGCGTCAACGGCGCCATCGCGGTCATGACGCCGCACGGTCTCCGGCCCCGCCACTACACGGTCACCGATGTCGATTTCTTCGAAAACCGCTTCGCGATGGTTCGGGAGGTCATGGAGAGCGGGTGCGACTGTTTTCTCTCTGCCGGCGGGATCCGCTGCCTCGCGGAACGGGAGCCGAAGCTCCTCACTCAAGCCAAGCACCTCTACCTCAGCGAGGTGGTCAACCGGCCTTACGGAAAGCTCCGTCGCTCCCAGTCGGACTTCCTCGAGTGGGCTCGAGCGCAACCCGGTCTCGTCCTGCCCGAACCTCCTCGCCACGACGATAGCCGGGTCGGCTGGAGCCGTGACCCTCGCCAGGGCGTGTTCTGCTCGCGCACCATCCTCTTCCGGGCGCTCCAAATCGCCGCTTTCCTCGGCTATCGCCGGCTCTACGTGCTCGGCATGGACCTGAATTACAAAGGGCCGGCCGCCCGCGCCTACGAGGAGGGCGCCAGCACTCGGCCCACCAAGATCGAACGCGACTTCGAACCCTTCATCCTGCCGGCTTTCCGCGTGCTCCAGGGCGAAATCGATGCCGGGACACTCGAGGTCTACAACCTCTCCGACGCCAGCCGCCTGCCTCCGGACATCCTTCCTCGGATGTCTTTCGACGACGCCCTCAAACGGGAAAAGCAGACCGACTCCGCCGCACCCAACCATTGAGGGCCCCAGGCGGCTTTTTTCCTCAATCGTGCCGTTCCGTAGAGTCCTCATCCCGGCCGACCACACCGGCGGAGACCACGCCGCCACTCGCCGCAACTCCCTTCTTTCGTTGGTTGCGAAACAAACGCCACTGCAAGAGCTGAATCCCGGTCGCAAATCCCATGGGCAAGTAGATGTAGGCCTTCGGGATATCGTGGTGAAAGGCTTCCAGGATCAGCACAATGCCAATCGTGATCAGGAACGAGAGGGCGAGGATCTTGAAGGTGGGGTTTTTCAAAACGAATTCCCCGATGGGCTCGGCCGCGAAAAGCAGGACCACGAAAGACAAGATCACGGCGGACGCGATCACCCAGAAGTCGTCGGTCATGCCGACCGCCGTCACGACGGAGTCGAGGGCGAAAACAATGTCGAGCGTCACGATCACCATGATCGCCGAAGCAAAGGCCTGTCGCGGCGCCGTGCTCGACGATGCGTGATCCTCGACCAGCTCCACCGTGTGATGGATCTCACGAATCGCCTTCCACATCAGGAAACCGCCGCCGAGCAATAGGATCAGATCCCGTACCGAGAGCTTGAAGAGGACCGGATCGGTCATTGCCAGCAAGAACGACGCCCCGGCCACCATCACGAGCCGGGCAACCAAGGCCAAGGTGAGTCCGATGAACCGCGCCCTTTTCCGCTCACGCTCGGGCAAGCGTGAAACCACGATGGAAATGACCACGATGTTATCCACGCCCAGAACGAGTTCCAGGGCGAGGAGCAATCCAAGAGTCGCCAGAAGATCCGCCATTACCTAAACACTATTCTCAGTGACGGCCACCCGCTGACACCCCTGCAAAAAAGGCGCTTCCTCGTCTCTCGCAGACACCGACCCGGATCCATCTTCATTCCACTCAAGCCTCTCACGAAAAACCCTCTCTTGTCCATCCTTGGGGATTGCCCTGGGATTGTTAAACTTTGGAAGACGGCTGGGTTAAGCTTAGATTAATTCGAGAGTTTGTAAAATGGTTTTTTTCGATGTCCATCGTTTTGAGGGAACCCATGCCTTGAAAACCTTTCCAGAGGTCCGCCGTCAGGCGCTGACTTTTTCCCGTTTCAAGGCGGCGTGGAGCTTTCCCATTTCCTGGAAGCCTTTGATCCGCCGGAAACCCGCCTCTGCCTTCGTTAGCGCGTAAGCCAGCCATTTCGAAGCCTGGTTCGTTTCTTCCCGCCAGCGCGTCACCCGGCCAATCTTCCGGCGAGTATTGCGGAAGGCATTCTCAATGTTGTTGGTGCTGAGAAAGGTGGTGTTGAGCGTGTTGGGTAGACTCAGGCGGTGAAAGGCCAGCAGCTCCTCTTCTCCAGATTCTTCCAGGCTCTCCAATGCTTGCGCGCTCACTCCTTTGAGGAACTCACGCAGGTTCCACAAGGCTTCATGTGCTTGCTCGGAGAAATGACCGGAAGTTGTGGATGAGGGCGGTCGGGGCATCATGAAGAGTTCAACCATTTACCAAAACAACTGAACTCTAATGAAAACCACCAACCACCCCACCGAATCCGCATCTATCCTTGACCAGGAAGGAGCAAGCACCGTCTGCCAGAACGCCCTTGAGGCCACCCTGCGACAAGGAGCCCAAATGCTTCTTCAGGCCGCCATCGACAACGAAGTCTCCAACTACATTCAAGCCCATCAACATCAGCGTGATGACCAGGGTCATCGCCAAGTCGTCCGCAACGGCCATCTTCCTGAAGCGGCAACTTCAGACTGGAATAGGGAACGTTCCTGTTCGGCAGCCCAGAATCAATGATCGCCGATCAGGCCAGCGGTTCACCAGCGCCATCCTTCCGCCGTACCTACGCCGAGTCGCTTCACTGGACAACCTCATCCCAGCACTCTACCTGCGAGGAATCTCAACCTCCGAGATGAGTCGGGCCTTAGAGCCGATCCTCGGTGAGAACGCATCGGGACTTTCTGCAGCCAACATCGTTCGACGAGGAAGAGCAATGGGAGAAAGAACGCGAGCAATGGAGCAAGCGTGACCTCAGCGACGAGGAATACGTCTATCTCTGGGCCGACGGGATCTACTTCAATGTCAGGCTCAATGACGACCGCCCGTGTGTTCTCGTCATTGTCGGCTCCTTACCCGATGGAACCAAGGAATTGGGGGTCTATAGCAGAATCTGTGGGTGTTTTCTAGCTCGAAGCATCGTCAAAACAACCTGAGATCCTGCTAGCTCCAGGGACGAGCATCAAGTGCTGTCCTCGCCAGTCCTACTCGATCTCCGCCAAGGGATTCGAATGCGGTTCGCTCGTAGCGATTGCCTCCGGGATCACTTGACCCTCATCCCCTCCGCCGCAATCCGTCATCAGGTTTTGACCGGCGTTGCTCTATGCGTTCTCTCTTTTTCAGCCTCCTCAGCAAAATCGATGGGCAGTCTGTGGCTCTGGCAGGTCGCCAAGAGCGTGAAATAGAGCGATTCTGTAGACTTCCTCGCTACGAAACCCGTAGGCTTTTCTTGTTACAACATTCACCTTACGGTTGAGACCCTCGACGACACCTGAGTTAAACTCCTTTCGTGCCGCCCAGTAGTTGAAGATGAGATCTTCATGATTGCGCATCGTCTTGACGAATTTTTTCATCGGATCCAGTTTTGAACGCATGGCTCGCGTGCTCCATTTCTTCCAAAACCATCTCGCCCATCGGATCGATTGATAGTCCCACAGGGCGCGAAAGCCCTCTTTCAATTGGTAGGCCCGCACGCTCCTCAGATCGTATTGCATGAGTTCCTCGAGCTTCAGGTCTTGATTCGGGGTGAGGTTTTCCGGGCGTTTGAGAAAACAGTATTTGCTCTTCTTCAAGATCGGCTCATAACCTTCCTTGGCCATCCTCGCCGATTCTTCTTGGCGAACTTCGTCTACAGCTTTGTGCAGGTTCGCAACGATGTGAAACTTGTCGAGAACACAGATAGCCTTGGGAAGGCGCCTACCAATTACCGTTAGATATGCCTACCAATTACCGTTAGATATGCCTACCAATTACCGTTAGATATGCCTTCCACATGTCGCTGCATACATACCGGATGCTCTTCCTCGCTGCCTGACCGATGTCGCGCAAACATTGCACCAGGGGGCCTTGCCCTCGCGACCAGGCCGAATGGCAAGGAGACGTCGAGTGCCCTCGTCAAGCTGATAGACAAGCGTCATGTAGTTGTGTCCCTTGCGGATGTGGATCTCATCAACGCCGACGGCAGTGACTTCACTCAGGACGCGATTTTCCAAGCCCCATTCCACAGTGGATCGAACTGCACGATAGACTGTGTTCCAGCTCGTCCGAAAGTAGAGAGCCACTTCACTCCATGTAACGCGCCGTGCCCAAGTGCTCAGGAAATGTCGGAAATCGTCTGTCATCCGTTGCTTGCCCGTCGCCCAAAGGACACGCTCGACTTTGACTCCGCAGCGTGGACAGTTGACGCGGCGCATCAAGTATTCCAAGTGGACAGTGCGATCCCAGAGTGGCACATGCTCGAAGGTACGGAGAGTGCGATGATCGTAGGTTCCTCCCTTCCGAGAGCATCCGGAGCATACAGGCCTGTTGCGCTTGTGAGGCCGAACGCCAATGACAAGTGTGTTGTTGTTATCAACGAGGGAGGCTCTGTCGAAGACAAAACCCTTGAAGTGAAGCACAGAATCAACGAAGGTTAGGAGTCGCATCGGAACGGAGAGCGCGTTGTTTGGTTAGCACTGACAACAAAGCCGCTGTTCCGGTGCGCGTCACTGAAAAAGGGGTCTTCAGCAGAATCTGTGGGTGAAATTCCGGATTTGCTCCGGGAACGCTGGACGCCGGGTCCCGCTGCCCCTGGACCCCAGAACTGCTGAAACTACTTGTTTCATGGGCTGAGCCCTACCAGGGGCAGCCCCGGCGCAAGCGTTGTCCTCGCAAATCCGAGGTTTGGATGGGCAGCAGCGATTCCGTAAGATAGGCGGCTGAGGCGGCTCAAGCCCTGTATTTTTGGGTAATTCGGATCGGCGGCGCCCATTTTTGACCCCATGGCAAATTCGCATTCGTTATTTCATCTTTTTTAAGCTTGTTTCTGTAATAGTCTTATATTACAGTGCGCCGAACGAGCCGACCTTCATGCCAAGCAGAAACTCCCTGCCCCCCACTGAACGCCAGATTCGCAGCCGCCTCCGCCAGCTCCTCGACCAGGCCGAAGGCTTCCTTCACGGCTCGCCCATCGAACTCTCTCGTAAATGCGGCAAGCCCACTTGCCGTTGCGCTTCCGACGACTCCTTGCGCCATCGCTCCTTGGCCATCGGTCAGACTCGCAAGGGCAAGACCACCATGCTGCACGTCCCCAGACCGTTGGAAGCTCAGGCGAGACGCTGGATCGATGATTTCCAGAAGGCGAATGCTCTGCTGGAAGCCCTCGACGAGCAGGAGCGCCTCCGACTCGAGGAGGCAAAAACCAAGGCCAGAGCGGCGAGTAGCTCCGCCAAGAAGAAGGGCAAGACCGGTAAGAAATCAGCCGGCAAAGCCAAGTCCGGGCGCAATTCTCCACCAAAAAAGAAGCGACCATTCTCACGCGACTACTAACTTACTCGGACAAGATTTTCAGCCTCCGCCAACAGTGGAGGCTGCGGGTGCGTGACTCTCGTCCCAAACCACAGATTCCCACTCGAGTTTTCCCGGCAGCATTCTTCGCCATGTTCTGCTGCCGGTTACCAAGCTTCAACGAACTCGAGCAACACCAGAACAAGAGCAGCTGGACCCGTTGGCTCGGTAATCACCGTTTGCCCAGCGCCGACGAACTGGCGTATGTCTCCGAGCGCATCGAGCCTGACAGTGTGCGAGGGTGTCTCGGACACATTTACTTCTGCCTCAAACGCAACAAAATCCTTGCCCCACAGCGCGGTTGGATGCTTGCCGCCGTCGATGGTCACGAAACTCACTGTAGCTACAAACGTTGTTGTCCAAAGTGTCTCCAACGCCGGATCGCCGTCGGAGACGAGGTCAAAACACAGTTCTACCACCGCTTGGTCGCGTTTCAGATTATCTGTGAGGCTTTTCAATTGCTTCTCGACGTGGAAATGCTTGAGCCTGGTGAAGACGGAGATCCTGGAGACGACGAAGTCGCTGCGGCTATACGGCTGATAACTCGCGTCCTTAAGGACCACCCACGCTGCTTTGACGTGCTCACTGCCGATGCGCTCTACCTGCGTCCCTCCGTGATCAATCTTCTTGAAGACCACGGCAAATACCTTGTTGCCGTACTCAAGGATAATCAGCCTGAGCTATTGTCCGAAGCCCGCACGCTCCTGCCCCTTGATGAGCAAGAGCCAGAATCATTTGAGACTCCGGCTGCACCGGGCAAGCCCGCGCGGCACGTTCATTTACAAGAGGCTGAGGGCTTCTGCACTGAATCCATTCACACTCCTCTTCGCGTTGTTCATTCCCATGAGACTGGCATCCGTCGCGAGCGCGTCGCTGGGGATTGGGTCGAGACTCCCATCGATAGCCACTGGTGGTGGGCGACGACCATGCCCCGCTCAATGGCCGATGCCAAGACCATCTTCCATTTCGGGCACGACCGTTGGAAGGTCGAAAACGAAGGCTTTAACGAACTCTGCTCCCGCTGGCATTCCGGTCATTGCTATCACCATCATCCCAATTCCATTCTCGTTCTGTGGCTGATCATGTTCATGGCCCACGCCGTGTTCCACTGCTTCCACAAGCGCAACTTGAAGCCAGAGATACGCCGTGGACACACGGCCATCTATTTTGCCCGTCAAATCGCCGCCTCCATGCGAGAGGATCGATGGTGGCCGCCACCGGCTCCGGGCTGAGGAACGCCCGCCCCGCGCTCTCGGTAACCTTGGGTTCGCGTCCGCCATCGGAGCGGTCTGGCTCCCTGTTGCCTATTGCCGACAGGGGGATCCATTTCGCGGCTCGAGCCCTCCGAAATTCGCCCGAGAACCGCCACACGAAACTGTTCGCCCTCCTAGCGCCAGCTTCAACACGCTCAACACCCACCAATTCAGGCCATTACGACTCTTTCCGACGCCGTCTTACGGAATCGCTGGATGGGCAGCTGGCTTGTTGCCACAACTTTGATGCCCATTAAGATTGGATATAACTTGTTGCTGGTCAGGATTCTAGGTGAATCGCGCCGCCTGGGCACCCACAGATTCTGCTGAAGAGGCATTTTATCAAGGATGAATTTTCGGAACGCTGAACCTTTTCCGCCGTGGTGCAAAAATCCAGGCAGCGTGTTTTTCAAGGCGGCTGAGACAATCATTTCCGAAGGCAGCACGTCTGGGCGGATGGTTCGGATCCAGGTTCCAAAGTGTTTCCAGACCAGACCGTCACATGTCATGGCAAGGTACTGTAACATGCCCTGAGCGATCATGCCGGTCTGCACAAACACATGATATGCGTGCATCTTTCTCTGCACCTGTCTGCGATATTTCTCGGTAGTCCGGTGGAGGTATTGGTTACCATTGCGACGCTTGAGCGGTCGCATAGCGGCCATCCAGAAATGGTATCCGAATGAGCCGACCGAATGCACCGCTTGCTCGAAAGCGACTTCGATCTTGAAACGCAAACTGTAGAGCAAGATGATCTCCTGAGCTTCCATGGTGAGGTCGGTAGACAAGAGGATGATCCGCCCTCTCGTGGGATGATCGACGAGAATGAAGCGGACCATCGCCCCGAGAAATGACCGGAAGTTGTGGATGAGGGCGGTCGGAACACCATTCGAAGTTCGATCATGTGTTAGGCAGCGGTTTGCTGCTCGATGCCGTCCACGAAGATGATTCCTTGCACGACTTTGTCAAGTTGACGATATCCGTTCAGTCGACGCCAGCCTTTCTCGGCTTCCAGGCCGAGCTTGTAGACCATTGAAAGGGTTGCTTTCCTCGATCCGCACCCTTTGGTTTGTCGAGTCCGATGGCGGACCGTGGCAAACGTCGACTCAATCGGGTTTGTCGTCCGGATGTGTCTCCAGTGCTCGGCTGGAAAATCGTAGAACGTTAGTAGAGTTTCCTTGTCTTTCTTCAGGCAGGCGCACGCTTTCGGATACTTGGCTTCGTAGAGCGTGAAGAACTCGTCATAGGCCTCCAAGGCGGCCTTCTTTGTTTCCGCCATGTAGATTTCATGGATGCGTTCCTTGGCAAGGGGCTGCGCTTTCTTCGGCAGCTTGTCGAGGATGTTGGCTGTCTTGTGCACCCAACATCGTTGCTGTTTGCTTGTCGGATATTCCTCTTCCAAGGCGCTCCAGAACCCGAGAGCTCCATCGGCGATACTCAGTTTCGGAGGGATTTTCAATCCTCGTTTCTTGAGGTCTCTGAGCACATTTTTCCAGGACAGTTTGCTCTCTCGTTCTCCATCGCTGATGGTTACCAATTCCTTGGTTCCATCGGGTAAGGAGCCGACGATTACGAGAACACATGGGCGGTCGTCATTGAGCCTGACATGGAAGTAGATCCCGTCGGCCCAGAGATAGACGTATTCCTTGTCGCTGAGGTCACGCTTGCTCCATTGCTCGCGTTCTTTCTCCCATTGCTCTTCCTCGTCGAACGATGTTGGCTGCAGAAAGACCCGATGCGTTCTCACCGAGGATCGGCTCTAAGGCTCGACTCATCTCGGAGGTTGAGATTCCTCGCAGGTAGAGTGCCGGGATGAGGTTGTCCAGTGAAGCGACTCGGCGTAGGTACGGCGGAAGGATGGCGCTGGTGAACCGCTGGCCTGATCGGCGATCATTGATCCTGGGCTGCCGAACAGAAACGTTTCCTATTCCAGTCTGAAGTTGTCGCTTCAGGAAGATGGCCGTTGCGAACGACTTGGCGATGACCCTGGTCATCACGCTGATGTTGATGGGCTTGAATGTAGTCGGAGACTTCGTTGTCGATGGCGGCCTGAAGAAGCACTTGGGCTCCTTGTCGCAGGGTGGCCTCAAGGGCGTTCTGGCAGACGGTGCTTGCTCCTTCCTGGCCGAGGATAGATGCGGATTCGGTGGGGTGGTTGGTGGTTTTCATTGGAGTTCAGTTGTTTTGGTAAATGGTTGAACTCTTCATGATGCCCCGACCGCCCTCATCCACAACTTCCGGTCATTTCTCCATCGCCCCGGCGGGCTTCCACAACAGATCCACCGACTTGAACCGGACAGAGATGTTTCTCTCCCCATATACGGGACTGGGAACGGAACTGAAGCCGCCCGTTCCAAAGACATTCTGGAGCTTCACCGCAGCGCCATACTTTTTCGGTCGTCCGCGTTTGCGTTTGCGTGGCACTGCCGCAGGCTGAAAGCCGGTTGTCGTGCGTCGAACCCTCGTGACCAGCACACCGGAACGCCCCTTGGTGCTCCGGATCACCTTTCCGTTGGCGTAGTAGGCGTCGGCCAGCAAGACGAACTCCTGACCTCTACAGACGGATGCGAGCATCTCGTTGGCCTTGTCGATCAAGGTTCTCCTGTCGCGGTTTGAAGTGACGATACCTTCGTGAATGCGTGCACAGACCGGAACGCAGAAGAAGTATCCGCCAACCTGACAGAGCACGCCGAAGGCCTGAAAGGAATGGCTCATGATGAAGTGAGGCTTGGAATTGGACTCGGACTGTTGATGCAGATACTTCACCGCAGGCATCTTGCGGCCCTCCTTGGACTTCCTTGATGCCGTCGAGAACCAGGACGGGGCGACAACCGATCTTGTAGACAGGGAAGTGCTTGATCACGATGGCGAACCAAAGTTCTGCAAGCCGGTCCGTCTTCACGGCATTGCTGTGGAAGAAATGGAGTAAGGAACTGCGCAAAAAATAAGGTGAACATTTACTTCGAGGGTTTGATTGTGTAATTCCATGAGCCGTGTGTTTCGTGCCTTTCCAGTTTTACGGCGGCCAGTTCCTCGTCCGTCACTTTGATCCCCGTCTCGTAGCTTTTGGTATCGAGCCTGGCCCTGACCTTCAGGCCTCCCTTCGTCGTTGTGCTTCCAATCAACTCGACGATCGTCTGCAGGGTTGCCAGTGGCTCGCCTTGCCAGTTCTGGGTGATGTAGCTGAAGAGACGGTGCTCGATTCTTGTTCCACTTACTTGTCCCCGGCGGGAAGTGGCAGACGACCAACTTCAGCCCGGTCTCGTTCGCCAACTCCTGGAGCGAAAGCTTCCAAAGCCGCGAGCGGTGGCTGTTGCTCCCACCGCCATCGGCGGTGATTAGCAGCCGACGGGCGTGGGGGAACCGCGCAGAGCCCATTTCCGTCCACCACAACAGGATGCTGCGGGTCGCGAATTGGGCCGTATCATGGTCGATTCCGACGCTAACCCAGCCCTGGTTGTTGAGCATATCGTAAACGCCGTAGGGGATTGCCTTGCCCAGGTCCTTGTCCTTGAAGTCATGCACGCGGACTTGCTCAGGGTTGTCTTTCGGCCTCCACTGCCTCCCGGCGTTCTTGAAATCGCCCACCAACTCCTTCTTCTTGGTGTCCACTGAGATTGCTGGCTGGCCGCAATGTTGGAAGCGACGCACCTGATCGTTGATGTACTCGAACTGCCTGTTGCGGTCCGGGTGCTGTGCCCCTTCGCGGGTCTTGCGATTTGCCAGCAGACTATAGCCGGCCTTGCGCAGCAACGCGGCAACAGTACGCGCACCGACCGGGTGGTTCTGAGATGTGAGTTCCCTGGCAAGCCTCTGAGTGCTCTTCAATGTCCAGCGCAATGGGAATTGAGGGTCGCCTCTACTGAGAGGATCAACTAGCCGCTCAAGAGCCCCAAGCAGTTCCGGATCGGTCTCGGTCACCGGCTTGCGCCCGCTCCCAAGCCGACGGATGCGTCCGTCGGCTTCGGGTGCCGTGTAGTCGCCGCGCCGTAACTGCTTGATGCCCTCAGTGATCGTCGTCCGCGACATCGATGTCGCAAGAGAAACTGCGGATACGCCGCCCCAACCCAATTCCATGGCCTCCGCCGCCCCCCAACACCTCCGGGCCCGCTCGTCCATGAGGTGGCTCAGGGAATCGAACTTCCGGCGAATGCTTTCGACAACGGAACTGTCAGGCATGGCACTGACAGTAGCATAGAAATAAGGTTGAGAAACTTTAAATTGTTCATTTTATTTTTGCGCTATTCCTTACCTCCGCCGAGTCGCTTCGCTGGACAACCTCATCCCGGCACTCTACCTGCGAGGAATCTCAATCTCCGAGATGAGTCGAGCCTTAGAGCCGATCCTCGGTGAGAACGCATCGGGTCTTTCTGCAGCCAACATCGTTCGACGAGGAAGAGCAATGGGAGAAAGAACGCGAGCAATGGAGCAAGCGTGACCTCAGCGACAAGGAATACGTCTATCTCTGGGCCGACGGGATCTACTTCAATGTCAGGCTCAATGACGACCGCCCATGTGTTCTCGTAATCGTCGGCTCCTTACCCGATGGAACCAAGGAATTGGTAACCATCAGCGATGGAGAACGAGAGAGCAAACTGTCCTGGAAAAATGTGCTCAGAGACCTCAAGAAACGAGGATTGAAAATCCCTCCGAAACTGAGTATCGCCGATGGAGCTCTCGGGTTCTGGAGCGCCTTGGAAGAGGAATATCCGACAAGCAAACAGCAACGATGTTGGGTGCACAAGACAGCCAACATCCTCGACAAGCTGCCGAAGAAAGCGCAGCCCCTTGCCAAGGAACGCATCCATGAAATCTACATGGCGGAAACAAAGAAGGCCGCCTTGGAGGCCTATGACGAGTTCTTCACGCTCTACGAAGCCAAGTATCCGAAAGCGTGCGCCTGCCTGAAGAAAGACAAGGAAACTCTACTAACGTTCTACGATTTTCTAGCCGAGCACTGGAGACACATCCGGACGACAAACCCGATTGAGTCGACGTTTGCCACGGTCCGCCATCGGACTCGACAAACCAAAGGGTGCGGATCGAGGAAAGCAACCCTTTCAATGGTCTACAAGCTCGGCCTGGAAGCCGAGAAAGGCTGGCGTCGACTGAACGGGTATCGTCAACTTGACAAAGTCGTGCAAGGAATCATCTTCGTGGACGGCATCGAGCAGCAAACCGCTGCCTAACCCATGATCGAACTTCGAATGGTGTTCCGACCGCCCTCATCCACAACTTCCGGTCATTTCTCTCCAGTTACAGAACTTCTCACTCACGAGTTACGTGCAATTCAGCCCAGAAAATTCGTGCCCAAAACCAGCGATGGCCGGGCCGACAAGCCCTCGCAGAATCTGTTGGAAAACCAACCGGAACCTGAGAAGCCCAACCAAGTTTGGGCTGGCGATATCACGCACATACGCACTGCAGATGGCTGGCTCTACCTCGCTGTCGTAATCGACCTCTATTCGAGGCGAGTGGTCGGGTGGGCGCTCGCAGATCACATGCGAGCCGAGCTCGTGGTCCATGCACTGGAGATGGCCCTGGCTTCGACTCCTAAGAAGCCTGGCAGAATCTTTCACAGCGACCGAGGAAGTCAGTATGGAAGCCGCGCTTTTCGCAAAGTGTTATCTCAAGCCGGGATGCTGCAAAGCATGTCAGCTAGAGGTAATCCCTATCACAACGCCTGGACCGAATCAATGATCGGCACTTTGAAGGCGGAGATGATCCGAGGTGGCTGTTTCATCAACGAAGAAGACGCCCGGACCGAACTATTTGACTACATCGAATCGTACTACCTCGTGAGTGAGAAGTTCTGTAACTGGATCATCATGCGGCGAAGCGTGAACCTTCGGAGCGAGTGAAGTCTATTTTATCAAGGATGAATTTTCGGAACGCTGAACCTTTTCCGCCGTGGTGCAAAAATCCAGGCAGCGTGTTTTTCAAGGCGGCTGAGACAATCATTTCCGAAGGCAGCACGTCTGGGCGGATGGTTCGGATCCAGGTTCCAAAGTGTTTCCAGACCAGACCGTCACATGTCATGGCAAGGTACTGTAACATGCCCTGAGCGATCATGCCGGTCTGCACAAACACATGATATGCGTGCATCTTTCTCTGCACCTGTCTGCGATATTTCTCGGTAGTCCGGTGGAGGGTATTGGTTACCATTGCGACGCTTGAGCGGTCGCATAGCGGCCATCCAGAAATGGTATCCGAATGAGCCGACCGAATGCACCGCTTGCTTGAAGGCGACTTCGATCTTGAAACGCAAACTGTAGAGCAAGATGATCTCCTGAGCTTCCATGGTGAGGTCGGTAGACAAGAGGATGATCCGCCCTCTCGTGGGATGATCGACGAGAATGAAGCGGACCATCGCCCCGGCGGGCTTCCACAACAGATCCACCGACTTGAACCGGACAGAGATGTTTCTCTCCCCATATACGGGACTGGGAACGGAACTGAAGCCGCCCCGTTCCAAAGACATTCTGGAGCTTCACCGCAGCGCCATACTTTTTCGGTCGTCCGCGTTTGCGTTTGCGTGGCACTGCCGCAGGCCGAAAGCCGGTTGTCGTGCGTCGAACCCTCGTGACCAGCACACCGGAACGCCCCTTGGTGCTCCGGATCACCTTTCCGTTGGCGTAGTAGGCGTCGGCCAGCAAGACGAACTCCTGACCTCTACAGACGGATGCGAGCATCTCGTTGGCCTTGTCGATCAAGGTTCTCCTGTCGCGGTTTGAAGTGACGATACCTTCGTGAATGCGTGCACAGACCGGAACGCAGAAGAAGTATCCGCCAACCTGACAGAGCACGCCGAAGGCCTGAAAGGAATGGCTCATGATGAAGTGAGGCTTGGAATTGGACTCGGACTGTTGATGCAGATACTTCACCGCAGGCATCTTGCGGCCCTCCTTGGACTTCCTTGATGCCGTCGAGAACCAGGACGGGGCGACAACCGATCTTGTAGACAGGGAAGTGCTTGATCACGATGGCGAATCAAAGTTCTGCAAGCCGGTCCGTCTTCACGGCATTGCTGTGGAAGAAATGGAGTAAGTGCTCATAGAAGTGTTCTGACAAACCGAGAGCGCGGACGAAACTGGAAACCCCGAGGAGGTCATTGCGCACGGAGAAAGCGGCCAAGACGAGCAGAAACCAGAGAAAGGTGCGGGCTCTCGAGAAAGCGGGTCGCAGAAGACAGACGATATTCCACCAAGAAATCCAGAGATCCATAACAAATGATTTGATTTTCCTAGACATTCGCATATATAAGCTAATGACCATGAAAAAGATCAGATCACTGAAAAAAGAGTCCAGAAACTTGCGGCAAAGTTAGCTGCAATCGGGCCAATGCGGCCTGGGAGCATCAGCAAGCAATACCGAGATCGACAACGCCAGCGCGGCGTGTATTACCAACTGAGCTACACGCATAAGATGAGGAGCCGGACTGAACACGTCTGGCCAGACCACGTGAAGGGACTACGAAAAGAAACAGAGGAGTACAAGAAATTCAAGAAACTGACCACCGAACTGATCGATCTGAGCATTGAACTATCCAAGGCGAAGATCGCTCTATTACGCAGTCAGACAGACACGCCAGGCAAAGAGAAACCGGTCTGAGAACTTCCCACTCACGAGGTACTTACAATACCAAACGGAAACATTCCTCACTCGACTACCAAACACCTGCTCAATTCGAAGCAAATACTAACATCTAACTAAGTTAAATTTGGTCCATAAATCCCTTGCATCTCAGTCCGGTAGCGCGCCTTGGAGCTCGATGCCTCGAGCTGACGCTTGTATTTGTTGAAGAGTTGAGGCGCGGTATAGCTCTTTGCCTTCCGAGTGATTTTTGGATTCGCCAACCAGTAATTCATGTTGCCCCGCTTCATCTGGAAAATGGCGACGAGGCCGAGATCCAGGGAGGCTCGAATGTTCTCTTTGCAACCGAACCAAGCGTCGCCCAGCACGTAGGCCGCTCGAAATCCCCACATCCAGCGCCGACTTGAGCATCCTTCGAAACATCGTGTGTTTCGATTCATTTTTTGCCCTCTCCATGTCTCTCGTGAGTGGGAAGTTCTCAGACCGGTTTCTCTTTGCCTGGCGTGTCTGTCTGACTGCGTAATAGAGCGATCTTCGCCTTGGATAGTTCAATGCTCAGATCGATCAGTTCGGTGGTCAGTTTCTTGAATTTCTTGTACTCCTTTGTTTCTTTTCGTAGTCCCTTCACGTGGTCTGGCCAGACGTGTTCAGTCCGGCTCCTCATCTTATGCGTGTAGCTCAGTTGGTAATACACGCCGCGCTGGCGTTGTCGATCTCGGTATTGCTTGCTGATGCTCCCAGGCCGCATTGGCCCGATTGCAGCTAACTTTGCCGCAAGTTTCTGGACTCTTTTTTCAGTGATCTGATCTTTTTCATGGTCATTAGCTTATATATGCGAATGTCTAGGAAAATCAAATCATTTGTTATGGATCTCTGGATTTCTTGGTGGAATATCGTCTGTCTTCTGCGACCCGCTTTCTCGAGAGCCCGCACCTTTCTCTGGTTTCTGCTCGTCTTGGCCGCTTTCTCCGTGCGCAATGACCTCCTCGGGGTTTCCAGTTTCGTCCGCGCTCTCGGTTTGTCAGAACACTTCTATGAGCACTTACTCCATTTCTTCCACAGCAATGCCGTGAAGACGGACCGGCTTGCAGAACTTTGATTCGCCATCGTGATCAAGCACTTCCCTGTCTACAAGATCGGTTGTCGCCCCGTCCTGGTTCTCGACGGCATCAAGGAAGTCCAAGGAGGGCCGCAAGATGCCTGCGGTGAAGTATCTGCATCAACAGTCCGAGTCCAATTCCAAGCCTCACTTCATCATGAGCCATTCCTTTCAGGCCTTCGGCGTGCTCTGTCAGGTTGGCGGATACTTCTTCTGCGTTCCGGTCTGTGCACGCATTCACGAAGGTATCGTCACTTCAAACCGCGACAGGAGAACCTTGATCGACAAGGCCAACGAGATGCTCGCATCCGTCTGTAGAGGTCAGGAGTTCGTCTTGCTGGCCGACGCCTACTACGCCAACGGAAAGGTGATCCAGAGCACCAAGGGGCGTTCCGGTGTGCTGGTCACGAGGGTTCGACGCACGACAACCGGCTTTCGGCCTGCGGCAGTGCCACGCAAACGCAAACGCGGACGACCGAAAAAGTATGGCGCTGCGGTGAAGCTCCAGAATGTCTTTGGAACGGGCGGCTTCAGTTCCGTTCCCAGTCCCGTATATGGGGAGAGAAACATCTCTGTCCGGTTCAAGTCGGTGGATCTGTTGTGGAAGCCCGCCGGGGCGATGGTCCGCTTCGTTCTCGTCGATCATCCCACGAGAGGGCGGATCATCCTCTTGTTTACCGACCTCACCATGGAAGCTCAGGAGATCATCTTGCTCTACAGTTTGCGTTTCAAGATCGAAGTCGCTTTCAAGCAAGCGGTGCATTCGGTCGGCTCATTCGGATACCATTTCTGGATGGCCGCTATGCGACCGCTCAAGCGTCGCAATGGTAACCAATACCTCCACCGGACTACCGAGAAATATCGCAGACAGGTGCAGAGAAAGATGCACGCATATCATGTGTTTGTGCAGACCGGCATGATCGCTCAGGGCATGTTACAGTACCTTGCCATGACATGTGACGGTCTGGTCTGGAAACACTTTGGAACCTGGATCCGAACCATCCGCCCAGACGTGCTGCCTTCGGAAATGATTGTCTCAGCCGCCTTGAAAAACACGCTGCCTGGATTTTTGCACCACGGCGGAAAAGGTTCAGCGTTCCGAAAATTCATCCTTGATAAAATAGACTTCACTCGCTCCGAAGGTTCACGCTTCGCCGCATGATGATCCAGTTACAGAACTTCTCACTCGCGAGCATGTCTCTCGCGGCGGCACATCTCTTATCTCGGAATTCGTTTTCAGGCGCTTTTCCTACCGCTTCCTTTTCGCCCATGAAAATCTGCCGATCAACCGGAAGGAATCCCTTTTCACCGGCGATGCCGAGCTCCACCACTTGGTGACCTGTGACATAGCGGTTCTCCGTGTGGTCCCAGTGCAAAGAGGAGCCCTCGACCTTCTTGCCCCGTCGCACCTTGATTGTGTCGTCGACGACGAACGCTCGCTGATCGTCTGGACCCACGGAGTTGGCGTTGAAAATGCTCTTGCAAAACTCGATGGCCATCGTCCGCCAATTGACGTCCTCACGGCGCATGACACGATAAAGAATGTTCGCCCTGTATTTGCAGTCATCTACGCGGCCCTTCAAGAACTGGCCAAGCTCCGAACAGAAAGCATGAATACTGGAATTCTCGAGTTTGAGGATGGGCCATACCAGCAGGGCGGCGAGGATGGCCCCTGGGCATTCGCCATCGATGCGGCGTGCCTTACCGAAGACGGCCCGAAAAAGGTTGACCATCCCATGAGCGCGAATACCATTTCCGAGTTCGGTATCAGCAAAGACTCTGGGGTCGCTCAGGGCCTGAGAGATCGGTTGATAGCTCCGAGAAGCGTTTTTTTTGCCGGATTTGCCGCATGTCTTTTTGTGTTTCTTTTTCACACAAGACCTTAAGGGCAGGCGGCATATAACGCAACATAAACTAACACTTTGGGCAAGAAAACTGAGCTGATTTATCGGTCAGATGTGAGTTTGAAGGACTCGGCACGATTCGCCGCAAAATCATCCAGCGTGCCGGACGTCTGACTCGCCCTCAAGGTCGACTCACATTGACACTCGGAGACAATCAGGCCGTCGAAGAAGAAATCGCCTACTACATGATGGCCTGACTGGCCATTTTATGAAACGCTGGGGTTCCCAGTCCCGTATATGGGGAGAGAAACATCTCTGTCCGGTTCAAGTCGGTGGATCTGTTGTGGAAGCCCGCCGGGGCGATGGTCCGCTTCGTTCTCGTCGATCATCCCACGAGAGGGCGGATCATCCTCTTGTCTACCGACCTCACCATGGAAGCTCAGGAGATCATCTTGCTCTACAGTTTGCGTTTCAAGATCGAAGTCGCTTTCGAGCAAGCGGTGCATTCGGTCGGCTCATTCGGATACCATTTCTGGATGGCCGCTATGCGACCGCTCAAGCGTCGCAATGGTAACCCCAGCGTTTCATAAAATGGCCAGTCAGGCCATCATGTAGTAGGCGATTTCTTCTTCGACGGCCTGATTGTCTCCGAGTGTCAATGTGAGTCGACCTTGAGGGCGAGTCAGACGTCCGGCACGTTGGATGATTTTGCGGCGAATCGTGCCGAGTCCTTCAAAGATCCACTCCGCAGCCCTTTGGGGGGACGATTTGCGTGACCGCTCCGCAGATCGCATCTGCATTTCGCGTGTGAGATTGTGGGTGAGGATACTGGCCAAAAGGAAAGCTTCGTTGGCGGCACGTCGCTTGGCCGGAATATAGTCCATCTGGGCCTGGCTCTTGGCTTCGCCAAAAATCTTCTCCTGAGAGCCACGCCCTTCATGAAATTTCACCACATGAGCGGCCGTGTTTGTCTTGTTGGTGATGATCGCCTCGTATTCATAGTTCTCCTCGACTGGTTCGAAAAGATCCAGTTGGAACGGTCCTTTGCGCTGAGTGCGCCTCATGGTTCGAATGCATAAAATGCGCGCTTTGCGCGCCCAACTTTTTGGCTTCCAGCGGATTTCGAAGTGATGAGTTTTTCCCTCTCCGCCTCGGGTTCGGGACCAGCGACGGCGCTTCTCAATGATGCCCTTGAGTTCCACAAGCCGCTCGAAAGGCACCGAGAACGTATATTCCAGGCCAAGGGTCTTTGCCTCTGAAACCATCTGATCGCTGAAAAACGCGCTGTCGGCGCGCAACTCGATCTGCACATCAGGCAGCACCTTGCGAATCTTTTCCACGCAGTCGCGAAGAAATTCCACCGCGCCATTGGAGTCATGGACGTTGCCGCTTCGATGAAGGTAATCGAGAATCTGTCCGGTTTGGGAGATCGTCGCGAGCAGCGGATAATAACTGCGCTCGCCTTTTTTCTTCTTGTTAAATCCCACAGCCGTCCCTTCCGCATGGCGACTCGTGCTCTGCACGCTTCCGTCCAAATCAAGCGTGACGCGTTTGATTCCCTCCTCCTGAAGTCGCGACAGGCAAACGAAATGATTCATCTCCCTCATCCTCTCAAGGCTTTGACAATCGACCTCTCCCAACATCCGGCTCATCGTTGGGACACTGGGCAATTGGTGCATCCCCAAAACCTGTCGTACAAGGGGATCATCTCGGTAGTAGTCCAAATCGCGAAGCATCCGGTAGCCCAGTATAAGATGCACGATAAGACACATGAAAACCTTGTGGAACTTGTAGAAGCGGGACATGCGCCGATCCAGTGGATCAAAGCACTGCTGAAGCTTCCCCTCCAGATCCAATTCCTGAAAGAGCTTCTGAAAGATAACGAGACCGCCGAAAGAGGTCAGTTCTTGATCTTCAAATTTGATCGCCGGAATCGTTCTGGACTTTGCATGAATCGTACGTCGTGCTACTCTCACTGTAGGTGGCTTTTGGGTTGAAGTGTTTGGTGTTTTGGTAGATTCCAAATCAACCTTATCCCAAAGGCCCCTGCCACTATTTTCTTGGGATTCTTGCCCCGATTTATGAAACTATGGGGGTAACCAATACCTCCACCGGACTACCGAGAAATATCGCAGACAGGTGCAGAGAAAGATGCACGCATATCATGTGTTTGTGCAGACCGGCATGATCGCTCAGGGCATGTTACAGTACCTTGCCATGACATGTGACGGTCTGGTCTGGAAACACTTTGGAACCTGGATCCGAACCATCCGCCCAGACGTGCTGCCTTCGGAAATGATTGTCTCAGCCGCCTTGAAAAACACGCTGCCTGGATTTTTGCATCACGGCGGAGAAGGTTCAGCGTTCCGAAAATTCATCCTTGATGAAATAGACTTCACTCGCTCCGAAGGTTCACGCTTCGCCGCATGATGATCCAGTTACAGAACTTCTCACTCACGAGGACCATAAACCAAGCCGCTAAAATTACCGGGGTATGTCAGGAGCTCTGGTGTTGGGTAGTGAGCAGCGATCGAGCTTCTAACGCAGGTCATTCCCACACTTGCCGAGACCGCGACGCCACCGGCAAAGCCGGCTTCGAAGGCGAGGATGGTTTGGTGCAGGTCGGCGGTGACCCCGTCGAAGACCTTCACCTGAGGGAATGTCCGCGTTGCCATCCCCCGTCACGTCGCCGGAAGCTACGCGCACGCCTCCGTGAAAATCAACGGTAAACGGATAGAAGTTCGAATCCGTAGGGTTGCCCGCCCTGAGGCAGCACCACGAACAGATCGGCGCCCAATGAGAGCATCTTGGGTGGAAATCATCGGTGAGTCACGGAATGGAATGGAACTGTAGGGGAATCCTGTCGTGAAAGGCAAGTGGATTGAACTTGTCATGGACGCTTACCGGGAAGAGGCTAGCACGATGGGTCCAGGGATCTACGCATTCGCTCAGGGAATCTGCCCGGATGGTGTCGTCGTGGCAGGGTTCGTGGTCGGGAGGAACGCTCGTGGGGAGCGCGCCGGTGCCTCAAGTGAGAAGGGAATGGGCGATGGAGCGGGTGGCTCTGGCGAGGATGAAGCATGAGGACGACACGATCGCAGCTCGAGCAAGTCTCATCAGGTGAGGAATCCGATCCCGCGCGCGAGGCCGTCATGGTGGCGGAGACGCTGCTTCGCCGTGCCTTGGAAACGACGACGCCGGCCGAGATCGCGCGGATGGCGCGAGTGACGCGTTTGATAGAGAACCCGGAGGCGCGGCGGCTGAGTCTGCTCATGACCGATCGGCTCGGGCGTTCTTGCGATGACCGGCGAATGGCCGAGCGATGGCGGGATTTGATCCGGCGTTGCGATGGCGGAGCCGGTTTCGGGACGATGGATCGCTGGCTGCTCCGGCTCGGGGCCCTGGGGTCGAGAATTTTTCCGGGCTGGGTCATGAACCAGGTGAGGGCGCGATTGAGGGCGGAGAGCCGGGAGGTGATTCTCGATGCTGACGATGGCGCCCTGGCGGATCATCTGGCCGCCCGAGCCACTTCCGGTGCCCGCGTGAACGTCAATCTGCTTGGCGAAGCGGTCATGGGCGAGGAGGAGACTCGAAGACGTCTCGCCCATCTGCAAGACCTGTTGCGTCGAGATGACCTGGAGCAGATTTCCGTGAAGATTTCGGCGGTCTACAGCCAGATCCATTTGGTGGCTTGGCGAGAGTCCGTTGAAGCGATCAAGGAGCGTCTTCGCGCGCTGTTCCGGGTGGCCGCCGAGCAAGAGAAGTTTGTGAACCTCGACATGGAGGCGTATCGCGATCTTGATCTCACGCTTGGCGCGTTTCGCGAAGTGCTGGCGGAGAAGGAGTTTTTCTCTCTTTCCGCGGGGATGGCGCTGCAGGCTTATTTGCCGGATTCGGTGAAAGCGCAGTGCGAACTCACCGCGTGGGCGCGTGACCGGGTGGCACGGGGAGGTGCGCCGGTGAAGATCCGGCTGGTCAAGGGAGCCAATCTGGCCATGGAGCGTGTGGAGGCGGAAATCCGCGGGTGGACGCCCGCGCCGTTTCAGACGAAGCACGAGACCGATGCCTGTTTCAAGCGAATGCTCGAGTTTGGTTGTTTGCCCGAAAACGCGCGTTGTGTGAGTCTTGGGATCGGAAGTCACAATCTCTTCGACGTGGCCCTGGCTCTCGTCTTGCGAGAGCAGAACGGAGTCCGTGAAGCCGTCGAGATTGAAATGTTGGAGGGCATGTCGCCCGCGCAGTCGCGCGCCGTCGAGAGTCGCGCGGGCGGCGTGCTCTACTACGCCCCCGTTGTGGGTCGGGAGGAATGGGAGAACGCCCTGGCCTACCTGATTCGGCGTTTTGACGAAAATACCGAGCCGGATCATTTCCTCGCCAATCTGTTTTCGCTCCGCCCGGGTTCGCCCGAATGGGAGGATCAGCGCGATCGATTCACGGCGGCTTGGAAAGGGCGTCAGGCGGTGGATCTCAAGTCGCGGCGAGCCTCGCTTCCGGCCGTTTCGGGGGAGAGCTTCGCCAATCAGCCGGACACCGATTGGACTCAGGCTGAACACCGAGCCCGGCTGGAAAGCGTGGAGGCCTGTCAGGAGAGCCCTCCGCGGTCGGAGATTCCGGAGATCGAGGAGGCCCTGGCGGGCACGGCCGCGGCGCAGCCGCACTGGGAGGCCCGTGGAGAAGGGGAGCGCGCAGGAATCTTGCGCGCCTGCGCCGAGCAATTGGCGTCCACGCGGTTCGAGTCGATCGCACTCATGCGAGAGGAGGGGAAGAAGGCCGTCGCCGAAGTCGATCCAGAGGTCTCGGAGGCGATCGATTTTGCCCGTTACTATGCCGCAACGGGAAAGCTCTCTCCTGGGACGGTCGCTCGGGCCAGGGGCGTGGTGGTGGTCGCGCCGCCTTGGAACTTTCCCCTCGCCATTCCCTGTGGAGGTGTGCTGGCGGCCTTGATGGCGGGAAACGCCGTCATCTTGAAACCCGCTCCGGAAACGGTTCGGCTCGGCTGGTGGCTGGTGCGGCAGTTGTGGGAAGCCGGCGTTCCTCGCGAGGTCCTGGCTTTCGTCGCCTGTGAAGATGGCGCGGTGGGGCGCCGACTGATCGAGGACAGCCGTTGTTTGGCCGTGATCCTCACAGGAGCTTACGAGACCGCGCAGAAGTTTCGAGAGTGGCGTCCATCGCTGCCGCTTTTCGCGGAGACGAGCGGCAAAAACGCCCTGGTGGTTTCGGCGACGGCTGACCGCGAGGAGGCGGTGAGGGATCTGGTGAAATCCGCCTTTGGGCATGCGGGCCAGAAATGCTCGGCGGCGAGCCTCGGCATTCTCGAGAGCGAGGTCTATCAGGACCCGGTTTTTCGGCGGCAATTGAGGGATGTGGCGGCGAGCTTGTGGGTGGGCGAAGCCAGGGATCCCCGGAGTGTCGTGACCCCCTTGATCCGGCCGCCGGATGAGAAGCTGAGGCGAGCCTTGACCACCCTGGATGACGGCGAGGAGTGGTTGCTGCAGCCCGAAGTGTCCTCACAGAATGCCTGTTTGTGGTCGCCGGGAATCAAGCTGGGTGTCCGACCGGGGTCGTGGTTTCATCACACGGAGTGCTTTGGTCCCGTGCTCGGTCTGATGGAGTCAGCGGATCTGGAGGAGGCGCTGGTCCTGCAGAATGCGGTGAGCTTCGGATTGACGGCGGGCTTGCAGGCCCTCGATGAGCGGGAGATCAGCGGGTGGAAAGCGCGGGTCGAGGCGGGCAACCTCTACATCAATCGCCCCATCACCGGCGCCATTGTGCAGCGTCAATCTTTCGGCGGTTGGAAGCGGAGCGCCGTCGGTCCCGGAGCGAAGGCCGGAGGGCCTAACTACGTGAGCCTTTTCCGCCGCTTCGAGGACAGAATCGGACCGAGTGAAAGAGAATCCGTGTTGGAGTCGTATCGAGACGCCTGGAACCAACACTTCTCGCGGGAACACGATCCCACCGGATTGATCAGCGAGCGCAATGTCTTTCGATATCGGCCTGCCAAAGGCGTGCTCTTGCGCCTGGAGAGGAAGGAAAGCCTGATGGAGGAGATCGCTGGCATGGCGGCGGAGATTTGCGGGGTACGGCTGGAAATCAGCCGCGCCGAGGAGGAGCCGGACGAAGATCTCGCGGGTCGTTTGCCGGCCCTGGCGGGGAAAATCGAATTCCTTCGAACGCTGGGGGCGGCGCCGGGAGACGCTGTGCTGATAGCCGCGGCCAGGACCGATGTGAACTGGATCGATGCGCCCTTGAGCCCCAGCGGGCGGGTGGAGTTGACGCGGTGGACGCGCGAACAGGCGATCAGCGAGACGCGCCATCGCCATGGCAATCCCATGGAGTGAACGGGGAAATCACCGTCTCGGTGATCCCCGGACCTCAAGCTCTCCCAAGGTCGCGAATCGCAGCCTACCGGTGGTATCGTCTCACGGGGCCAGGGTGGCCTGAAAACGCAAGTAGCGAGTGGGCGCGTCCGGCAATCCCCGATAGGTGACGGAATCGAGGGCGTTCCCGTCGTGAGGGGTTTGTGAGACTTCGAGGCTCTCCAGATCGAGGTCTTGCCAAGACGTGAGGTCCGGCGAGGTCTGGAGAATCACGTGGATGCCGGAACGCTGCGATGCCATTTCCGTGGCCAGGGTCGTGCCGTCAGGGCCCGAGATGACCCGGAAAAGCGGCTGGTCGTCGGACCGAAGTGGGTCGCTGCCAAAGACGAACTCGGCGAGGTTCGGGTAGCGGTCGCCATCGGGATCAGCACTCGGGTCGTCGTCTTCGCCATTAATGAAAACCGTTAGGTTCCAGGCATCGTAAGTGAGACCGTCGGGATTGGCGGGCGGATCGATTTCACGGTCTGCTCCTGGCATCTCGCCTTCCTGACTGGCGCGCCATTGCTCCGGATTGTCGGGACCGGCTTTCTGTGTCGTTTTCAGGACGAGATAGCGCCCCTTGCCATCGGCTTCCTCGGGCCAGGGTTCACGATCATTGTAAATGAGGTCCTGGATCACCTGGTTGGACTCATCGACGATTTCCAGCCGCTCTCCGTCATTGGAAAGGCTTCCCGTGAAGTTGCCGGCGACGGGCAATCCGCTCCCATAACGCATGACAAAAGCTTCGGTGTTTTTGACCAGGAAGAGCCGTTGACCTGGATCCAGATGGATGATCGAGGCGTCCGCGAACTCGAAATAGACGCCGTCGCTGAGGCGCAGCCCGCTTAGATCGATGGTGTCTTCACTCAGGTTGAGGAGTTCAAGGAATTCGAAATCGCCCCGGCTCGGAAAGCCTGCTTCGATTTCGGTGGCCGAAGCGGCGGCCGGGTGGTAATGGATTTTGGAAACGGTGAGGTTCTCCGCGGTGGGGGGAACTTGATCGACGGCGAATCGTGCCTCGACGAAGGCCGACCATCCGTCCGAGTTCGTGATCCGCGCCTTGATGACCGTGGTCTCTGTGAGCGGGATACCGCCCTGGTAATCGAGGGCTTGGGGCGCTCTCTCGCCGCCGGGCAGCCGTGGATCCGTGCCGTCCGTGGTATAGACGATCGTACCGCGGGCGAAGAGACTCTTGGTGAGTTTGACATCAAGGCCGGACTCCACATGACCTCCCAAGGGCTCCATCCCGGGGGCGGCGACGGCGCCCGTCCAGCCTCTGGTCTTAAATTGGTCGAGCACTACCTCGGTCCGATTGGGGAAGAATTCGTTGTTGATGCGATCGAGTTCCCGCTGCCATTGATTGTCTCGCGTCCAGCGGCCGTTCTGCCAGCGCGCCGTTTCGGGGACAATGGATAAGCGGATTTGCTCGGCCCGGAAATTGTAGACCTCGGCGACGGGTTCCGGAGTGAGCAGGCCGTCGTTGTAGAAATGTTTTTGAATGCGATCGGCCACGTAGATCGCGAACTCGGGGTCGTTCATCAAACGGGGAAACATGCTGTGGGGACCCGGCTTGCTCAGGTTGTTGTCTCTCAGTCCGCCAAAGATGATGTCGGAGTCCCAGGCGATGAACTTCATCCCTCCGGAATCTGGCGTCACAGGTCCGCCGCCGGCCCAGTTTTGCTCGGGATTCCAGTCCCAGTCGTTTCCGCAGTAATAGTGCAGGAGCATGTAATCCACGTAATTTTCGAGGTCGACCCAGCGCTGAAACTCGGCGTAGTCGCCCGCGCTCGTCCTCATGGCATCCCAGGCGGTCATGTCACTGCTGCCAACACCCAGGCCCTTGTTCACCGCCACGTAATCATCGCTCTTGCCGCCCAGGTAGGAGGCGAAGTAGTCCTGAGTCGGGCGTTCCAGAAGGTGATAGTGTCCCCAGTAGATGCCGTTGATGTAAAGGTGTGCCCAGCGTCCACGAAGGGATTCATGTCCCATGATGAACTGCATGTCGTTGATCCAGCGATTGCGGAGGTACTGGGCTTGGCTATCGCTTTGCTGATCCGCGCCGAGATAGAAGACACTGTCATGCGAGCCGCTCCGGAGATTGAGTTGATCAAATTCATCCGCGGCCACGTCGGTGAACGGATGCCCCTCGAACAGGGGAAACCGAAGCTTCTCCTTCCCGTATTCGCTGCGGAAATAGAGGCGCATGTTGTTCTTGGGATAGGCGTTCAAACTGTGACCGCCGACCCGCTTGACGCCCGCGTCGATCTGAAAACCTTCGGAACCGTCGGGTAAAATGAGCTCCACCGAGGTCGGGTCTTCGGAGGTCTGGCTGATGGCGTCGACCGGTGTGACCAGCGAGATCGAGGGATGTTCGAGAAGGGCATCGACGATCAAGGGGCCGTAGACGGAATCTTCAGTGACCCGTGTTGACATGGTTTCCTGGGCGGCCACGTCGGCGGCGAATAGATAAGTGTGAGTCTCGAGTTCGGAAGTGATGAATCCGTCCTTGAGCGCGTGGGCCCGGATGGTGGTGATGGTGTCGATCGGGATCGGGCCCGCATAGGTGGCGGCGTTGAAGAGGCTTGGAACCTTCCCGTTGGTGGTGTAGCGAATGGTGGCGCCCTCCGTCTCCGTGCTCAGTTCGAGAGAGAAGGGTTCGTCATGAAAACCGCGCGTGACGCTGAATTGGACCTCGGCCACCAGGCCCTCGCTGGCTTTGCCGTTGGCTTCGCCTGGTGTGGGACTCGAAAAATAACCTAACTCTTCGCCGTCCTCGTTGAAGCCGTAGGAAACATCTCGTCTTTGCTCGGGATAGCCCGGCTCGAACGGATGCGCCACGCTCAGACCGTCCGCCTCGACAAGGGCGAGGTATTCGCCGTCTCCGTTGAGGCTGAAGTTGGCGTGGATTTCAGGATTGAAGAGGGAGGAAAAATCCTTTCCCGAGGCGAAAATCAGCGCGTAACCGGTCGGTGGGACGGTTCCCTTGGGAATGCGCCATTTGGTGAGGTTGTCGGCGTCGTCCGTGAGGAACCATCCGGTCAGGTCGATCCCCGAGTTGCTCGAATTGCGAATCTCGATCCAATCCGAGGCGTCACCGTCCTTGTCAGGCTCGCCAAGATCGTTGATGGCGAGGAACTCGTTGATTCGGAGGGCCGCCGGCGCGGGAATCGGTGCGGCCGAGAGGAAGATGGCGAAAAAGACGAGGCGAACTCGGGCGATGCTCATGGGGGGCGGTGCAGGCGAAGTTGGGGAGCGCTTCCCGCCAGAATAGGGCTCGACGCCAGGCGTCGCAACCTCGGGAGACAGGATTCCTCACGGGCTTCCCGCACGAGAAAAGCCGTCGGCAAGGCCGTGGTGAACGGCCCGTCTTGACGCCAGGACCGTCTACTGTCTGCCTCGATAGTAGCCCGAGGGCGCGGTCAGGCGCGTGGCGTCGGTTTCCGAAAGGGTGCCGCTGAGGCCGGTGGCGATGACTTCCCAGGTGATCAGGTCCGTGGAATACTCGATGTCCGTGGTGATCCCGTCGGGGATTGTCACCGTGAAGGCTCCCTCGGCATTGATTTCGACATTGAGGAGCGCAAACGCCGTTGGGGGTGAGGTGATTTCCAGTCCCGCCAGTTCCGCCAGGGAAACTTCGGCCGTGGCGATGGAGATGACTTCCGCTTCACTGAGAGGTCGAGACCAAATGCCAATGTCGTCAATGAGACCGTCCCAGGTCCGGTCATCGGTGTCCGGGTTTTGACCGATCATCATGGGCATCGCGTTGTCTTCCAGAGCGGGCGCAGCGCCCTCCTCACGGAGTGATCCGTCGATGTAGAGCCGCACGTTTCCGTTGGCGGGGTCGCTCACCAGCGCCACGTGATGAACTTGGCTGTCGTTGATGCTGTCGAGATTTTGGCCAATGTCAGCATTGCCGCCGTTGCCAACCAGATTGTCCGTCTCGGCTTGACGATGCACGCGCCACTGGTTTTGCTCGCCTTTGGCGATGAGGGCCTGCCAGCCCTTCGTGAATCCATCTACCCGGAACCAGGCCGAAACCGTAAATCCGGTCGGATTGTCAGGTGCGCCGAAATCGAACTGGTCTTCGTTTTCCAGCGGCGTCTCGATGTACTGACCCGCGCCGTCGAGATCGACGCCCTGGCCGAAGGCGCCGTCGGCGAAGGTGAGATCTGCCGAGGGATGATCGGCCAGCAATTCCGGCTGGTCCGCCTTGCCGCCCGGCAGCCAGGTCTTGCCGGCGCCGTGGCTGGTGCCCACGCCATCCTGAAGATGGCCGTCGAGGCTGTAGTAGGCGATCAGCCCCGCTTCGAGATCCTCAGCTCCACCACCCGCTCCGTCACAGCCTTCGATGGACTCGGGATTGGTGGCGGTGATGGAAAAGGCGTAGAGCCGGTCCAGGGAGTCGTTGAAGACATTGTCGGTGCCCTCGGTGTCGGGCGCTTCGCCCAGCGCGATGGAGGCCGATTCTTCCGGAGCCGGTCCACCGGTTAGCCACATGTCGCCGCCGCCGCCATCGAAGGGGATCACCGCACCTTCGTTGTTCCCGCCATCCGGATCGGCCACGGTGAACCCGGGCACCCAGCCCTCCTGGACCTCCACAATGGCTTCGTTGTCGCTGAAGGGAAAACGAACGGCTGTGGCCTCGTCATCGATTTCGTAGTCCTCACCGAACACTCGCGTGGTGCCGATGGCTCTCACAATGAACTCGTTGTCTGCGGTGCGCTCGGCGACGAAAGGAGTGACCCGGCCCCTTGCCGCGCCGACCCAAAATTCGAAATCCTTCACCACGCCGCTGGCCGCGCCGCTCAAGTTGAAGGGACGCGCTTCATCGATCACCATGACGGAACTCCAGCCATCGACACTGGCGCGGGCCGCCAGCGGATCGTTGGGATCGCCGGCGCGAATCGGTGGCAGAACACCGGGATCGCAACGGTCGTTGGGATCCGTGCCCTCCTCGATTTCTCGGCTGTCGGCGTAGAAGTCGCCGTCCGAATCGGGGTTGAGCGGATCCGTGCCGTGCGTATTCAGTTCCTCTCCATCCGAGAGGCCGTCCCCATCGCTGTCGGCGTTGAGCGGGTCCGTTCCGTGCTGAGGTTCATCGACGTCGCAGAGACCATCGGCGTCGCTGTCCAGACAAGTGCCTTCCTGGGGCAGCGTTCTGCCAGGGTTGGCGTGCAGGTAGGCAATGTCCTCGGGTGTGATGGGCTTCCGCGGATTGGCGTAAATCTGGATGTCATCGAGGGTTCCGTCGAAGCCGAGGGTGCCGTTGAATCCCCCGAACCAGAGCTTGCCATCTCGCGTGTCGGCGTACCCGGGGGGGGCGTCGATTCCCGCGACTTCGACGCCGTCCACCCAGATGGCGGCTCGGTCGGCGGTCCGTGTGATGACCACATGATGTGAGGTGCTGGCCTGGATGGGATTGCTGTCGGATTCGAAGATCACATTGGCCGCGCCGTCCACCACTCCAAACCAGAAAAGCTTGCCACCGCTCATGAGCAGGCTGAAAAGAGGATTTTCCGTGCCCATGCCAATAATCGTCCCGAAGGGATCGCCATTGGCAGGAGTCAGCACGGGCGCATGAATCCAGACCGCGATGGCAAACTCCTCCACCGATGCGTCGAAGGCATTGCCGGGGATCGCCAATCCACCGCCGCCCGAGATCTCCAGGGCCGTCCCGGTTGCCGCCGTGAGACCATCCGCTCCCAGTGTGACCGTGCCGTCAAAGACATCGATGGTGGCATGCCGATTGAATCCGGTAACGTCCGTGAGATCGGTTTCTCCAACGGCTTCATCGAGGGTCAAATGGGAACTCGGCCCGTCCAGGTTTAGCACACTGGCATTGATCTCAACGGTGACGATTTGATCTTCGGGCGTCGCGTCATTGTTCGTGATCTCGATCGTGCTCTGAAAGAGACCCGTGGCCCCTCCCGTATCGATCGCCATGTTGATCGTGCCGGTCCCGCGCGGATCGATCGAAGGGCTGAAGTCCACCACCGAGAAGTTGTTGCCTTGAGCGCCGTCGGTCACCTCGACGGATTCAAGCATGAGCGTCTGAGTGGAGCCGGAGTTGCGCACGTCGATGGTGAAGCGCTGTTCGCCAAGGGAAGGGATCTGTCCGAGGTCCACCTTTCGGGAAACGAGGATGTTCGGGTCGTCGTCCGAGAACTCGATTTCGAAGTTGAATTGGTAGAGCCGGCCGCCGTCAGGCGATTCGTGCCCCGCGGTGACCTCGTCGCCGACCTGAGGAGCGTGCGGCGGCTCGGTGTCAAAGTAGAACATGCCTTTCCCTCCCTCCGCCGCGAAAGGCACGATGCCGCCGGCGGCGTTGTTGGCGGGCGTCTCGTTGTCGCGCTCCTGGGCAATGGCGATGTGGTAGCTGTCGCCGCCGCTCAGGTCGATGGTGTCGGTGCCGTCGGCGAGTTGGAAGGGAACGGATTGGATGCCCCCCTCAGTCACCTCGATTTGTTGGCCCATGCCGGCGATGGTGAAGGCGCCTCCGGAGTTCTTGACGATCAGCGGGGTGAGCAAGCCCGCGGGGTCGACCCGGTCGGGGGCGGCGAAAAAGTTGAACGAGCTGACGATGCCCAGCGTTTCTCCCGGAGGTCCTTCGATTGGAGTGGTGAGAACGGCGATTCCGTCCCAGCTATCGGGTGTGCCGACCTCCTCGATCGGATCGGTGCCGACGATCATGGTGTTGGCCGCCTGCCCTTGGAGGGTCGCGAAGGTCAAGACGGTGAAACAGAGAAAAAAGGTTTTCATGGAAGGGGAGCGCGCGGATCGGGTTGGGGATGAGTCGGCGGGGATTGGCTCGAATGAGGAATGAATGATGTGATTTGGCAGATGCGGACCGTGGGAGTCAAGCCATGAACGGGATTGTTCCGGTTTTTCGAGGATCATGAATCCACGCCACAGGACCATCTTGTCTTACAGGCGCCCGGTCGAGCGCGAGGGATGACGGCTCTCAGGCCCGCTCTCTCATTTGCCCAAATCCGGACGGCGCTGGTTTTCGTAACGATCGAGGGCGGCCTGGAGCATGACGCGAATCTCCGCTTGCTCGGGAGTCAATGTTTCCACTGCGATCGGGCGATTCTCCAACACGTCCTGCTGAACGTCAAAGAACTCACCCTTGCCGTAGAGTTTGTAGCGTTGATTGCGGGTGAATTGTCTCGCCACGTCGTTCTTCCCGTTGCGCGAATACCACAGGTAGATCCAATCCCGATGCGTCTCCTCGCCGCCCTTGAGAGTGGGCAAGAGACTGTGGCCATCAATGTTCGGCGGCGTCTCCACGCTCGCCATCTCGCAGAGCGTGGGGAGGAAATCGCTGAAATCGACGATCTCCGACGAGACCTTGCCCGACGGGACGGTGCCGGGCCAGCGGGCGATGAAGGGGACGCGATTGCCGCCGTCGTGCATCTTCCCCTTCGCTCCGGCCACTCGCCGTCCGTTGAGCATCGAGACAACGGGAGTGTCCGTTCCGTTGTCGCCCAGAAACATCACCAGGGTGTCCTCGCTCAGTCCGGTGTCCTCGAGCTTCTTCAAGATCTTGCCGATGATCTTGTCCATGTAGGTGACCATGTCTCCGAAGTACTTGGCATCGCCCTTGTAGGTTTCGGAGCCCGGGCTGTCCGGATCCCAGTCATCCGAATCGGGAGTGGGCTCGAATGGGCAATGTGTGAGAATCATCGGGTAGTAGAGCAGAAAAGGCTGATTTTGATTCCGGTCGATGAAATCACAGGCGTAGTCGCTCACCACGTCGGGCATGTATTCGCCGTTGCGATAGTCGACCTGCTCGCCGTTGATCTCCAGTCCGCCGTTGGGATAGCGGCTGGGGCGGCGGTTCAATTGCCAGAGAGCGTATTCGTCGAACCCGAAATGGCCGGGGCCCTCGTAGCCGCCGAGCAGTTGCCACTTGCCAACCACACAGGTGGCGTAGCCGGCTCGCTTGAGCAGCTGAGCGAATGTCGTTTCCTTTGAATCCAAGAGACCGAACTTCACGTAGTTGCGAATGTTGACGATGCCGGTCATCAGCTTGACGCGTGAAGGCGTGCAGATCGGCTGGGAATAACAGTGTTCAAAGCGCATGCCGTCGCGCGCCATTTGATCGAGCACCGGAGTTCGATAGGAAGTGCCTCCATTGGCGCCGGCACATTCGTATCCAAAGTCGTCCGCCATGATGAGAACGATGTTGGGCTTGGCGGCGGAGTGCGATGCTGCGACCAGACTGAAGAGGAAAAGCGCGGAGACGATGGAGAGAAATGGCCGGATTTGCATGGTGAGGGGAAGGGAGATGAAGTGAAGGGTGAAGGAAAGCCTGGCCAACGCTGCGAATGGCCAGGCTCGCTGATTCACGGCGATTCGATGCGATGACTACTGACTTTTTCGGAGAGGATGGTTTCGGAGGTGGAGCCGTTTGCCCAGCGAATACGGGCGACGGTGCGATCGCGTTCCCGATTTTCGGGAAGCGTGAAGAGCATCTGGGGTGGTGATTGTGAGAGATAGCCTCCGCCGGCGGCGATCTCCGCCGTGAGATGGCGTCGCTCACCCGTGCGAACTTCGATGCGGGCCCCGACGGCGTTTTGGCCGGCGAGACGGAGGGATTGCCATGGCCGCGTCGTCTCCCGGCGGTTGGTAAACTGCAGGAGGGTGTCGTCGTTGCGAGCGACCGCCAGATCCGGCCTCCGGTCTTCATTGAGATCGAGCACCGCCAGCGCGGTGGCGTCTCCGGGAACGACGAGCCCGCTCTCGTCGGCAGGAACGGGAACGAAATGGCCGTCCTCGGAACCGAGCAGAAGCTGACTGATTCCACCATCCATGCGGCCGGTTTCCAATTGAGGGCCAAAGAAATTCTGCAAGAGATAGAGATCGAGATGACCGTCCCCGTCGAGGTCTGTGAGGGTCGCCCCGAAGGCAGGAGCCAACTGGGCGATTCGGGGCAGGGGACGAAAGGTGAATTTGCCAGTGCCGTCGTTGATCAGCATGCCGGACTCCAGCGTGGTGGCGGCGAAGCGATGGGAGGAAGCCAGCTTTTCGGCAGAAAACACTTGGTCGAGGCTGGCCAGCGCGAAATCGTGGAATGTGTCGAACTTGTCCGCCAGATGCGGCATGGCCTGAGAAGAACAACTGCGGCCACGGACCGGAAAGAGGGTTGTCTCCTCGTATTCGGCCTCGACCAAACGCAGGTGACCGTCGCCCTCAAAGTCGCCATAGTAGAGGAGAGCCGGGTGATCGAAACTGGCGTGATACTTCGTGTTGGGCCCGGCGTTCATCACCGCGTAGTCGATGTCGCCGTCGTGGTCGATATCGCCCGAAACGATACTGTTCCACCAGCCGGTGTGCCCGGTGATCCTCGTGTCCGTGGACTCTTCGAGTTTGCCCCCGTGGTTCCGGAAGAGCTTGATAGAGCCCCACTCGTGGGCCAGCAGGAGATCGAGCCAGCCGTCGTCGTCGACGTCCGACCAGAGCGCGCCGGTGACAAGTCCCGTTTGTCGCAGGGAATCACTGATTGCGTTCTCGAACTGTTGATGGTCGCGGTTGACCAGTAGCTGGTTGGAAGGGGTCAGGGGATATTGGCCCGGGATGGATCGGGCACCAACGAAGATGTCGAGATCACCGTCGCGGTCGAAATCGGCGGCGGCGGCGGCCGACCCGCTCTCGAAGACCGCGGGCAACCAGTCCGGGCTCCTGGCGAACTGCCCATTTCCGTTCCCAAGGTAGAGGCGATCGTGCAAAACTGCGGCACCCGGCTCGCACTCCACGCCGCCACTCACCACGAAGAGGTCGAGATGGCCGTCGCCGTCGGCATCGAGAAAGAGGGCGCCCATGTCTTCGGCCTCTCGATCCGCCTCAAAGGGTCCGGTGGAAATGGTCGAGTGATGGTTGGTGAAGCGAAGGACCAGCTGCCCTGGCGAACCGGCAGCGCCGCCGAGGAAGTAGTCATCGATCCCGTTCTCGTCGACATCGCCGACGGCAAGCCCAGGTCCCAGCTGAGAAAGCTTGTTAGGCAACAGGGGTTGCCTGGCAAAGTCATCGTAGGGGCGTTCGCGATGCCGAATCTCCGTCGCTTCCGAGCGTGAGAACATCGGTTCGGCACCGTCTGGGCCGCCGGCCTCTGGTGGAGGCGGCGAGGATGACGATGCCGGTGGGGGTTCTTGCAAGACGATCCATTGATCGGCTTGCACATCGGAGAAGGTTTGCGGTGTTCCGCCTGGCCAGTGGACGGTGAGGGTCTCCACGGTGTCCGCCCGGCCCAGACCCACCGGGATGACCGGGTCGTTGGAGGAGAGATATCCGGTGTAAGGATTCGCTTGGCGAACGAGGGTGCGTCCGGACACGCGAAGCTCGACGCGGGCGCCGAGTGCGGAGACGGCCCCCTCGCGTCCTCGAAGCTCAATGAGCAGGCGATTGCCTTCCGCCGAATCATTGCGGTAGAGATGCAGAGGCTCGTCGAGATTGGCCACGATGAGGTCGAGATCTCCATCGCGGTCGAGGTCCCCCTGGACGGCGCTATAGCTCATGCCCTGGTGGGCTAATCCCCAGGGAACGCCCGTCTCCTCGAATTGCAAGTCGCCTCGATTGCGAAAGGCCAGATTGGCTTCTACCTGAGGCGGTTCGTCCTTGAAGAGATCCCATTCGGTGTTGCCGAAGCGCATGCTGTAGGTGATCTTTTGGAGAATGTCAGAATTTGTAAAGGCTCGGGCCATGCCATTGGTGATGAACACGTCCATGAGTCCGTCGTTGTCAAAGTCGCCCGCCTTGGTCGCCCAGCTCCAGTCGGACCGAGCCAGCCCGGCCATGAATGCCGCCTCCTGGAAGTGTCGAGTTCCGGTGTTCAGATAGAGGCTGTTCCGCATGTACTGGGGAGGATTGGCCGTCTGCATGAAGAGTTGCTTGGAGGACATGTCGCCCATGGTGGTCTTTTGCTTGAAATGAGACGTGGCCGCCATGTCCAGGACAAAGAGATCGAGTCGCCCGTCCTGATTGAAATCCGCCACATCGGAACCCATGGAAAACCAGCAGGTGTGAGGCATGGCCTCCGCGATGATGTCCGTGAAGGTCCCGTCGCCGTTGTTGTGATAGAAATGATCGGGGTCCTGGAAGTCGTTGCACACATAGAGATCGGGGCGCCCGTCGGTGTTGTAATCCCACCAGGTGGCGGAGAGCCCCTTGCCCGGATCCACGCCAAGATCGCCGACGTAGCCGCTGACATCCTCGAAGCGCGGCACGCCGCCACTGGCCGCGCTCGGGCCGTTGTTGCGCAGGAGGATGTCCCGTTGCCCCACGGGATAGAGATCGTAGCGCTTGCGGGTCAGGCTTTGTCCGGCGGGCCGGATGTCGACCCACTTTCGATACTCCGACTTCACTGCCAGCGTGTCTCCAGCCCTGAAGGTGGCGTCGCGAGGCAAGCCGCCTTCGCGATAATAGAAGTAGGTGAGGATGTAGAGATCGAGATCGCCATCGCCGTCATAATCACAGAAGGATGGCATGAGAGAGGCCTGGCGGACGTCCAGCCCGAATTCGGCGGCCCGCTCCTCGAAGTGCCCCTCTCCGTCGTTGAGAAACAGCGCGTTGGGGGTATCGTAACGGCAAACGTAGAGATCGAGATCGCCGTCGGCGTCGATGTCGACCATGGCGACTCCGGTCTCCCAATCCGTCTCGTCATCGGCGCCGGTGATGCCGGAGGAATCGCTGCGGTCCTCGAATCGCATGGGCGAAGTTTGCACCAACAAGCGGTCCTGGGCGGGGCCGCTGGCGCAGTAAACGTCGGGGAGATCGTCGCCATTGACATCGCCGATGGCGATGCCGCCCGCGGCGTAGGCGCCGGCATAGAGTCGCCGCAACGGATGGTTAGTGTCTAACGGATTGACAAACAGCAAGCCCGATTCCTCGGGCGGCACGCGGGTAAAGAGGTTGTCCGATTCAGAATGCGAAGACGGATGGAGTTTTCGCGTCTCAAGCGGATCACCGGTCACGGACGCGGTTTCGGCTGCCTCGCTCGCTCGCGAATGCGTTCCTGGCGCCGGGGAGGAGGAATCCTCGCAGTTACCGAGGAGCCACATCGAGGCGATAAGCAAGACGCTTTGGAGGGCTATCTTGAAGGTGAGACGACTGGAAACGAGCGCGATCATGGGGAGGATCACCGCAGAAATCGCAAAATTTCGAGGTTCAGGCGAGCCTTCTCATTCTGCGGGTCGAGTCGGAGCGCGCGTTCAAAGCAGGTTCTCGCTTCTCCCCATTTTCTCTGGTTGGCGAGAAGGGCACCGAGGTTGTTGTAGGCCTGGGCAAAGCGATCGTCGAGGGCGATCGCTCGTCGGAGATCGCGTTCCACTTGATCGGGGCTGACCTGGTCGCTGGTCGCCATGGCGAGATCATGGAAGAGGCGCGCCGCCTTTCCGGGCGATCCGGCCCGTTCATAGTAGAAGGCCGCTGCCCTGGGATCCCGGGTGCGGAGTTTTTCACCGAGGAACTCGAGCAAACCCTCCTGGGCCTTGGGCACGGTGTACCACTGGCCAGGAAAGGGAGCGGCAAAATCCCTCAGCTGTTGATCGGTGGCCCCCGTGAGCGTCAGAAAGCCGGAGAGATCGTCGCTCTCGACATCCCCGCGGAAGAGCGCGACGAGGTTTCGGGGCGTGCTGGCATCGAAGAGCAGATGGAGCGGGACAGCCGGAGCCGCGGGGAGATCGAAGAGGCCGGCCTGTAGTGAATCGATGAATGTCAGGGTATCCGGAGCGGCCATCTCCCAGGCGTAGGGTGCCTGAATGGACTGAAGAAATGCCCGGACGGCGTCTTTCCCGTCGTCGACCGACAAGGCTACGACGTCGAGGCCACTCTTTGTAAGCGTCGCATGGTCGCGGGTAAGGGATTTCATGAAACTCTGGCAGTGTGGGCAGGCGATGGACCAGAGAACGATCCAGAGCGCCCGGCGTTCCGGAGAATGGGCAAGGTCGAACTGAGGGAGAGCGGGAACGGGAATCTTTCGTGGGAGGATGGCACGACCTGAAGCGGCGGCGAACAACGGTGGATTGGCTTGGGCCGAATTTAGAACCGCTGGAGTTTTTCGGGTTGGCAAGCGCTCGGCCTCACCGCTTCCCTGAATCAGCAGGTAGCGGTGATTCGGCTCGATTGCCGGGAAGGATTCGCGCTCGCCACCGGGCCAACGAACCGACATTTCCTCGATCTCGGGGCTTTCACCGAGTCCGGAGTGCAGCCACTTGGAAGACTGAGAGAGAAAGGCGCCGCCCGCGCGTACCGTCCGGACAAGCGGCTGAGGTTGGTTTTTCAGGTAGATCTCGACGCGGGCCCCGATGGCATCGCGGTTTCCTGAGCGGCTGTGCAGCTTGAGTGTCAGGTGGCCTTGACCTCGATGGTCTTGCTCCATGTCTTCATCAATGTGCTGATTGAGCATCAGGCGGAGCCGCGGGCTCGACCGATTCCGGACCCAAAAATCCAAGTCACCGTCCAGGTCCCAGTCGGTGATACCGACGCTACGGGCGTCGTCGGCAAAATCGACGCCCGAGATCGCTGAGGCATCGAAGTAGCGCGGAAGGCTGGCCGCATCGAGACCGGCATGGAGAAAGAGCCGATTGCGCTCGGCGCCGCTCCATGAGGCCCCCTGACGAACTTGCCGCATCAACGCTCCCCAGGCACTGACGTAGTCTTCGGGGCTCTGTTTCGGCGACACGACCTGACGCCAAAAATAACTTCACAAGTCGTCCGGACGCCGATTGCTCAGGTATCCATTGGCGACGAGGAGATCCTCCCAGCCGTCGTTGTTCACATCGATGAACAGGGAACTCCACGCCCACAGACCCAAGTTGACTCCCGCCCGCTCGCCAACGTCGGCAAACACTCCTTGCTTCTCGTTCAGGAACAGCGAATTGCCGCGCGTCATCCGCCGGGTGGCCTCGACCTCGGCCGCCTCGCGGCCTTCCGTGAAGCGTGACTGGAACAGGACGCGATTTCCCGCCCCCGAGAACATGTTGCCGACGTAGAGATCCATTCTTCCGTCCCGATTGGCATCGCCCCAGTCGACGGACATGCCGGCTCCAATGTCATCCACGCCCAGAGCGCCCGCGACTTCGGTGAAGCGGCCGCCGTCGTTTTGATAGAGGCAATTTCGGCCGAAATCGTTGGCGACGTAGAGATCCGGATCGCCGTCGAGGTCAAGGTCTTCCCAGCTCGCGGAAAAGCTGAAGCGACGGTTGTTGACATCGAGGCCGACAGCCTCGGTGACGTCGGCAAACTCGAAGTTACCGAGGTTCTCTAACAAGGCGTTGGGGCCGCCATTGTTGGCGTCGTGAAAGGGGTGCGGCGCGCGGGCCTCAAAACCGCGCTCGCCCAGACGCTCCGCCTCCCTGCCGGAGTAGTTGGTGGCGTAAATGTCAAGGTCTCCGTCGGCGTCGTAGTCGGCGGCGGCCAGCGCGTAGGCGCCAGGTGCCGCCTCGTGACCGCCTCGAAAACGGAAATGACCTCGGCCGTCGTTCTCCGAAAAGAGAATCAAGGGAACGGTCGCCACCACGAGATCCTGGTCGCCGTCGCCGTCGAGATCGATGAGCAAGGCGGCGCTGGAAGACTCCAGCCAATCGGTGCGCGATTCCGCCGAGACGTCTTTCAGCGTGCCATCGGGCTGGTGGAGATAGAGGCGATTCGGGAGACCGCCGCCATCACAGAGGTAGAGATCATCCAGGCCGTCGCCGTTCACGTCACCGATGGCGAGGCCATGGTGGCCGAACAGGGTCATCTCGTCGATTCGTGTGAGTTGCTGGCTCCATTGATCCACGCCAATGCCGTGCTGGGCGAGCCGGGACGACTCTCCCAGTACGGTGGCGGTGACCTCGCGAAAGCGCGGGATGGAACCCCCGTCTAAGTGGGTGGCTTCCGTGCCGGACAGGGCTTCGATGCTTTTCAGTAGCCAGGCGCCGCTTGTTGAGGCTGAACGGTTCCAGTGGCATCGCCAGCGGCTGTTTCGTTGGAGTGTGGGATGTTCCGCCGGATAGGCCAGCTCGACGAGCGTCTCCGTCTGAAATCGATCTTTGTCTAACTGTTGCACCTGAATCATCTTGAAGGAGAGGCGGCGAGATGCCGCCTTTTCGGCGAGCGTTCCCGCCAGGAATCCACGGAGGGCCTCCTCGAGGCGGCGATGCGGTGTGTCAGAATTCTGCCGTCGGTTAGGGTTGAGCGGCGGTGCGCTGAAATCCTCGGCGCTGATGGATGGGAAGGGTTCGGTATCGATGTCCGTCCGCGCCCATTGGCTCAGTTGCTCAAGCAAGGCATCTGATGCGGCTGCCAGATCCTCGGAGTCCCAAACCTCTTCCAGAATGGGCGTTCCCGGTTCGGTCTCGCCGTTGCCCGAGTCCGTGATTCGGTTGCCACGAGCGGTTTCGGCCGGCCCGAAGGGGACCGAGCGACGAGGCACCACGGGCAGCAATTCGTTCGCGCGATCGGTTTCCTCTCTCTGCGACCAGGCCGGACCCACGGCCATGAGAATCAGGAGACCGGGAGTCGCCCATCCTCCTTGAAAGCGGAAGATTGTCGAGAAGGCAGAGGAAAGTTCCAAAAGGTTCATGTTCCGAGAGCGTCAATCGAATCCCGCGCGGTGAAAAGCAGAAACGGCCTGGTGGTTCGGCCGCTCTGCGGGCGATGGACGCCATGGAAGTCGATGTCCTTTCAGGCCGCGCGGATTGAGCTGGTTCGGTCCGTGATCGGGTCGCTAGTGCAGTCCGTCAAGCAGACTGTAGTTTATTCACCCCAGCGTTTCATAAAATGGCCAGTCAGGCCATCATGTAGTAGGCGATTTTTTCTTCGACGGCCTGATTGTCTCCGAGTGTCAATGTGAGTCGATCTCGAGGGCGAGTCAGACGTCCGGCACGCTGGATGATTTTGCGGCGAATCGTGCCGAGTCCTTCAAAGATCCACTCCGCAGCCCTTTTGGCGGACGATTTGCGTGACCGCTCCGCAGATCGCATCTGCATTTCGCGTGTGAGATTGTGGGTGAGGATACTGGCCAAAAGGAAAGCTTCGTTGGCGGCACGTCGCTTGGCCGGAATATAGTCCATCTGGGCCTGGCTCTTGGCTTCGCCAAAAATCTTCTCCTGAGAGCCACGCCCTTCATGAAATTTCACCACATGAGCGGCCGTGTTTGTCTTGTTGGTGATGATCGCCTCGTATTCATAGTTCTCCTCGACTGGTTCGAAAAGATCCAGTTGGAGCGGTCCTTTGCGCTGAGTGCGCCTCATGGTTCGAATGCGCGCTTTGCGCGCTTTGCGCGCTTTGCGCGCCCAACTTTTTGGTTTCCAGCGGATTTCGAAGTAATGAGTTTTTCCTTCTCCGCCTCGGGTTCGGGACCAGCGACGGCGCTTCTCGATGATGCCCTTGAGTTCCACGAGCCGCTCGAAAGGCACCGAGAACGTATATTCCAGGCCAAGGGTCTTTACCTCTGAAACCATCTGATCGCTGAAAAACGCGCTGTCGGCGCGCAACTCGATCTGCACATCACAGGCAGCACCTTGCGAATCTTTTCCACGCAGTAGCGAAGAAATTCCACCGCGCCATTGGAGTCATGGACGTTGCCGCTTCGATGAAGGTAATCGAGAATCTGTCCGGTTTGGGAGATCGTCGCGAGCAGCGGATAATAACTGCGCTCGCCTTTTTTCTTCTTGTTAAATCCCACAGCCGTCCCTGAGAAATGACCGGAAGTTGTGGATGAGGGCGGTCGGGGCATCATGAAGAGTTCAACCATTTCCCAAAACAACTGAACTCCAATGAAAACCACCAACCACCCCACCGAATCCGCATCTATCCTCGGCCAGGAAGGAGCAAGCACCGTCTGCCAGAACGCCCTTGAGGCCACCCTGCGACAAGGAGCCCAAGTGCTTCTTCAGGCCGCCATCGACAACGAAGTCTCCGACTACATTCAAGCCCATCAACATCAGCGTGATGACCAGGGTCATCGCCAAGTCGTTCGCAACGGCCATCTTCCTCAGCGACAACTTCAGACTGGAATAGGAAACGTTTCTGTTCGGCAGCCCAGGATCAATGATCGCCGATCAGGCCAGCGGTTCACCAGCGCCATCCTTCCGCCGTACCTACGCCGAGTCGCTTCACTGGACAACCTCATCCCGGCACTCTACCTGCGAGGAATCTCAACCTCCGAGATGAGTCGAGCCTTAGAGCCGATCCTCGGTGAGAACGCATCGGGTCTTTCTGCAGCCAACATCGTTCGACGAGGAAGAGCAATGGGAGAAAGAACGCGAGCAATGGAGCGAGCGTGACCTCAGCGACAAGGAATACGTCTATCTCTGGGCCGACGGGATCTACTTCCATGTCAGGCTCAATGACGACCGCCCATGTGTTCTCGTAATCGTCGGCTCCTTACCCGATGGAACCAAGGAATTGGTAACCATCAGCGATGGAGAACGAGAGAGCAAACTGTCCTGGAAAAATGTGCTCAGAGACCTCAAGCTCGTGAGTGGGAAGTTCTCAGACCGGTTTCTCTTTGCCTGGCGTGTCTGTCTGACTGCGTAATAGAGCGATCTTCGCCTTGGATAGTTCAATGCTCAGATCGATCAGTTCGGTGGTCAGTTTCTTGAATTTCTTGTACTCCTCTGTTTCTTTTCGTAGTCCCTTCACGTGGTCTGGCCAGACGTGTTCAGTCCGGCTCCTCATCTCATGCGTGTAGCTCAGTTGGTAATACACGCCGCGCTGGCGTTGTCGATCTCGGTATTGCTTGCTGATGCTCCCAGGCCGCATTGGCCCGATTGCAGCTAACTTTGCCGCAAGTTTCTGGATTCTTTTTTCAGTGATCTGATCTTTTTCATGGTCATTACCTTATATATGCGAATGTCTAGGAAAATCAAATCATTTGTTATGGATCTCTGGATTTCTTGGTGGAATATCGTCTGTTTTCTGCGACCCGCTTTCTCGAGAGCCCGCACCTTTCTCTGGTTTCTGCTCGTCTTGGCCGCTTTCTCCGTGCGCAATGACCTCCTCGGGGTTTCCAGTTTCGTCCGCGCTCTCGGTTTGTCAGAACACTTCTATGAGCACTTACTCCATTTCTTCCACAGCAATGCCGTGAAGACGGACCGGCTTGCAGAACTTTGGTTCGCCATCGTGATCAAGCACTTCCCTGTCTACAAGATCGGTTGTCGCCCCGTCCTGGTTCTCGACGGCATCAAGAAGTCCAAGGAGGGCCGCAAGATGCCTGCGGTGAAGTATCTGCATCAACAGTCCGAGTCCAATTCCAAGCCTCACTTCATCATGAGCCATTCCTTTCAGGCCTTCGGCGTGCTCTGTCAGGTTGGCGGATACTTCTTCTGCGTTCCGGTCTGTGCACGCATTCACGAAGGTATCGTCACTTCAAACCGCGACAGGAGAACCTTGATCGACAAGGCCAACGAGATGCTCGCATCCGTCTGTAGAGGTCAGGAGTTCGTCTTGCTGGCCGACGCCTACTACGCCAACGGAAAGGTGATCCGGAGCACCAAGGGGCGTTCCGGTGTGCTGGTCACGAGGGTTCGACGCACGACAACCGGCTTTCGGCCTGCGGCAGTGCCACGCAAACGCAAACGCGGACGACCGAAAAAGTATGGCGCTGCGGTGAAGCTCCAGAATGTCTTTGGAACGGGCGGCTTCAGTTCCGTTCCCAGTCCCGTATATGGGGAGAGAAACATCTCTGTCCGGTTCAAGTCGGTGGATCTGTTGTGGAAGCCCGCCGGGGCGATGGTCCGCTTCATTCTCGTCGATCATCCCACGAGAGGGCGGATCATCCTCTTGTCTACCGACCTCACCATGGAAGCTCAGGAGATCATCTTGCTCTACAGTTTGCGTTTCAAGATCGAAGTCGCTTTCAAGCAAGCGGTGCATTCGGTCGGCTCATTCGGATACCATTTCTGGATGGCCGCTATGCGACCGCTCAAGCGTCGCAATGGTAACCAATACCTCCACCGGACTACCGAGAAATATCGCAGACAGGTGCAGAGAAAGATGCACGCATATCATGTGTTTGTGCAGACCGGCATGATCGCTCAGGGCATGTTACAGTACCTTGCCATGACATGTGACGGTCTGGTCTGGAAACACTTTGGAACCTGGATCCGAACCATCCGCCCAGACGTGCTGCCTTCGGAAATGATTGTCTCAGCCGCCTTGAAAAACACGCTGCCTGGATTTTTGCACCACGGCGGAAAAGGTTCAGCGTTCCGAAAATTCATCCTTGATAAAATAGACTTCACTCGCTCCGAAGGTTCACGCTTCGCCGCATGATGATCCAGTTACAGAACTTCTCACTCGCGAGCTCAAGAAACGAGGATTGAAAATCCCTCCGAAACTGAGTATCGCCGATGGAGCTCTCGGGTTCTGGAGCGCCTTGGAAGAGGAATATCCGACAAGCAAACAGCAACGATGTTGGGTGCACAAGACAGCCAACATCCTCGACAAGCTGCCGAAGAAAGCGCAGCCCCTTGCCAAGGAACGCATCCATGAAATCTACATGGCGGAAACAAAGAAGGCCGCCTTGGAGGCCTATGACGAGTTCTTCACGCTCTACGAAGCCAAGTATCCGAAAGCGTGCGCCTGCCTGAAGAAAGACAAGGAAACTCTACTAACGTTCTACGATTTTCCAGCCGAGCACTGGAGACACATCCGGACGACAAACCCGATTGAGTCGACGTTTGCCACGGTCCGCCATCGGACTCGACAAACCAAAGGGTGCGGATCGAGGAAAGCAACCCTTTCAATGGTCTACAAGCTCGGCCTGGAAGCCGAGAAAGGCTGGCGTCGACTGAACGGATATCGTCAACTTGACAAAGTCGTGCAAGGAATCATCTTCGTGGACGGCATCGAGCAGCAAACCGCTGCCTAACCCATGATCGAACTTCGAATGGTGTTCCGACCGCCCTCATCCACAACTTCCGGTCATTTCTCGGAAGAGAGCTTGAAAAAGATCTATGAACTCGATCATTACCTGCGGGACCGGACGCTCAAAGATCCCGACAACCAACGCATGCTCAATGAGCTTGGCCGGCACTCTGACCAAGGGAATTTAACGATGTTCCTGGAGGATCCGGAGGTAGAGCCGACCAACAACATCGCCGAGCGGATGCTCAGGCCGGCGGCCGGCGATCGTCGCCCGCAAGGTGTCGCAATGTTCCAAGACGGAGCGGGGAGCCAATGCCTACGCGGCATTCGAGAGTGTGCTCTCGACTCTCTCGCTGCGAGGAGCGAGTTCCGTGTTCAAGTCGCTTGCCAAAATCATCGCAGGCGAGCGTACCCTTGCATGAGATGCCTGTGGCGTTTGCTGGTTAGGAGCGCTAATCAGTTACGAGCAAAGCAAGGCAGTGTTGGACAGCCGGGAGAAGACAAGGAAGCGGCACAGGCAAGGCGTCGTGAGAAATCCGTGGTCGCACGAGCTGATGAACCTGGCATATTCTCTCACTTTCGCGCAAACAATCGATGCCATTTTGGGTCCAAAACATCCCGTACTCGTGAGTGGGAAGTTCTCAGACCGGTTTCTCTTTGCCTGGCGTGTCTGTCTGACTGCGTAATAGAGCGATCTTCGCCTTGGATAGTTCAATGCTCAGATCGATCAGTTCGGTGGTCAGTTTCTTGAATTTCTTGTACTCCTCTGTTTCTTCACGTAGTCCCTTCACGTGGTCTGGCCAGACGTGTTCAGTCCGGCTCCTCATCTCATGCGTGTAGCTCAGTTGGTAATACACGCCGCGCTGGCGTTGTCGATCTCGGTATTGCTTGCTGATGCTCCCAGGCCGCATTGGCCCGATTGCAGCTAACTTTGCCGCAAGTTTCTGGATTCTTTTTCAGTGATCTGATCTTTTTCATGGTCATTACCTTATATATGCGAATGTCTAGGAAAATCAAATCATTTGTTATGGATCTCTGGATTTCTTGGTGGAATATCGTCTGTTTTCTGCGACCCGCTTTCTCGAGAGCCCGCACCTTTCTCTGGTTTCTGCTCGTCTTGGCCGCTTTCTCCGTGCGCAATGACCTCCTCGGGGTTTCCAGTTTCGTCCGCGCTCTCGGTTTGTCAGAACACTTCTATGAGCACTTACTCCATTTCTTCCACAGCAATGCCGTGAAGACGGACCGGCTTGCAGAACTTTGGTTCGCCATCGTGATCAAGCACTTCCCTGTCTACAAGATCGGTTGTCGCCCCGTCCTGGTTCTCGACGGCATCAAGAAGTCCAAGGAGGGCCGCAAGATGCCTGCGGTGAAGTATCTGCATCAACAGTCCGAGTCCAATTCCAAGCCTCACTTCATCATGAGCCATTCCTTTCAGGCCTTCGGCGTGCTCTGTCAGGTTGGCGGATACTTCTTCTGCGTTCCGGTCTGTGCACGCATTCACGAAGGTATCGTCACTTCAAACCGCGACAGGAGAACCTTGATCGACAAGGCCAACGAGATGCTCGCATCCGTCTGTAGAGGTCAGGAGTTCGTCTTGCTGGCCGACGCCTACTACGCCAACGGAAAGGTGATCCGGAGCACCAAGGGGCGTTCCGGTGTGCTGGTCACGAGGGTTCGACGCACGACAACCGGCTTTCGGCCTGCGGCAGTGCCACGCAAACGCAAACGCGGACGACCGAAAAAGTATGGCGCTGCGGTGAAGCTCCAGAATGTCTTTGGAACGGGCGGCTTCAGTTCCGTTCCCAGTCCCGTATATGGGGAGAGAAACATCTCTGTCCGGTTCAAGTCGGTGGATCTGTTGTGGAAGCCCGCCGGGGCGATGGTCCGCTTCATTCTCGTCGATCATCCCACGAGAGGGCGGATCATCCTCTTGTCTACCGACCTCACCATGGAAGCTCAGGAGATCATCTTGCTCTACAGTTTGCGTTTCAAGATCGAAGTCGCTTTCAAGCAAGCGGTGCATTCGGTCGGCTCATTCGGATACCATTTCTGGATGGCCGCTATGCGACCGCTCAAGCGTCGCAATGGTAACCAATACCTCCACCGGACTACCGAGAAATATCGCAGACAGGTGCAGAGAAAGATGCACGCATATCATGTGTTTGTGCAGACCGGCATGATCGCTCAGGGCATGTTACAGTACCTTGCCATGACATGTGACGGTCTGGTCTGGAAACACTTTGGAACCTGGATCCGAACCATCCGCCCAGACGTGCTGCCTTCGGAAATGATTGTCTCAGCCGCCTTGAAAAACACGCTGCCTGGATTTTTGCACCACGGCGGAAAAGGTTCAGCGTTCCGAAAATTCATCCTTGATAAAATAGACTTCACTCGCTCCGAAGGTTCACGCTTCGCCGCATGATGATCCAGTTACAGAACTTCTCACTCGCGAGGTGGAAATGCTTGAGCCTGGTGAAGACGGAGATCCTGGAGACGACGAAGTCGCTGCGGCTATACGGCTGATAACTCGCGTCCTTAAGGACCACCCACGCTGCTTTGACGTGCTCACTGCCGATGCGCTCTACCTGCGTCCCTCCGTGATCAATCTTCTTGAAGACCACGGCAAATACCTTGTTGCCGTACTCAAGGATAATCAGCCTGAGCTATTGTCCGAAGCCCGCACGCTCCTGCCCCTTGAGGAGCAAGAGCCAGAATCATTTGAGACTCCGGCTGCACCGGGCAAGCCCGCGCGGCACGTTCATTTACAAGCGGCTGAGGGCTTCTGCACTGAATCCATTCACACTCCTCTTCGCGTTGTTCATTCCCATGAGACTGGCATCCGTCGCGAGCGCGTCGCTGGAGATTGGGTCGAGACTCCCATCGATAGCCACTGGTGGTGGGCGACGACCATGCCCCGCTCAATGGCCGATGCCAAGACCATCTTCCATTTCGGGCACGACCGTTGGAAGGTCGAAAACGAAGGCTTTAACGAACTCTGCTCCCGCTGGCATTCCGGTCATTGCTATCATCATCATCCCAATTCCATTCTCGTTCTGTGGCTGATCATGTTCATGGCCCACGCCGTGTTCCACTGCTTCCACAAGCGCAACTTGAAGCCAGAGATACGCCGTGGACACACGGCCATCTATTTTGCCCGTCAAATCGCCGCCTTCATGCGAGAGGATCGATGGTGGCCGCCACCGGCTCCGGGCTGAGGAACGCCCGCCCTGCGCTCTCGGTAACCTTGGGTTCACGTCCGCCTGGAGTTCCTCAATCTCTCGCCTAGTGTCAGACCGCCCTGCGCTCTCGGTAACCTTGGGTTCACGTCCGCCATCGGAGCGGTCTGGCTTCCTGTTGCCTATTGCCGACAGGGGGATCCATTTCGCGGCTCGAGCCCTCCGAAATTCGCCCGAGAACCGCCACACGAAACTGTTCGCCCTCTTAGCGCCAGCTTCAACACGCTCAACACCCACCAATTCAGGCCATTACGACTCTTTCCGACGCCGTCTTACGGAATCGCTGCTACATGATGGCCTGACTGGCCATTTTATGAAACGCTGGGGTAAGGTCAGCCCTACGAGCCCCATCTCGCAGCTTGTCGTCACGCTTTGCTTGAACAGGTTGCGAATAGCTTTCTGATGTTGACTCCAAAACCGCCAGAGCGTGTTGTGGTCGGGCACCTGATTGCCGCATAGCCAGATAAAGCCCAAGTCGTTTCGGCATGCCTCCTCCAACTTACGCGAGCTGCGGATCTTCTTGAAATAGCCGTAGAGCCAGAGTCGCAGAAGCAGGGCCGGGGCGAAGGGTGGACGGCCAGCGGCCCCGAAGTCCCGCACTTCAATGCCGAGATCCATCAAATCGAGGGATTCGACAAAGCAACGAATGAATCGCGCCGGGTGAGTCGGGCCGACCCAGTCCTCGATGCTGGGAGGTAAGATGTGAAGTTGATCGAAATCAGCGTCAATGTGAGTCACACCGAAACCAATACCCACGCTCGCAGCGGCGCCAACGACTTTTTCGAAAAACTCCACGGAGTAGAGCAATCATATTGCACTCGTCCGGCCGTCACACGAAAACCCGGGTTTTGAGACAGCCTCTCTCGGGGCGCCGCGATTAGGCGACTGGCTTACGTTCATCTCGGACCGGGTCGCGGTCGTTGCTCTTCGCGAAGTGGGAAGGGCGAAGAAGTGAAGACGGCGAGCATGCCTCCGGCATCAGCTCACTGCGGGGCGACAGTCGTGGCCCGTTTCAAGGGTGGGGCTCCCGGGGCTAGGCGGGAGACCGCTGACGTTTTACCAAGGGAAAGCGGAGCTTCTGGAAGGTCAGGCGCTTTGCCTCCGACCTGAGGGTCGCGGTTGTCAATCGTGCACGAGAGCGCCATGATTCGTGACCTTTGCCTTTATGAAGACTTTCGAATGTAACTGTCGCAACACGCTGTTTTTCGAGAATTCGGTTTGCCTCGGATGTAGCGCCGAAGTTGGTTGGTGCCCGCTTTGCCAGGGCATCACCGCGCTCATTCCGGACGGGGAGAATGCGTTTTGCTGCGGTAACGAGAGTTGCGGGGCCGCGCTGATGAAGTGCCACAACTACGCGGTCGAAGGGGTGTGCAACCGATGCGTCGAGGTGAAAGCCGACTCGCCGGAAGGGGTCATCCTGTGCGATTGCTGTGTCTACAACGAGACCATTCCCGATCTGTCCGTCGATGGCAATCGTGAGAAGTGGGCGCGCCTTGAAGCCGCCAAGCGACGATTGGCTTACGCCTTGGATCTGCTGGGATTGCCGCGTGACGCAGGGAATGGTGATACCGATCCGCCGCTCGATCCCCTGCTTACCTTCGATTTCAAGGCCGACGTGATTCCAAAAAAGGAGTTCTGGCGCCGAATGGGCAAGACCGAGCGCGTTTACACGGGGCACGCAAATGGCAAGATCACCATCAATATTCGTGAGGCGGACCCGGTGGAGCGCGAGGCCTTGCGAGTCGATCTCGGCGAGGCGCACCGGATGCTCATCGAGCATTTTCACCATGAGATTGGGCACTACTACTGGGATCTGCTCGTGCGCGGGCGGCGAGAGCCGGAGTGTGTGGCCGTCTTTGGTGACCACGAAAACCCCACCTACGCGGAGGCGCTGGAACGCTATTACAAAGAGGGTGCGCCGGATGGATGGGCGGAGCGCTTCGTGAGCGCCTACGCGACGATGCACCCTTGGGAGGATTTCGCCGAGACGTTTGCCACATGGCTGGACCTTACCGTGGCACTCGACTCCGCCCACTACGTCGGTTTTTCGGACGTCCCCGATTTGCATGCCGCGGATACCGACACCCTGGTCGCCGCCTACCGTCGAATTGGCGTCGCGATGAACGAAATGAACCGGACGATGGGTCTCCTCGACTTCCTTCCCGAAGTGTTCGTGCCGCCGGTGGTAGACAAGCTGCGTTTTGTGCACGGGCTCGTTCGCGAGGCGGAGGCGAGTGGCACCGCGAAGCCGCGGCAGAGCACCGAAGGGGGCACATTGCTGCAGGCCGGAGGATGAACGCGGAGGCGATTCGAGAAGGAAGCTCGACCCAGGGCGTGGGAGAGGTTTGTGGGCGGCTTGGTAGAACACGGCGAGCACGGCGAACATGGAAGGGAGCGCTGCTGGAGGCGTCGCCCAGAGGCCGTTGCGGCTGCGGAAATCCTCAAAATTCTTGTTGTCAAGGTCCCGCTTGCCATCTAAACAAACCGCTCCCGGCGAGAAAGGCTCGGTAGCTCAGTTGGTAGAGCAGGGGACTGAAAATCCCTGTGTCGGCGGTTCGATTCCGTCCCGAGCCACCTTTCCTCATTCGCCGAGTGGCTTTCCTGAGGTCGGGTTCTTGGAGGGATGGCACGGCCACTGATTATTTCGGAAAACTGCTTGCTTTCCAGGTGGACGGATGGCTTGTAAGACTCCCATTTTCTAGCCATGGAGTTTGTATCAGCACGGATCGCGAGTATCGAGCCCTCAATGACTTTGGCCGTCACGGCGCAGGCCAAAGCAATGATCGAGGAAGGCAAAGAGGTCTGTAGTTTTGGGGCCGGTGAGCCCGATGCAGACACCCCGGATTTCATCAAGGAGGCGGCCATCAATGCCCTCAATGCGGGGAAGACCAAGTACACCCCGAGTTCGGGCCTGGTGGAACTCCGGGAAGCGATCGCCGAAAAGCTTTTTGTCGACAACAACCTCGAATACAGCCCGGTCCAGGTGAGCGTCAATTGCGGGGCCAAACATTCCTGTTTCAACGCTCTCTACACGGTGTGTGATCCGGGTGACGAGGTGATCATCCCGGCCCCCTACTGGACGAGCTATCCCGAGATGGTGCGGATGATCGGGGCGGAGCCGGTGATCATTGAGACCACTGAAAAGACGGGCTGGAAGATCACGGCGGAGCAGTTCGAGAACGCCATGTCGCCCAAGACCAAAGTCATCATCATCAACTCGCCGGGCAATCCCACCGGCGCCGTTTACACGGAGGAGGAATTGCGAGCCAGTGCGGAGGTGGCGGAAGGCGAGGACATCCTGATCCTTTCCGACGAGATTTATGAAAAGCTCGTCTATGGTGACGCCAAGCACGTGAGCATCGGCTCCATCAGTGAGTCTGTGAGAAACCTCACGATCACGGTCGGCGGCTTCAGCAAGGCCTACAGCATGACGGGCTGGCGCCTGGGCTACACGGCGGCCCCGGTCGAAATCGCCAAGGCGATTGACATCCTCCAGAGCCATTCCACGTCCAACGCCACGACCTTCGCCCAGCATGGCGCTCTGGCGGCGATTCACGGCGACCAACAGTTCATTGCGGACATGCGGGATGAGTTCGACATCCGCCGTCAGTACATGCTGGGTCGTCTCGGTGAAATCAACAACGTCACCGTTGTGGACCCGATGGGCGCTTTCTATGTGCTGGTGAACATCGGCCAGATGGGGCTGACCTCGGTGAACTTCGCCGAGAAGCTGTTGAGCCGCTACGAAGTGGCGGTGGTGCCGGGCGCCGCCTTCGGCGCCGACCAGACCATCCGTTTCAGTTATGCGGTGGGATTGGACGTGATCAAGGAGGGGCTCGATCGGTTCGAAAAGTTCTGCCGGGGACATTGATCGGCTCCGAGAATTCGCCCCAACCGGATTGGCCCGATGACTGACACTGAGCGAAAGAAGACCATGCGGCCGGCCTTGCGCCTCTCCCTGGTGATTGCCGCGATTGCCGTGGTTTTTCAAGTGGTGCAGATTCCCCTCGACGGGGATTTTTTCCGACGATCGGCCTTCTGGATCCTCCTGGTGGCTTACGTCATCCTGGTCGTGGCGTTTTTCAAACGGCGCCGACCCTCCTCCTGAATCATCCTCGAGCCCGTGAGCGGGAGTGGGAGTGGTGAGCTCGGCAGAGGGAGGTGAGGGGAGTGAAGAGGGCGTTTGGCGAACAGCGATTCCGTAAGATAGGCGGCTGAGGCGGCTCAAGCCCTGTATTTTTGGGTAATTCGGATCGGCAGCGCCCATTTTTGACCCCATGGCAAATTCGCATTCGTTATTTCATCTTTTTTAAGCTTGTTTCTGTAATGGTCTTATATTACAGTGCGCCGAACGAGCCGACCTTCATGCCAAGCAGAAACTCCCTGCCCCCCACCGAACGCCAGATTCGCAGCCGCCTCCGCCAGCTCCTCGACCAGGCCGAAGGCTTCCTTCACGGCTCGCCCATCGAACTCTCTCGTAAATGCGGCAAGCCCACTTGCCGTTGCGCTTCCGACGACTCCTTGCGCCATCGCTCCTTGGCCATCGGTCAGACTCGTAAGGGCAAGACCACCATGCTGCACGTCCCCAGACCGTTGGAAGCTCAGGCGAGACGCTGGATCGATGATTTCCAGAAGGCGAATGCTCTGCTGGAAGCCCTCGACGAGCAGGGGCGCCTCCGACTCGAGGAGGCAAAAACCAAGGCCAGAGCGGCGAGTAGCTCCGCCAAGAAGAAGGGCAAGACCGGTAAGAAATCAGCCGGCAAAGCCAAGTCCGGGCGCAATTCTCCACCAAAAAAGAAGCGACCATTCTCACGCGACTACTAACTTACTCGGACAAGATTTTCAGCCTCCGCCAACAGTGGAGGCTGCGGGTGCGTGACTCTCGTCCCAAACCACAGATTCCCACTCGAGTTTTCCCGGCAGCATTCTTCGCCATGTTCTGCTGCCGGTTACCAAGCTTCAACGAACTCGAGCAACACCGGAACAAGAGCAGCTGGACCCGTTGGCTCGGTAATCACCGTTTGCCCAGCGCCGACGAACTGGCGTATGTCTCCGAGCGCATCGAGCCTGACAGTGTGCGAGGGTGTCTCGGACACATTTATTTCTGCCTCAAACGCAACAAAATCCTTGCCCCACAGCGCGGTTGGATGCTTGCCGCCGTCGATGGTCACGAAACTCACTGTAGCTACAAACGTTGTTGTCCAAAGTGTCTCCAACGCCGGATCGCCGTCGGAGACGAGGTCAAAACACAGTTCTACCACCGCTTGGTCGCGTTTCAGATTATCTGTGAGGATTTTCAATTGCTTCTCGACGTGGAAATGCTTGAGCCTGGTGAAGACGGAGATCCTGGAGACGACGAAGTCGCTGCGGCTATACGGCTGATAACTCGCGTCCTTAAGGACCACCCACGCTGCTTTGACGTGCTCACTGCCGATGCGCTCTACCTGCGTCCCCCCGTGATCAATCTTCTTGAAGACCACGGCAAATACCTTGTTGCCGTACTCAAGGATAATCAGCCTGAGCTATTGTCCGAAGCCCGCACGCTCCTGCCCCTTGAGGAGCAAGAGCCAGAATCATTTGAGACTCCGGCTGCACCGGGCAAGCCCGCGCGGCACGTTCATTTACAAGAGGCTGAGGGCTTCTGCACTGAATCCATTCACACTCCTCTTCGCGTTGTTCATTCCCATGAGACTGGCATCCGTCGCGAGCGCGTCGCTGGGGATTGGGTCGAGACTCCCATCGATAGCCACTGGTGGTGGGCGACGACCATGCCCCGCTCAATGGCCGATGCCAAGACCATCTTCCATTTCGGGCACGACCGTTGGAAGGTCGAAAACGAAGGCTTTAACGAACTCTGCTCCCGCTGGCATTCCGGTCATTGCTATCATCATCATCCCAATTCCATTCTCGTTCTGTGGCTGATCATGTTCATGGCCCACGCCGTGTTCCACTGCTTCCACAAGCGCAACTTGAAGCCAGAGATACGCCGTGGACACACGGCCATCTATTTTGCCCGTCAAATCGCCGCCTCCATGCGAGAGGATCGATGGTGGCCGCCACCGGCTCCGGGCTGAGGAACGCCCGCCCCGCGCTCTCGGTAACCTTGGGTTCGCGTCCGCCATCGGAGCGGTCTGGCTCCCTGTTGCCTATTGCCGACAGGGGGATCCATTTCGCGGCTCGAGCCCTCCGAAATTCGCCCGAGAACCGCCACACGAAACTGTTCGCCCTCTTAGCGCCAGCTTCAACACGCTCAACACCCACCAATTCAGGCCATTACGACTCTTTCCGACGCCGTCTTACGGAATCGCGTTTGGCGAAGAGTCTCCTTTTCAAGGTGGCCGCAGCTTGCGTAGCTTGGGGACCATGAATGGAAACCTCGTGATCGCTCATCATCTCCGGGACACTCTCGTGGGGCTGGTCTTGCTGGGTATGGGGCCGCTGGCAAGCTGTCTGGCCGACCTCCCTCAGGATCTTCGGGACTCCCGGACCTTTCGAGCGTCCTTTGACGAGGGGGTCGACGCTGATGAAGGGCGCGGCGATGTCCGGCTTTACACGCTCGTGGATAAGGAGAAGAAGGGGGTGGCGGGACTTCCGGACGATGGATCGACCGTGCGGACGGAGGATGGTGGTTTGAGCGGCGGAGCCCTCAAGTTCACCCAACGAAACGCTCCTTGGATCTTTTTTCAGGCGAAAGACAATGTGCCCTACGAGGCGAAAGACTGGAGCGGAACAGTTTCTTGCTGGCTCAAACTGGATCCCGAGGAGGATTTGGAGCCCGGTTACTCGGATCCCATCCAAGTGACCACGCGGGCCTGGAACGACGGTGCCTTTTTCGTCGATTTCGACAAGGAAGGCGATCCCCGGGATTTCCGTCTGGGGGCCTTCGCGGATCTCTCCGTGTGGAACCCTGGAAAGAAGGAAGTTGCCGAATCCGAGCGGCCGCTCTTGAAGGTGCCCAATCCTCCGTTCGGCCGCGATCGATGGACCCATGTGGCCTTCACCTGGGAACGGTTCAACACGGGAGAGAAGGATGGCGTGGCGACCTTCTATCTCAACGGGCACCGTCAGGGGAGCATCGAAGGCTGGAATCAGCAGTTCACCTGGAAGCTCGATGAGGGAAGCCGGCTCTATCTCGGCTTGAATTACATTGGCTTGCTCGATGAGGTTTCCTGCTTTGATCGAGCCCTAACGCAAAGCGAAATTGACACGATCTACCGGGAAGAGTTGGGCGAAGCGCGGCAAATGAAGGCGGCCTTGATTGATGGAACGGGCCCGGGATGGCGCTCGCTCGGAGAGGCGGATTTTGTCAATGTGAACTGTTCGCTGGACACCTGGTCCTGGGAAGACGGGATGGCAAGGTGCAGCGGTCAGCCCGTCGGCGTCATTCGCACCCATCGACCGGTGACCAATTGCGAGATTGTGCTGGAATGGAGGCACCTGAAGTCGGGAGGCAATTCCGGTGTGTTCCTCTGGGCTTCGGAGGCCTCGATCAAGCAGTTAGAGGCTGGGCAAGGGCGATTGCCTCACGGCATCGAAGTGCAAATTCTGGATCACGGCTACACCGAACAGTATGAACGCCAACACCAGAAAAAGGCGGACTGGTTCACTTCTCACGGGGACGTCTTTCCAACGGGGCCTGCTAAAATGACGCCATTTCTGCCGGTGGCGCCTAACGGGAAACGCAGTTTCCCTTCCAAGAGCCTCAGCAAGGGTGTGAACGCGTGGAATCACTATTACATTCGCGCGATCAACGGCGAGGTGCGCTTGTGGGTCAACGGCGAGGAGGTATCCGGCGGCACAGATTGCCAGCCGGCAAGTGGTTATCTTTGTCTGGAATCCGAGGGATCGCCGATCGAGTTTCGCCGTCTGCGGCTGCGTGAGTTGCCTTGATTGAGTTCCCCGTCAGCGCGCGTCGGGTGTGGGTGTGGTCCGAAGCCAGGACTCGACCGCTTCCAGGCCGCCCATTTGGACCACGAGGAGGATCAGGGCCGTGCCGAGCAGGAGACTCAGCGCTGAGATCGTGGCGGCGGCCCGACCCACCGTGGTTTCCCGGCTGGGCCAGGCACAGCCGAGGGCGATGATTTGGAGGGCGGCGAAGAAGAGGCCACTGGTGACCAAGCCCATGGGTAAATCTCCGTTGGTCCAGTGGGTGAAGAGGAGACCCAGCGCGGGTGCCAGAACTCCGAGAATGGCGCACACCAGCGCGAGCGCACCGAGGAGGGAGCGTGAATCGCGGGAGACCTGGGAGCGGCGTTCCCTGAAGTAAAGGGTCAGGGTTTCGTCGCTGGCCGGCAAGGCCTGGCGGTGATTTTGGCGGCACCAGGCGGAGAAATGATCCCAGTCGGTGACTGGAGGAAGTTCCCGCTCTGCCTGGTGATCGCTGGAATGGGAGCGGGAAGTCGAGCTGGACCGGGATCCGATGGATGGACGGGATGACGTCAATAGCGGGTTGGGGTGCATGTCGAGTAATGGACGAATGTCATTCGGTTCTATTCGGAGCGGACTTTGGAAAGAGTCTGCGCGGAGGCGGAGGAAAGGCGATGGGAAAAGCCTTGTCAAAATGGAACCGAGTACGTTAGACCGGGTGATTCTCATGATCAAGACTCGAATGCTTTTCCTGGCGCTGCTGGCGCTGTCGACCTGGGTGACCGCGGCACCGGTGGTCTGGCCCAACGTCCTTTGGATCACCAGTGAAGACAATGGACCGGAGCTGGGTTGTTATGGTGACGAGTACGCGACCACGCCCCACATCGATCGACTCGCTGCTCGTGGATTGCGTTATCTCAATGTCTGGTCGAACGCTCCCGTCTGTGCGCCCGCCCGGACCACTTTGATTTCAGGGCTCTATCCACCGAGCACGGGTTCCGAGCACATGCGGAGCCGGGCGTCCTTGCCGGAGGGGTTCGCCTTTTATCCGCAGTATCTCCGTTCGGCTGGGTACTATTGCAGTAACAACTCCAAGGAGGACTACAACCTAACTAAACCCGGGAAGGTCTGGGATGAATCCAGCAAGACGGCTCACTGGAAAAACCGTGCGGACGGACAGCCGTTTTTTGCGGTTTTCAACCACACCGTGAGTCACGAGAGCCAGATACGCAAGCGGCCGCACGAAAGGGTGCACGATCCAGATGCAGTCCGAGTCCCTGCCTATCATCCTGACAGGCCGGAAGTGCGGCAGGACTGGGCGCAGTATTATGACAAGTTGGAGGAAATGGACGCCCTCGTCGGGGCGAATCTCAAGGAACTCGAGGAGGCGGGATTGGCGGAGGACACCATCATTTTCTATTACGGCGATCATGGATCGGGCATGCCCCGCAGCAAGCGTTGGCCTTACAATTCGGGACTGCGCGTGCCCCTGATCGTCCATGTGCCGGAGAAGTTCCGGCACCTCGCGCCTGCCGAGTATCGGCCCAGCGGAGCGTCTGATCGGCTGGTGTCTTTTGTCGATCTGGCACCCACGCTTCTCTCCTTGGTCGGAATCAAGCCGCCGGAGCACTTCCACGGCCACGCCTTCATGGGGCCGTATGACGAAGGGCCTCAACCCTTTCTCTACGGCTTTCGCGGACGAATGGATGAGCGATATGATCTCGTCAGGGTGGTGAGAGACGAGCGCTACCTCTACATCCGGAACTACATGCCGCACAAGATCTACGGGCAATACATCGCCTACATGTTTCAAACGCCGACGACTCGAGTGTGGCACGATCTGCATGCGGCGGGGAAACTCAACGAGATCCAGAGCCGGTTTTGGGAGCCCAAGCCGCCGGAGGAGCTTTATGATCTCTGGGAAGATCGCGACGAAGTGGTGAACCTGGCCGACTCGGAGGCGCATCAGGACGCGCTGCGCCGATTGCGCGCCGCTCAACAAGCCTGGGCGGTGAGCATCCGCGACGTGGGCTTTCTTCCAGAGGGAGAGATTCGCGGGCGCAGCGAAGAAGGGGGCACGCCGTATGAACTGGGTAGCGATTTTGAGCGTTACCCCTTGCTAAGAGTGTTGGCAGCCGCGGAGGCGGCGTCCAGTCTCGAGGAAGAGGCGTTGCCGGCGCTTCGGGGGATGTTGGAAGACCCGGACAGTGCGGTGCGCACCTGGGCGGTCATGGGATTCTTGATGCGGGGCGAGGCGGTGGCGAAGAAACAGCGGGAGGTTCTTCGCACGATGATGCATCGGGAGGACGAGGAGTCCGCTTATCCGCGCCTAACCGCCGCCCATGCGCTCGCCAAGTTCGGCAATGCCGAGGACCTCGAGGAGGCGATGGCGGTTCTGTTGGGGGCCACGAAGGAAGCGCGCGTTTCCGTCTACGAGAATCTGTGGGTCCTGAACGGGATCGATGACATTGGTGTGAGGGCGGCGCCTTGGAAGACCGCTATCGAGGGGATCGATGTCGAATTGTCGAGCCGCTATGATCGGCGCATGGGCGCCTACGCGAAGAATCTCATAAAGGCGATTCTGATGGATTTGGAGTGAATCCCGAGGCCGAGGGCACGGAAGCTTCCTTTTCGTGAATGGTTAGAGCTAAAGCCATGACGGCTTCAAAAGTTTGTTTGGGAGGGAAGCGCTCCTGTGCTTCCGATTTTTCTGGATGGGGGAATGGAGGAAGAAACGACGGACGTCCTATTGGATCTCGGCCTGTGAAAAGATGCGGAACACTTCCTCCGTCCGTTCCTGGTCATGCGCGCCGGGATGGAAAAGAAAGCCGTAACGGAAGGTGACGGATTCTCCGTCCTTCACGACGAGCGTGCCGTCCTTGTCCTGGCCTTTGTAAAACTGAGAGTAGCCGAAGGGATTGGCCGCAATGAGGCCGTAGTCCCGGGCGTGCCAGGTGGTGGGATGACGTGGATTGGAGGGGTGGTCAAAGATGGCCACGCCGAGCGGTTGGTCGTCAATCGTTCCCCAGTAGTCCACCCATTTGGCGGCCTTGCCCCAGAGATCCTTGTCCCTGTCGCCAGCGCTGTTGACGGCTTTTCCGTTCGCCACTTCGCCGTTCAAGCGAAGGTTTGGATGGGTGCGGATGGACATGCTGCCCTCCTTGGTGTCGCCAAACGTGACGTCGCCATTGGTCGCTTTGATGGTGATCTGAAAATCGATGTAGCGGGAATCGCCCACCGTGCCAAAGGCAAAACGGCGTTCGTCCTGACAGATTTCTTTTTCGCCGACCAGGGAGAGCCACCGGCTCTTGGTCACCAAGACGGCCTGGTTCGAACCATCTCTCATGCGAACGACTCCGTCGTGGATGACCTTGCCGCCCTTTTCGGGGTGATTCCCGCCACCGTGCCAAAAATCAAGGCCATTCACGTCGCCATGAGTATACCAGAGAGAGGTGTGGTGCGGGTGATCCTTGGCCTCGCCGGGTGCGGCGTCTTCGAGAGGGTAACGGCGAGTCATGGCGACTCCGCCGGGGCCATGAACCGGATAAAAGCACGGCACCCGCAGGTCCTTGTGCTTGTAGGCCGTGAAGGTCTCTCCATCGATGGCAACGACGTATTCGCCGTCCTTCTCGCTGATGGTGACTTCGGCGTGCGCCAGGGAGGCGGTGCTCAAAAGCGCCCCGGCCAGAGTGAGAATCGTCTTGCGAATGGTTGTCGGCATGATTGTTAGAGGTTGGTTAGGATTCGAAATGGCGTTTGAGATAGGCAAGGCTTTCGATGGCGATGGTCTTTGGATCCGGCGAGTAATCGAAGACTTCCACCGAAAGATAGCGCGAATAGCCGATCTCGTTCAAGGCTTTGGCAATGGGCGCGTAATCAACGTCTCCGAAGCCCGGGCCGCGCAAATTGGGATCGTTGGTGTGGAAATGGACGACGTGCTCCCGGCTGTCGCGAATGATGTCCGGGATGCTCTTGCTCTCATCGCTCATCGCCTTGACGTCGAGGTGGAGCTGGCAGGCAGGGTGACCGACTTGCCCAATCAGCCGAATGGTCTCTTCCGCGGTGACGAGAAAATTGGTTTCCTTTCGCCCCAGCGGTTCCATGGCGATCGTCACGCCGTGGTCGCAGGCCACTTCGCAGATGGCCCGAAGTGTCTCAGCCGCCCGCTTGGCGGCCTCGTCGTAGGCCCAGTCAGCCTCGAGGCTTCGCTGTTTCGGGCTTCCCCAGACCATGATACCGCCGCCCATGGCGCCGCATAGCCGCGCCAGGTGCTGGCCGAAGGCCACGGTGTCCTTGCGGAGAAGAGGATCTGGCGTCGTGAGATGCAGCCAGGCGGGTTTGACGAGAAGCCAGTGAAGCCCGACGACCTCCAGTCCCTCCTGGCGGGCGATGCGAGCACACCGCTGGGCGTCGCTCTCGGTGAGTTCGCGGGGATCGTCTTTCAGGGTAAAGGGCGCGATCTCGACACCGTGGTAGCCCGTTTTGGCGATGTGCGCGCAGGTTTCTTCGAAGGACCAGTTCTGGTAGGTTTCATTGCAGATCGCGTACTTCGGTTCCATACACGGACCCTAGAGAAATCGGTTCTCTTGACAAGAGGCATGCGAAGCGCTGGGGAATCCCAATGGGAGGCAGGGACGAGAATCGCGCACCTACCTGACGGAGAAATCCGCAAAAAATGAAAGCCCGGGCGAACCAAAGTCGCCCGGGCTTTCCGAGAGAAATGCGAGGACGTTGCCTAGACCACGTCTTGGGGGCCGAAACCGTCCGGAGAGCTGCCGTCACCGTCCGTGGAACCGCCGCCGCTGGTCGGTGGCGTGTTGCCGCCTCAGGTTGTGGGTCCGCCCGTCGGTCCGCCCGTCGGTCCACCGCCGGTCGGTGGCGTTGTGGAACCACCACCGCCGGTCGGTGGCGTTGTGGAACCACCACCGCCGGTCGGTGGCGTTGTGGAACCACCGCCGCCGGTCGGTGGCGTTGTGGAACCACCACCGCCGGTCGGTGGCGTTGTGGAACCACCGCCGCCGGTCGGTGGCGTTGTGGAACCACCACCGCCGGTCGGTGGCGTTGTGGAACCACCACCGCCGGTCGGTGGCGTTGTGGAACCACCGCCGCCGGTCGGTGGCGTTGTGGAACCACCACCGCCGGTCGGTGGCGTTGTGGAACCACCGCCGCCGGTCGGTGGCGTTGTGGAACCACCACCGCCGGTCGGTGGCGTTGTGGAACCACCGCCGCCGGTCGGTGGCGTTGTGGAACCACCGCCGCCGGTCGGTGGCGTTTCGCCATTGGGACGGGCGTCTCCGCCGACGTCTTCGGGAGTCAGGCTGCCTGAACCGTCGCCCGTTGATCCGCTACCTGTCGTGGTAGAGCCATCGCCCGTCGTGGGAGCGCCCGTGGGACTGCCAGAGGTGGTACCACCGTCTGTAGACCCGCCGTCGTCGTTGGATCCGCCACCGTTGCCGTCATTCGGGTTTTGGCCGCCAGGACCCACATTGCCGATGACATCGCCGGGAGTGGGTCCACCCGAGCCGCCCGTGGATCGGTCGCCCGTGGTGGGAAAGCTGTCGCCTGAAGTTGGACCGCCCGTGGGGCCGCCTCCGGTCAGGCTGCCATCACTGGATCCGCCGCCGTCGTTGGAGTCGTCGTCACCGTCATCCGGGATTTGGCCGCCGGGACCCACATTGCCGATGACATCGCCGGGAGTGCCGTCACCACCTCCATCCGCGCCATTGGTCGGATTGGTGGCGCCGAAGTCGTCCGGTCTCTCACCGGGATCGCTATCGTTGTTTCCATTCTCACCGTTGTCGGCGGGATCGACGCCCACCACACCGTTCGGGCCGTGGATCACCGTGTCACTGTCATCAAGCGGATTGGGATCGCTGGCATCTGGAATCTCGTCGCCGTCGTCATCGGTGTCTTCGTTGTTGCCGATACCGTCGCCGTCGGTGTCCACCGATTCATCGCGGTCGAAAGGGAAAGCATCCTCGTCATCGGGAACGCCGTCGCCGTCGTCATCGGTGTCTTCGTTGTTGCCGATACCGTCGCCGTCGGTGTCCACCGATTCATCGCGGTCGAAAGGGAAAGCATCCTCGTCATCGGGAACGCCGTCGCCGTCGTCATCGGTGTCTTCGTTGTTGCCGACACCGTCGCCATCGAAGTCGGCGGATTCATCGCGGTTGAAGGGGAAGGCATCCTCGTCATCGGGAACGCCGTCCTCGTCGTCGTCGGTATCGGCCTCGTCGCCGACACCGTCGCCGTCAAAGTCGGCGGATTCATCGCGATTGAAGGGGAAGGCATCCTCGTCATCGGGAACGCCGTCGCCGTCGTCATCGGTGTCTTCGTTGTTGCCGACACCGTCGCCGTCAAAGTCGGCGGATTCATCGCGATTGAAGGGGAAGGCATCCTCGTCATCGGGAACGCCGTCGCCGTCGTCATCGGTGTCTTCGTTGTTGCCGACACCGTCGCCGTCAAAGTCGGCGGATTCATCGCGATTGAAGGGGAAGGCATCCTCGTCATCGGGAACGCCATCGCCGTCGTCATCGGTGTCTTCGTTGTTGCCGACACCGTCGCCGTCAAAGTCGGCGGATTCATCGCGGTTGAAGGGGAAGGCATCCTCGTCATCGGGAACGCCGTCCTCGTCGTCGTCAGTGTCTTCGTTGTCGCCGACGCCATCGCCATCGAAGTCGGCGGATTCATCGCGGTTCAGCGGGAAGGCATCCTCGCTGTCTGGGACGTCGTCCTCGTCGTCATCGGTGTCTTCGTTGTTGCCGATACCGTCGCCGTCGGTGTCCACCGATTCGGTCGGATCGTCCGGGAAAGCATCCAGAGCGTCACTGACGCCATCGTTGTCCCGGTCTGAGGAGTTGGGATCGGGATCAAAGGCTTCCAGCCGGAAGAAAGTCGGCCGGTCGGAGGACGGAACGATGATCGTATGGAGGGCCCCATTGACATTGGGGGTCTGATCAATCAGTCGCCAATCTCCTGGTTTCAGCGTATTGGATTCGTAGACCTTGGTGTCCCCGAGAGGGGCGAGCCAAGAAAGGAGAACGGAGCGGCCCTCGTGCTCGACGTCGAGGACGGGAACGGAAAGGGGATCGATCGCTTGGGAGGAGGATGCCAGGCCGAACAAGCTCGCGAAAATGGCCGCGCGGCGGGCGGAAGAGGAATTCATAACGTTACTTGGGATTGGATGGGGGTTGAACGACCTCGGAACGGTCCCGAGCCGTTGGGCGATTGCAAGGGAAGGGTTATGGACTGAGCGCCGCTTGGAGAAGCTACAGGCTGACGCGTCGGTAATATCCAATGACTATGGGCTATCAGGCTACTTAGCGTACCTTAAACGGATTGTCATCGGTAAAATTTTGTGAAAAGCGCCGATCAGGCGCGGAAAGGCCTAAAAACCAAGTCCCTTGGGCATTCGTCCCCCGCCCATCTGGTTCATCATCTTTTTCATCTTACCCTTGTTCTTCATCATTTTTCGCATTTGAGAGAACTGTCGCAAAAGATTGTTCACTTCGGTAACCTTGGTGCCGCTACCCTTGGCAATGCGCTGTCGGCGGCGACCGTTCAAGATTTCGGGCCGCTGCCTCTCTTTCGGAGTCATCGAGAGGACGATGGCCTCCACCCGGCGCATCCGATTCTCGTCGATGGGGAGGTCTTTCAACTTGCCCATGCCGGGTAACATCCCGAGCAGGCCCTCGAGAGGTCCCAGTTTCTTCAGCATCTTCATCTGGCTGAGGAAGTCATTGAAGTCGAAGGTGGCTCGCTGGATTTTTTCCGCCATGCGGAGGGCTTCTTTCTCCTCGATGGCTTCCGAAGCTTTCTCGACGAGGCTCACCACGTCACCCATGCCGAGGATCCGGCCGGCCATGCGTTCGGGGACAAACACATCGAGCTGATCCAGCTTCTCGCCGACGCCGGCCAGTTTGATGGGTTTCCCGGCGACCTGACGCATGGAGAGGGCCGCACCGCCTCGGGCGTCGCCGTCCAGTTTGGTCAGAACGATGCCGGTAACTTGGACGGCCTCATCGAAATGCTTGGCCACGCTCACGGCTTGCTGACCGGTGGCGGCGTCGGCTACCAGCAGCACTTCCTGGGGGTTCAAGAAGGCGTGAAGCTGCTTGAGCTCCTCGATGAGCGCGGTGTCGACCTCCTGTCGGCCGGCCGTGTCGAAGATCAGCACGGGGGCCTTGCGCTCTTCACCCCAGGCCACCGCACGCTTGGCGACGTTGACGATGTCGGTCTCGCCAGGCTCAGGTTTGAAAATGGGGACATCGATCTCTTCGGCAAGCGTGGCCAGCTGATCCACCGCCGCCGGGCGGTAGAGGTCGCAGGCCACCAAGTGCGGCTGACGGCCCTCCTTCTTGAGCCGGAGCGCCAGCTTGGCGGAGGACGTCGTCTTGCCCGCTCCGTTGAGACCGACCACCAGAACCCGGGTCGGGGCTTCGAGATTCAGTTCGACCGCCTCGCCGCCTAGCAGTTCCGTCAACTCATCCTGGAAGATTTTGACGATTTGCTCGCCCGGTTTGACGCTCAGGAGCACTTCTTGTCCGAGAGCCTTTTCCTTGACCGAGCTGATGAATTGCTTGGCGACGCTGAATTCGACGTCCGCCTCCAACAGGGCCATGCGCACTTCCCGGAGCGCGTCGGAAACGTTTTTCTCGGTGATCTTGCCCTGGCCGCGCAGCTTCTTGAACGCGCCTTCCAGGCTATCGGAGAGTTGACTGAACATCGTTAGTTGGGTTGGGGAGTCGCGGTCGAGGGCGATTCGGTTGAAAGGGCGGGATTGAGCCCAGGCTCTGGCAGGGACTCAGCTTGGGATGGGGACACCGGTCCCGGTTCCAACGCCGGTTCCGATGGCGTCGTCGTCGTCTCGGGGGTGGGATTGCCGACATCCGCTCCGCTGGGGTTTTCGACTTCGGAGGACGGGGCGGCCTGTTGGGGAGCGAGGGCCAGGTAGTGGGGGATCGGGTTGATGGAGAACTTCCACCGAACGACGTCGGTATCCTCGGCCCCGCCACGCTGGAATTTGACCTGAGCCCAGTACTCCGGTTGCCGGAGTTTTTGGGTGGGTTGATAGGTGAGAAGCCCTTCTTCGGCCTGATAATCGGCTCTGACCTCTCCCAGGCCGCTGATCTGGAGGCTCAACGAATCCGGTTCGATGTCCTCGATCGCCGAGAGATCGACCACAAACATGGGGCGTCGCTCGCTCGTTCTGGAGCCGTCGGCCGGCTGGACGGTCACCAGGGGTCTCGCCTCGCCGGTGACCGCGTCCGTCTGCGTTTCCTTGAGCAAATTGTTGGCGGTGGCTAGATCACCACCCGGCAAGCGCGATGAAAGGGCCCAGTTGAAAGCGCGGTCGTCCTCTCCGTGGATGATGTATCGGCCCAGTTCCCGTAGATCGGTCTCCCAGCCGACCTTTTCTCCCCGCACGGTGACCATGGCCTGATACCTGGCCTCCTCACAAGCTTCGATCACCTGCTGGTTGTAGACGCCGTACGGATAGGAAAACGTGAGGGGATCGATGCCGAGTTGCTCCTGGAGCCGGCGACGTGAGCCCTCCGTTTCCTCCTTGAGATAGGCGAGGTGGAGTTCCTCGGACCGGCGTCCCCGTTTGCGGAGATCCTGATGCGAAACGCTATGGCTGCCGATCTCGGCGCCCGCCGCCACCATCTCGTCGATTTGTTCGAATGTCAGTGTCTTGCCGCCGCCGTTGAGAAACGCGGTGTAGAGGTAAATGGTGAAGGGAAAACTGAATTCCTTGAGAACGGGTAGGGCCAGATCGTAAGTCGATTTCCATCCGTCATCAAGCGTGATGATGACAGAGAACGGGGGGAGATTGCGCTCGCCCCGCCGCCAGGCGAGGAAATCGCCCATGGAGATGACGGGGATCTCATTGTCGACCAGCAACTGCATTTGGGTGCGGAACTTGCCGATGTGGATCGTGGTCGGCAAGAGACGGCGAGAGATGTTGGGGGTGTCGGAGAAGCGGTGATAGCCCAGAATGGCGACTTTAGAGGTCGTATCGATCGGCGTTGGTTCGGGCTCGGCTTCGGGCGCGGGCATCGGTTCTCCCTCCGCAGAAGTCGCCTCCACCACTCCGTTGTCGGCTTCGGCCTCGCCTCCCGTCTCGTTGGGCATCGGGTCCGTGGGGGCGGCTTCCGCAGAGGGAGCCTCCGGGCCGGCGGACGATTCTGTCTTGCCGAAGCGTTCGCAGCTCATCATGAGGACACTCATGGCGCCCAGGGCCACTAGGCCCGGAAGGGATAGACGGTGCGTCGATGGGGGGATCCGCATGATCATCACACTAGTCGACGTTTACCCGAGGGCCAAATGACTCAGGATGGTGTCCCCCATGGTGGCGGTGTCGACTTGCTCGGTGCCGGGGGCGCCCGTGAAGATGTCGCCCGTCCGGGCGCCAGCGTCGATGGCCGCGCGAACGGCGGCTTCGATAGCGTCCGCCTCATGGGTTAGCCCGAGGGAGTAACGCAAGAGCATGGCGGCCGAGAGGATCTGGGCAATGGGGTTGGCGATGCCCTGGCCCGCGATGTCGGGCGCCGTGCCCCCGCTCGGTTCGTACATTCCGAAATAGAGACCGCCCTCCCTGGATTGACCGAGGCTGGCGCTCGAGAGCATGCCGAGGGAACCGGCGATCATGGCCATCTCGTCGCTCAAGATGTCGCCGAACAGATTTTCCGCGAGGACGACGTCGAAGTCTTGGGGGCGGCGGATCAGCTGCATGGCCGCGTTGTCCACATAGAGGTGATCGAGTCGCACTTCGGGGTAATCCCTGGCCACCCGCTCGACGACGGCGCGCCAGAGGAGTCCGTTTTCCAGCACGTTGGCCTTATCGATCGAGGTGACGCGTTGGCTCCGCTGACGGGCGGCAGTGAAAGCCACACGGGCAATGCGTTCGATCTCGCTCTCGCGGTAGATCATGGTGTCGATGGCCACCTTTTCACCCCCTTCCTCGTGAGTGCCCTTGGGGGAGCCGAAATAGAGTCCTCCTGTCAGCTCGCGGACACAGAGCACGTCGAAACCGCCCTCGATGAGGTTGTCCTTCACCGGCGAGGCGTGCGTCAGGGAGGGATAGCAGATCGAGGGACGCAGGTTGGCGAAGAGCCCGAAATGCTTGCGAAGCGGAAGCAGGGCGCCGCGCTCGGGTTGTTCCGCTGGGGGAAACGATTCCCATTTCGGTCCGCCGACCGATCCAAAGAGGATGGCGTCGCTGCCTTGGCAAGCCGCCAGCGTGTCGTCAGGCAGGGCTTTTCCCTTCGCATCGATGGCGATGCCCCCGACGAGTTGCTCGTCGTAGACGAATCGGAGAGGGCGCTTTTCGGCCAGGGCGTCGAGCACGCGGAGTGCCTGAGCCATCACTTCGGGGCCAATACCGTCCCCGGCGAGAACGGCGATGCGATGGGTGGGGTCTGCCATGCCCCTACTTGAAACCATCCCCCTCGAAAGCAAGCCGGAATCTGGCGGCGCCGGCTCGTCCGAGACGTGCTGGAGAAGCACCCGTCCGTCGTCTTTGAACTCTACGATTTGAACTCGCTCCCGATGCCCGTTCCCTCGCTTCCCTTCCTCGGCTTCACGGGCGGGTCACCGTTTGGTGAAAGCGGCGCAGGGCGCGCACGATGGCGGCGCCGATCACCTCGGCCGAGGCTTCGGCCTGTTCGGGAAGTTCAGGGGTCGCCGCGGGGACGCCAGCCGAGCGCAAAAAGCGGGCGTCATCGCGTCGCAGGCCGCCATCGAGGATGCCTTCCACGGTTTCCAAGAGGGTGGCGTGCAGGGCCATGCCCAAGGTGAGATTGAGTCTGTCCTGGGCATTGCCGGGAAAAGGCTCGGACGAGACCTCGGCGTCCTTGTCCCGGTGCGCCGCCGTGCCCTGCGGAATGAGTGTCAGGGTGCGCAGATTGTCCGAACCCTCGCGGTCGCGCAGCAAGATCATGCCGAGGAGCGCTTTCCGAATCGCGGCCCTCGGCCGGGGCCGGAAGGGCCTGGATACCGAAGGCTTTCAGGCCGTTGGCGACATGTTCCCCCACCTCCCGTGCGGTCGACGCTCGCGGAGCGATTTGGACGACGATCGAGGGATCCTTGCCGGGTTCCAGGGTCATCCGGGCGGGCCGGATGGTGGGATCGATCAGGAGGGCCAGATCGACCCGGGAAAGGTAGAATCGACGGCCGTGTTGCACGGGGGAAAGCTGAGGTAACACTGATAGTGATTGAAATGCGCCCGTTGGGTGTCCTTGAGGAAACGCATGGACAGGCCGACCGTCGGAGATTCGAGAATCACTTCGTCCCCGATGACGTCCATGGTTGGAAAGCGATAGAAGGATTGGATGTCCTCGAACCTCACATATTCACGGCCCTCGAGGCGGAGAATGTGCCATTGGTTGGAGCCCCGCTGCTCCAACCTTTCACGAGGGACTTGCGGAGACGGGCGTTCCGGGTCGGTCCCCTGTGCTCGAAGGGAGGATTCGCTGAGCGAAAAACAGAAACACCAAAAAAGGATGAGGAGGCTCGGTGCCCGATGGAAGGCCGGGGCCAGTGAGATCAACGCAGCACGGTGCCGGTTGGATGCCAAACTCATGCAGGACCTTGAGGCCGGTCCCGGGTGGGGGCAAATGCTTCCGTCGATGGCCGGTCGCCCTGGGCCGTCTCCTCCGGCTGGGGAAGACGCGCTTCATGGATCACCTCGCGAAGGCTTTCCGGATCGCCTTGAGGTGAGGCTGGGCGATCGAAAGGAAAAAGCGCGCCTCCCAGAAGACTCCAGAAAACACCGAACCCAAATCCTAACAGTGAAATGCTGACTCCGATCTCTGAGGGGATGTCACAGAGCCGGAGAAGGAAGGATTCAAAAAGGGTTTCGCGGATGCCGATTCCGGAGATGGACACTGGCAAGGTGGTGATGACGTCGACCACCGGCAGGATCGTGAACAGATCCATCAAAGGGATTTTGGCGTCCATGGCCCGGGCGGCCGCGTGAAACGTCCCGAAGTAGAGCAGGTGAATCCCCAGGGAGACCAGGCTGCCCGCCAGCGTGACACGCCAGTGCCGGATAAAGAGGAGAAGGGCCCGGGAAAAGCGATCGATCTGGCGCCAAAGAGGCAGCCTTCGCGGCGCGCCGCGTGCTTCCCGCCGCAGGGCAAGCAGGAAGAGGAGAATGACGCCGATGAGGGAGCCGGCGAGATAAATGCCCGCGAAGAGCGCCAGCCGCGATGAAAGGCCCGAGGCAGCCAGCCATTCCCAGCGAGTGAGACAGAACGCGGCAAACAGAATCACCACGACCGGAAGGCCGCAGAGGTGATCCATAAGGAGACTGACGACGGCCTCACTGCGTTTGTCAGGGTGACGGCGGGCCAGATAGAGGGCCTTGACGGCGTCGCCTCCCACGGTGCCGATGAGGATGAGATTGAAAAAGGCGCCGATGAGGCTGAGCCGGATGTTCTCCCACCAGCTGATGCGGATGTCCAGCAAGCGAAGAAAGAGTTGCCAGCGAACGACGCCTAGAGCGATCACCAGACCGGCCAGGGCGATGCCCAGGCCGATCCATTGGGGATCGGCGCTCCACACGGCATCGAGGAGCTGACCGTGGATTTCGGGCTTCATCCAGAGCCACGCCAGACAACCCAAACTGACCAGGATCTGAATGGCGGTGAGGGCGCGGCGACGGAACATGGACAAAATGGGCGGGTAAACCGGGACCCGGGCGGAACGGAGAATCGAACGAAAGGCCAGGAATCGTCGTGGACGCGGGTGCTTCAGGAATCAGATCACTCGAAACTCAGGAATCAGATCACTCGAAACGAGCGGCTCTCCATGTCCTCCGGCGGTGTCGCTCCGGCAGCGTCGAGCATCGGGGAGGGGAAGTCGATATCGACGTGATGGCACGGCCCCGTGAGGAGGCAGTCCCTCGACGTGGTGCCGAGGGACTGAGTGCAAAAAGCGCTTGGTTTCATGGCGCGACCCTTCGCCAATTCGCCTTGAAAGGCAATCCCCCGATGGGACGGACGGCCCGGGTGCCGATAAAGGGTAAGCAATTAGCGGTTTGGGCTTGCAGCCCGCCGGGTTCTCCGCTCTGGTCGGCCGCGTGGCCATGATGAATCGAATCGTTCTTCTGTTATTTTCCGGAGGTTGTCTGCTGAGCTTTTCCAGCTGCGCCCTGATCGGCAATCTGATCGGGTCCGTGATGCGAGTGCCGGGCTCCTTGATCGATAGCCGAACGGAAGCCGAAGTGCCGGATCCGGGAGGGCCCCCGCCCGCCGTGCCCGCGGCCAATGAACCGTTGGCACCGGAAGCCGGAGACGCCGAGGCCCCGGCCGGACGAGTCGTCGTGGCGCCGCTCCGCTGATTTGAGTGGCCCGAAGAGAAGTGGAGCAGATGGATGGTGGCCAGGGGTGGTCGCCATCCGTGGGTCGTCCAGGGGTGGGAGCCTCGCGGTTGGCCGAGGGGATGTTCTCTGGTCCTCCCCCCTTTTTATCTTACCACTCACCGCCGAGGGCCTGGATGAGTGAAATCGTGGCGGTGTAGCGTTCGCCTAACAAGGCGTTTTCGGTGCGCCGGGCGGTGAGACGATCGCGTTCCGCCTCCACCACTTCGAAGAAGCTGGCCAGGCCCCGTTCGTGACGCAGTCGGGCGATCTCGGAAGTATCGGTGGCTGCCTCCACGGCTTGACGCTGCGAATTGAGTTCCCTTTCGAGGCTCGCGACATCGAGGAGGGCGTCGTCGACTTCCCGGACGGCGGTGAGGAGGGTGGATCGGAAGTTGGCGGCGGTCTCGTGCCAGGCTGCCTCCGCCTCACCGATGGTGGCGCCGCGGGTCCCTCCCTGAAAGAGGGGTATGGTGATTTCCGGGCCGAGATCGAACCAGGTGCTGCCCGGCTGCAGGAGACTGGAGCTCCTCAGGCTGGACCACCCGCCCGTCCCGGTCAGCGAGATACTGGGCAGGAAGCTGACCTTGCGGATCCCGACCTCGAGGGCAGCGGCCTCGAGCTGGCGCTCGGCAGCGCGCAAGTCGGGACGTTGCCGGAGCAGGTCGAGGGGAAGTCCCGCGGGGATTCGCGGAGGGGTGGGAAGCGAGGCGGATGATGATTCCCTCAGGGGGGACGGTAAGTTGAACTCCGAGGGCGCGAGACCGATGAGTACGGCCATGGCGTGTTCCAGTTTGCCCTGTCGCCGGCGTGTGGCTTCGGCGGCCGCGCGGGCGGTGTGAAGGGCGACTTTCGACCGGCTGACATCCACCTCGACGCCACTCCCGAGTTCCAGCCGGGAGTTCTCGAGACGCAAATCCTCTTCGCGGAGGCGGATGGCTTCGTCGAGGATGACGATCTCCTCGCCGGCGACGCGCCAGGCAAAGTAATCCCGCGCGAGGTTGGCTTCGATGGAGAGCCGGGCGTCCTCGAAGAGGGCCGCCTCGCTACCGGCGCGCCGGGCGTCGCGCCGGGCGGTCTCTTTCAGTCGCCCCCACATGTCGACTTCCCAGGAACTGCTCGCGCCAAGTTCATAGCTCTCATATTCGCGCTGCGTGGTGGGAAAAAGCTGTTGATTGAGGGAATCCCGCTGGGTGCGCAGGGCGCCGTTCCCCGCCAATCCGAGCCATCGCTGAGCCTGAGCCTGCTGGAAAACGGCGTGGCTCTTCTCGACGCGCGCCCGGGCCGCCGCCAGGTCGGGATTGCCCCCGGTGCCATCCTCTCCGATCTGCACGGCGTCCAGGAGCCGCTCCAGCGCGGGGTCCTGAAAGACCTTCCAGGGGGACTTCTGCGGTTTGGGCGCCCAAGCCGTGGCTCCCGAGTCCAGATTGTTTTCAGGGGTGCGATCCGGTTCCGAATGGCGAAATTGCGAGGGAACTTCGGGCTGGCCTCCTTTGGGACTCCAGTGGCGGGCAAGGGTGGTGCACCCGGCCGTGAAGAGAGTGAGGATCAGAGAAAATGTCAGGACGCTGGCTCGCTGGATTTCCCGGGGACTTTTCGGCCCGAGTCGGCGAGTGGCGAGGTGGCTGGCGCGTTTCATCGATTCTCGGCGGGCCGGGGCTCGGGACTGCCGGGGGCTTGATTGATGTTCAAGAGGGCGAACACGGCGCTCAGGACGGCGGGCACGAGGATGAGGGTGAACACGGTGGAGACGAGGAGTCCCCCGACGACCACGGCGCCCAGTCCGCGGTAGAGTTCGGATCCTGATCCTGGCAGAAGCACGAGAGGAATCATGCCGCCCACGGAGGTGAGCGCGCTCATCAGGATGGGGCGGACGCGGCTTTGCACGGAGGCCAGAATGGCCTGGTCGGCCGACTCGACGTCTTCTTTGAGAAAGTTGAGGGTCTGATGGATGATGAGGATGGCGTTGTTCACCACGACCCCCGCGAGAATGACAAAGCCGAGGATGGTCAGCATGTCCAGATTCTGCACGGGCATGTAGCGGTCGGTCACGCTCCAGTAGTGAACGATGGCCAGTCCGAGGAAGCCTCCGAAGGTGGCCAGGGGCACGGTGAGCATGATGACGATGGGGTGGGTCCAGCTCTGGAAGAGCACCACCAGCACCAGGTAGATCACGAGAATGGCGAGAAAAAGCGAGCTGGAGACGGTCCCCAAGATCGTTCCGTTTCCCAGGAGAGCCTGCTTGATTTCCGCCATCTTTCCGGCCGATCCCGCCAGGCGCACTTGAAGACCGGGTGCGATGCCACCGGAATCGCGGAGCTCTTCGACGAGCCCTTCAACATCCTCGATAGCGGTCGCCAGAGGCATGCCGTCCGGCGGTGTGAATTGGAGGGTCACGGCGCGCGAGCGGTCGACGTGCCGGATCTCATGAGGGCCCTGGACTCGCTGGAGGGTGGCCAGGGTTTGCAAATCGACGACCTCGCCCGAGCGGGTGGCGAGGGGGGCGGCGAGAATGGCGTCTACCGGTTGATTGCCGAGGGCTTCCTGAGTGATGACCTTGAGGTCGCGGAGTTCGCCCTGCTGTGCGTAGTCGCGAAAAAAGAGAATGCCGTCGCCGTTAGCCTGAACCGCCAGGCCGACGTCGGTGCGGTTCATTCCGAGCTTGCGCAGGGCGCGGTCGTCCGGAATGACGCGAAGCTCCGAAGAGGGCATGGGGAAATTGGCAGGGTCCGGGTTGACGCTCTGCGGGCCGAATTTCTGGATGAGATGCTGCATGAGCACGCCGGCGGCCTCGTTGACCTCGTTGAGGTCGCGTCCCTTGAGATCGATCTTGATGGCCGAGCCGGTGTTGCCTCCGATCCGGAAGAGTGGCATTTGAAAGGCAAATGCCAGGGTGTCGGGCGCGCGGTGAGCGCTGGTGGCGTGGTTCATGAGCGGGATGGCGTCGGCCACCCGGCGTTTGTCCTCCGAAATTGCGCCGTGGAATATGCGGCCGTCGAAGCTCACGAGGAAATAGTTGGTCAGCGGAGGCGGGGTGATGGTGGGCTCCGCTCCCGGGTGGGCGGGAACGGGTTCTCGCGGCTGACGGGTGCGACCCTCACGTTCACGCAGGACTGCCTCGGCCTGGAAGCGATCGGGAGCGGACTCCCAGGCCGGCCGGATGGCGGCTTCAATGCGTTCTCCGATGGCGTCCAGTTGCGCAATGTTATAATCGGGTGGAGGGGTGAGAAGGCCGAAGATGAGATTGCGGTTGCCCCGGGGCAGGTAATCGAGATCCGTGAGGAGGACCTTGATGCCGAGAGGGGCGCCGAGGTTGAAGATGGCGATGACGGTGAGCCGGGCGCTCCAGGAGCGGTTGATCCACCCGATGAGCCGAGCGACCCGCTCGGGCAGGGCGTTGACCAGTGCGTGAAGTTTTGCGAGAAAAGCGAACTTCGAACGGTCGGCATCGGGGCCCTGAGGGGGAGGCTCGCGTCTCAAGGCGCGAGCCGCGGCGGTGGGGATTACGGTGAGGGAAACGACGAGGCTGAGAGCGACGGCGGCGATGATGGCGTAGGCGATGTCCTTGAAGAGCTGCCCGGCCGTTTCTTCAATAAAGAGAATGGGGAGGAAGACGGCGATGGTGGTGATGGTCGAGGCCACCACGGCACCGGCCACCTCGCGGGTGCCATCGGCCGCCGCGGCTCGCGCCGGGCGCCCCATTTCCAGGTGGCGATAGATGTTCTCGATGACGACGATGGCGTTGTCCACCACCATGCCGACGGCGAAGGCCATCCCGGCGAGCGAGATGATGTTGATCGAGCGTCCCATGGCGACCAAGACCACCACCGCGCCGATGATGGAGATGGGAATGGCGAGGGCAATCACGCCGACCGTGCGGAACGAGCGCAGGAAAAAAAGCAAAGTGAGGGTCGCCAGAATGCCGCCGATGAGGATATTGCTCTGCACCAGATCGATGGCGTCGTGCACATACTCCGTGGCGTCGTAAACCTGGACCAGTTCGAGACGCCCATCCAATCCCAGAGCGATGGAGTGCTCTTGAAGGAGGCCACCCGGGGCATTGAGAGAGGCGATCTCTTCCTGGATGGCGTCCATCGTCGAAATGAGGTTTCCGCCGCGCTCGAGAAGGAAATTGAAGAAGGGCATTGGTAGTCCGCGGGAGCGAGACCAGTTGACGGTTTCTTTGTAAGTCGAGACGACTTCCGCCACGTCTCGCATGTAGACCGGACCGGCGGCGTCCCGCCGGATGATCATGTCGAGCACTTCCTCTGGATTTTCAAAACGTCCCGTGGCGCGGATCCTCACATCGCGCTTGCCCTCGGGCAGGGCGCCCCCGGAAAAATTGAGGTTCGATTCCCGGATGGTTTGGCTGAGCTGCTGCCAGGTGATGCCGCGTTGGGCCAGCGCCTGCTGATCCACGTGGATCTGCAGCTCGGCTTCACGGGCTCCGCGCACTCCCACTTCGGCGACGCCCGGAAGGCGTTCGAAGCGTGGTCGCAGGCGACGGACCATGAAATCATAGAGCGTGGTGGTGTCGAAGTCCGGGTCGGTGGAGCTCAGGCCCACCCAGGCAATGTAGTCGACCGACTCTGGATCGATGTCCATCACCACCGGCTGCAAGGCGTTGGTGGGATAGCCTGGTACTTCGTCGAGTTTTTGAAGTGTCTCCGCCTTGGCCGCTTCGATGTTGGTGCCGGTGTTGAATTCCAGGCGCACCGTGCCTTCACCGGCTTTGCTGTTGCTCGTCATGAGCCGCAGTCCCGTGACCTCCCCAAGCACCTTTTCTTGCTCCTCGATGATGTCGCTCTCGATCTCCTCCGCCGAGGCGTTCTCCCAACGCGTGGTCACGGCGATCACCACCGAATCGACCTCCGGCTTCATCTGGACGGGAACACTGGTGAAGGCCATGATGCCTGCCAGAATCACCAGTCCCACACCGACGGCTACCGAGATCGGTTGCCGAATGCAGTAGTCGATCAATGTCATGGCTGCTCTCCGTCCGGCGCGGCGTCGGCAGACCTCTCGCGAATCTGCAAGGGCTGGCCCGGGACGAGGCGCTCATTGCCCTCCACGATGAGCTGATCGCCAGAGCGGATGGGCGCTTGAGAAACGAGCACAAAGGCCATGCCATCGCGTTCGAAGGCGACCTTCACGGCGAGGCGTTCGGCAGTTCCGTTCTCGCCGACCCGGAAGAGGAATGTCCCCATGGGTGTCTGGACGACGGCGTCCGTGGAAAAGCGCCAGTGAAGCGCGCGGGACGCCACCGGCACCAGACCGGTGATCGACTCGCCGGGAGTCAAGAGGCCCTGGGGATTGTCGAGCGTCGCCACCACGGTGAACAATTGGCTGGTCGGCGCCACGTCGGGCACGGTCGTGACATGGGTAGGGGTGAGGATCTCGCCGCTGGCCGACAAACGGATACGGAGATCTTTCGGCGAGGCCGCGAGCCCCGTGCGATGGCGGATGGGGACGCGCAGCCAGGCCTCGATGGGATCGATGCGAACGAGGGTGATGAGCAGAGTCCCGGCGGCGACCCATTCCCCGAGTTCGACCTGACGATCCACCACGACACCGTCGAAGGGCGCCCCGATTTCCGTGTCTTTGAGCTGGATCTCGAGGAGGGCCAGACGGTTGGCCGCTTCCGCCACGCCTTCTTGGGCGGCCTGGAGCTGGGCGGTGGCCACGGACCGGGTGCGCTCGGCATCGAGGAGATCGCTCCGGGAAATCGCTTTGCGGTCCAGAAGTCCCTTTTTCATGGAGAGATCGGCTTCCGCACGCCCCTGTTCGGCGGCTCGCTGCTCCACCAGGCTGCGGGCGGCGGTGAGCATGGCCTGGGCTTCGTTTCGCTGGGCTTCCGCCCGGCGGGCATCGAGTCGAACGAGGACATCTCCCTGGTTCACGGAATCGCCTTCATCAACGAGGACTTCGTTCACGGCGCCGGACTCGCGGGCCGCGACCTCCGACCGGGCGGTGGTCTGCAGGGTTCCGGTGGCGGTGGCGATTTCGCGAGTGTCCTCTTGCTCGACCGTGACCACGTAGACGGCTGCGGGCGGGAGACCTCCCGCGGGCGGTCTACCGCGTTGCACCTCGGGCGCATTTCCGATGATCCGCACCGCGAGGATGAGACCGGTCAGGGCGAGCAGGGCCAGTCCACCCATCGCGAGGCGATGGCGTCGATCGGCGACCGTGACCTTGGGGGCAGAGGCAGGAGCTTCGGGAGGGGCTGACATGAGAAGCCTTGAACCCTTATCGCTCTCGGGGCCTTTCGCAACGAAGGAATCCGGGCTGTCATCCCGTAGAGGAAAAAAGGGAGATGGAGGCGCACCGAGTGCGAGCCGAGAATGCTTTCCCTGGTGACCGGAGACGGTCCATGGTCTTTGGAGGATCACCGGTCCGTTCCTCGCGCCCGCCAGATGTTTTCCTCCGCTCCATGATCTCCGTCATCATTCCCACCCTGAACGAAATCGGCGAACTTCCGTCGACCTTGGCGGCGCTGGTGGCTCAAGGCGAGACCTTGGAGGTCTGGGTGGTGGATGGCGGCAGTGATGATGGCACGGTGGAGATCGCTCGAGAAGCGGGCGTTTTCGTCTTGATCAGTGATCGCCGCCAGCGAGCCCATCAGTTGAATTTGGGCGCCTCGCGGGCCCGGGGAGAGGTGTTCTGGTTTTTGCACGCCGATACCTGGGTGGACCCGCGAGCAGCGAGTTCGCTCCGAAGAGTTCTGGAGGATCCCGCAGTGGTGGGGGGAGGGTTCGAGCGCAGGTTTCGATCGGCCTCGCCCTTTCTCTGGACGACCTCTCACTTGAGCACGCTCCGCTCACGCCGGGGTGGGTGGTTTTTTGGCGATCAATCGCTCTTCGTGCGGCGGGAAGTCTTTGAGAAGGTGGGAGGTTTTCCCGACGTGCCGGTCTTCGAAGATTGGGAGCTTTGTCGGCGATTGAAGCGCGAGGGACGCTTGAAATGTGTCGGGCCGCCGGTGCGTTCCTCGGCCCGTCGGTTCGCGCGGCGCGGGGCTCTTTGGGTGACGTTGAGGGACCTGGGATGGATGCTGCGCTACTGGCGTGGAGAGAGTCCGGAGTCCCTCTGGCAGCGGATGGGTGGCGCTCGTCGTGGGACGACGGAGAACGAGCGCCGATCCGGTTCATGAAGTTTTCATGGACAGGTCGAAGGACACCTCCTATTTTTCGGATTGAAAGAGCGGAAGCGGGATGGAGAGAATGGGATGGAAAGCGTTTCCCCTCTTTCTTGTTGGGCCAATGGATTGATGGCTGGTTCGGATCGATGAACCGAAACGCAGGCGATTGATTGAGTGAGTGAAAACGTGCAGTTGGTGAGGGATCGAGTTGATGAAAGAGATTTATCGAGAGCGTGATTACACGCGAGTCGGCTATTTCCAATCGGTGCTGGAGGCGGAGGGCGTGGAAACGATGGTGCGCAATCGAGACTTGGGGACGATGGTGACCGGCGTTCCCATCCCGGACATGTATCCCGCGCTCTGCGTGCTCAATGACGCGGATTACGTCAGGGCGAGAGAGATTTTGAGTGAGATGTTGCCGCTCGCGGAGACGGATCGGCTGGACGACCGGGTGACCAAGGTCTTCGTCGCGGGCGTGATGGTGATTTTCGGGGGCCTTGCGGCGCTGCAGTTCATGCTGATCTCGGTGCATTTGAGTGGGGAAGAAGGTTCGATCGCGGCGAGCCTTCTGCTGCTGGCGCGAGTCGCCCTCGTCCTGTTTTCGCTCTGGGTGATCCATGTGAACTTGCGAAAATGGCGGAATCAGAGAGAGGTGGAGGCGGCGGCCGAAGTTCATGAAGTTTAGGGAAACGCTGCCTCGGAGTTTGGGATGAAAGTGGTGTTGCCGGGTGGGAGCGGGCAGGTGGGAGGTCTTCTGGCCCGCTGGTTTCAGGGGCGTGGCGACGAGGTGGTGGTGTTGAGTCGAAGGCCCATGGAGGCGCCCTGGCGCGTGGTGGAATGGGATGGGCGGTCGCTGGGCCCATGGGTGGAGGAGATGGAGGGGGCCGATTTCGTGATCAACCTGGCGGGCCGGAGTGTGAACTGCCGTTACACGCCGGCCCATCGTGAGAGCATCCTGAATTCGCGTGTCGACTCGACGCGGGCCATCGGCGAGGCCATCGCCGGAATGCGCCGGCCTCCGCGGGTGTGGTTACAGTCCAGCACGGCGACGATTTACGCGCACCGCTACGACGCTCCCAACGACGAGGTCGAGGGCATCCTGGGAGGGGACGCGTCCGAGGCCGGTGCCCCGGACACGTGGCGGTTCAGCATCGAGGTGGCGCGCGCCTGGGAAGACGCCGCACTCGAGTGGAAACCTCAGCTGCCTGGGACGCGGCTGGTGCTCTTGCGCACGGCGATGGTGATGAGCCCGGATGCGGGAGGCGTTTTCGATACCTTGTTAGGTTTGGTGCGCTGTGGGTTGGGCGGGCAGTCGGGCAACGGCCGCCAGTACGTTTCCTGGATTCACGAACGTGATTTCTTGCGGGCGGTCGATTGGCTGGTGGCCCATGAGGACCTTGCCGGTCCGTTCAACTTGGCGTCTCCGGAACCCCTGCCCAACGCGGCCTTCATGCGCTCCCTGCGACAGGCCTGGGGTGCCCGGGTCGGCTTGCCCGCGACGAGATGGATGCTGGAGATCGGGGCGCTGTTCATGCGGACGGAAACGGAGCTGATTCTCAAGAGCCGGCGAGTCGTCCCCGGCCGCTTGTTCGCGGGAGGGTTTCGGTTTGAGTTGCCCTCGTGGCCGGATGCGGCCGCCGATCTGTGCCGGCGATGGCGGGAAGCGCGGGGGTGAGTGGGGGCGCTGAATCCGCAGAAGTTGTGTTTTTTTCAAACTTCTCCTCAAGAGGAATCTTCCGGTGGCGCCTTCTATCTCATAAACTCAGGTCTATGGGAGGGACTTCACGAGGAAGAATTGATGGATGGAATGGGGCTTTCTACGCTCATTCAAAAACCGATCCCGAGACCGGGGAATACCGGCCCCTTGATGAATGGGAACCCTTGTTCACCCCCTTCGGCGACAATCCAGGCAATCACTGCCTGAGTGATCGTGCACGGATGTGTGAGGAGTGCCGCGATTTGGATCCAGCTCACGGCCATCTCAACAAGGTGGCCTGGTGGACAGCCAAGTTTGCCAGCGAGATGTTTTTTTGCCCCGGGAGCGATGAGGCCAAGGCGGCCCGGGAGTGGGGCTATCTCGCGGGTTTGTGGCATGATCTGGGTAAGTTTGCGCCAAAGTGGCAGAAATACTTGAAATCAAAGGCCGATCCGCATGAAGCGGAAGTGAATGATCGCATCGATCATGCCACGGCGGGTGCGCAGCATGCGGTGAAGGCGAAGACTCCATTGGCTCATCTGTTGGGTTTTGCGATTAGCGGACACCACTCGGGGTTGCTAGATGCGATCAGCGAATACGCCAGTCTGGAAAAGCGCCTCGGCAAACCCATCGAAGATTCAGCAATTCCTCAAGACATTTTGGAACGCCTGATTCCAGATCTGCCATCGTTGATTTTGGAGAGAATCGAGCACCGTGATGGAGACGCGCTGGCGATCTTCAATCGGATGCTCTTTTCCTGTCTCGTTGATGCGGACTTCCTCGCGACGGAGGCAGTTATGGCGCCGGAACGGACGCGAATCCGACCGCAACGCGCCGACGGTGTTCTCGAAAAGATGGTCGGACTGGTGGAGGCCCATGTCGCGGCGTTCGGCCCACCGGATTCCCAAGTCAATCGCGCGCGCGCCCACGTTTTCCGGAGTTGCCTCGACGCGTCGGAGGGGGATCAGGGCCTTTTCACGCTAACCGTCCCAACGGGCGGCGGGAAAACGTTGTCGTCGCTCGCCTTCGCGCTTCGACACGCCCTGAAACACGGGATGCGCCGGGTGATCTATGTGATCCCGTTCACTTCGATCATCGAACAGAATGCGGGGATCTTTCGAGACGTGTTGAAGCCGATCAATTCAGAGACCAACCCGGTGGTAATCGAACACCATTCCAATCTTTCCCCTGAGGAAGAAACCACTCGCTCGCGGCTTGCGGCGGAAAACTGGGACGCGCCGCTCGTCGTGACAACCGCCGTTCAGTTCTACGAATCGCTTCACGCCGCGCGAACGTCACAGTGCCGCAAACTCCACAACATCGCCAACGCCGTTGTCATTCTCGACGAAGCTCAGTGTCTGCCGGTCGACTACCTCCGACCTTGTCTTGTGACCTTGCGTGAACTTGCTCGTGCCTACCACACGTCCATCGTTCTCTGCACGGCGACGCAGCCGGCAATACATCACTCGCCGACGTTTTCCATCGGGTTGAAAAGCGTTCGCGAAATTGTTCCCGACCTTACGAAGCTCTACGACGATTCGTTGAAACGACGCGTCAGAGTCAAAGATCGCGGAAGCCTTACCGACGCCGAGATCACGGCGGAGATGGCTGACAAAGATCAAGTTCTCGTGATCGTTAACACGCGCAACCACGCCCGTAAACTCTTTCAGCAACTGCCTAAATGTGAGGATAGAGAAAACTGGCATCTTTCGGCGTTGATGTGTCCGGCGCATCGCCAAAAGGTGCTCGAGGAAGTTCGCGAACGGCTCAAATCGGGTAAGTCCGTTCGCTTGGTTTCGACGCAACTGGTCGAAGCGGGCGTCGACATTGATTTTCATGTCGTCTACCGTTCACTCGCCGGGATCGATTCGATCGCGCAGGCCGCTGGGCGCTGCAATCGCAACGGCAAACGGGATTTCGGGATCACCCATGTCTTTCGCTCCGAGCACAGCCGAGCCGAGGCTTACTTTCGGGAGACGGCGCAGATTGCCGACCGGGTTCTCGGCGTTCACGGTGACGATCCGCTTGGCCTGGAGAGCGTGGAGATGTTCTTCTCGCTTTATTACCACCAGCACAACCCGCCGAATGGAAAGCGCTGGGATACGAAGGCGATCGAAGGCGAATTCAAGTTCAACAGAACCAATCGCGACCTCCCATTCCTATTTTATTTTGCGACCGTCGCGAAGAACTTCCGCCTCATCGAGAACGCGCAATTTCCGGTTCTGATTCCGTTCGACGGACGAGCGAGGGAGTTGCTCGACGAACTGAAAAACGAATCGATTCCGCTCAATCGGCAGCTGCTACGCCAACTCCAGCGCTACACGGTTCAGGTTCACGAACGTGAGTTTCAAGGGAACGTGGCGCAGTTCAAATCCGTCCGCGACGGCCAATTCCGCATCCTCATCTGTCCGGAAACGCACTACTCGAACGACTTCGGGCTGAGTTTCGATAATGAATCCGCCTTTCTGAATGCTTGAAGAATGGCCGCCCTCTTGTAGTCCGTCAAACAGACTGTAGTTTATTCAGTTTGGCTCTACCGCGCTTGACCTTTCAGTTACCGCGATTTCACCCCCCGAAATGAAGAATGAAGGTTGATTGAAAGCAAATAGTAATTTAGAGAACTTAATCAATGGCCTACGGCATCACTCTTGAAATCTCCGGCGACTACGCCCTCTTCTCCCGGCCCGAAATGAAGGTTGAACGCGTCAGCTACGACGTGATCACGCCCTCCGCCGCCCGCGGCGTGCTGGAGGCGATCTACTGGAAACCGCAAATCCGTTGGGTCGTCGATCACATCCGCGTCCTCAACTCGATCCGCTTCACCAATATTCGGCGCAATGAGATCGACACCAAGATTCCGATCAAAGGAAAGAGTGGCGTCAGCGCGGCCATGACTTCCGGCAAGGGCAATCTCGGCATCACGGTCGAGGAACACCGCCAACAGCGCGCCGCGATGTTGCTTCGCGACGTTCGTTACCGGATCGAGGCGCATTTCGACAGTCTCAACGATGAAGCTCCGGGCAAGCATCTCGACATGTTCAATCGCCGCGCGCGCAAGGGGCAATGCTTCCACCAGCCTTATCTAGGCTGCCGGGAGTTCCCAGCGCGATTCGAATTGGTGGAAAACCGAGCGCCGTTGGCCGAGCCTGACGAAAGCCTCAAGGGCGAGCACGATCTCGGCTGGATGCTTCACGATATCGAATTCGATCAGGACCCGTGCACCAAGAAGGTGAATTCCGCCACGCCTCGCTTTTTCCGCGCCGTCATGATTGACGGCGTCATCGACGTCCCGCCGTTTCACACTAGCACCTGTTGAACCGCCATGATCCTTCAAGCCCTCCATCA
>CBDBEZ010000133.1:0-215793 GCA_965204485.1 Verrucomicrobiales bacterium
AACATCTGGAAAGGCCAAGGCGAAGTCGGTGTCACGACACCAGCGGCAAGACGGAAGGTCACCGAGGACAAAGAGGACTGGAACTTCAACACCGAAGGCCCGCTCATCATAGAACGTCATCAGCGACACTGAGCATCGAACAGAACACCATGAGCCAGCCAGTTCCGGTGCTCGCGTCAAGCGTTGTCCTCGTCGCTCCGTTCGTGCCTCACTCCACTCTTGCGGGAACGCTGGACCCGATCCCCTCCACCGACCACCGGTCATCATGTTCTGCGATGAACAGATGGTTGCTCAGCTCTGGCAGAATAATATCGTCACGTTACGAATTAGCCGTCTGCTCACTCAGAAACCGGTCGGTCATCTGCGAAAAGAACTTCTGCTCACTCTTTGGCAACTTCGTGATGGTCTCGAACTGCGTTTGAAGCTTCGGCACCGGCCCTCGCTTCTTCTTTGGTCGTTCAGCACCCAACAACTCTTCAAGCGACACTTCGAAGACCTGAGTCAACGGGATCAGAAGCGACGAGGGAAGGCGACGCGTGGCGTTCTCGTAAGTGGCCCAAGCCTGTTGCTTCAAGCCAAGCCTCCCAGCGAGTTGTGTCTGTGAAAGTCCCGCTCGCTGCCTCAAGGCAGCGATACGTTGACCCAGTTCTTGGAAGAAAGCCTCGTCGCGCATGGAAAGTGAACCCCAGCGTTTCATAAAATGGCCAGTCAGGCCATCATGTAGTAGGCGATTTCTTCTTCGACGGCCTGATTGTCTCCGAGTGTCAATGTGAGTCGACCTTGAGGATGAGTCAGACGTCCGGCACGTTGGATGATTTTGCGGCGAATCGTGCCGAGTCCTTCAAAGATCCACTCCGCAGCCCTTTTGGGGGACGATTTGCGTGACCGCTCCGCAGATCGCATCTGCATTTCGCGTGTGAGATTGTGGATGAGGATACTGGCCAAAAGGAAAGCTTCGTTGGCGGCACGTCGCTTGGCCGGAATATAGTCCATCTGGGCCTGGCTCTTGGCTTCGCCAAAAATCTTCTCCTGAGAGCCACGCCCTTCATGAAATTTCACCACATGAGCGACCGTGTTTGTCTTGTTGGTGATGATCGCCTTGTATTCATAGTTCTCCTCGACTGGTTCGAAAAGATCCAGTTGGAGCGGTCCTTTGCGCTGAGTGCGCCTCATGGTTCGAATGCACAAAATGCGCGCTTTGCGCGCCCAATTTTTGGCTTCCAACGGATTTCGAAGTGATGAGTTTTTCCCTCTCCGCCTCGGGTTCGGGACCAGCGACGGCGCTTCTCAATGATGCCCTTGAGTTCCACGAGCCGCTCGAAAGGCACCGAGAACGTATATTCCAGGCCCAGGGTCTTTGCCTCTGAAACCATCTGATCGCTGAAAAACGCGCTGTCGGCGCGCAACTCGATCTGCACATCAGGCAGCACCTTGCGAATCTTCTCCACGCAGGAACGGAGGAACTCCACTGCGCCATTGGAGTCATGGACGTTGCCACTTCGACGAAGGAAATCGAAGATTTGTCCGGTTTGAGCGATCGTCGCGAGCAGTGGATAATAACTGCGCTCGCCTTTTTTCTTCTTGTTAAATCCCACCGCCGTCCCTTCCGCATGGCGACTCGTGCTCTGCACGCTTCCGTCCAAATCAAGCGTGATGCGTTTGATTCCCTCCTCCTGAAGTCGCGACAGGCAAACGAAATGATTCATCTCCCTCATCCTCTCAAGGCTTTGACAATCGACCTCTCCCAACATCCGACTCATCGTTGGGACACTGGGCAATTGGTGCATCCCCAAAACCTGTCGTACAAGGGGATCATCTCGGTAGTAGTCCAAATCGCGAAGCATCCGGTAGCCCAGTATAAGATGCACGATAAGACACATGAAAACCTTGTGGAACTTGTAGAAGCGGGACCTGCGCCGATCCAGTGGACCAAAGCACTGCTGAAGCTTCCCCTCCAGATCCAATTCCTGAAAGAGCTTCTGAAAGATAACGAGACTGCCGAAAGAGGTCAGTTCTTGATCTTCAAATTTGATCGCCGGAATCGTTCTGGACTTTGCATGAATCGTACGTCGTGCTACTCTCACTGTAGGTGGCTTTTGGGTTGAAGTGTTTGGTGTTTTGGTAGATTCCAAATCGACCTTATCCCAAAGGCCCCTGCCACTATTTTCTTGGGATTCTTGCCCCGATTTATGAAACTATGGGGTGAAGAATCCGTTTTGTAGTGGCCTTCACCATACACCCTACTTTTTGTAGTTGACTGTTGCATGCCTTCTAACTCGTGAGTGAGAAGTTCTGTAACTAGATCATCATGCGGCGAAGCGTGAACCTTCGGAGCGAGTGAAGTCTATTTTATCAAGGATGAATTTTCGGAACGCTGAACCTTTTCCGCCGTGGTGCAAAAATCCAGGCAGCGTGTTTTTCAAGGCGGCTGAGACAATCATTTCCGAAGGCAGCACGTCTGGGCGGATGGTTCGGATCCAGGTTCCAAAGTGTTTCCAGACCAGACCGTCACATGTCATGGCAAGGTACTGTAACATGCCCTGAGCGATCATGCCGGTCTGCACAAACACATGATATGCGTGCATCTTTCTCTGCACCTGTCTGCGATATTTCTCTGCACCTGTCTGCGATATTTCTCGGTAGTCCGGTGGAGGTATTGGTTACCATTGCGACGCTTGAGCGGTCGCATAGCGGCCATCCAGAAATGGTATCCGAATGAGCCGACCGAATGCACCGCTTGCTCGAAAGCGATTTCGATCTTGAAACGCAAACTCTCGCGAGTGAGAAGTTCTGTAACTGGATCATCATGCGGCGAAGCGTGAACCTTCGGAGCGAGTGAAGTCTATTTTATCAAGGATGAATTTTCGGAACGCTGAACCTTTTCCGCCGTGGTGCAAAAATCCAGGCAGCGTGTTTTTCAAGGCGGCTGAGACAATCATTTCCGAAGGCAGCACGTCTGGGCGGATGGTTCGGATCCAGGTTCCAAAGTGTTTCCAGACCAGACCGTCACATGTCATGGCAAGGTACTGTAACATGCCCTGAGCGATCATGCCGGTCTGCACAAACACATGATATGCGTGCATCTTTCTCTGCACCTGTCTGCGATATTTCTCGGTAGTCCGGTGGAGGTATTGGTTACCATTGCGACGCTTGAGCGGTCGCATAGCGGCCATCCAGAAATGGTATCCGAATGAGCCGACCGAATGCACCGCTTGCTTGAAAGCGACTTCGATCTTGAAACGCAAACTGTAGAGCAAGATGATCTCCTGAGCTTCCATGGTGAGGTCGGTAGACAAGAGGATGATCCGCCCTCTCGTGGGATGATCGACGAGAATGAAGCGGACCATCGCCCCGGCGGGCTTCCACAACAGATCCACCGACTTGAACCGGACAGAGATGTTTCTCTCCCCATATACGGGACTGGGAACGGAACTGAAGCCGCCCGTTCCAAAGACATTCTGGAGCTTCACCGCAGCGCCATACTTTTTCGGTCGTCCGCGTTTGCGTTTGCGTGGCACTGCCGCAGGCCGAAAGCCGGTTGTCGTGCGTCGAACCCTCGTGACCAGCACACCGGAACGCCCCTTGGTGCTCCGGATCACCTTTCCGTTGGCGTAGTAGGCGTCGGCCAGCAAGACGAACTCCTGACCTCTACAGACGGATGCGAGCATCTCGTTGGCCTTGTCGATCAAGGTTCTCCTGTCGCGGTTTGAAGTGACGATACCTTCGTGAATGCGTGCACAGACCGGAACGCAGAAGAAGTATCCGCCAACCTGACAGAGCACGCCGAAGGCCTGAAAGGAATGGCTCATGATGAAGTGAGGCTTGGAATTGGACTCGGACTGTTGATGCAGATACTTCACCGCAGGCATCTTGCGGCCCTCCTTGGACTTCTTGATGCCGTCGAGAACCAGGACGGGGCGACAACCGATCTTGTAGACAGGGAAGTGCTTGATCACGATGGCGAACCAAAGTTCTGCAAGCCGGTCCATCTTCACGGCATTGCTGTGGAAGAAATGGAGTAAGTGCTCATAGAAGTGTTCTGACAAACCGAGAGCGCGGACGAAACTGGAAACCCCGAGGAGGTCATTGCGCACGGAGAAAGCGGCCAAGACGAGCAGAAACCAGAGAAAGGTGCGGGCTCTCGAGAAAGCGGGTCGCAGAAAACAGACGATATTCCACCAAGAAATCCAGAGATCCATAACAAATGATTTGATTTTCCTAGACATTCGCATATATAAGCTAATGACCATGAAAAAGATCAGATCACTGAAAAAAGAGTCCAGAAACTTGCGGCAAAGTTAGCTGCAATCGGGCCAATGCGGCCTGGGAGCATCAGCAAGCAATACCGAGATCGACAACGCCAGCGCGGCGTGTATTACCAACTGAGCTACACGCATAAGATGAGGAGCCGGACTGAACACGTCTGGCCAGACCACGTGAAGGGACTACGAAAAGAAACAGAGGAGTACAAGAAATTCAAGAAACTGACCACCGAACTGATCGATCTGAGCATTGAACTATCCAAGGCGAAGATCGCTCTATTACGCAGTCAGACAGACACGCCAGGCAAAGAGAAACCGGTCTGAGAACTTCCCACTCACGAGGCAAACTGTAGAGCAAGATGATCTCCTGAGCTTCCATGGTGAGGTCGGTAGACAAGAGGATGATCCGCCCTCTCGTGGGATGATCGACGAGAACGAAGCGGACCATCGCCCCGGCGGGCTTCCACAACAGATCCACCGACTTGAACCGGACAGAGATGTTTCTCTCCCCATATACGGGACTGGGAACGGAACTGAAGCCGCCCGTTCCAAAGACATTCTGGAGCTTCACCGCAGCGCCATACTTTTTCGGTCGTCCGCGTTTGCGTTTGCGTGGCACTGCCGCAGGCCGAAAGCCGGTTGTCGTGCGTCGAACCCTCGTGACCAGCACACCGGAACGCCCCTTGGTGCTCTGGATCACCTTTCCGTTGGCGTAGTAGGCGTCGGCCAGCAAGACGAACTCCTGACCTCTACAGACGGATGCGAGCATCTCGTTGGCCTTGTCGATCAAGGTTCTCCTGTCGCGGTTTGAAGTGACGATACCTTCGTGAATGCGTGCACAGACCGGAACGCAGAAGAAGTATCCGCCAACCTGACAGAGCACGCCGAAGGCCTGAAAGGAATGGCTCATGATGAAGTGAGGCTTGGACTCGGACTGTTGATGCAGATACTTCACCGCAGGCATCTTGCGGCCCTCCTTGGACTTCTTGATGCCGTCGAGAACCAGGACGGGGCAACAACCGATCTTGTAGACAGGGAAGTGCTTGATCACGATGGCGAACCAAAGTTCTGCAAGCCGGTCCGTCTTCACGGCATTGCTGTGGAAGAAATGGAGTAAGTGCTCATAGGAGTGTTCTGACAAACCGAGAGCGCGGACGAAACTGGAAACCCCGAGGAGGTCATTGCGCACGGAGAAAGCGGCCAAGACGAGCAGAAACCAGAGAAAGGTGCGGGCTCTCGAGAAAGCGGGTCGCAGAAGACAGACGATATTCCACCAAGAAATCCAGAGATCCATAACAAATGATTTGATTTTCCTAGACATTCGCATATATAAGGTAATGACCATGAAAAAGATCAGATCACTGAAAAAAGAGTCCAGAAACTTGCGGCAAAGTTAGCTGCAATCAGGCCAATGCGGCCTGGGAGCATCAGCAAGCAATACCGAGATCGACAACGCCAGCGCGGCGTGTATTACCAACTGAGCTACACGCATAAGATGAGGAGCCGGACTGAACACGTCTGGCCAGACCACGTGAAGGGACTACGAAAAGAAACAGAGGAGTACAAGAAATTCAAGAAACTGACCACCGAACTGATCGATCTGAGCATTGAACTATCCAAGGCGAAGATCGCTCTATTACGCAGTCAGACAGACACGCCAGGCAAAGAGAAACCGACTGCTAGGAAATTGCTTTTCGTCCGTGGTATCAGAGGCGTCGAAGTGATCGGGATTGGAGGGGGTTCAGGGGGAGGAAAGGGGAAAAGCGCCGCCATGTTCGGTGAAATTGCATGAAATCTTGGCCTCGGCCAAGATGGTCAGGGGCTGAAGGGTGGTGGATGAGTGCCTGCAAGGACCGATTTGGCCGTCTCCGGGCACGACCGATCCATCCCGCTTGAAGGATCCGCGAAAGATCCATCCGCAGGTTCGCGGGGAGGGTGCGCTTTTTTTCAGTCCGCCGCGAAGAGAGGCAACTCATCGGCCGGAACCAGGTGGCCGTCGAGGACGAGCAGCCGCTCTTCATCGAGGCGGCGCTCCGGCGTTTCCCAGCCCGGTTCGACACCCGGCCAGGAATCCGGTGGGTACGTTTTCCTTGTCGCCGTTCCCGCATGACATGACCCACTCTCCAGTGGCTCCATCGTATCGATGTCGAACGGCGGACGCGGCGGCGGGGGGAGAGCAGAGGCCGTCTCAAAATGGCCCAGGACCGCCTCACAAAATATGAGAATTTTAGTTTCGATGATGGTTGATCTCACATTCCGGCGGAATTCCGCGGTGCCCTCTCGACCGAGCTTCGTCTATCGCGACGCGGTAGGGCGCGAATAGCGCATCTACCTCGGCTACCTCGGCTACCTCGGCTCCAGCGCGACTTCAGGCCGCTTTGGCTTGCTTTCCTGTTCCGTCGATTGGCGCGTTCTGGGCGGCCATCCAGTGCCGATACATCACTTTCAAGTTCCAACTCGTACAGAGCATCATCCACTGCGTCCTCACTTTCTCCAATCCCTTGAATGTCCAGCGCCAGAACTCTCCGTTCTTTTTGATCTGGCCGAATACCGGCTCCACGATTCCTGCCCGTTGCTTGAGAAGCTCCTTGTTTTCTTCCTTGTTCATCTTCTCTTTGTGCCTCTCCACCGACGCATTCCAGGGGCTGATGTCGATGGTCCGCCCGTGGCGATCCTTCGTGCATGTTCCAAAGGCGGGGCAATTCTTGCAGGTCGACGGAGCGCCGCGATAGACACTCACCGGAACACCTTCTTTGACTCGTTCACGCCTGAAGGGGAGCGATTGGCCTTGGGGACATGTCACCACGTCGGCCTCAGCGTCATAGACGAAGTTCGATGCGTGATACTCTTCGTCCTTCTTGTTGACTGATTGCGGAGGCAGAGGCATCACCACCTCATGGCCGGCCTCTTCTGCCAGGCCGATTTGTTCAGCGCTCGGGTAGCCGGCGTCACCGAGAGAAACCGGTTGGCTGGCCGGCTTGCCATCATTCTCTTGCTCTTGCTGATAAGTGGCCAGGTTCTCAGCAGCCTGATCCAACATCGGCGTTAGTTGCCGCAAATCGGTGGCCTCATTGACAGCATCGGCGGCCACCACAATTTGATTCTCCGAATCAACGACGGCCTGGGCGTTATATCCAAAGGGCTTTCCCCTTGTGTTGGCTTTCACACGTCGCGCTTCAGGTTCAAGCGGGTGAATATGCTTTACGGTCGGGTTGGTGTCGAGCGTCTCGATCGCTTCTTGCATGGCTTTCTTAAGCACCTCTTTCTTCTCAAGTTCCTTTGGCAACTCTGCGGAGGGTTGCTCATCACCGGCCTGGGAGCGCTCGATCTCCTCCTCCAAAACCTTGATTTGTTCGTCAAGCCGCTCAATTCGCTTGGCCAGGTCCTCCTTGTCGTACTTCTTCCCGGCATGAGCGGCCGCCTGAATCTTCGTTCCGTCGACTGCTTGTAAGGTCAGCCCTACGAGCCCCATCTCGCAGCTTGTCGTCACGCTTTGCTTGAACAGGTTGCGAATAGCTTTCTGATGTTGACTCCAAAACCGCCAGAGCGTGTTGTGGTCGGGCACCTGATTGCCGCATAGCCAGATAAAGCCCAAGTCGTTTCGGCATGCCTCCTCCAACTTACGCGAGCTGCGGATCTTCTTGAAATAGCCGTAGAGCCAGAGTCGCAGAAGCAGGGCCGGGGCGAAGGGTGGACGGCCAGCGGTCCCGAAGTCCCGCACTTCAATGCCGAGATCCATCAAATCGAGGGATTCGACAAAGCAACGAATGAATCGCGCCGGGTGAGTCGGGCCGACCCAGTCCTCGATGCTGGGAGGTAAGATGTGAAGTTGATCGAAATCAGCGTCAATGTGAGTCACACCGAAACCAATACCCACGCTCGCGGCGGCGCCAACGACTTTTTCGAAAAACTCCACGGAGTAGAGCAATCATATTGCACTCGTCCGGCCGTCACACGAAAACCCGGGTTTTGAGACAGCCTCAGCAATGACGCCCTCCCAGAGACCGAGCAAGCGGAGGAAAAACTCGATTTCCTCCGGGCGGACCTTTTTGTCGACCACCTTCATCGTCCCCTTCTTGCAGTGCGGGCAAAGGAGCGGGTCGACGCCCCACACCCGGAAGAGGAGATCCCGTCAGCGAGGTCGTAGGGCACGGGCGCTGCGGGCGGAAGGCTGGGTGCTCTTGACTTTTGATCTGGCGACGATCCCGCCGCTGCTTGGGGAGTTGCCCCAGCGGTTCTGAACCTGCCATTGGGGGTGGTGCCGGTTGGCCTCTTCCATCGCCTTGAGGGACGCTTTCTCCGCGGAGAACCCATTGCCTGGCTTGACCGCGCTCGATCCTGGCTTAGCGCTCTCCCTTCATGCCCAACTCCCGCCGCATTGTCCTCAAGCTCCTGGAATCCTGGGATCGCTCTCAAGGGCATGCTCAGGATCTCCTCAATACCGAGTGGGAACGGGACAAGCGCTTGCCCCCGAAAGAGCGCGCCTTTCAGCAGCACCTCCTCTTTGGCGTCCTGCGGGAGCGGCGACTCCTCGATTTTTGGATCGATCACCTGCGAGCCGGGAAAGGAAGGGGCCCCTTGGAGGACGACGAGGCCCGGCGGGTGCTGCAGTTGGGTCTGTACCAGATCTTCCGCATGCGCGTGCCCGATCACGCGGCGGTGAACGAAACGCTTCGTCTGGCACCGGCCCGGATGCGCGGTTTGGCCAACGCCTTGCTTCGGCGAGCGGGTAGGGAGCGCGCCGAGCTGGAGTCCTTGGCTGAGACGGCGCCGCTCGGCGTGCGTTGTTCTCTGCCGGATTTCCTGGTGGAGAAGTGGACTCGTCAATTCGGTGGTGAGACGGCGGAAGCGCTGGGGCGCTGGTGCCAGCAACCCGCTCCCAACTATCTGAGACGGAACGACCTGAGAGAGGAAGCGCGGGCGCTTTGTCAGGATCATGGGCTGCGTCCGGTCGAGGGCCTGGGCCGCGACGATTTCTTCCGGATGGGCGAGATTCCCCGGATGCTGCTGGAGGCGGGTGCGGGCTACATGCAAGATCCGGCCACCGTGCTGGCCTGTGACTTGTTAGGTGTGAAGCCCGGCCACGTGGTGCTCGATGCCTGCGCGGCCCCTGGCGGAAAGGCCGCTTATTTGGCGCAGCAAATGCGGGGCGAAGGCAAGCTCGTGGCGACCGATTCGCACGAGGGCCGGCTGGCGCGCCTGCGGGAGAATCTGCGGCGATTGGGTGTCGAGCGGGTGTCGACGCGAGTCGTCGATTGGACGGAGGCTTCTCCCGGATTGGGCCCGTTCGACCGGATCTTGCTGGACGTGGCCTGCAGCAACACGGGCGTGCTGCGCCGGCGGGTGGATTTGCGATGGCGTCTCCGGCCCGAGGTCTTTGAGGAGATGGCCGAATGGCAGATTCGTCTGGCGTTGAGTCCTCTGAAACATTTGCGTCCGGGAGGCTGGGCAGTCTACAGCACCTGCAGCATCGAGCCCGAGGAAAACGAGGCGGTGGTGGAGGCCTTGTTAGCGCGAGACCCGAGCCTGGAACGGCGGGAAGTGGCTCGTTCGCTTCCGCATCGGGACGGATTTGACGGAGCGTTTGCGGCTTTGCTGATCAAGCGGGGGAGATAGGGAGGGAGAGGAAGGGGGGAAGGGAGCCTCCGGCACGAAGGTTCTGTTCGCCGCGCGGGTCGCCCAAGTCCCGCTTGCACGGCTCGGCATCCACCCCGTTAATGGGCCAAGGGCTCCCCGCCTCCCATCATGAAACCGTTAGACACTTTTGCGCGCCGTCACCTGGGATGCAAGGCCTCGGAGGTCGAGGACATGGTCGCCTCACTGGGGCGGGAATCCCTCGATGCCTTGATCGACGACGTGGTGCCCGAGGCGATCCGCGACCGGCAAGCACTCAACTTGCCCGCCTCGCTCACCGAATCCGAGGCCGTCGCCGCCTTGCGCCGGATGATGGGCCGCAACGAGCGGTTCCGCTCCTGGATCGGGTGTGGTTACCACGACTGTCTCACCCCGCCGGTGATCCAGCGCAACGTGCTCGAAAATCCCGGCTGGTACACGGCCTACACCCCTTATCAGGCGGAGATTGCTCAGGGCCGGCTGGAGGCCCTCCTGAATTTCCAGACCGTGATCACGGAGTTGACGGGCTTGGATGTGGCCAACGCCTCGCTTTTGGACGAGGCCACGGCGGCGGCGGAGGCGATGGCCATGGCCATGGCCCTGCGCGGTAAGCGTGGCCGCACTTTTTTCGTCTCGGAGCGCTGCCATCCCCAAACCCTGGACGTGATCCAGACCCGCGCGGAGCCCTTGGGGCTTCGGGTGATCGTGGAGGATCACGAGACCTTCCCCTTGGAGGAGACGGAGGGTTTGTTCGCCGTACTCTTGCAGTATCCCACGACCGACGGAGCCGTGCTGGACTACGGCGCTTGGATTGAGCGGGCCCGGGCTCGGGGCGCTTGCGTCATCGTGGCGGTGGATTTATTGAGCCTGACATTGTTGCGGCCACCGGGCGAGTTTGGCGCGGACATCGCGGTGGGAAGCGCTCAGCGTTTCGGAGTTCCCATGGGTTTGGGAGGGCCTCACGCCGCTTTCATTGCGTGCGCCGATGGCTTGAAGCGCCGATTGCCGGGGCGTCTGGTGGGAGTGTCGCACGACGCCCAAGGGCATCCGGCCTATCGGTTGGCGTTGCAGACGCGAGAGCAGCACATTCGCCGGGACAAGGCCACGAGCAATATCTGCACGGCCCAGGTGCTGCTGGCGGTGATCGCCGCCAGCTACGCGGTCTATCACGGTCCGGAAGGGCTCCATGCGATCGCGCGGCGAATCCATATGCTCACGCTTCACCTGGCCAAGGCGCTCGATGAGTTGCCGCAATGTGAGGTCGACTCGCCCTTCTTTTTCGATACCCTGAGAGTTTCCTTGCGAAAAGAGAAGGCGTCCGAAGTGATGGGGCGGGCTCGTCGGCGCCGCATGAACCTGCGGTTTCTCGATGAGTCGACGGTGGGCATCTCACTCAACGAGACGACCACCGTGGAGGAGCTGTCCGTGCTTTACGAGATTTTCGGGGGCGATCTCAATGCCTTTTCCGGCGAGGTGGAGGATCGCGAACCGGACCTTCCGGATCACGCCCGGCGGTCGACGCGCTACCTGCAGCAGAGCGTGTTCAACGGCTACCACACCGAGACCGAGATGTTGCGTTACTTGCAGCGGCTGGAGTCGCGGGATCTGGCGCTGAATCGCTCCATGATTCCCCTCGGCTCGTGCACCATGAAGCTCAACGCCACGTCTGAAATGCTGGCCTTGAGCTGGCCGGAAGTGATGCAGCTCCACCCCTTCGCGCCGCCGCAACAGTGGCAGGGTTACCGGGAGCTGTTTACCCAGCTGGAAGACTGGCTGGCGGAGATCACCGGTTTTGATGCGGTGTCCCTGCAGCCGAACGCGGGTTCGCAAGGCGAGTATGCCGGTTTGCTGGCCATTCGGCGCTATCACGAGAGCCGCGGGGAAAGTCAGCGAAACGTTTGTTTGATCCCCACCTCAGCTCACGGGACCAATCCCGCGAGCGCGGTGATGGCGGGCTTCAAAGTGGTGCCGATCGGTTGTGACGAGGATGGAAACATCGACGTGGCCAAGCTGAAACGGAAAGCTACCGAGCACGCCGAGCGGCTCGCGACGTTGATGGTGACCTATCCGTCGACGCACGGGGTTTTTGAAACGGCGATCCGAACACTTTGTGAAGAGGTGCATCGGCACGGCGGGCAGGTTTACATGGACGGCGCCAACCTGAACGCCCAGGTCGGCCTGTGCCGGCCTGGGCGGATCGGGGCGGACGTCTGTCATTTGAATCTGCACAAGACCTTCTGCATTCCCCACGGGGGCGGCGGTCCGGGCGTGGGTCCGATCGGGGTGGCTCAGCATCTCACGCCGTTTCTTCCGGGTCACCGGCAGTTCGCTGTGGGTGAAGGCGACGGGGAAAGGAAAGGTGAGAGCGGCGAGGCATTGGCGGCTCAGGGGGTCGTTTGCGCCGCGCCCTACGGGAGCGCCAGCATCCTCACCATCTCCTGGATGTACATCGCCATGATGGGTGCCCCGGGTCTGACACGGGCCACCAAAGCGGCCATTCTGAGCGCCAACTACGTGGCCTCGCGGCTCATGGATTTCTTTCCCGTCCTCTTCCTGGGCCACAAAGGTTTGGTCGCCCACGAATGCATCATCGATCTCCGGCCCTGTCGTGAGGAAGCGGGGATCGAGGTGGAGGACGTGGCCAAGCGACTCATGGATTACGGCTTCCATGCGCCGACCATGTCCTGGCCCGTTCCCGGCACGCTGATGATCGAGCCCACTGAGAGTGAATCGAAGGCCGAGTTGGACCGTTTCTGTGATGCGCTGATCACGATCTACGGAGAGATCCGCGCGGTGGCCAACGGGGAAGCGGACTGCCAGGACAATGTTCTGAAAGGAGCCCCGCACACGGCCGAGGTCCTGACCTCGGACGGTTGGGACCGGCCTTATTCTCGCGAACAGGCAGGCTTCCCGGCATCCTGGCTCCAGGGGCAGAAGTTCTGGCCGGCGGTCGGCCGAATCGACAACGTCTACGGCGACCGCAACCTGGTTTGTACTTGCGATCCAATCGAATCGTACGTAGAGGCGGGGCATGCCTAACCCGCCAGGGATCGCCGTTGATTGGGAGAATTGGACCGCGAAAATGCGGTCGACCCTGGTCTTCATCCGGCGGGATCACGAGGTCCTCTTGATTCGTAAGAAGCGGGGCTTGGGAGCCGGCAAGATCAATGGTCCGGGAGGCAAGGTCGACGAGGGGGAAACCGTGGAGGAAACGGCCGCGCGCGAGACCGAGGAAGAGGTGGGCCTGGTGCCGACCCACTTGGAGCCGCGAGGGGAATTGCGCTTTCAGTTTGCCGATGGCTTGAGCATTCACTGCACCGTTTTTCTCACCGAACACTTCGACGGCGAACTGCGCGAGACCGAGGAGGCCGTGCCGATGTGGGTCGCGGTCGACGCGATCCCCTACGAGGAAATGTGGGAGGATGACCAGTACTGGTTGCCCCAGGTGCTCGAGGGGGAGACGTTCGAGGGATACTTCACCTTTGAGGGCGACAAAATGTTGAGTCGGGACATCCGCTTTGATTCCGACGGCCACGGCGACGCTGCTGGCGATGGCGGAACCGGTGAAGAGCCTCGGCAACATCGTCTGGATGACGCCTTGTTCCTCCATCTCCAGCGCGTCGTGGAAAGTCTTTTGGTGGCCTCCGAATCGCCGCTGACCGTTCGGGCGCTCTTGGGCACTCTCAAGAAGGTGGCGGACGATCAGGAAGCTCTCGCCGCCGAGGCGGCCAAAGAAGGCGAAGCCTTCACCGGCCCGGAGGTGTCCTGGGTCAAGAACGTGGACGAGGTGGCCATCGAGGCCGCAATCGAGGCTCTCAAGGAATCCTACGACCGTGATGAACGGTCCTTCATCATCGCGGAACGCGCCGCGGGCCACAAGATTTTCACGCGACCCGGGTTTGGACTTTGGGTGCGTGGCTTATTTCCAGACCAGAAACCCAAGCGGCTGCGGCCGCCGGCCCTCGAGACCCTGGCCATCATCGCCTACCGGCAGCCCCTGACCAAGGCCGACATCGAAGCCGTGCGGGGCGTCAACGTCGACGGCGTATTGAAAATGTTGTTAGACCGGAACCTCGTTCAAATCGGTGGCCGGGCGGACTCCCCGGGCCGGCCGCTTCTCTACGAGACGACCGATCTCTTTCTGGATCACTTTGGCATTCGCTCGGTGGACGAGTTGCCCAACGCGGATGAATTGCGGAAGGTCGAGTTGCCCAGGGCCCAAGAAGTCCAGGAATCCTCCGGAGAATCGGAAGGGGTGTCGGCCGCCGGCGAAGGAGAGGAGGCGGAGAGTGAGGGCAACCCTGAGGGGTCCGGGTCGGGCACCGAACAGGGTGACATTCCGCCGGGAGAAGGGTCGGAGGGACCGGTGGACCGGGCCGAAGCGACAACCGGCGAGACGGTGGAGGAAGAGAGCGAAGCGTCTTCGGCCGAGGAGGGCGAATCCGGGGAGGAACCGGTCGCTGCCGGAGAAGGGAAGTTTCCCGCGTCCTGAAGAATCCGTGGGGGGCAAGAATGCTCGCCTGACGGGGCGGCGTGGGCCGGTCGCGAGGCGTTCGGTGCCTGAGGCCACCCCTGTCTCCAAGTCCGCTCAGTTGTTAGGCTCAGGAACCACTGGGCGGAGAACTCGTCCGTCGTCGGCGACCGGGTAGACGGCTCGGTGTGACTCCAGCGCGGTTCGCAAGCCTTGCATGAGGCGTTCGAGTGCCTCCGGTCGCTTCGCGGCCAGGTTGGTCGATTCGAAAGGATCCTCCGCCAGGTTGAACAACTCGTAGTGTCCGTCCGTGATCTGGAGGTGGCCTCCCTTGGTGGGTTTCTCTGGCAAGGTGTGGTAGATGACTTTCCAGTCTCCATCCCGCCAGACGGAGAAGTAGTTGCTGCGGTGAGGCCCGTGGGGGTAATGCATGAGAAACTGGCGCGCTCGGTCGGGTTCGGGGGTGCCGCGGAGGAGCCTGTGCAGGGGCTGTCCGTCCACCACGTGGCCTTCGGGGCGAGGGATCTCGCAGAGGGTCATGAGGGTGGGAAACAGGTCTTCCACACTGGCCATCTGGCGCTGAAGAGCGTCTTGCGCGATGGGAAGGCGGTCTTGCAGGGCGTGCCCTTCCAAGGGTTTGGCCCACGCGGCGATGAATGGCACGCGCATCCCGCCTTCATAGTGGGCACCTTTTTTCCCGCGCAGAGGCGCCGCGCAGGCCACTTCGTGCTGGTGACCCAGAAGCGCATCGGATCCGTTGTCGCCCAGAAAAAGCACCAGCGTTTCCTCCGCCACTCCGAGTTGATCGAAATGATCCAGCATGTCGCCCAAAGACTTGTCCATCCCCTCGATCAGGGTGGCGAAGGCCTGGGCCCGCTCAGATTTTCCCGAGTCCGCATAGTGAGCGGCGAAACGGGGATCCGAATCGAAAGGCGCGTGGACGGCATAGTGCGAGAAGTAGAGAAAGAATGGCTCTTGAGAACGGGCGCATTCGGCGACCTGCTTCTTTGCTTCCAGCGTCAGTGCCTCTGTCAGGAAAGTCGGGGTGCCGTGATAGGCTTCGAGGTGGGGCACGGCATGAGATTCGCGACGGGTTCCCTTCCCGTAGTTTTTTTCGCCGTAATAACTTCCCGGCGCGCCGAAGGACGCGCCCGCCACATTGACGTCGAAGCCGAGATTGAGGGGGTCGGCGCCCGCGTGTCCTCGCGGACCGAAATGGCCTTTCCCGATGTGGATGGTGCGGTAACCCCAGGCGCACAACTGACCGGGGAGGGTCACGTCGTTTTTCTCAAGGCCCGTCCAGTCCCACTCGGGCGCTCCATTGGGGCCGGCGTTGTCCCTGGCGGGATTGATCCAGTTGGTGGTGCGGTGGCGAGCCGCATTTTGTCCCGTCATGATGGAGAGTCGCGTCGGTGAGCAAACACTCATGGCGTAGAACTCCTCGAAACGGATGCCCCGTTTGGCCAGCCGCTCCATGTGAGGCGTGCGGTAGAAGTCGTTGAGCGGATAGCGTTTCGGTTGGCCGGAGGAATCGGTGAGAAAAGGCACGGAGGTGTCCATCACACCCATGTCGTCCACGAGAAAAATCATGATGTTAGGCTGTTTCGGCGTGGCCCGCCGTTCCTGGGTTTGGGCGGCCCCCAAGGTCGCGAGCCACAGCAGCAGAAAGAGAGGGATGCGTCGATGTGTCATGAGCGTCATGTGAGGAAATTCAAGGTTCGGAACGGCTGTCTTGCGAGTCGTTTGCCAGGGCCCGGATGGAGGGCACCAATTCGGGATCGTGGAGAACAGCATCCTGAAAGGAGGGATAGCGGGGTGTCCAGCCGGAAGCGCGAAGGCGCCGGTTGGAGACGCGCTTGTGCGTCCACCCCCGTTTCCGCTGGTAGTCGGGAGGGGCCTGCGGAGGTAGGGACCCATTAAAATGGGCTGCCAGCCAGGCGTAGAGATCGCGCTGCCTTTGTGGGGTGGAGTCGACGATGTTGTAGGGGCCGGATGCTCCGCTTGTGATGAGATGGTGCAAGCCTTCAACGATGTCAGCGACGTGGACCTGATTGAGAAATCGTCCTCCATCGCCCTCGATCGCCGCGGTGCCGCTCAGGTACTTGAGCAAAATGTAGGATCGGCCCGGCCCGTAAATTCCCGCCAGTCGAGCCACGAGACCGCCGGACTGCAGGGCGAAGTCTTCCGTCTCCCTCAAGATAGCACCGGTTTCCCGGGTGGGTTGAGCCGGCGAGGACTCGTCGACCCACTCGCCTTCGGTTTGGGCATAGACACTGCTGCTGCTGGTGAAGAGAAGGCGCGCGCTGGAGCCGTGGTGGCGAAGGTTTCGCAGACCATCCAGGTAGACTTGCCGATAGACCTCGAGTCCGCCGCGGCCCGAACTGACGCAGTGTATGATCCAATCCAACCCCTTCCATTCCTCGGGCGTGAGAGCCGTCCTGAGGGAGTCGGTGCGCGTGACGTCCGCTTGCCGGGCGTCGAGGGCGTCCTTCGCCTCACCAAGGCGTCGGCGGGAATCGGGGCTTTGCGTGAGGCTGGTCACGGCGTGGCCGGCCGCGCGCAGCCGTTTCGCGAGCGGCTCACCGAGGAAGCCCAGACCAGCGATCAGGATATTCATGAGGAAGTCGGTTGGGAAGGCGATGCGGCGGCGCCGGGGTTGGCGGGCGAGACCGCAGGATGTCGCAATCAGGGCTTTTTGTCAGGCCGATAATAGGCCAGGAGCCCTCGGATCACGCCCTCGGCGTACTCGTGATAGAGACTTGGGCGAAGTTTCCCCGCGACGATACGCGTCCCCTCGTAGGAGCCTGCCTGGACGCGCGTGTGGACTTCCTCACTGTTCATCACGTAGGGCTCGTAATAGATCACGGGGCACTCGAACAGCCGGTTGGCCAGCAAATTGCGCGCGTAGACATAGGGATTGGCGCTAGGTCTTTTGACATTGTTCGTGCGGTAAGTGTAAGCCGGAAGCTGAATCGTTCGCGCCATCTGAACGGCCAGCGTTTCCGCCAAGGCCTTTTCCTCCGCGTGCATGCCCTGGAAAAGCCGGAGCAGCATCCCGAAGCGCTCGTCGTCCCGTCCCAGTTCGAAGAGACTGTAGGCACCGTTGATCAAGAGGTGAAAATGATTGTTTGGGACGAGTTCAGGCGATTGGGGATCGCCCCAGGCTTCGGCATTGAAATGGAGACACAGCGCCAGGTCGGGGCGAATGCGCTTGTTGACGAGGCGGGCACGGGCACGGATTTCGCTGACCCGATAGAAGTACTTCTCGGCGTGCCACTGGAGGGTTCGCCAACGATCCTCCGGCGGCGCGTTGGGGAGGTAGGTCTTTCCGGCGGCGTTGGTGATGCCCATGCGCTCCAGATCTTCACCGGCTTCGGCGACGAAATGGCGGGGGCGCTTCTTGGTCACCGGTCGCGTGTCGTCCCGGGTGAGCCAGACTCGGGCTCCCGAGGCTTCCAGTCTGGGTTTGAGCAGCCGGGCGACCTCCAGCGTCATGTCGCCCTCGGTGACAGGCTTCCGGGGATCTCCCAGGTGAAACCAGCGCTCCTCCATCCGAGCCCAACGCCCGCCGAGATGTCCGGGATCGAGGACGACCCGGAGGCCCTCAAGAGGCCGCCGCCGCTTGCTGGAGGCGCCGAGAATTTTCGCCCGGGTTCTCCAGTAGCGTTTCACGGGTATTCTTTCTTGGCTGGCTTCCCGGAAGGGGAGTGCCACCCAATCATTCTCCGAACTTCCTCGAATGGCCACTTCGTCGGGGCCGACGCGGAGAGTAAGCCGGTCCGCCTCATCGATGGCGTAGACATCGCGGAGCTGGTGGACGAACTCCTCCCGAGTCAGGCTTCCGGTGTAGGCCTGGAGTTGGGACCAATCGGGCGGTTGGGCCAGGGGCCCGAGCGTCTGGGCTTCGAGTGTCGGGGAGGTCAAACCGAGGCCGAGTGAGAGGGCGCCGGTGAGCGAGAGGACCCGTAAATCGAGAGGACGCATGGCCGACCCTACGACGTCCGCCGTCTGCTGCAAGGAGCCCGCGGGCCGGGGTTGACGGGGCACGAGAATTCGCAAAAGAAACTTGCGGGCGATTCGGTTGTGCTTCATGGGTGCCGTTCGGCAAGCCAGCCTGCTCGGGTGGCGGAATTGGTAGACGCGTGCGCTTGAGGGGCGTATGGAGCAATCCGTGGGGGTTCGAGTCCCCCTCCGAGTACCACTTCCCTGATTGCCGGGTGGATTGCGGGTGCAATTGGGCTTGGCCGGGGGCAGGTTCCTTGCCAAAGATGGAGCCGATTTTCTCTCCTTCTCTCCCTTTTCGAATGGCGATGATATCCCTCGGCACTCCTCTCTCCGCGACGGCGAAAAAGGTCCTGCTCTGCGGGGCCGGTGAACTGGGGAAGGAGGTGGTGATCGAGCTTCTGCGACTGGGCGTGGAAGTGATCGCGGTGGATGCCTACGCGGGTGCGCCCGCCATGCAGGTGGCGCACCGGTCGCATGTGGTGTCGATGTTAGACGAGTCCGCACTCCAGGAGGTCATCGAGGCGGAGAAACCGGATTTGGTGGTGCCCGAGGTGGAGGCCATCGCCACCGGCGTGCTGGCAGCCCTGGAAGCGGAAGGCGTGACCCGCGTCATCCCGACGGCACGCGCCACTCAGCTGACGATGAATCGCGAGAGCATTCGAACACTGGCGGCGGAGACCCTTGGGTTGAAGACCTCACCCTATCGTTTTGCCGAGTCGGAGGATGCCTATCGGGAAGCCGTGCAGACCGTGGGTTTTCCCTGTGTGGTGAAGCCCATCATGAGCTCGTCGGGGAAGGAGCAAAGCACCGTGCGCGGCCCGGATGAGATGGAGAGGGCCTGGCAATATGCTCAAGAAGGCGGCCGGGCGGGAAAGGTGATCGTCGAGGGTTTCGTGGATTTCGATTACGAGATCACCCTGCTCACGGTGCGGCACGTTCAGGGCACGTCGTTTTGTCAGCCCATTGGGCACCGACAGGAGGACGGGGATTACCGGGAATCGTGGCAGCCGCAATCGATGAGCGCCGCCGCGCTGGCCGAAGCGGAGCGCATGGCGGGTGCGGCCACGGAAGCACTGGGCGGTCTGGGTCTGGGCTTGTTCGGCGTCGAGTTGTTCATCAAGGGGGACGAGGTGGTGTTCAGTGAGGTCTCGCCACGGCCGCACGACACGGGCTTGGTGACCTTGATCTCGCAAGATCTCTCCGAGTTTGCCTTGCACGCCCGGGCCATATTGGGCCTGCCGATTCCGAACATCACCCAGCACGAGCCCTCGGCCTCCAGCGTCATCCTGGCCGAGGGAACTTCAGATTCGGTGACTTATGGGGCTCTGGAGAAGGCCCTCGAACAGCCGAACACGCAGCTGCGTCTGTTCGGCAAGCCCTTTGTCAAAGGGCGGCGGCGGATGGGCGTGGCGGTGGCGCGTGGAGCCTCGATCGAAGAAGCGCGTCAGAAGGCTGTGGCGGCGGCGCGGGCCGTGGAAATCGGATTGTAGTGGCGGGAGCGATCGTGCTCTAACGAGAAGCGAAACTAACGCGCGTCGTAGTTGCGAAACCAGCTCTCTTCCACCACTTCAACGAGCTCGAGCTGATCGTTGGTGGGCGCGTTCGGCGGGTAACGCACCTTGACGATGACGCCCATGGACTGCCGGATCTTGAGCGCGTGACTCAATTGCCGGGCGCCGGGGTCGTCGCGTCGTCCGTAAATGTAGAGAACGTCGGGATGGTAAAGAAAGGTGGCTTTGAAACCGATGTATTCTTCCGGAGTGAACCCGAAATTGTAGAAGTCCGTGGGTTTGAGGGTCAGGCGAAGCTCGACCGGATCGGTCGGCTTCTGCCGCTTCAATTCCTCGATGGAGATTGGCTGGTAGCCGGAGGAAGTTTCCCAGTCTATCTTGTAGGAGCCGTCGTCCATGAGTTCCACCGCGACGACAAACTCGCGGGCATCGGCGCGTGAGGCGGCGCTCTTGCTCACGCGCAAGCCGAGCTGAATGAAGTTTCGGTTCCCTTCCTCGATGGACTCATCCATGGCGAAGCCAATGCGGTCGAATTGAACGTCTTCCGGATGCTTGGTGTACCATTCTTCCATCAGAGGCTTGACCTTTTCGGGGTGACTGACCAGCGGCAGCTTTTCCTCCCAGGTCGCCGTCTTGTGGAAGGCGATCACCACCTCAGCGGCGGCCTCCGCGTCGTGCTGCACCGAGGTCAGTTCGTTGAGACCGATCATGGCGCCGGGACCGTCCAGTTCGACGGGCGCGAGGTCGCGCGACTGATTCATGTAACGCAGGGCGACACCCAGTCCCAAGAGTGCCACGATGATGCCGGTGATGGCACCGTAGTCGATCGTGCCATGGTCGTCTCGAAAGATCCAGCGGGTGAGTGGAAAGGTCATGAGCTTGGCCCGCAAGGGGCCCAGCTTGACTCGCCGTTCGGTGGATTTCTCGGTGACCTGCTCCCAGTTTCCCTGAAACTTTTCTTTGGAGTCCTCGCTCAGTTGTTGCAATTGGGCGTCGGTATCGTGATACTCGCCCTCGTTCAGGTCCTGTTGGAAATGAGCGGAATAAGCCCGTTCCCAGCGCCTCAGTTTCAGCGGCTCAATCTTCAACTGGCGGGCGACCTCGCCGTGAGTCTTTCCGGACTGGAGCAGCCTGACGGCTTCCAGGATGGCCTCTTCCTCGTGCTGGGGAAGTGAGCGGGGTTGAATCAACCCTCGGCCCGTTGGCGCGGGGTCCGCTTCCGGCTTGGCCTCGTTGAGCTGTTCGAAAGGGGCTTCCGGTGCGTCGGCGTGGCGCTCCGGAAGCTCGCGGGGTTCGAGGCCCACGCGTTTCTTCGCTGGCTCGGAGGATGAAGAGGACGATTCGCTCATGAGTGGTGGTGAGGAGTGGGCGACTAACGACTATCAGAGCGTTCTTCGGATGGGATCAAGAAGAGTTTCGGAGATTCGCCGCCTTGGGGCGGCTCGGGTCGTGGGCGGCCACCAACGTGGCCCCGGAGGCAAGGCGATCGCCGAGAGACATGCCCACGCGGTCTCCCCGCGTCACTGACGATGCCGTTTGCCAGGCCAGGCCTTTTGTGTGGGATTGGGAAATGCCGCGCACCTTGACCTTTCGCTTCGCCGATCCTAGCCAGGTGGGGCAGCGATTGGATGCGGTGCTGGCCTCGGCCTTTCCCGAGCTTTCCCGCTCGCGGCTTCAGGCCCTGATCAAGGAAGGCCAGGTGCGGGCAGCCGGGGGAACAGTCAAGGCGCGGCAGCCGGTCGCGCTGGACCAGGAGATCGTGATCACGCTTCCGGAGGCCAAGCCGGCGGAGGCCCAAGCGGAAGCGATGGACCTGAACATTCTTCACGAAGACGAGCATCTCTTGGTCTTGGACAAGCCGAGCGGTCTGGTCGTTCATCCGGGCGCTGGTCACGCGAGCGGCACCCTGGTCAACGCCCTCTTGGCCCACTGTGGCGGGCTTTCGACGATCGGTGGCGTGGAACGGCCGGGCATCGTCCACCGCCTCGACAAGGAGACCAGCGGCGCGATGGTCGTGGCCAAGAACGACCGGACGCACGCGGCCTTGTCCCAGCAGTTTGCGGATCGCGCGGTGCAAAAGCACTACCTGGCGGTCGCGCGGGGCCGGCTCCATCCGATGAAGGGCCGGGCAGAGAACCACCTGGGTCGCCATCCGGTGAATCGTCAGAAAATGGCCGTCGTCGAGGCCTCGCGGGGAAAGTTGGCGATGACCGACTATGAAGGAGGCCCATGTGTGGAAGGGGCGACTCTGGTGCACTGTCACTTACACTCGGGCCGCACCCACCAGATTCGCGTGCATCTGCAGAGTCTGGGCCACGCCTTGTTAGGGGATGCCGTCTATGGCAAGACACCGAAGTCGGCGGGCGTCGATCGGCTCATGCTCCACGCCTGGATTCTGGGGTTTCACCATCCGGCGACCCAGGAGGCGATGGTCTGGACGGCGACCATTCCTGAGGCCTTCCGTCGCTGGTGTACCGACCCGCGCTGGCTGGAACGGCGGGCCGCCCTCGCTGCGCAGGCACTGCGCGGAGGCTGATCAGCGGCGCTCGCGAAAAAAACTCTGAAGGATTCCGGCGCATTCGTCCCGGCTCACGTCGGCGGAGATCTCGCAGCGATGGTTGAGACTGGGATGCTGCAGGAGATTGAGCAGTCCGCCGGCAGCGCCGCCCTTGGGGTCGGGGCAGCCGAAGATCACCCGGCGCAGGCGACAGTGGACGATGGCGCCCGCGCACATGGGGCAGGGTTCCTTGGTGACGTAGAGGTCACAGTCGGTGAGGCGCCAATCGCCGATGACGCTCTGGGCCTGCGTGAGGGCTAACATTTCGGCGTGAGCCGTGCCGTCCTTGAGAGTTTCCACTTGGTTGAAGGCGCGGGCGATGATGTGCTGGTCTCGCACAATCACGGCGCCGATCGGAACTTCCTCCGCCGCGAAGGCTTTTTGCGCGAGCCGGAGCGCCTGGCCCATGAAATGCTCGTCACTCCGCAGGTCGATCACGAGGTGTTCTTCGGGGGGATTTTTCATGGCGTCTCGTAGGTGTTCGCCGGGGGCGGGTCGCTGGCGGAATCCAGAGGGGCGGCTCCGCGGGCGCGTCGGGAGCGGATGCCCGCCACGGTCTTTACCAGGAGACTGCGGGAATGCCGGCTGAGCGGCGCGGCAGTGACAAACACCTTGCTCTCCGGTTCGCCGGCCAGGGTGATTTCAAGGAGGCGCTCGTCAGGCGCGAGGTCGATCCCCGCCACCTCCGACCAGTAGAGCACCTGCATGTGCTTACTCGGAAAAAAGAACGGAAACAGTTCGATGCCCACCGGGGAGAAGATGATGTAGGCGTGTTTGGCGAGGTGAACGCCCGCCAGGGCGAAGAGGATGACAAACGGGGCGGGCACGAGGGCATACCAGCCGTTTTCCAGCACGGGTCCCGTGGACACCGACCAGACGTTGAGGCTGAGCAGGCAAAGGGTCAGTCCCGGGCAGAGGCAGCCCAGCGACAGGAGAAAGAAGTGAGCGGCCTGGGCATTGCGAGTGAATCGGATTTCCTTTTGGCCGCGTGGTTCGGACGAGGCGTTCATGGACAAGCGAAAGGTGCAGAGAGGGAGGAAGCGATCGTGCGGGCGGGGAAGGGCGCGCGAGCCGCCCGCTCCGCCCGTCCGTTCAGAGGACGAGCATGCCTTCTAGGTCGCAGGGCTGCTGGAAGCGTTCGATTTTTTCCGCCTTGCCGCTCTCCCGGTAGATGTCGATGAGCGCCCCGCAGAGAAGGACCTCGCCTTTGGCGATGGGGAATCGCGCGGGCATTGCATGGCGAAAGCGATAGAGCACGGGCTCAATCTGGCGTCCCAGGATGGACTCGGCGGGGCCGCACATCCCCGCGTCGCAGAGAAAGGCGGTGCCGCCGGGAAAGATCTGCTCATCGGCGGTTTGGACGTGGGTGTGGGTTCCCACGACGGCGGACACCTGGCCGTCGAGGGCCCGTCCCAGGGCGATCTTCTCACTGGTGGTCTCCCCGTGGGCGTCCACAAAAAGGATTTTGGTCTCTTCCCGCAGTTTGGCCGCCTCCGCCTCCAGCGCCAGAAAGGGGTTCTCCAGGTTCGGTTGGGTGAAGGTCCGCGCCTGAACTTGCAGGACGCCTATTTTTCCCTTCTTGGTCTCGAGAACCACGGAACCCTGGCCGGGAGTGTTGGCAGGATAATTGAGAGGGCGGAGGAGACGGGGTTCCGTGGGAAAGTACTCGATGATCTCCTTTTGATCCCAGACGTGGTCACCCGTGGTGATCACCGCGACGCCGGCTCGGAGGAGGTCGATGGAAATCTTGGGGGTGATCCCGCGCCCGGCGGCCGAGTTTTCGCCATTGGCCACGACAAAATCGACCGACCAATGCTGGCGAATTTTGGTGAGGTTCTGGATGACGGCTTTGCGCCCCGGTTCCCCGACGATATCGCCAAGAAAGAGCATCCGGAGACAGTCGTCGGATGGTGGAGTGGGTATCGACACGCGAAGAGCCTTAGCCGCTCTCGAGGGTGATCGCAAAGGGGTTCTGTGCGTGGGCGAGATGGGGCCCGCCGTGCGCAGAGGGCTCAGGGGGATCGAACGGCGTTTCAGGGCTCGACGACCAAGCGGGCGTAGATGGTCGTCTCGGGGAGAGGTTCGCTCAGGCGGAAGGCCCGTGAGCCGTCCGCCGCCGTCACGGGCTCGATGGGAACGCGGCGCCAGTTGCTCAGGTCGGGGGAGAGTTCGGCGGTGATGGTGACGGCCGGCTTGGATTCGGCGGGACGGTCCTGCCAGAGCTCCAGCTGCCAGCCCCTCTCGGTGCGAACGCGGAGCGGTCTGAGCCTAAAATGGCTCGCCGCATCGCTGGGATCAGTGCCCAGGGCGAACTCCACCAGGTTCACTTGATCATCGCCGTCCGGGTCTGCGGTTGCAGCGGCGGCCTGTGGATCTTCGAAAAACTGTGCGCTCCAATCGGTGTAGGTCAGTCCTTGGTCGGGGGAGAACGCCAGTCGGCCCGGGCTTCCTCCGGTCTGGGCACTGGCCCGCCAGGAGGCGGGATCGTCGAGTTGCCCCGCCTTCAGGTCGACCAGCTCCAGCGAGGGTCCCAGCCCGTCCGCGGCCTCCGGCCATCCGTCGCGGTCATCAAAGGTGAGAGACAGGAGCGGGCGGCCGTCGGCGTGCTGAATGGAGAGCGTCTCCCCGCCGTTGTTGAGGGCGCCGCGCCACTGGCCCGCGACGAGACCGGGATTCACGCCGGTTTGTTTTAGAAAGGCTTCGAGGTCCTCGACCACGAGCACGGCCTCTCCGGGTGGGAGCGCTCGCTGCCCGAAGGTGAAGGTCACCGCCTCGAGAAGCTGGAGCCCACTGAGATCGATCGGGGTTTCGCCGTGGTTCGCCAGCTCGATGAATTCCAGGGCATCGTCGCCTGCGGGGTTGTAGTGAATCTCGGATAGGGTGAGATTGCCTGGCTCGGGCGGCGCCGTTCCGACCAGGAAAGAAGCTCTTCGCAGGGTGCTCCATTTGCCGAAAATGCTGCGCATGCGAGCCGCCACCTCGACGTGATCTTCAAGCAGGATGGGCTGCCCGTCAGCTTTCATCGCGCCGGCATGCAATCCGCCATCGGCGGCGCGGGGATCCGTCCCGTCGAGGGTGTAGTAGATCGTGCCGCTGAAACGCTTGAATCCGCTGCCCTCATCGATCATCAGTGGAGTGTCGGCGGGCACGGAGCCCTGGACTGGCGAGAAGGAAGGGGGCGCGGGCACCTGGCCATCGATCCAGACCAGACGGGCCCTCAGCCAGTCGCTCAAGAAACTCACTTCCTTGGCGAAGCTGTCCCGCTCGGCTTCGCCGGGATCGGCGCGGGTGCCTCCGCCGGTGATCCAGACTGCTTTGCCGAGGATGTCCCAACGCTCGAAGTTCCGGACCTGACTCTCCTCGAGGAGGTCTGCTACGGCCTCAACGTCGCCCAACAAATGGTCGTCCCGGAACTGGGTTTCCCTGAGTTCCACCCAGCGGTCCTCCCAGGCCTGCTGGTAGTCGGTGTGATTCTCCAGATGCCCCCACCACTTCATCCAATGAGCCCCGCGAGTCATGTATTCCACGTTCCATCCGTGGGTTTCCCATCCCGGGTTTGGTTCGAAAAGAGAGGTCAAACCGAAGGACTGGTTGTAGTCCCAGAGTGGGCCCATGTGGATCTTCCCATCGGGGTGGAAGGAAAAGAAGGTGCTGGCGCCATCGATGTTTCGGGTGAGTTCCCGCATGATGTCGTAGTCGATGTGTGAGGGCACATCGAGGATCTGGCGGTAACCGGCTTCCGGGTCGGTGAAATTATCGGTGAGAACCGCCGTCTCGACGGCGTTGAAGTGCTGCCGGATCCAGGTCTTGGCCTCCGCGCTGAGTTCGGCCTCGCGGGGCTCGAGGTGTTTGAGCCGGATCCCGCGGGACGAGATCCAGTGCTGATTGACGTTGGTGGCCTCGAGCGCGTAGCTGCCGGTGAAGGGCTCGTCCAGATCGGGTGGCGCGGCCGCCGTCGGCGACGTGGGCTCGAGCGGAGGGAGGTCGAGGCGGTCGGAACCGCGCTTGATCTTCTCGGTGAGGACGTAGATGCCTCGATAGTCGGCCAGGGTGAATTTCCGATCGCCATCCATGTCGAGGAACAGCTCCACGAAGCGAGTCCGGGGCGAGGCGTATCCCAGGGCTTCCCACCAGCGGAAGGTCAGGTGGTTACGCATCAGCGAGCGATCGAAGTAGGGAGCCGCGAGTATCCAGTCGGCGTCGGCGGGCATACCCAGGATCGGGGCGGCGCGGTCCTCGCCCCGATCGTCCCACAGCTCCAGCTTGTACTGCTGCTTCGGCCAGGCGCGGGAGCTGGCGCCGCGGACGTTCAGCCCGGCGTTTCCCAGATGGTTGGGCGAATCTGTGAGGACCGCTCGTCCTGTTTCCCCGGGCTGGAGAAAAAGGCTGGTCACCGGGCTGGGATCAAAGGTGGCGTTGAGCGAAGTGTCTCGGGAGAAATCGTGCCCGCGCGCGTCGATCAGCACGAGTGGGAGGTTGGAGGTGAAGCCCGCGAGATCGGGCCCCAGGGCGAGATAGCTGAGCGTCATGGTGGGGCTGACGCGTTGGCTGCCGATGAACACGGCGGCGCGGAGGGAGACGGTCTCCTCGACGGCCAGGGGTTCGGTGAAGGGGTGCCCCGCGAAAAGGCCGGGTTCCCGGCCGTCGGTGGTGAACTTGATGACGCCGCCCTCGGTCGCGGTGGCGAGGCTGAGCGCGAAGGGCTCGGTGAACGCGCCCGGCCCGCGGGAGGGCTCGATGCCCTCGAGAATACGGATGCCGGTGGGATCGTTTGGCTCGCCCGGTGTTGGGCGGAGCAGGAAGCGCAGGTCGGCGGCATCTGGCGTGGCTCGGCCGTAAGCCACATCCGGGTGCTGCGGAGGCAGGCTGATCCGGTCGGCCTCGGTCTCACCGTCCGGCCGAGTCAGAAGCAGCGTCTCGCCGCCACCGTCGAGGCGAAAGGACGCGTGGCGGCTTCCCTGTTCGTCATCGCCGTCCAGCCAAAAGAGCGCATGGTCGCCGGCTGGGACCCGGGTGGCGGCAGGGTTTCCCGGGTCCGGAGGAATGCGCCATCGGGTCGGGTCTTCGGGCTCATCGCTGAGGTACCAGCCCGCCAAGTCGAGTTCGCGGTCGGTCCGGTTGAGGATCTCCACCCAGTCGTCGAACTCACCGGAGGGATCGGCGAGCGTCTGGTCGTTGATCGCCATGACTTCGTTCAGGATGAGTTCGGGCGGGTCGTGGATCGCATCGGCCTTTTGAGCGCAGGCTGTGATGCTTGAGACGAGCGGGAGAAGTGGAATGACCGGCAGGGCAAGGGAGATGGGAAGGGAACGAGCGAGGTGCATCGGAATGAGCTTAGAGAGTTCACCGCCGTGAAGGTAGCCAAAACCAGCATGGCGGGGGAGCGGCTCGGCGAGCAGACGCCCCGTCGGCGAGTGGGTGTGGGGGAAGAAGTCGGCCCGGCCAACCGCCCTAACGGTAGCCCAAGAGGGATCGCGGAGGATTTCCGTGGCTTTTGCGGTTGCCAATGAGGAAGGAATTTCTATGCTGGCGGTCCTCGTTTCCCCGGTCGGGGGAACGCCCTGACTTTCTCGATATTTCGTGTCGCTTTCGCCCATCAGAAATGACGCACTTTTCCGCTTGTGAAAATTTTCACAAGCGCTTAGAAATTCATAGACCATGCCCAACTTTTTCCCGCGCTGGACTAATTTGTTGCCTCTTCAGACCGGCGTTGCGTTGATCATGATGGGGTCCGCCGTGACGGCGGGTTTGTGGTATTACTTCACGCCAAAATACACGCGAGTGGGGTATCAACCGTCGCAGCCCGTGCCTTTCAGCCACAAAATTCACGTGGAGCAGCACGGGATGGACTGCCGGTATTGCCACAGCTACGTGGAGAAATCGGGGCATTCGAATCTGCCCACCACGGCGACGTGCATGAATTGCCACAAGTACGTGAAGAAGGAGAGTCCGGCCCTGGCGCCCGTTCGGGAGAGTTGGGCGACGGGCAAGCCGATCGAGTGGGTGAACGTGCACGAAGTTCCGGACTACGCTTATTTCAACCACTCGGTGCATGTGAATCGCGGGGTGAGCTGCGTGAAGTGCCATGGCCGGGTCGATCAGATGGACGAGGTGTATCATGCCGAGCCGCAGAGCATGAGCTGGTGCCTCGACTGCCATCGCGCCCCTGAAAAGAACATCCGCCCGGTGGATGAGATCTTGAACTTCGCTTGGAAGGCCGAGGATGAAGACCGGCGTTCTTTCTATGCCGAATTGATGGAGGGCAACGGGAAGACGGCGGACCAGTTGATCTCGGTGATTGAAGACCATCGCCGCCTGCGTCCGCAGGATGGGCGGAGTTTCGAGGATCTCATCCAGCTTTCGGAAGAAGTCTATGGCAAGGAATCCATGACTCAGGACGAGGTGGGCCTCCAACTGACGAGCGCCTGGAAGGTGGACCCCCCGATGAGCTGTTCCGGATGCCATCGCTAACCCTGAGAGGCTGACCTGATTGCACGAATGAAACGCATAGTTCATCACCCCGCGCCCCGGAAAGATCGCAAACGTCTCTGGCGTAGTGTCGGCGAATTGGAAGACACGCCCCAGTTTCGAGAATGGCTGGAACGCGAATTCCCGGCCGGGGCGTCGGAGATGGAGAAGGCGGAGACCGAGTCGTCGCGCCGCAGCTTCATGAAGCTCATGGGTGCCTCCACGGCGCTGGCGGGCTTTGGCATGGCGAGTTGTCGTCGGCCGGAGAAGTATTTGGTTCCCTACACCCGGGCGGTGGAATGGGTGGTGCCGGGGAAGGCGCTTTACTACGCCACGGCGATGCCGCGGTTGGGGGGTTGCTCGCCCGTGGTGGCCACGACTTACGAGGGGCGGCCCACGAGCTTGAAAGGGAATGCCCTGCATCCGTCAAACCAAGTCACGGTCGATGGCGAGGTGAAGAGCAGCTCGGGCGCGGATCACTGGGTGCCGGCGGCGGTGCTCAACCTCTACGATCCCGATCGCTCTCGCCATGTACTGGCTCAGGGGGAAAAATCCTCCATGGATGCTTTTCTCGCCGCACTGGAGGGTGTGCGGAGCGAGGCGGCGAGCAATGGGGGTCAGGGGCTGGCGTTCTTGATGGGCGAGGGAACCTCGCCAACCCGCGACCGCTTGCTGGGCGAGGTGGCCATCCGGTATCCGCAGGTCAAGTTTTACCGTTACGAGGCCCTTGGTCTTGGCGAAGTGCGGGACGGTTGGAAACAGGCCTACGGACGGGATGACGTGACTCTCGTGCCGCGCCTGGACCAGGCCACGCGGGTGCTCTCGCTGGACTGTGATTTCCTGGGGCTCGATCGCGTGGGTGGCAACCCGGCGCAGGGATTTTCCGCCAATCGCCGCCCCGACCGTCTGGTCGGCGACGAATGGGAACAGCGCAGTCCAGAGGAGATGAACCGGCTCTACGTGGTGGAGCCCGCCTTCACGGTGACTGGCAGCATGGCCGATCATCGTCTGCGCCTCCCAGCGAGTCAGGTGGCGAAAGTGGCGGTGGCGATCGCTCAGGAGCTCGGTGTGGAGGGGGTCTCCACGGAGGTGGACGAGCGCGTGGCCAACTGGGTGAAGCCCGCCGTGGAAGATTTGCGATCGGCGGCCGGGAAAGCGCTGATCCTGGCCGGTCCCCAGCAGTCCGCCGCGGTGCATGCCCTGGTGGCGGCGATCAACGAAAAACTCGGCGCGATCGGGACGATGCTCCAGGCTCTGCAGCGAAACGAGCGGGTTTTCGGCTCCTTGGGTGACCTGCGTGAGGCGGTGAACAGCGGGACGATCACCACGGTCATCAGCACCACGCCCGCCGATCCCGTCTACGATGCGCCGAACGACTTCGCCTGGGGCGAGATCGTGGACAAGGTGACTTACATTCATCTGGGAATGAATCGCAATCACACGGCGGTGGCGGCCGATTGGCACCTGCCGGGCACTCATTTTCTCGAGGAATGGGGCGACGTGCGCGATTCGGACGGCACCTATTCGGTGATCCAGCCGATGGTGAGCCCCCTACTGGGTGGCGTGTCGGAGATCAGCTTGTTGCTGAAGTGGCTCCAAGAGGCGCCGTTGACGGAAACGCCGGCCGAGTCCAATGGGGCCACGGAAGGCGTGGCCGCCGCGGAGATTGAAGAGGAACCGGCACCGGACTACGAAGCCGTCCGGGAAACCTTCGCGAACACTTTGGGGCTCGAAGGCGACGTGGAGCAGACCTGGAATCGGTGTCTGCGGGACGGATTCCTTCCGGACTCGAGTTACCCGGCCTTGGAGCTGAGTGGTGCGGAGGTGATCGTCCCCAAATTCCAGGCTGCGCCTGCCATCGAGAGTCTCGAAGTCCGTTTTGTGGCGGACTCAAAGACTTATGATGGCCGCTATGTGAACAACGCCTGGCTGCAGGAGACGCCGGATCCCCTGACCAAGCTGACCTGGGACAATGCCGCTCTGTTGAGCGTCAAGACCTTCCGCCAGTTGGGCCTGAAAAAAGATGGCCAGCGGATCAAGCTGAATTTCAATGGGCGCGAGGGCTTCTTCCCCGCGCTTCAAGCTCCCGGTCATGCCGACGACAGCGTGACGGTGGCCCTGGGGTATGGGCAGCGCGTCTGCGGGCGTGTCGGTTACGGTACGGGTTTCGATGCCTTCCGTATGCGGACCTCGGTCGCGCCCTATTTTGTTCAAGGCGCCACTCTGACGATCCTCGAGCGCGACCGCGAGTTGAATCCCCGGCTCCCAGAGGCCAATCACGCCCCTCATGACGGGGTGGTGACCATCGCCAAGTGGGAAGAACTTGCCCTGACCCAGGAGCACAACAGCATGGAGGGCCGGGAAATCGTCCGCGATGGCGGTCTGGAAGATTACCGCGAGGATCCGGACTTTGCCCAGACCATCGGGATGGACGCCCACATCCCGGAGAACATGCATCTTTACAAGCCACGGGGCCGCGCAGCCACCGGCGAGGAGGCTTTCAACGATCTCGACCCCGAGCACCAGTGGGCGATGACCATTGATCTCAACAGCTGCCTGGGCTGCAGCGCCTGTCAGGTGGCCTGTCAGGCGGAGAACAACATCCCGATCGTTGGGAAGGCGCAGGTCCTCACGGGCCGCGAGATGGCCTGGATCCGCATGGATCGCTATTTCACCGATCCCACCTTGGTGCCGGAGGGCGATCCCTCCCACCACCTCCATGCGGAGGTCAAGTCCAACGGCGTCGAGATACTGGACGAGGACGCCCTTGAAGTGCTGCCCCAGCCGGTGGCCTGCCAGCAATGCGAGTCGGCGCCCTGCGAGGCGGTTTGTCCGGTCAACGCCACCGTGCACAGCGATGACGGATTGAACGTCATGGCTTACAACCGCTGCATCGGCACTCGCTATTGCGCGAACAACTGCCCTTACAAGGCGCGGCGTTTTAATTTCTTCGATTACAACAAGCGCAATCCCCTGGTGACGAAGAAACTCCCCGGCCTCGAGTATAACAATCTCTACGCTGGACCGTTTGGGGAAAAGAATGATGCGGCGATCGTCCATCTGCAGCGCAATCCGAACGTCTCCGTGCGAATGCGCGGGGTCATGGAGAAGTGCACCTACTGTGTTCAGCGGCTGGAAGGCGCGAAGATCGCTCAGAAAGTGGACGCCCGCGATTCCGACCGGATCCAGGTGGGCGTCAACGAAGTCAAGTCGGCCTGTCAGGAGGCTTGCCCGGTGGATGCGATCCAGTTCGGCAATTTGCGGAACGAGGGTGACACGGTGAATCGCTACAAGGCCTCCCCGCGCAATTACGACTTGTTGAGGTATGTCAACACCCGCCCGCGCACGAGTTATCTCGCGCGGATCAAGAACCCGAATTTGAAGATGCCAGGCGCCGCCGAAATCGGCACGACATCGAAGCACCTTCACTGATCCCCTTATCGCTCGCAGAACTTAGTAGTATGGCTAACGGATCAACGACCGCTGATGGAGCCGCCCCCGCGCCGATGGAGCGGGAGCCCTTGGTGCTGAACAAGCATTCCTACAACTGGGTGACGGAACGGATTTGTGGGGTGGTGGAGGGTCGCCAGCCACTCATTTGGTGGGTGCTCTTTCTGCCCTGTGTCCTCTTGATGGGAGGGCTCCTTTTTGGCCTGGTGTATCTCATCGCCACCGGCGTTGGGGTCTGGGGAAACAACCACCCGGTCGGTTGGGGCTGGGCGATCACCAACTTCGTGTTCTGGATCGGTATCGGTCACGCGGGAACCCTGATTTCGGCGATCCTCTTCCTCACGCGCCAGAAATGGCGAACCTCCATCAACCGGGCGTCTGAGGCGATGACCCTCTTCGCCGTCATGTGCGCAGGCATCTTCCCGGCGGTTCACGTGGGGCGTTTCTGGATGGTCTGGTTCCTGGCGCCCATCCCCAATGCCAATGGGATCTGGCAGAACTTCAAGTCGGCTCTCTTGTGGGACGTCTTTGCGGTATCCACTTACTTCACGGTTTCCGTGATCTTCTGGTATCTCGGCCTGGTGCCGGATCTCGCCACTCTCCGGGACCGCGCCAAGAACGGGATTCGCAAGTTTCTCTATGGCGTGTTCGCACTCGGCTGGCGCGGGAGCAACCGGCACTGGAACCACTACGAGATGGCCTACCTGTTGCTGGCCGCTCTCTCGACCCCGCTGGTCTTGTCGGTCCACTCGGTGGTGTCCTTCGACTTCGCCACCTCGGTGGTGCCCGGTTGGCACACCACCATTTTCCCGCCCTACTTCGTGGCGGGCGCCATTTTCGGCGGCTTCGCCATGGTCTTGACCCTGATGATTCCCGCCCGGCGCATCTACAATCTCTATGATCTGATCACGCCAAAGCACATCGATAACATGGCGAAGATCATCTGTTTCACGGGTTCCATCGTGGGCTACGCCTACCTGATGGAGCTGTTCATCGCCTGGTATGGCGGGAACAAGTACGAGATGGCTGCCTTCCAGAACCGGATGTTCACCGGTTACTATCCCTGGGCTTATTGGTGCATGATGTTCTGCAACGTGGTGGCTCCGCAGGTCTTTTGGTTCAAGTGGTGCCGCCACAACATCGTCGTGGTGATGTGCGTATGCATGTGTGTGAACGTCGGCATGTGGTTCGAGCGTTTCGTGATCTTCGTGACCTCGATCGCCCAGGACTGGTTGCCTGGCGCCTGGGACACGTATCATCCGACCTGGGTCGAGCAGATCACTTTCGCCGGAACCTTCGGTTTGTTTGTCGGTCTCTTCCTGCTCTTCATCCGCTTCCTGCCGGTGATCGCCATGTCTGAAGTCAAGGGAGTGCTGCCTCAGGTAGACCCCCACTACCATGAACCCGAAAGCGATGGGGCGGCGCCCAGTGCCTGACCTCCAAGAGAACGGATCGAATCACCATGATTTACGGTTACCTTTGTGAGTTTACTTCCGCGCGAACCCTCTATGAGGCTGCGGAGAAGGTGCGCGATGCGGGCTTCCGGCGATGGGACGTCCATTCGCCTTTCCCCATCCATGGGATGAATGATGCCATGGGACTGAAGCGGTCGATTCTGCCCTGGTTCGTCTTTTTCGGCGGGGCCACGGGAACGCTGACGGCGTTCACGCTGCAGTATTACACGCAGATCGCCCTCTACCCGACCATCGTGCAGGCTAAGCCCGCCAACATCTTCACGGTGCCCGCCTTTTTTCCCGTGATGTTCGAGTTGACCATCCTTTTCGCGGCCTTCACCTGCCTGTTTGGTTGTCTGGCGCTCATGGGCTTGCCGCGGCTGAACCATCCCCTTTTCACCTCGAGAAGTTTCCTCAAGTTTTCGGACGACGGCTTCTTCCTCTCGGTGGAGCGCCGGGACGAGAAATTCGATCGAGAGAAGACGCGAGCCTTTCTCGAGGAGATCGGGGCGAGCAATATTGAACTCATCGAGGACGAGGAACCGGTGGCCTAACGAACGGACTGAAACACGACAATGCGTTATTTCTTCTTAGGTTACTTTGTTCTCATCGCCGCGGTGCTCGCCGTGGTGGGCTTCCGAGGAGGCAAGTTTTCTCATCCGCCCATCGAGATTTTCAACGACATGGATCGGCAGCCCAAGGGCACTGCGCAGGAGACGAGCGCGTTTTTCGCCAGCGGACAGATGGCCCAGCGGCCGGTTCCCGGCACCATTCCGATGGGGTGGGAGGTGCCCGAGGTAGCCGCCTCTGCCGGTGGGGAGCCAAATCTCGATGGTTACGCCTTTGCGGATGACTACCTCAACACGGGAAAGATGGGAGAATACTACGGCGATGGCATTCCCAACGAGCTTCCGATCGATGAGGCCCTCTTCGCGCTTGGTCAGGAGAAGTATTCCATCCACTGCGCGGTCTGTCACGGAGCCTCGGGAAATGGCGCCGGTGTGATCAGCAAGTATGGCCTCGTTCCGACCAGTCTGGTGACCGCTCCGGTGGCCGATCGCGCCCAGCGGCCGGATGGCAATCTCTACGACGTGATCGTGAACGGAAAGGGGCTGATGGGCGGGTATGGTGCGAATCTGACCTTGCGCGATCGCTGGGCGATCATCGCCTACGTCCGAGCCCTGCAAGACCGCCTCCACATGCCCGCGGCGGACGCCGAGGATGCCTACAACGCCTGGGCCGCGGAGAATCAGCCGGCCGAATAATTGAGAACGTTTTTTCACTACCGAACCTAACATGAGTGCCCATACCCCAATCGAGTTGCCCCCTGACGGTGAGCGAGTGGATGCCGACAAGGTGGCGCCCATTCGCAAGGTGGCGTTCGCCATCGGCTTCATTGGTCTCATCGCCTCGGGCATTCTTTTCTTCTCTCCGCTCGCCGAGAAGTTCATCTATTCCTGGCTCTTTGGTTTCTACTACTTCTTCAGTCTGACGCTGGGCGGCCTTTTCTGGATGCTCTTGCACAACGCGACCAATTCCGGTTGGGGCATTGCCGTGCGGCGCGTTTTCGAGAACCTGGCTTGCGTGGTGCCCTTCATGCTGCTGCTGGCCATTCCCATACTGATTCCTCATTTGCGGGATTCCCTCTACGAGTGGACCAAGGAGCAAACCGCCATCGAGGAGGCCATGCACGCGCAAGGCGGTGGCGATGAGGTGGAGGCGGCGGCGGGCGGGGAAAGCCTCGGCGAGGGCCACGCGGAACACGATCTGCGGCACGCCATTCACGAGGCCGCCCTGGAGGATCCACACAAACACCTGCTCTATCACAAGTATTCCTATCTCAACAAGCCCTTCTTCTACATCCGGGCCATCGGTTGTTTCGTCATCCTGGGCTTGATCGCGCTGTGGATGCGGTCCTTATCGGTGCGCCAGGATGAGGACGGCGATCCTAAGTGGACGCTGCGATCCCGCCGCGCCGCTTGCGGCTTCTTCCCGATTTTCGCGGTCCTGTCGACCTTTGCCGCCATCGATTTTCTCATGGCACTCGACTACGCGTGGTTCTCCACGATGTGGGGCGTCTACATCTTTGCCGGATGCGCCCTCAACTCGATGGCGGTGGCCATTCTGGTGACCATCTTTTTGAAGAAGCAGGGCTACCTGAAGTTGGTGAACGACGAGCATTTCCACATCATGGGCAAGCTCATGTTTGCCTTCGTGATTTTTTGGGCCTACGTGACGTTCTCGCAGTACTTTCTCATCTGGTATGCCAACATCCCGGAAGAGACCATCTACTACCTCACGCGGAACACCGAGGGCTGGCACGTCGGCAGTTCGGCCCTGATGTGGGTGCACTTTGTGATCCCCTTCCTCTTCCTGCTCCCGGCCTGGGTCAAGAAGAGCACGAAGTATGTGGCCATCGCCTGTGTCTGGAACCTGGCGGCTCACATCCTCGACTATTATCTCATTGTGATCCCCGAGCGCTTCGTCTCGCTGGCCTCCAACGCCGAAATGATGGCGGCCTCCAGCCCCTCCTATCCGGGGATGTTCTTGCTCGATATTCTCGCCTTCGTGACGGTGGGCGGCCTGGTGGTCTGGTACTTTCTGGGCATGCTCTCCAAGCGTCGCATTTATCCCTGCCGCGATCCCCGGCTGCGCGAGTCGATTAAACTTGCCAACTGATTCTTTCCCGACCCATGGAAACCCATTCTGGCGACAGTCCGGTCAATCGCTTCTTCAGCTTCTGGGGAGCCCTTGTGATCTTCCTCTGCTTTGGAGTCCTGGCACTCATCGGCATCATGTTGGAGTCAACGCTCCTGGCCTCTCCACGAGAGAATCCCGACGACGTTCGGCGTACGGCTTTGGACACCGCCACGCTCACCCAACAGGCTGAGCTGGTCAATCGCTGGCAGAAGAACGAGGATGGCACCTACGAGGTTCCCGTGGATGTGGCGCTTCCCCAGCTGACGGACAAATTGCCTCGGCCTTCCAAGTCCGCAGTGCCGGTGCCGGGAACGCCGGCCGCTGAAGAGGCCGCCGCCGCCGCCGCCGCTGGAATGCCGAGCAGCGGAAACGAAACCGAGAATCCGTAAGCCGACACTTTTCATGGCGAATCAACCTAACAATGTGACTCCGGCGACGCCGGGAGAAGACGCCAAGCTGCGGGCGGAAATCGACCGCTCGCTGCGAGTGCCCGTTCTCTTCTTCTTCACCAGCGGTTTGGCGTGGCTCTTTCTCGCTCTGCTGCTCGGATTGGCCGCCTCCGTCAGTCTGCACAGCCCCGATGTTCTGGGCGCTTGTCCTCTCTTCACTTACGGCCGTCTCCAGCCGGCTCACATGAATGCCTTCGTCTACGGCTGGGTCTTCCAAGCCGGCTTTGGAGCTTCCCTCTGGATCATGGGGCGCCTCTGTCGGATTTCGCTCACCCGGACCGCCTCATTGCTGGTGGCGGGGCATCTCTGGAACCTTGGCGTTTTCGTTGGTGTGGCGGCCGTCCTCTTGGGGCATGGCACCTCCATTCCCTTCCTCGATTTTCCTTCGGGGGTCTGGATCCTCCTCTTGGTGCCCTACAGCGTGATCGCCGCGTATTTGGTGATGATGTTCAAGGCTCGGCGCGACGGTCACGTCTACATTTCGCAGTGGTACCTCCTGGCGGCCGGTTTCTGGTTTCCCTGGATCTACCTCACCGCCAACTTGCTCATCCATCACTTCCCCAGCGCCGCGGTCATGAACGCCGCGGTGGGGGCCTGGTATGGAGGCACCCTGCTGATGCTCTGGATGGTGCCCGTGGCTCTGGGCGCGAGTTATTATCTGATTCCCAAGGTGGTGGGCCGCCCTATCCACAGCTACCAGCTGGCCCTCGCCAGCTTCTGGAGTCTGGCCATCCTCGGCGGCTGGGTGGGCATCCAGAACTACATGGGCGGCCCGCTGCCCGCGTGGATGCCGGCCGTCAGCGGCGCCGCGATGATCTTCCTCATCGTGCCGATGGTCTTCATCGGGCTGAATCATCACAACACGGTCAAGGGGCATCACGGCGTCATCCATTACAGCCCGACCCTCCGCTTCGTCTTCTTTGGGTCGATCTGCTTCAACGCCTTCATCTTGTTAGGCGCGGCGACCTCCCTCTTCCGCTTCGGCAAGCTGCTCCAGTTCTCCCACGCGGAACAGGCCTACCAGATGACCGGCCTCTACGGTTTCTTTTCCATGATCATGTTCGGGGCCATCTATTTCATCCTGCCTCGCCTGATGGGATGTGAATGGCGCTCGGGAAAGTGGATTCGCTTTCACTTCTGGTTCTCCGCTTACGGGACCGGCGCGATGCTGATCGCCTTGCTTCTGGGCGGCTTGTATCAGGGGCAGCAGGCCTTTCTTTACGATGAGGCTCACGTCCTCAGTGTCGAAGTTTCCTGGGGTTTTCTGGTGGGCCGGACGCTGGCCTGGCTGTTCATCATCCTCTCCAACCTGATGTTCTTCTTCCACGTGCTCTTGATGATCTGCCGCCTGGGACGCCGCAGCGGCCAGGCGACTTACATTCATCCGCGTGAATCCCAACACGATTTGAAAGCGGCCCAAGCATGAATCACATCAAATCCTTCACCTTGCTCCTCGGTCTCACCTTTGGGGCGCCCTGGCTCTTCCTCGTGATAATGCCCCACCTCAGCTTCCGCGGCCTGTCGCCCGTGGCCTACAGTGAAGACGAGTTGGAAAGCAGTGACGGAACCACCTACCCGCCGGTGACCGCCGGGCGGATGCAGACCGGCCACGAGATCTACACTTCCGAGGGCTGTGCCTACTGCCACACCCAGATGATCCGGCCGAGCAAGGCGCTCGGAACGGACATGTGGCGTGAGGGCTGGGCGGGCCGGGGACCGAACTGGGATGGCGACGAAGGGAAGGCGGCGCCGTTGCGGACCCAGCGTCCAGAGGACTATCTTGGAGAGGACATCGCGCACCTGGGCATCCGGCGCACCGGGCCGGACCTGGCCAACTACGGTTGGCGGATGGAGGATGAATCGCTCATCCATCAGCGTCTCTACAGCCCGCGCAGCCTCCGTTTCCGCTCAAACATGCCGGCCTACCGGCATCTTTACCGCGTCCAGCGGATCGGGTCCGCTCCCTCAGAGAAAGCGCTCCCACTGGAGGGAGAATTCGCCCCTGCCGATGGCTATGAAGTGGTGCCCACCGAGCGCGCCGAAGCCCTGGTCTCCTACCTCAAGTCTCTCAAGAAGGATTACCTGATCCCCGAAACTCTGACCGGTCCCCGAGCCGCCGCCGCCAGCGTCAGTTCGGCCTCCGACGAAGAGACCACCACGCCCCAGTCATGAGTGCTCCCGATCTCAACTCTCACGCCCACAGCGATTACGACGAGAAAGTCAGCATCGTCAGTGAGCACGCCGCAGCCGCGGCCCGCGAGAAGCCGGATCCCAAGGAGGGCAACGAGCCCGTCTCGCTCTGGGCCTTTCTCTTGGCCGGCATCGCCCTCATCGTGGGCGCGGGCTACCTCGGAGCCACCAACGGCGGTTTCAGTAACAGTGGTTTCACCTTCGTCGATGGGTATTCCTATGATCCCGCACCGAGGGGTGCTGGGGAAGAGGAGGTGCTTCCGCCGGGTGAGAAGTGGCTCAAGGATGGGAAAAAACAATACGGCATCACCTGTGCCGTGTGTCATCAGGCGAACGGGACCGGACAGGCCGGCACCTATCCTCCCTTGGTGAACTCCGAATGGGTCACCGGCGGGACCGAGCGTCTGGCGATGGTCATTTTGAACGGAATCCAGGGCCCCATCACGGTGGATGGAAAGTCTTACAACGGCTTGATGACGCCTTGGAAAGACGCCCTCAACGATAAGCAAATGGCCCAGGTGATGTCCTACATCCGACTCGGCCTGGGAGACAACGCTTCCCAGGTCGACGAGAACAGTGGGATGGTCACTGAAGAAATGGTGGCACACGCTCGCGCCACGCACGATATTCCCGGGCTGACCGTGGCTGATCTCGAGGGTTTTAACCAGGATCTGCCCGGAGAAAAGGTCGATCCCGTGGCCATGGAACCCATTGGCGGAGGTGGTGGCGGGGACGCCGCCGCTCCGGACGGCGAGGCCCCGGCTCCCTGATCACCCACGACGCCCAGCACCCCCACCCCACCAGCGCCCCCCAAAACTCAACGCTTGACGCACCATGGCTACCGCAACCACCGCCGATCCTCACGCCCACGACGACGGCCACGGCCATCACGAGGAACCGTATTGGAAAAAGTATGTCTTTTCCACCGATCACAAGATGATCGGGATGCAGTACGGCTACATGGCCCTCTTTTTCCTGGCATTTGGTTTCTACCTGATGCTCTGCATGCGCTGGAGCATCGCGTATCCCGGGGAACCGCTCCCCTGGTACCTGCGCCTGTTCCTGGTGGATCGTTTCGTCTCGGACGGGGTGATGAACGGATCGCTCTACAACATGTTCGGGGCCATGCACGGGACCATCATGGTCTTCCTCGGGATCGTGCCGCTGGGATTCGCCGCCTTTGGCAACTACGTGACGCCTCTCCAGATTGGAGCGATCGACATGGCTTTCCCCCGGCTGAATATGGCCAGCTTCTGGTGCTTCTTCATCGGTGGCATCATGATGCTCGGCAGTTTTTTCATGCCCTCCGGTGCCGCTCAGGTCGGCTGGACGAATTACTCGCCCCTGGCGACCACCGCTCAACTGGATTACCCGAGCGTTTTCTGGACGGGCCAGACCATGTGGCTGTCGGCGATGGTGTTCATCATCACGTCCTCGCTGTTGGGTGCCGTGAACTTCATTGCCACCATCATCAACCTGCGAGCCAAGGGCCTGACCTGGATGCGGATGCCCTTCTTCGTCTGGGCTATGATGGTCACGGGCTTTCTGCTCCTGCTGGCCTTCCCCCCGCTGGAGGTCGCGGCCATCATGCAGCTCATGGATCGGCTCGCCTACACGAGCTTCTTCGTGCCGACCGGTCTCTTGGTCGATGGCCAGCCCTTCGATGTGGCTGGCGGCGGAAGTCCTCTGCTCTATCAACACCTGTTCTGGTTTCTGGGGCATCCGGAGGTCTACGTCTTGCTCTTGCCGGCGATCGCCATCGTGGCGGAAGTCATCCCGGCCAATACCCGGAAGCCGCTGTGGGGCTACCGTTCCATGGTCTACGCCGTTCTCGTGCTCGGCTTCCTCAGCTTCATTGTGTGGGCGCACCACATGTACATGACGGGAATGGGCGCCTGGGTGAGTGCCTTCTTTCAGACCACCACCGTCTTGATTTCAGTGCCCTCGGTCATCCTGCTCACCTGCCTGATGATCTCTCTCTGGGGTGGTTCGATCCGCTTCACGCCACCCATGCTGTGGGCCACCGCCTTTCTACCGATGTTCGGCATCGGCGGCCTCACCGGTCTTCCCCTGGCCTTCAACCTGATCGATCTCCACTTGCACGACACCTATTACGTGATCGGGCACTTCCACTACGTGGTGGCGCCCGGCGTGCTCTTCGGGCTGTTTGCGGGGATCTATCATTGGTACCCAAATTTCACCGGCCGCCAGATGAGTTCCTTCCTCAGCCACCTCCATTTCTGGCCATCCTTGGTTGCCATGAATCTGCTGTTCGCGCCGATGATGGTCCAGGGCGTGGCGGGTTTTCACCGTCGCTGGTATGACGGCGGACAGTCCTTTCCGATGACGACCGATCAGCCACTTTTTGAGGCGGGCACGTTCTTTTCCCGGCTCTTTGCCAACGGCGAGCTGATCACTCTTCGCGACTTGAACGTCCTCATGACCTTTGGGGCCGCGATGCTCGCCGTGTCTCAGGTGCCTTTTGTGATCAATTTCTTCGGAAGCCTCGTTTTTGGGAAGAAGATCAAAGACGACAATCCGTGGGGTGCGACGACCCTGGAGTGGAACACGCCGACGCCGCCGCCTCACGGCAACTTCCTCGAGGAGCCCGTGGCTTACAAGGGGCCTTACGAGTACAGCGTTCCCGGGGACGATCGGGATTTCTCGCCCCAGTGGGAGCCCGTCAAGGAACCCGAGAGCCAGCCGGAAGAGAAGCCGGCACTTGTCTAACCACCCTGCCCTCCGACTGACTGATCAGCTCAGCGTTTAGTTTCATGGAAATACCCTACACCGTCACCGCCCGGCCCGACACGGGGCTCTGGAATGCCAAGGTCGGCATTTGGCTGTTCCTCGCCTCTGAAGTGATGCTCTTCGGCGGGCTGTTTTCCAGTTACGTCTTCCTCCGTCTCGGAGCGGATTACCCCTGGCCGCACGGCGAACTTCAGGTGCCCTTTGGCTTCGTCAACACGCTGATCCTCATCCTTTCCAGTGTGTTCGTGGTCTATGCCTGGGTGGCGCTCAAGATGCGGCAATGGAACCGCTATCGATTGTGGATGTTCCTGGTCGTTCTCTGCGCCGCCATCTTCCTGGTGAACAAGGGCTTTGAGTACAAGGCGAAGTTCACGCACTACCACGTCACCTTGAAGGATGGCAGCATCGTGGCCGGCCACGTGGATTCCAAGGATGACAAGAGCCTGATCTTTGACGCCTCGCACGTCGTCCTCGACTCGGCCTCGGGCAGTCACTACTTCCTCAAGTGGCTAGAGAACAAGGACGACGTCCGCTTCACCCTGGCCGACGGCACCGAAGTGGAGCCCTCGCGCGCTTGGGTGGCGGACATCAAGAAGGGGCTCGAACTCCAGGCGGAGGCCGACAGCCTCGCCGCGGAAGAGGACTCGGAGGGCGCGGCCAAGCTGCAGGCCGAGGTGGACGAGAACTATCCAGCCTTAGAGACCATCAACGACATCGGTCAGCTGAGATTGGCTCTCTCACCGAATGGCCATTTTGTGCTGCCGCGTAACAAAGTCCTTTCCTGGACCGATGAAGAGCTCAATTTGACACGGGCCCATGTGACCAAGCTCGAAGGCGAGCTGGTTTCTGCGAGCCTCAAGATGCACATCGATGAACTCGATCTCAGGGTCTATCTTCGGCACGACGATCCGCGGCAGCGGGCGGTCGCCGACGCGGCGATTTTCAGCTACTTCGATGATCAGGAAGAGGGCGAGCAGTTGCTCGAAGACTTCAATCACTACCGCGACCCGAAACTCGCCGAGCAGCGGGAAGCCGTGGCCGAATGGAAATCGCGCCACCCGGACGCGAAGTATGAAGAAAAGCCCTTCTACGATTTTGAACGGGTGAAGCTGGACAAGCTCCACGATGCCTTGCACGAGGCTTCACACGACTCCGAGGACGGCGGTGGCGAGGGCGAGGGCGATCACGAGCAGCACGCCGCCACCGGCGGCGACGGGGAGGCGGGCGGCCACGCCCATCCGGCGGTGACCATCCCCTTCGAGGACGTGAAGTTCTTTTCCAACTTTGGTCCCCGCAAGAACACCTTTTACGCCATCTACTTCACCATGACCGGCTTGCACGGGCTCCACGTATTCGGCGGGATGCTGGTTCTCGGCTACTTTCTGGTCCGGGGAAGGAAGCTATACCTGAAAAACCCCGAGCACATGGCCAACCGTGTGGAGGTCGGCGGCCTGTTCTGGCACTTTGTCGATCTGGTGTGGATCTTCCTCTTTCCGATTTTCTATCTGATGTAGCCTCTCCTTCTGGCGCCCAACCGAAACCTTACCCACTCTTTCTTCATCCCATGGCAGATTCTCCCGAAGAAATTCAAAAGCACATGAAGGCCTACACGCTGGTGGGGGCCGCACTGCTCGTGTTCACGGTCATCACGGTGGTCGTCTCATGGGTCGATTTCGGCTCCACCGTCGTCAACGTCTTCATCGGACTGGCGATCGCGACCTTCAAGGCGGGCTTGGTGGCGGCGATCTTCATGCACTTGAATCATGAACGGCCCATGATCTACCGCATCCTCGTGTTTACCTGCTTTTTTGCGGCGGGCGGGATGCTGTTGTTCATTCTGGCATTGAAGGATCCCATCGCGCTCTAGCTTCACGGGGATCTGATCATCACCCAGCCTCCGCTCACCGAAATGTCACTCAAAGCCTTTCACATCTTCTTCATCGCTCTCTCGGTGATGATCACGCTGGGGTTCGCTCTCTCGGTGCGCACGGGCTTGGTGACCGATCCCGGTTCAGAAAGCCTTCTCCTGATGGCGGATGCCAGCGGGGTCCTGAGTTTGGGGCTTGTCGTTTACGGGCTCTACTTCATCCGGAAAGCCCGCCACATCATCATCTGACCTGACTGAATCCGCTTCTCCTCATGCAATTTCTCTCCATCCTAGCTTGTGCCGTCTGCATGGCGCCGGGACACAAGACCTCCGAGGCGATCGGCTACGCCATCTTGGCTCTGCTGCTTTTCATGGTGCCCCTTTTCGCGGGAGTGGTCGCCTTTTTCATCAACCTCAACCGTCGCGCCCGCCTGGTCGCTCGCCAGGAACAGGACGCCGAAGCCCTCGAGCTGAGCTAGGGAAAGCCCAGCCTAACAAGATTGTTGTTCCGCCCGACTCCACCTCGATATGAAAATCCTCGACTGGTTAATGCTACCTGATGTCACGTCACGCCACGGTGCCACCGTGGATGCGATGAACGAGTTCGTGCATCTTTTCATGACGATCCTTTTTGTCGGCTGGATCTGCTTCTTCTTCTACTGCCTCTGGCGGTTCTGGCACAGACGTCATCCCAGAGCGGATTATGTGGGAGTTCGCGGCCACGCATCGACCCACATCGAGGTGTCCGTCATCATCATCGAGGCCATTCTCTTGATCGGTTTCGCCTTTCCCTTTTGGGCGCAGCGCGTGGAGGCGTTCCCCACCGGCCCGGAGGTGGTCCGGATCCGCGCAGTGGCCTATCAGTTTGGCTGGGCCTTCCACTACCCCGGCCCCGATGGGCGCTTAGGTAGGGTGCATCCCGATTTTTACCTCAGTGATCCCGCGGGCCTCGACCGGAGCGATCCCAATGGCATGGACGACATCGTGTCGGTGGGTTCGCTCACCATGCCTCAGGACCGGCCGGTCTTGATCACCGTCACCTCGCGTGATGTGATTCACAACCTCTCCATGGTGCCGCTGCGAGTTTCCCAGGACGCGATCCCGGGAACGGAGCATCCGCTTTGGTTCACGCCGACCAAGACGGGAGAATGGGAAATCATCTGCGGGCAACTTTGCGGGCCTGGACACGGTTCGATGAAGGCCCTGTATGAGGTGGTGAGCGAGGCAGATTTTGCCCAGTGGGTCCAGGAAAACGCGCCGAAACCGGCTGAGCCGGAGGCCGAAACCGAAGCCGACGAAAGCGCCCAGGGCTAGCCAAGAGCGTGTTCATGGCGAAGATTTCGAGAGGACCGGGCCGAATCGAGGCGCGGCCTTCTTTGTCGAGACGTATCTCAACAGGTATGATGATGATGATCGACCGTTCGCATGCGGCCTGGAAGCGATGGCTCGTTCGGTGGGGCTCGGAGGAAATCCGCCTCGCCGAGGTCTCGGGAGTCCATCCTCGGACCGGACGCGTCGAAATCATCCTTGATGCGGAGCTTCAGACAACGGGTCAATGGTGACGGCGGAACCCAGTCATTCCTCTCCCAAGGTGGAAGCGGCCTCGCTGTCGGGCAGCTTGCTCTCCCGGGCCGATTTCATGACCCTGACCAAGGCTCGGCTGAGCACGTTGGTCGTGGTGACCACGCTGTTCGGCTACCTCCTGGGCACTCGAGGCGGAGGGTTTGAGCTTGGGACGTTGGTCCACACCTTGATCGGCACGACGTTGTGCGCTTTCGCGGCGGGGATTTACAATCAGATTCTGGAAATGGAAGCCGACGCGAAGATGGAGCGAACGGCGGACAGACCTCTGGCCGCGCGGCGCGTCCCGCCCGAATTGGCGTTTGTTCTCGGCTGGGTGTTGGCCGCTCTGGGGATCCTTCATCTCCTCATGCGTGTGAATCTGCCAGCCGCCAGTCTCGTCGCAGCGACGATCGCCATCTACATCTTCGTCTACACGCCTCTCAAGACGCGTTCCACCACCAACACGCTGGTGGGTGCCCTGTCCGGTGCCCTGCCACCCTTGATTGGCTGGGCCGCCGCCAACAGACCGCTGCTGGCACCCGAGGCCGTGTTTCTCTTTGGCTTGCTCTTCTTCTGGCAGCTGCCCCATTTCCTCGCCATCAATTGGATTTACCGAGGCCAATATGAACGGGCGGGCTTCATCATGTGGTCGAACGGGGATGAAGCCGGGAACAAGACGAGCGCCTTGGCTCTTGCCTTCAGCGGCGCCATGTTTTTGTTCTTGCTGTTCCCCGCCTTCACCGGTCAAGCGTCCTGGTGGTACACGGTGGGGACCGTCGCACTCACGGGCGGGCTGGTCCTCTTGTCTTGGCGTTTCTATCGGACGCGTCAGCGAGCCCAGGCGCGGCAGCTGTTCTTCTCGACCCTGCTCTACCTGCCGCTGATGTTGATCGTCGTGCTCCTCACTTGGCGCCCCTCATGAGCGGTCACCGTCTGTAGAACGACAATTAGAATTCCCCGGTAACGACAACTAAGATTCCCCACATTAGGGGGGGCGGCGCTGGGGTGTCTGGGCGAGGTGCACGGCGATGATCAGCGCCGTGCAGTACCGGAAGTTGATGAAAGTCTACCGAGAGACCGACAACCTCAGTGAAAGCGCCCGCAAGGCGGGCCTCGACCGAAAAACAGCCCGCAAGTGTATCCACGGAGGGCCGCCCCAAGGCCGTCGCGGCCCCCGGACATGGCGGACGCGAGAGGATCCCTTCGAGGGCGTCTGGAAAGAGATCGAGGGCCTACTCAAGCAGTGCCCGAACATCAAGGCGGTGCGCCTGCTTGCCGAACTGCAGCGACGCCATCCGAAGCGCTTCGAGGATGGTCGTCTGCTGCGGACCCTCCAAAGAAGACTCAAGCAATGGCGACAGCAGCACGGCGAGACACCGGAACTCTACTTTCCACAAGAACATCGCCCTGGAGAACGGCTGCAGTTGGATTGGTTTGAAGGGAAATCCCTCGGGATCACCATCGCCGGAGAGCCTTTCGTGCATCTGCTCTGCCACACAGTGTTGCCGTTCTCGAACTGGGAGTGGGCCATACCGGCGCGCAGCGAATCGTTTCTCTCCCTGAAGCGAACCTTGCAGGCGACCTTGTTTCAATTAGGCAAAGCGACTTCGATATGTCAGACGGATAACAGCTCGACGGCCACTCACCAACTCCGTCGAGACAAGAGGCAGCGGGGCATTAACGAGGCCTATGCGTTGTTGTTAGCGCATTACGACATGGAGGCGGCGACAACCAACATTGGCTCACCCCATGAGAACGGTGACGTCGAAAACGCGCACGGCCATTTGAGATCCTACCTCAATGACAGTCTCGATCTGCGCGGTCACCGCGACTTCGAGAGCGAGGAACATTATCAGGCCTTCCTGACTTGCAATTGCCAAGAACGCAATCGCCGCGAAGCACTCGCCCTCGAACAGATGCACGCCTTGCCGAGTCATGCCCTGCCCGAGTACGAGGTGTCGGATTGCCGGGTGAGCAAGGATGGAGTGGTTCGCGTGGCCAAGATCGGCTATTCGGTGCCGGCGAGATGGGCGGGCACAGCACGGTCAGCGGGATCGGCCCACACGTCAGGCTGGTAGCGTTCGCCAACGAGCTCGACGTTGTCGGTATCGACCCCGAAGAACCGGGCGACGAACTCCTGACCGGCGTTGGCGCTGTCCTCGTTGGCCGGATCGACAATGGTCGCGGAGGTGGCGATGCAGACCGTCTCGTGGGACTTCTTCCCGAGAAATGACCGGAAGTTGTGGATGAGAGCGGTCGGGGCATCATGAAGAGTTCAACCATTTACCAAAACAACTGAACTCCAATGAAAACCACCAACCACCCCACCGAATCCGCATCTATCCTCGGCCAGGAAGGAGCAAGCACCGTCTGCCAGAACGCCCTTGAGGCCACCCTGCGACAAGGAGCCCAAATGCTTCTTCAGGCCGCCATCGACAACGAAATTTCCGACTACATTCAAGCCCATCAACATCAGCGTGATGACCAGGGTCATCGCCAAGTCGTCCGCAACGGCCATCTTCCTGAAGCGACAACTTCAGACTGGAATAGGGAACGTTCCTGTTCGGCAGCCCAGGATCAATGATCGCCGATCAGGCCAGCGGTTCACCAGCGCCATCCTTCCGCCGTACCTACGCCGAGTCGCTTCACTGGACAACCTCATCCCAGCACTCTACCTGCGAGGAATCTCAACCTCCGAGATGAGTCGGGCCTTAGAGCCGATCCTCGGTGAGAACGCATCGGGTCTTTCTGCAGCCAACATCGTTCGACGAGGAAGAGCAATGGGAGAAAGAACGCGAGCAATGGAGCAAGCGTGACCTCAGCGACAAGGAATACGTCTATCTCTGGGCCGACGGGATCTACTTCCATGTCAGGCTCAATGACGACCGCCCGTGTGTTCTCGTCATTGTCGGCTCCTTACCCGATGGAACCAAGGAATTGGTAACCATCAGCGATGGAGAACGAGAGAGCAAACTGTCCTGGAAAAATGTGCTCAGAGATCTCGAGAAACGAGGATTGAAGATCCCCCCGAAATTGAGTATCGCCAATGGAGCTCTCGGGTTCTGGAGTGCCTTGGAAGAGGAGTACCCGACAAGCAAACAGCAACGATGTTGGGTGCACAAGACAGCCAACATCCTCGACAAGCTGCCCAAGAAAGTGCAACCCCTTGCCAAGGAACGCATCCATGAGATCTACATGGCGGAAACAAAGAAGGCCGCCTTGGAGGCCTATGACGAGTTCTTCACGCTCTACGAAGCCAAGTATCCGAAAGCGTGCGCCTGCCTGAAGAAAGACAAGGAAACTCTACTAACGTTCTACGACTTTCCAGCCGAGCACTGGAGACACATCCGGACGACAAACCCGATTGAGTCGACGTTTGCCACGGTCCGCCATCGGACTCGACAAACCAAAGGGTGCGGATCGAGGAAAGCAACCCTTTCAATGGTCTACAAGCTCGGGCTGGAAGCCGGGAAAGGCTGGCGTCGACTCAACGGGTATCGTCAACTTGACAAAGTCGTGCAAGGAATCATCTTCGTGGACGGCATCGAGCAGCAAGCCGCTGCCTAACCCATCATCGAACTTCGAATGGTGTTCCGGTAGCTGCCCCTCATCCACAACTTCCGGTCATTTCTCCTTTCCGACGCCGTCTTACGGAATCGCTGCCCTCGAGGCAGCGATTCCGTAAGATAGGCGGCTGAGGCGGCTCAAGCCCTGTATTTTTGGGTAATTCGGATCGGCGGCGCCCATTTTTGACCCCATGGCAAATTCGCATTCGTTATTTCATCTTTTTTAAGCTTGTTTCTGTAATAGTCTTATATTACAGTGCGCCGAACGAGCCGACCTTCATGCCAAGCAGAAACTCCCTGCCCCCCACCGAACGCCAGATTCGCAGCCGCCTCCGCCAGCTCCTCGACCAGGCCGAAGGCTTCCTTCACGGCTCGCCCATCGAACTCTCTCGTAAATGCGGCAAGCCCACTTGCCGTTGCGCTTCCGACGACTCCTTGCGCCATCGCTCCTTGGCCATCGGTCAGACTCGCAAGGGCAAGACCACCATGCTGCACGTCCCCAGACCGTTGGAAGCTCAGGCGAGACGCTGGATCGATGATTTCCAGAAGGCGAATGCTCTGCTGGAAGCCCTCGACGAGCAGGGGCGCCTCCGACTCGAGGAGGCAAAAACCAAGGCCAGAGCGGCGAGTAGCTCCGCCAAGAAGAAGGGCAAGACCGGTAAGAAATCAGCCGGCAAAGCCAAGTCCGGGCGCAATTCTCCACCAAAAAAGAAGCGACCATTCTCACGCGACTACTAACTTACGCGGACAAGATTTTCAGCCTCCGCCAACAGTGGAGGCTGCGGGTGCGTGACTCTCGTCCCAAACCACAGATTCCCACTCGAGTTTTCCCGGCAGCATTCTTCGCCATGTTCTGCTGCCGGTTACCAAGCTTCAACGAACTCGAGCAACACCGGAACAAGAGCAGCTGGACCCGTTGGCTCGGTAATCACCGTTTGCCCAGCGCCGACGAACTGGCGTATGTCTCCGAGCGCATCGAGCCTGACAGTGTGCGAGGGTGTCTCGAACACATTTACTTCTGCCTCAAACGCAACAAAATCCTTGCCCCACAGCGCGGTTGGATGCTTGCCGCCGTCGATGGTCACGAAACTCACTGTAGCTACAAACGTTGTTGTCCAAAGTGTCTCCAACGCCGGATCGCCGTCGGAGACGAGGTCAAAACACAGTTCTACCACCGCTTGGTCGCGTTTCAGATTATCTGTGAGGATTTTCAATTGCTTCTCGACGTGGAAATGCTTGAGCCTGGTGAAGACGGAGATCCTGGAGACGACGAAGTCGCTGCGGCTATACGGCTGATAACTCGCGTCCTTAAGGACCACCCACGCTGCTTTGACGTGCTCACTGCCGATGCGCTCTACCTGCGTCCCTCCGTGATCAATCTTCTTGAAGACCACGGCAAATACCTTGTTGCCGTACTCAAGGATAATCAGCCTGAGCTATTGTCCGAAGCCCGCACGCTCCTGCCCCTTGAGGAGCAAGAGCCAGAATCATTTGAGACTCCGGCTGCACCGGGCAAGCCCGCGCGGCACGTTCGTTTACAAGAGGCTGAGGGCTTCTGCACTGAATCCATTCACACTCCTCTTCGCGTTGTTCATTCCCATGAGACTGGCATCCGTCGCGAGCGCGTCGCTGGGGATTGGGTCGAGACTCCCATCGATAGCCACTGGTGGTGGGCGACGACCATGCCCCGCTCAATGGCCGATGCCAAGACCATCTTCCATTTCGGGCACGACCGTTGGAAGGTCGAAAACGAAGGCTTTAACGAACTCTGCTCCCGCTGGCATTCCGGTCATTGCTATCACCATCATCCCAATTCCATTCTCGTTCTGTGGCTGATCATGTTCATGGCCCACGCCGTGTTCCACTGCTTCCACAAGCGCAACTTGAAGCCAGAGATACGCCGTGGACACACGGCCATCTATTTTGCCCGTCAAATCGCCGCCTCCATGCGAGAGGGATGGTGGCCGCCACCGGCTCCGGGCTGAGGAACGCCCGCCCTGCGTTCTCGGTAACCTTGGGTTCGCGTCCGCCATCGGAGCGGTCTGGCTTCCTATTGCCTATTGCCGACAGGGGGATCCATTTCGCGGCTCGAGCCCTCCGAAATTCGCCCGAGAACCGCCACACGAAACTGTTCGCCCTCTTAGCGCCAGCTTCAACACGCTCAACACCCACCAATTCAGGCCATTACGACTCTTTCCGACGCCGTCTTACAGAATCGCTGGCGCGCCGCGTCACCGCTTGACAGTCAAGACTGCCGGTTGCCAGGTTCGCCATGCGCATCGCGATGCTTGCCCGCCTTCTACTTGGCAGCTTTCTGACCGTCAGTGGCTTCACGGCTGCTGGGCTCGCAGAGGACGCCCGTCCGAACTCCCCGTCTCTCGAGACCTTCGACTTTGTCTGGAAGACCATCGAGGAGTCCTACTACGATCCCGCGTTCAACGGCCTCGATTGGGCCGCCTTGCGCGAGGAGTATCGGCCCCAGGCGGCAGAGGCAAACGACGCGAATGCGCTTCGCCCCATCCTGAACGAGATGCTCGGACGATTGGGCGAGAGTCATTTCGGTGTCTTTCCCGGGTCCGCCGAATTGGAAGATCAAGCCTTGGTCGAGGCCGCGGTGGAACTTGAGGATCCATCGAATGCGTTGGTTCCCGATCCGCCCGACCCGGATCCGCTCGACGAGGGCGAAATCGCCGAAGCTGAAGCTTCCCATGGGGAGCCCTTGGGTGATTACAGCGGCTTGCACCTGCGACGAGAGGGTCGCGAAATCGTGATCAGTGCCGTGGATCCGGATTCTCCGGCGGCCGGGGCGGGGCTGCGCGCAGGACAGCGCGTGCGCCGGATCGGCAGTCTTGACGTGGTGGCTTTTCAGCAAAAGGCGGAAGAAGCGGCCGCCAACACTTTCTCCGAGGATTTTTTCGTTCTTTCAGTCTTGTCAGACCTCGCGGGGTCGCCCCAGGAAGGTCGGCGGCAGTCACTCACCGTGGTCAATCCGGGAGCTGGCGCTCGCGAACAGACCTTCTCCTACGTGCCCGGCGTCTATCCCGGAAAGATGTCCTTGAGCGTGGCCAATCTTCCCTCGGTGCCGATCCATTTCGTTAGGAAGCGGCTGCCCCTGCCTCAGGGCGACGTCCTCTACCTTCATTTCAACATCTTTCTCCCCGAGCTGATGGGCCCCCTCCGGGAGGCCATCCAAGCAGCGCATCGGGAGGACGACGTCGGCCTGATCATCGATTTGCGAGGCAATCCGGGTGGCATTGGGATGATGGCCAACGGTCTGGCCGGCTTGCTCACCAAAGAACAGTATTCGCTTGGAACGATGACCTTGCGAGCTGGCGAGATTCATTTCGTCGCCTTCCCTCAGCCCGAGGCCTTTTTGGGGCCGGTGACGATCCTAATCGACCGCATGAGTGGATCCACCTCGGAAATTTTCGCCGCCGGTTTGCAGGAGGCGGGGCGTGCGCGAATCGTCGGCCGCCGATCCATGGGCGCCGCCCTGCCTTCGATGATTGTGAATCTGCCCAACGGAGATTGGCTGCAGCACGCCATCGCCAACCTCACGACGGCCAGCGGCCGTAGGGTGGAAGGCCGGGGTGTCATTCCCGACGAGCGGGTGCCGCTCCGCTTGCGCAAGCGCTTTCGCGGAGAGGATCCGGACATTGACAAGGCGCTCAAATGGATCCAGCGTCGCCTGGAACGACGAGCGCGCTCCCAAACTCCATAAGCCTTCACGGAAACCAATCGTCTGCCAACCTCCTGTCCTGACATGACCACGTTCATCCATCGCTTCTTTCTGGGCCCGTGCCTAGCATTGTTACTAATCTCTGGACCGGCCACCCGCGCCGAGAAACCGGAAGCGCCTGTAGAGCCCACAGCCGATCCCAAAGCCCACGCCCTCGTCGACAAGCTCATCGAGGCCACCGGCGGGGCGGAGGCCATCAAGAAGATTCAAACCCGGGTCGTCGAGGGCAAGATGTCCATGCCCGCGCAAGGAATTTCACTGACCGTGAAAATGTCGCAAAAGGCGCCCGACAAGGTGGTCGTCGAGCAGTCCATTCCCGGGCTGATGGAAGGAAAACAGGGATATGATGGCGAGATCGGCTGGTCCAAAGATTCTCTGTTAGGATTTCGTAAACTGGAAAGTGCCGAGCTGGAGCAACTGAAACGGGAATCCAACCTCCAGCGCGAACTCCGCCTGAAGGAAGAGTATCCCGTCATGAAATTGCTGCCCGAGGAAGAGTTTGAAGGGAAGAAGGTCCATGTGGTGGAAGCGCGCTCCAAGGATGGGCAGAAGGAGACTTGGTATTTGGACGCGGAGACCGGTCTCCTGACGAAGATGCATCAGGTCATGAATTTGGGAGCCCAGGGTGAGATTGATGCCACCATCATCGCACGCGAATACCGGGAGGTGGACGGCATCCAGATTCCCATGAAAACCGAGGTCAAGAATCCCGCTTTTTCGGCCACGCTCGAGTTCACCAGCGTGAAGCACAATGTCGAGCTGGACGATCAGCTCTTCGAAATGCCGAAGCCCTGAATCGGCACCGCTCGGGCGTGCGACGCCGAAGGTCTTGGCGAGGTTGGCGACTCCCCGATGCCCGGGAAAAGGCCGCGGTTGGCTCTGAAGTGAGCGTGTTTGTCGGGCACCCGGACGGACGAGATCGGGGCGCGCATCAGTGCGAGAGAAGAAAGCTTGCCTCGCGGGCGCGGTTTCGGGTATCGCAGAGGGTAGGGATTCGCTCGCCGTCCGGCTCGGTCCGTTCGCGGGCGCTAGTTTCCTAAATCCATTGACCTCAAACCCCTGACTTCGTGATGAGAAGACCCACTTCCTTGTTATTGGGAGGCCTGTTCACGCTTGGCCTCATGTTGGCGCGGGCATCGGCGCAAGACCTCAGCCTGTGGGTCGAACCGCCCGATGGCTGGGTCTACACCTTCGCTGGTGATCAAGCCGAATCCGCAGATGACGGCTCCCTGGATGGTAGCTGGAGTCACAACAACGGATCGGATGCCTGGGACGGCTCCGCCATCGGCGAGGGCAGCCCCGGCGGCGTCTCCGCATTGGAGGAGGCCGGTGAGACCTTCATTCGCATGCAGGATCCGGGAGATCCGCGTGATTTTGACATGCCCGATCCGAGCAATCGAAAGGTTTCCTTTCATCGCGACATGGGGTTCGAGGGGATCAACGCGGAGAGCGGCCCCACTTTCGCCGAGGGCTACAAGCCGCTACGGGATGGCGTGACCCTGAATTTCCGTGCCCGCTTGCCAACGCCCTCGACCGGTGGTCCGCTCGATCAGCAGCATCCAGACGGCGGTGGAGACGCGGCGGATTGGGCGATTGAGGGCGACGGCGGAACCATCCACGACAGCGGCAAGGGGATGTTCGGAATTCATGAGGCGGACACCGATGACGTCGAAAATGATAAAAGTGGGAAAATTAGTTTTTCGCTCGGTTTGACTTCGGACGAGCAGAACGGGGCGCCGGAGATGAACGGACTGATCATGAACTCCAAGGCGGGACCCGAGGTTTCGGGCGATGTGGAGGCCGGTGAAGGCATCGAGCAGAACTTGGTCCCGGTCGAGGATCTGACCCAGTGGCACGAGTTCTGGATCACCATTCAGCGAGACGAATCCGAAGAGGACGCCACTCATCGCGTGGATGTTTGGGTGGACGGCTCGACCGAAGGCAGCACTTTTTTTGTCACAGCGGGCACGGGCGAGGACAATGGCTCCGACTACTTGTGGCTGTCGTTGGGCGCCACGCCGCAGAGCGCGGCGGTGGACATCGATTTTTACCGCGCGGCGGAGGGAGTGCATGAGCCGCCACCCGCGGTGGATCCCTATCCGCTGGTGCCGCGCTCGAGCGACCTGGGTCAGGTCGCGGCGGTGCCGTCGACCCACGAGGGCGTCATCACTTTGCGCAACTCGGGCGAAGCCCAAGTTTTGGAAATTAGTAATTATGAGATCGCGGGGCCGGACGGGGCCAAATGGACTTTGCTCGGGGATCCGCCCGCGACGATCGGACCCCGTGAATCGGCTGAAGTCCAATACCGCTTTGATTCCCAGGGGGAAACGGGGGCGTTCGCCGGAACCCTCAGCTTTGAAACCAACAGCCCCGCCGCAGCGACGATGACGATTGATCTCCGTGCCAGTGTGATCAACACGGCGGGCCCTGGGGGCCATTACCCTCTCGATGACGCGGCCAACGAGGAGCAGGTGATCGCCGACATCACGGGGTATGATCGACCGGGCCGCTACGACGAAGGCGACGGCTCGGTGAGTCTCGGTGAGGATCCGCTGGCGGGCGGCTCCGCTGTCGCGGTGAACGGCGGGGGCTCGCTCGCCGTGCCAGCGCGCCGGTTTGGCGACATCACCGACTACAGCGCGACTTTCTGGATGAATCAAAGCGCCTTTCCGGAGGCCTTGGGGGCCGTTTTCTCACGGGCCGCGATCATCGACAGCAATCCGGCCGTCAGCCTGCTCTTGACGCCGGACGGAGGGTTCTGGTGGCTGGCGCCCGAGATAAACGACGAGCCCCTGTTTGTCATCGATCCCACGATCGAGCTGGGAAGCACCTATCACGTGGCGGTGGTCGCCCAGGGCGATCATGACCAAGTGGCGGTCTATATTGACGGGGAGCAAGCGGCGTCGGCGGACGGTCTCGGGGTGGCCAATCCGAGCGAGGCGGGAGATTTCGTCTTTGGCGCTTTCGGGCTGCTGACCACGAATGGCGTCTACGACGATCTTCAAGTTTATTCCCGCGCCCTTTCAGCCGAAGACATCGCTTTCCTGGCGGCCAATCCGGGAGAAGTCCTTCGAGCCGAGGATCCCGATAGTGACCAGGACGGTCTCACGGATCTCGAAGAAGCGAGTCTGGGAACGGATCCCGTGAAGGCGGACACGGATGGCGACGGTTTCTCGGACTTTGCCGAGGTGCGTGAGCACGGCACGGATCCGCTCCTGGCGGATTCCGATGGCGACGAGCTGGAAGACGGTGTGGAGATCGATCGGGGAACGGATCCGCTGGATCCGGCGGATCCGAAGCGCGAGGTTCAGCTAACGGTCGAGGAAACGGGGTTGGGTGGTGATGCCGCCGCGATCTTTGATGTCCTGGCCGTCTTCGACGAAGACGCCCTGACATTTTCCGATCGCACGCACGAGCACAACAGCGCGGCCTTCGATTCAGGTTCGGGCCTGCTCAGCACCGGCGGCGATCTCGTGGTGCCCTTGCCCGAGTATTTGGTCGGGCGTCCCTATGTGATGTTTGCTAACAACGCCCGCGATCAGGCGGATTACGAGGCGACCGTGACGGCGAGTGATCCCGTGAAGTGGTATCTCCTGCTCGACAACCGGATCGACGGACCTGCGGGAGAGGCGAGCAGTCCCAATGACTCCGATCCGGAGCTGGGCGGCACGTTTCAATGGGTGATCGACGGCGGCTGGGAACGGGTCAACACCGGTATTTCGCCCAACGGTCAGGGCGATTACACCGGCGTGGATGAAGGTGGTGACGGTGGCCTGAACCAGTTCTACTCGGTTTGGACCCTCGCGGAAGCGTCGACCTCCGTGACCGTGCGCAACAACGGCACGGGCGGATCGAACATGATTTCGCTCGTGGCGGGTTTCGCACCCTCCGGTGGTGGCGGTGGTGGGGATCCCGTTGAACTGGCGGTGGTCGAGTCGGGTCTGGACGGCGACGAACCGGCCATCGTGGAGTTCGCCGCCTACGACGAAGACGCCCTGACATTCTCCGATCGGACCCATGAGCACAACAGCGCGGCCTATGATTCGGGGTCGGGCACGCTTTCCGTCAATGGGGACCTGGTGGTGCCCCTGCCCGACTACCTCGTCGGACAGAGCTACATTCGTTTTGCCAACAACGCGCGTGACAACGCGGATTTCGAAGCCGTGGTGACTGCGAGCGGGCCGGCCAAGTGGTTTCTCCTCATCGACAACCGCCTCGACGGGCCGAACGCCGGCAGCAAGAGCAACACCGAAGACCCCATTCTTGGAGGCACCTTGCAGTGGGTGATCGATGGCGGCTGGGAGCGCGTCAACACGGGCATCTCGCCCGGCGGTCAGGCCGATTACGTCGGTGTCGATGAGAGTGGCGACGGCGGCTTGAACCAGTTTTACTCCGTCTGGACCTTGCCCGAAACGTCGACGGAAGTGACGATCAATGGCAACGGGATTGGCGGCACCAACATGCTGGCCCTGGTGGGAGCCGGCGCGGGCGGCGGCGGCTTCGAATGCCTCATCGGCTACTGGCGGTTGGATGGCGATCCGACGGATTCGAGCGGCCTCGGCAGCGATGGTGTCCTCTTCGAAGAGGACGGCGCCTGGGTCGATGATCCCGACCTCGGCCGCACCGTCTATCAATCCACGGACACCTCACACATCGCTCTCGGAACGCTCCCCGCGATCGCGCTGGGCGATGGGTTCACCTGGTCTTTTTGGACCCGGGCTGAAGAGACCGCCAACAATGACGTCGTGTTTGGAAACCGGTACATGGCCGATGGAACGGACTTCGATCCTCGCGAGTTCATCAAATTCACTCCCACGCAGTTTGAATGGCATTTCAACGCGGCGCCGGAGAATGTGAACAATGCGGACACCGCGCTGCCGCTCGACGTCTGGAGCCACAACCTGGTCGTGAAGGACGGCGAGAACTTCGTCTACTTCCGGGACGGAGTGGAAATCGGGAGCAGTGTGGTGACCGGCGCTCCAGTAAACGCCCAGCCTCTGTATCTCGGTGGCCAACCACAAAACGACGCGACCGTGGAAGGGTTTTCAGGACGTTTTGCCGAGGTGGCGGTGTTCGATCGAGCACTCTCCGCCGGAGAAGTGCTCGAAGTCTATCAGCGGGGTCTGAATGGCGTCGCTTTGACCGATGGCGGGACGACGCCGGTGGATCCGGAACCCTCCGACCGGGTGGTGCTGGAGGACGTCGGCATCACCGCGAGCGGTGTCTTTGGTTTGACCTTGCCCGCCGGCGTGACCGCGGACATCGAGTACTCCACGGATCTCATCGACTGGGAAGTGATCGCTACCGACCTCAGCGGCGCTCTGGAAGAGACCGACGCAGGGCGCATCGCGGCGCGGGAAAGCTATTATCGCGCCGTGCCCAAGTGAAATCGGTGATGGTCCCGGGAATGGATCGCTAAAACGTGAGACGAAGGGCGAGGTTCAAGGACCTCGCCCTTCGTCGTGTTCGCGAGTTACTCAAGGGGCCACTCACTCAGTGGACGCAGCACCTTCGAGCCGGCTGAGCGCTTCCTTCAACCGGAGCCGCACGCGATCCTGGCCCAGGAGCCGCAGCATCGGCAGGAGGTCGGGCCCACCGGCTTGACCGCTGGCGGCCACCCGGGCCGGGAACATGAGTTTGCCTTTCTTCACGTCCAGACGGGTCGCCGCCTCGTCGATGGCCGAGGAGATGCTCTCCTCCGTCCAATCCGCCGGGCGATCGAACACCTCGAGAAGGGTTTCGAGGACTCGGCGACTTCCCTTCGTTTGGGCGAGCTTCTGCAGAGCGGAAGGGTCCCACTGGCAGAGATCCCCTTCAAAAAAAGCGATCTTCGAGGGGATCTCCGAGGCGAGGGAGACCTTGGTTTGGATCAGGGGAAGGATCTCTCGGAGCGTGTCTTCCGGCAGGTTGAGACCGGCGGCCTCGATCACGGGAGCCGCGTGCTCCCAGAGTGCGTCCGGCCCCAGGTCCATCAGGACCTGGCCGTTGAGCCAGGTGAGTTTGGTCAGATCGACGGCGGCGTTGCTCTTGTTCACACCCGGGAAATCGAAGAGCGCGATCATGTCATCGATCGGGAGCCGTTCCCGGTCGTCTTTGGGTGACCACCCTAAAAGCGCCAGATAGTTGACCACCGCTTCCGGGAGATAGACGCGCTTCTGATAATCACTCACCGCCGAGGCTACGTCGCGTTTGCTCATCTTGGAGCCGTTCGGATTGAGAATCAGAGGAATGTGGGCGTAGACGGGTGCTTGAGCGTCGAGAGCCTGAAAGAGTTCGATGTGCTTCGGCGTGTTGGAGAGGTGGTCTTCTCCACGGATGACGTGAGTGATGCCCATCTCGAGGTCATCCACGACGTTGACGAAATGAAAAATGTAGGAGCCATCGGGGCGTCGGATGGTCATGTCCGGTTCATCCCGGTCGAAGGTCACGCGACCGCAGATCTGATCATTGACCACCACGGGCTGGCGGGGAGAGCGAAAGCGGACGGCGCCGTTGTCCTCCGTATAAATGAGGTCTTTCCGGGCGAGGGTATCGAGATGCCGATCATAGATCACTTGGCGCTGACTCTGAAAATAGGGGCCCCGGTCGCCGCCAATTTCGGGCCCCTCATCCCAGGTGATGCCGAGCCACCGAAGCCCGCTGAGGATGGCCGCGATGCCATCCTCGAGGTTTCGGGTTTGGTCCGTGTCCTCGATTCGGAGGACGAACTGGCCGCCGAAATGCTTGGCATAGAGCCAGTTGAAGAGAGCCGTCCTGGCACCACCCACATGGAGATATCCGGTGGGAGAGGGTGCGAAACGGGTGCGAACCGAGGGAGCCGTCATGGTAGGCGAAGGTGTACCGGAGGCCGAGACCTGCAAGCCCGGCTTGTTTGTTCGTCTTGGCCCGCCGCGGGGCGGTTCATCCGTGGCGAGAAGATCCCTTGCAGGTCCGCCGGGTTGTCGGATGCTTGAGAAACATGAAGGAAGTCAAGGATTCCCCTCGGGCCCTGGTGCGGATCGGTTACGACAACCGGGTCTACAAAACCTATCGAGGTCGCCTGGCGGATGAGCGGTATCACAATGAGAAAAAGCTTCTTCGGTTTCTCGAGCGAAAGGGCTGTGATTTCGTGCCGCGGGTGCTCGATTCGAATGACGAAGAGTTGCTTCTGGTGATGAGCAATTGCGGGCAGCCCGTCGCTCAGATGATCCAGGAGAAGATGGACAAGATCTACCTCGAACTCGAGCGCTACGGTGTTCGCCACGACGATCAGGCCATGCGCAACATCACCTACGACGCGCGCCGCGGACGCTTTTGCGTGATCGACTTCGAGTTTGCCAAGCCGGTCCAGACGGAGACTGAGGTGGATCGGGGCTGGGCGACGATCGAGTGGGCTGGAGCGGTGGATCGAGGCCGTTTTCGGAGTCGCAATGATGATTCGTTCTTGGCCTTCACCATCGGGCCGGAAGGCTTTCGCCAGCTTCCGAACGAGGGTCAGGCCAACATCGAGGACGGCGATTTGGTTTTTGTGGTGAGTGACGGCATGGGCGGCGCGGCCTCAGGCGATCTCGCCAGTGAAATGATCACGGGACGACTGAGGGAGATGATTCCTCAGACGTATGAGCAGGTGGCGAATAAGCTCTACCCCGATCGCCCGGGCGTCCTTCAGGAATGCCTCGAACAGGTTCATTCGGCGGTGAATGCCATCGCGGCCAAGAAGCGTCACCTCAAGGGAATGGGTGCGACGGTGACGATACTTTGGCTAACGCCGGAGAACGCTTATTTCGGTCACGTGGGAGACACGCGCCTTTACCGGTCACGGGATGAAGAATTCATCCAGGTGACCGAAGATCATACCCACGCCTGGGCGCTTTGGAGCCGCGGGGAGATCAATGAACGGGAATGGCGCGACCACCCGCGCAAACACATTCTCCAACAAGCCATCGGCGCGGGGATTACCCCCTTGAAGCCCCATATCGGCGCCCTGCCGCCGAAGGCCGGCGATTGGTTTCTCTTGTGCTCGGACGGTTTGCTCGAAGGGCTGTGGGAAAAGCATCTGGCACGCGAGTTCGGTGAAGCTCAGAAGGGGCGTGCGCCCGCCGAGGTGATGCGAAATTTGATGGAAAAGTCTTTGGAAGAGAGTGGCCGCGACAACATCAGCCTTGTGGCGATCAAGATCGCGTGAGGCGTCGTGCTCGGGTAGGGAGGGCACGTGGATAAAGGCAAACGCCACGTCGTGCGGGCGGCCGAAGAGTGTCAGGGTGCCTTGGTTTCCGCCGGCAATTGGGCCAAACGGATGAGCACCTCGTTGCGTTGAAGAATGGCCGGCGTGAAGGGCGGGTCATAGCCTGCCACGATGGGTTTTCCCTCGACCGCTACGCCGCTCGCCTCGGCCCATTTCATCAGGGTATCGATCGCCTCTTTTTCTTTCCCGGCGCTGCGGGAGCCTCTGAGCCGGATGGCGGCGAAGGGCCCGGCTTCCAGGATACGCACCTTGACCCCAGCTTCGCCTTGGGGAGCGCCCGCTTCGGCGACCGCCCGAGGCAGGACGAAGTTCATGGTTTGACCCTCAAAACCTTCGCTCATGAGGACGGGGGTGGTCATGGCAATCTTGTCTCCTTCGGCATTGTCACCGGAGATATAGCGGAACAGGCGTCTGAAACCTGAGTTTTCAGCCTCGTCTCGAGATCCCTTCATCGGCGTGGAGGCCACGGTGAGAGATTCGTACTGCCTGATCTCAATGCCGTCTTGAGGGCGATCAACGACGTGGTAGGCGGCGGTTTCGTAGCCCGCCCGGGTGAGTGAGCAGGCGCTGAAGAGGGAGAGGAGTAGGCCCGAAGTCCCGAGGGCTAGAAGAATGCGAGAAGAGAAGGGGTGGTTGGCCATGATAGGGAGCCGAGGGTGGTGAGTGAAAACGTGAGCGGACGCGAAGAGGAGTTAGTCTCTCCGCGACCTCTCCGCTGTTTGGTGGGCAGACATGGAGAGGGATTGGTTGGGTGGGAAAGGTTTTCCTTTGTTAGGTTAGCTCTTGGGCAGGATCACGCTGTCGATGACGTGGATCACGCCGTTGCTGGCCGCAATGTCCGTTTTGACAACCTTGGCATCGTCGATGCTGACCTCGCCATCGGCAACGGTGACGGTGGCTTCCTGGCCGAGTGCGGTGGGCACCTTGCCGGGCTTCACGTCCTTCGCCATGACCTTACCGGGCATCACGTGATACTTGAGGATATTGACAAGCTTTTCCTTGTTTTCGGGTTTCAGCAAGGACTCGAGCGTTCCCTCGGGGAGCTTCGCGAAGGCCGCGTTGGTGGGAGCGAAAACCGTGAAGGGTCCTTTGCTCTGGAGGGTTTCCACCAGGTCGCTGGCCTTCACGGCGGCGACGAGCGTGGAAAATGCCTCGTTGCCAGCAGCGATGGCGACGATGTCTTTCGCGGCTTTCTTGGCGTGATCGTCAGCTTGAGCGAGGCCGGTGATGGCGATGAGACAGCTGGAGAGGAGAGTGAGGATTTTTTTCATGGTTTGCGTTTTGATCAAGTTAGTTAGTTAGTTGGTTGGATAGGGCGACTTGTGAGGGTCGACCCGGGTTGGTTTCGTTGATTCGGCTTGAGTTGTGGCGCCCGCCCGTCTTGATCTGGTCAAGATGGTCGGGGCTGACCAAGCGATTCATGAGGGAAACGGCTGAAGAAGGGAGCCGGATTCAAGAAACTCTAATGGGAGAACAGAGCCGTGGAGGAGGTGGGATCACAGTGTTCCTAAGCCATTGACCACAAGCGGATTGCGAGAGATGTTCGGAAGAATTAGAACATCTACTACTTCGCAAGGGCCGATTGGAGGCACCGAGTGAAGGTTTCTCAATGCGCGGGTCGAGGATTCGACGGCCTGTCTCCTGGGAGTCAGGTCGCCTTTCTGACCTCATGTGTAAAACGACAATTAGAATTCCCCGGTAACGACAACTAAGATTCCCCACATTAGGGGGGCGGCGCTGGGGTGTCTGGGCGAGGTGCACGGCGATGATCAGCGCCGTGCAGTACCGGAAATTGATGAAAGTCTACCGAGAGACCGACAACCTCAGTGAAAGCGCCCGCAAGGCGGGCATCGACCGAAAAACAGCCCGCAAGTGTATCCACGGAGGGCCGCCCCAAGGCCGTCGCGGCCCCCGGACATGGCGGACGCGAGAGGATCCCTTCGAGGGCGTCTGGAAAGAGATCGAGGGCCTACTCAAGCAGTGCTCGAACATCAAGGCGGTGCGCCTGCTTGCCGAACTGCAGCGACGCCATCCGAAGCGCTTCGAGGATGGTCGTCTGCTGCGGACCCTCCAAAGAAGACTCAAGCAATGGCGACAGCAGCACGGCGAGACACCGGAACTCTACTTTCCACAAGAACATCGCCCTGGAGAACGGCTGCAGTTGGATTGGTTTGAAGGGAAGTCCCTCGGGATCACCATCGCCGGAGAGCCTTTCGTGCATCTGCTCTGCCACACAGTGTTGCCGTTCTCGAACTGGGAGTGGGCCATACCGGCGCGCAGCGAATCGTTTCTCTCCCTGAAGCGAACCTTGCAGGCGATCTTGTTTCAGTTAGGCAAAGCGACTTCGATATGTCAGACGGATAACAGTTCGACGGCCACTCACCAACTCCGTCGAGGCAAGAGGCAGCGAGGCATTAACGAGGCTTATGCGTTGTTGTTAGCGCATTACGACATGGAGGCGGCGACAACCAACATTGGCTCACCCCGTGAGAACGGTGACGCGCGAAAGCGCGCACGGCCATTTGAGATCCTACCTCAATGACAGTCTCGATCTGCGCGGTCACCGCGACTTCGAGAGCGAGGAACATTATCAGGCCTTCCTGACTCGCAATTGCCAAGAACGCAATGGCAATCGCCGCGAAGCACTCGCCCTCGAACAGATGCACGCCTTGCCGAGTCATGCCCTGCCCGAGTACGAGGTGTCGGATTGCCGGGTGAGCAAGGATGGAGTGGTTCGCGTGGCCAAGATCGGCTATTCGGTGCCAGCGAGATGGGCGGGCGCACGGTTTCGAGCGCATCTCTATGAGGATCGAATCGAGCTTCTGGACGGCCGATTGGTGGTGGAGATTCTCGAAAGGCGCTACGGAGACCGCGGCACTTACGTCAACTGGCGACACCTGCTGGAGGCCCTGCGAAGAAAGCCCGGCGCGTTTCGTCGCTACCGCGCGCAGTTCTTTCCCTCGCTGATCTGGAGGAAAGCCTACGACACTTTCCAATCGGCCTTCTCCGAGGGGAGAGCCGAACGCGATTATTTGGGTTTGTTAGCCCTTGCGCTGCCGGAGTCTCAGCAGAAACGCGTGGAAGAGGTCGTGGCGAGGTTGATGCAGCAAGGGGCCCTGACTCTGGACGCGGCGCGCCGTGAGCTCGGCACCCCTGAGAGCATGAGCCATCGAGCGTTGTGCATTGACGCTCTGGAGGCGGATCTAAACGCCTACGATGATTTTCTCATCGAAAACAAAGCCTAACGTTACCGTTACAATGACACAGAAACAAGAAGTGACGCTTAAGGCGATGGCGCCAATGTTACGGAGTTTTCGTTTGACTTCGATGCTCTAGCAGCCTTGGATGAGATCACGGAGAGCGCGCGTGGAGAGAGCTGGGACTACCCGGAATATCTGCGGCGCCTCTGCGAAGTGGAATGGGAGGCGCGCCACGGTCGCAAGCTCGAGCGTTTGCTGAAAGGGGCGAAGTTGCCCGAAGGCAAGATTTTGGCGACTCTTGACGAGACGAATCTCTCACAGAAGCTTCGAAGAACTCTCAAGCAACTCATCGACGGAGGTTTCGTGGAGAGACGTGAGAACGTCATTGTTTTCGGACTACCGGGACGAGGAAAGACCCATTATCTGAGCGCCGTGGCTCACGAGCTGATTATCCGTCATCAGTATCGCGTGCTGTTTGTCCCGACATTCAAACTCGTCCAGCAATTGTTAGCAGCCAAATCCTCCTTGAATCTCGAGGCAATGCTGAAAAAGTTAGACCGCTACCATGTCGTGATCCTCGACGACCTGGGATATGTGAAGCAAACACGCGAGGAAATGGAGGTGCTGTTCACGTTCTTCGCGGAGAGATACGAGAGAGGCAGCGTGATGATCTCTTCAAATCGGGTGTTCGAGTGGGACCAGATCTTCCACGATCCGATGACGGCGATGGCGGCAGTGGACTGATTGGTGCATCACAGTGTACTGCTCGAGTTCGGTGGCTCGAGTTACCGGGCGACGAAAAGGAGAGAAAAGCGAAAAGGCGGCGCTGCGACGGGCGATGTCGCTGGCGCCGCAAATCAAAGGCACACGATTCCGCGAACCTCCCGCAAGGGCGCCGAGGACAGCTTCCGGGTTCCCCGAAGAGGCGACGGGTTCGGCTGGCGCTGGTAACGGGAGGGTTGGGGTGCACCCCCTTCCCCTTTCGCCCCCCTCACCGAGGCGCACCGGCAAGGAAGGAGCCCCGTGAAGGGGGGCGTCCACCTTGGCACCGCCCACACCCCGGTGCGGGCGATACCAAGGTGGACGGGCCCCGTAGATCGAGAACCGTTGGGCAGGTCAGCGCCACATTCCGCTAGAAATACAGCGCCCACTAGGGTGGGGAATTATAGTTGTCACCAGATGGGGAGTTTTAATTGTCGTTGACCACGGCTCCCCATCGTGTTCCCACTCGTCCATCTGCAGCCGGCCCTCGACAAATACCGGCGTCTTGGTCGTGACATACTCTGAAAATGCCTCACCCCGCCTGCCCCAGATGTCCAAATCCACCACCACTCGCCGCTCCACCGTCTCGCCGTCCGCACGACGGATGCGTTCGTTGTGAATGAGGCACGCGCTCGCCACTGCCGAATCTCCCACCTCCCTCAGTTCTGCGGATTTCGTGATGTTGCCCGTCAATTGAATCTGATTCTTCGTGAACATGATGTTTCTATTGGTTCCTCCCAGGTTTTATGATGAATGTCGCTCGCTACCGCCTTTCATCCATGATTGATCGTCCGCGATTGTCACGCTCTGCCATCTCCTGACCGCGCTCGAGCCAACCGCATTTTCATTTGACGACTATCTATTCATTTGAACAGTGTCCAAACGAAAAGTGATCTTTTTTTCGAGAAACGTTTCCATGAGATAATCATCGAGGTGATCGCAGCGCTTCCAGCGCTCCCTCCCCAGCCCGGCCCGCAGTTCGTCAGCGATCTTGAGACGCCTGCCTTCCCTCGATCCTCCCCTCCTTCGCCCTCACATTCACATCGCGTCCTTTCGTCGGAGGCCACCCGGCCGTCCCGCAGGCGCAGAATGCGCCGGGCATGGCGGGCCACTTCCTCCTCGTGCGTCACCACGATGAGGGTGTGCCCGGCTCGCCAGAGTTCATCGAACAATGAGAGAATTTCATCCCCGGTGGCGGTGTCCAGATTCCCCGTCGGCTCATCAGCCAAGAGAATGCTCGGCTGATTGACCAGCGCCCGGGCCACCGCCACGCGCTGCCTTTGGCCAACCGACATCTCGTTCGGCTTGTGGTAACTGATTAGTGCATCTAACAAGCTCTTGACAGCTTCGATAATTAAGACATCTCAACCATTGATGTCGTCCGATTCTCTTGAATCGCTCCCCACGAGAGAACTGATCCGGCTCGTCCGCGATCTACGGGAGCGGTTTGCTCGGTTGGAGGCGGAGAATCTGAAGCTTCGCGAGGAAAATCGAAGACTGCGCAAAGAATTGGATGAGTTGAAGCGCAAGCAGAACAGATCGGCGGCTCCGTTCTCGAAGGGAAAACCCGAGGCCAACCCGAAAAGACCGGGACGCAAGCCGGGCCAAGGGTCCTTCCGGCGGCGGGAGGACCCGGAGATTGGGCCGGATGACAATGTTCGAAGCATGGAAGCCCGATTGCCCAAGGGGCGGTCGTCAAATTGTCCTCGATGCGGAGGCAGGCTTGGAACTCGTCTGGAGACGGCAAGCACGGTCGATGTGCCGGAAAAGATTGCCCGAGACGTATCGATCTGGAAAGTGGAAGTCGAAGCATGCAGTTGTGGCTACTGCGCGAGAGGAACTCACCGGGACTTGCCGCTCGACCCACACGGGGCCACCGCTCACCGTGTGGGTCCCAGGGTTCGGTCGTTTGGACTGGCTCTGCACTATCACTTCGGGGTGACTCTACGCAAAGTTCCTCCGATTGTTCGCGAGATTTGCGGCATTGATCTCAGCCAGAGCGCTCTGACACAAGACGCCCTGAAATTGGGAAACGGCGATGGAGCGATCAGCCAAGAAGCGGAGCGAATCAAAGCAGCCATCCAGCAATCCGATGACGTCAACACGGATGATACGGGATGGCGAACGGGGGCAAGACGAGTTGCCTGATGGGATTCGTGAGCCGCCAGGAGAATGCGGTGTATTTTCAGATTCGATCACGCCACCGAGCCGAAGAAGTGGCCGAAGTCATCACGGCGGCCTGTGAGTGTGTGCTTGGAACCGATCGGTTTCGGAGCTACGACGCGGAGCGATTTTCGCAGATGGACATGCAAAAGTGCATGAGCCATATTGTGAAGAATCTCTCTGAAGTTCTGGAGAAGAAGCGAGGGCGGGCACGAAGTTTCTGCGAGGGACTGAAGAATTCGCTCCGACAGTGTCTGAGGCTTTGGCAGCAGTACCACAACGGCGAGTCGACTTTAAACCAATACGAGGAAGAGAGCTTGAAAAAGATCTATGAACTCGATCATTACCTGCGGAACCGGACGCTCAAAGATTCCGACAACCAACGCATGCTCAATGAGCTTGGCCGGCACTTTGACCAAGGGAATTTAACGATGTTCCTGGAGGATCCGGAGGTAGAGCCGACCAACAACATCGCCGAGCGGATGCTCAGGCCGGCGATCGTCGCCCGCAAGATGTCGCAATGTTCCAAGACGGAGCGGGGAGCCAATGCCTACGCGGCATTCGAGAGTGTGCTTTCGACTCTCTCGCTGCGAGGAGCGAGTTCCGTATTCAAGTCGCTTGCCAAAATCATCGCGGGCGAGCGTACCCTTGCATGAGATGCCTGTGGCGTTTGCTGGTTAGGAGCGCTAATCAGTTACTCTCTCAGCAACGGCAGGACTCACGCAAAGACGCAAAGCTTGCGATAGACCGCTGAAATGTCAGTAATTCGCTCTCATGGCGAAATCTGGATACGGGCGTCGCAGAGCAGCACTGGCGGACAACGAAGGACACCGGTCATCATACCTTCCATCAAACCATCTCTTTGCGAGCTTTACGGCTTGAGCGAAGCGGGCGTGAGCTTCTCTCAGCAACGCTGGGACTCACGCAAAGGCGCAAAGAATAGGATCAATGTCAATGCCTTGATCTCACGGCGAAATCCGGCGCCCGGGCGCCGAAGAACAGCGGCGCTCCCTCAAGGAGGACTGCTCGCGGTAGACGGACGCGGCCCCTTCCGTCTTTCGCCGTCGCCTTCCTGGTGACCATCCGACGACAGCTCCATCAAAATGTCAGTCTGGGGCGCGGCGTGAGAATCTCCGGCTCGCCTTTGCGCACCAGGACGGTGTGCTCAAAATGCGCCGAGGGTTTCCGGTCCATCGTCACCACCGTCCATTTGTCGGACAACACTTTCACGCGAGCCGAGCCCTCGTTGACCATCGGTTCGATCGCCAAGATCATGCCTTCACGCAGCCGCGGTTTCTCACCTTTCAGGCCGTAATTGGGAATCTGCGGAGGCTCGTGGAGACGCCGACCCACCCCGTGGCCCACGAACTCACGCACCACGGTGTAACCTCGGCCCAACACAAACTCCTCGATGGCGTTGCAAAGCGTCCCCAGCATCTCACCGTGCCGGGCATGCTCGATGGCCACGTGCAGGGATTGCTCGGTGGCCAGCATGAGCTTCTGAATCTCCGGACCCACCGTGCCGACGGGGACGGTGAGCGCGTTGTCGCCCACCCAGCCATCCTTGACGATTCCCACGTCGATCTTCACAATATCACCATACATCAACTTGCGCGGGCTCCCGATCCCGTGAACGACCTCTTCATTCACCGAAATGCAAATGTGCCCGGGGAAGTTGCGGTAGCCTAAGAAGGCACTCTCGCAGTCATTCCGGGCCATCAGATCCCTCCCATACCCATCGATCTCGCCCGTGCTCACTCCCGGCTTCACCGCGGCCGCCAGCTCTTGCAGAATCTCACTCGCCAGTTCGCCAGCGCGCCGCATCATTTCCACCTGGCGGCCAGTCCGTATGTTGATCTTTTCCGTCGTCATGAATCGAGAGCTTTGAGAATACGCCGAAATACCAGGTCTGGCGACCCTTGACCGCAAATCGATCTCAACCGTCCACCTTCACGGTAGTAGGGAATCAACGGCAGCGTTTTCCTCCGGAACTCCGCCAGGCGAGAGCGATGGAGTTCCGCTGCGTCGTCCGTTCGTGCCGTCGTCGACTGCCCACAATCCGGGCAGCGCTCCGGCGCCGCCGTTCGCCGCCAGACATGCCCGCAGGCGTCGCAGACCACGCGCTGAGCCACGCGCTCGGCCAGCAAATCCTCCGGCACCTCAAGACAGATCGCCTCCACCCGAGGATGATCGCTCCTCGCCAGGAGATAGGCATCGAGCGCCTTCCCCTGAGCCAGCGTCCGCGGGAAGCCGTCCAAAATGAAGTCTTCACCCACGCGCGTCAGCCAACCCGTGACCATCTCGAGGATGAGCCGATCGGGAACAAAGCGACCCTCCCGCAGGTAACGATGAATCTCCCGGCCAAGACGGGAACGTCGTCGCTCCTCCTCTCGAAGGAGTCCTCCTGTCGAGCAAAGCGCCAGACCCAAACGCTCGCCCAAACGCCGCGCCTGGGTGCCCTTCCCGGAACCGGGCGGACCCAGGAGAAGAATCCGGCGGGGCCGTTCCGTGAGCCGATCTCTTGTCCGCTCTTCCAGGCTTGATCTCGTTCCCACGATCCTTGGGACAGGGGCGGGATCCGTTTTGCGGTTAGGCAAATTCGGGCTCTCTGGCCCTCTCATCCTCGGGGATCGCTCGTTGTCTGACCGATCAGGCACGACACCGCACCGCGCTGCTAACCCGCCATCGTGGTCTCGTAAATCATGTAGCACATGCCGAGAACGATGAGAATTGCCAGGGCGACGTAGAGCCAGAGCAACCCGGAGGAACGCGAGGGCATCGGGCCGCCCACCGCCATCTTGCGGTCGGAACGTCCGCGAATCTTGCCTTTCCTCAAGAAACCGTCGTAGTGGCGCTGCAAGAGGTGCGTTTCCACCTGTCGCATGATGTCCAGGAGGACACCGACCAGAATCAAGAGGCTCGTACCTCCAAAAAACTGCGCCGCGTTGGACGGCACCTTCATCAGCGACGACACCACCGCGGGCAGGAGAAAAAGAATGGTGAGCGCCATCGCACCGGCGAAGGTCAGGCGGCTCATCGTGAAATCGAGGAACTCGGCCGTGGGCTTGCCGGGACGAATCCCTGGAATGTAACCGCCGTTGCGCTTGAGATCATCGGCGATCTGACTGGGCTGAAACATGGTCGCCACCCAGAAATAGCTGAAGAAGAAAATCATCAGCGCGGAGAGCGCGTAGTAGAGCCAGTGACCCGGGCTCAACATGAAAACCACGTCATCGGCCCAGGCATACTGATTTCCAAAGGCCCAGCCAACAATCTGTGAGGGAAACAAGAGGATGGCGCCCGCAAAGATGATGGGCATGACGCCCGAGTAGTTGACCTTCAAGGGAAGGAAAGTCGACTGGCCACCATAGACCTTGCGCCCCACCACCCGCTTGGCGTACTGAATGGCCACGCGCCGCTGCGCCTGAGTGATGCAGATGACACCTGCAATCACCAGGAGGAGGAAGCCTACCATCACCACCAGCACCATGGGACTCTGGTGAGCTTCACCGCTGCCACCGATGTAGGTCTGCCAAACCTGAACCAGGCTACCAGGCAGGGCCGCGATGATGTTGACCGTGATGATCAGGGAAATCCCGTTGCCGATTCCGCGCTCGGTCACCTGTTCACCAATCCACATCAAGAGCAGCGTGCCCGCGGTAATCACCAGGACCGTGGTGAAAATGAATGGCATGCCCGGATTGGGCACCAAGTCCATCCCCGTGCGGTCCATCACTTCTTTCATGCCCCGGAGGAAAGGATTGTTTTCCGGCTTCTCCAGCGTCTTGGCCAACATGAAGCTCTGAAAGATACAGAGGGCGATGGTGACGTAGCGGGTGTATTGATTGATCTTCTGAGGCCCCCCGTCTTCGCGGCGCAGCTTGTTCAGGCGCGGCACCACCGCGGACAAGAGCTGCATCATGATGGAGGCACTGATGTAGGGCATGATGCCCAGGGCGAAAATCGCCGCATTCTGCAGGGCACCACCGCTGAAAACGTTCAAGAGAGCCGTCACCGCCGCCGCCCCGCGGTCGGCATTCTGCGTGGCCTCCTTCACCCACAATCCCAGGACCGTCGCGTCCACGCCGGGCAGCGTGATCGCCGCGCCGATCCGGACAATGGCGACCATGGCGAGCGTGAAGAGGATCCGGTCGCGCAGCTCCGGAATCTTCAGGGTATTGGTGAATGCAGAAATCATCGTTGTCGAATGCGGGGATGGGAATCCTTAAGACTGCCCGACCTTTAAGACTCGGCGGGCGATTCCGCAATGCTTCCACCCGCTTTTTCCACCTTTTCGCGAGCGGAGGCGCTGACCGCCAAGCCCTCAAGCGTGAGGGCCTTGGTGAGCTCGCCCACGCCGAGAATCTTGACGTAGTCACTGCTGCCCTTGACCAGCCGGGCTTCGCGGAGTGCCGCCTCATTGATCACCTGTCCGGCGTCGAAGCGAGCCTCCAGATCGGCCACATTGAGCACCGCGCCCTTCTTGGCGAAGCGGACGTTGCTGAATCCTTTCTTGGGCAAACGACGGTGGAGGGGCATTTGTCCGCCCTCAAATCCGGGTCGGAGGCTGCCGCCCGAACGGGCTCGCTGACCCTTGTGGCCCTTGCCCGAGGTCTTGCCCTGACCGGAGCTTTCGCCACAGCCGAGTCGCTTGGTGCGGTGCTTGGCACCGTCGTTGGGTTTGAGATCGTGGAGTCTCATCAGTTTTTACAGAGCTTGTTGAGCGGCCGTCTTCTTGCCGCGCAGTTTGAACACTTCATCCCGGGACCGCAGCGACCGCAGCGCCGTCAGGGTCGCCTTGACGACATTCGCATGGTTGTTGGAGCCCATCGATTTGGCCAGCACATCCCGCACGCCCGCCGCTTCCAGCACGGCACGCACGCCGCCGCCGGCGATGACACCCGTTCCCGGGGAGGCGGGACGCAAGAGCACCTTACCGCCACCAAACTCACCAATGATTTCGTGAGGAATGGTGTGCTCGGCCAGCGACACCGGGACCATGGCTTTCTTGGCGGTCTCACTGGCCTTGCGGATGCTCTCCGCGACTTCGTTGGCCTTACCGAAACCGTAGCCCACCTTTCCCTGCTTGTTCCCCGTCACCACGAGGGCGCTGAAGCTGAAGCGGCGACCGCCCTTCACCACCTTGGCGCATCGGTTGATGAAGACCACTTTTTCCGTCAGTTCGTTGCCTTCAGCGTCGACGGGCGGGGCGGGAGGACCCCCGTGGTGTCTCTGGTTTCTCATGTGTGCCATAATGTGTGATCGATAGGAAAAAACTTAAAATTGGAGGCCGCCTTCGCGAGCCGCGTCGGCCAGTGCCTTCACCTTGCCATGATAGAGATGGCCGCCCCGGTCGAAAAGAACCGAGCTGACCTTTGCCTCGGTAGCGCGTTTGGCGATCACCTCGCCGACCTTCGTCGCAGAGGCGATGCCGGCCTTGCCGCGATGACCAACCTCCTGATCCAGCGTCGACGCGCTGACCAGGGTCTTGTGCTCGTCATCATTGATGAGTTGAGCGTAGACGTTCTTGTTGGAGAAGCAGATGGCCAGACGGGGGCGCTCCGCCGTGCCCGCGATTTTCTTGCGGATGCGGCGATGGATCTTCTTGCGGATGACGCGACGATTCGATTGACTCATGACAATAACTCTCTAACAAAAACCATTACTTTTGCACGCTCTTGCCGGCCTTCCGGCGAACGAATTCGCCCACCAATCGGACGCCTTTGCCCTTGTAGGGCTCGGGAGGATAGTAGGCGCGGACTTCCGCGGCGAACTGGCCGACCCGTTGCTTGTCGATTCCCTCGACTTTGATCTTGGTGTTTTCCGTGACGGTGACGGTCAAATCTTCGGGAATGGGATGCAGGACCGGATGGGAAAAGCCGAGGCTGAGATCCAGGGCGCTTCCCTTGACGGCGGCACGAAAACCGACGCCCTGAATTTCCAGATCCTTGCTGAAACCTTGGGAGACCCCCTGGACCATGTTATTGATCAAACTCCGCGCGGTGCCGTGCAGGGACTTGTTTTGACGGGTATCGTTGGGGCGGGTCACCGTCAGAACCGCCTCTTCCTGCTCGACTTCAATCGAAGCGGGCAGGGCCCATTCGAGTTTCCCCTTGGGTCCCTCGACCACGACTTGCCGGCCTTCCTGCGAGACCTTCACTTTGTCAGGGACCGCGATGGATTGTTTTCCGATACGAGACATTACTTGTTGCGAAGTTGAGCGTTAATAAAAAACCGGCGATGATTCTACCAAACGTAGGCGAGCAGTTCTCCCCCTAACTTGGCTTTGCGGGCTTGGTGTTCTGTCATGATCCCGCGCGAAGTCGAGAGAATGGCGATCCCCAGGCCGTTCAGAACACGCGGAATCTCATCGGACCCCACGTAGTGCCGCAAGCCTGGGCGACTGACTCGCTTCAGATCGGTGAGCGCTGGCGTGCGTTCGACGAATTTGGTCTTCACCTTGATCTCAGGAAACTGGCCCGAGGTGTCGACTTCATAGGACCACACGTAACCTTCCTGTTGGAGGATGCGTGCGATCTCCGCCTTGATCTTGGAATAGGGCGTGCGGAATTCGTCCTTCCGCGCGCGGCTCGCGTTCTTGAAGCGCGTGAGGAAGTCGGAGATGGGATCGGTTAGGACAGCCATTGTGGTGAAAGGATCTTGGACGTTGGAAACAGTTAGGCGGCCGCGGCCTTGGTTTTGCGGAAGGGCATACCCAGCGCATCGAGCAGCGCAAAGGACTGCTCACGATCGTTCACGCTGGTGACAATGGTGACGTCGAACCCGAGATTGCGCTTGATCTTGTCGAGTTCGATCTCGGGAAAGATGGATTGGTCGGTGATTCCCAGGGTGTAGTTGCCCTGGCCATCAAAGGCCTTCGCCGAGATGCCGCGAAAGTCACGGATCCGGGGAATGGCGGTGTGGATCAGACGAGCGAGAAATTCCCACATGTAGAACCGGCGGAGCGTGACCTTGCAGCCAATCTCCTGGCCTTCCCGCAGCTTGAAGTTGGAAACGCTCCGCTTGGCCAGGGTGATGATCGGTTTCTGACCGGTGATGAATTGCAGCTCGGCCACCGCGTCTTCCACTGCCTGACTCCGATCGGGCGCCGAACCCACGCAACAGTTGAGCACCACTTTTTCGATGCGCGGCACTTCGTGCATGTTCTTGAGGTCCAGCTCCTTGCGGAGAGTGGGCACCACCGTGTTTTCGTAAAACTGTTGAAGTTCAGGCTTCATGACCATGGATGGGATGTTAGGATTTGCTGACCGCCTCGCTCGCGACTTTCACGTTGGAAATATGGATCGGACCTTCGCGCTCGATGATCCCGCCATCGGGGCGGTCCTGAGAACGCTTCTCGTGCTTCTTGATCAGGCGGACGCCCTCGACAATCACCTGGTCCTTGCCACGCACCATCTGGAGAACGCGTCCGGTCCGGCCCTTGTGGGCTCCGGAAATCACTTCCACGACGTCGTCGCGGTTGACATGGGTCTTGTTGCGCTTGCTCATAACACTTCAGGGGCCAGGGAAACGATCTTCATGAAGTTCTTCTCGCGGAGTTCGCGAGCCACGGGGCCAAAGATCCGGGTTCCCCGGGGATTCTTGTCCTTGTCAATGATCACCACGGCATTGCGATCGAATCGCAGGATCGAGCCGTCGGGCCGACGGATGGGGGCCGCGGTGCGAACGACCACCGCTCGAACCACATCACCCTTCTTGACGTTGGCCGTCGGAGTCGATTCCCGCACGTGCGCCGTGATGATATCGCCCACCCGAGCGGAACGGCTACGGGTGCCGAGCACACTGATCATTTTCGCCACGCGCGCGCCTGTGTTGTCGGCGACGTGGAGCTTGGATTCCATCTGTACCATGACGAGTAACCTCCGATTATCTGGGCTGAATTGAAAAAACGAATTAGTGGTGGGTCAGCACCTCGATGAGGCGCCAACACTTGAGCTTGCTGATCGGGCGCATCTCGGTGATGCGGACGCGGTCACCGATCGCCACCTCCCCCTTCTCATCATGGGCGTAGAACTTGGACGTCAACTTGACAATCTTGCGGAAGTGCGGATGAGGCACCCGGCGGACCACCGCCACGACAATAGTCTTGTCCATTTTGTTTGAGACCACCACACCCACACGGGTCTTGCGGAGGCCTCGTTTTTTACTTTCGGTATTCTCGCTCATCGATGATTGATTCTAGTCTTGGGAAGGAAAAGGGAAGGAATGGACTGTGGTGGCTGGTCTCTAGGACGTTTTTTGGGGGAAAAGGAAAGGAAACTAGGAGGCGGGTAGCGCGACCTGGCGGCGACGTTCCGAGAGGATGGTTTCGATGCGAGCCACCGTGCGGCGCACGGCGCGAATCCGGGCTGGATTCTCCAGCTGGCCGCTCTGCTGCTGGACACGCAGCTGGGTCACGGTTTCCTCCTTGAATTCCCGGCGCTTGGTGAGCAACTCGTCGGTACTCAGTTCTCTTAGTTCAGTGATCTTCATCGTCAAGTCAGGGTCTGCAGATTATTGATGGTGTCGCACGACGAAGCGCACGCGGATACCGAGCTTGTTGGCCGCCAAGCGCATGGCTTCCCGTGCCGCGGACTCCGGCACGCCCGCCACCTCGAACATCATGGTGCCCGGGCGCACGATGGCGACCCACTTGTCCGGCGCGCCTTTGCCCTTCCCCATCCGGGTCTCCGGGGGACGGCGGGTGATCGGTTTGTGGGGGAAAATGCGAATCCACACTTTGCCGCGTCGTTTCAGATAGCGGTTGATGGCCACACGACAGGCTTCGATCTGGTTGTTGCTGATCCAGTCGCGTCCGAGGCTCTGGAGACCAAATTCTCCGAAGCTGACTGCGTTTCCTCGCTGGGCAGTCCCAGAGCGACTGCCTCGCTGGGACTTCCGGAACTTCACTTTTCTGGGCATCAAGGCCATGACTAAATCCTCCTAAACTTGGTTGAATGGAACAATGTGGTTCTGATCGGGTTCGATGGAACCGGAGCGGCTCCTAAAAAGAGCGACGCGGGGCGGTCTCACGCCTAACGGCGATCTCCCCCGCCGCCTCCCCCTTCGGCTTTGGGTTCTTCGGGTTTGCGGTTGATCCAGCATTTCACGCCGATCACTCCCCAGGTGGTCTTGGCTTCGCAAAAGCCATAATCGAGCGGCACCCGCAGGGTCTGCAAGGGCACCTTGCCTTTCCGGTACCACTCAGCCCGCGCGATGTCCACGCCACCCAGGCGACCGGCGCAGCGGAGTTTGATCCCCTCCGCGCCAAAATCGAGGGCCGTCTGCACGGCCCGCTTCATGGCCCGCCGAAATGAGATCCGGCGCTCCAACTGCAGCGCCACATTCTCGGCCACCAGCTGGGCGTCCGTTTCCGGCTGCTTGATCTCGTAGATGTCGATCTTCACCTGGCGATCACCGGTCATCTTGGAAATGTCGCTGGTCATGCGCTCGATCTCCGATCCCTTCCGCCCAATGACGAGTCCGGGACGCGCGGTGTGCAGGGTCACCCGAAGGCTGTTCCAGGCACGCTCAATGACCACTCGAGAGAGCGCCGCATACTGCAACCTCTTCTTGAGGTAGTCGCGAATCGCCAAGTCTCCGTGGAGGTAGGCCGGAAAATCCGCTTCATTTGCATACCACTTCGACGCCCAGTCCTTTTGGACGGCGAGGCGGAAGCCCACTGGATTAACTTTCTGTCCCATAAATGTTGCTGCTGATCGTTGCGTTGATGAATTCGATCCGGTTTGCTCGTCTCGTCTTGGTCACCTGGCCACTCATTCCTCGTCGTCCGGTCCCGCGGCCAGGACGATGCGAATGTGGCTGGTTCGCCGTTTGATCGCGCTGGCCGATCCGCGCGCCCGCGGCTTGAAGCGCCGGAAGGAGGGCCCGTCGGTCACAGTGGCTTCCTCCACCACCATGGAATCCGGATCTAGGTCGTGGTTGTTCTCCGCATTGGCCGCCGCCGCTTTCAGCGTCTTGCCCACGAGATGCGCCGCCTTGCGAGGCGTGAAATTCAATACGTTCAGCGCCTGGGACACGGGCAAGCCCTGGATTTCCCGCGCCACGTCGCGCGCCTTGAGCGGCGAGATCCGAGCTGATTTATACGTTGAAACCACTTTCATGACTGACTGTTTGCTTAAAAGGCTCTACACCCCTTCCGGGTCGATTTGCAGGGTATCCCCCACCATGATTTGATCGTTTGGATCGGTAAGTTCTAACAAAATTGCCCCCGAGAAAGCATCCCGGACGTCGATCACCAGAGCGGACCCCACGGTCCGGTCTTTCCGGCGCAGGGAAATGGGCGTTCCCACGCGCATGCCCTCACGGTGTCCCACATTCACCAGGACCAGATTGTAGGCCGGGTTCACCGTGATGACGCGGGCATCCGCCAGCGTCTTTTCTCCCGCCAGCCCTTCCTCGCTCCCGATCAGGCCCAGGGCCTCCTCCCCGGTGCGCGCCGCCGCCTTGAGCGATGCCAGCGCTTCCGAATCCGGATCGTCCGCCTCTTTGAGATAATCTTGAAAGGCACCGAGCATCTGCACCACCGCCTCGGCCAGGCGACCGCTCTCCTCTTCCGCCAGACGCAAATCCGACGCGGCCCTGACGAGAAGGTCCTTCAAGTCTTCACCGCCCTCGCGCTCCAACGCCACGTTGAAAAGTTCGAGATTGATCACCGCCTTCTCATGACTCTCGCGCAGCGCTTCCACCGTCTTCCGCGTCTCGCTTTCGCACTCCGCCAGGACACCCAGGGCACTGCTTAAGTTTTGGACCTTGGCCTCCAGATCCTGGTTCTTCCGCAGGGCTTCGTCCAGCTCCATCTCCAGCTCTTCCACCAGCTGAACGTAGGACGCTTTCTCCACAACCGTTTCCTGCGCCCACGAGGAGGGATTCAGCATCACCACCCCGCCCGCAAACGCCGTGGCGGCAGCCGCCAGCGATCCGAACATCGGACGCTTGAAGAGGGTGGTGTTTTTGTTCATGGAAATGGAAAAAATGTGTGGATCGAGAGAGCGGATCGCCAGAAACCCTTATTTCTTGCCGTGACCACCGTGCCCCACGAATTTCCGCGAGGGGGAAAACTCTCCCAGCTTGTGTCCAACCATGTTCTCCGACACATAGACACTGGTGAAGGTTTTGCCGTTGTGCACCAGGAACGTCTGACCGACAAAATCTGGAATGATCAGACTGTTGCGGGACCAGGTCTTGATGGGCTTCTTGGAATTCTCCTCGGTCTGCTTGTCAACCTTGGCCAGGAGCTTGTAGTTGACGAACGGGCCTTTTTTGAGGGATCGACTCATGATGATGTGTAAAGGGACTGACTGCTGTGCTGACGTGAAAAGGGAATCGGTTAACGGCGCTTCTTGCGGCGGCTGGAGACGATGAAGACGTCACTGGCTTTCTTCTTTTGACGAGTGCGCTGGCCCTTGGTGTGTCCCCACGGACTCTTCAAGTGCTGACGACCGCCACCGGACTTGCTCTTGCCCTCGCCACCGCCGTTGGGGTGATCGACCGGGTTCATGCACATGCCGCGAACGGTCGGGCGCACGCCCAGCCAGCGAGAACGCCCCGCCTTGCCACTGATCACGTTCATGTGCTCGCTGTTTCCCACCACGCCAATGGTGGCAAAACACTCCTCGTGAATCTTGCGAATCTCTCCCGAAGGCAGGCGAACCAGGGCGTAACCCGCCTCACGGTTGGTCAACGTGGCCGCTTGCCCGGCACTGCGCGCCACTTGCCCGCCACGCCCCGGTTGCAGCTCCACATTGTGAATGTCGTTACCCAGGGGAATGGCCTTCAGCGGGAGGGCGTTCCCTAACTCGGGAGCGGCCTTCTCGCCAGAGACCACTTTGGCGCCCACCTGAAGACCGGCCGGAGCGAGAATGTAGCTTTTTTGACCGTCCTTGTATTCGATCAGGGCAATCCGCGCCGAACGGTTGGGATCGTACTCGATGGCCGTCACGCGCGCCGCGTCCCCGTGACGCTTCCGCTTGAAATCAATCAGACGGTATTTGCGCTTGTGGCCTCCGCCGACATGACGGCAGGTGATCCGCCCTCGATTGTTGCGACCACCCGACTTCTTGAGCGGCTCCAAGAGAGACTTCTCGGGCTCTTTCTTGGTGATTTCACCGAAGTCCGACCACAATTTGTAGCGATTGGACGGAGTGACTGGATTGTAAGACTTTAAAGGCATGGGTCTTGCTTTTTGAAATGAATGCTCGGAACGAGGAGAGGGTTTAGATCAGCTCGATTTGTTCGCCCTCTTTCAACTTCACCACGGCCTTCTTCCAATGAGCCGTCCGACCGAAATCCGTGCGACGCTCGCGCTTCTTCTTCCCGCGGTAATTGCAGGTCCGCACGGATGCCACCTGCGTTTTGAACAGGCGTTCCACCGCGCGCTTGATCTCGAGTTTGTTGGCCGAGCGATCGACCTGAAACACGTACTCGTTGTTTTCTTCGAGCAGAAAGGTCGCCTTCTCACTCAGGCGAATGGTTTTGATGACTTGAAAAAGATCCCTCATTTGCGTGTCCTCCGGGCTAAAATGGGCAGGCTGCTCTGCGTGAGGACAATCTTGTCGTAACGCAGGAGCTGCTCGACATTGACTTCGTCCGCGGTCATGAGAAGCACCGACTTCACATTGCGCCCGGCCAGGTAGGTGGGGGCGTCAAAAGCCTGGCTCACCACCAAGACGCGGAGTGAATCGACCAGCCCCTTCAGCTGGCCGACGAAACTCTTGGTCCTGCCGTCGGCCACCGCGAAGTCGTCCACCGCCAAGACGTCGCCGGCCTCGATGCGGCTCCCGAGTGCCGACCGGAAGGCCAGCTTGCGGGTCGATTTGTTGACCGCCTTGGAGTAATCCCTCGGCCTGGGCCCGTAGACCACGCCACCACCGCGCCAGATGGGCGAGGTGACCCGGCCCGCGCGGGCGCGGCCCGTGCCCTTCTGCCGCCAGGGCTTCGCGTTGGTGCCCGCCACTTCGCCACGGGTCTTCGTGTTGGCGGTGCCGGAACGCCGGTTCGCCCGGTAGGCGGTCACGACATCGTGCACCGCCTGGGAACCCTGCTCGCCGGAGACCACCGAGATCTCGACGGCGGCCGCCTGATCGACTGTTAAGACTGAACCTGACATAATCTAAAATCCTTTCTCCTTCGTTGACTAACTGGCTTGCTCCGGCAACGGCTTTTTCACCGCCGGACGCACCACGACGTAGCTGCCGCGAGAACCGGGAAGCGCGCCGCTGATCAGCAACACGCCGTCTTCTTCCCGCACCTGCACCACTTTCAGATTCTGCACCGTGCGCCGATAATTCCCGTGACGGCCGGGCATCTTGCGGCCCTTCCAAATGCGCCCGGGCGTCGTGCCACAGCCCACCGCGCCGGGACGGCGATGCATCATCGACCCGTGCGTGGCCGGCAAACCGCCAAAGCCCCAGCGCTTCATCACTCCTTGAAAGCCTTTCCCCTTCGACGTGCCGACCACGTCCACCCATTGACCCGCCGAAAACATGGTCGAACCGAGATCCTTGACGTCTTCTCCCGGAAGCGCCTTGTCGCCATTGACGCGGAATTCCTTCACCAGTTTCTTGGGCTCGCCATCATACGCGTCCACATGCCCTTTCTCCGGCTTGTTGAGACGGCTCTCCTTCTGATCGTCGTACCCGACCTGAATGGCCGAATACCCGTCCTTCTCCGCGGTCTTGCGCTGAAGAATCTGATTCCCCCGCACATCGACCACGGTCACGGGAGTGGCCACGCCGTTCTCGTCGAAAACGCGGGTCATCCCCAGCTTCTTTCCTAATAGTCCTAAACTCATCTATCTGCTCGCTTTCCAGGGTTAGATCTTGATGGCGATGTCCACGCCCGCCGGCAAATTGAGCTTCTTCAGCTCATCCACGGTGCGGACCGTCGGGTCCACGATGTCCAGGAGACGCCTGTGAGTCCGGATCTCGAACTGCTCCGCCGATTTCTTGTTAACATGCGGCGAACGGTTCACGCTGAACTTCTCGATCCGAGTCGGCAAAGGAATCGGGCCGGACACTTTCGCGCCGGTCCGTTTCGCGGTGTCCACAATCTCCAGCGTCGACCGATCGAGAATACGATGGTCGTAGGCACGGAGTCTGATGCGAATGGTCTGGTTTTCCATGGGTTGGTTCGAAAAAGTTCGATGCGGTGCGGTGGGATGTCTGCCTAAAAGGATGAGCCTCCATATTGCTCGATGAGCTGATCCACCACCGCTTGGGGCACCGGCTCAAAGCGGGAGGGCAACATGGAGTAATCTGCGCGCCCGCGACTCAGCGAGCGAATTGCTGTAGCATAGCCAAACATTTCCGCCAGCGGAACTTCGGCCTTTACCACACTAAGCTGATCCCGGTTCTCGATACTGGAGATTCGTGCCCGGCGCCGATTGAGATCTCCCATGATGTCTCCTTGGAACTCGTCAGGGCAGTTCACCTCGACCGACATCACCGGCTCCAGAAGGATGCACTTCGAATGCTTGAAGGCATCCTGGATCGCAAAAATGGCCGCCATCTTGAAAGCCTGCTCGTTCGAATCGACCTCGTGGGACGAGCCATCCAGCAGATCCACGTGCACGTCGACCACCGGATACCCGGCGATCTGACCATTCATCATCGCCTCTTTGATCCCGGTCAGACAGGGCGTGATGAACTCCTTGGGAATGTTGCCGCCCACCACCTTGTTCTCGGTGGTCAAGCCCTGGCCGCGCTCGTTGGGCCGGACTTCCAGAATGACGTGGCCATACTGCCCCTTGCCACCGGTCTGCTTCTTGAGCAGACCCTCGCCGCGCGCCGCGGCCGTGATCGTCTCGCGATAGGCGATCTGCGGCTTGCCCGCGTTCGCCTCGACCTTGAACTCGCGCTTCATGCGATCCTTCAAAATCTCCAAGTGAAGCTCACCCATTCCGGAAATGATTGTCTGCCCCGTTTCCTCGTCGGTCTTCACCACAAAAGTCGGATCCTCGTCCGACAAACGCTGCAGGGCGGTGCCCATCTTTTCCTGGTCCGCCGTCGTGCGCGGCTCAATCGCCATCGAAATGACCGGCTCCGGAAACGACGGCGGCTCGAGCATCAACTCCCGGCGCTGATTGCAGAGGGTGTCGCCCGTGACCACGTTCTTTACGCCGACCAGCGCGGCGATATCGCCCGAATAGACCGTTTCGAGATCCTTGTGTTGAGCCGCTTGAATTTGAATCAATCGGCCCACCCGCTCCTTCCGCCTGGTCCGCGGATTGAAGACCTGGTCGCCTTTCGAAAGCGATCCCGAGTAGACGCGGAAAAAGACGAGCTTCCCAAACTTGTCCGACCAGAGCTTGAACGCCAGGGCGCAAAAGGGCTCGTTGTCGTTGGTGATGGCCTCCAGGCTTTTATCTGGATCCTTTGGATCCATCCCCACCGCCGGCGCGATGTCGAGCGGCCCGGGAAGGTAATCGATCACGGCGTCCAGCAAGGCCTGCACACCCTTGTTCTTGAACGCGGATCCTCCCACGACCGGCACGAAGACATTGGCGAGGGTGGTTCGGCGGATCGCCGCTTTGAGATCTCCCACCGTGATCTCTTCTTCCTGCAAAAACTTGGTCCCGATCTCTTCGTCGAGATTGATCATCTGTTCGCGGATCACCGCGAAGGCCTCCTCCGTCCTCGCCTTCAGGTCGGCCGGCACCTCCTCGACCCGGTAGGTCGAGCCCAGCAAATCGTCGTCCTGATAGACGATGGCTCTGCGGTTGAGAACGTCCACCTGACCCTGAAGATGTTCCTCCGAACCGATCGGGAGCAAGACCGGCCAGGCGTTGGCCGCGAGCTTCTCTCGCAAATCCGCCACCGCCCGGTCGAAGTCAGCCCCCACGCGGTCCATCTTGTTGATGAAGGCAATGCGCGGCACCCGGTACTTGTTCGCCTGGCGCCAGACCGTTTCCGACTGGGGCTGAACACCCGCCACGCCACAGAAAACCGCCACCGCGCCGTCGAGGACTCGCAGAGAACGCTCCACCTCGGCGGTGAAATCGACGTGCCCCGGGGTGTCGATGATATTGACCCGGATGTCCTGGCCCTCAAACAGCCTGCACACTCCCTCCGCCGGCAACTGCTTCCACACACAGGAAACCGCCGCGGAGGTGATCGTGATCCCCCTCTCCTGCTCCTGCTCCATCCAGTCCGTCGTGGCATTGCCCTCGTGGACCTCGCCAAGCCGGTGAATCATGCCAGTGTAGAACAGGATCCGCTCCGTCAGCGTCGTCTTCCCGGCGTCAATGTGCGCAGCAATCCCAATATTCCGCGTGCGCTCCAACGGGTAGGAGCGTTTCGGAGAATTCGGATTGCTAGGCATGTTCATGAAAACGATAAAATTTGATCGCGAAGCGCGTCAGTCAGCGACTCCCTACCAGCGGAAGTGGGCAAAGGCCCGGTTGGCCTGCGCCATCTTGTGGGTCTCGTCGCGCTTTCGCACCGCGCTTCCCTGATTCTTGGCCGCCTCCTTGATCTCGTTGGCCAGAGCCACGTGCATCGGCACTCCCTTACGCCCACGCGCGAAACCGAGGATCCAGCGCATGGCCAGCGACTCCTGGCGCTCCGTGGTCACTTCCATGGGAACCTGATAGGTGGCTCCGCCGACGCGCCGGGACTTCACCTCCACCCGCGGTTTGGCATTCTCGATCGCCCGGTTGAGCACTTCGAGCGGGTCCACGTTGTCGGAACCCTCGTTGGAGTGATCGATCGCGCGGTAGACGATCCGCTCCGCCAGCGACTTCTTCCCGCTGCGCATGAGTTTGTTGATCAGTTTGGCCACCAGCGGACTCTCGTAGCGAGGGTCCAAGTGAACCGGTTTGTGGTAAACGCGTTTTCTACGTGCCATGACAAAAATTGAAATAAGTGATGATCTTCAGGTCGGCTCGGCTTGGCCCCTTACTCCTTGGGCCGCTTGGCCCCGTATTTGGAACGCCCACAGCGCCGTTTCGCCACCCCCAGGGTGTCCAGCGCTCCACGCACGACGTGATAGCGAACGCCCGGCAAGTCTTTCACCCGGCCGCCCCGCACCAGCACCACCGAGTGCTCCTGGAGATTGTGGCCCTCACCCCCGATGTAAGCGATCACCTCCTGCCCGTTGGTTAAACGGACCTTGGCGACTCTTCGAAGGGCGGAGTTCGGCTTCTTCGGCGTGCGGGTCATGACCTGAAGGCAGACCCCGCGACGCTGGGGACACTGGGCAAGTGCGGGTGACTTCGATTTCTCGACTGGCTTCAGTCTCCCTTTCCGAACGAGTTGATTGATGGTTGGCATGCAGTGTGCTGGATTGGTTTTGCGCGAACGAGCGCCCGGTACACAAGTCACCTGCGGAAGGTGCCTTATTCTCCGGGATGCGCCCGATAATCGCCCTTTTTCACCGGGAGACGCTGAGACGAGCCCACCGGCGGAAGGAGCGCGGACTATAGGATTCGAACCTTCGCTGGCAAGACTTTTTCTTGGTAAATTTCACCTTGGGTGATGGGACGCCATTCAGCGGGTGAAGACCCTCTTCAAAGTCCGGTAATTATGGGTTTTTCAGAACTGCCTGGAAGCTCCTACGACGCACCCATCAACGAGTTCTCCTGAAAAAGAAAGTGGGAACCCGGAATGACGCATTTGTCCGATTGCCAAAACGAAGAAATGCACTAGTGATCCCGGCTCCAAGCGGCAACGCCACAAGAACCATAGTAAATGACAGACCTATCACGTTACAGGAACATCGGAATTTTCGCCCACGTCGACGCCGGGAAAACGACCACAACGGAGCGTATTCTGAAGCTGACCGGTAAAATCCACAAGATCGGCGAAGTGCACGACGGCGCCGCCACCACGGACTTCATGGAGCAAGAGCAGAAGCGCGGCATCACCATCCAATCCGCCGCCACCACCTGCTTCTGGAAAGACCATCGCTTCAATATCATCGACACCCCCGGCCACGTGGACTTCACCATCGAAGTCTATCGCTCCCTCAAGGTCCTGGACGGCGGAGTCGGCGTCTTCTGCGGATCTGGCGGCGTGGAACCCCAGTCGGAGACGAACTGGCGCTACGCCAACGATTCCAAGGTCGCCCGCATCATCTACGTCAATAAGCTCGATCGCCTGGGAGCCGACTTCTATCGCGTCATCGAACAAATCAAGAACATCCTGGGGGCCGTCCCCCTGGTCATGACGCTGCCGATCGGCATCGAGGACGATTTCAAGGGCGTGGTCGACCTGCTCACCCGCAAGGCCTGGATCTGGGACGATTCGGGACTGCCCGAGAACTACACCATCGAAGAGCCCCACGCCGACATGGCGGAAGCCGTGGAAAAATACCGGCAGGAACTCATCGAGCTGGCCGTCGAGCAAGACGACGCGGCCATGGAGAAATACCTCGAAGGCGAGGAGCCGGACCTGGACACCATCAAGCACTGCCTCCGCAAGGGCACGATCGCCAACGACTTCTTCCCCACCTACTGCGGTTCCTCTTTCAAGAACAAGGGCGTCCAAATGGTGCTCGATGCCGTGGTCGATTACCTGCCCAATCCTACCGAGGTCCCGCCCCAGCCCGAGGTCAATCTCGAGGGCGAGCCGACCGGCGAACACGCCCATGTGGACGAGAACAAGCCCTTGCGCGGCCTGGCATTCAAGATCATGGATGACAAGTACGGGGCCCTCACCTTCACACGGATTTACTCTGGAACGCTTCCCAAGGGCACCACCGTGCTGAATTCTTTCACCGGGAAAACCGAGCGGGTCGGCCGCGTCGTGCAGATGCACGCCAACTCCCGCGAAGACCTCGACGTCGCCGTGGCCGGTGACATCGTCGCCCTCGTCGGCCTGAAAAACGTCCAGACCGGACACACGCTGTGCGATCCCAACTCGCCTGCGACCCTCGAGCCGATGGTCTTTCCGGATCCCGTCATTTCCGTGGCGGTCTCGCCGAAAGACAAGAGTGCTTCGGAAAAGCTGGGCGTCGCCATCGGCAAGATGGTGCGGGAAGATCCATCCTTCCGGGTGGAAACCGACCCCGACAGCGGCGAGACCATCCTCAAGGGAATGGGCGAGCTTCACCTCGACATCAAGGTCGATATCCTCAAGCGAACCCACAAGGTCGAGGTCGAGGTCGGCGCCCCCCAGGTGGCCTACCGCGAAACGATCACCCAGCGAATCGAGGACAGCTACACCCACAAAAAGCAGTCCGGGGGTTCCGGTCAGTACGGCAAGATCGATTACATCATCGAGCCGCTCGAACCCGGCTCCGGATTCGAGTTCGAGTCCAAGGTGGTGGGCGGCAACGTTCCGAAGGAGTTTTGGCCACCCATCGAAAAAGGTTTCCGGATGTCCCGTGAGAAGGGCGTGCTGGCCGGTTATCCCTGTTTGGATTTCAAGGTCACTCTGACGGACGGGGCCTCCCACGCGGTGGACTCCTCGGCCGTGGCCTTTGAACTCGCCGCTCGCGCCGCCTATCGTCAGTCCATTCCCAAGGCCGGTCCGCAGATACTGGAACCCATCATGAAGCTGGATGTGTTCACGCCCGAGGACAATGTCGGTGACACCATCGGCGACCTCAACCGCCGCCGTGGCATGATCAGCTCCCAGGAGAGCGGCCCCACCGGGATCCGCGTGAAGGCCGAGGCGCCACTGGCCGAGATGTTCGGTTACATCGGCGATCTCCGCACCATGACTTCCGGTCGCGGCCAGTTCTCCATGGAATTCTCCCACTACTCGGCCTGCCCTCGCAACATCTCCGAGCAGGTCATCGAGGAAGCCGCCAGACGGAAGGCAGAGAAAGACAAGAAGTAAGCTCTCCCTCGAGCCTCACACGTTTTCAACGTAACCAGGAAACATCGAGCGCCACGCCCTTACCGGCGTGGCGTTTTTTGGTTCCGCGAAAACGTGTGAGGTTCGAGCGCACGTTGAAAGAAAGGTATCGGTGAAGATTCTTTGAGAGACTTCACCCCAGCGTTTCATAAAATGGCCAGTCAGGCCATCATGTAGTAGGCGATTTCTTCTTCGACGGCCTGATTGTCTCCGAGTGTCAATGTGAGTCGACCTTGAGGGCGAGTCAGACGTCCGGCACGCTGGATGATTTTGCGGCGAATCGTGCCGAGTCCTTCAAAGATCCACTCCGCAGCCCTTTTGGGGGACGATTTGCGTGACCGCTCCGCAGATCGCATCTGCATTTCGCGTGTGAGATTGTGGGTGAGGATACTGGCCAAAAGGAAAGCTTCGTTGGCGGCACGTCGCTTGGCCGGAATATAGTCCATCTGGGCCTGGCTCTTGGCTTCGCCAAAAATCTTCTCCTGAGAGCCACGCCCTTCATGAAATTTCACCACATGAGCGGCCGTGTTTGTCTTGTTGGTGATGATCGCCTTGTATTCATAGTTCTCCTCGACTGGTTCGAAAAGATCCAGTTGGAGCGGTCCTTTGCGCTGAGTGCGCCTCATGGTTCGAATGCACAAAATGCGCGCTTTGCGCGCTTTGCGCGCCCAACTTTTTGGCTTCCAGCGGATTTCGAAGTGATGAGTTTTTCCCTCTCCGCCTCGGGTTCGGGACCAGCGACGGCGCTTCTCGATGATGCCTTTGAGTTCCACAAGCCGCTCGAAAGGCACCGAGAACGTATATTCCAGGCCAAGGGTCTTTGCCTCTGAAACCATCTGATCGCTGAAAAACGCGCTGTCGGCGCGCAACTCGATCTGCACATCAGGCAGCACCTTGCGAATCTTCTCCACGCAGGAACGGAGGAACTCCACTGCGCCATTGGAGTCATGGACGTTGCCGCTTCGATGAAGGTAATCGAGAATCTGTCCGGTTTGGGAGATCGTCGCGAGCAGTGGATAATAACTGCGCTCGCCTTTTTTCTTCTTGTTAAATCCCACAGCCGTCCCTTCCGCATGGCGACTCGTGCTCTGCACGCTTCCGTCCAAATCAAGCGTGATGCGTTTGATTCCCTCCTCCTGAAGTCGCGACAGGCAAACGAAATGATTCATCTCCCTCATCCTCTCAAGGCTTTGACAATCGACCTCTCCCAACATCCGGCTCATCGTTGGGACACTGGGCAATTGGTGCATCCCCAAAACCTGTCGTACAAGGGGATCATCTCGGTAGTAGTCCAAATCGCGAAGCATTCGGTAGCCCAGTATAAGATGCACGATAAGACACATGAAAACCTTGTGGAACTTGTAGAAGCGGGACATGCGCCGATCCAGTGGATCAAAGCACTGCTGAAGCTTTCCCTCCAGATCCAATTCCTGAAAGAGCTTCTGAAAGATAACGAGACCGCCGAAAGAGGTCAGTTCTTGATCTTCAAATTTGATCGCCGGAATCGTTCTAGACTTTGCATTAATCGTACGTCGTGCTACTCTCACTGTAGGTGGCTTTTGGGTTGAAGTTTTTGGTGTTTTGGTAGATTCCAAATCAACCTTATACCAAAGGCCCCTGCCACTATTTTCTTGGGATTCTTGCCCCGATTTATGAAACTATGGGGTCGACAAGCGACCCAGGAAAAACCGGTCAGGGGAGCGCGTGAGCTACCCTGAACTGGCCGATACGGCGCGCCGCGCCGCGGAACGGGAGGCGCGGCGACTTAAGGAGGAAAAGGAGAATCAGCGGCGTGAGTATCTCGAGGAGTTGGGAAAACGAGAGGACGAGCTTTGGGATCGTGTGAACGAACTGGTATCCGAAAAGCAGACCAAGGCATACGATGAAGCGGTGCAGCTCCTACGCGGTCTCGATGACCTCTGGAGTACACGGGAGAATCGGAAACACTTCCTCAACGCTGTGCGGTCGCTCGCCGATGAATTCCCGCGCCTGAGTGAATTTCGCCACCGGCTCGCGGTGGCCGGCTGGCTGGAGCCGAAGACAAGGGATCTCCGGCTGCTAAACTGGAAACGGGAACAGTAGCAGAAAAACCACCCGATCGAGCGGGAGATTGATCTCAATTAGTGACGATCGAAGCGACCCTTCTTCGATTCAAGAGAATCATCCACCGATGAAAACTCTCACCACCCCCTCCACCCTACTCGATTTCAAACGGCAAATCGAACCATCGCTTCTTGGGTCGCGACTGGTCGTCGATCTCCTCAAACAAGTCCACTTCGAACACTTTGCCTAACTGATTGCCCGCCCGATCCTCCAGAACGGTGGAGGCGCTCAAGCGATGACGGCCCGCCTTCCAAGACTCGTCGGGCATGAATCTCCAAACCTGCTCGTGCTCCGCCAAGTCGACCTCGCCCGCCACCGGATGGCCCTCGCCATCCAACACGCGAATGACCCGGCGCGCGAGCGCCTGATCCATGGGCTCGGAAAAACGAACCACCAAGGGTTCCCGGCTCCCAACCGCGGGCCGGCCCTCCACTTTCCAATCCTCAATGCGAGGCGCTTCCCGGTCCGCAGCCTCCACCCGGAAAACTTTTTCAAAGCCCTCGAGCAGCGCCACACCACGCCCGTCTTTCCAACTGTCCTCGATCACCAGACGGTAGGTCTTCCCTTCCTCTAGCGAAGGTCCCATGTCTTCCAGCGGTTTCACGTCACGCTTGATCCGACCGGGATCGATGAAGAGGGTGACCCGGCTCATGGTGGTATCCCAGAGTTCTTCGTCGATCTCGAGGAAAGGAATGGCGACCTCCCGACCGCTCTCTGCATCGAGCAGATGCAAGTGGTCGTAGATCTTTCCCCGGCTCATGGGCGCCGAAAACTGCACATAGAATTTGAGCAAGTTCGCGGGAAGCAGATCGGCGCTCGGATAGACCTCTCGCACCACGGTCGTGCGTTCCCGCTCCGGTGTCGGCAGGCTAAACTCTACCGTCATCGGCTTCGTCGTCTCGGCGGGCGCGAGCGGATCGCGAAACACCGCGCGATAGCTCAGCCCAGGCTCGAGCGGAAAGGCCGGCTCAAACACGAGCACCTCACCGTCGAACCGGTAGGCGCCCGCCACCGGCGGCGTGAGCAGCGCCGATCTCACATCGGGCTGTGCCACCCGGACCGCGAGGATCTCGGCCCAGCCCTCTTCGGCTTCGGCGGCGCCATGCGCCACAGCCTGTCCGTGCTGTCGCCCCAGGCCTCGGACTTCCACCCGAGCGTCCTTGGAATCGCCCTCGGATGCCCAAACCAGGATGACGTCCCCTCGCGAGGGAGAGGACGTCACCCAAAAGAATCCGAGGGCCATCCACACCGCGAGGGCGGGGACCCGCGGTGAAGGCTTCACGGCAAATCGAGCGACTCGAGATTCAGCGCGTCCTCGTCCGTGCTCCGGAGCACCAGAGCGTGCTGTTCTCCGAAACGATCCAGCTGGCTCACGCCGGTCCAGGCCTCGATGGTATCGTAGGGCACGCCGTCCGTGTCTTCGATCTTCGTTTCGATGCTCTGGGCGTCTTCAATCCTCGCTGCGTCGATTTTCATGATGCCGCGACTGCTGTTGGCCAGCAGAAAATAATCCTTGCCGCCTTTCTGATAGACGATCATGTCGATCGGCCGATTGCGATTGCCCAGCTCGGCAATGGTCTTGCCCTTGATTTTCGCGCCGGGCTGCAAGTCCTTCACCGGAAACTGCACCAGGGGCGTGCAAGTATACGCGGCCAGCAAATGCGGCTCGTTGCCGATGTTAAAGGGCACGAAAGTCCGCACGGGTGAGCGCGTTTCGAAGCGCCCATGCGCTCCGTGGAAAATCTCCACCGAGGTGCTCCCGACCGCGGTTTTGAAGGGAAAAGGAATCGCTCGAAAGGTCGAGGCGAACTCCTCATTCGAAAGGCCCGCGATGAGCACGCGATCCTGGAAGAAAGCGAGATCGGTGATCGCTTCCTGGCGCGGGTTGCCGCGCCTCGAGGCGCGATCCTCCGGCGGGTTGAGCAAGGAGGCCACGGAGTGTTTGACCTTCTCGAGTCCCACCACGGACGGTTCGCCGCTCTCGGCGCTCACTTTGACCAGCACCGGGATGGCGTCCGGCCCGCGCCCGCGCGAAACCGCCAGGTAGGCGTTTCGGGAATCCGGATTCACCGCCAGGTCATCGATGAGCAACTGATCCGGACGCGTGCCTAACAAACCCGCGATTTTCACGTCGATTCCCTCCACCTTGAGGGGTTTGGTCGAGGCGGCCTTTTCCGTGTTGCCGGTCATCAGGGCCGTCACGGTCGCGGCCTTGGAGTCGCCGATGAAAAGGACGCCGTCCGGTCCAAAGGCGAGCGGGCCCATGCTCTTGAAAGAGGGGCTGCCTTCGGTCCATTCGGCCGCCAGGGCGGCGGACAAACCGAGAGCCAAGAGAGCTCCCGTCACTGAGAGAGGTTTGATGATTTTCATGATGTGCACTGGATGGAGGAGGGATCGATCGCATGGACGGGTTCTCATTTGAGCTTTCCGTCCGCCGAGTCGAGTCGTGTTTAGTTGTGGAGTGGCGTGGTTCGAGAGGAAGCGGAAACCTGCCATAGAAAGCCCGGTTTCAGCAACCCTCCTCTCTCCTTCACTTCCCACGGTTCGATCTCGATTCGCTGCGGTTTCTCGGCCCCGCGAACTTTTCTTCCACGAATCTTCGCCCTGGTGAAGCCAGGCCCCAGGTTTCAGGAACCCGCGCCCTCGACGAAGCGCACCACGAGCTTGCCCACCATCTCGCCACAGGCCTTGGAGGCCTTGTCTCCCCCGGCATTGGCCACCACCACTGCCCCGAAATCAGCCTCGAGAGCCAGCCACATGCTCGCCATGTGCATCGTGTTGGAGCCGTTGTGCTGCAGGGCGACGCCCTTGCCCCACGCCCGCGGGACCCGAACCCATCCCAGGCCCCAGGCGTCATCCGCCGCGTTGGCATCGCCGTGCAACCGGGCGAAAGCCTCCACCGAGAGCGTGCCGGGCGCCGATTTTCCACGGCTCAAGTGAAAGGCTCCATAGCGCGCCAAATCTCGCAAAGCACAGTGCACCGTGCCCGCGGGCGCCAGGGCCGGAGGATTGTCGGACCCCGGTCGCTCGGGAGCGACGGGGTCCCCCTCGACCGTGTGTCCCCAGGGCTGATCCACTTCGCCGGGCGAGGCCATCGGACCAAAACCCGTCTGCGACATCCGCAAGGGCTTGAAGAGCCGCTGCTCCAGGAGCGTCTCGTAAGGCTGATCGGTGACCGTCTCGAGCATCGCTCCCGCCATGACAAAGTTCGGGTCTTCAGCAGAATCTGTGGGTGAAATTCCGGATTTGCTCCGGGAACGCTGGACGCCGGGTCTCGCTGCCCCTGGACCCCAGAACTGCTGAAACTACTTGTTTCATGGGCTGAGCCCTACCAGGGGCAGCCCCGGCGCAAGCGTTGTCCTCGCAAATCCGAGGTTTGGATGGGCAGCTGGCTTGTTGCCACAACTTTGATGCCCATTAAGATTGGATATAACTTGTTGCTGGTCAGGATTCTAGGTGAATCGCGCCGCCTGGGCACCCACAGATTCTGCTGAAGAGGCCAAAGTTCAGATTGGCATACTGCATCCGGCTTCCCGGTGGATAGGCCGGGGACTGTCCCAGGGTACCCCGCAGGAGACGCGCCCGCTGGGCTCGCTCGGATCCCTCACGGCGCATCCACTCACCCCAGGGATCCCCGCGCGTGCTGGTGGGAAATCCACCGCGATGCCGCATCAACGTGCTCAGCGAGACCGTCCGGTAAGCCTCCTCCACCCCCCGCTCGCCCCAGATGTCTCCGATGGTAGACTCCCACTCAAGTTCCACTGATGGGTCCTCGATCAGGATGGCCGCAAGGGTCGCCGTCATCGATTTGGTAATCGATCCCAGATGGACCTTGTCCTCGGGTGAAAACGGCTCGGGATGTCCACGCCAACGGACCCCGACCGCTTCCAAGGCCAACAGCTCGTTCCAGCGGAAGGCCACGGCCGCCATTCCCGGCAAATCAAAGGACTCGCGCAAGGTCTCGAGTTCCTCACGCACGCCAGCGGCAGCTTCGTCGGCCTCCTGCGCCACGGCCAGCCGCAGCCCGCCGAAACCGGTCACCACCAGAATTGCCGTCCAAAGCGCAAGACGGGCCGTCGAAAATGGATTCCACCAAGGCTTCGCAAGATCCATGCTCGCCCCGGCCACCGCACGAGCCAAGGATTTCTCTTCCTTCCGAGCAGCCCGAGTCGCGCAACCCGCTTGCACTTCTCTCCGCCACCCTCTATTCCCCTTTTCATGAACAAGTCAGTCGAGATCTATTCCGATGGCATCTGCTACTGGTGGCGGTGGGGAGCCGTGTTCACCACCTGCGCCGTTTTCCTCTGGCTCGGCTTCTACGTCCAGGACCACGCCCCCGCAGCCACGTTCGAGTGGCTCATCCTGGGCATAGGCGCCGGCTCATTCATCCTCGCGCTCGTCCACCGGCCGCGTCACTACCGGATCCTCGTCGACGATGATGGACTCTCCATCACGGAACTCCCGAGCGAACGGGTCAAGGCCCGGTTCCCCCGACAACATCTGCGCTATGTGACCGTCCGGAACACGGGCCACCTCTTCAATCTGTCTGTCCTGCGGATTGTGGTGCGCTCGGATGGGGGCTCTCAGTTCTTCGGCCCGATCTACAAAAACGGTGTCGACGCCGTCGAGAGCGCCGCCGTGGCCCGCCTTCTCCCGCGCCTCGAGCGCCCCATACCCACCGCGAACAAAGCGCCCCGTTCGAACAACGACTCCTCGGACCGCGACCAAATCGGCCTTCCCCCAACCGTCCCCCATCCCTCCAAGTGAGTTCCCAGCCGCCCCACGCCAACGCCCCCTTTGCTCTCGTCCTCTCCGGCGGCAGCGGCACGCGATTCTGGCCCGTCAGCCGGAACGCGCACCCCAAACAACTCCTCAATCTCTTCGACGACGACACCCTGCTAGAGAAGACCCTGGCGCGGATCGAGGGGCTGGTTCCGAAGGGAAACGTGCTCGTCCTCACCAATGTCGAGCAAGAGGTCGCCGTCCGCGAACTCCTGCCTCACTTGCCCCACGAAAACATCATCGCCGAGCCCGCCAAGCGGGACACCGCGCCCGCGATCGCCCTGGCCACCGGCTGGGTCAAACGGCGCAACCCGAGCAGCGTCATGATGGTCTTGCCCGCCGACCAGCTCGTCCAAGACGTTGCCGGTTTTCAGAGTGTCATCCAGGACGCGCTCGCCGCCGCCGCCCACACGCCGGCACTGGTCACCATCGGCATCAAACCCACCTGGCCCTGTCCCAGCTATGGCTACATTCAACGCAAGGGGCTCGCTTCTCTGCCCGGGCTGACCACGCAAACGCCCATCCACGAGGTCGAGCGGTTTCGCGAAAAGCCTCGGCCCGAGGTCGCCGAACAGTTTCTGGAGGAGGGCGGGTTCTCCTGGAACGCCGGCATGTTTATCTGGGCGGTGAACACGGTCACGGAAGAACTCCGCGTCCACGCGCCTCCCTTGGCGGCCTTCATCGACGACGTGGCGGGCACTGAACCGGCCTCGCTCCCGGACTTGCTCGAGGAAAAATTCAGCACCCTGCCAAAGATCTCGATCGACTTCGCCCTCATGGAAAAAGCGAAACGCGTCCTCAATCTCGAGGCGGCCTTTGATTGGGACGACGTCGGCAGCTGGATCTCCGTGGCCAAATACCTCAATGCCGACGCGGGAGACAATCAAGCCCAGGCCCCCCTATCGGCCATCGGTGCCAGGCACAACATCGTCTATTCAGCCGGAGGCGCGCACGTCGCTTTGTTAGGCGTGGACGATCTCATCGTGGTCCACACCGAGGACGCCTTGCTCATCGCACGGAGGGACCGGGCCGACCAGATCAAGGATCTCGTGGATCGTGTGCCCAGGGAACTTCAGTGAGACACGGGCCTTGACCACTCCGATTCCAGAATCCTCCCCACAAGAACTTCATCCCCGGGTCCTCGGCATCGATTACGGCGAGGCGCGCATCGGGATCGCCATCAGCGACGAGCTGGGCTTCCTCGCACACCCCCTGGAAACCATTCACTGCCGAAAAACCCATCCCCTCAAGCGCATCGCGGCGATCGTGAAGGAGAAAGGCGTCGCCAAGCTCGTCCTCGGTCTGCCGCTGCGCCGCGACGGCACGGAAGGGCCGGCCGCCGAGAGAGTCCGCGCCTTTTCCGACCGCCTGCGAAGCGAGCTTCCCGACATCCCACAGCTTTTCGTGGACGAGTCGTTTAGCACCATCGAAGCGCAGAAACACCTCCACGAAGCTGGCAAAAACACCAAACGCTCCAAGCCGGTGATCGACCAGGCCGCCGCCGTGGTGATCTTGCAAAGTTACCTGGATCGGCATGCAGACACTGAGCCAGCCTGACACCGTTTCACGGATTCGCTCTCACCAAGACCCTAGGGTTTCAGCAGGACGAGTGGAGTGTACACTTTGGGCAAATGGGCACTGGAGATGACGCTACCATTCTCAGGCCGACCCTTCCTCAAATCAGGGGATTGCGCGTTTTCAGGTCGGGAAACTTGGAAAAATCCCGATCAGCCGTCCAGAGTTCCGACACTCCGTGATGGAGACACAGGGCCGCGATCCTTGCGTCATGCACGCGTCCTCCAGCGATCTTGGCGCGAACACAGAGCCGCTGAAGGTGATCCAAATAACCCAGTCCTTCGTGGAGAAACTGCAACCCGGCGGACTGCTGCCAGCCCGCAACCGCTTTGAACGCCGTCGCGGGAGGCGTGGGAGGATGGTAGATCCGCGGGTGAGTGACGATGGCAAGAAACTCATGAACGGAACTCCAGGCAATCGCCCAATGTCGCCCACTCCGGGCAAGCTCCGTCAACGCAGAGATGGCTCTCTCGTGCCACTCGCAATCCTCCCGGTGCGCGTAGACCAGCAGGTTGGTATCAACCGCGATCACGATGAAGTCGGATCACTTCTGTAAATCGCGTCCCGGATCCCAGCCCAGTCCTTGTCCCGAAACTCGGCATGCAATCCCTCGCCCGAAAACGTCACCCATTCGATCTCTCTCGTTTGGGAGGCCTCGGCCTCTTCAAGAAGCTTCCTCAACCCCTCCTCAATCAGACGCCGCAAGGTGGTGCCCGAAGCCTCTGCGAGCGCTTTCGCCCGTAAAAGGACCGAATCTGCAATATCGACAGTGGTCTTCATATGGCTACCCATATCAATGCGAATGGCCAAGTCAAGTGAAGCCACTTTTCCTGGGCCCGGCCAGTCCGGAAAACCATGCAAGATCAGGCGATTCTCGAACCATTTCGAGCCGAGCCGTCCCCAGACAGCAAGCACGCCCTGGTGAGAGCTCTCCCTTCTCGCCGCACCGTGATGCGAGCCAACCCTGAGAGCCTTGGCTGGCCATGCCCCATCAGAAACGAAAACGGCGGGCCGGAGCGAAGAAGATCGTCAAGGACGCGGCTGCGTTCCTCCCGAGCCTTCTCCCCAACCATACCATGTCTCTTCCTCGCTGCCGGCCATCGGGCGAACCTTCCAGCTTCCATCAAACGTCGCGGGAGACAATCAAGCCCAGGCCCCCCTGCCGGCCATCGAGGCCAGACACAACATCGTCTAGAAACTTCACCGATCACCGGGGAGCCCTGAACCAGGCACCCGTCACGGCTCGAAGCCTGTACTAGCCCAAGTTCGTCAGCTGTGGAGACCGAAATCCTTTAAATCCCGGATTTTCTAGGATTTCATCGAATCTGACCTCCGCTTTTCGGGACTACATTTTCGATCAGTTTTGGAAGTGTCGGCAATTCCAGCCCCAGGTGAGCCAGCAGTTCTGCCACTTGCCGGTCGGGCCGTGCGACTACGCGAAGGCGCATCTCTGTCCCGCCCCGGACTGGGAGCACGACATCCATACTCCTCACAGTGGCCACCTCCTTGAGCAACTGCCGGGAGCAATCTCCCAGTCCCTTGCCTCGCATCCACATCTCCAGGGTTCGCCACATCGCCAAAGTCAAGCAGCACACCAGAATGTGGGCCTCGACTCGCTCGGTCTTCTGATGAAAGACCGGCCGCAAACTGAGTTCGCTCTTTGAAATCCGAAAGCTTTGCTAACAACCGTGCGCGCTTTTGCTCCAACATGGCAGACTCCTTCTTTCGGCGATCTGCGTTGCGACACATCACGTATTGCTCTCGCCTCTGGCCATCGGGGTGGTCTACAAGTTTGACTTCAACACCTGGACGCACTTCGGCCCAGTCTTCATCTTCCAAGCTCACATCTGACCGATAAATCAGCTCAGTTTTCTTGCCCAAAGTGTTAGTTTATGTTGCGTTATATGCCGCCTGCCCTTAAGGTCTTGTGTGAAAAAAAACACAAAAAGACAGGCGGCAAATCCGGCAAAAAAAAACGCTTCTCGGAGCTATCAACCGATCTCTCAGGCCCTGAGCGACCCCAGAGTCTTTGCTGATACCGAACTCGGAAATGGTATTCGCGCTCATGGGATGGTCAACCTTTTTCGGGCCGTCTTCGGTAAGGCACGCCGCATCGATGGCGAATGCCCAGGGGCCATCCTCGCCGCCCTGCTGGTATGGCCCATCCTCAAACTCGAGAATTCCAGTATTCATGCTTTCTGTTCGGAGCTTGGCCAGTTCTTGAAGGGCCGCGTAGATGACTGCAAATACAGGGCGAACATTCTTTATCGTGTCATGCGCCGTGAGGACGTCAATTGGCGGACGATGGCCATCGAGCTTTGCAAGAGCATTTTCAACGCCAACTCCGTGGGTCCAGACGATCAGCGAGCGTTCGTCATCGACGACACAATCAAGGTGCGACGGGGCAAGAAGGTCGAGGGCTCCTCTTTGCACTGGGACCACACGGAGAACCGCTATGTCACAGGTCACCAAGTGGTGGAGCTCGGCATCGCCGGTGAAAAGGGATTCCTTCCGGTTGATCGGCAGATTTTCATGGGCGAAAAGGAAGCGGTAGGAAAAACGCCTGAGAACGAATTCCGAGATAAGAGATGTGCCGCCGCGAGAGACATGGAGAGGGCAAAAAATGAATCGAAGCACACGATGTTTCGAAGGATGCTCAAGTCGGCGCTGGATGTGGGATTTCGAGCGGCCTACGTGCTGGGCGACGCTTGGTTCGGTTGCAAAGAGAACATTCGAGCCTCCCTGGATCTCGGCCTCGTCGCCATTTTCCAGATGAAGCGGGGCAACATGAATTACTGGTTGGCGAATCCAAAAACCAACCGGAAAGCAAAGTGCTATACCGCGCCTCAACTCTTCAACGAATACAAGCGTCAGCTCGAGGCATCGAGCCCCAAGGCGCGCTACCGGACTTATCACGTCAAGGTCTGGATCAACTTGGAGACAGAGGCCAAGCGAGCCCCAAAATGGCAGGAGGTGACACTCATCTTCAGCGCCCCGGTGAATCCCAGTTCTGGAGCCTGTCCAGAGAAAGCGTGGGTGGTGTTCCTGACCACGGACATCGAGGCCTCCGTGGAGAAGACGCTTTCAATATATGCCTTGAGATGGTCTGTGGAAGTCTACTTTAAAGAGGCGAAACAGAACTTTGGCCTGCTCGCCGAACAGAGTGGCGCCTATCAGTATGCCTATGCCTCGGTGCATCTGGCTGCGATGCGATACGCTCTGATTTTCGAGGCCATGCTTCGGAGTGGTCGCTCGAGCTACGGGGAGGTGCGGGACCGGCAAACTGGGCATCTTCGAGTGCTGTGCTTCGCGGGATTGCTTTGGCAATTGTTTCGCAGCCTCATCGAGGGCGCCCTGGACGCCCTAGCCGATACGTTTGGGAAAGAAACTCTCGACCGCATTCTCGAAGCCATCGACAGCGAAGTGGAAGATTTCCTGAATCGAGCCCTCCATATGGATCCCGGATCACTTGAATCTGATCAATGCGCTGAAGTCCTCGGAATAGACTAGCGTAAAGCCCTTGAATTATCGGTCAGATGTGAGTTCCAAGAAGATCGCCTCGAATTGTTTAAGCTGCCCTTTTGCGGTGCCAACGATGTATTGCGCCTTGCGCTCGCGGAGAAACTCGATGTTATCCTCGCTGACCATCCCTCGGTCCATGACCCAGATCCGCCTGGCTTTGCCATATTTTTCCTCCATCAATCGCACCATGTCTTCGACGGTGGTGACATCGGCGCGATTCCCATCAAAAACCTCGTAGCCAATCGGTAGGCCGCCTTCAGGAGTGACGACCAAGCCGATGTTGACCTGTTTGCAATCAGGCCGTTTGTCTCGAGAATAGCCGCGCTTCGCTCTGCGATTGGACTTCGCCTCACCCTCGAAGTAAGTGCTGGTCACATCATAGAGCAGAAATTCGAACTCCACGCCAAACCAGCTTTGGTAACGCTCCATGAGATGTCGGCAGAGGGCGTCTTTGTGGCTGTTGAGGACATCGAGTCCTCGATAAAGGCGCGAATCATTGATCTTCGGCCAGGGCACCCCAAGTAGATCGGGCAATGCACTGTCTTGATACCAGCGTTCGGCCACCTCCAACTCGCTCTTGTTCCCGCAGAAACGAGCGATGGTCAGGATGCATGCAGTCACTGCCCAAGGCACCGACTCCCGGCCGGTGTCAATGAGTTGCTGGAGGATACGGTGCAACCCAAGACGGTGCCAGAGCGCCAGGGCGAGATAGATTTGGCCAAATTCACGGCTGCGCTGAGAAATGACCGGAAGTTGTGGATAAGGGCAGCTACCGGAACACCATTCGAAGTTCGATGATGGGTTAGGCAGCGGCTTGCTGCTCGATGCCGTCCACGAAGATGATTCCTTGCACGACTTTGTCAACTCGTGAGTGAGAAGTTCTGTAACTGGATCATCATGCGGCGAAGCGTGAACCTTCGGAGCGAGTGAAGTCTATTTTATCAAGGATGAATTTTCGGAACGCTGAACCTTTTCCGCCGTGGTGCAAAAATCCAGGCAGTGTGTTTTTCAAGGCGGCTGAGACAATCATTTCCGAAGGCAGCACGTCTGGGCGGATGGTTCGGATCCAGGTTCCAAAGTGTTTCCAGACCAGACCGTCACATGTCATGGCAAGGTACTGTAACATGCCCTGAGCGATCATGCCGGTCTGCACAAACACATGATATGCGTGCATCTTTCTCTGCACCTGTCTGCGATATTTCTCGGTAGTCCGGTGGAGGTATTGGTTACCATTGCGACGCTTGAGCGGTCGCATAGCGGCCATCCAGAAATGGTATCCGAATGAGCCGACCGAATGCACCGCTTGCTTGAAAGCGACTTCGATCTTGAAACGCAAACTGTAGAGCAAGATGATCTCCTGAGCTTCCATGGTGAGGTCGGTAGACAAGAGGATGATCCGCCCTCTCGTGGGATGATCGACGAGAATGAAGCGGACCATCGCCCCGGCGGGCTTCCACAACAGATCCACCGACTTGAACCGGACAGAGATGTTTCTCTCCCCATATACGGGACTGGGAACGGAACTGAAGCCGCCCGTTCCAAAGACATTCTGGAGCTTCACCGCAGCGCCATACTTTTTCGGTCGTCCGCGTTTGCGTTTGCGTGGCACTGCCGCAGGCCGAAAGCCGGTTGTCGTGCGTCGAACCCTCGTGACCAGCACACCGGAACGCCCCTTGGTGCTCTGGATCACCTTCCCGTTGGCGTAGTAGGCGTCGGCCAGCAAGACGAACTCCTGACCTCTACAGACGGATGCGAGCATCTCGTTGGCCTTGTCGATCAAGGTTCTCCTGTCGCGGTTTGAAGTGACGATACCTTCGTGAATGCGTGCACAGACCGGAACGCAGAAGAAGTATCCGCCAACCTGACAGAGCACGCCGAAGGCCTGAAAGGAATGGCTCATGATGAAGTGAGGCTTGGAATTGGACTCGGACTGTTGATGCAGATACTTCACCGCAGGCATCTTGCGGCCCTCCTTGGACTTCTTGATGCCGTCGAGAACCAGGACGGGGCGACAACCGATCTTGTAGACAGGGAAGTGCTTGATCACGATGGCGAACCAAAGTTCTGCAAGCCGGTCCGTCTTCACGGCATTGCTGTGGAAGAAATGGAGTAAGTGCTCATAGGAGTGTTCTGACAAACCGAGAGCGCGGACGAAACTGGAAACCCCGAGGAGGTCATTGCGCACGGAGAAAGCGGCCAAGACGAGCAGAAACCAGAGAAAGGTGCGGGCTCTCGAGAAAGCGGGTCGCAGAAGACAGACGATATTCCACCAAGAAATCCAGAGATCCATAACAAATGATTTGATTTTCCTAGACATTCGCATATATAAGCTAATGACCATGAAAAAGATCAGATCACTGAAAAAAGAGTCCAGAAATTTGCGGCAAAGTTAGCTGCAATCGGGCCAATGCGGCCTGGGAGCATCAGCAAGCAATACCGAGATCGACAACGCCAGCGCGGCGTGTATTACCAACTGAGCTACACGCATGAGATGAGGAGCCGGACTGAACACGTCTGGCCAGACCACGTGAAGGGACTACGAAAAGAAACAGAGGAGTACAAGAAATTCAAGAAACTGACCACCGAACTGATCGATCTGAGCATTGAACTATCCAAGGCGAAGATCGCTCTATTACGCAGTCAGACAGACACGCCAGGCAAAGAGAAACCGATCTGAGAACTTCCCACTCACGAGTTGTCAAGTTGACGATACCCGTTGAGTCGACGCCAGCCTTTCCCGGCTTCCAGCCCGAGCTTGTAGACCATTGAAAGGGTTGCTTTCCTCGATCCACATCCTTTGGTTTGTCGAGTTCGATAGCGTACCGTGGCAAACGTCGACTCTATCGGATTTGTCGTCCGGATGTGTCTCCAGTGTTCTGCTGGAAAGTCGTAGAAGGTCAGTAACGTGTCCTTGTCTTTCTTCAGGCAGGCGCACGCTTTCGGATACTTGGCTTCGTAGAGCGTGAAGAACTCGTCATAGGCCTCCAAGGCGGCCTTCTTTGTTTCCGCCATGTAGATCTCATGGATGCGTTCCTTGGCAAGGGGTTGCACTTTCTTCGGCAGCTTGTCGAGGATGTTGGCTGTCTTGTGCACCCAACATCGTTGCTGTTTGCTTGTCGGATATTCCTCTTCCAAGGCACTCCAGAACCCGAGAGCTCCATCGGCGATATTCAATTTCGGGGGATCTTCAATCCTCGTTTCTCGAGATCTCTGAGCACATTTTTCCAGGACAGTTTGCTCTCTCGTTCTCCATCGCTGATGGTTACCAATTCCTTGGTTCGTAACTGATTAGCGCATCTAACAAGCTCTTGACAGCTTCGATAATTAAGACATCTCAACCATTGATGTCGTCCGATTCTCTTGAATCGCTCCCCACGAGAGAACTGATCCGGCTCGTCCGCGATCTACGGGAGCGGTTTGCTCAGTTGGAGGCGAAGAATCTCAAGCTTCGCGAGGAAAATCGAAGACTGCGCAAAGAATTGGATGAGTTGAAGCGCAAGCAGAACAGATCGGCGGCTCCGTTCTCGAAGGGAAAACCCGAGGCCAACCCGAAAAGACTGGGACGCAAGCCGGGCCAAGGGTCCTTCCGGCGGCGGAAGGAACCGGAGATTGGGCCGGATGACAATGTTCGAAGCATGGAAGCCCGATTGCCCAAGGGGCGGTCGTCAAATTGTCCTCGATGCGGAGGCAGGCTTGGAACTCGTCTGGAGACGGCAAGCACGGTCGATGTGCCGGAAAAGATTGCCCGAGACATATCGATCTGGAAAGTGGAAGTCGAAGAATGCAGTTGTGGCTACTGCGCGAGAGGAACTCACCGGGACTTGCCGCTCGACCCACACGGGGCCACCGCTCACCGTGTGGGTCCCAGGGTTCGGTCGTTTGGACTGGCTCTGCACTATCACTTCGGGGTGACTCTACGCAAAGTTCCTCCGATTGTTCGCGAGATTTGCGGCATTGATCTCAGCCAGAGCGCCCTGACACAAGACGCCCTGAAATTGGGAAACGGCGATGGAGCGATCAGCCAAGAGGCGGAGCGAATCAAAGCAGCCATCCAGCCATCCGATGACGTCAACACGGATGATACGGGATGGCGAACGGGGGGCAAGACGAGTTGCCTGATGGGATTCGTGAGCCGCCAGGAGAATGCGGTGTATTTTCAGATTCGATCACGCCACCGAGCCGAAGAAGTGGCCGAAGTCATCACGGCGGCCTGTGAGTGTGTGTTTGGAACCGATCGGTTTCGGAGCTACGACGCGGAGCGATTTTCGCAGATGGACATGCAAAAGTGCATGAGCCATATTGTGAAGAGTCTCTCTGAAGTTCTGGAGAAGAAGCGAGGGCGGGCACGAAGTTTCTGCGAGGGACTGAAGAATTTGCTTCGACAGTGTCTGAGGCTTTGGCAGCAGTACCACAACGGCGAGTCGACTTTAAACCAATACGAGGAAGAGAGCTTGAAAAAGATCTATGAACTCGATCATTACCTGCGGGACCGGACGCTCAAAGATCCCGACAACCAACGCATGCGCAATGAGCTTGGCCGGCACTTTGACCAAGGGAATTTAACGATGTTCCTGGAGGATCCGGAGGTAGAGCCGACCAACAACATCGCCGAGCGGATGCTCAGGCCGGCGATCGTCGCCCGCAAGGTGTCGCAATGTTCCAAGACGGAGCGGGGAGCCAATGCCTACGCGGCATTCAAGAGTGTGCTCTCGACTCTCTCGCTGCGAGGAGCGAGTTCCGTATTCAAGTCGCTTGCCAAAATCATCGCAGGCGAGCGTACCCTTGCATGAGATGCCTGTGGCGTTTGCTGGTTAGGAGCGCTAATCAGTTACGAAAGCTTAAACGTCCTCACCCGGTGTGGCTTTGATTCCGTTGCGTGCCCAGATCCGTCCTACCGTGGACTCACTGACGCCAACTTCAGCGGCCATCAGCGATCGACTCCAGTGAGTACATCCTTTGGGCGTCTCCTCCAACGTCATCCGAATGATCTCACTTTCCTTGCTCTTCGGCAAAGCTTTGATACGTCCAGGCCGGGTCTTGTCCTTCTCGATTCCCGCCAGCCCCATCTCTGCGAACCTCTTTCGCCAGCGGCCCACCTGTGGTTCGTCCAATCCAAGTTCTTCCGCGATCCGCTTATTGGTCATCCCCTCGCTGGCGAGAAGCACGATCTTGGAACGAACTCTCAATTTCGGAGAAACGTTGGACGCTTTGCTGAAACGCAGGAGCTTGTTTCGCAGGCTTGCTTCAAGGTTGATCGACACAACAGTTCTCATTTCCATTAAACTAACACTCTCCGACTTGAATGCAAGCTTAAAATGGATTATCTGTAGGGCGGACTACACTAGTGAGCCGGAGTGCTACCTGGATGGAAGAGCGAGTGGAAAGGTTGTGGATTTGGCCACGTGCCGCCGGTGCTTCGAACGGGTGGGTGGTCTTCTGAGCGGATGTTCGATGCCTGTGCTCTCGGCAAGCCCTCTGACCGGTGGGTCCGCCAGGTTCCGCTTGGATCGCTCATTGCAAAATGCGTGAGAGGCCGTGTGGAATACTCGGCCCGGCGTCGTGACAAGCCGGATGGTTGGCCTGTTGGACCTTGATTGCCTTGGCACGGATGCTGCGAATTGGTTTAGAATCGGTTTCGCCTTGATTGCCACTCAACCTCCTCGTCTTCACCGGATGTCTGAGGTGGTGACAGGCGTGATCGTGACCAGAGAAGGAGCGAATGGCCGCGCTACCGGGGAGAACTCCCGCGTTGGTAGGCATGCGAGCAGCGAACGTCCGTCGACGCCGACTCGGGCCTCGAAGGCGCTCGTGGGTCTTGAATCTATCCGGCAGGCTCCGCCACGGGCTCCACGCTGACGGGCGGCAGTTCCTCCGCGAGGAGGGGTAGAGGAAAGGGCGCTCTCGGATTCCCGAACGCCATGAGATTCCAGAGAAAGAGGGCGGAGACGAGGAGGGAGGAGAGGCCGATGTGCAGCACTTGAGCGATTGCCAGGATGCCGACGTGCGAGAGGACGAAACCGAGAATCATCTGAGCGAGGACGAGACCGAAAATGGCTTTCTCGAGCCAACGGGCGGAGAAGCGGGGGGCGCGTCGGGCCGTTCCGTAAAATGCCAAGGCCGTGGCGAGAATGACCCAGGAAAAGCTGCGATGAACGAGATACATCCAGCTCTGTTCCAACTCGCTTGTCCAGGTGTGCCTGGGGGCGTCGGTGTGGATTTTTGCCAGATCATCCGTCATTTCCCGCACCTGGGATCCCACGAGCCCCTCGAAGATGGTGAGGACCAGGAGAGCCAGTCCCAGAAGACGGATCCGCGGGAGCGCGGGGCCTGCCAGGGGCAGGCTGGAAGGCTCATCCGTCCCTCGCCAGCCGACGTAGACCAGGACACCCAGGAGCAGGATGGCCAGGGCCATGTGCAAGGTGATGATCCCGGGCTGGAGTCCGCTCAGGACGACCATGCGTCCGAGCCAGGCGTTGGCGAGGACGATAGCGAGCGCCAGGAGCGAGGCGATCCAAACCCACCACGGAATCTCTCCCCGGCGCGCCAGCACGCCGGCCACCACCGCGGTGAGCAGGGAAAGCAAACCAACCGGGAGACTCGTGAGGCGGTTGAAATATTCGGTCCAGACGTGAACCGGGTTGAACTGTTCCCGGAGAGTTTCCTCCGAAATGTCCTCTGGCCGGATGCCGAAGCGCGCCGCCTTTTTGCGGAAGCGGTCGAGATCGAGGCGCTCGAAATCGACCTGATCCACCGAGGTCGGGGGGATGAGACAGCCCCAGCAGGTGGGCCAGTCTGGGCACCCGAGGCCGGCTCCGGTGGCGCGGACGATGGCGCCCACGAAGATGAGAAGCACCACCGAGGCCCAGGTGGCGACGACGAGTTTCTGAAAACGAGTCAGGCGGTTTCGCATGGCGGAGGATCGGCGGCGAAGAAAATCGAGGAACGATAGGAGCCTCGGCTTGTTTCGCGCGGATGGCCACCCTGGCGTTGCGGTTTTGGGCCTCTCCAACGGAGAACGAATGCCGCCGCGCTATCTGCGGGAAATGGGCGTGATCTTGAGGGCACCGTTGAGGGCTCCGCCGTTTTCCATCGACACGGACCGAGTGGTCAGCGGGCCGTTGACGGCTCCGAATTCGTCGATCTGCGTGTTCCCTTCACAGAGGAAGGCCTCGGCGGTGATGGGGCCGTTGATCTGCATCTCCTCGGCGTGGACTTCGCCTTGGATGTCGACCTGGGCATCCCTACCAACCAACAGTTTTTGGCAGCGAAGTCCCCCGGGAATGGTGGCACGTGTCCGAATGATCACTTCGCCCGAGGCGTCCACGAGCGCCTTCAACGAACCGTAGGCGCGAAGATTGTGACAGACCAAGCGATCGCATTCCAGAGAACCCATGCGATTGATCGTGACGCTGCCACGCGTCGCAATGTCTTCACTCAGCGGTTTGTTGATCTCGTAATCCTTGAGATTGATCTCTTCGCCGCACTCGGAACAAGTGGCGAGTTTGGCGGCGTAGGTCACTTCAACGGTTTCGCCACATCCGAAACAAGCCACCGACCGCGGTTTGTGCCGGTTGGCCAGGCCGGACCCGCCGCTGGAGCGGACGGACCGGGTCATGCCGAAACTTTGAGTCTCCTGGGGAGAGCGTTTCGCCGCGGGATCCGAAGCCGAAGGAGGAGGCTCCGGTGAGCCGGTGGAACCGTCTGTGGAGGCAGCCGAGGCTTCCGCGCGATCCGTGGGAGTTTCCGAGCGGACCTCGGTCTCGGGAGTGGGGCTCGCCGGCTGGGACCGCGAAGGTGTGGTGGCCGCTGGGCTGGAAACAGATGCTGAAGACGTCTCGGCTTCGGCGGAGGAGGCAGGTTGAGCGGAAGCTCGACTTTGGTCGGGGTCGGCGGGCTGAGGGTCGGGAGCGCGATGGAGGGCACCCGTGCCAACCTCCTCGCTGAGGCGCCGCAAGTCTTTCAGACGCTTGGAGACGACTCCACAGTTCCGGTCGATCTTGAAATGTTGCCCGCAGTGACGACAAAAAGTCGACAGCGATATCTTCGGCTCGAGTTGTGTCGACTGACAGTGCGGACACTCGACCTCGATCTTTTTTCCCCGACTGAGTCGTGTGAGTTTGCTGAGCGTAGGCTTTCTTCTCGGTGAAAGTTGGTAAAGAAAGGAAAACGTCGGGCGTGGCTTCGGCTCGACCAGGGTGACCGAGGAAGCGCTGAGCTAGTGAGCGAAGGAGGGAAGTCTTGGAGCTTGAGGTGAGAGCGATCTTCTGGGAGGTCCCGGGCCGCCGCGCGTTTTTGTTTTGGCGGGGCTGAGCCGGACGCCCTCTATGAGGACCCGCCGCGCGATGAAGAGGCGTTGCCGCCGCTTCGGGAGTTTCGGTTTCCGGAGGACGAGCTGCCCTGGTTGTCTTTCTGGTTTTGGCCGCCTTTCTGATTCTGACCACCGCCGCCACCGCTGGAAGACGTCTCCTGCTCGGCCTTGGCCACTGCGGCGCTGCCGACCGAGGACTGGCCCATGAAGGCGGCGCCTTCTTCGATGGAAAGAGTGCCCGCTCGGATGTCGCCGATGATCTCGGCGTCGGCCTTGAGCTCGCATCGTTCGGTGACCGTCAGATTGCCATCGACCTTGCCGTAGACGACCACGGCGCGGGTCTTGACCTCACCCTTGACCTGCGCATTCTCGCCCACGGTCAGATGGCCGGCGTCCGAGGTGATCTCGCCCTCGACGTTTCCGTCGAGAATGAGTTCGTCACCGAAGACGATGGAACCGTTGATCTGGACGTCGTTCGCGAGGATGTTCTTGCTCATCTGGGAAGGAGAAGAGGAGTAAGAACTGTCGGGATAGGCTGGCGTGGAGGCGTAGCTGGACGTGGAAGGAATTTCGGGCTCCACGAGTGCCGGTGGCGAGGCGGCGTAGGTTTCCTCGGCCTCGTATTCGGGTTCCTCGGCCGGGGCGAACTCCTCGTTGGAGCTGCTGGAGATGATCTTTTTGAGCACGTCCCGACGATGTCGTTCACCGTTTGAAAGTCAATCGAAAAGGCGGGTTCGGGGCGTTATTGAGAATCTACCATTTTGGCGATTTCTTCGGCCGGATAAGTCCAGATTTCGCTCAGCGTGGGGTGGTAATGCGGGATCTCCGCCAGCTGTCGGGCGGTGGCGTTGAAGGCCATGGCCACCACGATTTCGTGGATGAGATCCACGCCATGGGGCCCGATGACCGCTCCCCCGACGAGACGGCCGCTCGGGCGTTCGGCCACGAGTTTGACAAAGCCGTCCAGGGCCCCGCTGATCATCGATTTTCCGTGGTCATCGAAGGGGTAGGAGGCCGCGACGACGTCGAGTCCTTGCTCGCGAGCCTCCTTTTCCGTCAGGCCCACCAGGCCGATCTCCGGCTCGGTGAAGATGCCGTAGAGCTTCAGGCGGTAGCCCGTGGTGGCCCGGCTCGACTCTGGCTGCTTCCCGAGGGCGATGGCGGCATTGCGGGCAGCGTTTTCCGCCTGAATGATGGCCAGATGAACCACATCGAGGGGCGAACCCACGTCCCCGGCGGCGAAGATGTGGGCTTGGCTGCTGGCTTGGGTGGCGTCGACCTCGATGCCGCCGGAACGGCTGGTTTTCACGCCTGCCGCCTCGAGCCCCAGATCGCCGGTGTTCGGTGAGCGCCCCGCCGCCACCAGGATTGCCTCCGCGCTCACCTCCTGCACCGCGTTCTGATATTCGAAGCGCACGCGGCGGGTGTCGCCCTCCCGGGTTGCCCCGAGCAGGTGAGTCCCGGTGTAGACGGTGATCCCCCGCTTCTCCATGGCCTTCTGCAGCGCTTCCGCCGCATCGGCGTCCGCCGCTTTCAGCAATTGCTGGCTCCGTTGGATGACGGTGACCTTCACCCCGAGGCCTTCGTAGTAGTGGGCCATTTCCAGGGCGATGGCGCCCCCGCCCAAAACGAGGATCGAGGCTGGCAGTTCGGGGCGATCGAGGACGTCGCCGCTGGTCCAGTAGCCGCATTCCTCAAGGCCGGAAACGGGGAGCCGGGAAATGACGCTGCCCGTCGCCACCAGGATGGTCTCGGCGGAAATTTTCTCGCGGCCGCCGTCCCGAAGATTCACCTCGATCGTGTGAGCATCTTCAAGGCGCGCCGTCCCGCGAATCAAGTCGAACGGCCCCGACTCCAGTTGCTTGGCGCGGTAGTCGGCGAACTCGTGTGCTCGGCATGGGCCTTAACTAATGACATGAAACGATGACATCGGAGCTGATGAGAGCAACCGTAGCTGAACCGCAAGGCGACGCCCGCGAGGGTGGAGCTGAGGGAAGCGGCAGGCAAATCCGCGGCCATAGGAACACGAACCGGCAGCGAGGCAGGCTGTGGGCGGCGAGCGTGCTAGTAAACGCGAAGCCCAAAGCTCATCAAGACACAGCAAGTAGAGCCGGATGGGATGCGGAGAAAGTTAAGAACCTTACCCGGGGAGATCTCTCCTGTGAGAGCAGGAGAGAAGTCAGCAGAAGCCATAGTAGCAGAGAGCAGAGCCGGGGGCTGGAAGAAGCCCGTGGAAACTGTGAAACCGGAAAACTCTCTCCTGTGAAGGGCGGAAGGAACCAACAGCAGCGCTCTACGGAGCATTGCACCCCAGGGCAGAATACGCCCCGACGTCAGCAGGACGTACGGACAAAGGATCCCGAATTCCTGCGCGAACCCAAAGAACCCACGCGATGCAGTCGCGGCAAGCCCTGCGGAGAGAGGAACTCCTGGAGGTGCGCGTGAACCGCGAACGGACAGCAAAGCTGGAGGGACTGATGGAGAAGGCCATCAGGTCGGGAAACTGGGGAGCCGCTCTTTACGCCGTTGAGCGTAATGACGGGGCACCCGGCCCCGACGGCATGAGGGCCGACGAACTCAAAGCACACCTCGCCATCCATGGCGAAGTGATCAAGAAGAGGCTGCTAGAGGGCAGCTACAAGCCCGGCGCTGCAAAGCGTCGAGACATCCCCAAGCCCAGCGGCGGAACCCGCCCGCTGAGCATCCCAAACGTGCAAGATCGCTTCGTGCAGCAACTTCTGCTCGGGGTGCTCCGGCCGGTGTTCGAACCCCGTTTCAGCGAAAGCAGTTACGGATTTCGTCCCGGACGCAGCGCCCACGATGCGGTGGAAGCCGCCCAGAGCTTTGCCCGGGAGGGGTTTACCCACGTCGTCGACATGGACATTACCAAGTTCTTCGACAAGGTGAACCACGACATCCTGATGAGTAAAATTGGGACCGTGATAGGGGACAAAGCCGTGATGAAACTCATCGGCAAATACCTGCGAGCCGGGGTGGTGATGCCCGACGGGTTAAAGGTCAGCAGCGAAGAAGGAACGCCGCAAGGCGGCCCGCTTTCGCCCAGCGATTCCGTAAGACGGCGTCGGAAAGAGTCGTAATGGCCTGAATTGGTGGGTGTTGAGCGTGTTGAAGCTGGCGCTAGGAGGGCGAACAGTTTCGTGTGGCGGTTCTCGGGCGAATTTCGGAGGGCTCGAGCCGCGAAATGGATCCCCCTGTCGGCAATAGGCAACAGGGAGCCAGACCGCTCCGATGGCGGACGCGAACCCAAGGTTACCGAGAGCGCGGGGCGGGCGTTCCTCAGCCCGGAGCCGGTGGCGGCCACCATCGATCCTCTCGCATGGAGGCGGCGATTTGACGGGCAAAATAGATGGCCGTGTGTCCACGGCGTATCTCTGGCTTCAAGTTGCGCTTGTGGAAGCAGTGGAACACGGCGTGGGCCATGAACATGATCAGCCACAGAACGAGAATGGAATTGGGATGATGGTGATAGCAATGACCGGAATGCCAGCGGGAGCAGAGTTCGTTAAAGCCTTCGTTTTCGACCTTCCAACGGTCGTGCCCGAAATGGAAGATGGTCTTGGCATCGGCCATTGAGCGGGGCATGGTCGTCGCCCACCACCAGTGGCTATCGATGGGAGTCTCGACCCAATCCCCAGCGACGCGCTCGCGACGGATGCCAGTCTCATGGGAATGAACAACGCGAAGAGGAGTGTGAATGGATTCAGTGCAGAAGCCCTCAGCCTCTTGTAAATGAACGTGCCGCGCGGGCTTGCCCGGTGCAGCCGGAGTCTCAAATGATTCTGGCTCTTGCTCCTCAAGGGGCAGGAGCGTGCGGGCTTCGGACAATAGCTCAGGCTGATTATCCTTGAGTACGGCAACAAGGTATTTGCCGTGGTCTTCAAGAAGATTGATCACGGAGGGACGCAGGTAGAGCGCATCGGCAGTGAGCACGTCAAAGCAGCGTGGGTGGTCCTTAAGGACGCGAGTTATCAGCCGTATAGCCGCAGCGACTTCGTCGTCTCCAGGATCTCCGTCTTCACCAGGCTCAAGCATTTCCACGTCGAGAAGCAATTGAAAATCCTCACAGATAATCTGAAACGCGACCAAGCGGTGGTAGAACTGTGTTTTGACCTCGTCTCCGACGGCGATCCGGCGTTGGAGACACTTTGGACAACAACGTTTGTAGCTACAGTGAGTTTCGTGACCATCGACGGCGGCAAGCATCCAACCGCGCTGTGGGGCAAGGATTTTGTTGCGTTTGAGGCAGAAGTAAATGTGTCCGAGACACCCTCGCACACTGTCAGGCTCGATGCGCTCGGAGACATACGCCAGTTCGTCGGCGCTGGGCAAACGGTGATTACCGAGCCAACGGGTCCAGCTGCTCTTGTTCCGGTGTTGCTCGAGTTCGTTGAAGCTTGGTAACCGGCAGCAGAACATGGCGAAGAATGCTGCCGGGAAAACTCGAGTGGGAATCTGTGGTTTGGGACGAGAGTCACGCACCCGCAGCCTCCACTGTTGGCGGAGGCTGAAAATCTTGTCCGCGTAAGTTAGTAGTCGCGTGAGAATGGTCGCTTCTTTTTTGGTGGAGAATTGCGCCCGGACTTGGCTTTGCCGGCTGATTTCTTACCGGTCTTGCCCTTCTTCTTGGCGGAGCTACTCGCCGCTCTGGCCTTGGTTTTTGCCTCCTCGAGTCGGAGGCGCCCCTGCTCGTCGAGGGCTTCCAGCAGAGCATTCGCCTTCTGGAAATCATCGATCCAGCGTCTCGCCTGAGCTTCCAACGGTCTGGGGACGTGCAGCATGGTGGTCTTGCCCTTGCGAGTCTGACCGATGGCCAAGGAGCGATGGCGCAAGGAGTCGTCGGAAGCGCAACGGCAAGTGGGCTTGCCGCATTTACGAGAGAGTTCGATGGGCGAGCCGTGAAGGAAGCCTTCGGCCTGGTCGAGGAGCTGGCGGAGGCGGCTGCGAATCTGGCGTTCGGTGGGGGGCAGGGAGTTTCTGCTTGACATGAAGGTCGGTTCGTCCGGCGCACTGTAATATAAGACTATTACAGAAACAAGCTTAAAAAAGATGAAATAACGAATGCGAATTTGCCATGGGGTCAAAAATGGGCGCTGCCGATCCGAATTACCCAAAAATACAGGGCTTGAGCCGCCTCAGCCGCCTATCTTACGGAATCGCTGGGGCCCGGGCGCATTCCGGCACAAATGACGCCCACTCCCGGTCAACTCATGCAGACCACGCGCCGCCCTCCCCATCAAAAACAGACTTGTCGCCCCACGCTCGGCGAGCTTTTTTAGGAACCTGACCCCACATCCACCACCTTTCATGAAGTTCACGCGTCAACTCGCAATCACCCTTCCCTTCCTGCTCATCCTCGCCAGCTGCGGGTCGAACAACGAGGATGCCTCTGGATCCCAGACCAAGCCCGGCGACGAGGCGCCGGAAGGATCCCTCGTCTCCACTCCCTTGAAGCCGCGCACCGGCCCGGGCCCGGAGGGAACACCCCTCTTCACCACGCTCGACCCCGCCCACACCGGCGTCGATTTCACCAATCCGCTGGTCGATCCCAACACCCATCCGCTCCGGCGACTCTACGCCTCTTCCATGGTCGTCGGCGGCATCACAGTGGGCGACGTCGACGGCGACTCCCGGCCAGACCTCTTCTTTGCCAGCGGCCCGGCGAGCAACGGCCTCTACCGTCAAACGGGCGACTTCCAGTTCGAAGACATCACCGAAAAGGCCGGCCTCGGTGGCGGTGACCACTGGGGCGTGGGGACAGCCATGGTCGACATCGACAACGACGGCGACCTCGACGTCTATGTCTGCAACCATGGCACGCCCAACCAGCTCTTCCTCAACGACGGCCAGGCGCGGTTCACCGAATCCGCCAAAGCCTTCGGGCTGGATCTCACGGAAGCCAGTCACACGCCGGCCTTCTGCGACTACGATCTCGACGGGCATCTCGATCTCTTTCTCCTGACGAACAAATACTATCATCCTCAGGGCAAGCTGCCCGACAACGCGCCGGTCGCCATGATGAGAGACGGCCAGGTGGTTCCCAAGCCCGAGTTCGAACCTTACATTCGCATCAAGGGCACGCGCCAGGGTCCCAACGGCGCCCTCCTCGCCGACTGGGAAGACTGGGGTCGCCCCGATCGCCTCTATCGCAACAACGGAAAAGGCGCCTTCACCGACATGACCCAGGCCGTCGGGATCGACAGCAGCGGCTGGGGCCTCTCGGCCACCTGGTGGGACTACAACGATGACGGCTACCCCGACCTCTATGTGGGCAATGACTTCAACAGCCCGGATTACCTCTATCGCAACAATGGCGATGGCACTTTCACCAACGTCATCGAGGAGACCGTCCCCCACACGCCTTGGTTTTCCATGGGCGCCGACTTTGGAGACCTCAATCAGGACGGCTGGTTCGATTTCCTCATCGCCGACATGTCAGGCACCAACCACTACAAGCAAAAGACCGCCATGGGCGCCATGTCGGACAGCGCCGAGTTCCTCGCCACCGCCATTCCCCGCCAGTACATGCGCAATGTTCTCTACCTTGGCACCGGCCGTGACCGTTTCATGGAAGGCGCCTTTCTCGCCGGGTTCTCCGCCACCAACTGGACCTGGACGGTGAAGATCTGTGACTTCGACAATGACGGGATGGACGATGTCTACTTCACCAATGGCATGTCCAAGAACTACAACGAATCCGACAACGCCGTCGCGGTGGAAGTCAAGGTCGGCGAGACCCAGTGGGACCGGCATGTGCGAGCCGGGACCCCGGAGTTGCGTGAACAGAACATCGCCTATCACAATCACGGCGATTTGCACTTCGAAGACGTGAGCGCAAAATGGGGCTTGGCGGACGTGGGGATGAGTTTCGGCTCCGTGCACACCGATCTCGACCGGGACGGCGATCTCGATCTGGTGGTGGTGAATCTTGACGAACCCGCCACGGTCTACCGCAACGACTGCCAGACCGGAAACGCGGTCTTGATCAGCCTTCACGGAACCGCCTCCCATCCAGCGGGGATCGGTGCGCGCGTCGCGCTGGAGAGCGGAGGCAAGGTTCAGCGCCGCCAGAACATCACCATGCACGGCTACATGGCCTCCCATGAAGCGATCCTCCATTTCGGCCTCGGCGAGGCCGAAACCATCGATCGCCTCGTCATCGACTGGCCCAGCGGCCAGCGGCAGGAACTCTCGGGGCTGGCCACCAATCACCATCACACCATCACCGAACCGGCCGGCAAGCCGCCCGCCAAGCCTTACAAGCGCGAACTTCCCGAGCCGCTCTTCAAGCGATCGACCTTGGTGGACGCTTTCCTGCATCAGGAAAACGATTACGACGATTTCCAAGATCAACCCCTCCTTCCCAATCGCCAATCCCAGTGGGGCCCCGGCCTGGCGCTGGGCGACATCGATGGCGACGGCCAGGAAGATTTCATCCTCTCCAGCGCCGCCCTGCATCAGATCACCTTCGGCAAGCGCCGCAGCGACGGCAGTTTTGAAAAGCAAACCCCCTTCCAGGACCGTCCACCGGCCAAGAACACCCACTACGTCGAGGAACTGGGATTGCTCCTCTTCGAGGCCGACGGCGATGGCGATCTCGATCTCTACGCGGTCAGCGGCGGCTACGAGTGGAAACTGGGCACCAATTTCCAGGTGTTGCTGCAAGACCGCCTCTACAAGAATGATGGACAGGGCAACTTCACGCTCGATACCCAAGGGCTTCCTCCCATCCACTCCAGCGGCGGCCCCATCGCCGCGGCGGACTTCGATCAGGACGGCGATCTCGACCTGTTCGTCGGGGGCCGGGTGGTCCCGGGCAAGTATCCCACGGCGCCCACAAGTTACCTTCTCGGCAACGAGGACGGGCGTTTTCGCGACATCACCGACCTCGCCGCGCCAACCCTGAGGAACGCCGGCATGGTGACCAGCGCCCTGGCCACCGATGTGGACAATGACGGCCGGCCCGATCTCCTGGTGGCCTACGATTGGGGACCCGTGCGCTACTATCACAACGACGACGGCCGGGCCTTCTCCGACCAGACGGAATCGGCGGGCCTCGGCGAGCTGACGGGCTGGTGGAACAGCCTGGCCAGCGCCGATTTCGACCGAGACGGCGACATCGACTACGTGGTCGGCAATTTCGGTTACAACATCAAATACCACGCCAGCCCGGAAAAGCCGGTGCTGCTCTACTACGGCGACTTCGAGAAGTCCGGTACGCCCCAGCTCGTCGAGGCCGAATTCGAGGACGACATCCTCTATCCGGTCCGGGGACGCAGCTGCTCCACCGCCGCCATGCCGCACCTGGCCAACAAGTTCACCACCTACCACGACTGGGGCCTGGCATCGCTGCAAGATATCTACAGCGAAGAGAAGCTGGAGGAATCGCTCCTGATGAAGGCCAACGTCCTCGATTCGGGGATCCTTCTGAACGAGGGCGGACGCTTCACCTTTGCGCCGCTTCCTCACACTGCCCAGATCGCGCCGGTCTTTGGCGTGGTGGCGCAAGAAATTGACGGCGATGGATTCCCTGACATTTACCTGGTGCAGAACTTTTACGGTCCCCAGGTCGAGACCGGCCACATGGACGGCGGGCTCAGCCTCTTCCTTCGCGGCCTGGGCGACGGCACTTTCGAACCCGTCGATCCCGCAGAGAGCGGGCTCGTCGTCTCGGAGGACGCCACCGGCCTCGCGGTCACGGATCTCAACGGAGACGGACGCCCCGACTTCCTCATCGCCCGCAACAAGGGCTCCATGATGGCCTTCGAAAACCACACTGAGGCCGGGCAGACGGTCATGGTCCGTTTGGAAGGGCCCGCCAGCAATCCCACCGCCGTCGGCGCCCGCGTGAGTTTGCACTTGAGTGACGGGTCCGTGCAGACGGCCGAGATGAGTGCCGGCTCGGGATATCTCACCCAGTCCACCGCCGCCGTCACCTTCGGATTGGGCCAGGAATCCACGCCTTCATCGATCCAGGTAAGATGGCCGGACGGCAGCGAAAAAACCTATACCAGCGGCCTGGAAGGCTCCGTGATCGTTCTGAAACCGTAAAGGAAGCTCACTCGCGACCCTCGCCATGATCAAGACCAAGCGCGCCCTCTACGTCTACACCCTCACGGCGCTCGTCTTCACGGTTCCCTGGTTTTTTTTCCCAGACGAACGCCTCCCTCGCACCATCCTGGGATTTCCCACCTGGGCCTTCTACGCCGTTGTCGCTTCCATTCTCTACGCCGTTTTCATCGCCTACTGTCTCCAGCGTCACTGGGACCTTTCGGCGGGAGACGATGCCGACGACGCGATCGATTGAATTGATCTCGAAAAGAGGAGCGCCTCGGAGTCTACCTGAGAGTTTGCTCAAGCCCCTGCCTGTTCGGCCGCTCGTCGGATGAGGCATTTGATTCCGGTGCCAGTGCCCGACAGCGATTCCGTAAGATAGGCGGCGGAGGCGGCTCAAGCCCTGTATTTTTGGGTAATTCGGATCGGCGGCGCCCATTTTTGACCCCATGGCAAATTCGCATTCGTTATTTCATCTTTTTTAAGCTTGTTTCTATAATATTATTATATTACAGGGCGCCGAACGAGCCGACCTTCATGCCAAGCAGAAACTCCCTGCCCCCCACCGAACGCCAGATTCGCAGCCGCCTCCGCCAGCTCCTCGACCAGGCCGAAGGCTTCCTTCACGGCTCGCCCATCGAACTCTCTCGTAAATGCGGCAAGCCCACTTGCCATTGCGCTTCCGACGACTCCTTGCGCCATCGCTCCTTGGCCATCGGTCAGACTCGCAAGGGCAAGACCACCATGCTGCACGTCCCCAGACCGTTGGAAGCTCAGGCGAGACGCTGGATCGATGATTTCCAGAAGGCGAATGCTCTGCTGGAAGCCCTCGACGAGCAGGGGCGCCTCCGACTCAAGGAGGCAAAAACCAAGGCCAGAGCGGCGAGTAGCTCCGCCAAGAAGAAGGGCAAGACCGGTAAGAAATCAGCCGGCAAAGCCAAGTCCGGGCGCAATTCTCCACCAAAAAAGGGTCTTCAGCAGAATCTGTGGGTGAAATTCCGGATTTGCGAGGACAACGCTTGCGCCGGGGCTGCCCCTGGTAGGGCTCAGCCCATGAAACAAGTAGTTTCAGCAGTTCTGGGGTCCAGGGGCAGCGGGACCCGGCGTCCAGCGTTCCCGGAGCAAATCCGGAATTTCACCCACAGATTCTGCTGAAGACCCAAAATCCTTGCCCCACAGCGCGGTTGGATGCTTGCCGCCGTCGATGGTCACGAAACTCACTGTAGCTACAAACGTTGTTGTCCAAAGTGTCTCCAACGCCGGATCGCCGTCGGAGACGAGGTCAAAACACAGTTCTACCACCGCTTGGTCGCGTTTCAGATTATCTGTGAGGATTTTCAATTGCTTCTCGACGTGGAAATGCTTGAGCCTGGTGAAGACGGAGATCCTGGAGACGACGAAGTCGCTGCGGCTATACGGCTGATAACTCGCGTCCTTAAGGACCACCCACGCTGCTTTGACGTGCTCACTGCCGATGCGCTCTACCTGCGTCCCTCCGTGATCAATCTTCTTGACTCCCGCTGGCATTCCGGTCATTGCTATCACCATCATCCCAATTCCATTCTCGTTCTGTGGCTGATCATGTTCATGGCCCACGCCGTGTTCCACTGCTTCCACAAGTGCAACTTGAAGTCAGAGATACGCCGTGGACACACGGCCATCTATTTTGCCCGTCAACTCGCCGCCTCCATGCGAGAGGATCGATGGTGGCCGTCACCGGCTCCGGGCTGAGGAGCGCCCGCCCCGCGCTCTCGGTAACCTTGGGTTCGCGTCCGCCATCGGAGCGGTCTGGCTTCCTGTTGCCTATTGCCGACAGGGGGATCCATTTCGCGGCTCGAGCCCTCCGAAATTCGCCCGAGAACCGCCACACGAAACTGTTCGCCCTCCTAGCGCCAGCTTCAACACTCACCAATTCAGGCCATTACGACTCTTCCCGACGCCGTCTTACGGAATCGCTGTGGCCGGTGGGCTTTGCTGGACAGGCCGGAGCGAGGAGATAGGATTGCGGGCATGTCCGCACGAGCCCATCCGGTGAAAGAAGTCGATCAATTCATGGCGGGGCTCATCCGGCGCAATCCGGGCGAGCCGGAATTTCATCAGACGGTCCGGGAGGTGGTGGAGACGCTGATGCCCTTGGTGCTCGACACGCGAGCCTATCGTGAGGGACAGATCCTGGAACGGTTGACGGAGCCCGATCGCATCCTGATTTTCCGCGTGTGTTGGGAAGATGATGAGCACAATGTGCGGGTGAATCGCGCCTGGCGGGTGCAGTTTAACAATGCGATCGGTCCCTACAAGGGAGGCCTGAGGTTTCATCCCTCCGTGAATTTGAGCATCCTCAAGTTTTTGGGTTTCGAGCAGATCTTCAAGAACAGCTTGACCGGCCTGCCGATGGGCGCGGGAAAAGGGGGCGCCAATTTCAACCCTCGCGGCAAGAGTGACCGGGAGGTCATGCGTTTTTGTCAGTCCCTCATGACGGAGTTGCACCAGCACATCGGTGAGGACACGGACGTTCCGGCGGGTGATATCGGCGTCGGAGCGCGGGAAGTGAGCTTCCTTTTCGGACAGTATGTGAGGCTCGAAAACCGCTATGCGGGGATCTTGACTGGCAAGGGATTGGCCTTTGGCGGCAGCTTGATCCGGACCGAGGCCACCGGCTATGGCTGTGTCTATTTTTGTGAATACATGCTCAATCACGTTGACGAGAGTTTCGACGGGAAGGCGGTGGCGATTTCCGGTTCTGGAAACGTGGCGATCTATGCGGCGCAGAAAGCGATGGGATTGGGGGGAAGGTGGTGACGCTCTCGGATTCCTCCGGGTATATCCACATCCCGGAGGGCTTGAATCCGGAGATTTGGGAGTTTGTGAAAGATCTCAAGGAGGTGCGGCGGGGGCGCATCAAGGAAGTCGCCAAGCGTTTTCCCAGCGTGTCTTTTCATCAGGGGCGCCGGCCCTGGAGCGTGCCCGTGGAGGTGGCTTTGCCCTGCGCGACTCAGAACGAACTGAGCGGCAACGAGGCTCGGGAACTGGTGGGCAACGGCGTCCGGGCCGTGTGCGAGGGAGCCAACATGCCGACGGATCCTGATGGCATCCACGTTTTTCAGTGGGCGGGAGTTCTCTTTGGGCCGGGAAAGGCGGCCAATGCCGGAGGGGTGGCGGTGTCCGGACTGGAACAGAGCCAGAATGCGCTTCGCCTCTCGTGGAGTCGCGACGAGGTGGATTCCAGGCTCCAGACGATCATGTACGAGATCCACAAGAAATGCATCACTCACGGTGGAGCGGATTCCGAGCGGGTCGATTACGTTCGGGGAGCGAACTTGGCCGGGTTCGTCAAGGTGGCGGAGGCCCTGGTGGCCTACGGCGTTGTGTAGGGAATATTCGTCCACGCGGAAATTGTGAAGTTGTCTTATCGTTTCTCGTGAGTGAGAAGTTCTGTAACTGGATCATCATGCGGCGAAGCGTGAACCTTCGGAGCGAGTGAAGTCTATTTTATCAAGGATGAATTTTCGGAACGCTGAACCTTTTCCGCCGTGGTGCAAAAATCCAGGCAGCGTGTTTTTCAAGGCGGCTGAGACAATCATTTCCGAAGGCAGCACGTCTGGGCGGATGGTTCGGATCCAGGTTCCAAAGTGTTTCCAGACCAGACCGTCACATGTCATGGCAAGGTACTGTAACATGCCCTGAGCGATCATGCCGGTCTGCACAAACACATGATATGCGTGCATCTTTCTCTGCACCTGTCTGCGATATTTCTCGGTAGTCCGGTGGAGGTATTGGTTACCATTGCGACGCTTGAGCGGTCGCATAGCGGCCATCCAGAAATGGTATCCGAATGAGCCGACCGAATGCACCGCTTGCTTGAAAGCGACTTCGATCTTGAAACGCAAACTGTAGAGCAAGATGATCTCCTGAGCTTCCATGGTGAGGTCGGTAGACAAGAGGATGATCCGCCCTCTCGTGGGATGATCGACGAGAATGAAGCGGACCATCGCCCCGGCGGGCTTCCACAACAGATCCACCGACTTGAACCGGACAGAGATGTTTCTCTCCCCATATACGGGACTGGGAACGGAACTGAAGCCGCCCGTTCCAAAGACATTCTGGAGCTTCACCGCAGCGCCATACTTTTTCGGTCGTCCGCGTTTGCGTTTGCGTGGCACTGCCGCAGGCCGAAAGCCGGTTGTCGTGCGTCGAACCCTCGTGACCAGCACACCGGAACGCCCATTGGTGCTCCGGATCACCTTTCCGTTGGCGTAGTAGGCGTCGGCCAGCAAGACGAACTCCTGACCTCTACAGACGGATGCGAGCATCTCGTTGGCCTTGTCGATCAAGGTTCTCCTGTCGCGGTTTGAAGTGACGATACCTTCGTGAATGCGTGCACAGACCGGAACGCAGAAGAAGTATCCGCCAACCTGACAGAGCACGCCGAAGGCCTGAAAGGAATGGCTCATGATGAAGTGAGGCTTGGAATTGGACTCGGACTGTTGATGCAGATACTTCACCGCAGGCATCTTGCGGCCCTCCTTGGACTTCTTGATGCCGTCGAGAACCAGGACGGGGCGACAACCGATCTTGTAGACAGGGAAGTGCTTGATCACGATGGCGAACCAAAGTTCTGCAAGCCGGTCCATCTTCACGGCATTGCTGTGGAAGAAATGGAGTAAGTGCTCATAGAAGTGTTCTGACAAACCGAGAGCGCGGACGAAACTGGAAACCCCGAGGAGGTCATTGCGCACGGAGAAAGCGGCCAAGACGAGCAGAAACCAGAGAAAGGTGCGGGCTCTCGAGAAAGCGGGTCGCAGAAGACAGACGATATTCCACCAAGAAATCCAGAGATCCATAACAAATGATTTGATTTTCCTAGACATTCGCATATATAACTCACATCTGACCGATAAATCAGCTCAGTTTTCTTGCCCAAAGTGTTAGTTTATGTTGCGTTATATGTCGCCTGTCCTTAAGGTCTTGTGTGAAAAATAAACGCAAAAAGACAGGCGGCAAATCCGGCCGAAAAAACGCTTCTCGGAGCTATCAACCGATCTCTCAGGCACTGAGCGACCCCAGGGTCTTTGCTGATACCGAACTCGGAAATGGTATTCGCGCTCATGGGATGGTCAACCTTTTTCCGGCCGTCTTCGGTAAGGCACGCCGCATCGATGGCGAATGCCCAGGGGCCATCCTCGCCGCCCTGCTGGTATGGCCCATCCTCAAACTCGAGAATTCCAGTATTCATGCTTTCTGTTCGGAGCTTGGCTAGTTCTTGAAGGGCCGCGTAGATGACTGCAAATACAGGGCGAACATTCTTTATCGTGTCATGCGCCGTGAGGACGTCAATTGGCGGACGATGGCCATCGAGCTTTGCAAGAGCATTTTCAACGCCAACTCCGTGGGTCCAGACGATCAGCGAGCGTTCGTCATCGACGACACAATCAAGGTGCGACGGGGCAAGAAGGTCGAGGGCTCCTCTTTGCACTGGGACCACACGGAGAACCGCTATGTCACAGGTCACCAAGTGGTGGAGCTCGGCATCGCCGGTGAAAAGGGATTCCTTCCGGTTGATCGGCAGATTTTCATGGGCGAAAAGGAAGCGGTAGGAAAAGCGCCTGAGAACGAATTCCGAGATAAGAGATGTGCCGCCGCGAGAGACATGGAGAGGGCAAAAAATGAATCGAAACACACGATGTTTCGAAGGATGCTCAAGTCGGCGCTGGATGTGGGATTTCGAGCGGCCTACGTGCTGGGCGACGCTTGGTTCGGTTGCAAAGAGAACATTCGAGCCTCCCTGGATCTCGGCCTCGTCGCCATTTTCCAGATGAAGCGGGGCAACATGAATTACTGGTTGGCGAATCCGCAAACCAACCGGAAAGCAAAGAGCTATACCGCGCCTCAACTCTTCAACAAATACAAGCGTCAGCTCGAGGCATCGAGCTCCAAGGCGCGCTACCGGACTTATCACGTCAAGGTCTGGATCAACTTGGAGACAGAGGCCAAGCGAGCCCCAAACAAAATGGCAGGAGGTGACACTCATCTTCAGCGCCCCGGTGAATCCTAGTTCTGGAGCCTCTCCAGAGAAAGCGTGGGTGGTGTTCCTGACCACGGACATCGAGGCCTCCGTGGAGAAGACGCTTTCAATATATGCCTTGAGATGGTCTGTGGAAGTCTACTTTAAAGGGGTCTTCAGCAGAATCTGTGGGTGAAATTCCGGATTTGCTCCGGGAACGCTGGACGCCGGGTCCCGCTGCCCCTGGACCCCAGAACTGCTGAAACTACTTGTTTCATGGGCTGAGCCCTACCAGGGGCAGCCCCGGCGCAAGCGTTGTCCTCGCAAATCCGAGGTTTGGATGGGCAGCTGGCTTGTTGCCACAACTTTGATGCCCATTAAGATTGGATATAACTTGTTGCTGGTCAGGATTCTAGGTGAATCGCGCCGCCTGGGCACCCACAGATTCTGCTGAAGAGGCCTTTAAAGAGGCGAAACAGAACTTTGGCCTGCTCGCCGAACAGAGTGGCGCCTATCAGTATGCCTATGCCTCGGTGCATCTGGCTGCGATGCGATACGCTCTGATTTTCGAGGCCATGCTTCGGAGTGGTCGCTCGAGCTACGAGGAGATGCGGGACCGGCAAACTGGGCATCTTCGAGTGCTGTGCTTCGCGGGATTGCTTTGGCAATTGTTTCGCAGCCTCATCGAGGGCGCCCTGGACGCCCTAGCCGATACGTTTGGGAAAGAAACTCTCGACCGCATTCTCGAAGCCATCGACAGCGAAGTGGAAGATTTCCTGAATCGAGCCCTCCATATGGATCCCGGATCACTTGAATCTGATCAATGCGCTGAAGTCCTCGGAATAGACTAGCGTAAAGCCCTCGAATTATCGGTCAGATGTGAGCTTAAACGTCCTCACCCGGTGTGGCTTGATTCCGTTGCGTGCCCAGATCCGTCCTACCGTGGACTCACTGACGCCAACTTCAGCGGCCATCAGCGATCGACTCCAGTGAGTACATCCTTTGGACGTCTCCTCCAACGTCATCCGAATGATCTCACTTTCCTTGCTCTTCGGCAAAGCTTTGATACGTCCAGGCCGGGTCTTGTCCTTCTCGATTCCCGCCAGCCCCATCTCTGCGAACCTCTTTCGCCAGCGGCCCACCTGTGGTTCGTCCAATCCAAGTTCTTCCGCGATCCGCTTATTGGTCATCCCCTCGCTGGCGAGAAGCACGATCTTGGAACGAACTCTCAATTTCGGAGAAACGTTGGACGCCTTGCTGAAACGCAGGAGCTTGTTTCGCGGGCTTGCTTCAAGGTTGATCGGCACAGCAGTTCTCATTTCCATTAAACTAACACTCTCCGATTTTAGTGCAAGCTTAAAATGGATTATCTGTAGGGCAGACTACACTATCATCAAAGTCAAACGAAAACTCCGTAACATTGGCGCCATCGCCTTAAGCGTCACTTCTTGTTTCTGTGTCATTGTAACGGTAACGTTAGGTTTTGTCTTCGATGAAAAGATCATCGTAGGCGTTTAGATCCGCCTCCAGAGCGTCAATGCACAACGCTCGATGGCTCGTGCTCTCAGGGGTGCCGAGCTCACGGCGCGCCTCGTCCAGAGTCAGGGCCCCTTGCTGCATCAACCTCGCCACGACCTCTTCCACGCGTTTCTGCTGAGATTCCGGCAGCGCAAGGGCTAACAAACCCAAATAATCGCATTCGGCTCTCCCCTCGGAGAAGGCCAATTGGAAAGTGTCGTAGGCTTTCCTCCAGATCAGCGAGGGAAAGAACTGCTCGCGGTAGCGACGAAACGCGCCGGGCTTTCTTCGCAGGGCCTCCAGCAGGTGTCGCCAGTTGACGTAGGTGCCGCGGTCTCCGTAGCGCCTTTCGAGAATCTCCACCACCAATCGGCCGTCCAGAAGCTCGATTCGATCCTCATAGAGATGCGCTCGAAGCCGTGCGCCCGCCCATCTCGCCGGCACCGAATAGCCGATCTTGGCCACGCGAACCACTCCATCCTTGCTCACCCGGCAATCCGACACCTCGTACTCGGGCAGGGCATGACTCGGCAAGGCGTGCATCTGTTCGAGGGCGAGTGCTTCGCGGCGATTGCCATTGCGTTCTTGGCGATTGCGAGTCAGGAAGGCCTGATAATGTTCCTCGCGCTCGAAGTCGCGGTGACCGCGCAGATCGAGACTGTCATTGAGGTAGGATCTCAAATGGCCGTGCGCGCTTTCGCGCGTCACCGTTCTCATGGGGTGAGCCAATGTTGGTTGTCGCCGCCTCCATGTCGTAATGCGCTAACAACAACGCATAGGCCTCGTTGTTAATGCCCCGCTGCCTCTTGCCTCGACGGAGTTGGTGAGTGGCCGTCGAGCTGTTATCCGTCTGACATATCGAAGTCGATTTGCCTAACTGAAACAAGGTCGCCTGCAAGGTTCGCTTCAGGGAGAGAAACGATTCGCTGCGCGCCGGTATGGCCCACTCCCAGTTCGAGAACGGCAACACTGTGTGGCAGAGCAGATGCACGAAAGGCTCTCCGGCGATGGTGATCCCGAGGGACTTCCCCTCAAGCCAATCCAACTGCAGCTGTTCTCCAGGGCGATGTTCTTGTGGAAAGTAGAGTTCCGGTGTCTCGCCGTGCTGCTGTCGCCATTGCTTGAGTCTTCTTTGGAGGGTCCGCAGCAGACGACCATCCTCGAAGCGCTTCGGATGGCGTCGCTGCAGTTCGGCAAGCAGGCGCACCGCCTGATGTTCGAACACTGCTTGAGTAGGCCCTCGATCTCTTTCCAGACGCCCTCGAAGGGATCCTCTCGCGTCCGCCATGTCCGGGGGCCGCGGCGGCCTTGGGGCGGCCCTCCGTGGATACACTTGCGGGCTGTTTTTCGGTTGATGCCCGCCTTGCAGGCGCTTTCACTGAGGTTGTCGGTCTCTCGGTAGACTTTCATCAATTTCCGGTACTGCACGGCGCTGATCATCGCCGTGCACCTCGCCCAGACACCCCAGCGCCGCCCCCCTAATGTGGGGAATCTTGGTTGTCGTTACCGGGGAATTCTAATTGTCGTTCTACAGTGTGAGGTCGGCAGGAAACTCACTTTTGCTCGGCGATGAGGATGACCCTTCCTGATGGCTTGGTCCCACCCACCGACTCAGGGTTATTGCACATTCTCCAACTCTTCCATCAAAAGCGCCTTGACGACTACCACGCATCCTGTTCCCATCGACGCATACATTGGATGAAGAGCAGTCGCTTGTTCTTGGTCGGGATCGCTATTTTCTCATCTAGCGGTTGCCACCAGGAGTCACCTCCAGCGGTGGAGCCAGTTGTGGAGGACCAGGTCATCAGCGGACGTGTATTCGTCGCCACCAAGGGCGGCCAGAGCTACAAACTGGGTTCCGTTGCCGTACATGTCCTTCCTGCCGTTCAGTTACCTGAGGTACTGATTGAGCTGGCACCCCAATTTGAATCCATCTCGACGTGGCTCGTGTCGGACGAAGATCTCGCGCGTTTCCATGATGAGGTAAACCAAGTGCAAAGCGGCGCCATGGAACGCTACAGTCTTCTCATCGGAGACCCGCAAGAGCCAAGCGTTTTTGAGGAGGAGATTCGCCAGCTGGCCACGGCGACCAATTCTTTGGCGGAAGAGGTCGGAGAGGGCATGTTGAGCCTGGATGCAATCTTCGACGCGCTGGAGCTTGGGTTTGGCGCACACAATCCTTCCGTCCTGACTGATAGCGACGGATCATTCGAACTGAAATTACCGGGAGACGTCGACAATGTGATCGTCGTTGCCCGCGCATCGCGAGTGGTATCGACCAAGGACACGGAGACCTACCATTGGATGGTCGGCCACAAGCCGAGACAGGGACGTCTGTTGTTGACTAATTCCAACATTATCTGGGACGTGACAACGCTCACGGACTTACTAAGCGAGCAAGTCCCCGATTTCTTTACACCGCCTGAACTCCTGCAATCCCGCGTGGAGCTTGATAGAATTGCGGCTGCTTTTCGAAACGCCACCGATCAATGGCTCACAGATGCAGTGACTCGCATTGAAGAAGCTGAACGGATGAGACTGGCGGAGGAAGAACGAGCAAGAGCGGAAGCCGCACGACTTGCTGAACTAGAGCGGAAGCGCCAGGAAGTCTTAACCAATCGAAACCGGGACAAGGGAGCACCTATGGGGCACATCGTTTTGAGCAACGATGCGAAAAGCCAGCTTAAAGCCGTGGTAGTTCAAGGTTTCTCAGGGAAGGGAGTGACGGTCTTTCACTCAGGCGGCGCCGCCACGATCTCCTGGGATGAAGTACCAGCCTCTTGGAGGGAGAAGTACTTCCTCTTCGAAGAGCTTGATCCGTTCAGGAGCCATTGAGGTCGATGTTCACATCCGGCGGATCAATCGGGACCCCGGCAGCGGCCTGGTGGGCGCAACGACAACGGGCGGCTATTTCATCTATAACATGCTCAGCGGTGACGGAGATCGCGTGCGGCTCTACCCGACCGGGAAGACCTACGGCGGTCAAGAGGTCATGGCCTTAACCGTGGCCGACGCCTACTCACTGAGTTTCTACAAGCCAAGGTAGCCACCGCGGTTGACTACTGCCGCTTCTTTGGGGGATTCACTTTCAGAACCCTGAGGAGCTTGAACTTCGGCACCGTATTGGTCGCTCCCGAAACCGTAGTGTAGGTGTGCGTCCCATCCTTCTTCACTCTGAGCTTCATCTCTTGGTCCTTCACGATGCCATTCTTTTGGAAAGCCCCCGTGACGAAGCAAAACTCGATACCAGTCTTGCCACGCGCCTGCTTGGCACGTCCAACTTGCCCAGTATTGTCCTTCGCACCCTTGGCACCACTCTTGCCCGTCGCCGACTCTGCCGCCTTCTTGGAAACTCGGATACCCGAAGCGGGCTTGGACAGGTCGGCCAAGATCCCTTCCTGGGTGACTTGGAACACCTTGCAGAACAGGTCTTCAGCAGGTACCGAAGCGATTGACAACGCGAATGCGGAAATGACGATATGTGGCTGAACCTATTCACCTCGGCCCGGTGAATCATTCTCACCGTAAACGGCGTAGCCTCTTTCCTCTCTTCCGCCTTATCTGAAGGACAGTGGTAACCGCTGGCGGAAACATGACACAGTTTAGGGCACACTTGTCTCCATGCGCGCGATGTCCGTTTAAGTAACCCCCTGATTATCAACAGTTTGCGCACATGGTGCGCGGGGACGGGATCGAACCGCCGACCAACTGGGTGTAAACCAGTCGCTCTACCGCTGAGCTACCCGCACTCTCGGGGGTCGTTCGCGGCCGGGCGCCCTGCAGGATTCGGGCTCATCCGACCGAGCGGCATTCTGTGCCCTCTGTCGTCCAGCGCAAGCGGGAAATCCCGTCGGCCGCGCGCGCCGCACGGCCCGATGGTGGCTTGGATCGCTTGCGCTCAATGGGTCTTCACCGGATCCGCCGGACGCTCGGGCAAGGTCATGGGCTCCTCGGCCATCCTGCGCAAGACTTCCTGCACGCCCCGCTCCAGTTGAGGATCCTCGCCCGCGATCACCGACTGCGGATCGTTCTCCACCACGATGTCGGGGTCCACGCCATGACCCTCGATGATGTAGTTCCCTTCGATGTCGTTGGTCGCCTGCAAGGGCACGTAAACCGTTCCGCCATCGAGCAAGGGACCGCGGTTGGAGATGCCCACGACGCCTCCCCAGGAGCGTTTTCCAATCAACGGCCCCAAACCAGACTCTCGGAAACGATGCGGGAAAATGTCACCATCGGAGGCCGAAGTCTCATTCATCAAACACACCATGTGGCCGTGAAACACGGTGTAGGGATACGTGCGGGGCTCGTCACTCGAGTAGCCGAATCGCGTGCCTAACAACTTGGTGTCAAGACGCTCGATGATCCACTGAGAGACGTTACCGCCACCGTTGGAACGCACGTCGACGATCAGGCCTTGCTTCCGGATCTGGGGGTAGAACCACTTGATGAATTCGTAAATTCCCGGTCCCGCCATGTCGGGGATGTGCAGGTAGGCTACCTTCCCCGAAGTCATGGCGTCGACCTTTGCCATATTGCCCAGCACCCAATTCAAATAAAGCAGGGAATCCTCTGACGAGACCGGCCGATAGGTCACCTCGCGGGCACCTTCCTCCTCGGGCGCCGCATTCACCGTGAGCACCACCGGATCCGTCTTGTGTTGGAGCAAACGGTAAGGATTGTCGTCACCCCTCAGCGGCTCGCCGTCGATTGCCAACACGTAATCGCCCTGACCGATGTCGACACCGACCTCGGTCAGGGGGGAGCGGTATTTAGCTTCTTCGTTATGGCCTCTGAAGATCCGCGCGATGCGGTAGCGATTCGCCTGCTTATCCAGTGCGAAACGAGCCCCCGGCAAGGCCACTCGAGGCCGATCGGGTATCTCATAATCGCCACCCGAGATGTAGGCGTGCCCCACGTTCAACTCGGCGATCATCTCGCCAATCACATAGTTCAAATCTGAGCGGTGAGCGACGTGCGCCACCAGAGGCCGATACTGATCGCCGATGGCTTTCCAGTCGAAGCCATGCATGTTTTTCACATAGAAAAAATCACGATACCGCCGCCAGACTTCCTCGAAAACCGTGGCCCATTCTTCCTGGGGAACGCGATCCACCATCAAGCCGCTCGTCGCGACGGTCTTTTTCTCCCCCCCGCCGGGCTGGGCATCATGCAAGTCGAACCCGCCACCCGTCCGCACCAGCACCTTGTTTCCGTCCGAAGAGATCACCCAGCCGTTCGCACCTTCCACGAATACCGATGATTTGCGCTTCTCCATTTCGAATCGGTGCAAGGTCGGCTTCTCGTCGGCGCTGCGACCGTAGTAGGGCTCCCCGGTGGTCTGATAGAACAGCTGCCCCTTCGTGGCAGCCACCGCGCGAAGGTTGCCGGCCTCGATCGGCACCTTCACCGAACGCTCGGCCAGGCCATCAAATTCGATAACGATCGGGCCCTCGGGAGACTCACCGTCTTTCGCGGTCTCCTCGTCCCCCTCCGAATCCTCGCCTTCGGCTTCACCTTCGCCCTTCTCCGTTTCTTCGGCCTTCTCTTCCTTTTCCGAGGCTTCCTTCAACTCCACTTCATCGCTCTCTGGTCCAAAGGGATTCTTGACATCCCGGCGCAATGCCAGGGCATAGACCAGCACATCACGGTTGCCTGCGTAATTCCATTCAACCGAAGAGATCTGGGGCGCAAATTCGCGACGCGAGAGATAAAATAGGTAGTGGCCTTCGGGATCCCAGGTTGGTGAGGCCACATCAAAGCGATCATCCGTCACCACCCGGACCCTGCCGTCGGCGGCGCTCCACACATGCAACTGGCTGAAGCCGTTCGCAGCCACCTGGGTGAAGGCCAAATGCCCGCCATGCGGCGACCAGATATAGTCGGAGAGGCCGCCGCGCGGGGAGTCCGCAATTTCTCGCACGGACTTGGTCTCCACCGTCAGCACGAAGAGCTTGCCATCCTTGTCGGAGTAAGCCAAATGCTCGCCGTCCGGCGACCACTCCGGCGCCATCAGCATCACCCGATGCCCGGTGGTGAGGGCTTCGGGCTCGCCGCGCCCATCCTGGTCAATGAGGTAAATCTGGTCCTCGCCACTCCTGTCAGAGATGAAGGCGATCCGGCGTCCGTCCGGAGACCACCGGGCATGCTTGTCGTGGGCATTTGAGGAATTGGTGAGGTTCCGCGTGGCGCCCTTCTCGATCGGAGCAGTGAAGACGTCTCCGCGCGCCACGAAGAGAGCACGATTGCCCTTCGGCGAAAGCCCAAACGACTCGATGTTCTTGTCCGCCGGATAGCGGGATGGGCGCATGGCCAATCCGTCAGACGGCACCTCGATGGAAAGCCGCTGGACGGCCTCGGAAGTCACGTCGTAGACGGCGAGTTCACCGTCCAGTTCGTAGACAATGCGCGACTCGCTGTCGGAGGAGGGCCAGCGCACATCCCAATCCTCGTGGTCCGTGAGTTGCTCCAACTCTTCACCCTTGAGGTGATAACGATAGAGATTGAGCCGTCCGCCGCGGTCGGAGGCAAAGTAGAGGTGCTCCCCTATCCACATCGGATCGCGCTCGGTGCGCACACTGTTATCAATGGGCGTCGCCCGACGCCCATCCAGATCGAAAACGTAGAGATCCTGCGCCCAGCCGCCCTCGTAGCGTTTCCAGGTGCGGAAGTCGCGGAAGAGCGGCGAATAGAGGATCTGTTTGTCATCCGGAGAAAAATCACCGGCTCCCGCCGTCGGCATGGGCAGTTTCTCGGGGAGCCCTCCGTCGATGCCGACCGTGTAGAGGGCCGTCAGGGTGCGTCCGCCGTCAGCATCGCGAAGGGATCGGAAGAGCACCTGCTTGCCATCGGGGGTCCATCCATAAACCTGGTGATCGTAGCCCCATCGCGGCGGGAGAGGGCCCACGGCCGGGTAGTAGGTCAACTGCTTCGGTATGCCTCCCTCCACAGGCATGACATAAACTTGCTCATCACCGTCGTACTGTCCGGTGAAGGCGATCCAGCGTCCGTTCGGTGAAAACTTGGGAAACAACTCCTGGCCAGGGTGCGCCGTCAGACGAACGGCCGCGCCGCCTTCCACGGAGGCCCGCCACAAGTCCCCGCCATGACAGAAAACCACCCGATCGCCGGCGATGTCAGGAAATCGCAAGAGCTTGGTTTGTCCCAGCGCGCCGTCCAGCAAGCAGGCCGCCACCCATGCTAAGCATATCTTAAATTTCATAATTTAAAAGTTTTACAGAATTAGGCGGCATCTGCAAGTCGCTTTCTGGTTTCGGTCGCCATTTGCCAACACCTTGCCTACGTTCCCCTCACCGTTTCTCACGCCGCGATCCTTTCATGCAAACCTACGAATTCATCGTCATCGGAGGAGGGAGCGCCGGCTACGCAGGCGCCCGGACCGCCGCCGAACTGGGACTCAAAACGGCGATCATCGACGGCTCGGAGACGCTCGGCGGCCTGTGCATCCTCCGCGGCTGCATGCCGAGCAAGACGCTCATCGAGTCCGCCAACCGCTCGCGAGACCTCCGCGAAGCCGCCGAGTTCGGTCTCGGCGCGGAGCATCTGGCCGTTCATCCAAAGTCGATCATCGACCGCAAACGCCGCCTCATCGGGATCGGGTCGAGGCGGCAGGATTGCGCCTGCCGCCCCTCCCACACCACCGGACATGCGGGACCGCATCCGGCGATTGGATCCATTTGGTCTTAACTCTTGAGGTCTGATGGCATCAGGAACCCGTAGCGTCTCAGAGTTCGGTTGTTGAGGGCTTCGTGCATGACAGGGTTGCCCGCCATGCGCCACGCTCCACGACTGCTCCTCCCGACGATGGCTCGACTCGGCGGTAGGCCGAGTCGGCGGTAGGCCGAGTCGGCGCAGGGCGGATTCCCGTCCCTTGCTTTTATGCCAACGTTGCCAGAAGCATTTGCGAATGTGGCGACGGATCCACGGTTCTTTCCGGTAGATGTCCCGTCGCCATTCGCAGCGCCGGTAGTAGCCCCACCAGCCGTTCACGTAACTTCGCCATTGGTCGCGCAGTTGCTCGCTGGTCAGTGGTTGCCGGGCGTTCCAGAGTTCTCTCACGCGGTCTTCAAACCGGGTGAGGCTTGCAGGAGCAATCCCGATGAGCGAGAAATGACCGGAAGTTGTGGATGAGGGCGGTCGGGGCATCATGAAGAGTTCAACCATTTACCAAAACAACTGAACTCCAATGAAAACCACCAACCACCCCACCGAATCCGCATCTATCCTCGGCCAGGAAGGAGCAAGCACCGTCTGCCAGAACGCCCTTGAGGCCACCCTGCGACAAGGAGCCCAAGTGCTTCTTCAGGCCGCCATCGACAACGAAGTCTCCGACTACATTCAAGCCCATCAACATCAGCGTGATGACCAGGGTCATCGCCAAGTCGTTCGCAACGGCCATCTTCCTGAAGCGGCAACTTCAGACTGGAATAGGGAACGTTCCTGTTCGGCAGCCCAGGATCAATGATCGCCGATCAGGCCAGCGGTTCACCAGCGCCATCCTTCCGCCGTACCTACGCCGAGTCGCTTCACTGGACAACCTCATCCCGGCACTCTACCTGCGAGGAATCTCAACCTCCGAGATGAGTCGAGCCTTAGAGCCGATCCTCGGTGAGAACGCATCGGGTCTTTCTGCAGCCAACATCGTTCGACGAGGAAGAGCAATGGGAGAAAGAACGCGAGCAATGGAGCAAGCGTGACCTCAGCGACAAGGAATACGTCTATCTCTGGGCCGACGGGATCTACTTCCATGTCAGGCTCAATGACGGCCGCCCATGTGTTCTCGTAATCGTCGGCTCCTTACCCGATGGAACCAAGGAATTGGTAACCATCAGCGATGGAGAACGAGAGAGCAAACTGTCCTGGAAAAATGTGCTCAGAGACCTCAAGAAACGAGGATTGAAAATCCCTCCGAAACTGAGTATCGCCGATGGAGCTCTCGGGTTCTGGAGCGCCTTGGAAGAGGAATATCCGACAAGCAAACAGCAACGATGTTGGGTGCACAAGACAGCCAACATCCTCGACAAGCTGCCGAAGAAAGTGCGGCCCCTTGCCAAGGAACGCATCCATGAGATCTACATGGCGGAAACAAAGAAGGCCGCCTTGGAGGCCTATGGCGAGTTCTTCACGCTCTACGAAGCCAAGTATCCGAAAGCGTGCGCCTGCCTGAAGAAAGACAAGGACACGTTACTGACCTTCTACGACTTTCCAGCAGAACACTGGAGACACATCCGGACGACAAATCCGATAGAGTCGACGTTTGCCACGGTACGCCATCGAACTCGACAAACCAAAGGATGTGGATCGAGGAAAGCAACCCTTTCAATGGTCTACAAGCTCGGGCTGGAAGCCGGGAAAGGCTGGCGTCGACTCAACGGGTATCGTCAACTTGACAAAGTCGTGCAAGGAATCATCTTCGTGGACGGCATCGAGCAGCAAGCCGCTGCCTAACCCATCATCGAACTTCGAATGGTGTTCCGGTAGCTGCCCTCATCCACAACTTCCGGTCATTTCTCGAGTTCCGGTGTCTCGCGCTACCATCTCCTGTTTTGTCTCTTCGGTCAGCAGTCCCTCGGACACTTCGAACACTGCCCATAGTGAATTCATTTTGTCGGGCGTCTTCAGGAAACTGATGCTCAACGGCTGGATGTTGCCGCTTTTCGCGGCTTCGCATCGCTCCTGCGCGATGATCGAGCAGGCCATGAGCAATGCCGCCACCTCCTGGGCCGCTGTTTCTGGCGTATGGCTATGAAGAACGTCACTCCCGCGCATGTGGAGCTTGAGTTCCTTGTAGAATATCTCGTGTTCCCAGCGCAGGGCATAGAGCTCCAGCAATTCCTGCGCCGGATACTCCTGCTCATCAATAAGCGTCGTCCATAGCCTCACCTCGCTCCACTGTCGTGCCCCCGGCTTCCTGATCCGGCCTCGAATCTCACGGATACGGATCTCCCCTTGATTCTCCCGCGGCCCATCAGCCTTCTTTCTGGGCACCCTGATGCTGACCAGCGCGCTTCCATCGGAGAGCCTTTCAGTCTTATGGCTCTTGTTGCTGCCGCGTGCCTTCACCAACAATTCACTATGTGCCGCCCGGCATGATTTCACGAGTTCGTCGAGATACTTCCCCCAACCGTAAAGCCGGTCGACAATCAGCAGACTCCTCTTCGGCAGACTCCCGAGAAGTTCTTTGGCCAGGGTCCATTCGCCTTCTCCTTTCAGGCCGACCGTCGCCGCCAACGGGTTGTGGATGCCAAGTTCCACGAGCGCGCACATCTCTATTTTTCGGCCTCCTCAGCAAAATCGATGGGCAGTCTGTGGCTCTGGCAGGTCGCCAAGAGCGTGACATAGAGCGATTCTGTAGACTTCCTCGCTGCGAAACCCGTAGGCTTTTCTTGTTACAACATTCACCTTACGGTTGAGACCCTCGACGACACCTGAGTTAAACTCCTTTCGTGCCGCCCAGTAGTTGAAGATGAGATCTTCATGATTGCGCATCGTCTTGACGAATTTTTTCATCGGATCCAGTTTTGAACGCATGGCTCGCGTGCTCCATTTCTTCCAAAACCATCTCGCCCATCGGATCGATTGATAGTCCCACAGGGCGCGAAAGCCCTCTTTCAATTGGTAGGCCCGCACGCTCCTCAGATCGTATTGCATGAGTTCCTCGAGCTTCAGGTCTTGATTCGGGGTGAGGTTTTCCGGGCGTTTGAGAAAACAGTATTTGCTCTTCTTCAAGATCGGCTCATAACCTTCCTTGGCCATCCTCGCCGATTCTTCTCGGCGAACTTCGTCTACAGCTTTGTGCAGGTTCGCAACGATGTGAAACTTGTCGAGAACACGGATAGCCTTGGGAAGGCGCCTATCAATTACCGTTAGATATGCCTTCCACATGTCGCTGCATACATACCGGATGCTCTTCCTCGCTGCCTGACCGATGTCGCGCAAACATTGCACCAGGGCCTTGCCCTCGCGACCAGGCCGAATGGCAAGGAGACGTCGAGCGCCCTCGTCAAGCTGATAGACAAGCGTCATGTAGTTGTGTCCCTTGCGGATGTGGATCTCATCAACGCCGACGGCAGTGACTTCACTCAGGACGCGATTTTCCAAGCCCCATTCCACAGTGGAGAGAAATGACCGGAAGTTGTGGATGAGGGCGGTCGGGGCATCATGAAGAGTTCAACCATTACCAAACAACTGAACTCCAATGAAAACCACCAACCACCCCACCGAATCCGCATCTATCCTCGGCCAGGAAGGAGCAAGCACCGTCTGCCAGAACGCCCTTGAGGCCACCCTGCGACAAGGAGCCCAAATGCTTCTTCAGGCCGCCATCGACAACGAAGTCTCCGACTACATTCAAGCCCATCAACATCAGCGTGATGACCAGGGTCATCGCCAAGTCGTCCGCAACGGCCATCTTTCTGAAGCGGCAACTTCAGACTGGAATAGGGAACGTTCCTGTTCGGCAGCCCAGGATCAATGATCGCCGATCAGGCCAGCGGTTCACCAGCGCCATCCTTCCGCCGTACCTACGCCGAGTCGCTTCACTGGACAACCTCATCCCGGCACCCTACCTGCGAGGAATCTCAACCTCCGAGATGAGTCGGGCCTTAGAGCCGATCCTCGGTGAGAACGCATCGGGACTTTCTGCGACCAATGTCGTTCGACGAGGAAGAGCAATGGGAGAAAGAACGCGAGCAATGGAGCAAGCGTGAGCTCAGCGACAAGGAATACGTCTATCTCTGGGCCGACGGGATCTACTTCAATGTCAGGCTCAATGACGACCGGCCGTGTGTTCTCGTAATCGTCGGCTCCTTACCCGATGGAACCAAGGAATTGGTAACCATCAGCGATGGAGAACGAGAGAGCAAACTGTCCTGGAAAAATGTGCTCAGAGACCTCAAGAAACGAGGATTGAAGATCCCTCCGAAACTGAGTATCGCCGATGGAGCCCTCGGGTTCTGGAGCGCCTTGGAAGAGGAATATCCGACAAGCAAACAGCAACGATGTTGGGTGCACAAGACAGCCAACATCCTCGACAAGCTGCCGAAGAAAGCGCAGCCCCTTGCCAAGGAACGCATCCATGAAATCTACATGGCGGAAACAAAGAAAGCCGCCTTGGAAGCCTATGACGAGTTTCTCAAGCTCTACGAAGCCAAGTATCCGAAAGCGTGCGCCTGCCTGAAGAAAGACAAGGAAACTCTACTAACGTTCTACGACTTTCCAGCCGAGCACTGGAGACACATCCGGACGACAAACCCGATTGAGTCGACGTTTGCCACGGTCCGCCATCGGACTCGACAAACCAAAAGGTGCGGATCGAGGAAAGCAACCCTATCAATGGTCTACAAGCTCGGGCTGGAAGCCGAGAAAGGCTGGCGTCGACTGAACGGATATCGTCAACTTGACAAAGTCGTGCAAGGAATCATCTTCGTGGACGGCATCGAGCAGCAAGCCGCTGCCTAACCCATCATCGAACTTCGAATGGTGTTCCGTTAGCCGCCCTCATCCACAACTTCCGGTCATTTCTCCTGATGCCGTGTTTTCGGCACAACTCAGGTGTCGCTAATCCAGAATCACCCTCTTTCAAAACGGCGATGATCTGTTCTTCCGTGAATCGTTTCTTCTTCATTCTCTCCGTTGGTTGTAGCCAACCGCCCGGAGAAACTCGCCCTCAAAACGCTTCAGATATTCGGGGTAAGGTCACACCCACACCCAGGGGAAGGGATTGCCGGATGGACTTCCCATTGCGGCCACTCCCAAACAAAAAGAACAGTTTGTGCTCGGAAGCCCCAAGCGTAACGTTACGCGGACGCCCGCGGGCTTGGTTCACCGATGATGCGAGCTGCGGTAAAGGTAAGTGGCGACGCCAAGCGTGACGCCGAGGATGAGAAGCAACCAAAGCCAGGGGAAGGGATTACCGGATGATGGCCGTGATCCTGGAGAGCGATTCTGATTTCCGGCAAGGGAAAGAGAGAGAAGCGAGGATGTTCCCGGCACGGGTTCTTTGATGGTTTTCTGAGCCTGAATGAGTTTGTGAGGCGATTTCAAGTCCGCCTTCACGCGAACGGTCTTTGTGGTGTAGTCCTCCCCCTCCATGCTAATCACGAGTTCCGAAAGGTCTTTGCCGACACTAACTAGCTCAAACATAGGGGCGTGAGGTCCATTTCTTAGACGGGACAAGTCGAGCCTTGCAAGGGAACTGGTCCCTATATGGAAGGCATAGAACCGTGTTTCGAGAATCTCGTATCCCTTTTCGTCTTCGATGTCACTAAAGCCCAAGAGAACATCATTTGATGCCCAAACCCAATTTGAAATAAACCACTTCGGTCCTTCATCGTAGGTCACATGCGGCACTTGGACCGGAAAATTCGTCAATTGCCCGTCTTCCCTAATTTCGTAAAGGTAAACATCCGTGCCGCAATTAACCACAAGCTTGGTTTCATCGGGGCTAATGGAAGCGTCACCGGGGCTATTTATTCTGCGGTCTTCGTCCAATTCAACCACAAGATTCAACTTGGGAATTTCAATGTGATGAGTGCCATGCATAACCCCGCCCGAAGGTGAGCGAAACCGGCTTTGATCAAGGTCTTGCATCCCTCCTTCGATAGGCTCAACCTTAATCGGTTCCGCCAGGGACAACCAATCAGGGGGAGGCGCGTTCAAGGTCCGAATCATTTCATCGGATCGTCTTTGGGCCGCAGTGTCCGTGAGCCACACCAAGACCAGTCCAACCATGAGAACCAAGCCTTTCATAGCTGATTGAGAATATTGTAAAAAATGTCCCGGGCGACACTCTGGCCGAAGGCGTTCTTGATAGCAGCGCCTGACTCATTCGACGGATTCACAGAGTTCAAGGCGGCCTGGTTCGACAGGAACTCAACCTCAGCAAGGCACGCCTTCACGAGCTTAAAGGTTGCTTGCGTTGATTGGAGCCGCCAACCTTCTATCTTCATCAAGGTTGTGTTCTTGCGTTTCTGTAAATGACATCTGCTACGTCTTTAGCGAATTTTGCCTTGATAGCTTTGCCGCTATCCGTTGATAGCTTCACAGATTCCAATGCTGTCGCGTGAGTCAAGAACTCGACTTCTATGATCGTGCCTCTAATCGGGTGATACTCTGCCGTGTTCCCGTAGAAATAGTCACTCAGAACAGCAAATTCCCCCATCTTCGGATCTCGATGTTTTCCACCGGAATCTGAAGCTTGAACCGCTGCCAATGTTGCCCCTTGGACACTTGCACCTAATCGAGCGTCTTCAGCTGCGTTTACCTGCCGGGTTGATCGAGTTACATACTCCGTTCCTCTCGTTGAGGTAGCCCTGGCGAAATTGAAATGGATGCTCAGAAAAACGTCTGCTCCGTTGTCTCTCGCCTTTTGGGCTCGCTTCCGCAATCCCATGAAATCGTCAATGGTCCTGGTCATGACCAACCGTAGCCCGCGCTTTTCATCCGCGAACTTCTTGGTCACGTCATCCTTTAGTTGCAGCCCATACGCTAACGCCAAGTCAGCCTCTTTTACCGTCCTATCAGTTCTCCCAACGGCACCGGAGTCTGTCCCTCCATGCCCAGGATCAATCACCACCACTGCCGGAACTTCCATGTCGATCAGGTTAATGGTTCTGTTCACAGGCAAACCCGCCACACGAAGCTTGATTCTGACCTGGTTCAGCCCGATGGGAGGGACGTTTACTCTAACTGCCGTGTGTCCGTCCACAATCTTCGTTGTTACGCCACGGAAGCCGTAACCTCTTCCGTAGGCGGTCGATTCCTCGAAACGGGGTCTACCATTCCATTGCCCACGGATCATTGAGGGCATGGCTCCTGGCACCATTTCCAGAGTCCAAGTCACCCTCTTACCATTCAGGGAAGGATCGAATGAGACCTTCAGTTCACGGTAAGCAATCTTGCTTGTGTAAGGGTTGACTTCGACAAGCGGCGTTAGGGGCTTGCCAACGTTAGGTCTTTCTGATCCCTCGATGTCTCTGTCGCTGCTGTCCTTCACTTTGGGAGCCAGCTCCAACACGGACACCGGCAGGAAGTTTAACTCTTTGGTTTCAAACTCTCTCACCGAGAGGCTGTTCGTCAAAACGTCGGTGCCATCCTCGGACGTGACCCACGGACCACCCTTCAGGTCAACGGTGATTCGCGCTCCACTCCCTGAGCCAGCATCGAGCAGCGCGTAGAATCTCTCTCCCTTCTTGAGCATGAGTTCCACTGATCCGTTTCCCTCACGGTCGATGCTCCAGACGTAACGGTCCCCAGCTTCGCGGATTTCTAGTTAATCTCTCGCCACCGTAGAGCCCGTAGTTCACGGAAACCTCATGGTGGGTTTCGGGAGTAGGACCGTTTGGTTCCGAGTCTGCGTTGTCCGAAATCCCGTCGCCGTCATCGTCGGAATCAATCTCGTTGACCAGGCCGTCGCCGTCGATGTCGGGATCGCTCGCGTTGGACACGCCATCCCCGTCAAGGTCCGGGTCCGCCTCGTTGCGGATTCCGTCGTCGTCGAGATCAAGGGGAAACTCGTTGCGTTCCTCTTCTTCGGTCTCGAAACCGATCGCTACCGTCGCATACACGTTGTCGGTGTAAGTCCACTGTCCATTGGACGCCTGAGTCCACTTCCTGACGTGGATGAGCCGTCCATCGGTGGGAAGATTGTTCACGGTCCAGCTCGGCGCATTCAACGCTCCGCTATTGGCCATGTCCTTGCCGCCAAGCCGGGAACCGACATAGACCCAAAAGCTGATCCCTCCCGCGGCTGGCCATTGGAAGGTTCCCGTGGCGCTGGTCAGTTCCCGGTGAGCTGCGGGAGCCGCCGTTCTGCGGTAAGCGAAGTCCGAGTAGTCCCAGGTTCGACCCACCCGGAACCAGAGTCGCACGTAGACACTCACTGCCGGGGCCGGAATCGCTAGCGTGGCGGAAGTGGTGTTGGCAGTAAGCGACCTGGCCGCGTAGTTGCTCGATCCGAGGGAGCCACCGGCGTAAAGATAGAAGGCGTTGATGTCGGTTCTTCCTCCGTCGGTCCATTCAAAGGTCACTGATCCGCCAGGCGGAAGAATGGAATTGGGAACGGGGCTAGTGATAGCTGGCTTGGCGTGCGCGAATGAAGCTAGGCTGAACAGGCCGACCAGGGTAAGGAGCAGGGGTTTCATGGACTTCAGAGAAGCTTGTTCAACCGCAAGTGCATTGTCGAGCCCATTGTCGAGCTGGGGACAATCAGGCCGAAGTGGGCCTCTCCCTTTTGGACCAACGCCTTATGGGGATTTCAGCGGCCCAGGGAAGGAGGGGAAATCGCAGGCAGGGATGGGCTGACCAAAGAGAAGAAGCCTCCCTCTCTAGCGCCTCCTACGGCCTCTTTGGCGCTGGCGAGTACAAGGACAGACGGCACCGCCTCTCGGGTGCCCTGGCCGTCCACGGGTGCCGTCCCTGGGGCGCTCCGCGCATGGGGCAGTAGGGAAAGAAGGATTACCGGATGATGGCCGTGATCGCTGGAGAACGGTTCTGATTTCCGGCAAGGGAAGGAGAAGAAGGTCCAGCGACCAGAGGGCCAAGCGTAACGTAAAGCCTTCCTGGTCTGCCATCTCTCTGGGATACGCAGGTGCAGAGATCAGAGGAAAAAAGTGCCACCTCTGTTTTTTCCCTTTGACAGAGGGGATTTGTGTGTATGGTGATTAAATTATTGGAATACCGACATAAAAAACACAGTGGCGGACACGGTCGAGAGGGCCGCCTCAGCGGCAGTCGTAGCCGCCATAGACGCAGGGAGCGTCCCGACCAGGGGGAGCGCTGGCGGGTCTACGTCCGACACGGCGGGTCCTGGGTGATCGTGGATGTCCCCGCCGTGTCGTGGACAAGGCCCACGGTGGTCGGTCGCTACTCCGCCCTGGAGGATTCTCCTATAGGAGAGGATGTGGACGATCTCCGGCACCTCGCCCCCGCTACATCGAGAAATGACCGGAAGTTGTGGATGAGGGCGGTCGGGGCATCATGAAGAGTTCAACCATACCAAACAACTGAACTCCAATGAAAACCACCAACCACCCCACCGAATCAGCATCTATCCTTGGCCAGGAAGGAGCAAGCACCGTCTGCCAGAACGCCCTTGAGGCCACCCTGCGACAGGGAGCCCAAGTGCTTCTTCAGGCCGCCATCGACAACGAAGTCTCCGACTACATTCAAGCCCATCAACATCAGCGTGATGACCAGGGTCATCGCCAAGTCGTTCGCAACGGCCATCTTCCTCAGCGACAACTTCAGACTGGGATAGGAAACGTTTCTGTTCGGCAGCCCAGGATCAATGATCACCGATCAGGCCACCGATTCACCAGCGCCATCCTCCCGCCTTACCTACGCCAAGTCGTTCGCAACGGCCATCTTCCTCAGCGACAACTTCAGACTGGGATAGGAAACGTTTCTGTTCGGCAGCCCAGGATCAATGATCACCGATCAGGCCACCGATTCACCAGCGCCATCCTCCCGCCTTACCTACGCCGAGTCGCTTCGCTGGACAACCTCATCCCGGCACTCTACCTGCGAGGAATCTCAACCTCCGAGATGAGTCGAGCCTTAGAGCCGATCCTCGGTGAGAACGCATCGGGTCTTTCTGCAGCCAACATCGTTCGACGAGGAAGAGCAATGGGAGAAAGAACGCGAGCAATGGAGCGAGCGTGACCTCAGCGACAAGGAATACGTCTATCTCTGGGCCGACGGGATCTACTTCAATGTCAGGCTCAATGACGACCGCCCATGTGTTCTCGTAATCGTCGGCTCCTTACCCGATGGAACCAAGGAATTGGTAACCATCAGCGATGGAGAACGAGAGAGCAAACTGTCCTGGAAAAATGTGCTCAGAGACCTCAAGAAACGAGGATTGAAAATCCCTCCGAAACTGAGTATCGCCGATGGAGCTCTCGGGTTCTGGAGCGCCTTGGAAGAGGAATATCCGACAAGCAAACAGCAACGATGTTGGGTGCACAAGACAGCCAACATCCTCGACAAGCTGCCGAAGAAAGCGCAGCCCCTTGCCAAGGAACGCATCCATGAAATCTACATGGCGGAAACAAAGAAGGCCGCCTTGGAGGCCTATGACGAGTTCTTCACGCTCTACGAAGCCAAGTATCCGAAAGCGTGCGCCTGCCTGAAGAAAGACAAGGAAACTCTACTAACGTTCTACGACTTTCCAGCCGAGCACTGGAGACACATCCGGACGACAAACCCGATTGAGTCGACGTTTGCCACGGTCCGCCATCGGACTCGACAAACCAAAGGGTGCGGATCGAGGAAAGCAACCCTTTCAATGGTCTACAAGCTCGGCCTGGAAGCCGAGAAAGGCTGGCGTCGACTGAACGGATATCGTCAACTTGACAAAGTCGTGCAAGGAATCATCTTCGTGGACGGCATCGAGCAGCAAACCGCTGCCTAACCCATGATCGAACTTCGAATGGTGTTCCGACCGCCCTCATCCACAACTTCCGGTCATTTCTCTTCGTCGTCTCCAGGATCTCCGTCTTCACCAGGCTCAAGCATTTCCACGTCGAGAAGCAATTGAAAATCCTCACAGATAATCTGAAACGCGACCAAGCGGTGGTAGAACTGTGTTTTGACCTCGTCTCCGACGGCGATCCGGCGTTGGAGACACTTTGGAACTGCGCAAAAATAAGGTGAACATTTACTTCGAGGGTTTGATTGTGTAATTCCATGAGCCGTGTGTTTCGTGCCTTTCCAGTTTTACGGCGGCCAGTTCCTCGTCCGTCACTTTGATCCCCGTCTCGTAGCTTTTGGTATCGAGCCTGGCCCTGACCTTCAGGCCTCCCTTCGTCGTTGTGCTTCCAATCAACTCGACGATCGTCTGCAGGGTTGCCAGTGGCTCGCCTTGCCAGTTCTGGGTGATGTAGCTGAAGAGACGGTGCTCGATCTTGTTCCGCTTGCTTGTCCCCGGCGGGAAGTGGCAGACGACCAACTTCAGCCCGGTCTCGTTCGCCAACTCCTGGAGCGAAAGCTTCCAAAGCCGCGAGCGGTGGCTGTTGCTCTTGAGGCTGGCGGCGTCCCCTTTCTGTTTATCGCGCGAAAGCTTCCAAAGCCGCGAGCGGTGGCTGTTGCTCCCACCGCCATCGGCGGTGATTAGCAGCCGACGGGCGTGGGGGAACCGCGCAGAGCCCATTTCCGTCCACCACAACAGGATGCTGCGGGTCGCGAATTGGGCCGTATCATGGTCGATTCCGACGCTAACCCAGCCCTGGTTGTTGAGCATATCGTAAACGCCGTAGGGGATTGCCTTGCCCAGGTCCTTGTCCTTGAAGTCATGCACGCGGACTTGCTCAGGGTTGTCTTTCGGCCTCCACTGCCTCCCGGCGTTCTTGAAATCGCCCACCAACTCCTTCTTCTTGGTGTCCACTGAGATTGCTGGCTGGCCGCAATGTTGGAAGCGACGCACCTGATCGTTGATGTATTCGAACTGCCTGTTGCGGTCCGGGTGCTGTGCCCCTTCGCGGGTCTTGCGATTTGCCAGCAGACTATAGCCGGCCTTGCGCAGCAACGCGGCAACAGTACGCGCACCGACCGGGTGGTTCTGAGATGTGAGTTCCCTGGCAAGCCTCTGAGTGCTCTTCAATGTCCAGCGCAATGGGGATTGAGGGTCGCCTCTACTGAGAGGATCAACTAGCCGCTCAAGAGCCCCAAGCAGTTCCGGATCGGTCTCGGTCACCGGCTTGCGCCCGCCCCCAAGCCGACGGATGCGTCCGTCGGCTTGGGGTGCCGTGTAGTCGCCGCGCCGTAACTGCTTGATGCCCTCAGTGATCGTCGTCCGCGACATCGATGTCGCAAGAGAAACTGCGGATACGCCGCCCCAACCCAATTCCATGGCCTCCGCCGCCGCCCAACACCTCCGGGCCCGCTCGTCCATGAGGTGGCTCAGGGAATCGAACTTCCGGCGAATGCTTTCGACAACGGAACTGTCAGGCATGGCACTGACAGTAGCATAGAAATAAGGTTGAGAAACCTTAAATTGTTCATTTTATTTTTGCGCCATTCCTTTGGACAACAACGTTTGTAGCTACAGTGAGTTTCGTGACCATCGACGGCGGCAAGCATCCAACCGCGCTGTGGGGCAAGGATTTTGTTGCGTTTGAGGCAGAAGTAAATGTGTCCGAGACACCCTCGCACACTGTCAGGCTCGATGCGCTCGGAGACATACGCCAGTTCGTCGGCGCTGGGCAAACGGTGATTACCGAGCCAACGGGTCCAGCCGCTCTTGTTCCGGTGTTGCTCGAGTTCGTTGAAGCTTGGTAACCGGCAGCAGAACATGGCGAAGAATGCTGCCGGGAAAACTCGAGTGGGAATCTGTGGTTTGGGACGAGAGTCACGCACCCGCAGCCTCCACTGTTGGCGGAGGCTGAAAATCTTGTCCGCGTAAGTTAGTAGTCGCGTGAGAATGGTCGCTTCTTTTTTGGTGGAGAATTGCGCCCGGACTTGGCTTTGCCGGCTGATTTCTTACCGGTCTTGCCCTTCTTCTTGGCGGAGCTACTCGCCGCTCTGGCCTTGGTTTTTGCCTCCTCGAGTCGGAGGCGCCCCTGCTCGTCGAGGGCTTCCAGCAGAGCATTCGCCTTCTGGAAATCATCGATCCAGCGTCTCGCCTGAGCTTCCAACGGTCTGGGGACGTGCAGCATGGTGGTCTTGCCCTTGCGAGTCTGACCGATGGCCAAGGAGCGATGGCGCAAGGAGTCGTCGGAAGCGCAATGGCAAGTGGGCTTGCCGCATTTACGAGAGAGTTCGATGGGCGAGCCGTGAAGGAAGCCTTCGGCCTGGTCGAGGAGCTGGCGGAGGCGGCTGCGAATCTGGCGTTCGGTGGGGGGCAGGGAGTTTCTGCTTGGCATGAAGGTCGGCTCGTTCGGCGCACTGTAATATAAGACTATTACAGAAACAAGCTTAAAAAAGATGAAATAACGAATGCGAATTTGCCATGGGGTCAAAAATGGGCGCCGCCGATCCGAATTACCCAAAAATACAGGGCTTGAGCCACCTCAGCCGCCTATCTTACGGAATCGCTGCCGATTTGCGGCAACTAACGCCGATGTTGGATCAGGCTGCTGAGAACCTGGCCACTTATCAGCAAGAGCAAGAGAATGATGGCAAGCCGGCCAGCCAACCGGTTTCTCTCGGTGACGCCGGCTACCCGAGCGCTGAACAAATCGGCCTGGCAGAAGAGGCCGGCCATGAGGTGGTGATGCCTCTGCCTCCGCAATCAGTCAACAAGAAGGACGAAGAGTATCACGCATCGAACTTCGTCTATGACGCTGAGGCCGACGTGGTGACATGTCCCCAAGGCCAATCACTCCCCTTCAGGCGTGAACGAGTCAAAGAAGGTGTTCCGGTGAGTGTCTATCGCGGCGCTCCGTCGACCTGCAAGAATTGCCCCGCCTTTGGAACATGCACGAAGGATCGCCACGGGCGGACCATCGACATCAGCCCCTGGAATGCGTCGGTGGAGAGGCACAAAGAGAAGATGAACAAGGAAGAAAACAAGGAGCTTCTCAAGCAACGGGCAGGAATCGTGGAGCCGGTATTCGGCCAGATCAAAAAGAACGGAGAGTTCTGGCGCTGGACATTCAAGGGATTGGAGAAAGTGAGGACGCAGTGGATGATGCTCTGTACGAGTTGGAACTTGAAAGTGATGTATCGGCACTGGATGGCCGCCCAGAACGCGCCAATCGACGGAACAAGCAAGCAAGCCAAAGCGGCCTGAAGTCGCGCTGGAGCCGAGGTAGATGCGCTATTCGCGCCCTACCGCGTCGCGATAGACGAAGCTCGGTCGAGAGGGCACCGCGGAATTCCGCCGGAATGTGAGATCAACCATCATCGAAACTAAAATTTTGATATTTTGTGAGGCGATCCTGGGCCATTTTGAGACAGCCTCATCTGCTCCGCGCACCGTTCTCTCTCGAAAAGATCACCTGGATCGAAGACACCGGCAGCGTCGTCTACCGATCCAGACGAAGTTGGCGCACCAAGCGCAACTTCGAAGTCTTCGCCGCCGCCGACTTCCTCGCCGCCGCCGTCAGTCATATCCTGCCCAAGAATCAGCAGACCGTGCGCTACTACGGCCTCTATTCAAACAAGCGACGGGGCCTGGACACCAAAACGAGAAAACCGCGCCCCCGAATCTGCCTGACCTCTTGCGCCAGGCTTCATGAGAGGCCGCCGTCCACTCGGGGTCGCCGCTCATGATCCTCCCACCGCCCTCCGCCCGCAGCGCCCGTGCCCTACGACCTCGCTGGCGGGATCTCCTCTTCCGGGTGTGGGGCGTCGACCCGCTCCTTTGCCCGCACTGCAAGAAGGGGACGATGAAGGTGGTCGACAAAAAGGTCCGCCCGGAGGAAATCGAGTTTTTCCTCCGCTTGCTCGGTCTCTGGGAAGGCGTCATCGCTCTCCCCCCGCCGCCGCGTCCGCCGTTCGACATCGATACGATGGAGCCACTGGAGAGTGGGTCATGTCATGCGGGAACGGCGACAAGGAAAACGTACCCACCGGATTCCTGGCCGGGTGTCGAACCGGGCTGGGAAACGCCGGAGCGCCGCCTCGATGAAGAGCGGCTGCTCGTCCTCGACGGCCACCTGGTTCCGGCCGATGAGTTGCCTCTCTTCGCGGCGGACTGAAAAAAAGCGCACCCTCCCCGCGAACCTGCGGATGGATCTTTCGCGGATCCTTCAAGCGGGATGGATCGGTCGTGCCCGGAGACGGCCAAATCGGTCCTTGCAGGCACTCATCCACCACCCTTCAGCCCCTGACCATCTTGGCCGAGGCCAAGATTAAATCTTGACCTCGGCCAAGATTTCATACAATTTCACCGAACATGACGGCGCTTTTCCCCTTTCCTCCCCCTGAACCCCCTCCAATCCCGATCACTTCGACGCCTCTGATACCACGAACGAAAAGCAATTTCCTAGCAGTTTGACGCTTACCCATATCTCGGGCTTATGAAAGTCTTCTTCAAAACGCTTCTCTGTGCCTCTATTCTAATGTTGTGGTTGTTAGGGGTGACTCACGCTCAAGAGTCCCTTCCTTATGAGGCCACCTTCGAAGCCAGCAACGGCTTTGTCCTTGGAGACGTCAATGGGCAGCGCGGGCTCGAGGTGATTCGCGGTAAAGCCGAAGTCATTCCAGATGAAGGTCAAGAAGGCACCGCTGCTCTCAAGCTCCTTCCATCGAGGCCCAACGGCATCGTTCAGCTCAGCATTGATGCCGGATTTGACGCCGAAGACAGTCCTGACAAGGTCATCTACACCGATTTCCACATCCGTCCCGGCGCAGCCACAGAAGCTGGCGACCCCCTGGCGGATGTCGAAGGCAGCCTCACCGGCTTCTTCAAAGTCGATGACGCCGGAGAACTCTACATCTACGACGGCGGCACCGAAGATGCCCCGGGTCAATGGCTCCCCACCGGCACACGTTTCTCTTTAGATGACGAAGGCAGTGCTCAAGAATGGATCCGCCTCTCCTTCCGCCAAGACTTCGAAGCAGGCATCTGGGACGTCGCTATCAATGGCAACATCTTCCGAGCCAATCTAGCCATGGAACGCCAAGCGGCCTCCCTGGAAAGGATCGAATTCATCGGCCAAAGTCGTCTCCCACTCTGGATCGATGGAGTCCACGTTAGTCGCCAAGCCACGGCCTATACTGACCGAGATCGCGATGGCCTTCCCGATGACTGGGAAGGCGATGGCTTGACGAGGGATGCGGACCCCGACGAAGATGGCCTCACCAATATCGAAGAACTCGTGCTGCAAACGAAACCACTCGTGGCTGACACCGACGGCGATGGCACCAGTGATGGAGATGAGTATCTGGCAGGATACGACCCGTTGACGACGAACGTCGTTCCCGATATGGCTGCGCAAACTTACTACGGGATGAACTACAATCTCGTAGTCTCTCAATCTGCGGCGGGAGGCAGCATGTATGACATCTCCATCTGGTGGCCCTACGAAACCGTTCAATGGCGTGCCTGGGTTTATACCGATGGTGGCAATTCCGTTCTCCAAGATAGCAGCAACGGCAATCACTTTGATAGTGGCGATTGGAGATACCACCGGACCACCTTCCGGGTCTACAATTATGACTCTGTGGGGTTTGTCTACATTTGGGCCGAAGACTGGCAATACGGTTTCGAGGACGCGCTCGCTTTCACTCTCGGATCAAATTCAAGCCAAGCCACCATCCCCAGCAGTGTACTCAACAGTGGAAACTTAGGCTCTCAGCAAGGCGCAAATGAAACGCTAAGTGAAAACTGCCCTCTCTGTGAAACCACCAGCGCCTGTGGCGGCATGAGCCTCGGTAGCATCCGCTTCAGTGTGCCTCTCGGAAACACCGCCTTCGATGACCGCAAGCCTGTTCTTATGGTGCACGAAAGAGAGTGGAGTGACCGTGTCTACTCGCGGGCATCCCTTCGCTACACCCCTCACGAAGACCTAGATCATGGTTACTCTCCCACCAGAATCAACGGCGCTCGCAGAATCACCACGGTCAAAGAAACCCAAGCCCTTGACTGGGTCCAATCCGAAACCGTCTTCACCAAGATCGAGGACGAACGCCATGGCTACGTCATCAAACAATACACCCTAGATCAAGTCCAAGATGGGCAACCCGTTGGAGAGCCTTACAATGTCCTGAGACTTTACAACCCGGATCCTTTCGAGCAAGAATCGACCAAACGCCTCATCGTCGAGAAAACCGAAGACGGTCGCAAAAGCGTCAGTGAACCCCAGCGTTTCATAAAATGGCCAGTCAGGCCATCATGTAGTAGGCGATTTCTTCTTCGACGGCCTGATTGTCTCCGAGTGTCAATGTGAGTCGACCTTGAGGGCGAGTCAGACGTCCGGCACGCTGGATGATTTTGCGGCGAATCGTGCCGAGTCCTTCAAAGATCCACTCCGCAGCCCTTTGGGGGGACGATTTGCGTGACCGCTCCGCAGATCGCATCTGCATTTCGCGTGTGAGATTGTGGGTGAGGATACTGGCCAAAAGGAAAGCTTCGTTGGCGGCACGTCGCTTGGCCGGAATATAGTCCATCTGGGCCTGGCTCTTGGCTTCGCCAAAAATCTTCTCCTGAGAGCCACGCCCTTCATGAAATTTCACCACATGAGCGGCCGTGTTTGTCTTGTTGGTGATGATCGCCTTGTATTCATAGTTCTCCTCGACTGGTTCGAAAAGATCCAGTTGGAGCGGTCCTTTGCGCTGAGTGCGCCTCATGGTTCGAATGCACAAAATGCGCGCTTTGCGCGCTTTGCGCGCTTTGCGCGCCCAACTTTTTGGCTTCCAGCGGATTTCGAAGTGATGAGTTTTTCCCTCTCCGCCTCGGGTTCGGGACCAGCGACGGCGCTTCTCGATGATGCCTTTGAGTTCCACAAGCCGCTCGAAAGGCACCGAGAACGTATATTCCAGGCCAAGGGTCTTTGCCTCTGAAACCATCTGATCGCTGAAAAACGCGCTGTCGGCGCGCAACTCGATCTGCACATCAGGCAGCACCTTGCGAATCTTCTCCACGCAGGAACGGAGGAACTCCACTGCGCCATTGGAGTCATGGACGTTGCCGCTTCGATGAAGGTAATCGAGAATCTGTCCGGTTTGGGAGATCGTCGCGAGCAGTGGATAATAACTGCGCTCGCCTTTTTTCTTCTTGTTAAATCCCACAGCCGTCCCTTCCGCATGGCGACTCGTGCTCTGCACGCTTCCGTCCAAATCAAGCGTGATGCGTTTGATTCCCTCCTCCTGAAGTCGCGACAGGCAAACGAAATGATTCATCTCCCTCATCCTCTCAAGGCTTTGACAATCGACCTCTCCCAACATCCGGCTCATCGTTGGGACACTGGGCAATTGGTGCATCCCCAAAACCTGTCGTACAAGGGGATCATCTCGGTAGTAGTCCAAATCGCGAAGCATTCGGTAGCCCAGTATAAGATGCACGATAAGACACATGAAAACCTTGTGGAACTTGTAGAAGCGGGACATGCGCCGATCCAGTGGATCAAAGCACTGCTGAAGCTTTCCCTCCAGATCCAATTCCTGAAAGAGCTTCTGAAAGATAACGAGACCGCCGAAAGAGGTCAGTTCTTGATCTTCAAATTTGATCGCCGGAATCGTTCTAGACTTTGCATTAATCGTACGTCGTGCTACTCTCACTGTAGGTGGCTTTTGGGTTGAAGTTTTTGGTGTTTTGGTAGATTCCAAATCAACCTTATACCAAAGGCCCCTGCCACTATTTTCTTGGGATTCTTGCCCCGATTTATGAAACTATGGGGTGAATACCGGTTCCGCACGGAAAATGACGGCAAACGCGAAATCTGGGAACTCTACGAAGGTGCCCCGAGCACCCACGCAACCCAACCCCTTCGCCTCACCGAACTGGTAGTCGATGACCCTGAGCGCGACACTGAGGGCAACTTTAGCAAAACCCGTACCACCAAACACTGGAACCCTCTCACCCAGGGGCTCCAAACCGACGACGTGCAGCGCGAGATCTACCAACGATTCGACTTTGGGCCTCGCAAGATCCAACGCATCGCCGATCCCGACGGACTTGCTCGCACGGTCCACTTCAACTACTACGGCGACGAGGATCTCGAATTCCCGATCAAAGGGCGCGTTCGCAGCACACAATGGGCCGACGGTAGTTGGCAATACTACACCTACGATCAGACAGGGCGTGATCACAAAATCTACGCCCCACTCGCCAACGCGCCCCTCCCGGAAAGCGAACCCCAAACCCTCACAGGTCTCCAACTCATCACCTACGAATACGACGGCCCTGATTATCAACGCAAACGCACCACCTACCGTGACGGGATTGCCATCAAAGCCGATTACCATCGGTGGACGGAACGCCAAGCTGACGTCGCTCACCAACGGCAACACATCATCGCGGCGAACCCTCAAGCGGGACCTGATGCCCCCGGCAACCGGGTCGTGAAGAAAACCTATGATGGCGAGACCAACGAACTCCAGCGTGTAGTAAAAGCCGATGGGTCCATCATCCTCTATCAACGTGAAACCACCAACGAACTACGCGAAGAGTGGGTTCGCAATTACGCTCCTGGAGGAAACCTGCTCAGCGAAGGACTCACGAAAACCCATCGCAGCGGAGCCAAGCTAGAAACTAAACGCATCGAGCACCCCAGCGGAATAGTCACAAGCCATCGGACGACTGAGTTAGACACGCTTGACCCCCGTTTCCGTTCGCTAGTCACCCTCGATCACATCACTGGAAAAGTGGCTAGCCGAGGCTACGACTGCTGCGGTCTCTCGTGGAGTGCGGATGGAGACGGTCGCGCCACAAGCTACGACTACGACGCCCTCGGCCGCCTCATCCGCCAGCAAACTGGTTACCGAAACCCGCTCTCCGAGGGCAACGCCCTTCAAGCACTTTTCTCTGATCAGAGCTACCGCCTCGACGGGAAAGATCGTCGCGTAAGCGCCACGAATCACCTCTCTGGCCACGCCGCCACCGAAACAACCTACAACACCGCAGGCGAGCACCAATCTACCCAGGCCACCACCGGGATCACCACCCAGTTCCGCACCCTCATGCTCGACGGCGGCGGTCGGATCGAACACACCAGCCTCCCTCGCAGTGGCAAAGATGATCGTCATCGCATCTCTACTAGCGAATACACCGCAAGCGGCCAACTCCTCCGCACTCGCACCTTCGCCAGCAGCGATCCTTTCGCCATCACGCCTGACCCAGGTACCGCGATATCGCACAAGTTCTACGAACAAGGCCATGACGATAACGGGCGCTACACGCAAGTGTCAGACATTGCCAACATCTTTGACCGTCGAATCACCCGCACCTACCTCGACCACTTTGGCCGCCAGCGCGAAATCATCCACGCCTACGGCACCAAACTCGCCGCCAGCGAAACCTTCGACTACAACGACGACGGCCAACGCATTCGCCGCATCAACCCTGACGGGGCGACTACTCGCTACGCTTACAACGCTAGAGGCGAACGCACCACAACTGCCGTTGATCTCAACATCGAGCCCAACGAAGCGCCTGATCACATCGACTACGACGTGGACCGTATCACCACCACGGTCGCCGATTTCTCCGAAATCGTGCGTTCGAAGACTGGTATGCCAGTCCGCCGAACCGTCACCCGGATCTACACGGACCAGGGTCCGCACACCGCCTCCGTCACCGAACAATCCCTCGACGGCACCTACAGCGCCACCACCCAAAACGGCCTCACCGCGACTCAGCAGCGCATCGAAGGCACTATCCCCGGAGAATGGCAGGTCATCCGCACTCAGCCCGATCAACGCCACACCATCCAAACCTATCGTGAGGGCCGATTGGAACGCACCGCTCGACACGACGCCGACGGCAAGATCATCTCCTGGATCGCCCAAACCTATGATGCAAACGGCAGACTCTATCAAATCACAGATAGCCGCACTGGCACGACGACACGCCACTACGACGAGAACGGTCGCGTCTGGAAAATCAGTGCTCCCAATCCCCAAACCGCTTCCTCTACCGAAGGTACGCTTGATACCATCTATCGCTTCGACGCTCTCGGCCAAGTCGTCACCACGGTCAAGCCCAGCGGCGGTGAAGTGCACAATGTCTATAACGCCAATGGGACCCTAAGCAAAGTCCAAGGCCACCACACCACCGATGTCGAGTACCGATACAACGGACGCGGTGAGCTCCGAGACATGTTCACCTTCTACGGAGTGAACAACGATCGTAGTCGCACCCGCTGGCACTACAATTCGCGAGGCCAACTCGCCTTCAAACAAGACGCCGCAGGTAAACGCGTCCGCTACACCTACACTCCAGCCGGCAAACTCAAAACCCGCACCTGGGCCCGAGGGGTTGTCACCACTTATCACTACGACGAGGACAACCACAGCGATCTCCGTCACATTGACTACAGCGACAACACCCCCGACGTCCATTTCACCTACACGCGGTTAGGCCAGCAACAAACCGTGCAAGACGCCGGAGGTCTGACCACTTACACCTATCGCCAAGACAACCCGTTAGAGTCAGAAAGCGAAACCCGTAGCGCTGACTTGAGTCGGCGTATCTCGGGAGAAAGCAGACAAGGGCAGCGTCAACGCGGAAGCGAAGCCCGCAAGCAAATCCGCCAGAGTGCGCTCGCCACCGTCTCCCCAACTCAACACCTCTACGGCGAACCCAAAACCCTCACCTACCTCAAGGGCGATTTCGGACGCAGTGGCGGCTTCACCATCGGCACGGCAGCAGAACCCGTGAAAGACTACGAAGTCCGCTACCAGTATGACAACGTCGGCCGACTTGAATCTGTCGGTTCCCAAGGTTATTGGTTTAACTACGACTATTTGCCGGATAGTACCACAGATCGTCTGGAATCCACCACCGCCATGTCCGTCAAGAAGACCACATACAACTACGAACCCGGCCGCGACACCATTACCAGTGTCACCAACAAAGTCGGCTTCAGCACGGACCAACTCCTCTCACGCTATGACTACGACTACAGCCCCGACGGTCAACGCCTCAACCGAACCACAACCCAAGGAGATCAAGAATTCACCGACACATTCGGCTATGATCCTGACACGGGTGGTGTCATTGCGTCTGCCCGCGCTGACGCGAGTGCCAACTATGCTTATCAGTATGACAAGATCGGTAATCGCCTCAGCGGCACCGAAAACGACACAATCACTCTCTACGACGCCAACAAACTCAATCAATACACCCAAATCATCGGTGACGAAGTCACCCACCCCCAACACGACCTCGACGGCAACCTCACCCATAAGGGCAACCGCAGCTACACCTGGGACGCCGAAAACCGCCTGACTGAAATCCATGAATTCGGCTCCCTCGTTGCGACCTACACCTACGACCACCAAAGCCGCCGCATCGCCCGCCGAGTCCCCAGCCTAACCATTGATGAACGCTACCTCTACCAAGGCTGGAACCTCGCTGCAGTATACAACGCTGGAGTAACTGAGCCAGAGGAGCGCTACACCTGGGGCAAAGACCTCAGCGGCAGCCTCCAGGGTGCAGGAGGCGTTGGCGGCCTGCTGTTCGGCACAAAGCGTGGCATCGTTGAGGATGCTTGGGTGTATCAATACGACGCTAACGGCAATGTTACGGGAATCACGAGCAATCAAGGGAAGGTGCTGGATACTTACGTATACACGCCGTTTGGAGAGGCCAAGAATGTAGAATTGCTATCAGAGAACCGGTTCCGATTTAGCACGAAGTCCGTCGACCAAGAGTCTGGGTTTTGCTACTACGGCTTTCGCTATTATGAGCCAATGTCTGGGAGGTGGCTATCCCGAGATCCTATAGCAGAACTTGGTGGGCTCATGCTGTATGGCTTTGCTGGCAATGATCCAATAAACCACTATGATGTCCTGGGGAACGCTGTCGAAACCGGTTGGGATCTCTTTAATGTGGTTGTTGGAGTAGTTGAGTTTGGCGTCTGTGTTGCTAGCGGAAATGTCGTTGGGGCTGCGATTGCCCTGGGCACCACCACTGTCGATATTGCGGCAACTATGGTTCCTGGGGTGCCAGGTGGAGCCTCTTCACTAGCGAAGTCTACACGAGTTGCTAGGAGCGTACCGGTTTCGATTGTGACGTCGAAACCTTGGCATACCGCTATGAAGAATCACCTGAAGACTCGCACGGAAGGCACGGATGTTATTAGGTATCTCGTACGGAAGAACATCGACGAGGCACACCACATTCTTCCCAGAAATGGGCCTTCTGCTGGTTTTTTTGCTTCAAGTTACAGAAAGAAGTTAAGGGATGATCTCGATGACATTCGACAGCGTATAGATACTTGGGGAGTTGACATTGACACTGATATAAATAATCTAGTGAGCCTCACAAAGCATGACCATGGTGTTTTGACATTTGATGAACGATACTACGCTCGCGTTAGAAATAAGTTGATTAATGCTTATAGTAAGACCGCTTATCGAAAGGCGGTTAATGATTTGGCGAAGGATTTACTTCAGGATAGTGGAAAGATTCCTTAAAAACTAAGATGAATATTGACTGGAAGCAAGAAATCGGCTGGCATCCGTCTGAGTGCAATAATCCGTGGCCTAAATGCAGCACCAGCCAAGTCCAAAAATGCGAAGCGGCGCTAGGGTTCAAGTTCCCAAGCTGTTATTTGCAATTCCTTGAAGGAGGAGGAGGAGGAGTGCCCCCGAAGCGAAGATTTCATATTGGAGATGACTTGAATAGTGACGTTTTGGTTCAAAACCTCAATGGCATTTCAGGACGATCTCGGTCAAATCCCCAACTTACTCTGGCGAATCGAGATTGGTTGCCAGATCACTTTTTTCTTATAGGTTCGCTAGAAAAGCGATCAGATGGTGGCCCGACTCCTTCCTATCTAGTAATGTCAAAACCGAGTGAAGAGATTTGGGCGATTGATATCGTCAACGTGGATATGGTAGCCCTCCAGAATTATGACCACATAGGTACGGGTAAGTATTTGATTGCGGAATCGTTCTTAGGGTTTTTGAAGCTTCTCGAATAAAGGGCGGATTCAACTTGCGAAGATTTAAGGGACACTCCCGAATGGCACTAAGTTAAGGGGGTGGCACGCGCCGTACCGCTATCGGAGAATAGCATAGACGTCATAAATTGGCGACTATATAATCTACATAATCCTCTGATAACCAAATCCTCATGAATGTCTTCGCGATTCGCCTTCCAGTGCATGAATACCACGGTGCTGAAATCTGTTGGATCGCACATTGTTGGAGGATGGTGTCTTCTGTTTACAATCCTAGCTTCTCGCCAGAAACATTGTCCCAGGCTTCCTTTTGCTGAATATACCTCAACGCAGTTCTCGAATCCTTCCAGCCACCGAGTTGGAGTATCTGTGCCAAACTAGCACCATTCAAAGCAGCGGTGGTAGCAGCACCAGAACGCAGCGAATGTCCCGCCATCTCCAAAGCGCCATCAACACCGGCAGCAATTGCGTAGTCCTTCACGATTGTTGCCACCGAACGATCTGACAGCGGCCGTTCCTGAATCTTCCCATGGCGTGTGATCGGCCGGAACACCCAACCTTGCGTGATGTCAGCCGCGATACACCAAGCTTCAAGCGCTCTGTATGCAACGACAATTAGAAGTCCGTAAGCGGGTTACCAAGTACCCCTATGATGTTGGGGTTTAGGGAGCAATGGAACGTAAAACCGAGTTAAGCATCGTCGTTTGGCGTGCGTAGGGGCCTGAGTTCACCTCGAGTGACCGCTTCTGGCACTGCGAAGGAGTAACGTCCAAACAGGTTGATGTGTCTCTCGTGGATAAAGGGCGACAGCCGTGCGACATCCTCATCCAGTAGGGTATAACCTTCTTGCCTCAGCTGTGCGAGAGCCGCGTCGATGTAGATTGTGTTCCAAAGTACGATGATGTTGACCACCAGGCCGAGCGCACTTAGCTGATCTTCCTGTCCTTCCCGGTAGCGTTGACGTAGCTCACCACGTTTGCCGTGAAAAACATCGCGTGCCAGACCGTGACGACCTTCGCCACGGTTTAGCTGCAACAGAATGGAGCGCCGCCTGTTCTCGTCATCAATGTAGTTTAAGGAATGGAGTGTCTTCTCGATTCGACCAAATTCAGCTAATGCGAGAGCCAATTGCGTCGGTCGATCTCCCACCTGCAAAGTGCGCATGATGCCAGTGGCTGGCACCCGGCCCAGTTTGAGAGACCCAGCCAGGCGCAAGAAGTCGTCCCAGTGGGCCTTGATTCGATCAAGGGAGATGCGTTGTCGTGCAATCGCGTTGAGTTCACCGTAGTCTGCGTCTGCATCGATACGCCAAAAGCGCGTGCCGCCGACATCGGCTAGGCGCGGACTAAAGTGATAGCCTAGTAGGCGAAACAGTCCAAAGACAACATCACTGTGAAAATTAAATGGGGACAGAATTAAATGGGCTCGCGAGTGAGAAGTTCTGTAACTGGATCATCATGCGGCGAAGCGTGAACCTTCGGAGCGAGTGAAGTCTATTTTATCAAGGATGAATTTTCGGAACGCTGAACCTTTTCCGCCGTGGTGCAAAAATCCAGGCAGCGTGTTTTTCAAGGCGGCTGAGACAATCATTTCCGAAGGCAGCACGTCTGGGCGGATGGTTCGGATCCAGGTTCCAAAGTGTTTCCAGACCAGACCGTCACATGTCATGGCAAGGTACTGTAACATGCCCTGAGCGATCATGCCGGTCTGCACAAACACATGATATGCGTGCATCTTTCTCTGCACCTGTCTGCGATATTTCTCGGTAGTCCGGTGGAGGTATTGGTTACCATTGCGACGCTTGAGCGGTCGCATAGCGGCCATCCAGAAATGGTATCCGAATGAGCCGACCGAATGCACCGCTTGCTTGAAAGCGACTTCGATCTTGAAACGCAAACTGTAGAGCAAGATGATCTCCTGAGCTTCCATGGTGAGGTCGGTAGACAAGAGGATGATCCGCCCTCTCGTGGGATGATCGACGAGAATGAAGCGGACCATCGCCCCGGCGGGCTTCCACAACAGATCCACCGACTTGAACCGGACAGAGATGTTTCTCTCCCCATATACGGGACTGGGAACGGAACTGAAGCCGCCCGTTCCAAAGACATTCTGGAGCTTCACCGCAGCGCCATACTTTTTCGGTCGTCCGCGTTTGCGTTTGCGTGGCACTGCCGCAGGCCGAAAGCCGGTTGTCGTGCGTCGAACCCTCGTGACCAGCACACCGGAACGCCCCTTGGTGCTCCGGATCACCTTTCCGTTGGCGTAGTAGGCGTCGGCCAGCAAGACGAACTCCTGACCTCTACAGACGGATGCGAGCATCTCGTTGGCCTTGTCGATCAAGGTTCTCCTGTCGCGGTTTGAAGTGACGATACCTTCGTGAATGCGTGCACAGACCGGAACGCAGAAGAAGTATCCGCCAACCTGACAGAGCACGCCGAAGGCCTGAAAGGAATGGCTCATGATGAAGTGAGGCTTGGAATTGGACTCGGACTGTTGATGCAGATACTTCACCGCAGGCATCTTGCGGCCCTCCTTGGACTTCTTGATGCCGTCGAGAACCAGGACGGGGCGACAACCGATCTTGTAGACAGGGAAGTGCTTGATCACGATGGCGAACCAAAGTTCTGCAAGCCGGTCCGTCTTCACGGCATTGCTGTGGAAGAAATGGAGTAAGTGCTCATAGAAGTGTTCTGACAAACCGAGAGCGCGGACGAAACTGGAAACCCCGAGGAGGTCATTGCGCACGGAGAAAGCGGCCAAGACGAGCAGAAACCAGAGAAAGGTGCGGGCTCTCGAGAAAGCGGGTCGCAGAAGACAGACGATATTCCACCAAGAAATCCAGAGATCCATAACAAATGATTTGATTTTCCTAGACATTCGCATATATAAGGTAATGACCATGAAAAAGATCAGATCATTGAAAAAAGAGTCCAGAAATTTGCGGCAAAGTTAGCTGCAATCGGGCCAATGCGGCCTGGGAGCATCAGCAAGCAATACCGAGATCGACAACGCCAGCGCGGCGTGTATTACCAACTGAGCTACACGCATGAGATGAGGAGCCGGACTGAACACGTCTGGCCAGACCACGTGAAGGGACTACGAAAAGAAACAGAGGAGTACAAGAAATTCAAGAAATTCAAGAAACTGACCACCGAACTGATCGATCTGAGCATTGAACTATCCAAGGCGAAGATCGCTCCATTACGCAGTCAGACAGACACGCCAGGCAAAGAGAAACCGGTCTGAGAACTTCCCACTCACGAGAAATGGGGACAGAAACTATTTTGACAGCCTTGATTGAGTAGGGGGCGCTGTGGGTGGTTAGGAGAGTCGAATTGGCGTGCGGAGCGAACCGTGGGACGGCCAGGAATGGCCATCTTACGTGGGCAGCCCATCGGGATGGAAATATGCCTCGGTGTATGGGTCATGGAGTTTCTAATTTGTTTCTAGCAGTGATGATATGTGAGGGCGTGGCGTTGCAGAACGCCCTGGAAATCACGGCTGCGACGGAGCGCAGCCCTCCGGGATCGAGATTGGTTCGCTTTCTGCCATGAATGAATGGCAGGGCGAGGCATCAGGGGCCTTTGGTGGCGTTGAGGCTTGGCAATGAACTGGTCTTGCAGACACTCTGCGACCATGCTGCGCTACCTACTTCTGCTGCTCACGACCTTGTCATCTCTCTCCATGGCTCAACAATCTCCCGACGTTCTCCCGGACAAACGGGTCACCTTTCGCTTCATCGCTCCCAAGGCGTCCGAGGTGAAGGCCGTTGGACAATTCGGTCCTGAAGTGGTGCTGACGAAGGGCGAGAAAGGGCTCTGGTCAGGAACTACGGCGGCACCGGTCGGGCCGGGCATCTTCGAATACCGTTTCTCCGTGGATGGCGTGAACACGATCGATTCCCAGAATCGTGCGGTCAAACCGCAGCGTTGGCCGAGCACGAGCATCCTCCACCTGCCCGCGTCCCCTCCGGCTCTGTGGGATCCCCAAGAGATTCCTCATGGCGCACTGCACTATCATGACTATCAATCCAAAGCCCTGGATGGTATCTGGCGCCGGCTCATTGTCTACACGCCTCCCAATACAGATGGGCCGTTGCCGGTTCTCTACCTTGCCCATGGCTACAGTGATCAGGAACAAACCTGGACGGTGCACGGGAAAGCTCACTGGATTCTTGACGCCCTCATTGCTCAGAAACAAGCCGTTCCCATGATCATTGTCATGCCGGATGCTCATGCGGTTCCGCCAGACGGTGCAGCGATTCCGTAAGATAGGCGGCTGAGGCGGCTCAAGCCCTGTATTTTTGGGTAATTCGGATCGGCGGCGCCCATTTTTGACCCCATGGCAAATTCGCATTCGTTATTTCATCTTTTTTAAGCTTGTTTCTGTAATAGTCTTATATTACAGTGCGCTGAACGAGCCGACCTTCATGCCAAGCAGAAACTCCCTGCCCCCCACCGAACGCCAGATTCGCAGCCGCCTCCGCCAGCTCCTCGACCAGGCCGAAGGCTTCCTTCACGGCTCGCCCATCGAACTCTCTCGTAAATGCGGCAAGCCCACTTGCCGTTGCGCTTCCGACGACTCCTTGCGCCATCGCTCCTTGGCCATCGGTCAGACTCGCAAGGGCAAGACCACCATGCTGCACGTCCCCAGACCGTTGGAAGCTCAGGCGAGACGCTGGATCGATGATTTCCAGAAGGCGAATGCTCTGCTGGAAGCCCTCGACGAGCAGGGGCGCCTCCGACTCGAGGAGGCAAAAACCAAGGCCAGAGCGGCGAGTAGCTCCGCCAAGAAGAAGGGCAAGACCGGTAAGAAATCAGCCGGCAAAGCCAAGTCCGGGCGCAATTCTCCACCAAAAAAGAAGCGACCATTCTCACGCGACTACTAACTTACGCGGACAAGATTTTCAGCCTCCGCCAACAGTGGAGGCTGCGGGTGCGTGACTCTCGTCCCAAACCACAGATTCCCACTCGAGTTTTCCCGGCAGCATTCTTCGCCATGTTCTGCTGCCGGTTACCAAGCTTCAACGAACTCGAGCAACACCGGAACAAGAGCAGCTGGACCCGTTGGCTCGGTAATCACCGTTTGCCCAGCGCCGACGAACTGGCGTATGTCTCCGAGCGCATCGAGCCTGACAGTGTGCGAGGGTGTCTCGGACACATTTACTTCTGCCTCAAACGCAACAAAATCCTTGCCCCACAGCGCGGTTGGATGCTTGCCGCCGTCGATGGTCACGAAACTCACTGTAGCTACAAACGTTGTTGTCCAAAGTGTCTCCAACGCCGGATCGCCGTCGGAGACGAGGTCAAAACACAGTTCTACCACCGCTTGGTCGCGTTTCAGATTATCTGTGAGGATTTTCAATTGCTTCTCGACGTGGAAATGCTTGAGCCTGGTGAAGACGGAGATCCTGGAGACGACGAAGTCGCTGCGGCTATACGGCTGATAACTCGCGTCCTTAAGGACCACCCACGCTGCTTTGACGTGCTCACTGCCGATGCGCTCTACCTGCGTCCCTCCGTGATCAATCTTCTTGAAGACCACGGCAAATACCTTGTTGCCGTACTCAAGGATAATCAGCCTGAGCTATTGTCCGAAGCCCGCACGCTCCTGCCCCTTGAGGAGCAAGAGCCAGAATCATTTGAGACTCCAGCTGCACCGGGCAAGCCCGCGCGGCACGTTCGTTTACAAGAGGCTGAGGGCTTCTGCACTGAATCCATTCACACTCCTCTTCGCGTTGTTCATTCCCATGAGACTGGCATCCGTCGCGAGCGCGTCGCTGGGGATCGGGTCGAGACTCCCATCGATAGCCACTGGTGGTGGGCGACGACCATGCCCCGCTCAATGGCCGATGCCAAGACCATCTTCCATTTCGGGCACGACCGTTGGAAGGTCGAAAACGAAGGCTTTAACGAACTCTGCTCCCGCTGGCATTCCGGTCATTGCTATCACCATCATCCCAATTCCATTCTCGTTCTGTGGCTGATCATGTTCATGGCCCACGCCGTGTTCCACTGCTTCCACAAGCGCAACTTGAAGCCAGAGATACGCCGTGGACACACGGCCATCTATTTTGCCCGTCAAATCGCCGCCTCCATGCGAGAGGATCGATGGTGGCCGCCACCGGCTCCGGGCTGAGGAACGCCCGCCCCGCGCTCTCGGTAACCTTGGGTTCGCGTCCGCCATCGGAGCGGTCTGGCTCCCTGTTGCCTATTGCCGACAGGGGGATCCATTTCGCGGCTCGAGCCCTCCGAAATTCGCCCGAGAACCGCCACACGAAACTGTTCGCCCTCTTAGCGCCAGCTTCAACACGCTCAACACCCACCAATTCAGGCCATTACGACTCTTTCCGACGCCGTCTTACGGAATCGCTGCAGACGGTGCTTGCTCCTTCCTGGCGAAGGATAGATGCTGATTCGGTAGGGTGGTTGGTGGTTTTCATTGGAGTTCAGTTGTTTGGTAATGGTTGAACTCTTCATGATGCCCCGACCGCCCTCATCCACAACTTCCGGTCATTTCTCTTTCCTGACCCCTCAATCTCTCTCCTCGGCCAAATTTTGAGTTGAGACCGGCCCGGTTTCATGGAAGCTAGTCGCTCGATCCCTGGCAGCGACGCTCACGTGGCGGAATTGGTAGACGCGCTAGATTCAGGATCTAGTGTCCGCAAGGACGTGGAGGTTCGACTCCTCTCGTGAGCACTCCTTTAGGGTCAGGGAGTTATGTAAACACTTAGCCAATGAGCAATCCTAATGCATGGATGGTTTGTGCCGTTTGGAGCGGGAGTGAGCTCCGGCGGAAATCCAGACGGCCTTTATTCCAAGGAGCCTACGGATCAGCTGATTTTGTTCTCAACCAATCCCATCTTTGCAGCGAGCTCGGCCTGTGGGAGGCTCTTGATGTAAAAGTATGTCCGCCCCTGCTTGTCAGTGCTCGCAGGATCCAATTTGGCTACCACTCCAGGGTTTTTGATGGTGTCGACCATCACAGAGATCTTACCTCGTGAGTGGGAAGTTCTCAGACCGGTTTCTCTTTGCCTGGCGTGTCTGTCTGACTGCGTAATAGAGCGATCTTCGCCTTGGATAGTTCAATGCTCAGATCGATCAGTTCGGTGGTCAGTTTCTTGAATTTCTTGTACTCCTCTGTTTCTTTTCGTAGTCCCTTCACGTGGTCTGGCCAGACGTGTTCAGTCCGGCTCCTCATCTTATGCGTGTAGCTCAGTTGGTAATACACGCCGCGCTGGCGTTGTCGATCTCGGTATTGCTTGCTGATGCTCCCAGGCCGCATTGGCCTGATTGCAGCTAACTTTGCCGCAAGTTTCTGGACTCTTTTTTCAGTGATCTGATCTTTTTCATGGTCATTAGCTTATATATGCGAATGTCTAGGAAAATCAAATCATTTGTTATGGATCTCTGGATTTCTTGGTGGAATATCGTCTGTCTTCTGCGACCCGCTTTCTCGAGAGCCCGCACCTTTCTCTGGTTTCTGCTCGTCTTGGCCGCTTTCTCCGTGCGCAATGACCTCCTCGGGGTTTCCAGTTTCGTCCGCGCTCTCGGTTTGTCAGAATACTTCTATGAGCACTTACTCCATTTCTTCCACAGCAATGCCGTGAAGACGGACCGGCTTGCAGAACTTTGGTTCGCCATCGTGATCAAGCGCTTCCCTGTCTACAAGATCGGTTGTCGCCCCGTCCTGGTTCTCGACGGCATCAAGGAAGTCCAAGGAGGGCCGCAAGATGCCTGCGGTGAAGTATCTGCATCAACAGTCCGAGTCCAATTCCAAGCCTCACTTCATCATGAGCCATTCCTTTCAGGCCTTCGGCGTGCTCTGTCAGGTTGGCGGATACTTCTTCTGCGTTCCGGTCTGTGCACGCATTCACGAAGGTATCGTCACTTCAAACCGCGACAGGAGAACCTTGATCGACAAGGCCAACGAGATGCTCGCATCCGTCTGTAGAGGTCAGGAGTTCGTCTTGCTGGCCGACGCCTACTACGCCAACGGAAAGGTGATCCGGAGCACCAAGGGGCGTTCCGGTGTGCTGGTCACGAGGGTTCGACGCACGACAACCGGCTTTCGGCCTGCGGCAGTGCCACGCAAACGCAAACGCGGACGACCGAAAAAGTATGGCGCTGCGGTGAAGCTCCAGAATGTCTTTGGAACGGGCGGCTTCAGTTCCGTTCCCAGTCCCGTATATGGGGAGAGAAACATCTCTGTCCGGTTCAAGTCGGTGGATCTGTTGTGGAAGCCCGCCGGGGCGATGGTCCGCTTCATTCTCGTCGATCATCCCACGAGAGGGCGGATCATCCTCTTGTCTACCGACCTCACCATGGAAGCTCAGGAGATCATCTTGCTCTACAGTTTGCGTTTCAAGATCGAAGTCGCTTTCAAGCAAGCGGTGCATTCGGTCGGCTCATTCGGATACCATTTCTGGATGGCCGCTATGCGACCGCTCAAGCGTCGCAATGGTAACCAATACCTCCACCGGACTACCGAGAAATATCGCAGACAGGTGCAGAGAAAGATGCACGCATATCATGTGTTTGTGCAGACCGGCATGATCGCTCAGGGCATGTTACAGTACCTTGCCATGACATGTGACGGTCTGGTCTGGAAACACTTTGGAACCTGGATCCGAACCATCCGCCCAGACGTGCTGCCTTCGGAAATGATTGTCTCAGCCGCCTTGAAAAACACGCTGCCTGGATTTTTGCACCACGGCGGAAAAGGTTCAGCGTTCCGAAAATTCATCCTTGATAAAATAGACTTCACTCGCTCCGAAGGTTCACGCTTCGCCGCATGATGATCTAGTTACAGAACTTCTCACTCACGAGGAGGAGAGAAACAGACGACCAATTGGTCAGGGCTTCGGTCTCAGGAAAGGACGCTCACGCTGATACAGTTCCAGTCGCCCTTGGATTTCACCCAGCAAAGCCGTCTCCCCCCGTGACTTGACCAGGGAGACGGCCCGGCCCATCAGCTCCACGGCCTTGGCATACTCTCCCGCGCTCGCCAGGGCTGCGGAAACCGTGTCCAGGGCATGCACGTTGTCGGTCCCGAAACGCTGCAATACCTGGCGCCCAAGCGCCATCGCCTTGGCGGGATCCCTGACGGACGGCTCCGGGCTGGTGGCATAGACCCAGCAAAGTTGATTCAGTGCCTGGAAATCGTCCGGCGCCGCGCGCAACACGCCTTCGTAAGTTTGAGCTGACTCTCGATCGCGCCCGACAGCCTGGTAAGTATTGCCTAACTGAATCGCCAGGTCGCGGCGCTGGGGATACCTGGTGATCATCCTCCGCAATACGGGAATCGCCTCCTCCGCCCGGTCGATCGCCGAGAGAGCCCACGCATAACTCAGGGCCGCCGATGCGTGATCGGGATTGAGTTCCAAGGCGCGCTCGTAATGTGGCAGGACCAGGGAGGGCGCCGCGCCTTCCAGCCGGTGAGACTCACCCAAGGTAAAACGCAGATCGGCCTCTTGACGCCGCCGCAATCCGGCATCCTCGACCGTTTCGAGATCGGCCAGGGCATCTGTCAGATACTCGCGAGCCGCTTCGAAGTAGCGGTCTTCCAGGTAGACGCGGGCAATGGCCACCGGGTTGGTGACAAAATGAGCGGTCGACCAGCGCCCGCCCAGGGGAACTGCATGGCTCGGGCGGCCTTGCGGCGACGGCGCGGCCAAGGCCGCCTTGGCACGCAGCAAGGCCTCGACCGACACGGCGCCCTTGTAAAAACGCAAGAGCTGGCCGCGATGCCAGGCGAAGCTACTGGGAAGTGGCAGGGCTTCCTGCCGGTAGAGCGTCGTCCGCTGGAGTTGGTCCATGCTCTGCACCAGACCGAGCGGTGCCCGTCCGGACGGAAACGGCCATCGGACCTTGTCCAAAATCTCTCGCAAATCCCCCGCATTGGGAGGCGTCCCACCCTCAAGGGCTGCCTGAGCTTCCTCCACGTTGAGCGCCACCAAACGGATCCCCGCCCGATCGAGGGCCTCCTTCTGGCGGCCCAAACCCTCCAATTCACGCAGACAAGGCTGACACCAGGAGGCCCATAACAAGGTCACCGTCAGGGAATCCGTCTCCAGAGCGACCGGAGCTCCCTCCCAGCTCTGGTAGATGAGCGGCGCCGTGGACTCGCGCGGCGCCGTCAAGACGACTTCGGCCTCGGCCGGCGCCGGGGGCAGAACCAGGGGCCGCACGCCCATCTCAGCCCGAGGACGCGTGTCTGCCAGTGCCGTGCCCGTACCCTGTTTGAGGGTCCATCGACCCCGGTCGAGGGCGCCGAAGGTTTCTTCCCGCTCCAAACCGGGCCACCTCACGGAGACCCGACTCACCGCTCCAGCGCTCCCCAGCCCAAAATGGAGCCACTTGCTGGATTGGCTGAGAAAGCCTGACCCCGCTGCTAACATCTGCGTCAAGCGCCGGCCGTCTTTCAAGGCGACCGTGACCACCGCCCCGACGGCATCGCGAACAGCGTTTCCCGGGATCGCCCTCCAGTCTCAGTGCCAGGGAGGACGCGGTTGGCGAGGCATCCAGATAGTCGTTCCGCATCAGGCGTACCCTGGGAGCCGTGCGATTGCTCACCCAAAAATCGAGATCGCCGTCCCGGTCCCAGTCCGTCACCGCCAGGGCGCGTCCGTCGTCAGGCAGACTCAAACCCGAAATCATGGACAGATCCGCAAACCGCGAGCCCCGCGTGTTCAGGAAGGCGCTGTTCGGCTCACGTCCGCTGAACGAGTTCCCGTTTCGGATGCGCACGGCCAGTTCCTGCCAGGCATCCAGGTAGGCCTTCTCCGGATCCAGGGTTTCCTCGATGGGGGATTGCGACACGACCTGCCGCCAGTAAAATCCTCACAAATCGCCTGTATCCTCCTGGGTGATGAAGCCATTGGCCACCACCAAATCCTGCCAGCCATCATTGTTCAAATCCGCAAAGGCCGAACCCCAAGCCCAACGGCCTTGCGTCACCGCCGCGGCGGTGCTCACATCCTCAAACCCGCCGTTCACACCGGTGTTCCGAAACAGGGAATTTCCCCTCGCGTGACGCAAAAAGAGGCCGCGGGTCGCCTCGTCGCTCCCCGCCATGAAACGTTCCTGGGCGGCGATGCGATTGCCCGCGGAGGAAAACATGTTGCTCACGTAGAGATCCAGCCAGCCATCGTTGTCGTAATCGCCCCAGGCCGCCGACATCCCCGCCGCGATGTCGAGAACGCCAGAGGTCTCCGCCACGTCGACAAACCGGATCCGGCCGCGAGCATCGCGATCCTGCCGGTAGAGATTGTTCCGACCGAAGTCATTGGCCACATAGAGATCCAGATCGCCGTCCCGGTCGTAATCGGCCCAGGCGGCGGCGTAACTGTAGCGGGTGTTGTTGGCCTCCAAACCAACCCGCTGAGTGACCGGCCGAAAACGGAAATCGCCCTCATTGCGCAGCAAAGTGTTGCGGCCGCCATTGTTGGCGTCATGATAGGGCACAGGACGCGCCAGGCTCAAGTTGCGGTCCACGTGCCCCCGCCGGTCATAGCAGGCGGCAAACACATCGAGATCACCATCCGTGTCGTAATCGGCCGCCGCCAGCGAGTAGGGCACCGCGAAGGGAAGCACTTCGGCCGAGCGCACCTGGCAACGCCCACTGCCGTCGTTCTCCTGGATCACCAAGCCCTCGGCGACCGCCACCACCAAATCCTGATCGCCGTCATTGTCGAGATCCACAAACAGCGCCCCGCGACTCGCTTCCAACCAGTCCACCCCCGCCGCCGCGGCGACATCGCCCGCGGAGCCGTCTTCCCTCGCCAGAAAAAGCCGGTTGGGCAAACCGCCTCCCTGACACACATACAGGTCCTCCAAACCGTCGCCGTTGGCGTCGCCAACCGCCAAGCCATTCCAACCCCCGACCTGAATCCCGGTCCGCATGTCCAGCCGTCCCAGCCAGTGGTCGAGCCCGTAGGCCAGCTGGTTCTGAAAGGCGGGGTCGCGTTCCAGCACCCATCCGGTCACGTCTTGGAAGAGAGACTTCTCGCGAGCGGCCCGCGTGACCACCTCCTCGTAGTCCTCCAACTCCAGGCGCCGAAGCGCTGGCACGTTCTCTCGCTCCTCCCACTCACAGCGCCACACCGCGTTGACCTGCAGTCGCTCGCCGCGCGTGCTCGCCCCGTCCAGCCTGACTTCGAGTCGGGTCATCACGCCGCTCTGTTCCATGGCCACGCCGACGGTCTTGAACTTGACGTGCAGCGGACCCACCGCCAGAGGCTCGGTCAAGGTCCTCACCGCCGCCAACCAACCCTCGGGCCCCCGATACTCCACCTCGGGCTTCCCTCCCCGGCTGACCCTCGAGACGCGCACCACCTCGTCGGCAAACACTTCCTCGAGCGTCGCAGGACGGAGTCCCGCACCGCGAAAGTCCCCCGCCGCCAGCCCCGCGAGGGATTCCGGCAGTTCTCCCGATTCCAGCGCTTGCTTGAGCATCTCGAGACGCTCGCCGGTGCGCTCCGCCAGACGCTCCGTGTCCCACCCGCCATGCCCGGGATCGTAAGCGGGTGGGCGATGCCGGTTCCCGGAATGAATCTCTGGAAGCGAAACCTCCTGCGCCCCGGCCGTGGTGAGGCCGCACAAGAGAAGAAAAACCAGACGCACACAACGCATCCGCCAACTCTAGAAAACCCCTCGAGTCAGATCAAGTGGGGATCATCGGCCCTCGTCCTTCGCCTTCTCGATGGCGCTCATGAGTTCATCATACTCCTGCCAGTCGAGCTTGGTCTTCTTGTCGGCCAAATGCGCGGCGAGCGCCCGCGAAAACGAGCCGTCAAAAAACGTCTTCACCACGTGGTTGAGCATGCGGGCCCCTGTCTTGGCCCGGGCGGGCCGCGCCGTGTAAATGAAATTGCGGCCCTCCTTGCGCCGCTTCACCAGACCCTTGTCGTCCTCCAGGATCTGCAGCATCCGCCGAATCGCCATTGGCGTCGGCGCTTTGGGCAGGCGAGCCTGGATCTCCAAGACGGAAGCCTCTCCCTCCTCGTAGAGGATGTCGAGAATCTGCCGTTGTCGGCGCGAGAGGTGCTTCTGAAAATCCTGGTTCATGGCAGCCTAGGGGTTTGGGGAATCCACGCTATGAAAATAGCGAGACTAAATCCCCGATCAATGAAAAACAAGCCTTCGCGCTACTTTTCTCTTCCACCCGGCCGCCGCGTCGCCCGGCGCCTTTCACAACAAAGCGCTTGGACCCCCTCGAGGCCTCGAGTAGATTCTTCACACGCCACCCTGCTCTCATTTCCGTTTCCCAACGTTGCCATGCCCTCTCTCGATCACGCCTCAACCCATACGCTGACTCAAAGCGAGATGATGGAACTCGTGGCCGCCGCCGAGGCGCGCCGGTCCAAACTGATCGCGCTCTTGGTCGCGCTGGCCGCCCACATCCTCCTGGTCAGCGCCCTGCTCTTCATCATCTTCGGTGAAGTGTTTGTGAGGGAGCCAAGCCTCATTGTCTCCGCACCCTACACGCCCGTGGAGGATCTGCGGCCGCAGAAAAAAGACCTCGTCCAGGTCAAGGCAGAGCGACCAGCCGCGCCCTCTTCCTCCATGAGCAAGGTCATCATCGCCGATACCATCAGCGAGATCCCCCTTCCCGTGATCGATGAATTTGTGGACAATCCGGTCAATTTCGGCACCGGCTTCGGCGATGGATTCGGTGAGGGCCTGGGCGGTCTGGGCGGCTCGGGTCTGGGCGGCTCTTTTTTCGGCACCCCCGCCGTCGGTAAGTCCATCATCCTGGTGATCGACGTCTCCACCAGCATGCCGCGCAATTGCGGTTCCAACGGAATCGCGGCCATCCGGGCGGAAATCGCACGCACCATCAATGCCTTCCGGCCCGGTTCCCGTTTCAATCTCATTTGCTTTGGCAACATGGCGGACGGCTTCCGCGAACGCCCCGTCCCCGCCACGCCCGCCAACAAGTGGGCCGCCATCGAGTTCACCCAGGCCTACTTCACCGGCGCCTTCACCCGTACCCGGACCGCCGATGGCATCGACGAAAAGAGCCCGGTCCCCTACGTCCCCATCCGACCCGGCAATTTCGAGGCCACCGAGGACACCTCGGGAGGCTCGCGCTATGACCTGGCTCTCATCGCCGCCTTCGCGCAAAAGCCGGACACCGTCTTCCTCCTCACCGATGGCAAACCGAGTAATCGGCGCAACGGTAAGTCTCTCTCAAAAAACGAAACCCTCTCCCTCGTGCGCCGTGCGGGGCGTCAATCGGCCAGCGGCCGCAGCATGGTGGTGAACGGCATCAGCGTCAATGGCATCGGGGAGAGCTATCTCGAGGACATCGCCAGGACTTTCAAGGGTACGGTCAAGGTGATCGAACCCAAGAAGCTGTGAACGGAAACCGTTCAAGTCATCCCGAGGCGGTGAAAGTCATCACGAAGTCGCTCGAAGTCGATACGCGCGGCAAGGGCACCTACGAAATCACCGAATCCGTGCAGGCCTGCGTCTCGGAGGCCGGCCTCTCCCAGGGCACGGCCACCGTCTTCGTCCAACACACCAGCTGCAGCCTCCTGCTCTTTGAAAACGCCGACCCCAGCGCACGCACTGATCTCCACGCCTACTTCGACCGCCTCGTGCCCGAAAACGAGCCCTATTTCGTCCACACCTACGAGGGCCCGGACGACATGCCCAGCCACATCCGCATGGCTCTCACCCGCTCCTCGGAAGTCATTCCCGTCAATGGCGGCCACCTCTTGTTAGGCACCTGGCAAGGCATCTTTCTATTCGAACACCGCACCGCAGCCCACCGACGACGCCTCGTCGTGTCGCTGATCGGCCACTGAGGATTCGGCATTCAAATCTCGGGCGTGCGGTAAAGGGTTTTCCATTCACGCAAATCTCCTCCTCCACCAGGTAACGTCGAATCGCATTCGCCGAGGGAGTCAACCCCAGGCCCGGCACCTCGGGAAGCCGCAAGGTTCCATCCGTCTCGAGATCCATCGGCTCCATCGTCAAGCTACGGGCCAGATCAGAGGCCTCCACCGGATACTCGCAGAGTTCATGACGTTCCAGCCCTGCATATGGCTGTATCGAGACCGAGAGAGCCAAAGGCGTGGTGAAGGTGTGGTTCACGAAGGTCAGGCCCGCCGCGTCCGCTCGCTCGGCCACCCGCTTGGCGGTGCCAATGCCGCCCACCCGGCCGGTATCGATCTGCACGTAACTCAGGCCGGCATGTTCCATCATGTTGATCGCCTGAAGGGCCCGATGACAGCCTTCTCCACCCGCCAGCGGCACCGCCCCGCGCTCCCGCCCCAGGGCACGATAAGCCGCGAAGGCCTCCGAAACGAAGGGTTCCTCCAGCCAGCGCACGCCACTCTCCCGCAAGGCTTCCAGCCGAAGCCTCGCCGCCCCGGCGTCCTCGCCCCAGACCGTCCCGGCATCGACCAGCAGGTCAGCGTCGTTTCCCAAACCTTCACGAGCCGCTCGCACTTGCTCGGCATCCGCTTCGGCATCACCTCGCCCGTAGGGGCCCCAACCGAACTTGGCGCCACGATAGCCCGCCGCCCGAAGGGTCCGCGCCTTGTCCAGGGTCTCTTGCGGATCCCCTCCAAACAGGGCCGAGGCGTAAGGGATCTTGGGGTGAGCCCGGCGATAGCCTAACAACTCGTAAACGGGAGCCCCTTTCTTGCGATCCAGCAGATCCCACATGGCAATCTCGACTCCCGACAAGGTGTGATCGGCTTGCAATAGGTCGAGACAACTCTCCCGGACATCTCGATGGATTCTCGCGATGTCCCCCTTCTCATCGAGCCGCTGACCCAAGACCGCTGCGCTCACCGGCTGGCAGGCACTGTGGGACATCGGACAGTTCCAGGCAGCGATGGACACCAGCGGGGAAGCCTCACACTCCCCCCAACCCACCCATTCCCCCGCCCGCAGCCTAACCAGCAAGACGTCCTGGCTACCGTCACCGACACAGCGGATTTCCGGGAGCGCGAGGTAGAAAAAATCAACGGTCTCGATCTTCATGGCCTCATCCTTAGATTCACCCCTCGCCACTCGGGGCGATGGCGGCCGCTCTGGCGATTTACTTTCGGATCATTCTGCCCGTGCTCGTTCCATGCATTCCATCCCCCCATTCAGCGTCCGGTCATCTCCCAGAGAACTCCGCGCGTTTCCGAGGGCTCGACAAAAAAAGCGCGACCGCCGGACGGCGCCGCATGGGGCTCCCCCGGCTTCGTATGCAAACCCTGCTCGGCCAATTCTGACATGGCCGCATCGACATCGGCCACCTTCCAGCAAACGTGATGAAAACCTTCGCCCCGCTCGGCCAAGTCCTTCCTCAAAGGATGCGCTTCCGTCAGGGGCTCGACCAATTGCAGCCGAACGTTGCCCATGTCCAGATGCGTCAGCCGGACTCCCGGGCCCTCCAAAACCTCGCTCAAAAGGACCGGTAATTTCAGGCGATCCCTGTAAAATGTCAGGGCCTCTTCGGTATCCCGCACCACGATCGCGATGTGATCGACTTCCTTGAACATGCCTCCTTCTAGATATCAACACGTCCCCGCGGAAGCACAAACCCGGCATTCTCGCTCCTCTCGCACGACCGGCAACAGGACTCAACTCGACAGAGGTTTCCGAAAATTTCTCACAGCTTCGCCATCGCTCGCTTCAATTCCTTGCGGTCCCATTCACGCTGAAAGCTCAGCGCCCTGGCGGCCACGCGAAACCAGAAGCCGCGCGCCTCTCGGTAACGCGCTTTCCAATCGCCTTCCCGGCCACCGTGGTAGGCGCGGATGAAGCGCAAGGCATCGCTCACCGTCAGGTCCGCATCGAAGGCGGAAAACATGAGAGCCCCCAGGTCCTTGATCCGCCAGCGAGCCGGCGTGGGCCCCGATCGCTGTTGAACCCGGTGCAGATCGATGACGACCAGTTCGATCCGCTCCGGCGGCCGCCAGGCCGTCCAGTCGCGCCGCTCCGTCAGGAAATGGCAGAGGTAGAAGTCTCGATGATTGAGGCCATTCTCGTGCAAACTCCGGGCGATCTCGGCCAGCTGCGGAATCAGGAACCGCTTGAGACGATTCCGCTGCCGCTCGCCCAGTCGCTCCTGTTCCTCCAGCAATTCCTCCAGACTCATCGAGTCTTCGAAGGCTTCGGTCACCACGAAAGACTGCCCGAAGCCAGGCAGCCATCCCCGCTCGCCCTTGCCCGCCAGGGTCATGGTAGAAACGCCCGCCTTCTCAAAGGCATCAACGCCTCGCCACTCCTGTTGAGCACCCCACACAGGCCAATTCAGCGACATCAGGTTTTTGAAGCATTCCCCCCAACCCGGCCCGCGATGCGCCTTGATGAAATAGCGCCGCCCGCCCCGTTCAAACCTCACCGTTCGACGGCTCTTGACCTCGCGAAAGGCCTCTCCCTCGACCTTCATCAAGGCCTCGAATCCGCGAGGATCCTCGGTGAAATGACTCTGCAAGGGGGGACTCAGGGAGATGGAGAACATGGAGCCTCCCTCCTTATCAGGCTCCGGGAATTCGCGCAACCGCACCCCGCCCGCCATGGGGGTACTTTCGATTAGACAGAACCGCTTTTGCTCCTAGGTTGCGCCCGAACACGATCCTCGATCGATGCCAAGCATGCCGAAAGACAGCCTTCTCTCGACCCTCGGCAACCTGCGACTTAGAAGCGCGGGCCTGCAGCTTCTCGCCTAGTTACCCCGCAGGCTCCGCGGCATCCGTATTCCGGTCAGGCTCCTTCCCCTGACCTCCTCGTTTGTTTTCTCAACCATTCTCTTTTTCGCTTTTTCCTCCATGAAACCTCACAGTTTATCCAAGTACCAGCCTTTTCCCAAGGTGGACTTACCAGACCGGCGATGGCCCGACCGGCAAATCACCCGCGCTCCCATTTGGTGCAGCGTGGACCTCCGCGACGGCAATCAGGCCCTCGCCATTCCCATGAGCGTGGAGGAGAAGCTGGAAATGTTTCAGCTCCTCGTCGGCATCGGATTCAAGCAGATCGAGGTCGGCTTTCCCTCCGCTTCGGAAATCGAGTTCGCTTTCATGCGCCGCTTGATCGAAGACGGCCTGGTCCCCTCGGACGTGAAGATCCAGGTCCTGGTCCAGGCCCGCGAACACCTCATCCGGCGCACGTTCGAGAGCCTGGAAGGCGCGGAGAATGTCATTGTCCATCTCTACAACTCCACCTCGCCGCTCCAGCGGAGAGTCACCTTCCGCAATGCCAGCAAGGAAGAAATCAAGTCCATCGCCGTGAACGGCACCACCTTGGTGAAAGACCTGGTGGACAGCGTCCCCGACACCCAGGTGGACTTCCAATACTCGCCGGAGAGTTTTTCCGACACCGAACTGGAGTATTCTTTGGAAATCTGTGAGTCGGTGATGGATGTCTGGCAGCCATCTCCGGCGAAGCCGATCGTCCTCAATTTGCCCGCCACCGTCGAGTGGTTCACTCCCAACGTTCATGCGGACCAGATCGAGTGGTTTGGACGCCATCTCTCGCGTCGCGACGCCGTGCAGATCAGCTTGCACACTCACAATGACCGCGGCACCGGCACCGCCGCCACCGAACTCGGACTCCTGGCGGGCGCCGATCGCGTGGAGGGAACGCTCTTCGGCAACGGCGAGCGCACCGGCAATCTCGACATCGTCACGGTCGCCCTCAACATGAACAGCCACGGCATCTCCACCGGGCTCGATTTTTCCGACCTGTCGCACATCCGCGAGGTCTATGAACGCACCACCCGCATGACAGTGCCCGAGCGCCAGCCCTACGGCGGCGATCTCGTCTTCACGGCCTTCTCCGGAAGCCACCAGGACGCCATCAAAAAAGGCATGGATTTGCGCGATCCCAGCCAGCCAGCCAGCCGCTGGACCGTGCCCTATCTCACCATCGATCCCAAGGACATCGGCCGCACTTACGAAGCCATCATCCGCATCAATGCGCAGAGCGGCAAGGGCGGCGTGGCCTACGTTCTGGATCGGGATCACGACCTGGACCTGCCGCGAACCATGCATCCAGAAGTGGGGGCCGCGATCAATGACCTGGCCGATCGCTTGGGCAAGGAACTCAGCTCTCAGGAGATCCGTGAGGCCTTCGACGAAGAATTCGTCAATCGCTCCTCCCCGCTCAAGCTCAAGCGCTACGAACTGGTCCACCACAACGATGAACCCGGCACCGTAACCTGCACCGCCATCGTGGAACGCAGAGGCGCGACGCACGAAGTCGTGGGGCAGGGAAACGGTCCCATCAACGGCTTCGTCCACGCCCTGGAAAACCAGGGTTGGAAGGACTTTACCCTCACCGATTATCGATCGCACGCCATCGGCAAGGGCTCCGCCACCAGCTCGGCCGCCTACGTGCAGCTCGAGAGCGAAACGTCCGGCGAAACCCGCTGGGGCTGCGGCATCGATCCCTCCATCGAGATGGCCGGTCTTCGCGCCCTGGTCTCGGCCGCCAACCGCCTCGCCAGTGGTTAGGCCCCAGCCGAAACATCGAGCCTCCCGCGACGCGCTGTGCCTGGGAACAATGCCCCCGGCAATCGTGGCGTCTCCGATCCACCTGGACTGTACCCAAGAGATCACTTTGGCGCCCATCTCGCCCAATTCTCATTCGTCCACCGTGTCGAGGTGACCACGAAAGACGCGAAGAGCACGAAGGATCTTGGGAGCCATTCACTTCAACCAAAAAACGATCATCACTTGCCGAGACCTCTGGCAAGGCCGCCGTCACGCAGAGCCGGATCCATCGACTACCATTCAAGCCACGCACTCGGTCAGGGTTTCACGAATAGACACCATCATCCCTCTTCGCGCTCTTCGTGCTCTTCATGGTGAATTTCCACCTCCCAGAGCGCCGGAGGACGACGACCCAAAGCTGTTCCCGACCGCCGCGCCTCGTGACGCGGACACTCCTGTCTGCGGTCTGCATCACCGGCGATCAGTTCAAGTCCATCCGGCTTCCTGGCCACATGGCCACATGGCCACATGGCCACATGGCCACATGGCCAACGGGTCGCACCGCCCGGGGATGGCATCCCCGGCTCGTGTGCCCGGCATGGGCCTTAACTAATGACATGAAACGATGACATCGGAGCTGATGAGAGCAACCGTAGCTGAACCGCAAGGCGACGCCCGCGAGGGTGGAGCTGAAGGAAGCGGCAGGCAAATCCGCGGCCATAGGAACACGAACCGGCAGCGAGGCAGGCTGTGGGCGGCGAGCGTGCTAGTAAACGCGAAGCCCAAAGCTCATCAAGACACAGCAAGTAGAGCCGGATGGGATGCGGAGAAAGTTAAGGACCTTACCCGGGGAGATCTCTCCTGTGAGAGCAGGAGAGAAGTCAGCAGAAGCCATAGTAGCAGAGAGCAGAGCCGGGGGCTGGAAGAAGCCCGTGGAAACTGTGAAACCGGAAAACTCTCTCCTGTGAAGGGCGGAAGGAACCAACAGCAGCGCTCTACGGAGCATTGCACCCCAGGGCAGAATACGCCCCGACGTCAGCAGGACTTACGGACAAAGGATCCCGAATTCCTGGGCGAACCCAAAGAGCCCACGCGATGCAGTCGCGGCAAGCCCTGCGGAGAGAGGAACTCCTGGAGGTGCGCGTGAACCGCGAACGGACAGCAAAGCTGGAGGGACTGATGGAGAAGGCCATCAGGTCGGGAAACTGGGGAGCCGCTCTTTACGCCGTTGAGCGTAATGACGGGGCACCCGGCCCCGACGGCATGAGGGCCGACGAACTCAGAGCACACCTCGCCATCCATGGCGAAGTGATCAAGAAGAGGCTGCTAGAGGGCAGCTACAAGCCCGGCGCTGCAAAGCGTCGAGACATCCCCAAGCCCAGCGGCGGAACCCGCCCGCTGAGCATCCCAAACGTGCAAGATCGCTTCGTGCAGCAACTTCTGCTCGGGGTGCTCCGGCCGGTGTTCGAACCCCGTTTCAGCGAAAGCAGGTACGGATTTCGTCCCGGACGCAGCGCCCACGATGCGGTGGAAGCCGCCCAGAGCTTTGCCCGGGAGGGGTTTACCCACGTCGTCGACATGGACATTACCAAGTTCTTCGACAAGGTGAACCACGACATCCTGATGAGTAAAATTGGGACCGTGATAGGGGACAAAACCGTGATGAAACTCATCGGCAAATACCTGCGAGCCGGGGTGGTGATGCCCGACGGGTTAAAGGTCAGCAGCGAAGAAGGAACGCCGCAAGGCGGCCCGCTTTCGCCGCTACTGGCCAATATCTACCTCGACGCGCTGGACAAGGAGCTGGAGAAACGCGGACTGCGATTCGCCCGCTACGCCGATGACTGCAACATTTACGTAAAGAGCCAAGTCGCAGCGGAGCGTGTGCTTGCCAGCCTCACTGGCTGGATCAAGCGCCACCTCCGGCTGGAGGTCAGCGAGAGCAAAAGCGGGGTGGGGAGGCCTCGGGAACGGAAGTTCCTGGGGTTCATCATCACCAGCGCGCTGCTCATCGGGATTGCTCCTGCAAGCCTCACCCGGTTTGAAGACCGCGTGAGAGAACTCTGGAACGCCCGGCAACCACTGACCAGCGAGCAACTGCGCGACCAATGGCGAAGTTACGTGAACGGCTGGTGGGGCTACTACCGGCGCTGCGAATGGCGACGGGACATCTACTGGAAAGAACCGTGGATCCGTCGCCACATTCGCAAATGCTTCTGGCAACGTTGGCATAAAAGCAAGGGACGGGAATCCGCCCTGCGCCGACTCGGCCTACCGCCGAGTCGAGCCATCGTCGGGAGGAGCAGTCGTGGAGCGTGGCGCATGGCGGGAAACCCTGTCATGCACGAAGCCCTCAACAACCGAACTCTGAGACGCTACGGGTTCCTGATGCCATCAGACCTCAAGAGTTAAGACCAAATGGATCCAATCGCCGGATGCGATCCCGCATGTCCGGTGGTGTGGGAGGGGCGGCAGGCGCAATCCTGCCGCCTCGACCCGATTCTCGCTGCGAGGAGCGAGTTCCGTATTCAAGTCGCTTGCCAAAATCATCGCAGGCGAGCGTACCCTTGCATGAGATGCCTGTGGCGTTTGCTGGTTAAGAGCGCTAAGGAATGGCGCAAAAATAAAATGAACAATTTAAGGTTTCTCAACCTTATTTCTATGTTACTGTCAGTGCCATGCCTGACAGTTCCGTTGTCGAAAGCATTCGCCGGAAGTTCGATTCCCTGAGCCACCTCATGGACGAGCGGGCTCGGAGGTGTTGGGCGGCGGCGGAGGCCATGGAATTGGGTTGGGGCGGCGTATCCGCAGTTTCTCTTGCGACATCGATGTCGCGGACGACGATCACTGAGGGCATCAAGCAGTTACGGCGCGGCGACTACACGGCACCCGAAGCCGACGGACGCATCCGTCGGCTTCGGGGTGGGCGCAAGCCGGTGACCGAGACCGATCCGGAACTGCTTGGGGCTCTTGAGCGGCTAGTTGATCTTCTCAGTAGAGGCGACCCTCAATCCCCATTGCGCTGGACATTGAAGAGCACTCAGAGGCTTGCCAGGGAACTCACATCTCAGAACCACCTGGTCGGTGCGCGTACTGTTGCCGCGTTGCTGCGCAAGGCCGGCTATAGTCTGCTGGCAAATCGCAAGACCCGCGAAGGGGCACAGCACCCGGACCGCAACAGGCAGTTCGAATACATCAACGATCAGGTGCGTCGCTTCCAACATTGCGGCCAGCCAGCAATCTCAGTGGACACCAAGAAGAAGGAGTTGGTGGGCGATTTCAAGAACGCCGGGAGGCAGTGGAGGCCGAAAGACAACCCTGAGCAAGTCCGCGTGCATGACTTCAAGGACGAGAAATGACCGGAAGTTGTGGATGAGGGCGGTCGGGGCATCATGAAGAGTTCAACCATTTACCAAAACAACTGAACTCCAATGAAAACCACCAACCACCCCACCGAATCCGCATCTATCCTCGGCCAGGAAGGAGCAAGCACCGTCTGCCAGAACGCCCTTGAGGCCACCCTGCGACAAGGAGCCCAAGTGCTTCTTCAGGCCGCCATCGACAACGAAGTCTCCGACTACATTCAAGCCCATCAACATCAGCGTGATGACCAGGGTCATCGCCAAGTCGTTCGCAACGGCCATCTTCCTGAAGCGACAACTTCAGACTGGAATAGGAAACGTTTCTGTTCGGCAGCCCAGGATCAATGATCGCCGATCAGGCCAGCGGTTCACCAGCGCCATCCTTCCGCCGTACCTACGCCGAGTCGCTTCACTGGACAACCTCATCCCGGCACTCTACCTGCGAGGAATCTCAACCTCCGAGATGAGTCGAGCCTTAGAGCCGATCCTCGGTGAGAACGCATCGGGTCTTTCTGCAGCCAACATCGTTCGACGAGGAAGAGCAATGGGAGAAAGAACGCGAGCAATGGAGCAAGCGTGACCTCAGCGACAAGGAATACGTCTATCTCTGGGCCGACGGGATCTACTTCCATGTCAGGCTCAATGACGACCGCCCATGTGTTCTCGTAATCGTCGGCTCCTTACCCGATGGAACCAAGGAATTGGTAACCATCAGCGATGGAGAACGAGAGAGCAAACTGTCCTGGAAAAATGTGCTCAGAGACCTCAAGCTCGCGAGTGAGAAGTTCTGTAACTGGATCATCATGCGGCGAAGCGTGAACCTTCGGAGCGAGTGAAGTCTATTTTATCAAGGATGAATTTTCGGAACGCTGAACCTTTTCCGCCGTGGTGCAAAAATCCAGGCAGCGTGTTTTTCAAGGCGGCTGAGACAATCATTTCCGAAGGCAGCACGTCTGGGCGGATGGTTCGGATCCAGGTTCCAAAGTGTTTCCAGACCAGACCGTCACATGTCATGGCAAGGTACTGTAACATGCCCTGAGCGATCATGCCGGTCTGCACAAACACATGATATGCGTGCATCTTTCTCTGCACCTGTCTGCGATATTTCTCGGTAGTCCGGTGGAGGTATTGGTTACCATTGCGACGCTTGAGCGGTCGCATAGCGGCCATCCAGAAATGGTATCCGAATGAGCCGACCGAATGCACCGCTTGCTTGAAAGCGACTTCGATCTTGAAACGCAAACTGTAGAGCAAGATGATCTCCTGAGCTTCCATGGTGAGGTCGGTAGACAAGAGGATGATCCGCCCTCTCGTGGGATGATCGACGAGAATGAAGCGGACCATCGCCCCGGCGGGCTTCCACAACAGATCCACCGACTTGAACCGGACAGAGATGTTTCTCTCCCCATATACGGGACTGGGAACGGAACTGAAGCCGCCCGTTCCAAAGACATTCTGGAGCTTCACCGCAGCGCCATACTTTTTCGGTCGTCCGCGTTTGCGTTTGCGTGGCACTGCCGCAGGCCGAAAGCCGGTTGTCGTGCGTCGAACCCTCGTGACCAGCACACCGGAACGCCCCTTGGTGCTCCGGATCACCTTTCCGTTGGCGTAGTAGGCGTCGGCCAGCAAGACGAACTCCTGACCTCTACAGACGGATGCGAGCATCTCGTTGGCCTTGTCGATCAAGGTTCTCCTGTCGCGGTTTGAAGTGACGATACCTTCGTGAATGCGTGCACAGACCGGAACGCAGAAGAAGTATCCGCCAACCTGACAGAGCACGCCGAAGGCCTGAAAGGAATGGCTCATGATGAAGTGAGGCTTGGAATTGGACTCGGACTGTTGATGCAGATACTTCACCGCAGGCATCTTGCGGCCCTCCTTGGACTTCTTGATGCCGTCGAGAACCAGGACGGGGCGACAACCGATCTTGTAGACAGGGAAGTGCTTGATCACGATGGCGAACCAAAGTTCTGCAAGCCGGTCCGTCTTCACGGCATTGCTGTGGAAGAAATGGAGTAAGTGCTCATAGAAGTGTTCTGACAAACCGAGAGCGCGGACGAAACTGGAAACCCCGAGGAGGTCATTGCGCACGGAGAAAGCGGCCAAGACGAGCAGAAACCAGAGAAAGGTGCGGGCTCTCGAGAAAGCGGGTCGCAGAAGACAGACGATATTCCACCAAGAAATCCAGAGATCCATAACAAATGATTTGATTTTCCTAGACATTCGCATATATAAGGTAATGACCATGAAAAAGATCAGATCATTGAAAAAAGAGTCCAGAAATTTGCGGCAAAGTTAGCTGCAATCGGGCCAATGCGGCCTGGGAGCATCAGCAAGCAATACCGAGATCGACAACGCCAGCGCGGCGTGTATTACCAACTGAGCTACACGCATGAGATGAGGAGCCGGACTGAACACGTCTGGCCAGACCACGTGAAGGGACTACGAAAAGAAACAGAGGAGTACAAGAAATTCAAGAAATTCAAGAAACTGACCACCGAACTGATCGATCTGAGCATTGAACTATCCAAGGCGAAGATCGCTCCATTACGCAGTCAGACAGACACGCCAGGCAAAGAGAAACCGGTCTGAGAACTTCCCACTCACGAGCTCAAGAAACGAGGATTGAAAATCCCTCCGAAACTGAGTATCGCCGATGGAGCTCTCGGGTTCTGGAGCGCCTTGGAAGAGGAATATCCGACAAGCAAACAGCAACGATGTTGGGTGCACAAGACAGCCAACATCCTCGACAAGCTGCCGAAGAAAGCGCAGCCCCTTGCCAAGGAACGCATCCATGAAATCTACATGGCGGAAACAAAGAAGGCCGCCTTGGAGGCCTATGACGAGTTCTTCACGCTCTACGAAGCCAAGTATCCGAAAGCGTGCGCCTGCCTGAAGAAAGACAAGGAAACTCTACTAACGTTCTACGATTTTCCAGCCGAGCACTGGAGACACATCCGGACGACAAACCCGATTGAGTCGACGTTTGCCACGGTCCGCCATCGGACTCGACAAACCAAAGGGTGCGGATCGAGGAAAGCAACCCTTTCAATGGTCTACAAGCTCGGCCTGGAAGCCGAGAAAGGCTGGCGTCGACTGAACGGATATCGTCAACTTGACAAAGTCGTGCAAGGAATCATCTTCGTGGACGGCATCGAGCAGCAAACCGCTGCCTAACCCATGATCGAACTTCGAATGGTGTTCCGACCGCCCTCATCCACAACTTCCGGTCATTTCTCTTCAAGGACAAGGACCTGGGCAAGGCAATCCCCTACGGCGTTTACGATATGCTCAACAACCAGGGCTGGGTTAGCGTCGGAATCGACCATGATACGGCCCAATTCGCGACCCGCAGCATCCTGTTGTGGTGGACGGAAATGGGCTCTGCGCGGTTCCCCCACGCCCGTCGGCTGCTAATCACCGCCGATGGCGATGGGAGCAACAGCCACCGCTCGCGGCTTTGGAAGCTTTCGCTCCAGGAGTTGGCGAACGAGACCGGGCTGAAGTTGGTCGTCTGCCACTTCCCGCCGGGGACAAGCAAGTGGAACAAGATCGAGCACCGTCTCTTCAGCTACATCACCCAGAACTGGCAAGGCGAGCCACTGGCAACCCTGCAGACGATCGTCGAGTTGATTGGAAGCACAACGACGAAGGGAGGCCTGAAGGTCAGGGCCAGGCTCGATACCAAAAGCTACGAGACGGGGATCAAAGTGACGGACGAGGAACTGGCCGCCGTAAAACTGGAAAGGCACGAAACACACGGCTCATGGAATTACACAATCAAACCCTCGAAGTAAATGTTCACCTTATTTTTGCGCAGTTCCTAATCGAGTTACCTCGAACGGATGCTGGCCAGAGGATTGGGTGATTGATCCTGCTCGACGTGACAATGAACCACTCCCGCCGCTTTGGCGGCTTCCAGGATGGGTTCGGTCGGGATGATTCCATCACCCAACTCCTGAAAGGCATCGTTGGGCACGCTGCCGAAATGCGGCAAGTCCAGGCCGGGTTTGAGATCTTTCAGATGCACTTGCGAAACGCGCCCCTTGAGTTCCCTGATCAGGGATCCTGGATCTTTCCCGCCCACCTTGACCCAAAAAGCATCGACCTCGAACTGCATCTCCTTTCCGAATTCCGCCATCAACACGTCGTAGCCACTGCGATCGCCTTCCATGGGCTGGAACTCAAGGGCGTGATTGTGGTAGGCTAGCTGGATCCCCGCGGTTTTGGCCTTGGCGGCGGCACGGTTGCAATTCTCGGCCACTTTCTTGTAATCATCCAGTGACTGGCGATTGCCTTCCTGAAGATAGGGAATGACGAGATGCTTCAGCTCCGTCTCTTCGGCCTTCTCCAGAATCCGCATGAAATCCGACATCCCCGTGTCGCTGGGATTGACCACGGAATCCCATTCGAAATGGGAGGAGTGCAGGGCCAGCCCGTGGGCTCGGGCTGCCCCGATCATCGGCTCGGCCTTGGGGAATCCATACATTTCCCCCTGATAATACCCGGCATCGACCACCGCCTTGATGGTGGCGTCGACATCCTTGGCAATCTCGTTGCGCAAGGTGTAGAGCTGCACGCCGATCTGTTTGCGATAGACATTGTCGCCGGACAAGGCCCACAAGGTCCGTGGTTGGCAAGCCATCAGGGCACTGCCAAGAGAGGCTCCAAGAAAATGACGTCGCTTCATGGCGTCATCATGAACCCGTGACAAGGTCATTGACGAGGCTTTTCCCGCTCTCTTCAATGCTCTCTCGATGAAGTCCTTTGACGTGATTGTGGTGGGCGTCGGCACCATGGGGGCGGCCACCTGTTATCATCTGGCCAAACGCGGCGTCTCCGTCCTTGGCCTTGAGCAGCACGCCTTGCCTCACCAGCTGGGCGCCCACCACGGTTTTTCCCGCATTATCCGCCTGGCCTACTACGAGCACCCGGATTACGTCCCGCTGCTCCGCCGCGCCTACGACCTGTGGGATGATCTCGCGACGGAGAGCGGCCAGACGGTGCTCCATCGGACCGGCGGTCTCTACATCGGCCTCAAAGGCGAGGCCTTTCTGGAAGGGGCTCTGGCCTCGGCCAGAGCCCACGGGCTCGCCCATCGTCTCCTCTCGCCGGCGGAGATTCGGGATCGCTATCCCATGTTCGAGGTACCCGACACTCATGAGGGCTTTTTCGAGGAAGCCGCGGGGTTCCTTGTCCCGGAATCCGTGATGGCGGCTCACCTCGACCAGGCCCTCCGCCACGGAGCCACGCTTCGCGGGCATACCCGGATTGATGGCTGGGAGGCAGATGGAAATGGAGTTGTGGTCCAAGCCCAAGGCGAACGTTTTCGCGCACGCCGTCTCGTGATCACCGCCGGTGCCTGGACCAGCCGGATCCTCGCCGATCTCGACCTCGGCCTCAGCGTCACCCGGCAAACCTGGGGATGGTTTTGGCCCGAGCGACCCGATGATTTCTCACTGGGCAAGTTCCCCTGTTGGTTTCTGGAAACGCCCGACAGCGGCGGACACTACGGTTTTCCCATGATGCCCACAGATCCCGGCTTCAAGGTGGCACGCCACGTTCCCTCGAACCTCGCGGGCTCTCCAGACACCCTGCCGCGCGAAATTACTCCCGAGGATGAAGGCGCGCTGCGGACCTTCCTCGAGCGGAACCTACCCCAGGCCAACGGGGACTTGTTAGCCATTCGCACTTGCCTCTACACGAACAGCCCGGACGGGCATTTCATCGTCGACCGGCATCCCCGCTGCGAGCACGTCCACTTCGCCTGCGGCTTCAGCGGTCACGGCTTCAAGTTCGGCAGCGTCATGGGCGAGGTGCTGGCCGACCTGGCCACTCGCGACTCGACCGATCATCCCATCGGCTTCCTCTCGCTCCGGCGTTTTGGTTAGCTTTTCCGTGCCGTGCGGCGCCAAGCCCGCCATGCGCCCATCGCCCGAGGTCAATCACCGAGGCAGGCGATCCTCCAACTGGCTCGGCGGCGGGACGAAGGATCGCTGGTGCGCTTCGGCAAGCGCGACCATGGCCTCGACGACCTCGGAGTGATCCATCGCCACGTCGAATTTCTCCCCTGGATCCTCATCGAGATGAAAAAGCAAAGGCGGATCGTGCTTCAACGGCTTCTGACCCACATACTCGATCTTGGTGGTGAAATGGAGCTTGTACTCTCCCAGCCGCACCGCGTACAACTGCTCACCATGGTAGAAGAACATCTGCTGGCGGGGAGAGTGTCCAGTCCCCGTCAACACCGGCGCCAAGCTCGCGCCATCGTAGACACGGTCTTCGGGCAGGTCCTCACCCGCCAAATCGAGGAAGGTGGCAAACAAATCCAGCGTGCTGCCCATTTCATGAATCATCCCAGGCTGCACCGTGCCCGGCCCCCAGAAAACGGTCGGCTCCCGCATCCCACCTTCCCAGGTGCTCCCCTTGCCGTCTCGCAAATGCCCGGCCGAACCTCCATGAGTCTTGAAAGACAGCCATGGTCCGTTGTCGGAAGTGAACACCACCACCGTGTTCTCCTCCAAATCGTACTTCTTCAAGGCTCCAAGAACCTCACCCACCGACCAATCGATCTCCTCAATCACGTCACCATAACGCCCCGCCTGACTCGACCCGGAAAAGGCACTCGAAGCGAAAATCGGCACGTGAGGCATGCTGTGCGCCAGGTAGAGAAAGAACGGCGTTTCCTCGTCCTCGGCACGCCGATCGATGAAGGCCACCGCTTCCCGCGCGTAGTTCCGGGTGAGATAAGACTGATTGGGAGAACGTTCGATGATTTTGTCGTCCTGCATCAAGGGCACATTCCAGTAGGCACTCTTGGGCTTCATCAAGCCCTCCCTTCCTCTGGGCTCGATACCCGCAATGCGATCCATGTCGTTGGAATAAGGAATTCCGTAATAGGAATCGAAACCGTTGGCCGTCGGAAGATATTCCGGCAGATGACCGAGATGCCATTTGCCGACCGCCGCCGTGGCATAACCGGCCTCCTTCAGAGCTTCCGCCAGGGTGATTTCGCTGGCCGGCAAGCCTCTCGCCGAGTCGGGAAACAACACCCGGCGGCGGTCCGAGCACATGCCATTGCGAATCGGCAAGCGACCCGTCATCAGACCGGCCCGGCTCGGCGTGCATACGGATGCCGCCGCGTAGAAACTCGTCCATTTCTGACCTTCCATGGCCATCCGATCAAGATGAGGCGTGTGAATCGTCGGATGCCCAAAACAACTCAAGTCGCCGTAGCCGAGGTCGTCGCAAAAAATGATGACGAAGTTGGGCTTCTCCCCGGCTCTCGCCATCGAGGTTCCGCTCAGGAAGACGACCACTGCCAGAAGTAAACGCTGGAACCATATCATCCACCGAGTAAAGCAAACTCCCGCGAGAACACAAGACGACGATTCTTCCCGCTAGACTCCGCTGTTTCGTCACCGTCATTGACGGATCTCACATCGAGCCTCTAACTTTCAAGCTTCTCGTTGTTTCATGAGTTCCGTCCATCTCTACGAGCAAGCCATCGCTCTCACCGAGGCGGGCAAGCCTTTTGTGCTGGCGGCCGTGGTGGCCGCCACGGGATCCACGCCACAGCGCGCGGGGGCCAACGCGATCATCGAACCCACCGGCAAGATTCACGGCACACTGGGCAGCGGCTGTCTGGAGGCCGAATCCCGGCAGCGCGCCCTCCGCGCCCTCGACGAGGGAGAGCCGGCGGTTTTCGACCTCGAACTGGATGAAGTGACTGGCTGGGATGACGGGCTGATCTGCGGGGCATGTGCGGATCTTCGCGGACCCCAGAGCGAACACCAATGTCCTGGCCTACCAATCGGCGCTGGAAGCCCGATCCGCCCAAGAATCCGGTCTCCTGGCCTCCGTTAACCAACATCCCACTTGTGATACCGGGAAGGCCGTCTGGATCTCCGAGCGGAGCATCGCCACCCACGCTGAACTCTACCCGGGCCTCGAAGAAACGGTCATGGATCACCTTCGACAGGAAAAGGCCGGAACGATCCGAAGCACGTCAACCCAAGAAACCACCCTCGAGATCTACCTCGAACCGGTCGTGCCCCCGCCGCAGCTCATCATCGCCGGCGGCAGACACATCGGTCAGGCCGCCTGCCGCCTCGGCGCAGCCACCGGTTTCGAGGTCACTGTCATCGACGATCGCCCGTCCTTCGCTTCGAGCGGTTGCCATCCCCTGGCCAGGGCGACCCTCTGTGGCGATATTGCGAGGGAGCTTTCAGAGGTTTCCATCGGGCCCAACACTTACATTCTCATTGTCACTCGCGGCCACCGGCATGACGGTGCCGTTCTCGCCGCCTGCGTCGGTTCCTCGGCCCGCTACATCGGCATGATCGGGAGCCGCCGCAAGAGCCTGCTCATCCGCAAGAGCCTGCTCGAGGAGGGCTTGGCCACGGCGGATCAGCTGCAGCGCGTCGTTTCGCCCATCGGTCTGGACATCGGCGCCCAATCGGTGGAGGAAATCGCCGTCAGCATCCTCTCCCAGTTGATCGCCGTCCGCCGCAAGGGTTCCCTCGAAGGACCTCCCATGAATTACCTGCCTGGAACGCTGTTTGACCAAACAGGCGAATGAAGTGGGTCGACGCCATCATCCTGGCCGCCGGGGCGTCTCGCCGCATGGGAGAACAGGGGCAAAAGCTGCTCCTCGATTTCGGCGGCCGCCCGATGCTGGCCTGCGTCGTCGAAAACGTCCTGCCCAGTCAAATACGGCAAGTCTGCGTGGTCACCGGCTCGCATCATGCGCCGCTGACCGACCTTCTCGCCGCCTTTCCGGAGGTTCATGTGGCACGCAATCCCGATCCAGCCCGCGGCATGCTGAGTTCCGTGCGGTGCGGGTTGCAGGCGCTCGAGGAGACCTCAGCCGCAGCGGCTGAGGGAATCGCCGTTTTCCTTGGAGACCAGCCGATGATCCCGACGAATCTCATCAATGCCGTCATCGAAGCATGGCGAAACTCCGGCACCGGCATCTCCATGCCGGTCCACAAGGGGAAGCGGGGACACCCGCTGATCTTTCATCGACGTTTTTGTGAGGCGATCCTCACGGACTTCGACGAAATCGGACTCCGGGGCCTCGCCCGCCGTTTTCCTGAACATGTCGTGGAAGTCGCGACGGACACCCATCAGGTCCTGCAGGACATCGACTCACCGACCGATTACGTGCGCTTGCGTGAAGAGCACCTTTCCAAGCCGTCAGGCAAGCCCCGTTAGCCTCGCCACGGCTTCGATGACTCTCTCGAGCTGTTCCCGGTCGTTCATCGCGCCCAAACTGAAGCGCAGGCTCGCGTGAGCCCGAACGTGACTTTGGCCCATCGCCAACAGTACGTGCGACGGGTCCGTGACGCCCGAGGAACAGGTCGCGCCACTCGAGACAGCAAACCCTTCCCGATCCAATCCCAAGACCAAATCCTCGCCTTCACTTCCCGGGAATCCCATGTTGAGCAAGTGAGGAAGTCGCTCGGTCAGAGCACCATTGACCTAACTGCCCGGCACCGCCTCGAGTAGTCCCTCCTGCAAGGAATCCCGCAGGGCGCGCAAGCGCTCGCTCTCGACCGGGCGTTCGCGAGCCGCCCACTCACAGGCCTCACCGAAGCCGACGATTCCCGCGACGTTTTCCGTACCCGGGCGCCGGCCGCGCTCTTGCCCCCCACCCATTGTCACGGGGTGCCACGCCAGCTCACGTCTTATCCAAAGGGCACCGATCGCCTTCGGTTCATAGAGCTTGTGCCCTGACAAACTCATCGTATCGACTGGCAGTGTGTCGAGAAATGACCGGAAGTTGTGGATGAGGGCGGTCGGGGCATCATGAAGAGTTCAACCATTACCAAACAACTGAACTCCAATGAAAACCACCAACCACCCTACCGAATCAGCATCTATCCTTCGCCAGGAAGGAGTAAGCACCGTCTGCCAGAACGCCCTTGAGGCCACCCTGCGACAAGGAGCCCAAGTGCTTCTTCATGCCGCCATCGACAACGAAGTCTCCGACTACATTCAAGCCCATCAACATCAGCGTGATGACCAGGGTCATCGCCAAGTCGTTCGCAACGGCCATCTTCCTCAGCGACAACTTCAGACTGGAATAGGAAACGTTTCTGTTCGGCAGCCCAGGATCAATGATCACCGATCAGGCCACCGATTCACGAGCGCCATCCTCCCGCCTTACCTCCGCCGAGTCGCTTCGCTGGACAACCTCATCCCGGCACTCTACCTGCGAGGAATCTCAACCTCCGAGATGAGTCGAGCCTTAGAGCCGATCCTCGGTGAGAACGCATCGGGTCTTTCTGCAGCCAATGTCGTTCGACTCAAAGAGCAATGGGAGAAAGAACGCGAGCAATGGAGCAAGCGCGACCTCAGCGACAAGGAATACGTCTACCTCTGGGCCGACGGGATCTACTTCCATGTCAGGCTCAATGACGACCGTCCGTGTGTGCTCGTCATTGTTGGCTCCTTACCCGATGGAACCAAGGAATTGGTAACCATCAGCGATGGAGAACGAGAGAGCAAACTGTCCTGGAAAAATGTGCTCAGAGACCTCAGGAAACGAGGATTGAAGATCCCCCCGAAACTGAGTATCGCCGATGGAGCTCTCGGGTTCTGGAGTGCCTTGGAAGAGGAATACCCAACAAGCAAACAGCAACGTTGTTGGGTGCACAAGACAGCCAACATTCTCGACAAGTTGCCAAAGAAAGCACAGCCCCTTGCCAAGGAACGCATCCATGAGATCTACATGGCGGAAACAAGGAAGGCCGCCTTGGAAGCCTATGACGAGTTCCTCAAGCTCTACGAAGCCAAGTATCCGAAAGCGTGCGCCTGCCTGAAGAAAGACAAGAACACGTTACTAACGTTCTACGATTTTCCAGCAGAGCACTGGAGACACATTCGAACGACAAATCCCATTGAGTCGACGTTTGCCACGGTCCGCCATCGGACTCGACAAACCAAAGGGTGCGGATCGAGGAAAGCAACCCTTTCAATGGTCTACAAGCTCGGGCTGGAAGCCGAGAAAGGCTGGCGTCGACTCAACGGGTATCGTCAACTTGACAAAGTCGTGCAAGGAATCATCTTCGTGGACGGCATCGAGCAGCAAACCGCTGCCTAACCCATGATCGAACTTCGAATGGTGTTCCGGTAGCTGCCCTCATCCACAACTTCCGGTCATTTCTCATGATCTGGCTCTCGAAAGGTAAACTCCTCAACTTAGGCACCTTGAGCTTCACTTCGCCCGCCTTAGTGTGAAGGCCTCGCTCATAGTGGCCCGCCCTGGTGTCCATCCGGTCCGGACTGCGCTCGTAACGCTTGGCTCCACAGATTTCATCGGCCTCAGCGTCCAACAACGCATTGAGGGTGTCCTCCACGCTTTGCCGCACTTGGCCATCCAGGTAATCCTTGATCCGCTCTTCGCTGATGTGGACGATCTTCTTATCCACAACTCCCTGCTGTTCTTCGGCTTCGGTCATTCTTCTTCTCGGTTCTACACGCCCACCTCGAAAAGTGCGAAACTATCCCTACGTTATCGAACGCGATCCTGAACATCCGCCGAAGGATGAGCAAAGTGAACCGTTGGAGGGCCGATACGAAGATGGCCGACCGTTATTTGGCCTGCGGCATCCTTTACGCGGAAACGACCTTTCGAAGGATCGTTGGCTGTGACGATCTGCCAAAACTCCGAGAGGCGCTGGATATAGATTAACATCGCCCCCTGATCGTAGCGGCAAGCAAGGGGCCCTGCCCCTCGACCCCGCCATCCAGCTCTCCCTCCAATAAGCCGAATCTAACATACTCCCTTCTATTGACAATAGATCATCCAGGCTCAATATCTTAACAACCATCCGCCATTTCTAACGATCCAGTGGACATCCCCGCTCGCAGCGCTTCGCGCCACGCAGGCCGATGCGCAATCGCGCTTTGGTGAGGCTATCGGAGCACTGGAGGCGGACCGGGACCGTGATCTTGAAACACTGGCCCAATCTCATGCCAAGGAACGCCAGGCGCTGGCTGACCGTCTCGCCCACGGGCCGTCGCTCCAGGGCAGCCGAACACCTGCTCAGGACTCACGGTCACAGCCTCCACCAGTGCCTGAGCCTGTTGCCAAAGGCCCTCGGCCGCCCGTGGGGAGCTAGGTTTCCTCTGATGCCTCCGGCGGCCCGGTGGCGCCCCGGGTGAGGTTGGGCCCGTTCAACAACTGATAGCAGTGAGGCCTCGCTCACCTGCCATCTTTGGGTTTTAGCGACAACTAAAACCACCGTCTTAAGGACAATGCCTTTAGGGAAAGCTAACAATCTCCAGCAGGAACTCGCCCTCACGAGAGTCGTTTTCTGTTAGCCTAGGCCAACTCGTCACCGGTTGGCGGACTTTGCGCGGGCAACTCCTTTGTCGTCTTTTCGGTATTGCCTCCCGAACGATCAATTCTCTGACTCGCGCTACCATCTCCTGTTTTGTCTCTTCGGTCAGCAGTCCCTCGGACACTTCGAACACTGCCCATAGTGAATTCATTTTGTCGAGCGTCTTCAGGAAACTGATGCTCAACGGCTGGATGTTGCCGCTTTTCGCGGCTTCGCATCGCTCCTGCGCGATGATCGAGCAGGCCATGAGCAATGCCGCCACCTCCTGGGCCGCTGTTTCTGGCGTATGGCTATGAAGAACGTCATTCCCGCGCATGTGGAGCTTGAGTTCCTTGTAGAATATCTCGTGTTCCCAGCGCAGGGCATAGAGCTCCAGCAATTCCTGCGCCGGATACTCCTGCTCATCAATAAGCGTCGTCCATAGCCTCTCCTCGCTCCACTGTCGTGCCCCCGGCTTCCTGATCCGGCCTCGAATCTCACGGATACGGATCTCCCCTTGATTCTCCCGCGGCCCATCAGCCTTCTTTCTGGGCACCCTGATGCTGACCAGCGCGCTTCCATCGGAGAGCCTTTCAGTCTTATGGCTCTTGTTGCTGCCGCGTGCCTTCACCAACAATTCACTATGTGCCGCCCGACATGATTTCACGAGTTCGTCGAGATACTTCCCGCAACCGTAAAGCCGGTCGACAATCAGCAGACTCCTCTTCGGCAGACTCCCGAGAAGTTCTTTGGCCAGGGTCCATTCGCCTTCTCCTTTCAGGCCGACCGTCGCCGCCAACGGGTTGTGGATGCCAAGTTCCACGAGCGCGCACATCTCTATTTTCGCAAAGGCGGCGGTCATTCTCCTGGAGGCCGCCTTGCTCATGGCAGCCAGAACCTGCGGCGTGTTCGTGACGCTCCATTTCGAGCCATCGATCCCGCACAGGCGCAGCCCCTTGTAGAAACATCCCTTGTGTACGCGTCCATCGGCGAGGGGCTTTAACACCTGCTTCATGAGCCAAGCGAATGGCTCAAGCCCCATCCTCTGGCGCCGTTCCGAGAGCGAACTATCCTTGATCACCACCTCGAACAACTGGAACACATGGGCCGAGAAATGGCCAGCATCACTGATCACGTGATAGACCAGGGAGGCGAGAAGATCCCAGGCCGGCAGCTTGGGGTTGGGGCCGCGGCCTGGGTTCTGCAAGCGTTCGAAGCGATCGCGAACGAATCCGAAAAAATGTTCGAACTGACCAAGGAAACCGCTAACTTGATTGGGATGGGAGTGAGGCATCCACCCAAATTATAACTATTATGGTAAAATGCAAAATTTATCTAAAATATTTTGGATCTTTCCCTAAAGGCATTGGTCTTATGGCCCATATCATAGCTGAGCAACTGCCCCTCCGTCCACGACGGGCTCAAGTGATCCAGGAGACCGGCTCAAGAGGAACGAATGAGGCGGATCGAGGACAGCACTTTGATATCCTGGGTAGAGCTGGCAGGGATTCAAGTGGATTTGCCGATGTTTCGAGCGAGGGGTCTTCCGCAGTTTTTCTGACCAAAAAATGTAGGATATTCTCAGCGATTCCGTAAGATAGGCGGCTGAGGCGGCTCAAGCCCTGTATTTTTGGGTAATTCGGATCGGCGGCGCCCATTTTTGACCCCATGGCAAATTCGCATTCGTTATTTCATCTTTTTTAAGCTTGTTTCTGTAATAGTCTTATATTACAGTGCGCCGAACGAGCCGACCTTCATGCCAAGCAGAAACTCCCTGCCCCCCACCGAACGCCAGATTCGCAGCCGCCTCCGCCAGCTCCTCGACCAGGCCGAAGGCTTCCTTCACGGCTCGCCCATCGAACTCTCTCGTAAATGCGGCAAGCCCACTTGCCGTTGCGCTTCCGACGACTCCTTGCGCCATCGCTCCTTGGCCATCGGTCAGACTCGCAAGGGCAAGACCACCATGCTGCACGTCCCCAGACCGTTGGAAGCTCAGGCGAGACGCTGGATCGATGATTTCCAGAAGGCGAATGCTCTGCTGGAAGCCCTCGACGAGCAGGGGCGCCTCCGACTCGAGGAGGCAAAAACCAAGGCCAGAGCGGCGAGTAGCTCCGCCAAGAAGAAGGGCAAGACCGGTAAGAAATCAGCCGGCAAAGCCAAGTCCGGGCGCAATTCTCCACCAAAAAAGAAGCGACCATTCTCACGCGACTACTAACTTACGCGGACAAGATTTTCAGCCTCCGCCAACAGTGGAGGCTGCGGGTGCGTGACTCTCGTCCCAAACCACAGATTCCCACTCGAGTTTTCCCGGCAGCATTCTTCGCCATGTTCTGCTGCCGGTTACCAAGCTTCAACGAACTCGAGCAACACCGGAACAAGAGCAGCTGGACCCGTTGGCTCGGTAATCACCGTTTGCCCAGCGCCGACGAACTGGCGTATGTCTCCGAGCGCATCGAGCCTGACAGTGTGCGAGGGTGTCTCGGACACATTTACTTCTGCCTCAAACGCAACAAAATCCTTGCCCCACAGCGCGGTTGGATGCTTGCCGCCGTCGATGGTCACGAAACTCACTGTAGCTACAAACGTTGTTGTCCAAAGTGTCTCCAACGCCGGATCGCCGTCGGAGACGAGGTCAAAACACAGTTCTACCACCGCTTGGTCGCGTTTCAGATTATCTGTGAGGATTTTCAATTGCTTCTCGACGTGGAAATGCTCGAGCCTGGTGAAGACGGAGATCCTGGAGACGACGAAGTCGCTGCGGCTATACGGCTGATAACTCGCGTCCTTAAGGACCACCCACGCTGCTTTGACGTGCTCACTGCCGATGCGCTCTACCTGCGTCCCTCCGTGATCAATCTTCTTGAAGACCACGGCAAATACCTTGTTGCCGTACTCAAGGATAATCAGCCTGAGCTATTGTCCGAAGCCCGCACGCTCCTGCCCCTTGAGGAGCAAGAGCCAGAATCATTTGAGACTCCGGCTGCACCGGGCAAGCCCGCGCGGCACGTTCATTTACAAGAGGCTGAGGGCTTCTGCACTGAATCCATTCACACTCCTCTTCGCGTTGTTCATTCCCATGAGACTGGCATCCGTCGCGAGCGCGTCGCTGGGGATTGGGTCGAGACTCCCATCGATAGCCACTGGTGGTGGGCGACGACCATGCCCCGCTCAATGGCCGATGCCAAGACCATCTTCCATTTCGGGCACGACCGTTGGAAGGTCGAAAACGAAGGCTTTAACGAACTCTGCTCCCGCTGGCATTCCGGTCATTGCTATCACCATCATCCCAATTCCATTCTCGTTCTGTGGCTGATCATGTTCATGGCCCACGCCGTGTTCCACTGCTTCCACAAGCGCAACTTGAAGCCAGAGATACGCCGTGGACACACGGCCATCTATTTTGCCCGTCAAATCGCCGCCTCCATGCGAGAGGATCGATGGTGGCCGCCACCGGCTCCGGGCTGAGGAACGCCCGCCCCGCGCTCTCGGTAACCTTGGGTTCGCGTCCGCCATCGGAGCGGTCTGGCTTCCTGTTGCCTATTGCCGACAGGGGGATCCATTTCGCGGCTCGAGCCCTCCGAAATTCGCCCGAGAACCGCCACACGAAACTGTTCTCCCTCCTAGCGCCAGCTTCAACACGCTCAACACCCACCAATTCAGGCCATTACGACTCTTTCCGACGCCGTCTTACGGAATCGCTGGGATATTCTGGTTGACATTTGAAATAAGGTAATTTAGCCTTCTGATGGGTTTGTCCGAATCTATCCAGGAATCATCTAGTGAATATGAAATCTCGAAGAAAATTCATTCAACATAGTAGTGGCACTGCGGTCGGAGTCGCGTTGGGATTAGAGCTTTTCCAAGGAGGAGAGGCGTTATTTGCCGAAACTTCAACTGGTACCTTGAAGGTAAGACTCAAATCGGTCACTGCGGATGATCCTGTTGCTAATAAGCCCCCGTTATCTTTTGATGAAGCCTCAGGATTGCCCTTCTATGGTGGAGACGAAAAGTATATGGCTCTCGTTTGGCTTGCTCACAAGAACAACGAGACAACCATGCCTGCGTCATACAGCACTATAACGCTTGCGACCTCCCAATCATTTACCGTCTATGGAAGCGGCAAGGGGCAGTACTGGAAAAAAGAGGATGGCGAGTTCCCGGAGAACCCGACGACGCAAATTGATGGTGATCAAGGGGACGTAAAGTTTGATGTTGAAATAGCCAATGGTGAACTGGCGGTAACAGTAACAGACAATGGTGGAGACCATGATGAACTCGGGTTGGACTACGATATGAATGTCACCTCGAGTGTGGCCGCTGGCGGACAGACCGCAACGGTGGAGGTTACGGCGACAGCAGTCTATTATGTGCCTGATTCGACTAACAAGGCAACCGTCACCACCAAGGTAACCTTTGAATTTGAGGTCGTTTGCGATTGATGGCAGGCCCCCTGGATAGTCGTAGGCTCCTAAGGGTTGGGCTATTGATGCTGGCGGGGCTAGTTCACAGTGCCTGTCGAGACAGGGAGGTGAGTGTTGTTTCTGTTGGGCGCCATGATCCGGCGGAGCGCTTAAGCGGTGAGGATGATTCCTCTGGAAATCCAACGAGAATTTTCGAAGAGCATCTTCTCAGTGGCACCATTGTCGATTCTTCTGAATACCGGAAGTATTTGTGCGATCTTGTCGTAAGCGATCCTGAGGAGGCGATACGGCGATTGAGAGTGTTTGAAGGGCGTCTGAATGATGCCAGGCGGTTTGAACGCCTTATTTCCAGCCTGGGCAGGGAGCTTTTGAAAGTTGACTTCCGGATCTCGATCCATTTAGGGCTAGAGCTACTCGAAGGTAAGATTCAAGAAAGATATCTATCCGAAAATGCTGGGCAGTGGATTTACCTTAGTGATGGCAAGATTCTAGAAGAGGCTCCCCAGTTTCTCGATGAGATTCCCGTGGGACGTTCTCGAAACAAAATTGCCGGCTTGCTTGCTCGCGGAATGGCGTCGCATGATTTTGAGGCCGCAGTGCGGTGGACGGACGGTTTAAGTGTGGGAGAAGCCAAAGAGGTTTATGACCAGATGGCAGTAGGAGTTACTGAAGAGAACTATGAAGAGGTAACAACCATTCTCCCAAGCATCGAAGATCCAGTTCTGAGACTCAGTCTAGAGGCCGCTTTGCTCGAGCTTCAGCTAGATCAGGGGTTGGATCAGGGTTTCAAATGGTTGCGCGAGCAGGGCGAAGAAGTGGGAAGAGACCACCAATTTACAGTTCTGAGAGATGCTGCGCGATCCAATCGGGCCGATCTGGCGCTAGAATACCTTTCTGAGCATCAATCTGAGTACGAGGACTTATACCAAGCATTCGCAGAAACTCACATTCACGTTGACCCTATAAGCTGTGTAAAGTGGATTGACGAGCTTGAGGACAAAGAGTTTCGCCAGAAACTAGTAGGAGTGGCCTCCGCTGCTTGGGCGCATGATGACGCTGAAGGGGCTCGCAACTGGGCTATGGCCCTTTCCGAGGAACCTGTTAGAGATCTCGCGCTATATCGCGTCGCAAGGGAGCAGATAAAGGTCGGGGCATTGGACTCCGCTCGGACCTTGGTTGAATCCATCTCGAACACCGATTATTTGAATGATTTACATGAGCGCCTAAATTCAGGTAGATGAAGAACGCGATACTAGGGTCACTTGCGCTTTATGCTCTGATGAGCTGCAGCGAACACGATTCAGATGGAGGCAGAACGCATATTGGAACCTTTCGAGATCTCGATTCAACTACTCGAGTCGAAACAGGAACTATTGGGAGGGCTGCTCCAATCAACACTGCTATTGGCGCGGGTGATTCTGGGCACCTAAGTCGACGAGAGCAGAGTGCAGCGCATATCGAGAGTATTCAAGAAGCGAAAAAAGTTGACCCTCGTCTTGCATTCGAACTGTATATGGGCCGAAGATTTGAGATCAAGCATGGGCAACGATTATCTCTGCTTAAAAGTGTAATCAGGGAGATGGCCGTTAAGGACTGTGAATTGGTAGAGGAGTGGATTGCAAACGAATTGGCAGGTGTGGAGCGTCACGTGGCAATTGAAGCTCTCATCGACGAGAGAAGCAAGACCGACTTGAAAGGAGCGATTGAATACTGGGAATCGTTAGAAGCGGGTGAAGGCAAGACGAGGGCGGTCGGTAATCTAGTCGAAGAGTTTGCGAGAATGAATATAAAGGATTCGTTGGAATGGATTCCAAGTATACCGAATCCAAGCGATCGTGCGGCGGCGATTGCGGAGTTTGGTGAAATCTTTGGCCGGTTAAACTTGTACGAACCTTGGAGACTTTATCGTAGCGTGCAGGACCCAGAATTAAAGGAGGCTATGGCAAGGTCTTTGGTTTTGAATTACGAGGAATTCGGCTCGGCGTTAGAGGCTATGGATTCCCTTGGAAGAATTCAAACAGAATCCATCGAGGAAAAGTTCTTCAATAAATGGATGAATAAGAGTCCACAGAAGGTTTGGAACTTGTTTGAAAAAGGAGATCCTAACGGGAGTGTTGATGATCTTACGCCATCGCTTGTTGGCGTTCTGGCTACTGACAATGCAAAGCGCACAGCCAACCTGATTGTAAGTAACGGACAGGATGATAATTTTGAGAAGAACTTGAACGTTGCTCTTACGCATTGGCTTAGAACAGACCCTTTAAGTGTGTCCGAGTGGATCGTAAAGAGCCGAAGTGAGCGGACTCAGCTCGCAGCAACGCGAATCCTGATCTCGTATCTTGAAGAACTTGGAGAAGAAAGAGAGATAATTAGTCAGTGGAAGAAATATGAGGATAAACTTCAATCTAAACCTTTTAACTAAATTAATTACATTATGAAGACTACACGCAGACGATTTGTAAAGCACTCAGGCTCATCGGCGTTGGGATTAAGCATAGGTTTATCGGCGTTGACTGGTATTGAAGATGCTTTTGCTTCCGAAAATTCCAGCGGTTACGAGACTAAATTGGAAAGTGTTACGCCCGATAATGGAGCACAGAATTCATACCATGAATATGATACCGATTCAGGGCCCGTTTTTGAGCTAGAAGAGGAGGAATACTATTATAGTACTGGTGCGGGTATGAATTGGGAAGAAACCCCATTACCTGCAAACGCTGATTCTTGGGATTTGACGGTTGATGGACGAGGAATCGGTGAACGAATCGCAAACGGATCGGGGGGCACTGGATTGGGGCCGTATACAACGGATTGGGAAGACCTTAGTTTTCAGGTGTCCGTGAACCAAGAAACAGGGAAGCTTTCCGTTTCATCTACTGATTCTGGAGGCCAAAAACAAGAGAGTGGGGTTACTTTCGACCTAAGCTATTCTTCTTCGAAGACCGGAGGCGATACCATCTTGACGGTTACAGTAAAAGGCGAAACTAAGATGGGCAGTGGGAGTAGCCAGTCAAAGACAGATGTTGAGTTAACGTTCAAATTTAAGAGTGTTTGCAAATGAAGTTACTTGGAATCGGGCTTGTAATAGTGGTCGGCTTGACGTTTGCAAGACCAGTGAATGGAACGACGCCGGGTATCAGAAATCTCGATTTTAGAGAAGGAATCGGATCAATTGCCTGGGGAACTCCACTTGAAGCGTTCCGCGATAAGTTTCGTGCAGATATCAAGGAACTCGCGAGTGAGAAGTTCTGTAACTGGATCATCATGCGGCGAAGCGTGAACCTTCGGAGCGAGTGAAGTCTATTTTATCAAGGATGAATTTTCGGAACGCTGAACCTTTTCCGCCGTGGTGCAAAAATCCAGGCAGCGTGTTTTTCAAGGCGGCTGAGACAATCATTTCCGAAGGCAGCACGTCTGGGCGGATGGTTCGGATCCAGGTTCCAAAGTGTTTCCAGACCAGACCGTCACATGTCATGGCAAGGTACTGTAACATGCCCTGAGCGATCATGCCGGTCTGCACAAACACATGATATGCGTGCATCTTTCTCTGCACCTGTCTGCGATATTTCTCGGTAGTCCGGTGGAGGTATTGGTTACCATTGCGACGCTTGAGCGGTCGCATAGCGGCCATCCAGAAATGGTATCCGAATGAGCCGACCGAATGCACCGCTTGCTTGAAAGCGACTTCGATCTTGAAACGCAAACTGTAGAGCAAGATGATCTCCTGAGCTTCCATGGTGAGGTCGGTAGACAAGAGGATGATCCGCCCTCTCGTGGGATGATCGACGAGAATGAAGCGGACCATCGCCCCGGCGGGCTTCCACAACAGATCCACCGACTTGAACCGGACAGAGATGTTTCTCTCCCCATATACGGGACTGGGAACGGAACTGAAGCCGCCCGTTCCAAAGACATTCTGGAGCTTCACCGCAGCGCCATACTTTTTCGGTCGTCCGCGTTTGCGTTTGCGTGGCACTGCCGCAGGCCGAAAGCCGGTTGTCGTGCGTCGAACCCTCGTGACCAGCACACCGGAACGCCCCTTGGTGCTCCGGATCACCTTTCCGTTGGCGTAGTAGGCGTCGGCCAGCAAGACGAACTCCTGACCTCTACAGACGGATGCGAGCATCTCGTTGGCCTTGTCGATCAAGGTTCTCCTGTCGCGGTTTGAAGTGACGATACCTTCGTGAATGCGTGCACAGACCGGAACGCAGAAGAAGTATCCGCCAACCTGACAGAGCACGCCGAAGGCCTGAAAGGAATGGCTCATGATGAAGTGAGGCTTGGAATTGGACTCGGACTGTTGATGCAGATACTTCACCGCAGGCATCTTGCGGCCCTCCTTGGACTTCTTGATGCCGTCGAGAACCAGGACGGGGCGACAACCGATCTTGTAGACAGGGAAGTGCTTGATCACGATGGCGAACCAAAGTTCTGCAAGCCGGTCCGTCTTCACGGCATTGCTGTGGAAGAAATGGAGTAAGTGCTCATAGAAGTGTTCTGACAAACCGAGAGCGCGGACGAAACTGGAAACCCCGAGGAGGTCATTGCGCACGGAGAAAGCGGCCAAGACGAGCAGAAACCAGAGAAAGGTGCGGGCTCTCGAGAAAGCGGGTCGCAGAAAACAGACGATATTCCACCAAGAAATCCAGAGATCCATAACAAATGATTTGATTTTCCTAGACATTCGCATATATAAGCTAATGACCATGAAAAAGATCAGATCACTGAAAAAAGAGTCCAGAAACTTGCGGCAAAGATAGCTGCAATCGGGCCAATGCGGCCTGGGAGCATCAGCAAGCAATACCGAGATCGACAACGCCAGCGCGGCGTGTATTACCAACTGAGCTACACGCATAAGATGAGGAGCCGGACTGAACACGTCTGGCCAGACCACGTGAAGGGACTACGAAAAGAAACAGAGGAGTACAAGAAATTCAAGAAACTGACCACCGAACTGATCGATCTGAGCATTGAACTATCCAAGGCGAAGATCGCTCTATTACGCAGTCAGACAGACACGCCAGGCAAAGAGAAACCGGTCTGAGAACTTCCCACTCACGAGATCCAAGGCGAAGATCGCTCTATTACGCAGTCAGACAGACACGCCAGGCAAAGAGAAACCGGTCTGAGAACTTCCCACTCACGAGTTACTTTGTGGAGTATCACTACGCAAAAAAACAGCACTTTTTTGATAGTGCTAGGAATATTCTTACGACAATAGGGCCTGTCGCTTTCTTGTCGGTGATATGTTTAGGAAATCTTTTTCATTGTAGAGATGTGTCGATATTCATTGCGGCTTTGGCGGTCTGTTTTTACAGTTGTCTTTGTTTATTTTGTGGTAGCGTTTGCTTCAGCAGTTTAACTGTAACCACGGGGGGGAAACCGAGTGGTAAGCTCCCTTGACCTGACCCCTCTCGGTGGACAGCTACCAACTGGAGTTGCTCGATGGAGGAGAAATGATCGGAAGTTGTAGATGAGGGCGGTCGGGGCATCATGAAGAGTTCAACCATTACCAAACAACTGAACTCCAATGAAAACCACCGTAAGCGGTCTACGTAGCACCTCTATCTAAAGGTAGCGTAGACGTCGTAGATTGGCGGCTGTCAAAGCTTCGGACGCAAACGCAAAGAACCGTGGAGTGAAGGAAGCGGGATTTGCTGTGACGAGAGACGGCTCATTCTACAACGGGAACACCACGGCCTTTAAACGAGGAGAATAAAGGGACAGGTAAGTTATTTGACAAGCTCGGAATCGGGTTCTAAAGTGATTCCATGAGAAAGCCCCGCCGGATGCAGATTTGGACCCAGGAGGGAAGCCAGGGTCAGTTCTTTCCACGTACTCGCCCGCACTGCTGGACGGGTGTGGTGCCTCGATGACGAAGCAAAGGACCAATTTGTCGACCTCATGCGGCGGGCCGAGCGGTTCTCCGGGGTCGCCGTCGTTACCTACGCCGTCCTTGACAATCACTTTCACATGGTGCTCCACGTGCCGGGCAAAAACGAACTTGATGAGATGCCGGAAGCCCTCTTCTGGAAGCGTCTTGGGTCGCTCTATTCCAAGGAGCAGATCAAGGAGATCCAGGCCACTCTGGCATCGTTTCAGGAAATCAATCCAGGGTCGGTTGGCATGGCGCAGGCGGAGGCTTACCGGCAGGGCTTCATGATCGCATGCACGACTTGAGCGCCTTCATGAAAACGCTTCTCCAGCGCTTCTCACGATGGTTTAACAAGCGGCATGACCGCGTGGGGCGACTCTGGGAACAGCGTTTCAAGAGCGTGGTGGTCGAAGGCGGATGGGATCCTCTGATGGGCGTGGCGGCTTACGTCGATCTGAATGCGGTGCGAGCAGGGATCGTGACGGATCCGAAGGACTACCGATGGTGCAGCTATGCGGAAGCAATTGCCGGGAAGGCGCCTGCTCGCCGAGGGCTGGGGCATTTGATGATCGAAACCAGAGGTGGCGAGGACGGTCGGCTGGACTGGCGTTCGCTGGCCCGCGAGTATCGGAAACTTCTTTTCGGTGTGGACGAGGCGCGCTCGGCTCCGGAGGGAAAGCCGAAACGCCAAGGTTTTTCGTGCGAAACCGTGGACCAAGCGCGCCGCGAGGAAGGCGATTTGTCGATTGCGACGCGGCTGCGCTGCCGGATCCGGTATTTCTCGGATGGGGTGGTGATTGGCAGTCAGGCATTCGTGAACGCCTTCTTTGAAGCCAAGCGGGAATACTTTGGGCCGAAGCGCCGGGATGGAGCAAGGAAGCTTCGCGGTGGGGACTGGGGCGAGATTCGAGCGCTCCGAGATTTGCGTAAAGGTGTGCAGGGATGAACTCTCGCGCGATTCATTGATCTCGCAATCCGGAAGCTGAGCCCTCGACTGCGAACTCGACGATTGACTTGATTTCTTGGCAAGACGCGCTCTGAGATGGTGCTGGGTACCGCCCTGGCGAACACCCGTGATCAGCCTGTTCATTTATGAGGGTGATCGCTTCATGGCGGGGTCCTTCGGCTCAGCAAGGGGTGGCTCGCTGAAGTAGCGAGTGAAAGTGATCGTCTAACTTGAGGTGTAGCGAACGACTGGTTCCTTGATCTTATCATTGGCGTTTGGGTGCAAATAATAAACCTGTCCCTTTATTGAGCCGCGTCGATCGGCTGCGAATGTGGACGTCGCTTGGAGGCGCCCATTCGGTCCGGCGAATGGGACGAACGGCGATGAACGAACGACGAACGACGAACGACGAACGACGTTTGAGCGAAGGGGATCACTGCGGAGACGGCCAGTCGATGGTGGCCACCGCCATGGCGGTCATACCCTCCTCTCGACCGAGGAAGCCCATCTTTTCATTCGTCGTCGCCTTGATGCCAATCTGACTCGGAGCCAGTCCCAACGCTTCTCCAATGAGACGTTTCATTTCAGGCGCATGAGGAAGAATTCTGGGCGCCTCGGCGACCAAAGTGCTGTCGACGTTGTGGAGCGCGGCGCTTTTTTCGTCGGCGATCTGGCGAGCTTTCCGGAGTATCTCAAGGCTGGATATGTCCTTGCAGGCGGGATCGCCCGGCGGAAAGAAATGTCCGATATCCGGTTCGCCCATGGCCCCGAGCAGGGCATCGGCGATGGCGTGGCAGAGGACGTCCGCATCGGAATGTCCCGCCAAGCCGCGATCGGAGGGGATGGTCACGCCTCCGAGGACGAGAGGGCGTCCCTGAGCGAAAGCATGGACATCATAACCAAAACCGGTGCGGATCATGGTCCGTGTCTAAGGGCAACGCGCCGCCTTTTCAAATCAAACCAGGCCCAGACGTTTGCGTGCGGTCCAGTAGATCGTGAGTCCGGCGATGAGAAGAGCAAGAAGGCCTGGATGGCGCCACCACTCGTGACGGTGGATCACGGGATCATCGCCGACTTGCGCCGATAGCAGGGTGGCCAGTGAATTCAAAGAATCGGCGGAGACGGTTTGGCCTCCGCCGGCATTGGCGATTCGCCGCATGACGTCGTGTCTGGCTGGATCGCCGGTGACCTCCCGCTCGGAAGCGCTCACGACGAGCGTGGAATTGAGTCTGAGTGAGGGATCTCCCACCCATTGGATGGCTAACTGATACGAACCTCTACGAGGGGGAACCCAGGATCCTCGATAAACACCCCAACCGCCCGGAGTTTCGTTCAGTGACACGGTTCCGCTGTCTTTCCCGTTCGAGTCGGATGCGGGCTCTGATTTCGGATCGGTTTCTAGGCGCCAGGTGAGGGTGGGCTGGGCATCTGTCAAAGGTCCCCGCTGGCTGTCGAGGAGCGTGGCATCCAAAATGACCTCCCGGCCGGCTTGGGGGGCTTCCGGGTAGTGGATGAGACGTCCGCGTTCGGACTTTGCCAGGTTCCGTTGGTAGGCCATCCAGCGAGCGACTTGGCTCCAGAAACGATAGTGATAGAGATCTTCAACGCCGCGGCGCCAGCGCCAGGCGCCAGCGGTGGCGAGATAGAGCACTTTCCCGCTCCCAATGGGTCGGGTCACGAGGAGAGGGAGACGGCCGTAGGCATTGCGCGAGGATTCGTGGACTGCCAGCACGGTGGCGCCCGGCTTGGCGCGAGAGACGGGGGCGTGCCAGAAGAAGCCAGGGAGAGAGCGCCAAACGGCCGTGGTTTCAGCTTCGTCCTGGCCCAGGGTCAGCAGCACGTTCCCTCTTCCCGCGGCGGTCAGCTCCATGGTGGCGGGAGCGGCGAGTTCAAATCCGGACGGTGGCGCGGTGGTGTCGAGCGAGACGGGAATGAGCTCGGCCAGCGGGGAGTCTTGCAGGGATTGCTGGTGACCGAGTCGTCCCGGAAGAAAGATCAAACCGCTGGCTTGGCGCTCGACGAGTCCGCGAAGTTGTTCGGCCTGAGAGAGTGTGAGGTGTCCCTGGTCGACGCCGATATCACCGAGAAACACCGCGTCGTAATTGGTCAGGGATTGCATGTCCCCGGGGAAGGCGTCCAGGTAGCCGGGTCCTTTTCCCGTGCCCAGCTCGGGATGCGGGTGGTAGAGAACACAGGCCACTTCGACGCCGGGATCCCGCATCAGAGCGTTGCGCAGATAGCGAAACTCCCAGCGCGGCGCGGAGTCCACTAACAAGACCTGGAGATGATCTTGCCGGACGGTGACCGCCGCCTGGTCAGCGTTGTTGTCTTCCGAGTTTTCGCCGGGGATGAGGGTTGTGCTGAGGTTCAAGGACACGTCTCTTTCTCGTTCCGGCCGCCAAAAGAAGGTGTCTCGAAGGGTCTCACCGGCCTGGAGTTGGAGATGTCGCTCCTCCCGAGCTTCCGGCAGGCCATCCGGTTGAAAGGTGAGGGTGAGCTCGATTGGGCGGGAGAATCGGTTCTCGACTTCGAAGGGCAGTCGGGTCGGTTCGTCGACAAGGAGAGTGCGGGGCATCGGGAGCCATGAAACCACGATGTCGGGCAGCGGGGACTCAAGCCCGACGGGAACCGTCCAGACGCTCAGCCCCTGACGTCTCAAGGCCAGCGCGGCCTCTTCGGGAGGTGGGCCGCTGGTCCAGTCGCCGTCCGAAAAGAGGACGACGCCGCCCAGGCGGCGGTCGGAGTGACGACCCGCCTTGATGAGTGCGGCGGAGAGGTTGGTCTGTCCGCTCTCGGCGGTCTCGATATCCCTGGAGATGACGGTGAGATGGTCGGGTAGGGCGTCTCTCCAGCTGGTTTGAGCATCGATCCAGGCTCCTCGTGATCCCCGGTTGCCATCGGGTAACGTCATGTCTTCCGTATCCATGGATGCCGAGCGATCGTGGAGAATCAGGAACGGCGTGGGATCGTCGGGCGTGACGCTTTGCCAGGTTTCCGGTTTGGCAAGCGCCAGGACGATGAGGATGGCCAGAACGAGGCGGCAGGCTTCCAGAAAGCTGAGGGGTCCGGTCCAGCCTCGCCTTTGGAGACTCCAAAAGGTGGTGAAAAGCAGGAGGCAAAAGACGACCACTCCCGCCCAGAACCAGCCGTTGGAGAAAGACCATCGCCACGTCGCGTTCATGAAGAAAACCTGGGAAGTGCTTGGCGGGCTGAGGCCGTTAGGGTGAGAAGGTTTTCTGCCAGGAAAAAAAGGAGAGTGGCGAAGAGAAACACCCGCCACCATTCTCCTGCCTCGCCTTCGGCTGAAGCGCTCCCTTCAACGGCAAATTCTTGGTAGGGAATTCGGCCGAGCAGGCTCGCCATTTCGTCGTCCGAGATCTCCTCTTCCAGGTCTTCCGGTTCCGGGCGCTCACTCACTTGCCAGCGATCCTCCATGAAACGAACGCCGGCTTTCCAGGGTGGGCCTTGGGGGAGCGTCCGTTGGACCAAGGACCGGCCTGACTGTCCGGCCGAGAGGAGCCGCTGGATGAGAGGAAGCAGGACAGGGCCCTCTCCGAGACTCGACCAGGCTTCGAGCGGAAGCGTGGTGAGGAAATGGGCGGCTCCACGATCGAGCGGATGCGTGATCAGGCAAGGTTCCCCGGCTGCGTCGCTGGCTTGCACGAACGTTGTCAGAGGGTCGGCTCGCAAGGGCACACGGATCCGGGTAGTCCACTGCCCGACGGCCAGGGGCTCACCGGCTCTGGAATCGCGCAGGGGGCCTTGCTGCCGATTCCACGCGGTGGTGGCACGGGGTGGTTCCAATTTCTCGGGGAGGGCGTAGGCGAAACCTCGCCAACTTCCCGGCGTCGCCGCGTCTTGGCGACTGTGCGGAAAGAAAAGGATTTGACCACCTTCGAGTGCAAAGACCTCCAGGGCGAGGGCAGTCTCGCCGACGGGAAGATCTCCCTGCCAAATCACGAGGGATTGGCGATCCCAGGAAGGCATGTCCATGAGTGCCTCTGGCTTTGGCTGGCTGATTTCCACGCGCGACGATTGGCCGTTCGGCCAGGGTGCTGCCGCCAGCTGGAGAATGGCGGCGGCGGTGGGATCCTGACAAACCAAGGTCACCCTTGGAAAGCCGTCCGGCTCGACGGCAAAAAAGGCGCGATTGTCCTGGAGATTGCCGTCGTCCGGCAAGGAGACCGACCCGGTCAAGGCGCCGTCTGCTGGCAGGTCCAGCGTCACCTCGGTGAGCGATTGATCGAGGGTCACGGAGTGGGTCGAGGGCTGATCATTGACGATCAATGTCAGGGGGATCGTGGTCTTGGAAAACCCAGATTGACGAATGGAGACCGTCAGTTTTCGCCCATTGGTTTGGCAGCGGATCGAGCGATTGGCCTGACCGCCGCGCAGGGTCAGCAGCCGAAGCTGAGGAGGGCTCCGGAGGCTGTGGTAGACGGCTTCAATGTCAGCCCAGACGCCGTCGTCATCAGGTCGCCAATCGCCCCGCTGGCCGTCCGAGACCACCCAAATCTCTCCCGCTGCGGGCGAGGTCTCCACCCAGTGGTGAAGGGCTTTCGCGAAGAGGGACGGCAAGTCGGCCTGGGTGTCGGTGGCTTCGAAGTGCCGGCCGAGCTCGGCCAGATTCTCCATCCATTGCGGTTCGCCGGTGGCGCTGTCGAGCAGCCAAATTTCCGCGGGGTCGACCGTTTGGCAGGCGTGGACGAGGCGTTCGAGGGTTTGTTCTCGTTTGGGGCGTCCCTGGGTGTCCTGACGGCTCATGCTCGCGGAGCGATCCAGGAGGATGAGCACGGTCTGATGGCCGCCGCCGAGCCAACCGGCGAGCCAGCCTCCCACCAGGGGGCGGCTGGCGGCGATGACTAGCGAAGCCACGGCGAGCATCCTCACGGCCATCAGGAGCCAGTGTTTGAGCTTGCGCTGACCGCGCTTTTCCTCGAGCGCCTCCCGGAGAAATTGCATGGCTCCCCATGACTTTTTTCGAAACCGGCGACGATTCAGCAGGTGGATGATCAGAGGGATCAGGACGGCGGGCAGCGCCAGAAGAACCGCTGGATGGAGAAACGACATCAGCCTTGCGTGCCGAGGCGTTTGGTGAGAAAGCGGGCCAAAACCTGTTCGTAATCTTCGTCGGTGAGCACCCGGTGATAATCCAGATGGCATTCCGCCACTCCTTGATCGAGCCGGTCAAGATAACGTCCGACGGCGGCGTGGTAGCGCTCGCGAATGACCGCGGGCTCGGCGATGAGCGCGTCGTGGCTTTCCAGATCGACGAAACGGTAGGCGTGATCGAAATCCAGGGTGAGTTCTTCACGATCGAGCAGATGAAAGACGGCGATGTCATGCTGGCGGAAACGCAGGTGTTGCCAGCAATCAATGATTTTGTCAGGATCATCCAGGAGATCCGAGATGAGGATGACGAAGGCTCTTTGTGGGATCTCTTCGGCGAGTTGGTGGAGGTGATCCGTCAGTCGTGTTTCCGCGATCGGGTGCATTGTCCTGAGAGCCTCATGGATCGTCATGAGGTGAGTGGGGCGGCGGCTGGGAGGGATGGCGCAATGCAGCTCTGGCCCGCTTGCGTAGAGTCCGGCGGCGTCGCCTTGCTGAATGGCCAAGTAAGCCAGCGTGGAGGCCAGACGTTTGGCGTAGTCCCATTTGCTGAGCGCTGCTGAGCCGAAGCCCATGGAACCGCTGGTGTCGAGGATGAGACAGAGCCGCAAGTTGGTATCGGCTTCGAATTCCTTGATGTAGAAACGGTCCGAGCGGGCGTAGACGCGCCAATCGACGCGCCGGGTGTCGTCTCCCGGCACGTATTTGCGGTATTCGGCGAACTCGACGCTCGATCCGCGGTGGGGGCTTTGGTGCCGGCCAGACATGTGCCCTTGCATGGGGACGCGGGCGGCGAGCGGCGAACCCGAGAGCCGCGTCACGACGTGGGGGTCGACGGAATCCGGCACGGCGCTAACGTTGATCCATTTCGTCCGCCACTTCTTCGTAGAGGCGCTCGACAATTTTGCGGGTGCTGAGACCCTCACTCTGGGCGGCGAAATTGGTGAGAATGCGATGGTTGAGGACGGGAGCGGCCACGGCTTCGACGTCCTCCTCGCGCACCAGGTAACTCCCGTGAAGGGCTGCCCGGGCCTTGGCGCCGAGAATCAGGTACTGCACGGCCCGGGGACCGGCGCCCCAGGTCACCACGCGGCTCAGCCACTCGGGAGTGCCGGCTTCGCTGGGGCGGGTGCGCCGCACCAGGGTGACCGCTTGCCGATAGAGGTGCTCCGGAACGGGGATGCGTCTCACCAAAGCCTGAAAGCGCATCACGCCTTCCGCGTTGAGTACGGTGTCCAATGAGTCGAGGCGGTTTCCGGTCGTGGCTTTGGCAATCTCGAGTTCCTCTTCCTCGCTGGGGTAGTTCACCTGGATGAGAAACATGAAGCGGTCCAACTGAGCTTCGGGAAGCGGGTAGGTGCCTTCTTGTTCGACGGGGTTTTGGGTGGCCAGGACGAAGAACGGCGGCTCCAGGCGGAAGGTTTTTCCCAGGGCGGTGACCTTGTTTTCCTGCATGGCCTCCAGCAACGCCGACTGGGTCTTGGCGGGGGCTCGGTTGATTTCGTCTGCCAGGACGATGTTGGCAAAGATCGGGCCCTTGACGAACTCGAAGAGCCGACGGCCCGGTTGATCGGTTTCCTGGAGGATATCGGTGCCCGTAATGTCCGCCGGCATGAGGTCCGGGGTGAACTGGATGCGGCGAAAGTCGAGGTGCAGGGTCTCGGAGAGCGAACTGACCAGGAGTGTCTTGGCCAGGCCTGGGACGCCCATGAGGAGGCCGTGACCGCAGGCTAGCAGGCAGAGCATGAGCTGTTCGATGACGGGATCCTGCCCGACGATGACTTTGGAGAGTTCTTTCTGGAGACGCTGAAAAGTCTCGCGGAGCTGCTGAATGGCTTCGACGTCGTCCGATGCCAGGACAACATCGGTGGGGGCGGCCAGGGAATCCGTCGTCATCTGAGCCCGATCTTAAGCGTGGGCGCGCGCTTGTCCATGCGGAGGGCAGGAACGATCGTTTCGTTTATTTATAAAAACTATATTTTCAATATTTTAAAGTTATCCTCACAGCGGATTCATGTCTGTTCATTTCGTTTCTCCCGCTTGGAAGGGCCGTTCGTGGCTTCCCTTTCTCTTGCTCGCGATGGTCACCCTGGCGGCTCATGGGTTGAGTCTCCGGGTCGATTTCTACATGGATGACAAGCCTCACATCCTGCTGAACGACCGCGTCTCGGAGGGTTTGGACGCCCCGAGCAGGTTCAAGAGTCGACATCTTACCTACGCGATCTGGCGGGGCGTTCATTTGGCATTTGGTCCAAATCCGGTGGCCTATCACGCGGTGAATCTCATCCTTCATCTCGGCGTCGTTTTCCTCTTCCTTCCGGTGGCGCGGCGTGTTCTCGCGCTGAGACCGGGGCTCGACGAGCGAACCTCCGAGTCGGTGGCTTTTTGGGGCACGCTGTTGTTTGCCGTGCACCCGATGGTGTCGGAACCCGTGAACTACGCGGCTCAGACGTCGATGTTGCTCCTGAGCCTTTTCGCCACCTGGGCCTGTTATCTCTTTCTCCGCTGGAACGAGTCGAAGCGCCCCCGCGATCTCATCCTCACCGTCTTGGCCGTCTTGCTAGCCTCTCACGCCAAGGAGCCGGGGATCTTTCACGCAGGCATTCCCCTGTTCTTTATGGCGACCCTGACGATCTCATGGGACGCGGTGAGGCGGGGGCTGGTGACCAATGTTCAGGCTCGGCTCGTCTGCATTGGTCTCGGTGGGGCCTTGGCGATTGTATTCGTTGCTCACATCTGACCGATAATTCGAGGGCTTTACGCTAGTCTATTCCGAGGGCTTCAGCGCATTGATCAGATTCAAGTGATCCGGGATCCATATGGAGGGCTCGATTCAGGAAATCTTCCACTTCGCTGTCGATGGCTTCGAGAATGCGGTCGAGAGTTTCTTTCCCAAACGTATCGGCTAGGGCGTCCAGGGTGAGATGCAAGGGATTTATGGACCAAATTTATCTTAGTTAGATGTTAGTATTTGCTTCGAATTGAGCAAGTGTTTGGTAGTCGAGTGAGGAATGTTTCCGTTTGGTATCGTAGTACGATTCGATGTAGTCAAATAGTTCGGTCCGGGCGTCTTCTTCGTTGATGAAACAGCCACCTCGGATCATCTCCGCCTTCAAAGTGCCGATCATTGATTCGGTCCAGGCGTTGTGATAGGGATTACCTTTAGCTGACATGCTTTGCAGCATCCCGGCTTGAGATAACACTTTGCGAAAAGCGCGGCTTCCATACTGACTTCCTCGGTCGCTGTGAAAGATTCTGCCAGGCTTCTTAGGAGTCGAAGCCAGGGCCATCTCCAGTGCATGGACCACGAGCTCGGCTCGCATGTGATCTGCGAGCGCCCACCCGACCACTCGCCTCGAATAGAGGTCGATTACGACAGCGAGGTAGAGCCAGCCATCTGCAGTGCGTATGTGCGTGATATCGCCAGCCCAAACTTGGTTGGGCTTCTCAGGTTCCGGTTGGTTTTCCAACAGATTCTGCGAGGGCTTGTCGGCCTGGCCATCGCTGGTTTTGGGCACGAATTTTCTGGGCTGAATTGCACGTAACTCTCTCTCTGCCACGAGTCTACGCACGCGATCCAATGAGCATTGGATCTCCATGTCGCGAAGCTCCTAATAAATTCTGCGATGGCCATAGCGCCCGCGGTGTTCCCGGAAGATCTTCTCGATGACATCACCAATTTCCTGGTCACTTTGCTGAGTCGGTGTCGGCTTTGCAGCATGATAGTAGCTGCTTCGCGGCAAATTCAAGGTGGCGCAGATTTGGCGGACACTATGCCCGGTTACCTGATGTATCGACCCAATCATTTCGCGGGTTTCGGCTGGGGAGAGGTCCCTAGGATCAATGCCTTTAGGGAAAGATCCAAAATATTTTAGATAAATTTTGCATTTTACCATAATAGTTATAATTGGGGTGGATGCCTCACTCCCATCCCAATCAAGTTAGCGGTTTCCTTGGTCAGTTCGAACATCTTTTCGGATTCGTTCGCGATCGCTTCGAACGCTTGTAGAACCCAGGCCGCGGCCCCAACCCCAAGCTGCCGGCCTGGGATCTTCTCGCCTCCCTGGTCTATCACGTGATCAGTGATGCTGGCCATTTCTCGGCCCATGTGTTCCAGTTGTTCGAGGTGGTGATCAAGGATAGTTCGCTCTCGGAACGGCGCCAGAGGATGGGGCTTGAGCCATTCGCTTGGCTCATGAAGCAGGTGTTAAAGCCCCTCGCCGATGGGCGCGTACACAAGGGATGTTTCTACAAGGGGCTGCGCCTGTGCGGGATCGATGGCTCGAAATGGAGCGTCACGAACACGCCGCAGGTTCTGGCTGCCATGAGCAAGGCGGCCTCCAGGAGAATGACCGCCGCCTTTGCGAAAATAGAGATGTGCGCGCTCGTGGAACTTGGCATCCACAACCCGTTGGCGGCGACGGTCGGCCTGAAAGGAGAAGGCGAATGGACCCTGGCCAAAGAACTTCTCGGGAGTCTGCCGAAGAGGAGTCTGCTGATTGTCGACCGGCTTTACGGTTGGGGGAAGTATCTCGACGAACTCGTGAAATCATGCCGGGCGGCACATAGTGAATTGTTGGTGAAGGCACGCGGCAGCAACAAGAGCCATAAGACTGAAAGGCTCTCCGATGGAAGCGCGCTGGTCAGCATCAGGGTGCCCAGAAAGAAGGCTGATGGGCCGCGGGAGAATCAAGGGGAGATCCGTATCCGTGAGATTCGAGGCCGGATCAGGAAGCCGGGGGCACGACAGTGGAGCGAGGAGAGGCTATGGACGACGCTTATTGATGAGCAGGAGTATCCGGCGCAGGAATTGCTGGAGCTCTATGCCCTGCGCTGGGAACACGAGATATTCTACAAGGAACTCAAGCTCCACATGCGCGGGAGTGACGTTCTTCATAGCCATACGCCAGAAACAGCGGCCCAGGAGGTGGCGGCATTGCTCATGGCCTGCTCGATCATCGCGCAGGAGCGATGCGAAGCCGCGAAAAGCGGCAACATCCAGCCGTTGAGCATCAGTTTCCTGAAGACGCTCGACAAAATGAATTCACTATGGGCAGTGTTCGAAGTGTCCGAGGGACTGCTGACCGAAGAGACAAAACAGGAGATGGTAGCGCGAGTCAGAGAATTGATCGTTCGGGAGGCAATACCGAAAAGACGACAAAGGAGTTGCCCGCGCAAAGTCCGCCAACCGGTGACGAGTTGGCCTAGGCTAACAGAAAACGACTCTCGTGAGGGCGAGTTCCTGCTGGAGATTGTTAGCTTTCCCTAAAGGCATTGTCCCTAGGATGAGAGCGGCTTTTTTTAAAATGCCTCTTCAGCAGAATCTGTGGGTGCCCAGGCGGCGCGATTCACCTAGAATCCTGACCAGCAACAAGTTATATCCAATCTTAATGGGCATCAAAGTTGTGGCAACAAGCCAGCTGCCCATCCAAACCTCGGATTTGCGAGGACAACGCTTGCGCCGGGGCTGCCTCTGGTAGGGCTCAGCCCATGAAACAAGTAGTTTCAGCAGTTCTGGGGTCCAGGGGCAGCGGGACCCGGCATCCAGCGTTCCCGGAGCAAATCCGGAATTTCACCCACAGATTCTGCTGAAGACCTTTTAAAATGTCGTTCTCGACCTTGAGTTGTGAGAGCTCGCGTCGAAGCCGACGCAGTTCGGCCGCTTCGGCCTCCTCGCCTTCGGCTCGTTGACCTACGCGGCCGAACTGCGTCGGCTTCGGCCCTTCACGTCTCCAGCGATATAGGAGATCGGTGCTGATGCCGAGATCCGCAGCCACGTCGGATACGGGCTTTCCGATTTCCAGGAGTTGGACTGCTTGCGCCTTGAATTCGTCAGTGTATCTCTTTCTGGTTTTCATGGTCAGAGTATGGGAGTTGCTTAACGGGTGGTCCAGAAATCTACCACACCTCAGGGCGCCCTCGATGAGGCTGCGAAACAATTGCCAAAGCAATCCCGTGAAGCACAGCACTCGAAGATGCCCAGTTTGCCGGTCCCGCACCTCCCCGTAGCTCGAGCGACCACTCCGAAGCATGGCCTCGAAAATCAGAGCGTATCGCATCGCAGCCAGATGCACCGAGGCATAGGCATACTGATAGGCGCCACTCTGTTCGGCGTAACTGATTAGCGCATCTAACAAGCTCTTGACAGCTTCGATAATTAAGACATCTCAACCATTGATGTCGTCCGATTCTCTTGAATCGCTCCCCACGAGAGAACTGATCCGGCTCGTCCGCGATCTACGGGAGCGGTTTGCTCAGTTGGAGGCGGAGAATCTGAAGCTTCGCGAGGAATTGGATGAGTTGAAGCGCAAGCAGAACAGATCGGCGGCTCCGTTCTCGAAGGGAAAACCCGAGGCCAACCCGAAAAGACCGGGACGCAAGCCGGGCCGAGGGTCCTTCCGGCGGCGGGAGGAACCGGAGATTGGGCCGGATGACAATGTTCGAAGCATGGAAGCCCGATTGCCCAAGGGGCGGTCGTCAAATTGTCCTCGATGCGGAGGCAGGCTTGGAACTCGTCTGGAGACGGCAAGCACGGTCGATGTGCCGGAAAAGATTGCCCGAGACATATCGATCTGGAAAGTGGAAGTCGAAGAATGCAGTTGTGGCTACTGCGCGCGAGGAACTCACCGGGACTTGCCGCTCGACCCACACGGGGCCACCGCTCACCGTGTGGGTCCCAGGGTTCGGTCGTTTGGACTGGCTCTGCACTATCACTTCGGGGTGACTCTACGCAAAGTTCCTCCGATTGTTCGCGAGATTTGCGGCATTGATCTCAGCCAGAGCGCCCTGACACAAGACGCCCTGAAATTGGGAAACGGCGATGGAGCGATCAGCCAAGAAGCGGAGCGAATCAAAGCAGCCATCCAGCAATCCGATGACGTTAACACGGATGATACGGGATGGCGAACGGGGGGCAAGACGAGTTGCTTGATGGGATTCGTGAGCCGCCAGGAGAATGCGGTGTATTTTCAGATTCGATCACGCCACCGAGCCGAAGAAGTGGCCGAAGTCATCACGGCGGCCTGTGAGTGTGTGCTTGGAACCGGTCGGTTTCGGAGCTACGACGCGGAGCGATTTTCGCAGATGGACATGCAAAAGTGCATGAGCCATATTGTGAAGAATCTCTCTGAAGTTCTGGAGAAGAAGCGAGGGCGGGCACGAAGTTTCTGCGAGGGACTGAAGAATTCGCTTCGACAGTGTCTGAGGCCTTGGCAGCAGTACCACAACGGCGAGTCGGCTTTAAACCAATACGAGGAAGAGAGCTTGAAAAAGATCTATGAACTCGATCATTACCTGCGGGACCGGACGCTCAAAGATCCCGACAACCGACGCATGCTCAATGAGCTTGGCCGGCACTTTGACCAAGGGAATTTAACGATGTTCCTGGAGGATCCGGAGGTAGAGCCGACCAACAACATCGCCGAGCGGATGCTCAGGCCGGCGATCGTCGCCCGCAAGGTGTCGCAATGTTCCAAGACGGAGCGGGGAGCCAATGCCTACGCAGCATTCGAGAGTGTGCTCTCGACTCTCTCGCTGCGAGGAGCGAGTTCCGTATTCAAGTCGCTTGCCAAAATCATCGCGGGCGAGCGTACCCTTGCATGAGATGCCTGTGGCGTTTGCTGGTTAGGAGCGCTAATCAGTTACGTAATCGCAACCGGAGGGCTGCTGCTCTTCGGTGTTTTTCGGTGGCGCTCCTGGTTGGCGGCGGTGTTCGCCATCGCCTTTTTTCAGTTGGTGATTCGCTATGCTTACACCGTGGATGAATTGATGGTTGAGTACCGGGTTTACCCGGCAATGCCGTGGTTGGGGCTTCTCATGGCGTTGGGAGTGATCCTTTTTTGGGAGAAGTGGGCGGCCAGCTGGCCGCGTCTCAAGCTCGCCATTCTCGGCAGCCTGGCATGCTTCTGTGTGATCCTGTCGGCGGCTCGTTCGTGGACCTGGGCCGATGAGGATCGCCTGGTGCGAGATGTCATTCGGCAGTACCCCGGGAATCTGAGAGCCTGGAGTATCCACCTGAGCCACCTGGCGGAGCGAGGGGAGTATGAGAGACTGGCGGAACTCCGAAACTTGCCGCAGCACATCGCGATGTCTCTCATCTCCGGGCGGGGAGAGGAGCGCTCCGGACGACGGTTCACCGGGGAGAAGACCTACAAGAATTACGTGGCTTGCCAGTATCCGCTGATCAAGGCGCTGGTCCAGATTGGAGAGGTCGACGAGGCCCTTCGCCGGTCGGACATCTTGCTGGTGGACGTGTTGAGCAAGTCTCCGACCAAGAACCACAAGAGCGTGTTCACGGTGCTCCTGGCCAAGCTGCTCTGTCATGCGGCGCGGGGCGAGCAGGCGGTCATCGACCGGACCATCGCCGACATGATGCCCCACTACGACGACGAATGGAAACTGCGGGAGAGTTTGGCCATCGAGGCTTCCCGCTTGCCGATCCGGCTGGCTGTAGAACGACAATTAGAATTCCCCGGTAACGACAACTAAGATTCCCCACATTAGGGGGGCGGCGCTGGGGTGTCTGGGCGAGGTGCACGGCGATGATCAGCGCCGTGCAGTACCGGAAATTGATGAAAGTCTACCGAGAGACCGACAACCTCAGTGAAAGCGCCCGCAAGGCGGGCCTCGACCGAAAAACAGCCCGCAAGTGTATCCACGGAGGGCCGCCCCAAGGCCGTCGCGGCCCCCGGACATGGCGGACGCGAGAGGATCCCTTCGAGGGCGTCTGGAAAGAGATCGAGGGCCTACTCAAGCAGTGCCCGAACATCAAGGCGGTGCGCCTGCTTGCCGAACTGCAGCGACGCCATCCGAAGCGCTTCGAGGATGGTCGTCTGCTGCGGACCCTCCAAAGAAGACTCAAGCAATGGCGACAGCAGCACGGCGAGACACCGGAACTCTACTTTCCACAAGAACATCGCCCTGGAGAACGGCTGCAGTTGGATTGGTTTGAAGGGAAATCCCTCGGGATCACCATCGCCGGAGAGCCTTTCGTGCATCTGCTCTGCCACACAGTGTTGCCGTTCTCGAACTGGGAGTGGGCCATACCGGCGCGCAGCGAATCGTTTCTCTCCCTGAAGCGAACCTTGCAGGCGACCTTGTTTCAGTTAGGCAA
>CBDBEZ010000134.1:0-251328 GCA_965204485.1 Verrucomicrobiales bacterium
TCTAGGCTCAATATCTTAACAACCATCCGCCATTTCTAACGATCCAGTGGACATCCCCCTTCTTCAGGCTGCCATCGACAACGAAGTCTCCGACTACATTCAAGCCCATCAACATCAGCGTGATGACCAGGGGCACCGCCAAGTCGTTCGCAACGGCCATCTTCCTCCGCGGCAACTTCAGACTGGAACAGGGAACGTTCCTGTTCGGCAGCCCAGGATTAATGATCGCCGACCAGGCCAGCGATTCACCAGCGCCATCCTCCCACCGTACCTACGCCGAGTCGCTTCATTGGACAATCTGATCCCAGCACTCTACCTGCGAGGAATCTCAACCTCCGAGATGAGTCGAGCCTTAGAGCCGATCCTCGGTGAGAACGCATCGGGTCTTTCTGCAGCCAATGTCGTTCGACTCAAAGAGCAATGGGAGAAAGAACGCGAGCAATGGAGCAAGCGCGACCTCAGCGACAAGGAATACGTCTATCTCTGGGCCGACGGGATCTACTTCAATGTCAGGCTCAATGACGACCGCCCGTGTGTGCTCGTCATTGTTGGCTCCTTACCCGATGGAACCAAGGAATTGGTAACCATCAGCGATGGAGAACGAGAGAGCAAACTGTCCTGGAAAAATGTGCTCAGAGATCTCAAGAAACGAGGATTGAAGATCCCCCCGAGATTGAGTATCGCCGATGGAGCTCTCGGGTTCTGGAGTGCCTTGGAAGAGGAATACCCAACAAGCAAACAGCAACGATGTTGGGTGCACAAGACAGCCAACATCCTCGACAAGCTGCCGAAGAAAGTGCAGCCCCTTGCCAAGGAACGCATCCATGAGATCTACATGGCGGAAACAAAGAAGGCCGCCTTGGAGGCCTATGACGAGTTCTTCACGCTCTACGAAGCCAAGTATCCGAAAGCGTGCGCCTGCCTGAAGAAAGACAAGGACACGTTGCTGACCTTCTACGACTTTCCAGCAGAACACTGGAGACACATCCGGACGACAAATCCGATAGAGTCGACGTTTGCCACGGTACGCCATCGAATTCGACAAACCAAAGGATGTGGATCGAGGAAAGCAACCCTTTCAATGGTCTACAAGCTCGGGCTGGAAGCCGGGAAAGGCTGGCGTCGACTCAACGGGTATCGTCAACTTGACAAAGTCGTGCAAGGAATCATCTTCGTGGACGGCATCGAGCAGCAAGCCGCTGCCTAACCCATCATCGAACTTCGAATGGTGTTCCGGTAGCTGCCCTCATCCACAACTTCCGGTCATTTCTCGGTTTGAAGGCGGGGAAAACCTTTGCTGGCAAAAACGGCGCCGTCTTCCTTGCGCACCATGAGAGCGTCGGCACCCGGCGTCTGCTCGATCAAGGCCAGCCCGCACTCAAGCCCGAGCACGAAGGCCGCGGTGGAGAGCGCGTCAGCCTCCATGGCCGTCGTCGTCGCCACCGAGACACTGGAGAGTTGCTGCGGTGAGCGGCCGGTCTTGGGATCGATCAAGTGATGTTCCTCGAAATCCCGGTCCAGGGTCGTCGCGTAATCGCCCGAGGTCGCGAGACAGCGATCGCGCAGTCCCGCGACACCGAGAAAGGCCTCTGGCTGCCTGGGATGCTGCAACCCCACGCGCCAGGGCTCTTGACCCTCACGTTGTCCCAGAGAGGCGACCTCTCCCGTGTCGATCAGCGCGTGGCAAATCCCGTGTCGTCCCAGTGTTTCGGCCACGCGATCGGCCGCGAATCCCTGAGCGATCCCGTTGAGCGTGGCCGCCATGCCGGCGTCGCGAAAGCACACCCGATCTTTCCAGACGTCCAGGCGACGCCAATCGATCTTCTCACTTTCGACTTCAGACACGCTCACTCCTCCTTGCCTCGCGGCCCAGAGAGGTTGCACGGTGATGTCGAAGGCGCCGTCCGTCTGTCCCGAGAGTGCCTGGGCGTGCCGAAGCACCTTGACGAGGTCGGGATGCGGATCCGCGAGTTCTCCCTGACGGTTCAAGCGGCAGAGCTGACTGGGCGGCCGGTAAAGGCTCATCAGGTCCTCAACGGCGTCAATCGCCGCAAAGGCCTCTTCAAGCCCGGCTTCCGCCACGACGCTGTCACCGTGCCAGACGGTGATGGCCGTCTCCGCCCCGAGGGCATGGGATCGACGGGTGTGCGAGCGAAACCGTTCGGGACGGCGCCCGGCCACCAGAGCAAGGGAGGCCGTGGCCCCCCGGCAGCCAGGCAGAGGAATTGGCGACGGGTTGGTTTGATCATGGAGCCACCCTGCCACAGGCTCTCACCCACGTGCAAATGCGGCGATGCCGACCCGAGAGCGTCGTCATCCAGGCGGCCTCTTCGGGTGAGCCCTTCACCGGGCCTCCATACGGCGCGCGGCCATCGCGGTCGCCGTTTTCACGACGCGTCGAGATCACGCGGAAGGAGAGCGTGCCTCAATCGTGCCGACAGGCATTGGGGCCGAACGCTCAATCGGTCATTCGCCAAGCCGGTCCTCGCGGCCGGAACGTGGCAACGGATCGCCGCGCTCAAGAAAGTCTGCGCGCGAGGTCAAAACCTCACACAATCTCCCAGCCAGGCCGGTAAGTCCGCTTGACGAAACCGGTGGCGGCCTCGGAGTTGCGAAAGCGAAGATCGTCGGAGTCCCATAACAGGGTTTCGTTGGGGAAGATGCTTGCCAGGCAGCCGAGCAACACGGACTCGGTCAGGGGAGCGGCGTACTCAAAGTTCGCCGAGGGCTTGCGGCTTCCCTCCAGACAACAATCGACGAACTCCTTGTAATGATCCCTCGGCTCCAGCTTGGGGTAGCGGAAATCCTGGTACTTTTCCCGAGGAAAGAGCTGGGGAGTGCCGCCATGAGGGTGGAGCATCACGCCCTCCGTCCCGATGATGATGTTCCCCTGTCCGGGCACCTTGCCCACCAGCTCCAGCACGTCCTGGGGCGGGCGCGAGGCCCCGTCATACCAGATCACGTTCACCGTCTGCCGCTCGGTGTAAAAGGTGCCCGGGAAAGTGTATTCCACACGGCCGTCGATCGCCCAGTTGTGTTCATTGGGCTTCGGGCCGGTCGACTTCACGGCGATCGGCGCGGAGAGAGCCAAGCCCCGAAACCAGGCACTGAAGATGTGACAGCCCATGTCGCCCAGGGTTCCCGTGCCGAAGTCGCGCCGTTTCCGCCAGTTGCCCGGGTGATAATGACCCTTGATGTAGGGACGCATCGCTGGCGGTCCCAGCCAGAGATCCCAGTTGAGGTCCTCCGGTGGTTCCCCGCCCTCCGGTCGCGGCTGGGGATCACCCCAGGTCTTGTTGGAGAAGCTGTGGACTTCTTTCACTTTCCCAATAATACCGTCCTGGACCAGCCGCACGGCAAAGCGTTCCTCAAATCCGGAGGACACCTGGATGCCCATCTGCGACATCACGCCTTTCTCCCGTGCGCGCAACATCATCTGGCGGCACTCCCACAGGTTTTGTGTGAGAGGCTTTTGCACGTAGACGTGCTTGCCCTTGGTCATGGCCGCCATTCCCGCCGGACCATGCATGTGATCCGGCGTGGAGACGTTCACCGAGTCGATCTTTTCCCCCTCCGACTTCAGCATCTCCCGCCAATCCTCATAGAGCCGAACCTCGGGAAACTTCTCCTTCAATTGCTCCCGATTGCGCCGGGAAACGTCCGCCGCCGCCACCAGTTGAAAATGATCGTGCCGGGAAAGGCTGTTGATATCGGCACCCGCCATTCCGGCGGCGCCCACGCTGGCGTGCTGCAGCTTGCCGTTGGGCGAAGCCGCTCGGGCTCCGGTGGTGACAAAGGGCGCCGTGATCGCCGAGACACCGGCGGCGCGCAAAAAGTTTCTACGAGTGGGTTGAGTCGACATGTTTCGATGGTGTGAAAGTCAGGGTTTGGAAATTTCGAATCCGGATAGCCACACGTCGTCCGGGCGGTTGGCCCCCACCTTGACCGTGTAGCGCCCCGGGGCATACACCGGCGACTCAAACCCCGCCGGTGCCCGGACGGTGTAAAGAATCTCTCCGCTGTCCTCTTCGATCACCTGCACGACCGGCCGGCTCAGACCGTCCACCGAAACCTCCGGCAGCTTGCCGAACACCCGCCGCCCATCGTTGTCGGCCATCTTGAAAGTCATCGGCCAGCCCGGGAATTGCGCTTCGTCTCCCTCCGAAGCGTCGGCAAATCGCGACCAGCACTCGAAGGTGACTTCACGCGTCTTCTTGTCGAAGCGCACCAGGCCATAGCCGTCGGCACGCTGCGTCTCGTCCGTCCGATCCTCCGGGTTGGCGTAGGCCAGCATGGTGATCTTGTTCCCGAGGCCATCCTCGTAGTCCCCCGTCCAGGGGAGCGGGCTGTGCGGCACGGCGTGAGGCCCGGGCCGCTCGTCCTCGGGATGCCACCAGCGACCGTAGATGGTGTTGACGATGGCCGGGCTGGTGAAAGCGAAAGGTCCGTCGCCATAGGTGTCGATGCCATGCTTCACGACCACCGCCAAGTGCTGATCGCCACACAGGTGAGTGGCCCAGGCACGACGCAACTCTCTCAAGGCTCTCTGGCGACCCGATTGGGGCCAACCATTGCAATCCAGGTCCGCCAACAAGCGGTTGGTCGGATTCCCGTGAATGTGAACCGCGCCGCAAAACGCCGTCTGCGAGAGTGCCGCCTTCAGCTCTGCGCCTTCCCAATCCTGGCTCCAGTCCCGCAAAAAGGACAGTTGGCGTTCACCCAACAAGGTCAATCCCTCCACGTCCACCGACTGACGATCGTACTTGGGATCGTTGATATGATCCGGCCGGGGCCCCATCTTGGGGATCTTTCCCTGGGGACCGCTCTTGAACTTGCGGTCTTCCAGAATGGCGAAATCCACGCCTCCCACCCGAAGCCGCGTGTAGTAAACCGAAATGCCCCGGTCAATCGGCGTGGCATCGTGAGGATCGGGCAGATGCCAGGTTTGCTGCCGCTGCACCATATTGACATATTTGACAGGGTAGTAGTAGCCGCCATCCGGCCCTGCCGGCGTGGAGGCTTTCTTCCCGCCCTCCCCCCAGATGTTGGCCTGGCCCACGTCGTGGTCGTCCGGAATGGCGATGACCGGGCGATCACGGAGCAACTCGCGGAACTGCAAGCCGAACTCCAGCCAGCCAGCGGTGTGTTGGGTGTGATGATAGGTCTGGTCGCCGGCGAAAAAGAGCAGGTCGGGGTCCTGCTTCTTGAGATTTTCAATGATCCGCGGACGCGGTCCCGAAGTCCGGCTTGAATTGCAGGAGAGACTGGCCACCACGATGCGATCCTTCTCCCGGGGGTCGCGCCGGATCCGGCCCTCGAAGGCGGCTGTCTCACCGTGCCGCACCCGATAGGCGACGTCCTTCCCGTGATCCCAGTTCTTCACCCGAAAATGGGCGCTCCAACCAAGCTCGATCACTTCCTCCTCGGCGATGGACTTCCACTCGGCATCGGTCGAACGCGTCTCCAGGCGCACGACCCTCGTTTCTTCAGGGAGCAAGGGGAAAAGCTGAGCCGAGAGCTTGAGCGTGCCCTGACTCACCGTGTAGACCGCGAAGGCCACCACCTCATCGCGTGGGACCTTCATTTCAATGAAAGACTTGGCATTCGGGCGACGAGGTTCCTCCTCCGCCCTTTCCCACCACTCTCCGGTGGCCAAGTCATCCAGTTTGGGAAAGTCGGCGCCAAACGGCATCTCCTCCTCCTGCGCCGCCACCATCCCCAGTGCCGCCAGCCAAAACCCTATCGAGGCAATCATCGATCTCATGAGCGCACTCTACCCATCCCCAAGAGCCCGAAGCAAGAGCGCATCCCTCCTTCCTCAACCTCAACCCCGTGAAATCAATGTCCCCTCCAGACAGGACGTCTCCAACCGCGAGATCTCAAGGCAGATCCGCGTCCGCTTCGCCGTGGCCCGAGGCATGGGCCTGCCCGATGCCATCGACGATGTACAAGATCGCCGAGACCAGGGTGAAGAAGCCCGCCGCCACCGTGAGCCCGACTTTGAACGCCCCCCGGGAAGCACCAGCATCACCCAGGCCAGTGTGACCATCTGAAAGAAAGTGGCCACTTTTCCCGTCCAGTGGGGCCGGATGTGAACGTGGCCCACGACATGATTGAGAAGCAATGCCCCAATGATCAATACTCCGTCTCGGCTGATCACGATGGTGGCAAACCACAAGGGCAATCCACCTGGCCATTCCGTCAAGGATAGCGTGAGGATCGCCGCCAGCATCAGGCCCTTGTCGGCCAAGGGGTCGAGGATGACGCCCAGGCGACTCTTCTGTTGGTAGCGACGCGCAATGTATCCATCGAGCGCGTCACTGAGCGACGCCACCAAGAAAACAACGACGGCCGACCAGCGGTAGCCCTCCACCGGGTCCCCCTGGCCCACGGTCTGGGCGTAGTGAACGGCGAGACTCACAATGACAGGAATGAGCAAGAGACGCCCAATGGTGATCTTGGTGGCAATGGTCATGACGCGGAATTCCGGCGGGTGTCACCGCGAGGATGAGAACCACCGGTTCTTTCCTCTCCCATTCCTTGCACCGAGAAAACGGATCGGTCGAGGGGCTTTGACGAAGATTCTTCCCAAAACCACGAAGCCCGCCGCCCGGGGGCACCCTTCTCAAAAAAAGGGTCTTCAGCAGAATCTGTGGGTGAAATTCCGGATTTGCTCCGGGAACGCTGGACGCCGGGTCCCGCTGCCCCTGGACCCCAGAACTGCTGAAACTACTTGTTTCATGGGCTGAGCCCTACCAGGGGCAGCCCCGGCGCAAAAGCGTTGTCCTCGCAAATCCGAGGTTTGGATGGGCAGCTGGCTTGTTGCCACAACTTTGATGCCCATTAAGATTGGATATAACTTGTTGCTGGTCAGGATTCTAGGTGAATCGCGCCGCCTGGGCACCCACAGATTCTGCTGAAGAGGCTCAAATATAAGTGCATATCGCATCGCGGCCAAATTGCACCGAGAAATGACCGGAAGTTGTGGATGAGGGCGGTCGGAACACCATTCGAAGTTCGATCATGGGTTAGGCAGCGGTTTGCTGCTCGATGCCGTCCACGAAGATGATTCCTTGCACGACTTTGTCAAGTTGACGATATCCGTTCAGTCGACGCCAGCCTTTCTCGGCTTCCAGGCCGAGCTTGTAGACCATTGATAGGGTTGCTTTCCTCGATCCGCACCCTTTGGTTTGTCGAGTCCGATGGCGGACCGTGGCAAACGTCGACTCAATCGGGTTTGTCGTCCGGATGTGTCTCCAGTGCTCGGCTGGAAAGTCGTAGAACGTTAGTAGAGTTTCCTTGTCTTTCTTCAGGCAGGCGCACGCTTTCGGATACTTGGCTTCGTAGAGCGTGAAGAACTCGTCATAGGCCTCCAAGGCGGCCTTCTTTGTTTCCGCCATGTAGATCTCATGGATGCGTTCCTTGGCAAGGGGCTGCGCTTTCTTCGGCAGCTTGTCGAGGATGTTGGCTGTCTTGTGCACCCAACATCGTTGCTGTTTGCTTGTCGGATATTCCTCTTCCAAGGCGCTCCAGAACCCGAGAGCTCCATCGGCGATACTCAGTTTCGGAGGGATTTTCAATCCTCGTTTCTTGAGGTCTCTGAGCACATTTTTCCAGGACAGTTTGCTCTCTCGTTCTCCATCGCTGATGGTTACCAATTCCTTGGTTCCATCGGGTAAGGAGCCGACGATTACGAGAACACATGGGCGGTCGTCATTGAGCCTGACATGGAAGTAGATCCCGTCGGCCCAGAGATTGACGTATTCCTTGTCGCTGAGGTCACGCTTGCTCCATTGCTCGCGTTCTTTCTCCCATTGCTCTTCCTCGTCGAACGATGTTGGCTGCAGAAAGACCCGATGCGTTCTCACCGAGGATCGGCTCTAAGGCTCGACTCATCTCGGAGGTTGAGATTCCTCGCAGGTAGAGTGCCGGGATGAGGTTGTCCAGTGAAGCGACTCGGCGTAGGTACGGCGGAAGGATGGCGCTGGTGAACCGCTGGCCTGATCGGCGATCATTGATCCTGGGCTGCCGAACAGAAACGTTTCCTATTCCAGTCTGAAGTTGTCGCTGAGGAAGATGGCCGTTGCGAACGACTTGGCGATGACCCTGGTCATCACGCTGATGTTGATGGGCTTGAATGTAGTCGGAGACTTCGTTGTCGATGGCGGCCTGAAGAAGCACTTGGGCTCCTTGTCGCAGGGTGGCCTCAAGGGCGTTCTGGCAGACGGTGCTTGCTCCTTCCTGGCCGAGGATAGATGCGGATTCGGTGGGGTGGTTGGTGGTTTTCATTGGAGTTCAGTTGTTTTGGTAAATGGTTGAACTCTTCATGATGCCCCGACCGCCCTCATCCACAACTTCCGGTCATTTCTCGATTGAACAGATTAAAGATTCTGTGGATGTGATAGGTTCCACGGGAGAATCAGGAGGATCAGGCTACGTGTACCCCAGCGTTTCATAAAATGGTCAGTCAGGCCATCATGTAGCAGCGATTCCGTAAGACGGCGTCGGAAAGAGTCGTAATGGCCTGAATTGGTGGGTGTTGAGCGTGTTGAAGCTGGCGCTAGGAGGGCGAACAGTTTCGTGTGGCGGTTCTCGGGCGAATTTCGGAGGGCTCGAGCCGCGAAATGGATCCCCCTGTCGGCAATAGGCAACAGGGAGCCAGACCGCTCCGATGGCGGACGCGAACCCAAGGTTACCGAGAGCGCGGGGCGGGCGTTCCTCAGCCCGGAGCCGGTGGCGGCCACCATCGATCCTCTCGCATGGAGGCGGCGATTTGACGGGCAAAATAGATGGCCGTGTGTCCACGGCGTATCTCTGGCTTCAAGTTGCGCTTGTGGAAGCAGTGGAACACGGCGTGGGCCATGAACATGATCAGCCACAGAACGAGAATGGAATTGGGATGATGGTGATAGCAATGACCGGAATGCCAGCGGGAGCAGAGTTCGTTAAAGCCTTCGTTTTCGACCTTCCAACGGTCGTGCCCGAAATGGAAGATGGTCTTGGCATCGGCCATTGAGCGGGGCATGGTCGTCGCCCACCACCAGTGGCTATCGATGGGAGTCTCGACCCAATCCCCAGCGACGCGCTCGCGACGGATGCCAGTCTCATGGGAATGAACAACGCGAAGAGGAGTGTGAATGGATTCAGTGCAGAAGCCCTCAGCCTCTTGTAAATGAACGTGCCGCGCGGGCTTGCCCGGTGCAGCCGGAGTCTCAAATGATTCTGGCTCTTGCTCCTCAAGGGGCAGGAGCGTGCGGGCTTCGGACAATAGCTCAGGCTGATTATCCTTGAGTACGGCAACAAGGTATTTGCCGTGGTCTTCAAGAAGATTGATCACGGAGGGACGCAGGTAGAGCGCATCGGCAGTGAGCACGTCAAAGCAGCGTGGGTGGTCCTTAAGGACGCGAGTTATCAGCCGTATAGCCGCAGCGACTTCGTCGTCTCCAGGATCTCCGTCTTCACCAGGCTCAAGCATTTCCACGTCGAGAAGCAATGGAAAATCCTCACAGATAATCTGAAACGCGGCCAAGCGGTGGTAGAACTGTGTTTTGACCTCGTCTCCGACGGCGATCCGGCGTTGGAGACACTTTGGACAACAACGTTTGTAGCTACAGTGAGTTTCGTGACCATCGACGGCGGCAAGCATCCAACCGCGCTGTGGGGCAAGGATTTTGTTGCGTTTGAGGCAGAAGTAAATGTGTCCGAGACACCCTCGCACACTGTCAGGCTCGATGCGCTCGGAGACATACGCCAGTTCGTCGGCGCTGGGCAAACGGTGATTACCGAGCCAACGGGCCCAGCTGCTCTTGTTCCGGTGTTGCTCGAGTTCGTTGAAGCTTGGTAACCGGCAGCAGAACATGGCGAAGAATGCTGCCGGGAAAACTCGAGTGGGAATCTGTGGTTTGGGACGAGAGTCACGCACCCGCAGCCTCCACTGTTGGCGGAGGCTGAAAATCTTGTCCGCGTAAGTTAGTAGTCGCGTGAGAATGGTCGCTTCTTTTTTGGTGGAGAATTGCGCCCGGACTTGGCTTTGCCGGCTGATTTCTTACCGGTCTTGCCCTTCTTCTTGGCGGAGCTACTCGCCGCTCTGGCCTTGGTTTTTGCCTCCTCGAGTCGGAGGCGCCCCTGCTCGTCGAGGGCTTCCAGCAGAGCATTCGCCTTCTGGAAATCATCGATCCAGCGTCTCGCCTGAGCTTCCAACGGTCTGGGGACGTGCAGCATGGTGGTCTTGCCCTTGCGAGTCTGACCGATGGCCAAGGAGCGATGGCGCAAGGAGTCGTCGGAAGCGCAACGGCAAGTGGGCTTGCCGCATTTACGAGAGAGTTCGATGGGCGAGCCGTGAAGGAAGCCTTCGGCCTGGTCGAGGAGCTGGCGGAGGCGGCTGCGAATCTGGCGTTCGGTGGGGGGCAGGGAGTTTCTGCTTGGCATGAAGGTCGGCTCGTTCGGCGAACTGTAATATAAGACTATTACAGAAACAAGCTTAAAAAAGATGAAATAACGAATGCGAATTTGCCATGGGGTCAAAAATGGGCGCCGCCGATCCGAATTACCCAAAAATACAGGGCTTGAGCCGCCTCAGCCGCCTATCTTACGGAATCGCTGATCATGTAGTAGGCGATTTCTTCTTCGACGGCCTGATTGCTTCCGAGTGTCAATGTGAGTCGACCTTGAGGGCGAGTCAGACGTCCGGCTCACTGGATGATTTTGCGGCGAATCGTGCCGAGTCCTTCAAAGATCCACTCCGCAGCCCTTTGGGGGGACGATTTGCGTGACCGCTCCGCAGATCGCATCTGCATTTCGCGTGTGAGATTGTGGGCGAGGATACTGGCCAAAAGGAAAGCTTCGTTGGCGGCACGTCGCTTGGCCGGAATATAGTCCATCTGGGCCTGGCTCTTGGCTTCGCCAAAAATCTTCTCCTGAGAGCCACGCCCTTCATGAAATTTCACCACATGAGCGGCCGTGTTTGTCTTGTTGGTGATGATCGCCTTGTATTCATAAGTTTTCCTCGACTGGTTCGAAAAGATCCAGTTGGAGCGGTCCTTTGCGCTGAGTGTGCCTCATGGTTCGAATGCACAAAATGCGCGCTTTGCGCGCCCAACTTTTTGGCTTCCAGCGGATTTCGAAGTGATGAGTTTTTCCCTCTCCGCCTCGGGTTCGGGACCAGCGACGGCGCTTCTCAATGATGCCCTTGAGTTCCACAAGCCGCTCGAAAGGCACCGAGAACGTATATTCCAGGCCCAGGGTTTTTGCCTCTGAAACCATCTGATCGCTGAAAAACGCGCTGTCGGCGCGCAACTCGATCTGCACATCAGGCAGCACCTTGCGAATCTTCTCCACGCAGGAACGGAGGAACTCCACTGCGCCATTGGAGTCATGGACGTTGCCACTTCGATGAAGGAAGTCGAAGATTTGTCCGGTTTGAGCGATCGTCGCGAGCAGTGGATAATAACTGCGCTCGCCTTTTTTCTTCTTGTTAAATCCCACAGCCGTCCCTTCCGCATGGCGACTCGTGCTCTGCACGCTTCCGTCCAAATCAAGCGTGATGCGTTTGATTCCTTCCTCCTGAAGTCGCGACAGGCAAACGAAATGATTCATCTCCCTCATCCTCTCAAGGCTTTGACAATCGACCTCTCCCAACATCCGGCTCATCGTTGGGACACTGGGCAATGGGTGCATCCCCAAAACTTGTCGTACAAGGGGATCATCTCGGTAGTAGTCCATATCGCGAAGCATCCAGTAGCCCAGTATAAGATGCACGATAAGACACATGAAAACCTTGTGGAACTTGTAGAAGCGGGACATGCGCCGATCCAGTGGATCAAAGCACTGCTGAAGCTTCCCCTCCAGATCCAATTCCTGAAAGAGCTTCTGAAAGATAACGAGACCGCCAAAAGAGGTCAATTCTTGATCTTCAAATTTGATCGCCGGAATCGTTCTGGACTTTGCATTAATCGTACGTCGTGCTACTCTTACTGTAGGTGGCTTTTGGGTTGAAGTGTTTGGTGTTTTGGTAGATTCCAAATCGACCTTATCCCAAAGGCCCCTGCCACTATTTTCTTGGGATTCTTGCCCCGATTTATGAAACTATAGGGTGTAGAATGGCATACTAGTGAATATCTACGAGAGGACCGTCTGGGCTTTAGTCCTCGTCTTCATTATTTGGTCGCAACCTCTGGGGAGTGATTCTCATACGAATCACTCCCCAGAGGTTCTAAAAGAACCTCCCGTCATTACTTCAACAACCGCCACCTTGTGTTGAGAATAGGCAGGAAGTAAATCTGCCAGAGACGGCTGAAGTAGACCTCACATCAAGAGATGATGACAAAGTGTGGCTACCGAGAAGCGTGACGCAAAGAGCGTGGGTGCCATTCGCGGATGAGTTCGACAAATTCGACCAGAAGGTTCTGGTCGAGCTGGGGCTGGATGATAAGCAAATTCACCACGTGCTAGATATGTATGATTTGATTCGGAAAGAATTGAATCAACATGAACTCAAGACGCATAAATTAGAGCATTTAGAGAGTGGCAGTATCGCTATCTCAATCCCTGCGAATAAAGATCTGGCTAAAAACCTGCGGTCAAAGATTCGCGATACCCTAGATCCTGTCCTCGGCCAAGCGCTAACAGATGTAGTAGGCGCTTCGCTAGCTGGACCATTTGTGAACAACGGGCTATATTCTAAACCCTACAAGATCGAATTTGATCCGAACGGACAAGGCGACGAAACGCAAAATGTAAAAATTGTATACACCGATCCATTGAGTCGAAGGAATAATCCAATCTCTTTGTCAATAGTTGTGATCCATTCCTCACTGCATGCACGATTTGGACATTTACTGACCCAATGAGGCCGATTACAGAAAGAAGCCTTTGGGCACTGGCTATTATCGTAAGCTACCTGACACTCAAATCCGGTTTTACTGGAAGGAATTCGTCATCCGTTACCGTTTCTCAATCTTCAATTTTACAACAAGATCGCTCTTTAGAAGTCGTTGATGATCAAAAGCCCCCTAAAGTGGCTCTCGTAGAAGGACATTGGGTAAACTCTGGTGTCATGCAATACACACCCAAGTTTGGGATGTTCGATTATCTGGGCATGCCCGTAGAGACTCGTGAGTGAGAAGTTCTGTAACTGGATCATCATGCGGCGAAGCGTGAACCTTCGGAGCGAGTGAAGTCTATTCTATCAAGGATGAATTTTCGGAACGCTGAACCTTTTCCGCCGTGGTGCAAAAATCCAGGCAGTGTGTTTTTCAAGGCGGCTGAGACAATCATTTCCGAAGGCAGCACGTCTGGGCGGATGGTTCGGATCCAGGTTCCAAAGTGCTTCCAGACCAGACCGTCACATGTCATGGCAAGGTACTGTAACATGCCCTGAGCGATCATGCCGGTCTGCACAAACACATGATATGCGTGCATCTTTCTCTGCACCTGTCTGCGATATTTCTCGGTAGTCCGGTGGAGGTATTGGTTACCATTGCGACGCTTGAGCGGTCGCATAGCGGCCATCCAGAAATGGTATCCGAATGAGCCGACCGAATGCACTGCTTGCTTGAAAGCGACTTCGATCTTGAAACGCAAACTGTAGAGCAAGATGATCTCCTGAGCTTCCATGGTGAGGTCGGTAGACAAGAGGATGATCCGCCCTCTCGTGGGATGATCGACGAGAATGAAGCGGACCATCGCCCCGGCGGGCTTCCACAACAGATCCACCGACTTGAACCGGACAGAGATGTTTCTCTCCCCATATACGGGACTGGGAACGGAACTGAAGCCGCCCGTTCCAAAGACATTCTGGAGCTTCACCGCAGCGCCATACTTTTTCGGTCGTCCGCGTTTGCGTTTGCGTGGCACTGCCGCAGGCCGAAAGCCGGTTGTCGTGCGTCGAACCCTCGTGACCAGCACACCGGAACGCCCCTTGGTGCTCTGGATCACCTTTCCGTTGGCGTAGTAGGCGTCGGCCAGCAAGACGAACTCCTGACCTCTACAGACGGATGCGAGCATCTCGTTGGCCTTGTCGATCAAGGTTCTCCTGTCGCGGTTTGAAGTGACGATACCTTCGTGAATGCGTGCACAGACCGGAACGCAGAAGAAGTATCCGCCAACCTGACAGAGCACGCCGAAGGCCTGAAAGGAATGGCTCATGATGAAGTGAGGCTTGGAATTGGACTCGGACTGTTGATGCAGATACTTCACCGCAGGCATCTTGCGGCCCTCCTTGGACTTCTTGATGCCGTCGAGAACCAGGACGGGGCGACAACCGATCTTGTAGACAGGGAAGTGCTTGATCACGATGGCGAACCAAAGTTCTGCAAGCCGGTCCGTCTTCACGGCATTGCTGTGGAAGAAATGAAGTAAGTGCTCATAGAAGTGTTCTGACAAACCGAGAGCGCGGACGAAACTGGAAACCCCGAGGAGGTCATTGCGCACGGAGAAAGCGGCCAAGACGAGCAGAAACCAGAGAAAGGTGCGGGCTCTCGAGAAAGCGGGTCGCAGAAGACAGACGATATTCCACCAAGAAATCCAGAGATCCATAACAAATGATTTGATTTTCCTAGACATTCGCATATATAAACTAATGACCATGAAAAAGATCAGATCACTGAAAAAAGAGTCCAGAAACTTGCGGCAAAGTTAGCTGCAATCGGGCCAATGCAGCCTGGGAGCATCAGCAAGCAATACCGAGATCGACAACGCCAGCGCGGCGTGTATTACCAACTGAGCTACACGCATAAGATGAGGAGCCGGACTGAACACATCTGGCCAGACCACGTGAAGGGACTACGAAAAGAAACAGAGGAGTACAAGAAATTCAAGAAACTGACCACCGAACTGATCGATCTGAGCATTGAACTATCCAAGGCGAAGATCGCTCTATTACGCAGTCAGACAGACACGCCAGGCAAAGAGAAACCGGTCTGAGAACTTCCCACTCACGAGCACAGACCATCTCAAGGCATATATTGAAAGCGTCTTCTCCACGGAGGCCTCGATGTCCGTGGTCAGGAACACCACCCACGCTTTCTCTGGACAGGCTCCAGAACTGGGATTCACCGGGGCGCTGAAGATGAGTGTCACCTCCTGCCATTTTGGGGCTCGCTTGGCCTCTGTCCCCAAGTTGATCCAGACTTTGACGTGATAAGTCCGGTAGCGCGCCTTGGGGCTCGATGCCTCGAGCTGACGCTTGTATTTGTTGAAGAGTTGAGGCGCGGTATAGCTCTTTGCTTTCCGGTTGGTTTGCGGATTCGCCAACCAGTAATTCATGTTGCCCCGCTTCATCTGGAAAATGGCGACGAGGCCGAGATCCAGGGAGGCTCGAATGTTCTCTTTGCAACCGAACCAAGCGTCGCCCAGCACGTAGGCCGCTCGAAATCCCACATCCAGCGCCGACTTGAGCATCCTTCGAAACATCGTGTGTTTCGATTCATTTTTTGCCCTCTCCATGTCTCTCGCGGCGGCACATCTCTTATCTCGGAATTCGTTCTCAGGCGCTTTTCCTACCGCTTCCTTTTCGTCCATGAAAATCTGCCGATCAACCGGAAGGAATCCCTTTTCACCGGCGATGCCGAGCTCCACCACTTGGTGACCTGTGACATAGCGGTTCTCCGTGTGGTCCCAGTGCAAAGAGGAGCCCTCGACCTTCTTGCCCCGTCGCACCTTGATTGTGTCGTCGATGACGAACGCTCGCTGATCGTCTGGACCCACGGAGTTGGCGTTGAAAATGCTCTTGCAAAGCTCGATGGCCATCGTCCGCCAATTGACGTCCTCACGGCGCATGACACGATAAAGAATGTTCGCCCTGTATTTGCAGTCATCTACGCGGCCCTTCAAGAACTGGCCAAGCTCCGAACAGAAAGCATGAATACTGGAATTCTCGAGTTTGAGGATGGGCCATACCAGCAGGGCGGCGAGGATGGCCCCTGGGCATTCGCCATCGATGCGGCGTGCCTTACCGAAGACGGCCCGAAAAAGGTTGACCATCCCATGAGCGCGAATACCATTTCCGAGTTCGGTATCAGCAAAGACTCTGGGGTCGCTCAGGGCCTGAGAGATCGGTTGATAGCTCCGAGAAGCGTTTTTTCGGCTGGATTTGCCGCCTGTCTTTTTGCGTTTATTTTTCACACAAGACCTTAAAAGCAGGCGGCATATAACGCAACATAAACTAACACTTTGGGCAAGAAAACTGAGCTGATTTATCGGTCAGATGTGAGTTTGGAAATCAAATAGTCATCGAGGCGAATCCGCCATCGACGATCAGTTCCGTTCCGGTGATGAATGAGCTGGCCTCATTGGAGGCCAGCAAGAGCGTGGCGCCCACGAGTTCTTGCGCTTCACCAAACCGTTGCATGGGCGTGTGACCCATGATTTGCGCCACGCGATCCTCGGTGAGCACTTTGCGATTCTGCTCGGCAGGGAAGAATCCGGGAACGAGCAAGTTGACGCGGATCTTGTGAGGAGCCCACTCCCGGGCCAGGTTTTTACTGAGGTTGTGCACTGCGGCCTTGGTCATGGAATAGGTGAAGACGCGGGAGAGCGGTGTGACGCCCGACATGGAGCCGACGTTGATGATGGAGGCCGGGATTTTGTTTTCGAGGAAGTAGGCGCCAAAGACCTGGCAGGCGACGAAGACCGCCTTGGTGTTGGTTTGAAGAATCCGGTCGAACTCCTCTGCTGAAATCTCCAGGAAAGGCGTGGGCGAATTGACCCCGGCGCCATTGACCAGGATGTCCACCTGGCCGGAATGCTTGACAACGGTTTCTAACAGAGACTCGAGACTGGCGCGAGCGTTGACGTCCGCGCTGACAAAACTGGCCTTGCCCCCGGCTTCCTCGATCTTGGCGAGCCGTGCTTTGGCCTTTTCCTCGCTCCGTCCCACCAGCACCACCTCCGCGCCGGCGGAGGCCAGCCCCTCGGCCATGGCTCCGCAGAGTTCACCGGTCCCGCCGATCACAACGGCGGTCTTGTTTTGGAGGGAAAAAAGTTGGGGGCTCATGGAAAGAGAAAGGATGGATGGTCTTGGATTTGGGTAAAAAGTTAGGACTCTAGCGAACGACGCGGGCGCTTCCGCCGCCCATGAGTTTTTCCACCTCGGCGAGCGAAGCCATGGAGGTGTCGCCAGGAGTCGTCATGGCGAGGGCACCGTGGGCCGCTCCATACTCCACCGCCTTGGCAGGATCGTTGCTACTGAGGAATCCGTAAATCAATCCGGAGGCGAAGCTATCGCCACCGCCCACGCGATCGAGGATTTCCAGGTTCTCGCGGTGGGTCGCCTCGTGGAATTCGCCGTCGTGCCAGCAGATGGCGCCCCAGTCATTGACAGTGGCGGTCTTCACCGTGCGGAGCGTGGTCGCCGTGGCCTTGAAATTGGGGAAGGCTTTCACGGCGTCGCGGATCATCGATTTGAAGCTGTCGACCTGAATCGAGGTGAGGTGTTCGTCCAGGCCTTCCACCTCGAAACCGAGGCAGGCCGTGAAATCTTCCTCATTCCCGATCATGACGTCCACCGAGGCGGCGATGGCGCGATTGACTTCCTGAGCCTCGGCGTGTCCACCGATGGCTTTCCAGAGCGAGGGGCGGTAATTCAAATCGTAGCTGACAATGGTTCCATGCTTCTGGGCCGCTTGAACCGCTTCCAGGGTCAGATCGGCGGTCGACTCGGAGAGAGCCGCGAAAATGCCGCCCGTGTGAAACCAACCCACGCCCTGTTCTCCGAAGAGATGATCCCAGTCGACATCGCCCGGTTTCATCTGGGATGCCGCAGTGAGGCCGCGATCGGGGACGCCGAGAGCGCCCCGCACGCCGAATCCCCGCTCGGTGAAATTGAGCCCGTTCCTCACCGTGCGACCTACGCCATCGTAGGGCACCCACTGAACATGGGAGACGTCGACGCCACCCTGGAGGATGAAATCTTCGATCAAGCGGCCCAAGTCGTTGTCGGCAAAAGCCGTCACGACTCCCGTTCTCATGCCGAAACAGCGGCGTAGGCCGCGGGCCACGTTGTATTCGCCACCTCCTTCCCAGGCGCTGAAGCGCCGGGCGGTCTTGACCCGTCCCTCTCCGGGGTCCAGTCGCAGCATGATCTCGCCAAGAGAGATCATGTCATAACGGCAATCCTGGGCGTCTCGAATCGTCAACATGGCTCCATCAAAAACCGAAGATGATGGATGACGCAAGCGGGAGTTCGATTTCTCCGTTTGAGACGTTCAGGAATCGCTGATCGGTGGCAAGTCCAGGAGGCCGTTGGAGGCGATGATGCTGAATTTGTCAGAGCTTCCGTCGAGCTGATGGAGATCGGCTCGCCCACCCGCTTCCTCGATGAGGAGGACGCCCGCCGCGATGTCCCAGAGACTGATGAAGCCCTCGAGATAGGCATCGAGCCGCCCGCTGGCCACGTAAGCCAGCCCGAGGGCCGCGCTCCCCATGATGCGAATCTTCCGCACGCGAGTGGCGAGCGATCGAAAACGCTCCATTCCCTGCTCCATGCCGGCGGCGGTTTTGGAAAAACCCGTGGTGATCACGCTCTCTTCGAGACGGTCACGTCGGCTGACAGCCAGTCGGCGCCCATTGAGAAACGCTCCCTTGCCCCGTTCAGTCGCCCAGAGTTCTCCGGTCATCGGATCGAGAATGACGCCTAACTGCGTCTCGCCCGCGTGGCGCAGGGCGATCGAGACACAGAAGTGTGGAAGGCCGTAAAAGTAATTCACTGTGCCGTCAATGGGATCCACGATCCATTGCCAGGCGCTTTCCTGATTGCCGGCGAGGCCCTCCTCGCCGTAGAGGGCGTGATCGGGGAAGGCCTTGAGAAGGATCTCGGTGATCAGGGTTTGGCTCCTCACGTCCAGTTCGAGTTTGACGTCGTGCTGGCTGGCTTCGTTGACCACCAGGGATTCGGTGTTTTCGAAGTGTTCTCGAAGGAAGGCGCCCACTTCTTGGGCGGCTTGAACAGCGGTGTTGAGGGGATCGCCCATGGGAAAGTGAAGGGTTGGAATGGAGGAGAAATGATGTATGCGTGAGTGTTAGAAAAATCGCTGATCGATGCGTTCGAGAATCAGCGAGGCGAGGGATTCCTTGTCCATCTTGGCGATCGATTCGGGCTCGCCATCGCGGAAGATGAGCGTCACCTCGTTCTCGGCCCCATCAAATCCGATGTCGTCACGGCTGACGTCGTTGGCCACCACGAGATCGCAGCCCTTCCGTCGGAGCTTGTCATGGGCGTTGGCCAGGAGGTTTTCCGTCTCGGCGGCGAATCCCACCAGGCAAGCGGTGTAACCCAAGGGTTGGCGCATGCTTCCGAGAACGTCCCGGGTGCGGTCAAGCGTGAGGGTCCAGGTCTCGTCGCTTTTCTTGAACTTCTGGGAGTGAACGGTGACCGGGCGGTAATCGGCCACGGCCGCGCTGTGGATGGCCAAAGACGTCCCTTGGAGATGCGAAACCACGGCTTCATACATGTCCTCGGCGGAGGTGACGTCGACTCGACGGACGCCCTCAGGCGTCGAGAGGTGGACAGGCCCTGCGATCAGGACGACTTCGTGACCTCTGATCGCGGCTTGGCGCGCCAGGGCAAAACCCATCCGGCCGGAGGAACGGTTGCTGAGAAATCGGACCGGATCGAGCGCTTCGCGGGTGGGGCCGGCGGTGAGAAGCACTTTCACGAGTTCGCGGGAGCCGGGCTGTCAAAGGTCCGTTTGCCCCGGTTCTCTCCGAGGATGGACCGGACGCGAGCCAGGATGTCCTCCACGGGCGCGAGCCGGCCAACGCCTTCGTAGCCGCAGGCCAGCATCCCGTGAGCCTCCGGCCCTTCAAATTTGATGCCCCAGCCAGTCAAGGTGTCCACGTGTTTTTGAGTGGCGGGATGCCTCCACATGTTGCCGTTCATCGCGGGAGCGATGAGCAGGGGGGCACGGGTGGCGAGCGCGATGGCCGTGAGCGTATCGCCCGCCAGACCGAGCGCGATCTGCGCGATGGTGTGAGCGGTGGCGGGAGCGATGAGCATGAGATCCGCTTCATCGGCCAATTCAATGTGGCCCGGCCGCCAACTGTCTTTCTCGTCGTAGAGATCACCGGTCACGGGTTGCTTGGAGAGCGTCTGGAGCGTGAGCGGCGTGATGAACTCCTGGGCGTCTGACGTCATGACGACGGACACCCGGTGACCCTCCTTCGCCAGATGGCTGGCGATGTCTGCGGCTTTGTAGGCGGCGATCGAGCCGGTCACTCCGAGGACGATCCGTTTCACGGCGGCGAGTATAACGCGGCCCCTGCAGGGCACAACCCGTGATTGAAGGCGATTGCTCGTCGGTGAGAACCCGCCTAACACGAAGCTCAGGGCGCGTCGTCGGGCCACGCGCACATCTGATGCGCCCCGAACTCAGGACGATAGCCGTTCTCCGAATAGTAGCCCGCAAAGGCTGAGAGCAAGCAGGGCGTTGGCATGGAAAAGGCGGGGAGAAAGATTTCGTCGCGTTCGCCCTCATCCCACGGCCGGTCGAGATCGGCGCCGCCCAGAGATCCTTCCTGATCGGTGATCGTCAAATGGGGAATGAGAACGTGACGGTGCCTCTCGATGTGGAGACTGAGCTGGATGCCCGTTCGACTCCAGAGACTTTGGGTCAACGCACCGGTGGGCTGACCTTTGGCCAGGGTGTTCAAGACGAGACCGGAATCGGCATCGATCTGCGAGGAAACCCCAGTGAGAGAATCCAGGTGCCCTTCACCCGAAGGATCCGCGAACACTCCCAAGAGGATCTGTGCCCCGTGGGGGATGAAGTCGATCGCCTGATCGAAAAAGATGATCTCGGTCTGCGGGGTGCACTCGATGGTCTCGACTTTGCTCAGGTGGAACAGGGGAGGAGGTTGGACGAAGGGAGGCATGATGGCGGTGTGGAATCGGGTCGGCAGGGCACGGCTCGATGGTTAGCGGAATCGATCGAAAGTTCCTCGGTAGTATGGCTGTCAGCCAATCATTGTAAATCTAAAATTTTTTAATTTTTTCATATAATTAGAATAATCGGTTCGATCCAGTGGAGGTTTAAATTATTGTAAATATTATTAATTTATTCATTATTTTGTGTCTGGAATAAGTGGCGCCAATGCTCAAGGCGTTCTTTGATTCGTTTTTCCAGGCCGTGCTCGGAAGGTTCGTAGTACTGGCGTCCCTCGGGGAGGTAAGCCTGAGGCACGTAGCCTTCCTCAAAGTCGTGGCTGTAAAGGTAGCCGTCACCGTGGCCCAGGTCGTTGGCGCCTCCATAGTGGGTGTCTCGCAAGTGTTTGGGGACGGCCAGGGTCCGGCCCTGCTTGACGTCTTTCAAGGCGGCCAGGAGACCCGTGTAGCTGCGATTGCTCTTCGGTGCGGTAGCGATGTAGACCGCCGCGTGAGCCAGGGGAATCTGCGCTTCGGGGAGTCCGACAAACTCCACAGCTTGCTGGGCCGCCACGGCGACTCGCAGGGCATTGGAATCGGCGAGCCCGACGTCTTCGCTCGCGGCAATGACGATTCGGCGGGCGATGAAACGGATGTCCTCGCCGGCATAGAGCATCTTGGCGAGCCAGTAGAGGGTGGCGTCGGGATCGGACCCGCGCATGCTCTTGACAAACGCGCTGATGGTGTCGTAGTGCGCGTCGCCATCGGCGTCGTAGACGACCGCTTTCTGCTGAATGGATTCCTCGGCGATGGCGAGGGTGATGGTGATGGCGCCCGATGCCTCACGTGGGGTCGTCAGCACGGCGAGTTCGAGTGCGGTGAGACATTTTCGGGCGTCGCCGTCGGAGACGGTGGCCAGGTGCCGGGCGGCCTCCGGTTCGATGGTGACGGAGCGCTCACCGTAACCTCTTTCCCCGTCTTCGAGGCAACGTCCCAGGAGTTGAACGAGATCGCCGACTTCCAACGGTTCGAGTTGAAAGACCTGCGACCGGGAGACCAGGGGACTGTTGATGTAGAAATAGGGGTTGTGCGTGGTGGCGCCGATGAAGCGGACGATCCCGTTCTCGATGTGGGGCAAGAGCACGTCTTGCTGCGACTTGTTGAAGCGGTGGATTTCGTCGATGAACAGGATGGTGGCCCGCTTGTGGAGGCGCTGATAGGTCTTGGCTTCCTCGACCTTTTGCCTCATCTCCGCCACGTTGCTCTCGACACCGCTCAAGTTGATGAAGCGGGCCGCGGTGTGACCCGCAATGAGCCGGGCGAGGCTGGTTTTCCCGACGCCGGGAGGGCCGAAGAAGATCAGGGAAGAGAAGCGATCGGCCTCGATGGCTCTGCGGAGCAATTTGCCCTCCCCGAGAATCGTTTGCTGACCGAGATACTCGTCGAGATTCCGGGGCCGCATCCGCGCGGCCAGGGGCATGGAGGCGGACGGAGGGAGGTCGGTCCGTGGCTTGGCTTCCTCGGATGGCTTCGCTTGATCAAAGAGAGAATCCTCCGGCATTGGGATCGGTCGACGTTTCGATGGATGGATGGAACCGATGGGTGATTCCTCTCTTCAACAAAGCCTCTTGAGGCCGCGGGGAAAAGCGCGGATCCGGGAAATCGGTGAAACTCCCGGGCTTGATGAGCGACGAGGGATCGTTGAAGGTCGGGCCATGAAAGCAGCGATCGGCGTTTTTCTTGGAGTGGGAGTTCTGGCGAGCGCATTGACCAGCGCGATGGCGGACGATTGGCCGCAATGGTTCGGTCCCCAGCGGGACGGCGTGTGGCGGGAGACCGGGATCGTCGAACGTCTGCCGGAGGGTGGTCCCAAGCTACTGTGGAAGCGGCCGACGGGTGCCGGGTATGCCGGCCCGGCGGTCAGTGAGGGAAAGGCCTTCGTTTTTTTTAGATCCCTGGACGATCCCGCCACCTCGCCGGGCAATCCCTTTGAAAGAGGCGAGATCCCTGGCAAGGAAACACTCACCTGCCTCGATGCCGGGACGGGGGAATCCCTCTGGAGCGAGAGTTATCCAACCGCCTACACCGTCAGTTATGCGGCCGGGCCTCGCTGCACGCCGGTGATCGATGAGGGCCTGGTCTACACCTTGGGGGCGGAAGGAGAACTGCGATGCCGCCGGGTGTCGGACGGCGGCGTCCTGTGGGCCAAGAGTTTTGTCCCTCTCTATCAGGTGAAAACGCCAGTGTGGGGTTTTGCCGCGACACCCCTGGTGGAAAGCGATCAGCTGATCTGTCTCGCCGCCGGCGATGGGACGACCGTGGTGAGTTTCGACAAGAAGACAGGTGAGGAAAAGTGGCGGGCGCTGAGAGCGAAGGAACCCGGCTATTGCCCGCCGCGGATCTTCGAGGTGGACGGCGTGCGCGTCCTGGTGATCTGGCATCCAGAGGCCATCAACGGACTGGATCCGGAGTCGGGCAAGGTTCTCTGGACCGTTCTGTGGGAGATTCGCTCGGGCCTCTCCGTGCCGACACCGCGTCTCGATGGCAAACGTCTTTTCTTCACCAGTTTCTACAACGGCGCCACCCTGTTAGAGTTTGAGCGCTTGGACCGGAAACCGAAGGTCGTTTGGCAGACCGAGCGGGCGAGTGAGCGGCGAACGGTGCATTTGAATAGCATCATCGGCACGCCGGTGATCCATGAAGGGCACGTCTACGGGGGGTGCAGTTATGGTCAGTTCCGCTGTCTCCGCCTGTCCGATGGGGAACGCTTGTGGGAAACGTTGAAACCGATCGTGGGCAAGAAAGAGCGTTGGGGAACCGTCTTCATCACGCCCCACCAGGACCGTTTCTTTCTCTTCAACGAACTGGGCGAGCTGATGATCGCCCAGCTCTCGCCCGAGGGCTATGAAGAGATCAGCCGCGCGAAGCTCATCGAACCGGACGGATCGGACATGAAGCGGCGGCCCGTGGTGTGGTCGCATCCGGCTTATGCCAATCGCTGTATCTTGGTGAGGAACGACTCGGAGATTCGGTGCTATTCGCTGGCGGTGGATTAGGGCGGGTTGAGACCACTCGCGGCTTAGGCTACGAATCGATGGCGTCCTTCCTGATCTCATCGAGCACACGCTGATAGAGAACCGCGGAGATCCTCAGTCCACGCCTCTCGACCGCTTGGCGTAGCGCCGCTTCGGCGTCTTCGGTGGTGATGACGCGTTTTTGGTGGCTCCCAATGAGAATCGAGAAATGACCGGAAGTTGTGGATGAGGGCAGCTACCGGAACACCATTCGAAGTTCGATGATGGGTTAGGCAGCGGCTTGCTGCTCGATGCCGTCCACGAAGATGATTCCTTGCACGACTTTGTCAAGTTGACGATACCCGTTGAGTCGACGCCAGCCTTTCCCGGCTTCCAGCCCGAGCTTGTAGACCATTGAAAGGGTTGCTTTCCTCGATCCACATCCTTTGGTTTGTCGAGTTCGATGGCGTACCGTGGCAAACGTCGACTCTATCGGATTTGTCGTCTGAGGTGTGGTAGATTTCTGGACCACCCGTTAAGCAACTCCCATACTCTGACCATGAAAACCAGAAAGAGATACACTGACGAATTCAAGGCGCAAGCAGTCCAACTCCTGGAAATCGGAAAGCCCGTATCCGACGTGGCTGCGGATCTCGGCATCAGCACCGATCTCCTATATCGCTGGAGACGTGAAGGGCCGAACTGCGTCGGCTTCGACGCGAGCTCTCACAACTCAAGGTCGAGAACGACATTTTAAAAAAAGCCGCTCTCATCCTAGGGCCAATGCCTTTAGGGAAAGCTAACAATCTCCAGCAGGAACTCGCCCTCACGAGAGTCGTTTTCTGTTAGCCTAGGCCAACTCGTCACCGGTTGGCGGACTTTGCGCGGGCAACTCCTTTGTCGTCTTTTCGGTATTGCCTCCCGAACGATCAATTCTCTGACTCGCGCTACCATCTCCTGTTTTGTCTCTTCGGTCAGCAGTCCCTCGGACACTTCGAACACTGCCCATAGTGAATTCATTTTGTCGAGCGTCTTCAGGAAACTGATGCTCAACGGCTGGATGTTGCCGCTTTTCGCGGCTTCGCATCGCTCCTGCGCGATGATCGAGCAGGCCATGAGCAATGCCGCCACCTCCTGGGCCGCTGTTTCTGGCGTATGGCTATGAAGAACGTCACTCCCGCGCATGTGGAGCTTGAGTTCCTTGTAGAATATCTCGTGTTCCCAGCGCAGGGCATAGAGCTCCAGCAATTCCTGCGCCGGATACTCCTGCTCATCAATAAGCGTCGTCCATAGCCTCTCCTCGCTCCACTGTCGTGCCCCCGGCTTCCTGATCCGGCCTCGAATCTCACGGATACGGATCTCCTCTTGATTCTCCCGCGGCCCATCAGCCTTCTTTCTGGGCACCCTGATGCTGACCAGCGCGCTTCCATCGGAGAGCCTTTCAGTCTTATGGCTCTTGTTGCTGCCGCGTGCCTTCACCAACAATTCACTATGTGCCGCCCGGCATGATTTCACGAGTTCGTCGAGATACTTCCCCCAACCGTAAAGCCGGTCGACAATCAGCAGACTCCTCTTCGGCAGACTCCCGAGAAGTTCTTTGGCCAGGGTCCATTCGCCTTCTCCTTTCAGGCCGACCGTCGCCGCCTACGGGTTGTGGATGCCAAGTTCCACGAGCGCGCACATCTCTATTTTCGCAAAGGCGGCGGTCATTCTCCTGGAGGCCGCCTTGCTCATGGCAGCCAGAACCTGCGGCGTGTTCGTGACGCTCCATTTCGAGCCATCGATCCCGCACAGGCGCAGCCCCTTGTAGAAACATCCCTTGTGTACGCGTCCATCGGCGAGGGGCTTTTACACCTGCTTCATGAGCCAAGCGAATGGCTCAAGCCCCATCCTCTGGCGCCGTTCCGAGAGCGAACTATCCTTGATCACCACCTCGAACAACTGGAACACATGGGCCGAGAAATGGCCAGCATCACTGATCACGTGATAGACCAGGGAGGCGAGAAGATCCCAGGCCGGCAGCTTGGGGTTGGGGCCGCGGCCTGGGTTCTGCAAGCGTTCGAAGCGATCGCGAACGAATCCGAAAAGATGTTCGAACTGACCAAGGAAACCGCTAACTTGATTGGGATGGGAGTGAGGCATCCACCCCAATTATAACTATTATGGTAAAATGCAACATTTATCTAAAATATTTTGGATCTTTCCCTAAAGGCATTGATCCTAGGGACCTCTCCCCAGCCGAAACCCGCGAAATGATTGGGTCGATACATCAGGTAACCGGGCATAGTGTCCGCCAAATCTGCGCCACCTTGAATTTGCCGCGAAGCAGCTACTATCATGCTGCAAAGCCGACACCGACTCAGCAAAGTGACCAGGAAATTGGTGATGTCATCGAGAAGATCTTCCGGGAACACCGCGGGCGCTATGGCCATCGCAGAATTTATCAGGAGCTTCGCGACATGGAGATCCAATGCTCATTAGATCGCGTGCGTAGACTCATGGCAGAGAGAGAGTTACGTGCAATTCAGCCCAGAAAATTCGTGCCCAAAACCAGCGATGGCCGGGCCGACAAGCCCTCGCAGAATCTGTTGGAAAACCAACCGGAACCTGAGAAGCCCAACCAAGTTTGGGCTGGCGATATCACGCACATACGCACTGCAGATGGCTGGCTCTACCTCGCTGTCGTAATCGACCTCTATTCGAGGCGAGTGGTCGGGTGGGCGCTCGCAGATCACATGCGAGCCGAGCTCGTGGTCCATGCACTGGAGATGGCCCTGGCTTCGACTCCTAAGAAGCCTGGCAGAATCTTTCACAGCGACCGAGGAAGTCAGTATGGAAGCCGCGCTTTTCGCAAAGTGTTATCTCAAGCCGGGATGCTGCAAAGCATGTCAGCTAGAGGTAATCCCTATCACAACGCCTGGACCGAATCAATGATCGGCACTTTGAAGGCGGAGATGATCCGAGGTGGCTGTTTCATCAACGAAGAAGACGCCCGGACCGAACTATTTGACTACATCGAATCGTACTACAATACCAAACGGAAACATTCCTCACTCGACTACCAAACACCTGCTCAATTCGAAGCAAATACTAACATCTAACTAAGCTAAATTTGGTCCATAAATCCCTTGCATCTCAGTCCGGATGTGTCTCCAGTGTTCTGCTGGAAAGTCGTAGAAGGTCAGTAACGTGTCCTTGTCTTTCTTCAGGCAGGCGCACGCTTTCGGATACTTGGCTTCGTAGAGCGTGAAGAACTCGTCATAGGCCTCCAAGGCGGCCTTCTTTGTTTCCGCCATGTAGATCTCATGGATGCGTTCCTTGGCAAGGGGTTGCACTTTCTTGGGCAGCTTGTCGAGGATGTTGGCTGTCTTGTGCACCCAACATCGTTGCTGTTTGCTTGTCGGGTACTCCTCTTCCAAGGCACTCCAGAACCCGAGAGCTCCATCGGCGATACTCAATTTCGGGGGGATCTTCAATCCTCGTTTCTCGAGATCTCTGAGCACATTTTTCCAGGACAGTTTGCTCTCTCGTTCTCCATCGCTGATGGTTACCAATTCCTTGGTTCCATCGGGTAAGGAGCCGACAATGACGAGAACACACGGGCGGTCGTCATTGAGCCTGACATGGAAGTAGATCCCGTCGGCCCAGAGATAGACGTATTCCTTGTCGCTGAGGTCACGCTTGCTCCATTGCTCGCGTTCTTTCTCCCATTGCTCTTCCTCGTCGAACGACATTGGTCGCAGAAAGTCCCGATGCGTTCTCACCGAGGATCGGCTCTAAGGCTCGACTCATCTCGGAGGTTGAGATTCCTCGCAGGTAGAGTGCGGGGATGAGGTTGTCCAGTGAAGCGACTCGGCTTAGGTACGGCAGAAGGATGGCGCTGGTGAACCGCTGGCCTGATCGGCGATCATTGATCCTGGGCTGCCGAACAGGAACGTTCCCTATTCCAGTCTGAAGTTGCCGCTTCAGGAAGATGGCCGTTGCGGACGACTTGGCGATGACCCTGGTCATCACGCTGATGTTGATGGGCTTGAATGTAGTCGGAGACTTCGTTGTCGATGGCGGCCTGAAGAAGCATTTGGGCTCCTTGTCGCAGGGTGGCCTCAAGGGCGTTCTGGCAGACGGTGCTTGCTCCTTCCTGGCCGAGGATAGATGCGGATTCGGTGGGGTGGTTGGTGGCTTTCATTGGAGTTCAGTTGTTTTGGTAAATGGTTGAACTCTTCATGATGCCCCGACCGCCCTCATCCACAACTTCCGGTCATTTCTGTGCCCCGCCGACCGCCCTCATCCACAACTTCCGGTCATTTCTGCGGACAGCAAAGCTGGAGGGACTGATGGAGAAGGCCATCAGGTCGGGAAACTGGGGAGCCGCCCTTTACGCCGTTGAGCGTAATGACGGGGCACCCGGCCCCGGCGGCATGAGGGCCGACGAACTCAGAGCACACCTCGCCATCCATGGCGAAGTGATTGCGGTGGAAGCCGCCCAGAGCTTTGCCCGGGAGGGGTTTACCCACGTCGTCGACATGGACATTACCAAGTTCTTCGACAAGGTGAACCACGACATCCTGATGAGTAAAATTGGGACCGTGATAGGGGACAAAGCCGTGATGAAACTCATCGGCAAATACCTGCGAGCCGGGGTGGTGATGCCCGACGGGTTAAAGGTCAGCAGCGAAGAAGGAACGCCGCAAGGCGGCCCGCTTTCGCCGCTACTGGCCAATATCTACCTCGACGCGCTGGACAAGGAGCTGGAGAAACGCGGACTGCGATTCGCCCGCTACGCCGATGACTGCAACATTTACGTAAAGAGCCAAGCCGCCGCGGAGCGTGTGCTTGCCGGCCTCACTGGCTGGATCAAGCGCCACCTCCGGCTGGAGGTCAGCGAGAGCAAAAGCGGGGTGGGGAGGCCTCGGGAACGGAAGTTCCTGGGGTTCATCATCACCAGCGCGCTGCTCATCGGGATTGCTCCTGCAAGCCTCACCCGGTTTGAAGACCGCGTGAGAGAACTCTGGAACGCCCGGCAACCACTGACCAGCGAGCAACTGCGCGATCAATGGCGAAGTTACGTGAACGGCTGGTGGGGCTACTACCGGCGCTGCGAATGGCGACGGGACATCTACCGGAAAGAACCGTGGATCCGTCGCCACATTCGCAAATGCTTCTGGCAACGTTGGCATAAAAGCAAGGGACGGGAATCCGCCCTGCGCCGACTCGGCCTACCGCCGAGTCGAGCCATCGTCGGGAGGAGCAGTCGTGGAGCGTGGCGCATGGCGGGAAACCCTGTCATGCACGAAGCCCTCAACAACCGAACTCTGAGACGCTACGGGTTCCTGATGCCATCAGACCTCAAGAGTTAAGACCAAATGGATCCAATCGCCGGATGCGGTCCCGCATGTCCGGTGGTGTGGGAGGGGCGGCAGGCGCAATCCTGCCGCCTCGACCCGATCAGCGCCTCACCGATGGACGTCGCCACGACGAACCCCGCGCCTTTTTCGTCCCATCCCTACACCGGCGCCACCCGTTGCACCAGAAGCGAGGTGCCCGTCATCTCGGCCGGCTGCTCCACACCCAACAAGTCCAGCAGGGTCGGAGCCACATCCGCCAGGATCCCCTCCTTCAGCCACACCTCTTCGGCATCCTCGGCCACGTAAAACACATGCACCAAGTTGGTGGTGTGGGCGGTGTGCGGCAAGCCGTCATCCTTGATCATCTGCTCGCAGTTACCGTGATCGGCCGTGATCAGAAGCTTCCCGCCCAGGTCCAAGGTTCGCTCCACCACTTGACGCACCGCGTCATCGATGACCTCCACCGCCTTGATCGCCGCCGCCACCGACCCGGTGTGGCCCACCATGTCCGGGTTGGCATAGTTGAGGATGACGAGATCATGCTCGGGCAAGTTCTCCAACACCTTGACCGTGACCTCCGCGGCGCTCATCTCCGGCTGCATGTCGTAGGTCGCCACCTTCGGCGAGGGAACGATGACCCGATTCTCTCCCTCGAAAGGTTTTTCAGCGCCACCGTTGAAGAAATAGGTGACGTGGGGATACTTTTCCGTCTCGGCAATGCGCAATTGCTGAAGCCCGGCTCGCGCCACCACTTCGCCCAGCACATCGTTCAGATCTACGGAAGGAAAAATGACAGGACATCCGTAGGTGGCGTCGTATTCGGTCAGCGTCACGTAATGCGTTCGCGGCCAGTGCTCGCGATCGAAGCCGTCGAAGTCTTCATGGAGAAAAGCCACCGACAACTGGCGGGCCCGGTCGGCCCGGAAATTGAAGAAGATGATCACGTCCCCATCGCGCACTCGTTCCGAGTTGGCCTGACCAAACACCATCGGCGGAAGGAACTCGTCCGTCTTGTCCTCCCCGTACTTTTCCGCCACCGCCTCGGAGGGGAGCACCGCCTTCTCCTCGCCTTTCCCGAGCACAATGGCGTCCCAGGCCAGCTTGGTGCGCTCCCAGCGCTGATCCCGATCCATGACGAAATAGCGCCCGACGACCGTGACGATCTGGGTGCCGTGCTCGGCCAGACGGTCCTCGCACTCACTGAGGTAGGCCTGGCCCCCGGTGGGAGAGGTGTCCCGCCCGTCGGTGATCGCGTGCACCATGATTTCGGGGACGCCCGCCCCGCGCGCCAATTCCGCCAGTTTGACGAGATGATTCTGGTGACTGTGAACTCCCCCGTCCGAAACCAGACCGATCAAGTGCAGCCTGCCCGAGCGGGCCTTCTCCAGGGACTCCTTCAAGACCCCGTTGTCCGCCAGAGCACCGTTCTCAATGTCCCGGTTGATGCGAGTCAGGTCCTGGTAGACGATCCGGCCCGCGCCCAGGTTGAGGTGCCCAACTTCCGAGTTCCCCATCTGACCTTCCGGCAGCCCCACGTCGAGCCCGCTGGCACTGAGGTGAGAGTACGGGTATTTTTCAAAGAGCTGCTCGTGAAACGGCGTGTCGGCGAGCAAGACGGCATTGCCAACTTTTTCAGCGACTTTTTGACCGCCGGGGTGGTCTCCCCAGCCGTCGCGAATGATGAGAACTACGGGCTTCTTGGGCATCACAAAAGATTCTTCCTGAGAGTGATCGTCTCCCGGCCTATATCACCGGAACCCCACTGCGCAAAGGCATTATCCGCTCGTTTTCCGCCCGTCTCGGAACCACGCACTCCCGCTCAGCGCAGGGATCTCAAATAGGCCAGCAAGTCCGCCAACTCTCCCTCCGGAAACGCCGCCGCCAAGCCGGCCGGCATCACCGAGGTCTCCGCCGCGGTCACGCTGACAATCTTCCCGACCGGAATCTCCGTCTCCGTCATGGCGGCGTCTCGAAGCACCAAGCGCTCCCGATCATGATGCACGATCAAGCCCGCCTTCGAAGAGCGTTCATCCGTGGTCACGGTGTAGTGGACATAAGACGCCTCGATGTCCCTCGATAGGTTGAGGATGCTTTCTAATAAATGCTCGGCCGAGCGCCGGAAACCGATCCCGTCGAAGGAGGGGCCAAAAGCCTTCCCCAAGGATCCCAGACGGTGACAGGTGAGACAGATTGCGCCCCGAGGACCCCGCAAGAGCTCTCTCCCACGCCTCTCCACACCCGGCCGCGCCAGGACGGCTTCTGCCGCGCCCGACAAGCGCGGGCCCTCGCTGGAACCAACGTGGAAGCTCAGAGTCTCCGGAGCGACGGTTTCAGCGGGAGGCGGCAGGAGTTCCGTCACGAAGGAATCCTCCATCCCGGCAAGGATCTTCGCCGCCTCGGTTCCCTCCTTGCAAAGGGCCACCAGGGCCCGCGGCACCGTCTCGCCAGGCGCCAGAGCTTCCGATTCGCTTCCGGATCGAGCGACTCGATCCAATCATAGACGAGGGCCCAGCCCTGACGGTCCACCTGGAAGGAGCCGAGATGTGGCATCCGCCCCGAGCCATGCTTGGCCATGCGATAAATGAGGATCGATCGCTCCGGCTGGCCCGGACTGATCACCCGTGCGCCGGAAATCCCAAAGTCGCCACGCTCTGGCAGCACGCCGACCGCCGCCAGACGCTCCTCCGGCAACAGCCGCTCAAGCTGCATGGGTACCAGCCCGCCCCCGTTCTGGCGATGACAAGAACTGCAGTTCACATCGAGGTAGGTCCGGGCCGGATGCACGGCTGGCTCAGACTCTACCCGGCCCTCCCGGCGCCCACGGCCACCACTTCGGCTGCCGCGACCACTTTGAATCCAACCCAGTTCCTCAAGGCGACGCCGCGAGTCATCCGATACCTGCCAGGTAGAAAAACCGAGGACGCCACCCGCGTGTGCATTGTGGCACACCAGGCACTCCGAACGGCTGACCAGCCGCCATGGCTGCCGCCGATCCGCCTCCCCCGTGGGAAGGCTGAGCCGCGCCCCGTGCGCCGGCACCAATACCGCGTCCGAATGATCTTCGTTCCAGGCGTAGCTCCAGGCCCGCCACAGACCCTGGAAACGCTGCAAGAGTTGAGTTTCCACGGGCTTCCCATCATGAGGCCGGCCAGCGATTCCGTAAGATAGGCGGCTGAGGCGGCTCAAGCCCTGTATTTTTGGGTAATTCCGGTGGAGTGGAGCCGGAACAGCTCTTACACATCACGCTGAGGCGGCTCAAGCCCTGTATTTTTGGGTAATTCGGATCGGCAGCGCCCATTTTTGACCCCATGGCAAATTCGCATTCGTTATTTCATCTTTTTTAAGCTTGTTTCTGTAATAGTCTTATATTACAGTGCGCCGAACGAGCCGACCTTCATGCCAAGCAGAAACTCCCTGCCCCCCACCGAACGCCAGATTCGCAGCCGCCTCCGCCAGCTCCTCGACCAGGCCGAAGGCTTCCTTCACGGCTCGCCCATCGAACTCTCTCGTAAATGCGGCAAGCCCACTTGCCGTTGCGCTTCCGACGACTCCTTGCGCCATCGCTCCTTGGCCATCGGTCAGACTCGCAAGGGCAAGACCACCATGCTGCACGTCCCCAGACCGTTGGAAGCTCAGGCGAGACGCTGGATCGATGATTTCCAGAAGGCGAATGCTCTGCTGGAAGCCCTCGACGAGCAGGGGCGCCTCCGACTCGAGGAGGCAAAAACCAAGGCCAGAGCGGCGAGTAGCTCCGCCAAGAAGAAGGGCAAGACCGGTAAGAAATCAGCCGGCAAAGCCAAGTCCGGGCGCAATTCTCCACCAAAAAAGAAGCGACCATTCTCACGCGACTACTAACTTACGCGGACAAGATTTTCAGCCTCCGCCAACAATGGAGGCTGCGGGTGCGTGACTCTCGTCCCAAACCACAGATTCCCACTCGAGTTTTCCCGGCAGCATTCTTCGCCATGTTCTGCTGCCGGTTACCAAGCTTCAACGAACTCGAGCAACACCGGAACAAGAGCAGCTGGACCCGTTGGCTCGGTAATCACCGTTTGCCCAGCGCCGACGAACTGGCGTATGTCTCCGAGCGCAGTCTCGGACACATTTACTTCTGCCTCAAACGCAACAAAATCCTTGCCCCACAGCGCGGTTGGATGCTTGCCGCCGTCGATGGTCACAAAACTCACTGTAGCTACAAACGTTGTTGTCCAAAGTGTCTCCAACGCCGGATCGCCGTCGGAGACGAGGTCAAAACACAGTTCTACCACCGCTTGGTCGCGTTTCAGATTATCTGTGAGGATTTTCCATTGCTTCTCGACGTGGAAATGCTTGAGCCTGGTGAAGACGGAGATCCTGGAGACGACGAAGTCGCTGCGGCTATACGGCTGATAACTCGCGTCCTTAAGGACCACCCACGCTGCTTTGACGTGCTCACTGCCGATGCGCTCTACCTGCGTCCCTCCGTGATCAATCTTCTTGAAGACCACGGCAAATACCTTGTTGCCGTACTCAAGGATAATCAGCCTGAGCTATTGTCCGAAGCCCGCACGCTCCTGCCCCTTGAGGAGCAAGAGCCAGAATCATTTGAGACTCCGGCTGCACCGGGCAAGCCCGCGCGGCACGTTCATTTACAAGAGGCTGAGGGCTTCTGCACTGAATCCATTCACACTCCTCTTCGCGTTGTTCATTCCCATGAGACTGGCATCCGTCGCGAGCGCGTCGCTGGGGATTGGGTCGAGACTCCCATCGATAGCCACTGGTGGTGGGCGACGACCATGCCCCGCTCAATGGCCGATGCCAAGACCATCTTCCATTTCGGGCACGACCGTTGGAAGGTCGAAAACGAAGGCTTTAACGAACTCTGCTCCCGCTGGCATTCCGGTCATTGCTATCACCATCATCCCAATTCCATTCTCGTTCTGTGGCTGATCATGTTCATGGCCCACGCCGTGTTCCACTGCTTCCACAAGCGCAACTTGAAGCCAGAGATACGCCGTGGACACACGGCCATCTTTCCTGTTGCCTATTGCCGACAGGGGGATCCATTTCGCGGCTCGAGCCCTCCGAAATTCGCCCGAGAACCGCCACACGAAACTGTTCGCCCTCTTAGCGCCAGCTTCAACACGCTCAACACCCACCAATTCAGGCCATTACGACTCTTTCCGACGCCGTCTTACGGAATCGCTGGTCACTCGAGCCCTTGCCGCCACCTCTTGTCGCCTATATGAAAGGGTTGGCCACGCATGACGTCGATCTGATCGGCACCACGCTGGTTGAGGAGGTTCGCTTCGTCACACCGCGGCGGGTGATGAACAAGACGGAGATCCTTCAGTTTCTGGCGGCTCTCTATCGCGGTTTTCCGGATTGGTCCTACCGCCACGATCCGGTGGAGAGCTTGGGGCCGGATCACTATCGGGTGCGGTGGTATCAGGGGGGCACGCACACCGGAGTCCTGGCCTTTGAAGACGGCGCGTCCTACGAGCCCACGGGACGGCGAGTGCGCATTCCCCCGCACCCCTTCGACTATCGGGTCACTCCGCTCGGACTCCGTGAAATCCGACCCGAACCCATCCCGGGCGCGGCGCCTGGTGGCATTTTTGAACAGATCGGCGTGGACAAACCGCCACTTTGACCTCGGCAAGACGGCCCGGAAACACGATCGTCGCCCGCGAAAAGGCGCACTGCCTGTACGCACAGTCCGGCGAACACCCTTCGCGGCGACAGCGGACGCTTTGGCGGCCGACGCATTCGTTGGCTTAGCGATCACGAACGGTTTCGTGGAAGAATTGAGTCACGCGTCGCTCGTGATAATAACCGGTGCGGCCAAGATTCACGAAACCGACATGACCACCGTGCGAGGGAAGGTCCACGTGGAGCAGGGGATGATCCCGGGCATCGTCTCGCAGATGACAGCGCTCACTCAGAAAAGGGTCGTCGAGAGCGTTGATGAGTAGCGTGGGCACTTCCACACGACGAGCCACGGAACGACTGCTACACCGGGACCAGTAATCTTTCGCGGAAGTGAATCCATGAATGGGCGCGGTGAAACGTCCATCGAAATCGTGGAAATCTCGGGAAGCCAGGACAGCCTCGTAATCGAGGGCGTCGGGAAAGGCTTCCTGGCGATGCCGGACTTTGCGAAAGAGACAGTGGAGAAACCGCTTCATGTAGAAGCGATTCTCTGGCAAGCGAAACCGTTCGGCGCAGGATTCGAGATCGCAGGGCACGGAGATGGCGGCGGCTGCAACGATGCCGTGTGATTTCGCTTCTTCTCCCCGCTCACCCAGATAGCGTAGAGCGACGTTGCCTCCCAGGCTGAACCCTACCAGGGCGAGAGCTGTCCCGGGGCGCCGGTGCCTCAAGTCGGCCACCACCGCAGCCAGATCGTCCGAAACGCCACTGTGATAGGATCGCAGGAGACGGTTTGGAACTCCGCTGCAGCCTCGAAAATTTAGGGCCACGATGTTCCATTTCTCGCGGAGCAGACAGCGGCCCATGCCGATGACGTAGGGCGCCCTCGAACAGGATTCGAGTCCGTGAAGCAGAATGGCTGTGCGGTCGTGCCGACCGTCGATCTCATCGAGGTCGAGGAAGTCACCATCGCCGAGTTCGAGACGCTGACGCTGGTAGGGAGGATTCCCGAGTCGGCGGAGGGAGCGGGCGAGCACGGTCTGGGCGTGCCCGCCGCCCAGGCCCGGTGGCGGCCGATAGCTGGGATCGATCAGGGGCATGGCCGAATGGCGGTCACTTCACGATCAGGAAGCGGCTTCCTCCGGTACACGGATGCGTTCCACGATCTCCTGGACCTCGGCGGGTGGCGGCGGCGTAAAGCGGCACACGATGGTGGCCACCGCGAAATTGAGCAGCATGCCAAGGGTGCCGATGCCCTCTGGCGAGATCCCAAACAGCCAGTTCTCGGCGGTGTTGGCGGCGGGGTTGACGAACTTGAAATAGACGATGTAGCCGGCGGTGAAAAGGATGCCGACGAGCATGCCGCAGATAGCGCCCTCACGATTCATGCGTTTGGTGAAGATGCCCATGATGATGGCGGGGAAGAACGAGGAGGCGGCGAGCCCGAAGGCGAAGGCCACCACCTGCGCCACCCAGCCGGGTGGGAAAATGCCTAACAAGCCGGCGATAATGACCGCGCCGAAAGCGGCCAGTCGCGCGGCTCGCAACTCGTTTTGTTCGGAGATGTTTGGCAGGATCAGGCGCTTGAGAAAATCGTGAGCCACGGCGGTTGAAATCACCAGGAGGAGGCCGGCTGCGGTGGAGAGCGCCGCCGCCAGCCCGCCGGCCGCCACCAGACCCACGACCCAGTTAGGCAAATTGGCGATCTCCGGATTGGCCAGGACCATGATGTCGCGATCGACGTAGAGTTCGTTCGTTCCCTCGGCGGTGGGATTGGTGAGGAGTCTTTGCCCGAATGGGCCCCGGGCGGAGGCGTCGTCAGAGGCGCCGACGAAGCGCGGAACGACTTTGGAATCGCCTTCTTGCATGGCGAAGGGGTTTCCGGCGGTGTATTGGACGATGCCGTCGTTGTTTTTGTCCATCCAGGCGATCAAGCCCGAGTCTTCCCAGGTCTTGAACCAGGAAGGGATCTCTTGGTAGGGCTGATTGCTGACCGTAGAGATCATGTTCGTGCGGGCGAAGGCCGCCACGGCGGGCGCGGTGGTGTAGAGAATGGCGATGAAGAGCAGCGCCCAGAAGGTGGACATGCGGGCATCTTTGACGCGCTTGACGGTGTAGAAGCGGATGATGACGTGGGGGAGACCGGCAGTTCCCACCATGAGAGCCATGGTGATGAAGAAGATGTCCTGCGTGCTTCGGGAACCCGAGGTGTAGGGGGCAAAGCCGAGTTCTTCACTGAGCCCATCCAGTTTATCCAAGAGATAGATACCCTCTTCCGCCGCGAGGGTGCCTCCCATTCCCAGTTGTGGAATGGGGTTGTTCGTCAGCATGATAGAGATGAAAATGGCCGGCACCATGAAGGCAAAGATGAGCACGCAGTACTGAGCGACCTGGGTATAGGTGATGCCTTTCATTCCACCGAGAACGGCGTAGAAGAAGACGATGGCCATGCCAATCACCACGCCCATGGTCACGTCCACTTCGAGAAAGCGGGAAAAGACGACCCCCACGCCGCGCATTTGACCGGCCACGTAGGTGAAGGAGACGAAGATGGCGCAACAGACGGCGACCAATCGGCTCGTGAGTGGGAAGTTCTCAGACCGGTTTCTCTTTGCCTGGCGTGTCTGTCTGACTGCGTAATGGAGCGATCTTCGCCTTGGATAGTTCAATGCTCAGATCGATCAGTTCGGTGGTCAGTTTCTTGAATTTCTTGAATTTCTTGAATTTCTTGAATTTCTTGTACTCCTCTGTTTCTTTTCGTAGTCCCTTCACGTGGTCTGGCCAGACGTGTTCAGTCCGGCTCCTCATCTCATGCGTGTAGCTCAGTTGGTAATACACGCCGCGCTGGCGTTGTCGATCTCGGTATTGCTTGCTGATGCTCCCAGGCCGCATTGGCCCGATTGCAGCTAACTTTGCCGCAAATTTCTGGACTCTTTTTTCAATGATCTGATCTTTTTCATGGTCATTACCTTATATATGCGAATGTCTAGGAAAATCAAATCATTTGTTATGGATCTCTGGATTTCTTGGTGGAATATCGTCTGTCTTCTGCGACCCGCTTTCTCGAGAGCCCGCACCTTTCTCTGGTTTCTGCTCGTCTTGGCCGCTTTCTCCGTGCGCAATGACCTCCTCGGGGTTTCCAGTTTCGTCCGCGCTCTCGGTTTGTCAGAACACTTCTATGAGCACTTACTCCATTTCTTCCACAGCAATGCCGTGAAGACGGACCGGCTTGCAGAACTTTGGTTCGCCATCGTGATCAAGCACTTCCCTGTCTACAAGATCGGTTGTCGCCCCGTCCTGGTTCTCGACGGCATCAAGAAGTCCAAGGAGGGCCGCAAGATGCCTGCGGTGAAGTATCTGCATCAACAGTCCGAGTCCAATTCCAAGCCTCACTTCATCATGAGCCATTCCTTTCAGGCCTTCGGCGTGCTCTGTCAGGTTGGCGGATACTTCTTCTGCGTTCCGGTCTGTGCACGCATTCACGAAGGTATCGTCACTTCAAACCGCGACAGGAGAACCTTGATCGACAAGGCCAACGAGATGCTCGCATCCGTCTGTAGAGGTCAGGAGTTCGTCTTGCTGGCCGACGCCTACTACGCCAACGGAAAGGTGATCCGGAGCACCAAGGGGCGTTCCGGTGTGCTGGTCACGAGGGTTCGACGCACGACAACCGGCTTTCGGCCTGCGGCAGTGCCACGCAAACGCAAACGCGGACGACCGAAAAAGTATGGCGCTGCGGTGAAGCTCCAGAATGTCTTTGGAACGGGCGGCTTCAGTTCCGTTCCCAGTCCCGTATATGGGGAGAGAAACATCTCTGTCCGGTTCAAGTCGGTGGATCTGTTGTGGAAGCCCGCCGGGGCGATGGTCCGCTTCATTCTCGTCGATCATCCCACGAGAGGGCGGATCATCCTCTTGTCTACCGACCTCACCATGGAAGCTCAGGAGATCATCTTGCTCTACAGTTTGCGTTTCAAGATCGAAGTCGCTTTCAAGCAAGCGGTGCATTCGGTCGGCTCATTCGGATACCATTTCTGGATGGCCGCTATGCGACCGCTCAAGCGTCGCAATGGTAACCAATACCTCCACCGGACTACCGAGAAATATCGCAGACAGGTGCAGAGAAAGATGCACGCATATCATGTGTTTGTGCAGACCGGCATGATCGCTCAGGGCATGTTACAGTACCTTGCCATGACATGTGACGGTCTGGTCTGGAAACACTTTGGAACCTGGATCCGAACCATCCGCCCAGACGTGCTGCCTTCGGAAATGATTGTCTCAGCCGCCTTGAAAAACACGCTGCCTGGATTTTTGCACCACGGCGGAAAAGGTTCAGCGTTCCGAAAATTCATCCTTGATAAAATAGACTTCACTCGCTCCGAAGGTTCACGCTTCGCCGCATGATGATCCAGTTACAGAACTTCTCACTCGCGAGCAATCGGGCCAAACCCGAATAATAGCGGTCGCCCACGAAATCGGGCACCGTGAACTTGCCGAACTTGCGAAGGTAGGGAGCCAGCAAGAGCGCTAGGAGAACGTAGCCGCCGGTCCAGCCCATCAGGTAGACCGATCCATCGCGACCGGCGAAGGAGATGATTCCAGCCATCGAAATGAACGAGGCCGCGGACATCCAGTCGGCGGCGGTGGCCATTCCGTTGGCCAGTGCGGGAACGCCGGCGCCCGCCACATAGAACTCGCTGCGCTTGGAGGTGCGCGTGTAAATGGCGATGCCGATGTAGAGGGCGAAGGACAACCCGACAATGCCGAGGGTCCACATCTGGATGGGTGACCAGGCGAGCAGCATGGGCATGGAAGTCATGGAAATGTTTAGGAAGCGGAAGACGAGGAGTCGGTGTCCTGGAGATACTTGGCATCCAGCCGGTTCATGTAGCGGACGTAGACGGCGATGAGGATCACGAAGGTGTAAATGCTCCCTTGCTGAGCGAACCAGAACCCGAGCTTGAAGCCCGTGCCCGGAAGGCGCCAGCGATCCAGTTGATCAACGAAGAGAATGCCGCAGCCGAAGCTGACGACAAACCAGATGGTCAAGAGGACGGCGAGGCAAGAGAGATTTTTCCGCCAGTATTGGCGCTGTTTTCCGGCGGTGGGAACGGGGGCACTCATGAGAAGGAGGAAGGCGGCGGAAAGAGTTTGGGCCGCCAACCTACGGAGAGACCTGAGCTTCAGGAAAGGAGAAAGTTGAGCGATTGCCCGGCGCTGATTCGAGGGTTGATCCTCCGAACCTTTTTCTGCAGGGTGACGCCATGGAGCACGTTACCCCCATAGTTTCATAAATCGGGGCAAGAATTCCAATAAAATAGTGGCAGGGGCCTTTGGGATAAGGTTAATTTGGAATCTACCAAAACACCAAACACTTCAACCCAAAAGCCACCTACAGTGAGAGTAGCTCGTGAGTGGGGAGTTCTCAGACCGGTTTCTCTTTGCCTGGCGTGTCTGTCTGACTGCGTAATAGAGCGATCTTCGCCTTGGATAGTTCAATGCTCAGATCGATCAGTTCGGTGGTCAGTTTCTTGAATTTCTTGTACTCCTCTGTTTCTTTTCGTAGTCCCTTCACGTGGTCTGGCCAGACGTGTTCAGTCCGGCTCCTCATCTTATGCGTGTAGCTCAGTTGGTAATACACGCCGCGCTGGCGTTGTCGATCTCGGTATTGCTTGCTGATGCTCCCAGGCCGCATTGGCCCGATTGCAGCTATCTTTGCCGCAAGTTTCTGGACTCTTTTTTCAGTGATCTGATCTTTTTCATGGTCATTAGCTTATATATGCGAATGTCTAGGAAAATCAAATCATTTGTTATGGATCTCTGGATTTCTTGGTGGAATATCGTCTGTCTTCTGCGACCCGCTTTCTCGAGAGCCCGCACCTTTCTCTGGTTTCTGCTCGTCTTGGCCGCTTTCTCCGTGCGCAATGACCTCCTCGGGGTTTCCAGTTTCGTCCGCGCTCTCGGTTTGTCAGAACACTTCTATGAGCACTTACTCCATTTCTTCCACAGCAATGCCGTGAAGACGGACCGGCTTGCAGAACTTTGGTTCGCCATCGTGATCAAGCACTTCCCTGTCTACAAGATCGGTTGTCGCCCCGTCCTGGTTCTCGACGGCATCAAGAAGTCCAAGGAGGGCCGCAAGATGCCTGCGGTGAAGTATCTGCATCAACAGTCCGAGTCCAATTCCAAGCCTCACTTCATCATGAGCCATTCCTTTCAGGCCTTCGGCGTGCTCTGTCAGGTTGGCGGATACTTCTTCTGCGTTCCGGTCTGTGCACGCATTCACGAAGGTATCGTCACTTCAAACCGCGACAGGAGAACCTTGATCGACAAGGCCAACGAGATGCTCGCATCCGTCTGTAGAGGTCAGGAGTTCGTCTTGCTGGCCGACGCCTACTACGCCAACGGAAAGGTGATCCGGAGCACCAAGGGGCGTTCCGGTGTGCTGGTCACGAGGGTTCGACGCACGACAACCGGCTTTCGGCCTGCGGCAGTGCCACGCAAACGCAAACGCGGACGACCGAAAAAGTATGGCGCTGCGGTGAAGCTCCAGAATGTCTTTGGAACGGGCGGCTTCAGTTCCGTTCCCAGTCCCGTATATGGGGAGAGAAACATCTCTGTCCGGTTCAAGTCGGTGGATCTGTTGTGGAAGCCCGCCGGGGCGATGGTCCGCTTCATTCTCGTCGATCATCCCACGAGAGGGCGGATCATCCTCTTGTCTACCGACCTCACCATGGAAGCTCAGGAGATCATCTTGCTCTACAGTTTGCGTTTCAAGATCGAAGTCGCTTTCAAGCAAGCGGTGCATTCGGTCGGCTCATTCGGATACCATTTCTGGATGGCCGCTATGCGACCGCTCAAGCGTCGCAATGGTAACCAATACCTCCACCGGACTACCGAGAAATATCGCAGACAGGTGCAGAGAAAGATGCACGCATATCATGTGTTTGTGCAGACCGGCATGATCGCTCAGGGCATGTTACAGTACCTTGCCATGACATGTGACGGTCTGGTTTGGAAACACTTTGGAACCTGGATCCGAACCATCCGCCCAGACGTGCTGCCTTCGGAAATGATTGTCTCAGCCGCCTTGAAAAACACACTGCCTGGATTTTTGCACCACGGCGGAAAAGGTTCAGCGTTCCGAAAATTCATCCTTGATAAAATAGACTTCACTCGCTCCGAAGGTTCACGCTTCGCCGCATGATGATCCAGTTACAGAACTTCTCACTCACGAGTGACAATGTTCGAAGCATGGAAACCCGATTGCCCAAGAGGCGGTCGTCAAATTGTCCTCGATGCGGAGGCAGGCTTGGAACTCGTCTGGAGACGGCAAGCACGGTCGATGTGCCGGAAAAGATTGCCCGAGACATATCGATCTGGAAAGTGGAAGTCGAAGCATGCAGTTGTGGCTACTGCGCGCGAGGAACTCACCGGGACTTGCCGCTCGACCAACACGGGGCCACCGCTCACCGTGTGGGTCCCAGGGTTCGGTCGTTTGGACTGGCTCTGCACTATCACTTCGGGGTGACTCTACGCAAAGTTCCTCCGATTGTTCGCGAGATTTACGGCATTGATCTCAGCCAGAGCGCCCTGACACAAGACACCCTGAAATTGGGAAACGGCGATGGAGCGATCAGCCAAGAGGCGGAGCGAATCAAAGCAGCCATCCAGCAATCCGATGACGTTAACACGGATGATACGGGATGGCGAACGGGGGGCAAGACGAGTTGCTTGATGGGATTCGTGAGCCGCCAGGAGAATGCGGTGTATTTTCAGATTCGATCACGCCACCGAGCCGAAGAAGTGGCCGAAGTCATCACGGCGGCCTGTGAGTGTGTGCTTGGAACCGATCGGTTTCGGAGCTACGACGCGGAGCGATTTTCGCAGATGGACATGCAAAAGTGCATGAGCCATATTGTGAAGAATCTCTCTGAAGTTCTGGAGAAGAAGCGAGGGCGGGCACGAAGTTTCTGCGAGGGACTGAAGAATTTGCTTCGACAGTGTTTGAGGCTTTGGCAGCAGTACCACAACGGCGAGTTGACTTTAAACCAATACGAGGAAGAGAGCTTGAAAAAGATCTATGAACTCGATCATTACCTGCGGGACCGGACGCTCAAAGATCCCGACAACCAACGCATGCTCAATGAGCTTGGCCGGCACTTTGACCAAGGGAATTTAACGATGTTCCTGGAGGATCCAGAGGTAGAACCGACCAACAACATCGCCGAGCGAATGCTCAGGCCGGCGATCGTCGCCCGCAAGGTGTCGCAATGTTCCAAGGCGGAGCGGGGAACCAATGCCTACGCGGCATTCGAGAGTGTGCTCTCGACTCTCTCGCTGCGAGGAGCGAGTTCCGTATTCAAGTCGCTTGCCAAAATCATCGCAGGCGAACGTACCCTTGCATGAGATGCCTGTGGCGTTTGCTGGTTAGGAGCGCTAATCAGTTACCATAATCCTTTGTTTCAATATGAGGGCCTACTTCAAAGCGGAATTCCAGCGCTTCTCGCAAACGCTTTTCGTCTACCTTGGCGGTGTTTCTATCCCAATTCATAGTGTCGACTTGCACTTCTTTCAGGCCGGCTCTTTCAACTAGAAAGAGGGGTTGCTCGAAGTTGCGGAACAACAAGATATCGCCGCTCCAGTATGTCCTCAGCAAAGAGCCCCCCAACATTTTCAGCAATGTTCTGCCGCCTCGCCATCCGGGAGGATCGAATGCAACAGAATAAATAAGATTGGGTTTCCGCTGCTGCATTAAATTGACGGAAATTCAATCTTTGATGAACAGATGCCCATATCTATCAGTGATGATTTGCTCTGATAGTGATTGGCTGCCGCCATCAATAACCTCACCGTCTTTGTTCACTCGTGAGTGAGAAGTTCTGTAACTGGATCATCATGCGGCGAAGCGTGAACCTTCGGAGCGAGTGAAGTCTATTTTATCAAGGATGAATTTTCGGAACGCTGAACCTTTTCCGCCGTGGTGCAAAAATCCAGGCAGCGTGTTTTTCAAGGCGGCTGAGACAATCATTTCCAAAGGCAGCACGTCTGGGCGGATGGTTCGGATCCAGGTTCCAAAGTGTTTCCAGACCAGACCGTCACATGTCATGGCAAGGTACTGTAACATGCCCTGAGCGATCATGCCGGTCTGCACAAACACATGATATGCGTGCATCTTTCTCTGCACCTGTCTGCGATATTTCTCGGTAGTCCGGTGGAGGTATTGGTTACCATTGCGACGCTTGAGCGGTCGCATAGCGGCCATCCAGAAATGGTATCCGAATGAGCCGACCGAATGCACCGCTTGCTTGAAAGCGACTTCGATCTTGAAACGCAAACTGTAGAGCAAGATGATCTCCTGAGCTTCCATGGTGAGGTCGGTAGACAAGAGGATGATCCGCCCTCTCGTGGGATGATCGACGAGAATGAAGCGGACCATCGCCCCGGCGGGCTTCCACAACAGATCCACCGACTTGAACCGGACAGAGATGTTTCTCTCCCCATATACGGGACTGGGAACGGAACTGAAGCCGCCCGTTCCAAAGACATTCTGGAGCTTCACCGCAGCGCCATACTTTTTCGGTCGTCCGCGTTTGCGTTTGCGTGGCACTGCCGCAGGCCGAAAGCCGGTTGTCGTGCGTCGAACCCTCGTGACCAGCACACCGGAACGCCCCTTGGTGCTCCGGATCACCTTTCCGTTGGCGTAGTAGGCGTCGGCCAGCAAGACGAACTCCTGACCTCTACAGACGGATGCGAGCATCTCGTTGGCCTTGTCGATCAAGGTTCTCCTGTCGCGGTTTGAAGTGACGATACCTTCGTGAATGCGTGCACAGACCGGAACGCAGAAGAAGTATCCGCCAACCTGACAGAGCACGCCGAAGGCCTGAAAGGAATGGCTCATGATGAAGTGAGGCTTGGAATTGGACTCGGACTGTTGATGCAGATACTTCACCGCAGGCATCTTGCGGCCCTCCTTGGACTTCTTGATGCCGTCGAGAACCAGGACGGGGCGACAACCGATCTTGTAGACAGGGAAGTGCTTGATCACGATGGCGAACCAAAGTTCTGCAAGCCGGTCCGTCTTCACGGCATTGCTGTGGAAGAAATGGAGTAAGTGCTCATAGAAGTGTTCTGACAAACCGAGAGCGCGGACGAAACTGGAAACCCCGAGGAGGTCATTGCGCACGGAGAAAGCGGCCAAGACGAGCAGAAACCAGAGAAAGGTGCGGGCTCTCGAGAAAGCGGGTCGCAGAAGACAGACGATATTCCACCAAGAAATCCAGAGATCCATAACAAATGATTTGATTTTCCTAGACATTCGCATATATAAGCTAATGACCATGAAAAAGATCAGATCACTGAAAAAAGAGTCCAGAAACTTGCGGCAAAGTTAGCTGCAATCGGGCCAATGCGGCCTGGGAGCATCAGCAAGCAATACCGAGATCGACAACGCCAGCGCGGCGTGTATTACCAACTGAGCTACACGCATAAGATGAGGAGCCGGACTGAACACGTCTGGCCAGACCACGTGAAGGGACTACGAAAAGAAACAGAGGAGTACAAGAAATTCAAGAAACTGACCACCGAACTGATCGATCTGAGCATTGAACTATCCAAGGCGAAGATCGCTCTATTACGCAGTCAGACAGACACGCCAGGCAAAGAGAAACCGGTCTGAGAACTTCCCACTCACGAGCATTTTACCATAATAGTTATAATTGGGGTGGATGCCTCACTCCCATCCCAATCAAGTTAGCGGTTTCCTTGGTCAGTTCGAACATCTTTTCGGATTCGTTCGCGATCGCTTCGAACGCTTGCAGAACCCAGGCCGCGGCCCCAACCCCAAGCTGCCGGCCTGGGATCTTCTCGCCTCCCTGGTCTATCACGTGATCAGTGATGCTGGCCATTTCTCGGCCCATGTGTTCCAGTTGTTCGAGTTCGCTCTCGGAACGGCGCCAGAGGATGGGGCTTGAGCCATTCGCTTGGCTCATGAAGCAGGTGTTAAAGCCCCTCGCCGATGGACGCGTACACAAGGGATGTTTCTACAAGGGGCTGCGCCTGTGCGGGATCGATGGCTCGAAATGGAGCGTCACGAACACGCCGCAAGTTCTGGCTGCCATGAGCAAGGTGGCCTCCAGGAGAATGACCGCCGCCTTTGCGAAAAATAGAGATGTGCGCGCTCGTGGAACTTGGCATCCACAACCCGTTGGCGGCGACGGTCGGCCTGAAAGGAGAAGGCGAATGGACCCTGGCCAAAGAACTTCTCGGGAGTCTGCCGAAGAGGAGTCTGCTGATTATCGATCGGCTTTACGGTTGGGGGAAGTATCTCGACGAACTCGTGAAATCATGCCGGGCGGCACATAGTGAATTGTTGGTGAAGGCACGCGGCAGCAACAAGAGCCATAAGACTGAAAGGCTCTCCGATGGAAGCGCGCTGGTCAGCATCAGGGTGCCCAGAAAGAAGGCTGATGGGCCGCGGGAGAATCAAGGGGAGATCCGTATCCGTGAGATTCGAGGCCGGATCAGGAAGCCGGGGGCACGACGGTGGAGCGAGGTGAGGCTATGGACGACGCTTATTGATGAGCAGGAGTATCCGGCGCAGGAATTGCTGGAGCTCTATGCCCTGCGCTGGGAACACGAGATATTCTACAAGGAACTCAAGCTCCACATGCGCGGGAGTGACGTTCTTCATAGCCATACGCCAGAAACAGCGGCCCAGGAGGTGGCGGCATTGCTCATGGCCTGCTCGATCATCGCGCAGGAGCGATGCGAAGCCGCGAAAAGCGGCAACATCCAGCCGTTGAGCATCAGTTTTCTGAAGACGCTCGACAAAATGAATTCACTATGGAACTGCGCAAAAATAAGGTGAACATTTACTTCGAGGGTTTGATTGTGTAATTCCATGAGCCGTGTGTTTCGTGCCTTTCCAGTTTTATGGCGGCCAGTTCTTCGTCCGTCACTTTGATCCCCGTCTCGTAGCTTTTGGTATCGAGCCTGGCCCTGACCTTCAGGCCTCCCTTCGTCGTTGTGCTTCCAATCAACTCGACGATCGTCTGCAGGGTTGCCAGTGGCTCGCCTTGCCAGTTCTGGGTGATGTAGCTGAAGAGACGGTGCTCGATCTTGTTCCACTTACGCCTCTTCAGCAGAATCTGTGGGTGCCCAGGCGGCGCGATTCACCTAGAATCCTGACCAGCAACAAGTTATATCCAATCTTAATGGGCATCAAAGTTGTGGCAACAAGCCAGCTGCCCATCCAAACCTCGGATTTGCGAGGACAACGCTTGCGCCGGGGCTGCCCCTGGTAGGGCTAAGCCCATGAAACAAGTAGTTTCAGCAGTTCTGGGGTCCAGGGGCAGCGGGACCCGGCGTCCAGCGTTCCCGGAGCAAATCCGGAATTTCACCCACAAATTCTGCTGAAGACCCCCACTTGCTTGTCCCCGGCGGGAAGTGGCAGACGACCAACTTCAGCCCGGTCTCGTTCGCCAACTCCTGGAGCGAAAGCTTCCAAAGCCGCGAGCGGTGGCTGTTGCTCCCACCGCCATCGGCGGTGATTAGCAGCCGACGGGCGTGGGGGAACCGCGCAGAGCCCATTTCCGTCCACCACAACAGGATGCTGCGGGTCGAGAAATGACCGGAAGTTGTGGATGAGGGCGGTCGGGGCATCATGAAGAGTTCAACCATTACCAAACAACTGAACTCCAATGAAAACCACCAACCACCCTACCGAATCAGCATCTATCCTTCGCCAGGAAGGAGCAAGCACCGTCTGCCAGAACGCCCTTGAGGCCACCCTGCGACAAGGAGCCCAAGTGCTTCTTCAGGCCGCCATCGACAACGAAATCTCCGACTACATTCAAGCCCATCAACATCAGCGTGATGACCAGGGTCATCGCCAAGTCGTTCGCAACGGCCATCTTCCTCAGCGACAACTTCAGACTGGAATAGGAAACGTTTCTGTTCGGCAGCCCAGGATCAATGATCACCGATCAGGCCACCGATTCACGAGCGCCATCCTCCCGCCTTACCTCCGCCGAGTCGCTTCACTGGACAACCTCATCCCGGCACTCTACCTGCGAGGAATCTCAACCTCCGAGATGAGTCGAGCCTTAGAGCCGATCCTCGGTGAGAACGCATCGGGTCTTTCTGCAGCCAACATCGTTCGACGAGGAAGAGCAATGGGAGAAAGAACGCGAGCAATGGAGCAAGCGTGACCTCAGCGACAAGGAATACGTCTATCTCCGGGCCGACGGGATCTACTTCCATGTCAGGCTCAATGACGACCGCCCATGTGTTCTCGTAATCGTCGGCTCCTTACCCGATGGAACCAAGGAATTGGTAACCATCAGCGATGGAGAACGAGAGAGCAAACTGTCCTGGAAAAATGTGCTCAGAGACCTCAAGAAACGAGGATTGAAGATCCCTCCGAAACTGAGTATCGCCGATGGAGCTCTCGGGTTCTGGAGCACCTTGGAAGAGGAATATCCGACAAGCAAACAGCAACGATGTTGGGTGCACAAGACAGCCAACATCCTCGACAAGCTGCCGAAGAAAGCGCAGCCCCTTGCCAAGGAACGCATCCATGAAATCTACATGGCGGAAACAAAGAAAGCCGCCTTGGAAGCCTATGACGAGCTTCTCAAGCTCTACGAAGCCAAGTATCCGAAAGCGTGCGCCTGCCTGAAGAAAGACAAGGAAACTCTACTAACGTTCTACGACTTTCCAGCCGAGCACTGGAGACACATCCGGACGACAAACCCGATTGAGTCGACGTTTGCCACGGTCCGCCATCGGACTCGACAAACCAAAGGGTGCGGATCGAGGAAAGCAACCCTTTCAATGGTCTACAAGCTCGGCCTGGAAGCCGAGAAAGGCTGGCGTCGACTCAACGGGTATCGTCAACTTGACAAAGTCGTGCAAGGAATCATCTTCGTGGACGGCATCGAGCAGCAAACCGCTGCCTAACCCATGATCGAACTTCGAATGGTGTTCCGACCGCCCTCATCCACAACTTCCGGTCATTTCTCCTGCGGGTCGCGAATTGGGCCGTATCATGGTCGATTCCGACGCTAACCCAGCCCTGGTTGTTGAGCATATCGTAAACGCCGTAGGGGATTGCCTTGCCCAGGTCCTTGTCCTTGAAGTCATGCACGCGGACTTGCTCAGGGTTGTCTTTCGGCCTCCACTGCCTCCCGGCGTTCTTGAAATCGCCCACCAACTCCTTCTTCTTGGTGTCCACTGAGATTGCTGGCTGGCCGCAATGTTGGAAGCGACGCACCTGATCGTTGATGTATTCGAACTGCCTGTTGCGGTCCGGGTGCTGTGCCCCTTCGCGGGTCTTGCGATTTGCCAGCAGACTATAGCCGGCCTTGCGCAGCAACGCGGCAACAGTACGCGCACCGACCGGGTGGTTCTGAGATGTGAGTTCCCTGGCAAGCCTCTGAGTGCTCTTCAATGTCCAGCGCAATGGGGATTGAGGGTCGCCTCTACTGAGAGGATCAACTAGCCGCTCAAGAGCCCCAAGCAGTTCCGGATCGGTCTCGGTCACCGGCTTGCGCCCGCCCCCGAAGCCGACGGATGCGTCCGTCGGCTTCGGGTGCCGTGTAGTCGCCGCGCCGTAACTGCTTGATGCCCTCAGTGATCGTCGTCCGCGACATCGATGTCGCAAGAGAAACTGCGGATACGCCGCCCCAACCCAATTCCATGGCCGCCGCCGCCGCCCAACACCTCCGGGCCCGCTCGTCCATGAGGTGGCTCAGGGAATCGAACTTCCGGCGAATGCTTTCGACAACGGAACTGACAGGCATGGCACTGACAGTAGCATGGAAATAAGGTTGAGAAACTTTAAATTGTTCATTTTATTTTTGCGCCATTCCTATGGGCAGTGTTCGAAGTGTCCGAGGGACTGCTGACCGAAGAGACAAAACAGGAGATGGTAGCGCGAGTCAGAGAATTGATCGTTCGGGAGGCAATACCGAAAAGACGACAAAGGAGTTGCCCGCGCAAAGTCCGCCAACCGGTGACGAGTTGGCTTAGGCTAACAGAAAACGACTCTCGTGAGGGCGAGTTCCTGCTGGAGATTGTTAGCTTTCCCTAAAGGCATTGGTCCTAACCATCGCCACCTCTCCGCGCCCGTCGCAACCTTTCCCCTCGGGCCTTGCTGGGATCGCCTACAACTGGATGGCCCGAGCCTGGTGAACTCCCGGGATCTCTTCCAGCAGCCGTAGGACTTCCTCGGAAGGCACCGAATCCACATTGATCACCGTCATGGCAAGCTCGCCCACCGTGTTCCGGCTCAGGGACATGTTGCCGATATTCACCTGGTGCTCGCCCAGAAGGCTGCCCACCTGACCCACCCTTCCCGGCGTGTCTTCGTTCGTCAGGAGAAGCAGGCAACCCGCCGGTCCCGCCTCCACGCGATGATCACTGATCTTGACGATCCGCGGACTGTTGCCGAAGAACGTGCCCGCCACGCGAGCCTCGCCATTGTCCGCCTTCACGGTCACCTCGATGAGATCAGTGAACTCGGTAGGGCTTGGCGAGTGGGATTCCGTCACGCGAATGCCCTGGGTCTCAGCAAAGCCGGGAGCGTTGATGTGATTGACGGCGTTGGGATCGCACGAGGACTGCAGATAACCCTTGAGAGCGGAGCGGGTGATGAGCGTCGTGTCCATCTCACTGACCTTGCCGCTGTAATCAATGCGAAGGGTGTGAGGCCGACCCGGAGCAAGCTGGGCGACCAGCAGCCCCAGCTTCTCCGCGAATTCCAGATAGCGCCCGATCGCCGCCACCGTTTTCTCATCGATGTTGGGCATGTTCATCGCATTGATGACCGTGCCTTCCTTCAGATGCGCCCCAACGGTTCGAGCGATCTCGATCCCCACATTTTCCTGAGCCTCCGACGTCGAGGCGCCCAGGTGTGGCGTGAGAACCGCGTGATCGGAATCCCGCAGACAGAAATCGTCTCCCGGCGGCTCGGTCTCGTAGACGTCCAGCGCCACTCCCGCCACCACGCCTTCATCGATGGCGCACCGGACGGCGCCATCGTCTAACAAACCGCCGCGCGCGCAATTGACGATGCGCACGCCCTTCTTAAGCTTGGCGATGCGCTCGGCGTTGAGGATGTGCTTCGTCTCCGGCGTCATCGGCATGTGAAGCGTGATGAAATCGGCGTCCTGCACGGCCTCCTCGACGGTATCGACCAGTTCCACGCGCAAGAGCCGCGCCCGGCTGGATGAGAGATAGGGATCGTAGGCCACCACCCGCATGCCAAAGGCCATGGCTCGGCGGGCGAACTCGGTTCCGATGCGGCCCATTCCCAAGACCGCCAGTGTCTTGTTGTAGAGCTCGGCGCCCTGAAACTTTTTCCGGTCCCAACGCCCCTCGCGCATGCTGGCATGTGCCTGAGGAATGTGACGTGCCAGGGAAAGCATCAGTGTGAAGGCGTGCTCCGCGGTGGAAATCGTGTTTCCCGCAGGCGTGTTCATCACCACCACACCGGCAGCGGAGGCCGCCGCCACATCGATGTTGTCCACGCCCACCCCCGCCCGGCCCACGACCTTGAGGGAAGTCGCCTTGTTGATCACGCCGGCGGTGATCTTCGTCTGGCTGCGCACAATGATCGCGTGATAGCGACCGGCCTGACTCAACAGATCCTCCGGTGAGATCCCAATCTGCACATCCACCTCGAATTCAGGCTCCGCCTGCAGTTCTTCAATGCCTCTCGGCGAGATGGGATCCGCGATCAGGATGCGATGCTTGTTCATAACAGGGATGCGCAGCTTAGTGAAGACCCGTCAGGCGTCAAAGGGAGATTCCCGGACCTCCACCCGACTGCCCCGAGGCGCGGCCAAGGCCAAGGCGCAGTCGGGCTCGACCCGCAGGAAATGTAGTTCCCATGCCTCACTACGGCCCCCCGGAATGGGCACCTCCACCGCCGCCAAACCGGGTTCCACGGGACCCACCACGCAAACTTCCACCGGCGCCACCTGCAGCCAAAGTCCTTGAGGAAGGCCTCCTTTCCCGTCCAGAGACCGAGAAAGGCGCAGCGGCGCTCCGCTTTGCCCTCCTCAAGGCAATCTAACATTTCCACTTCACGGAGATGGCATACCTGTGGCACCAGCTCAAGCAAGGCTCCCGCACCCGATCCGGTCTCGATATCGATGCCAATCTCCGTCCCATGGGCGAAGGCCGAGGCAAACCACTCGCTGGAATGGGAGAGGTTGAATCGCCAGGGCGAGCCGGCCACTTCCGGCTTCCCGTAAGGCCCCTCAACCAGGCGGATCGTCTCTGGCGCTCGCGCCAGATAGAGGCCTAACTGACGACGAAGCAACGCTCGGCCGAGAATGTAGCGGTGCCGATCTCTCTCAAAATGAAGGGTCTTCAGCAGAATCTGTGGGTGAAATTCCGGATTTGCTCCGGGAACGCTGGACGCCGGGTCCCGCTGCCCCTGGACCCCAGAACTGCTGAAACTACTTGTTTCATGGGCTGAGCCCTACCAGGGGCAGCCCCGGCGCAAGCGTTGTCCTCGCAAATCCGAGGTTTGGATGGGCAACTGGCTTGTTGCCACAACTTTGATGCCCATTAAGATTGGATATAACTTGTTGCTGGTCAGGATTCTAGGTGAATCGCGCCGCCTGGGCACCCACAGATTCTGCTGAAGAGGCAAAATGAAAGGCCTCCGCTCGCTCACGTTCGGCTCTTGAGAGCAGCGCGATGCTCTCTGCGGGATCACCTTCCAGCCGGGCCACATGGACGGTGGCCGTCACGGGTTCGCTCCCGCCCGCCTCCATGCTCCATCCCTTGGCTCCGGCTACGCTGGTCGTCATGTCAGGACGCTACGCTCCGTCAATCCACGCCAAGCGCGGGCTGCTCGAGGTACTCACCCACGGCGGGAAACGATTCTCGCCACTCGCGCAGTCTGTCCAGGTCCAGGCGGGTGAAATCGCGGATCTTGCACCTTAGGCGGCGCGCAGATCCCAAGCTTCTTCCTGGTAGCGGTGCCACACCTGGTCCCACTGGCCGGATTGCTTGATGACGCGGAGATTGAGCACGTTGCCGCCGCTTTCCCGATTCCATCGCATGCCGCTTTGGCACATCCGGGCCTTGACGATGGTCTTGCAGGCAGCTTCCACCGGCCCGCTGCCTATCGGAAGGCCAATCGCGTAGTAGATGGCGTGGTTCATGATCTCCTGATTGCGGGTGAAGAAGCCGATCTCTTGTTCGGCTTTTCGAAGCCTTTCCCCTCGTAGTCGGTTTTTGATCCGATGGAGCCTGGCAGATCGGATCAACCCTTTGATTGCTCCTTCTTCGTCGCGCAGTTTGCGCCGCCACCTGTCATACCACGTCTTGGCCCAGCGATTCCGTAAGACGGCGTCGGAAAGAGTCGTAATGGCCTGAATTGGTGGGTGTTGAGCGTGTTGAAGCTGGCGCTAAGAGGGCGAACAGTTTCGTGTGGCGGTTCTCGGGCGAATTTCGGAGGGCTCGAGCCGCGAAATGGATCCCCCTGTCGGCAATAGGCAACAGGAAGCCAGACCGCTCCGATGACGGACGTGAACCCAAGGTTACCGAGAGCGCAGGGCGGGCGTTCCTCAGCCCGGAGCCGGTGGCGGCCACCATCGATCCTCTCGCATGGAGGCGGCGATTTGACGGGCAAAATAGATGGCCGTGTGTCCACGGCGTATCTCTGGCTTCAAGTTGCGTTTGTGGAAGCAGTGGAACACGGCGTGGGCCATGAACATGATCAGCCACAGAACGAGAATGGAATTGGGATGATGATGATAGCAATGACCGGAATGCCAGCGGGAGCAGAGTTCGTTAAAGCCTTCGTTTTCGACCTTCCAACGGTCGTGCCCGAAATGGAAGATGGTCTTGGCATCGGCCATTGAGCGGGGCATGGTCGTCGCCCACCACCAGTGGCTATCGATGGGAGTCTCGACCCAATCCCCAGCGACGCGCTCGCGACGGATGCCAGTCTCATGGGAATGAACAACGCGAAGAGGAGTGTGAATGGATTCAGTGCAGAAGCCCTCAGCCTCTTGTAAATGAACGTGCCGCGCGGGCTTGCCCGGTGCAGCCGGAGTCTCAAATGATTCTGGCTCTTGCTCCTCAAGGGGCAGGAGCGTGCGGGCTTCGGACAATAGCTCAGGCTGATTATCCTTGAGTACGGCAACAAGGTATTTGCCGTGGTCTTCAAGAAGATTGATCACGGAGGGACGCAGGTAGAGCGCATCGGCGGTGAGCACGTCAAAGCAGCGTGGGTGGTCCTTAAGGACAATGCCTTTAGGGAAAGCTAACAATTTCCAGCAGGAACTCGCCCTCACGAGAGTCGTTTTCTGTTAGCCTAGGCCAACTCGTCACCGGTTGGCGGACTTTGCGCGGGCAACTCCTTTGTCGTCTTTTCGGTATTGCCTCCCGAACGATCAATTCTCTGACTCGCGCTACCATCTCCTGTTTTGTCTCTTCGGTCAGCAGTCCCTCGGACACTTCGAACACTGCCCATAGTGAATTCATTTTGTCGAGCGTCTTCAGGAAACTGATGCTCAACGGCTGGATGTTGCCGCTTTTCGCGGCTTCGCATCGCTCCTGCGCGATGATCGAGCAGGCCATGAGCAATGCCGCCACCTCCTGGGCCGCTGTTTCTGGCGTATGGCTATGAAGAACGTCATTCCCGCGCATGTGGAGCTTGAGTTCCTTGTAGAATATCTCGTGTTCCCAGCGCAGGGCATAGAGCTCCAGCAATTCCTGCGCCGGATACTCCTGCTCATCAATAAGCGTCGTCCATAGCTTCACCTCGCTCCACTGTCGTGCCCCCGGCTTCCTGATCCGGCCTCGAATCTCACAGATACGGATCTCCCCTTGATTCTCTCGCGGCCCATCAGCCTTCTTTCTGGGCACCCTGATGCTGACCAGCGCGCTTCCATCGGAGAGCCTTTCAGTCTTATGGCTCTTGTTGCTGCCGCGTGCCTTCACCAACAATTCACTATGTGCCGGCCCGGCATGATTTCACGAGTTCGTCGAGATACTTCCCGCAACCGTAAAGCCGGTCGACAATCAGCAGACCTCCTCTTCGGCAGACTCCCGAGAAGTTCTTTGGCCAGGGTCCATTCGCCTTCTCCTTTCAGGCCGACCGTCGCCGCCAACGGGTTGTGGATGCCAAGTTCCACGAGCGCGCACATCTCTATTTTCGCAAAGGCGGCGGTCATTCTCCTGGAGGCCGCCTTGCTCATGGCAGCCAGAACCTGCGGCGTGTTCGTGACGCTCCATTTCGAGCCATCGATCCCGCACAGGCGTAGCCCCTTGTAGAAACATCCCTTGTGTACGCGTCCATCGGCGAGGGGCTTTAAACACCTGCTTCATGAGCCAAGCGAATGGCTCAAGCCCCATCCTCTGGCGCCGTTCCGAGAGCGAACTATCCTTGATCACCACCTCGAACAACTGGAACACATGGGCCGAGAAATGGCCAGCATCACTGATCACGTGATAGACCAGGGAGGCGAGAAGATCCTAGGCCGGCAGCTTGGGGTTGGGGCCGCGGCCTGGGTTCTGCAAGCGTTCGAAGCGACCGCGAACGAATCCGAAAAGATGTTCGAACTGACCAAGGAAACCGCTAACTTGATTGGGATGGGAGTGAGGCATCCACCCCAATTATAACTATTATGGTAAAATGCAACATTTATCTAAAATATTTTGGATCTTTCCCTAAAGGCATTGTCCTTAAGGACGCGAGTTATCAGCCGTATAGCCGCAGCGACTTCGTCGTCTCCAGGATCTCCGTCTTCACCAGGCTCAAGCATTTCCACGTCGAGAAGCAATTGAAAATCCTCACAGATAATCTGAAACGCGACCAAGCGGTGGTAGAACTGTGTTTTGACCTCGTCTCCGACGGCGATCCGGCGTTGGAGACACTTTGGACAACAACGTTTGTAGCTACAGTGAGTTTCGTGACCATCGACGGCGGCAAGCATCCAACCGCGCTGTGGGGCAAGGATTTTGTTGCGTTTGAGGCAGAAGTAAATGTGTCCGAGACACCCTCGCACACTGTCAGGCTCGATGCGCTCGGAGACATACGCCAGTTCGTCGGCGCTGGGCAAACGGTGATTACCGAGCCAACGGGTCCAGCTGCTCTTGTTCCGGTGTTGCTCGAGTTCGTTGAAGCTTGGTAACCGGCAGCAGAACATGGCGAAGAATGCTGCCGGGAAAACTCGAGTGGGAATCTGTGGTTTGGGACGAGAGTCACGCACCCGCAGCCTCCACTGTTGGCGGAGGCTGAAAATCTTGTCCGCGTAAGTTAGTAGTCGCGTGAGAATGGTCGCTTCTTTTTTGGTGGAGAATTGCGCCCGGACTTGGCTTTGCCGGCTGATTTCTTACCGGTCTTGCCCTTCTTCTTGGCGGAGCTACTCGCCGCTCTGGCCTTGGTTTTTGCCTCCTCGAGTCGGAGGCGCCCCTGCTCGTCGAGGGCTTCCAGCAGAGCATTCGCCTTCTGGAAATCATCGATCCAGCGTCTCGCCTGAGCTTCCAACGGTCTGGGGACGTGCAGCATGGTGGTCTTGCCCTTGCGAGTCTGACCGATGGCCAAGGAGCGATGGCGCAAGGAGTCGTCGGAAGCGCAACGGCAAGTGGGCTTGCCGCATTTACGAGAGAGTTCGATGGGCGAGCCGTGAAGGAAGCCTTCGGCCTGGTCGAGGAGCTGGCGGAGGCGGCTGCGAATCTGGCGTTCGGTGGGGGGCAGGGAGTTTCTGCTTGGCATGAAGGTCGGCTCGTTCGGCGAACTGTAATATAAGACTATTACAGAAACAAGCTTAAAAAAGATGAAATAACGAATGCGGATTTGCCATGGGGTCAAAAATAGGCGCCGCCGATCCGAATTACCCAAAATACAGGGCTTGAGCCGCCTCAGCCGCCTATCTTACGGAATCGCTGACGGCGTGGCAGCGATTCCGTAAGACGGCGTCGGAAAGAGTCGTAATGGCCTGAATTGGTGGGTGTTGAGCGTGTTGAAGCTGGCGCTAGGAGGGCGAACAGTTTCGTGTGGCGGTTCTCGGGCGAATTTCGGAGGGCTCGAGCCGCGAAATGGATCCCCCTGTCGGCAATAGGCAACAGGGAGCCAGACCGCTCCGATGGCGGACGCGAACCCAAGGTTACCGAGAGCGCGGAGCGGGCGTTCCTCAGCCCGGAGCCGGTGGCGGCCACCATCGATCCTCTCGCATGGAGGCGGCGATTTGACGGGCAAAATAGATGGCCGTGTGTCCACGGCGTATCTCTGGCTTCAAGTTGCGCTTGTGGAAGCAGTGGAACACGGCGTGGGCCATGAACATGATCAGCCACAGAACGAGAATGGAATTGGGATGATGGTGATAGCAATGACCGGAATGCCAGCGGGAGCAGAGTTCGTTAAAGCCTTCGTTTTCGACCTTCCAACGTCGTGCCCGAAATGGAAGATGGTCTTGGCATCGGCCATTGAGCGGGGCATGGTCGTCGCCCACCACCAGTGGCTATCGATGGGAGTCTCGACCCAATCCCCAGCGACGCGCTCGCGACGGATGCCAGTCTCATGGGAATGAACAACGCGAAGAGGAGTGTGAATGGATTCAGTGCAGAAGCCCTCAGCCTCTTGTAAATGAACGTGCCGCGCGGGCTTGCCCGGTGCAGCCGGAGTCTCAAATGATTCTGGGTTTTGCTCCTCAAGGGGCAGGAGCGTGCGGGCTTCGGACAATAGCTCAGGCTGATTATCCTTGAGTACGGCAACAAGGTATTTGCCGTGGTCTTCAAGAAGATTGATCACGGAGGGACGCAGGTAGAGCGCATCGGCAGTGAGCACGTCAAAGGCAGCGTGGGTGGTCCTTAAGGACAATGCCTTTAGGGAAAGATCCAAAATATTTTAGATAAATGTTGCATTTTACCATAATAGTTATAATTGGGGTGGATGCCTCACTCCCATCCCAATCAAGTTAGCGGTTTCCTTGGTCAGTTCGAACATCTTTTCGGATTCGTTCGCGATCGCTTCGAACGCTTGCAGAACCCAGGCCGCGGCCCCAACCCCAAGCTGCCGGCCTGGGATCTTCTCGCCTCCCTGGTCTATCACGTGATCAGTGATGCTGGCCATTTCTCGGCCCATGTGTTCCAGTTGTTCGAGGTGGTGATCAAGGATAGTGCGCTCTCGGAACGGCGCCAGAGGATGGGGCTTGAGCCATTCCGCTTGGCTCATGAAGCAGGTGTTAAAGCCCCTCGCCGATGGACGCGTACACAAGGGATGTTTCTACAAGGGGCTGCGCCTGTGCGGGATCGATGGCTCGAAATGGAGCGTCACGAACACGCCGCAGGTTCTGGCTGCCATGAGCAAGGCGGCCTCCAGGAGAATGACCGCCGCCTTTGCGAAAATAGAGATGTGCGCGCTCGTGGAACTTGGCATCCATAACCCGTTGGCGGCGACGGTCGGACTGAAAGGAGAAGGCGAATGGACCCTGGCCAAAGAACTTCTCGGGAGTCTGCCGAAGAGGAGTCTGCTGATTGTCGACCGGCTTTACGGTTGCGGGAAGTATCTCGACGAATTCGTGAAATCATGCCGGGCGGCACATAGTGAACCCCAGCGTTTCATAAAATGGCCAGTCAGACCATCATGTAGTAGGCGATTTCTTCTTCGACGGCCTGATTGCCTCCGAGTGTCAATGTGAGTCGACCTCGAGGGCGAGTCAGGCGTCCGGCACGCTGGATGATTTTGCGGCGAATCGTGCCGAGTCCTTCAAACATCCACTCCGCAGCCCTTTGGGGGGACGATTTGCGTGACCGCTCCGCAGATCGCATCTGCATTTCGCGTGTGAGATTGTGGGTGAGGATACTGGCCAAAAGGAAAGCTGCTTCGTTGGCGGCACGTCGCTTGGCCGGAATATAGTCCATCTGGGCCTGGCTCTTGGCTTCGCCAAAAATCTTCTCCTGAGAGCCACGCCCTTCATGAAATTTCACCACATGAGCGGCCGTGTTTGTCTTGTTGGTGATGATCGCCTCGTATTCATAGTTCTCCTCGACTGGTTCGAAAAGATCCAGTTGGAGCGGTCCTTTGCGCTGAGTGCGCCTCATGGTTCGAATGCACAAAATGCGCGCTTTGCGCGCCCAACTTTTTGGCTTCCAGCGGATTTCGAAGTGATGAGTTTTTCCTTCTCCGCCTCGGGTTCGGGACCAGCGACGGCGCTTCTCAATGATGCCCTTGAGTTCCACAAGCCGCTCGAAAGGCACCGAGAACGTATATTCCAGGCCCAGGGTCTTTGCCTCTGAAACCATCTGATCGCTGAAAAACGCGCTGTCGGCGCGCAACTCGATCTGCACATCAGGCAGCACCTTGCGAATTTTTTCCACGCAGTAGCGAAGAAATTCCACCGCGCCATTGGAGTCATGGACGTTGCCGCTTCGATGAAGGTAATCGAGAATCTGTCCGGTTTGGGAGATCGTCGCGAGCAGCGGATAATAACTGCGCTCGCCTTTTTTCTTCTTGTTAAATCCCACAGCCGTCCCTTCCGCATGGCGACTCGTGCTCTGCACGCTTCCGCCCAAATCAAGCGTGATGCGTTTGATTCCTTCCTCCTGAAGTCGCGACAGGCAAACGAAATGATTCATCTCCCTCATCCTCTCAAGGCTTCGACAATCGACCTTTCCCAACATCCAGCTCATCGTTGGGACACTGGGCAATTGGTGCATCCCCAAAACCTGTCGTACAAGGGGATCATCTCGGTAGTAGTCCAAATCGCGAAGCATCCGGTAGCCCAGTATAAGATGCACGATAAGACACATGAAAACCTTGTGGAACTTGTAGAAGCGGGACATGCGCCGATCCAGTGGACCAAAGCACTGCTGAAGCTTCCCCTCCAGATCCAATTCTTGAAAGAGCTTCTGAAAGATAACGAGACCGCCGAAAGAGGTCAGTTCTTGATCTTCAAATTTGATCGCCGGAATCGTTCTGGACTTTGCATTAATCGTACGTCGTGCTACTCTCACTGTAGGTGGCTTTTGGGTTGAAGTGTTTGGTGTTTTGGTAGATTTCAAATTAACCTTATCCCAAAGGCCCCTGCCACTATTTTCTTGGGATTCTTGCCCCGATTTATGAAACTATGGGGTGAATTGTTGGTGAAGGCACGCGGCAGCAACAAGAGCCATAAGACTGAAAGGCTCTCCGATGGAAGCGCGCTGGTCAGCATCAAGGTGCCCAGAAAGAAGGCTGATGGGCCGCGGGAGAATCAAGGGGAGATCCGTATCCGTGAGATTCGAGGCCGGATCAGGAAGCCGGGGGCACGACAGTGGAGCGAAGTGAGGCTATGGACGACGCTTATTGATGAGCAGGAGTATCCGGCGCAGGAATTGCTGGAGCTCTATGCCCTGCGCTGGGAACACGAGATATTCTACAAGGAACTCAAGCTCCACATACGCGGGAATGACGTTCTTCATAGCCATACGCCAGAAACAGCGGCCCAGGAGGTGGCGGCATTGCTCATGGCCTGCTCGATCATCGCGCAGGAGCGATGCGAAGCCGCGAAAAGCGGCAACATCCAGCCGTTGAGCATCAGTTTCCTGAAGACGCTCGACAAAATGAATTCACTATGGGTAGTGTTCGAAGTGTCCGAGGGACTGCTGACCGAAGAGACAAAACAGGAGATGGTAGCGCGAGTCAGAGAATTGATCGTTCGGGAGGCAATACCGAAAAGACGACAAAGGAGTTGCCCGCGCAAAGTCCGCCAACCGGTGACGAGTTGGCCTAGGCTAACAGAAAACGACTCTCGTGAGGGCGAGTTCCTGCTGGAGATTGTTAGCTTTCTCTAAAGGCATTGCGGCTAGGGCGTCCAGGGTGCCCTCGATGAGGCTGCGAAACAATTGCCAAAGCAATCCCGCGAAGCACAGCACTTGAAGATGCCCAGTTTGCCGGTCCCGCACCTCCTCGTAGCTCGAGCGACCACTCCGAAGCATGGCCTCGAAAATCAGAGCGTATTGCATCGCAGCCAGATGCACCGAGGGTAACTGATTAGCGCATCTAACAAGCTCTTGACAGCTTCGATAATTAAGACATCTCAACCATTGATGTCGTCCGATTCTCTTGAATCGCTCCCCACGAGAGAACTGATCCGGCTCGTCCGCGATCTACGGGAGCGGTTTGCTCAGTTGGAGGCGGAGAATCTGAAGCTTCGCGAGGAATTGGATGAGTTGAAGCGCAAGCAGAACAGATCGGCGGCTCCGTTCTCGAAGGGAAAACCCGAGGCCAACTCGAAAAGACCGGGACGCAAGCCGGGCCAAGGGTCCTTCCGGCGGCGGGAGGAACCGGAGATTGGCCGGATGACAATGTTCGAAGCATGAAGCCCGATTGCCCAAGAGGCGGTCGTCAAATTGTCCTCGATGCGGAGGCAGGCTTGGAACTCGAGAAATGACCGGAAGTTGTGGATGAGGGCGGTCGGGGCATCATGAAGAGTTCAACCATTTACCAAAACAACTGAACTCCAATGAAAACCACCAACCACCCCACCGAATCCGCATCTATCCTCGGCCAAGAAGGAGCAAGCACCGTCTGCCAGAACGCCCTTGAGGCCACCCTGCGACAAGGAGCCCAAGTGCTTCTTCAGGCCGCCATCGACAACGAAGTCTCCGACTACATTCAAGCCCATCAACATCAGCGTGATGACCAGGGTCATCGCCAAGTCGTTCGCAACGGCCATCTTCCTCAGCGACAACTTCAGACTGGAATAGGAAACGTTTCTGTTCGGCAGCCAAGGATCAATGATCGCCGATCAGGCCAGCGGTTCACCAGCGCCATCCTTCCGCCGTACCTACGCGAGTCGCTTCACTGGACAACCTCATCCCAGCACTCTACCTGCGAGGAATCTCAACCTCCGAGATGAGTCGGGCCTTAGAGCCGATCCTCGGTGAGAACGCATCGGGACTTTCTGCAGCCAACATCGTTCGACGAGGAAGAGCAATGGGAGAAAGAACGCGAGCAATGGAGCAAGCGTGACCTCAGCGACAAGGAATACGTCTATCTCTGGGCCGACGGATCTACTTCAATGTCAGGCTCAATGACGACCGCCCATGTGTTCTCGTAATCGTCGGCTCCTTACCCGATGGAACCAAGGAATTGGTAACCATCAGCGATGGAGAACGAGAGAGCAAACTGTCCTGGAAAAATGTGCTCAGAGACCTCAAGAAACGAGGATTGAAGATCCCTCCGAAACTGAGTATCGCCGATGGAGCTCTCGGGTTCTGGAGCGCCTTGGAAGAGGAATATCCGACAAGCAAACAGCAACGATGTTGGGTGCACAAGACAGCCAACATCCTCGACAAGCTGCCGAAGAAAGCGCAGCCCCTTGCCAAGGAACGCATCCATGAGATCTACATGGCGGAAACAAAGAAGGCCGCCTTGGAGGCCTATGACGAGTTCTTCACGCTCTACGAAGCCAAGTATCCGAAAGCGTGCGCCTGCCTGAAGAAAGACAAGGAAACTCTACTAACGTTCTACGATTTTCCAGCCGAGCACTGGAGACACATCCGGACGACAAACCCGATTGAGTCGACGTTTGCCACGGTCCGCCATCGGACTCGACAAACCAAAGGGTGCGGATCGAGGAAAGCAACCCTTTCAATGGTCTACAAGCTCGGCCTGGAAGCCGAGAAAGGCTGGCGTCGACTGAACGGATATCGTCAACTTGACAAAGTCGTGCAAGGAATCATCTTCGTGGACGGCATCGAGCAGCAAACCGCTGCCTAACCCATGATCGAACTTCGAATGGTGTTCCGACCGCCCTCATCCACAACTTCCGGTCATTTCTCAGGTACGGCGGAAGGATGGCGCTGGTGAACCGCTGGCCTGATCGGCGATCATTGATCCTGGGCTGCCGAACAGGAACGTTCTCTATTCCAGTCTGAAGTTGCCGCTTCAGGAAGATGGCCGTTGCGGACGACTTGGCGATGACCCTGGTCATCACGCTGATGTTGATGGGCTTGAATGTAGTCGGAGACTTCGTTGTCGATGGCGGCCTGAAGAAGCATTTGGGCTCCTTGTCGCAGGGTGGCCTCAAGGGCGTTCTGGCAGACGGTGCAGCGATTCCGTAAGATAGGCGGCTGAGGCGGCTCAAGCCCTGTATTTTTGGGTAATTCGGATCGGCAGCGCCCATTTTTGACCCCATGGCAAATTCGCATTCGTTATTTCATCTTTTTTAAGCTTGTTTCTGTAATAGTCTTATATTACAGTGCGCTGAACGAGCCGACCTTCATGCCAAGCAGAAACTCCCTGCCCCCCACCGAACGCCAGATTCGCAGCCGCCTCCGCCAGCTCCTCGACCAGGCCGAAGGCTTCCTTCACGGCTCGCCCATCGAACTCTCTCGTAAATGCGGCAAGCCCACTTGCCGTTGCGCTTCCGACGACTCCTTGCGCCATCGCTCCTTGGCCATCGGTCAGACTCGCAAGGGCAAGACCACCATGCTGCACGTCCCCAGACCGTTGGAAGCTCAGGCGAGACGCTGGATCGATGATTTCCAGAAGGCGAATGCTCTGCTGGAAGCCCTCGACGAGCAGGGGCGCCTCCGACTCGAGGAGGCAAAAACCAAGGCCAGAGCGGCGAGTAGCTCCGCCAAGAAGAAGGGCAAGACCGGTAAGAAATCAGCCGGCAAAGCCAAGTCCGGGCGCAATTCTCCACCAAAAAAGAAGCGACCATTCTCACGCGACTACTAACTTACGCGGACAAGATTTTCAGCCTCCGCCAACAGTGGAGGCTGCGGGTGCGTGACTCTCGTCCCAAACCACAGATTCCCACTCGAGTTTTCCCGGCAGCATTCTTCGCCATGTTCTGCTGCCGGTTACCAAGCTTCAACGAACTCGAGCAACACCGGAACAAGAGCAGCTGGACCCGTTGGCTCGGTAATCACCGTTTGCCCAGCGCCGACGAACTGGCGTATGTCTCCGAGCGCATCGAGCCTGACAGTGTGCGAGGGTGTCTCGGACACATTTACTTCTGCCTCAAACGCAACAAAATCCTTGCCCCACAGCGCGGTTGGATGCTTGCCGCCGTCGATGGTCACGAAACTCACTGTAGCTACAAACGTTGTTGTCCAAAGTGTCTCCAACGCCGGATCGCCGTCGGAGACGAGGTCAAAACACAGTTCTACCACCGCTTGGTCGCGTTTCAGATTATCTGTGAGGATTTTCCATTGCTTCTCGACGTGGAAATGCTTGAGCCTGGTGAAGACGGAGATCCTGGAGACGACGAAGTCGCTGCGGCTATACGGCTGATAACTCGCGTCCTTAAGGACCACCCACGCTGCTTTGACGTGCTCACTGCCGATGCGCTCTACCTGCGTCCCTCCGTGATCAATCTTCTTGAAGACCACGGCAAATACCTTGTTGCCGTACTCAAGGATAATCAGCCTGAGCTATTGTCCGAAGCCCGCACGCTCCTGCCCCTTGAGGAGCAAGAGCCAGAATCATTTGAGACTCCGGCTGCACCGGGCAAGCCCGCGCGGCACGTTCATTTACAAGAGGCTGAGGGCTTCTGCACTGAATCCATTCACACTCCTCTTCGCGTTGTTCATTCCCATGAGACTGGTATCCGTCGCGAGCGCGTCGCTGGGGATTGGGTCGAGACTCCCATCGATAGCCACTGGTGGTGGGCGACGACCATGCCCCGCTCAATGGCCGATGCCAAGACCATCTTCCATTTCGGGCACGACCGTTGGAAGGTCGAAAACGAAGGCTTTAACGAACTCTGCTCCCGCTGGCATTCCGGTCATTGCTATCATCATCATCCCAATTCCATTCTCGTTCTGTGGCTGATCATGTTCATGGCCCACGCCGTGTTCCACTGCTTCCACAAGCGCAACTTGAAGCCAGAGATACGCCGTGGACACACGGCCATCTATTTTGCCCGTCAAATCGCCGCCTCCATGCGAGAGGATCGATGGTGGCCGCCACCGGCTCCGGGCTGAGGAACGCCCGCCCTGCGCTCTCGGTAACCTTGGGTTCGCGTCCGCCATCGGAGCGGTCTGGCTCCCTGTTGCCTATTGCCGACAGGGGGATCCATTTCGCGGCTCGAGCCCTCCGAAATTCGCCCGAGAACCGCCACACGAAACTGTTCGCCCTCCTAGCGCCAGCTTCAACACGCTCAACACCCACCAATTCAGGCCATTACGACTCTTTCCGACGCCGTCTTACGGAATCGCTGCAGACGGTGCTTGCTCCTTCCTGGCCAAGGATAGATGCTGATTCGGTGGGGTGGTTGGTGGTTTTCATTGGAGTTCAGTTGTTTTGGTAAATGGTTGAACTCTTCATGATGCCCCGACCGCCCTCATCCACAACTTCCGGTCACTTCTCGTGCTCGATGGCGCCAAAGCGCTCAAGAATGCTGTGCTGAAAATCTGGGACGACGCGGTGATTCAGCGCTGCCTGGTTCACAAAGAGCGCAATATCCGGGGAAAACTCTCCAGCAAGCATCACGGGAAGTTGGCCGAGCACTTCGCCGCGTTGCGAATCGCGCAGGGGCCCGAGCAAGCACATGAAGCCTTGTGGAACCTGCGTGAGTTCCTCAAAGGAGTCAGCGCGCAAGCATTGGAGAGCCTGGAAGAATCTGGAGAAGAGGAGCTGCTGGCCTTTCACCGCCTGAGTCTACCCAACACGCTCAACACCACCTTTCTCAGCACCAACAACATTGAGAATGCCTTCCGCAATACTCGCCGGAAGATTGGCCGGGTGACGCGCTGGCTGGAAGAAACGAACCAGGCTTCGAAATGGCTGGCCTACGCGCTAACGAAGGCAAAGGAAGGTTTCCGGCGGATCAAAGGCTTCCAGGAAATGGGAAAGCTCCACGCAGCCTTGAAGCGGGAAAAAGTCAGCGCCTGACGGCGGACCTCCGGAAAGGTTTTCAAGGCATGGGTTCCCTCAAAACGATGGACATTGAGATGCAAGGGATTTATGGACCAAATTTAGCTTAGTTAGATGTTAGTATTTGCTTCGAATTGAGCAGGTGTTTGGTAGTCGAGTGAGGAATGTTTCCGTTTGGTATTGTAGTACGATTCGATGTAGTCAAATAGTTCGGTCCGGGCGTCTTCTTCGTTGATGAAACAGCCACCTCGGATCATCTCCGCCTTCAAAGTGCCGATCATTGATTCGGTCCAAGCGTTGTGATAGGGATTACCTCTAGCTGACATGCTTTGCAGTATCCCGGCTTGAGATAACACTTTGCGAAAAGCGCGGCTTCCATACTGACTTCCTCGGTCGCTGTGAAAGATTCTGCCAGGCTTCTTAGGAGTCGAAGCCAGGGCCATCTCCAGTGCATGGACCACGAGCTCGGCTCGCATGTGATCTGCGAGCGCCCACCCGACCACTCGCCTCGAATAGAGGTCGATTACGACAGCGAGGTAGAGCCAGCCATCTGCAGTGCGTATGTGCGTGATATCGCCAGCCCAAACTTGGTTGGGCTTCTCAGGTTCCGGTTGGTTTTCCAACAGATTCTGCGAGGGCTTGTCGGCCCGGCCATCGCTGGTTTTGGGCACGAATTTTCTGGGCTGAATTGCACGTAACTCTCTCTGCCATGAGTCTACGCACGCGATCTAATGAGCATTGGATCTCCATGTCGCGAAGCTCCTGATAAATTCTGCGATGGCCATAGCGCCCGCGGTGTTCCCGGAAGATCTTCTCGATGACATCACCAATTTCCTGGTCACTTTGCTGAGTCGGTGTCGGCTTTGCAGCATGATAGTAGCTGCTTCGCGGCAAATTCAAGGTGGCGCAGATTTGGCGGACACTATGCCCGGTTACCTGATGTATCGACCCAATCATTTCGCGGGTTTCGGCTGGGGAGAGGTCCCTAGGATGAGAGCGGCTTTTTTTAAAATGTCGTTCTCGACCTTGAGTTGTGAGAGCTCGCGTCGAAGCCGACGCAGTTCGGCCGCTTCGGCCGCTTCGGCCGCTTCGGCCGCTTCGGCCGCTTCGCCTTCGGCCTCCTCGCCTTCGGCCTCCTCGCCTTCGGCCTCCTCGCCTTCGGCTCGTTGACCTACGCGGCCGAACTGCGTCGGCTTCGGCCCTTCACGTCTCCAGCGATATAGGAGATCGGTGCTGATGCCGAGATCCGCAGCCACGTCGGATACGGGCTTTCCGATTTCCAGGAGTTGGACTGCTTGCGCCTTGAATTCGTCAGTGTATCTCTTTCTGGTTTTCATGGTCAGAGCTCGCGAGTGAGAAGTTCTGTAACTGGATCATCATGCGGCGAAGCGTGAACCTTCGGAGCGAGTGAAGTCTATTTTATCAAGGATGAATTTTCGGAACGCTGAACCTTTTCCGCCGTGGTGCAAAAATCCAGGCAGCGTGTTTTTCAAGGCGGCTGAGACAATCATTTCCGAAGGCAGCACGTCTGGGCGGATGGTTCGGATCCAGGTTCCAAAGTGTTTCCAGACCAGACCGTCACATGTCATGGCAAGGTACTGTAACATGCCCTGAGCGATCATGCCGGTCTGCACAAACACATGATATGCGTGCATCTTTCTCTGCACCTGTCTGCGATATTTCTCGGTAGTCCGGTGGAGGTATTGGTTACCATTGCGACGCTTGAGCGGTCGCATAGCGGCCATCCAGAAATGGTATCCGAATGAGCCGACCGAATGCACCGCTTGCTTGAAAGCGACTTCGATCTTGAAACGCAAACTGTAGAGCAAGATGATCTCCTGAGCTTCCATGGTGAGGTCGGTAGACAAGAGGATGATCCGCCCTCTCGTGGGATGATCGACGAGAATGAAGCGGACCATCGCCCCGGCGGGCTTCCACAACAGATCCACCGACTTGAACCGGACAGAGATGTTTCTCTCCCCATATACGGGACTGGGAACGGAACTGAAGCCGCCCGTTCCAAAGACATTCTGGAGCTTCACCGCAGCGCCATACTTTTTCGGTCGTCCGCGTTTGCGTTTGCGTGGCACTGCCGCAGGCCGAAAGCCGGTTGTCGTGCGTCGAACCCTCGTGACCAGCACACCGGAACGCCCCTTGGTGCTCCGGATCACCTTTCCGTTGGCGTAGTAGGCGTCGGCCAGCAAGACGAACTCCTGACCTCTACAGACGGATGCGAGCATCTCGTTGGCCTTGTCGATCAAGGTTCTCCTGTCGCGGTTTGAAGTGACGATACCTTCGTGAATGCGTGCACAGACCGGAACGCAGAAGAAGTATCCGCCAACCTGACAGAGCACGCCGAAGGCCTGAAAGGAATGGCTCATGATGAAGTGAGGCTTGGAATTGGACTCGGACTGTTGATGCAGATACTTCACCGCAGGCATCTTGCGGCCCTCCTTGGACTTCTTGATGCCGTCGAGAACCAGGACGGGGCGACAACCGATCTTGTAGACAGGGAAGTGCTTGATCACGATGGCGAACCAAAGTTCTGCAAGCCGGTCCGTCTTCACGGCATTGCTGTGGAAGAAATGGAGTAAGTGCTCATAGAAGTGTTCTGACAAACCGAGAGCGCGGACGAAACTGGAAACCCCGAGGAGATCATTGCGCACGGAGAAAGCGGCCAAGACGAGCAGAAACCAGAGAAAGGTGCGGGCTCTCGAGAAAGCGGGTCGCAGAAAACAGACGATATTCCACCAAGAAATCCAGAGATCCATAACAAATGATTTGATTTTCCTAGACATTCGCATATATAAGCTAATGACCATGAAAAAGATCAGATCACTGAAAAAAGAGTCCAGAAACTTGCGGCAAAGTTAGCTGCAATCGGGCCAATGCGGCCTGGGAGCATCAGCAAGCAATACCGAGATCGACAACGCCAGCGCGGCGTGTATTACCAACTGAGCTACACGCATAAGATGAGGAGCCGGACTGAACACGTCTGGCCAGACCACGTGAAGGGACTACGAAAAGAAACAGAGGAGTACAAGAAATTCAAGAAACTGACCACCGAACTGATCGATCTGAGCATTGAACTATCCAAGGCGAAGATCGCTCTATTACGCAGTCAGACAGACACGCCAGGCAAAGAGAAACCGGTCTGAGAACTTCCCACTCACGAGGTCAGAGTATGGGAGTTGCTTAACGGGTGGTCCAGAAATCTACCACACCTCACATCGAAAAAAACCATTTTACAAACTCTCAAATCAATCTAAGCTTAACCCAGCCGTCTTCCAAAGTTTAACAACCCCAGGGCAATCCCTGTCCTTCGAGCTTCTTTTCAAATAGCTTGTCGTTCGAAAGCTTAAACGACCTCACCTGGTGTTGGCTTGATTCCGTTGCGTGCCCAGATCCGTCCTACCGTGGACTCACTGACGCCAACTTCAGCGGCCATCAGCGATCGACTCCAGTGAGTACATCCTTTGGGCGTCTCCTCCAACGTCATCCGAATGATCTCACTTTCCTTGCTCTTCGGCAAAGCTTTGATACGTCCAGGCCGGGTCCTGTCCTTCTCGATTCCCGCCAGCCCCATCTCTGCGAACCTCTTTCGCCAGCGGCCCACCTGTGGTTCGTCCAATCCAAGTTCTTCCGCGATCCGCTTATTGGTCATCCCCTCGCTGGCGAGAAGCACGATCTTGGAACGAACTCTCAATTTCGGAGAAACGTTGGACGCCTTGCTGAAACGCAGGAGCTTGTTTCGCAGGCTTGCTTCAAGGTTGATCGGCACAGCAGTTCTCATTTCCATTAAACTAACACTCTCCGACTTGAGTGCAAGCTTAAAATGGATCATCTGTAGGGCGGACTACACTAGCGCATCTTGGGGGCGCGATCACGCAGCTTTTCCAATCGGCGATCGGGCGAGATGCGCCATTGGCGCCGCAGCCAATCCGGACGGTCCTCCGCGTGGTGGCAGGTGATGACAAACGTCGTCTCTTCGCGGGCGGCGATCCTTTCGAGGCGATCGAAGAGCGGGGGCCTGACGGAGTGGTCCAGGCCGTCGAAGGGTTCATCGAGCAGAGCCAGTCGAGGGCGAGCCACCAGCGCCCGGGCGAGAAGGACGCGTCGTGCCTGGCCGTAAGAGAGGCTGGCGAAGGGGCGCTCCAGGAAGTCGTCGACCCCGAAGGCGGCAGCGGCTTCACGCATTTGCTGACGATGCGCCTCGGTGACCGGATCGAAGAGATCGATCGTCGAGAAGATCCCCGAGAGAATCACCTCCTGGGTGCCCTGGTTGGGCCGGAACCAGGCGTGCATGTCGGGCTGAAAATAGCCCATCCGGCGCCGGAGAGCGGGCACGGTGAGGCTGGGATCCCCGAAATACGTGGTTTTTCCCCCGACGGCGAGATGGAGTTCACTCCATAGCAGCCGCAGAAAGGCCGACTTGCCACAGCCATTGGGACCGAGAATCGCGCCGTGCTCGCCGCGTTTCAGGCGCCAGTCGAGGTCCTTGAGGAGGAGTTGCCCTTCCAGGTAGAGATCGCCGCGCGCGTGGACGAGCATCGTCTTCCCGCCCGGGTTAATGTCCTGGAGGTTTTGGTCCGCGCGGCGCGTTTCTGAAGGATTGGCCGGAGGCCCGGCGAGGTGATCGGCCGGCATCGTCGAAGCCGAGATTTCCGATGTCGGGCCTGGGGGCAGGTCGAGTGTTTGCCAGCCGGAGATCCCTGGAAGTGGACGATGACTGGTGAGGACGACCGAAGCTCCCTCGGAGGCCAGCCGTTCCAGCAGGGTCCAGAGTGCGGCCTGCCCTTTTTCATCGAGACCCTCGGCAAATTCGTCGAGCAGCAGAACGTCGGGCGGGGTGGCGAGGGCTCGCGCAATCAGCACGCGACGCCGTTCGCCCTGCGAAAGTTCTAGAAACGGGCGGTCCCAGAGGTGGCGAATCTCCCGGCGGGCCATCAAGGCGTTCAAGTGGTCGAATTCCTCGGGCCTGGGCCTTTCATGCAAGAGGTCGGTGCCCAGGAAACCGGTGGCCACGACTTCGGCGGCGGTGAGATCCCAGTCTTGGTGCAGGTAACGGTTCTGGCGGTCTGGACTGAGGAGGGCGACGCGGCCTCGCGCGGCCATGGGGCTCCAGGTCTTTTCGCCGTCGAAGTGGTAGCGGCGTTTCCCGTGATGACCCGGCGCCGGCCAGAGGTTCCCTTCCAGGACCCGGAGAAAACTCGATTTCCCGGAGCCATTGGCACCCCGCACCCACCAGCGCTCGCCGGCGTGCAAGCGCCAGGGCCCGACCCGGCAAATACATCGGCCGCCGAGCGCGATCTCCAGGGGCTCGAGAGAGATTTGGGCTTCGCCTATTGAATCGGGGGGCATGGATGGGTTCCCTTCGGCGAGGGAAGCCGTTTCGTCGAACCTTTCGAGGCGAACGGGGCCGGAGCCAGCAGGCTAACATTAATCGAAATCCGAGGCGAGCCTCGTTCAGGGGCGCTTCGTGGCAAGACGGTTTCGGGGTTCTGTGTTTGACGCCCGCTCCAGCAAACCCTATGGGGAGGTCCTGGCACGAACCGCTCATTCCCACTCACTCACGCATCATGTTTCAGCTCGAAGGGTCGATTAAACTCATCTCGGAAATGCAGACCTTCAAGAGCGGCTTCACCAAGCGTGAGTTTGTGGTCACCACCGATGATCAATATCCTCAGGACATCAAATTTGAGTGTGTGAAGGACCACTGCGGTTTGTTGGATTCCGTGAGTGTCGGGCAGCGGGTTCAGGTCAGTTTCCGGATTCGCGGGAACGAGTATCAGGACCGTTATTTCGTCAATCTCCATGCCTTCAAGATCGAAGGGGGAGCCAAGGCTGACTCGCCGGCGGCTGCCGATGAAGAGCCCGCATCTGGCGCGACCGGAGACGGCGTGAGCGACGATCCCTACGCTGACGAGAGCAGCCCGTTCTAGGCACCCACGCCGGGAGGGTCGCGTTGCGCGTGACTGGGGTCCATCCGATCTGGCCACAACGGTCACACCGCCCGGGGATGGCATCTCCGGCTACAGCAGCACTGGCGTCGCGGCCCATCGTGGCGCGGAATTCCTTTCCGCGGCCCACATCGCCGCCAGGATGGTCGCACCCGACCGCCTATTCCCCAAATGGCCATTTCGGCGGCACCACGGACGCCGAGGACGCCGTCCCTCGTGTGCCTCACGGATTCGCCCGGGAGGGTCGCGCTGTGCGTGACTGGGGTCCTACCGATCTGGCCATTTCGGTCGCACCGCCCGGGGATGGCATCCCCGGCGACAGGGACTTCCTGGCGAAATGGCCTGGCTCACATGTCGATTCCGGAAAACCAGCTGAAGCTCTCGATGCCGTCGATGTAGACCTGTTCTCCGTGAGCATTTTCGGGGAAACGAAGCGTGGCGGTGACCGACAGATTCGGGTGATTGGTCATGGCCTTCACCGCCCGATAGGACTTGTAGTCATCGCTCGTGTTGCGCAGGTAGCCATAGACCGAGCGATCGGATTTCGGATGGTAGATTCTGAAGCAATGATAGTTTTCGGATTGGTCCGGGGGGAAATCGTGGTTGAAGTAGGGATCGTCTTCCTGTGATCGGAGCAGCACGCGAAACGTGCCCCCTTCCTGGTCCTTCTTCTCGATGAAAGTTTCCCAGTCCTTGTCCGAGTAACAGACGGTCGCTTCCCAGATGAGCCGGACCTCGTCGTCCTCCATCACCTCGAAGAACCAGGTCTCCTGTCGACCGTCCGCGAAGATGACGTTCCGGATGAGAAAGCGCCGGTCGTCCTTGAGAACGGGGCGATCGATTTCGCGGAGCACCACGGGCGCGAACCCGCCGAATTGATTCACGTCCCCGATCCCCACGGAACCGCTGGTGAGCGAAATGCCGACCCGTTCGACCCGCAGAATTTCTCCGGTTTCGAGAGGGTTCTCGGCGTAGTAGCGCTGCATCAAGGGCAGGACGCGCCGTGGATCGGTGACGTATTTGACCTTTTCGGGGAGTGCCTGCGAGGCCACGAAGCTTTCGGCCGTCACCCCGGCTCGCCGCTCCATTTCTTCCATCGAGATGGGTTCCTTGAGCGGCGTGTTGTCACCCTCGGGCTGGCTCTCCAGACCTCGCTGCACGAGCACCACGAGGATGACGACGATGACCACACCGAAGACGAAAAGGAATCCGACGGCGAGCTTTTGCCAAGCCTGCCGGATTTCATCGTGGGTCTGCGTAGAGACGGATTTCGTGACCCTTTTCCTTACTTCCCGTTGGTCCATGGTGGTGGTCTCGAGACTTACCGGGCACAGCATGCTTTGGCAAGAGGAGAGCGTGGATCCCGGAGAGAGGCCGTTTCCGGCTGGCTTGGGTCGATGCTTTTCTCCCGCGGGGTTGAATCTCGAGACAGGGTCGCTTTAATGGTCGAAGCTGCCTAGTTCCGATGTCTGCCTTGCTTGCCAACCGAGTCCGTGGAGAGACGGTTCCCGTCAACGGGGGCCAACTGCGGCTGTTGGAGGTCATCGTGGACTCGGATCGGACGCCGTATTGGCGGGCTCGCTGCCTGCAGACGGGCAAGCTAGCGACGGTGGCCCTCGATGGCTTCGTCCAGGCTCCGGTCAGTCGTCCGGCCGATGCGGGCAAACCGCATTCCACGGACCGGCGAGAAAGCCGGCGACGTTTTCGTCTCTGGGCGATGTTGGCCGGCGGGCTTGGCTGGCTTGCTGTATTTCATCCAGGATGGTTTGCGGGCTGACGAGCCGGTAACGATCGAATTCCCCGTTTCTCCATCGGTGCCGGAATCCTTAGATTCACCACCCTGATCCCTCCTCCGCGGGAGAAACCGTCGCCGGGTAACTTGAACCTGGCGCGCGTAGCCTCTCGCTCACACAACCCCTTGGTCGGCTTGTCCGACCACGTCTTTCTCATGTCTCTCTCGTTCTTTTTGTTGGCCACCTCGGTGAGTTTCCTCTTTTTCATTGCGGGGTGTTTTCAGCCGTCGTTGCCGACGGGTTCCTCGGAGACCTCGGAGACCTCGGAGCCTTCGACCGCGGCCTTGGTGGGCGGGTCGGCGCGTCCGCTCTCCATGGAGGGGAGGCGTTCTCTGGATGCCGCATTGCGGGCGCGCCTGGAGAAAACCAACGTGCCGGCAATGGCCGCGGTGATTGTGGTTGGCGATCGAGTCACGGCGGCGGGAGCGGTCGGTGTGCGCAAGAAAGGCGATTCGACACCGGTGCGCCTGAGCGACAAGTTTCATCTGGGGTCCTGTGCCAAGTCGATGACCGCCACCCTGGCGGCCATCCTGGTGGAGGAAGGACGCCTGCGCTGGGACTCGACGGTGGAGGATGTGTTTCCCGAGATGGAGATTCACCCGGGATTTCGCCGGGCCACGCTCACTCATTTGCTCTCTCACAGTGCCGGTTGTCCGGCCACGAACTTTTCCACGCCGCTCTGGCGCCAGCTCTGGGCTTCCAAGGAAAACGGGACCGCTCAGCGACGGGTCTTGGCGCGGGCCACCTTGCGAGAGAGACCCGATTTCAGACCGGGAAGCAGTTTCCGTTACTCCAACGCGGGCTTTGCCATTGCCGGGGCCATGCTGGAGAAGGCGACTGGTCAGTCCTGGCGAGAACTGATGAGACGCCGGATCTTCCAACCGCTGGGAATGCGCTCGGCCGGTTTTCGGGCGCCCGCTTCGGTGGGGAAGGTGGATCAGCCCTGGGGTCACCAGACCAATTCGACGCCGGTCAAGCCGGGTCCGTATGCCGACAATCCCGATGCCCTTGGGCCGGCGGGAACGATTCACTGTTCCGTGCTCGATTGGGCGAAGTATGTGCACTATCACTTGAGCGGTCGGCCCGGACCGCTGCTGAAAACTGCGGCTTCCCTCGCCAAGTTGCATCGACTACACAATGCCAGCGGCCGATACGCCCTGGGATGGATGGTAGGAAATGATTCGCGCCGGGGCCTGGTGTTGCATCACCACGGAACCAACCGTTGGTGGTATGCCAAGGTGTGGCTGGCCCCCGAGCGCCGCTCGGCGGTGATGGTGTTGGCGAACGCCGGGACACCGGAAGCCGAAAAGCTCGTCAGCCAGACTCTCGGCTACTTGACGATCGATCTTTGAGCGCGGCGGCGTGTCGGGGCGGCCGAATCACCAAGGCGTCGAGATAATCGCGCACCTCCGTCCCGGGCACGATCAGTCCTGTGCCGAGGCGGGATAATGCTTGTCAATCCATTCGGGGAAGGCGTAGCGCGCCAGGTAAATCACCCAGGCCGCCTGGACGGTGGGATGCTGATGGGATCGAGCCCTCGGGTTTTGCAAGGTGCGCCAGCCCGGGCCCCAGCCGTGCCAGGAGAAGCGCCAGCCGCCGTCGTCCAGCTGGTTGGCTAGCACGCGCTCGACCCAACGTGGCTTGACCAGTTCCGGGCGCCCGGTCATGAGGAGGCATAGAATCCGTTGGATCGAGAGGTCGGTGATTTTGAAGTCGCGGTCGGCCTCCAGGGCGATTCGGTTCCCGAGATGCCGGATCATCCGTTTGGTTTTTTCGTCGTGGGGATTCTGAAAGAGATAAAAGTAGTGCGCGAAGAGCTGGTGAGTGAGTTCGTAGCCGCGATGCCCCTCGGGATCCCACAGGCTCGCCTTGTCCGCATCGCTGATGGGGGTTCCGCCGGGATCCATGGCGTAGACGAACCAGCGTTGATAAGGCATCAACGCGTTCCGTTCACGCGCGGGGAGCGGGGCCGTGTTGGCGTTCGGGTCGACCATGCGTTGCCAGAAATGGCCTCCGACCAGGAGTCGGTAGTCGTTGACCACGCGGTCCAGCAGGGGGCTGGGCCTCAGTTTGGACATCTCGTTCGCCATGTGGATCAGCGCAGGATTGCGTTTGGATTCCATGCCCTCGGCGCGCGCTTTGAGCCAGGCATCGTTCTGGGCGATCGCCGCGTCGAGCTTCGTCAGGGTGGCGCCTCGTGTATCGATCGAAGGGCCCTTGTTGTGATTGTAGAAGGCCAAGGCCAGTAGGGAACTGCTGATGGCGCAGAAAAGAATGACGAGGAAAAAGAGGCGTCGGCGCCAGGACACTCCTCCAGCGGCTGGGCTCGCGGGCACGGCGGGGTCCGTCGATTCAGACGGGTTCGAGGAGATGGATGGCGAATCAGTCATGGTCGTGCAAGGGATGGCCGAGAAGCCGGCGACGCAAGAGATCGAGCGCTCGCTGGGTGGTGCGCCACTTGAAGGTTTCGCGGTCCGTTGGGTAATAACAGGTTTCCACATGGGTCTCGGCATGGGCGCTGGCCAGGCCGATGAAGACCGTTCCCACGGGTTTCTCTTTCGATCCTCCGAGAGGGCCGGCAATGCCCGTGACGCCTATCCCGTGATCGGCTCCGGAGATCCTTCGGACACCTTCGGCCATTTGCGCCGCCACGGGGGCGCTGACGACCCCGAGACGTTCGATGAGGGCCTCGTCGACGCCTAACAAGCGTGTCTTCACTTCGTTGGCGTAGGTCACGTGCGCCTCCGCGAGAACCGCCGAAGCCCCGGAGACGTTGGTCAGCCGGTGCGCCAGGAGACCTCCAGTGCAGGATTCGGCGAACGAGACCCATTGTCGCCGTTCGGTCAGGAGCTTGACGATCACTTCTTCGATGGATTGGAGATCATCGCTTACCAGATGATGAGGATAGATGTCCTGGACAACGGCGGCGGCCTGAGTCAGGGCCGTCGCGCTTCCCACGCCGCGCAGGTGAACTTCCATGGTTTTGGCACAGTAGCCGATTTCCAGTCCATGGATTTTTGACAGCGCGGGCTCGAGACGATCGGCGAGTTCCGATTCGCCCAGCCCGCAGAACTTCCATTCGCGACTGGATTGACCCGGTGTCGTGGCGATCTCCCTCAACAAGGGCAGCACCTGTTCCTCGACCATGGGATAGAGTTCACGCGGCGGGCCCGGCAGGAGGAAAAGGTGCGGATGGCTGGACGATCGGGGGAGGTAGAGGCCGGGGGCCGTCCCGTGGCCGTTGGGCAACACGGTGGTACCTTCGGGCACCATCGACTGGCGTTTTCCCCCTTCGCCGAAGGGCCGATCGCGCAGGGCGTAGTAGGTTCGGATGTTGGCCGCGACTTCCTCGTCGAAGTGAAGTTTTCGCCCTAACAATACGGCGGTCAGCTCTCGTGTGATATCATCGCTGGTAGGTCCCAGGCCTCCCGTGACGAGAATGATGTCGGCATGGGAAAAACGCTCTTGCAGCACGTCCCGGATGACGTCGCCGTCGGGAATGCAGAGCTGCCGCTGGATGCGAAGGCCCGCTAGAAAGAGTTTCTCTCCCAGATAGCTGAGATGGGTGTTGAGGGTTCGCCCCAATACCAACTCGGTGCCTGTGTTGATGACGTCGACGCGCACGTCCCGAGGCTAATGCAGCGTGGAGAAAACGAAAGCCCGAGTTGGCTGGGGTGGCCGGGCGATCAAGGAGGATCGCGTCAACCTGCTTGCCGCCGCTGTGGGAGGATTCGCGGCGCGGCGACCCATGGCGAGCGGCTTGCCCGCCGGTCCCGTGCGACCGATCACTTAAGAGATGCGGTCGAGTCCCCCGCGGTGACCGGTTCCTTCACAAGAGGCTCGCCGGTCCGCCAGTCAAGCCGGGGCGCGTCGGCCCAGAGATCCTCGATGGCGTAGCGCGCGCGCGTGTCGCGATGGAGGATGTGGACGACCACATCGATGTAGTCGAGAACCATCCAGTGGCTCTCGGCGCCGCCGTCTCGGTGATTGGGGCGGACCCCTTCTTTCTCAGCAAGCTTCGCGAGGATTTCGTCGCGGATGGCCTTGAGATGGGGGAGCGATCGGCCCGCGCCCATGACAAAGAAGTCACAGAGCTGGGAGAGCCCGCGGAGATCGAGGATCACCACGTCTTCGGACTGTTTCTCGAAGGCATGGCGGCCGCAGGCGCAGGCCAAGGGCAGGCCAACGAGTTCGGCGGAGGAAGCGGTGGAGGGTGAGGGTGATGACATCGAGCCGGGAGGAGGGGAAAGTTCAGGGATACAGTAGGTAGGGTTGGCGTTGGCGTCGGAACCGCGTGTTTTCCGCCTGCCAAGAGCGGATGAGTGATTGTGGAGACTCTCCACGTCGCAAGGCTTTCTCGAGACGATCGCTGCCGTAAACCTTGTTGAAAAGGCTCAGTCCGGAGGCCGAAACGCGACTCAAAAGTCCCTGAGGAACGCGTCGATGCAACGCCAAAATACAGGCCACGTCGACCGCCACGGGATCCACCGGGGCTCGTGGATTGACATGGAGACGGCTCCCGTTGCGGCCCGGCCGAGTCGCGCTGACGTAGGGTTCGAAACGGACCCCGGGAAACCCATAGGCATTCATGGTCCGACTGAATTCCTCGGGATCGACCTGGTAACCGGCCGCGTATTCGAAGGGGTTGGGCGTTCCGATCCCGATATCGACCGGCATCAGGCCACCCAGCATGCCGATCATGGCATAGAAAAGCGGTGAGATCGGTTTGGGAATGTTGGGTGAGGTGGGATGCCAGGTGAGCCCGGTGTCCTGCCAGAGCATGCGTCGGTTCCAGCCGCGCATGCGGACGACATGAATTTCGGGACGGCTGGCGATCCAGCCCTGGGCATTGGTCATGAGCGCGAGTTCTCCGACGGTCATCCCGTGCACGTAGGGAACGGGAATTTGTCCGACGAAGGATTGCCAGGCCATTTCCAGGGGAGGGCCGTGGATGCCTTCTCCGCCGAGGGGATTGGGACGGTCGAGAACGACGAAGGGAATTCCCCGCTCGCCGCAGGCCTCCATGGCTTTCGCCATGGTGCTGATGTAAGTGTAACTCCGCACGCCGATGTCCTGGAGATCGAACACCATGATGTCGATCGGGAGAAGCTGGGCCGGACTGGGTTTTCGTGTGGGGCCGTAGAGGGAATGGACCGTCAGTCCCGTTAGGGGATCCCGCCGGGTGGGGATGTGGTCGCCCGCCTTGACGTCGCCGTCGATGCCGTGTTCGGGGGCGTAGAGCGCGGTGAGGTTGACCCTGGGCGATCGCTGCAGGACCACGCGGGTTCGCTGTCCGCGTCGATTGTAACTCGTGTGGTTGGTGATCAATCCGACGCGTTTGCCCGCGAGGAGAGCGAAGTTCTGCGCTTCCAGCACATCAATGCCCAGCATGAGGGGGCCGTCGTAGGGAGCGGAGGACGAAGGGGTCCCGGGGTTGCCTCGGTTCGCGCAAGAACAGAACGAGACCGCGATGAGGAGGGCGGCCAAAAAGCTTTTGAGATCCAAGGACGTCACTGTTAAGTAGCTCGATTCTATGGAAGATCAGTTTCTGGGTCAACTCTTGCTCATGGGAATCCCGGGTCCCGAGCTGGATAGGGAGACCGCCCGCCGCCTCAAGGCGATTCAACCGGGCGGTTTCATCATTTTTGGGCGCAACATCAAGTCAGCGGAGCAGGTGCGCCGTTTGCTTGATGATCTGCGGGACTTGAGCGAGGTGGAACCGATCCTGACGATCGATCAAGAGGGCGGGCGGGTGTCGCGTCTGCGCTTGATCGGCCAGGAACCGCCCAACGCCCAGGAGCTTCGGAAAAAGGGTGACCTGAAATGGATCAAGCGGCACGGGCAGTTGACGGGAGACCTTCTGCGGCTGTTCGGATTCAACATCGATCTCTGCCCCGTGCTCGACGTGTCGCACGATGACGAGGCGGACAACTCTCTGAAAGGCCGCTGCTATGGCACGACGGTCAACGAAGTGATCGAGAAGGCGGCCACCTTCAATCTGGCCATGCGCAAGCAGGGCATTCTGAGCTGTGGAAAGCATTTTCCGGGTTACGCCAACGCGGAGGTCGACGCCCATCACGAGTTGCCCATGATCACCCGGTCGAGAGAAGAATTGGAGGCGGAGGAGTTGGCGCCCTTCCGGGCACTCTCGCCCGATCTGGACAGCGTGATGGTCTGTCACTCCCACTACACCGCCTACGACGCCGACCGGCCCCGCTGGCCGGCCTCGCTTTCGAAGAATATCATCACTCAGGTCTTGCGAAATCAGTTAGGTTACGACCACGGTCTCGTGATGACCGATGACCTCGACATGGGAGCCATTCTCAATGAAGTGGATTTTCCAGACGTGATCCGGGAATGCATCCTGGCGGGCAATGATCTCGCGATGATCTGTCACCGGGTCGAGATGGTGGAGGAAGCGAAAAAGCATCTCGCGACCTTGCCCGAGACCTTGCTCGATGAGGCCCACGAGCGGATTTGTCGATTCAAGGATCGCCTGGCGGCGCCGCATCCTTTCAGTCAGGAAGCCTTCGAGTCCATCAATGAAAACATTTGGAAACTGCGCGTTGAGGTGATGGGAGAGGAGCGCGCGAAGCTGCTCAGTGTGGAAGACGGAAAACGCTCGCCGGTCGAGACTTACTGACTCACATCTGACCGATAATTCGAGGGCTTTACGCTAGTCTATTCCGAGGGCTTCAGCGCATTGATCAGATTCAAGTGATCCGGGATCCATATGGAGGGCTCGATTCAGGAAATCTTCCACTTCGCTGTCGATGGCTTCGAGAATGCGGTCGAGAGTTTCTTTCCCAAACGTATCGGCTAGGGCCAATGCCTTTAGGGAAAGATCCAAAATATTTTAGATAAATTTTGCATTTTACCATAATAGTTATAATTAGGGTGGATGCCTCACTCCCATCCCAATCGAGTTAGCGGTTTCCTTGGTCAGTTCGAACATCTTTTCGGATTCGTTCGCGATCGCTTCGAACGCTTGCAGAACCCAGGCCGCGGCCCCAACCCCAAGCTGCCGGCCTGGGATCTTCTCGCCTCCCTGGTCTATCACGTGATCCAGCGATTCCGTAAGATAGGCGGCTGAGGCGGCTCAAGCCCTGTATTTTTGGGTAATTCGGATCGGCAGCGCCCATTTTTGACCCCATGGCAAATTCGCATTCGTTATTTCATCTTTTTTAAGCTTGTTTCTGTAATAGTTTTATATTACAGCTCGCTGAGCGAGCCGACCTTCATGCCAAGCAGAAACTCCCTGCCCCCCACCGAACGCCAGATTCGCAGCCGCCTCCGCCAGCTCCTCGACCAGGCCGAAGGCTTCCTTCACGGCTCGCCCATCGAACTCTCTCGTAAATGCGGCAAGCCCACTTGCCGTTGCGCTTCCGACGACTCCTTGCGCCATCACTCCTTGGCCATCGGTCAGACTCGCAAGGGCAAGACCACCATGCTGCACGTCCCCAGACCGTTGGAAGCTCAGGCGAGACGCTGGATCGATGATTTCCAGAAGGCGAATGCTCTGCTGGAAGCCCTCGACGAGCAGGGGCGCCTCCGACTCGAGGAGGCAAAAACCAAGGCCAGAGCGGCGAGTAGCTCCGCCAAGAAGAAGGGCAAGACCGGTAAGAAATCAGCCGGCAAAGCCAAGTCCGGGCGCAATTCTCCACCAAAAAAGAAGCGACCATTCTCACGCGACTACTAACTTACGCGGACAAGATTTTCAGCCTCCGCCAACTGAGATGCAAGGGATTTATGGACCAAATTTAGCTTAGTTAGATGTTAGTATTTGCTTCGAATTGAGCAGGTGTTTGGTAGTCGAGTGAGGAATGTTTCCGTTTGGTATTGTAGTACGATTCGATGTAGTCAAATAGTTCGGTCCGGGCGTCTTCTTCGTTGATGAAACAGCCACCTCGGATCATCTCCGCCTTCAAAGTGCCGATCATTGATTCGGTCCAGGCGTTGTGATAGGGATTACCTCTAGCTGACATGCTTTGCAGCATCCCGGCTTGAGATAACACTTTGCGAAAAGCGCGGCTTCCATACTGACTTCCTCGGTCGCTGTGAAAGATTCTGCCAGGCTTCTTAGGAGTCGAAGCCAGGGCCATCTCCAGTGCATGGACCACGAGCTCGGCTCGCATGTGATCTGCGAGCACCCACCCGACCACTCGCCTCGAATAGAGGTCGATTACGACAGCGAGGTAGAGCCAGCCATCTGCAGTGCGTATGTGCGTGATATCGCCAGCCCAAACTTGGTTGGGCTTCTCAGGTTCCGGTTGGTTTTCCAACAGATTCTGCGAGGGCTTGTCGGCCCGGCCATCGCTGGTTTTGGGCACGAATTTTCTGGGCTGAATTGCACGTAACTCTCTCTCTGCCATGAGTCTACGCACGCGATCTAATGAGCATTGGATCTCCATGTCGCGAAGCTCCTGATAAATTCTGCGATGGCCATAGCGCCCGCGGTGTTCCCGGAAGATCTTCTCGATGACATCACCAATTTCCTGGTCACTTTGCTGAGTCGGTGTCGGCTTTGCAGCATGATAGTAGCTGCTTCGCGGCAAATTCAAGGTGGCGCAGATTTGGCGGACACTATGCCCGGTTACCTGATGTATCGACCCAATCATTTCGCGGGTTTCGGCTGGGGAGAGGTCCCTAGGATGAGAGCGGCTTTTTTTAAAATGTCGTTCTCGACCTTGAGTTGTGAGAGCTCGCGTCGAAGCCGACGCAGTTCGGCCGCTTCGGCCTCCTCGCCTTCGGCTCGTTGACCTACGCGGCCGAACTGCGTCGGCTTCGGCCCTTCACGTCTCCAGCGATATAGGAGATCGGTGCTGATGCCGAGATCCGCAGCCACGTCGGATACGGGCTTTCCGATTTCCAGGAGTTGGACTGCTTGCGCCTTGAATTCGTCAGTGTATCTCTTTCTGGTTTTCATGGTCAGAGTATGGGAGTTGCTTAACGAGTGGTCCAGAAATCTACCACACCTCAGAGCCTGGAGACGACGAAGTCGCTGCGGCTATACGGCTGATAACTCGCGTCCTTAAGGACAATGCCTTTAGGGAAAGATCCAAAATATTTTAGATAAATGTTGCATTTTACCATAATAGTTATAATTGGGGTGGATGCCTCACTCCCATCCCAATCAAGTTAGCGGTTTCCTTGGTCAGTTCGAACATCTTTTCGGATTCGTTCGCGGTCGCTTCGAACGCTTGCAGAACCCAGGCCGCGGCCCCAACCTCAAGCTGCCGGCCTAGGATCTTCTCGCCTCCCTGGTCTATCACGTGATCAGTGATGCTGGCCATTTCTCGGCCCATGTGTTCCAGTTGTTCGAGGTGGTGATCAAGGATAGTTCGCTCTCGGAACGGCGCCAGAGGATGGGGCTTGAGCCATTCGCTTGGCTCATGAAGCAGGTGTTAAAGCCCCTCGCCGATGGACGCGTACACAAGGGATGTTTCTACAAGGGGCTGCGCCTGTGCGGGATCGATGGCTCGAAATGGAGCGTCATGAACACGCCGCAGGTTCTGGCTGCCATGAGCAAGGCGGCCTCCAGGAGAATGACCGCCGCCTTTGCGAAAATAGAGATGTGCGCGCTCGTGGAACTTGGCATCCACAACCCGTTGGCGGCGACGGTCGGCCTGAAAGGAGAAGGCGAATGGACCCTGGCCAAAGAACTTCTCGGGAGTCTGCCGAAGAGGAGTCTGCTGATTGTCGACCGGCTTTACGGTTGCGGGAAGTATCTCGACGAACTCGTGAAATCATGCCGGGCGGCACATAGTGAATTGTTGGTGAAGGCACGCGGCAGCAACAAGAGCCATAAGACTGAAAGGCTCTCCGATGGAAGCGCGCTGGTCAGCATCAGGGTGCCCAGAAAGAAGGCTAATGGGCCGCGGGAGAATCAAGGGGAGATCCGTATCCGTGAGATTCGAGGCCGGATCAGGAAGCCGGGGGCACGACAGTGGAGCGAGGAGAGGCTATGGACGACGCTTATTGATGAGCAGGAGTATCCGGCGCAGGAATTGCTGGAGCTCTATGCCCTGCGCTGGGAACACGAGATATTCTACAAGGAACTCAAGCTCCACATGCGCGGGAATGACGTTCTTCATAGCCATACGCCAGAAACAGCGGCCCAGGAGGTGGCGGCATTGCTCATGGCCTGCTCGATCATCGCGCAGGAGCGATGCGAAGCCGCGAAAAGCGGCAACATCCAGCCGTTGAGCATCAGTTTCCTGAAGACGCTCGACAAAATGAATTCACTATGGGCAGTGTTCGAAGTGTCCGAGGGACTGCTGACCGAAGAGACAAAACAGGAGATGGTAGCGCGAGTCAGAGAATTGATCGTTCGGGAGGCAATACCGAAAAGACGACAAAGGAGTTGCCCGCGCAAAGTCCGCCAACCGGTGACGAGTTGGCCTAGGCTAACAGAAAACGACTCTCGTGAGGGCGAGTTCCTGCTGGAGATTGTTAGCTTTCCCTAAAGGCATTGTCCTTGAGGACCACCCACGCTGCTTTGACGTGCTCACTGCCGATGCGCTCTACCTGCGTCCCTCCGTGATCAATCTTCTTGAAGACCACGGCAAATACCTTGTTGCCGTACTCAAGGATAATCAGCCTGAGCTATTGTCCGAAGCCCACACGCTCCTGCCCCTTGAGGAGCAAGAGCCAGAATCATTTGAGACTCCGGCTGCACCGGGCAAGCCCGCGCGGCACGTTCATTTACAAGAGGCTGAGGGCTTCTGCACTGAATCCATTCACACTCCTCTTCGCGTTGTTCATTCCCATGAGACTGGCATCCGTCGCGAGCGCGTCGCTGGGGGTTGGGTCGAGACTCCCATCGATAGCCACTGGTGGTGGGCGACGACCATGCCCCGCTCAATGGCCGATGCCAAGACCATCTTCCATTTCGGGCACGACCGTTGGAAGGTCGAAAACGAAGGCTTTAACGAACTCTGCTCCCGCTGGCATTCCGGTCATTGCTATCACCATCATCCCAATTCCATTCTCGTTCTGTGGCTGATCATGTTCATGGCCCACGCCGTGTTCCACTGCTTCCACAAGCGCAACTTGAAGCCAGAGATACGCCGTGGACACACGGCCATCTATTTTGCCCGTCAACTCGCCGCCTCCATGCGAGAGGATCGATGGTGGCCGCCACCGGCTCCGGGCTGAGGAACGCCCGCCCTGCGCTCTCGGTAACCTTGGGTTCACGTCCGCCATCGGAGCGGTCTGGCTTCCTGTTGCCTATTGCCGACAGGGGGATCCATTTCGCGGCTCGAGCCCTCCGAAATTCGCCCGAGAACCGCCACACGAAACTGTTCGCCCTCCTAGCGCCAGCTTCAACACGCTCAACACCCACCAATTCAGGCCATTACGACTCTTTCCGACGCCGTCTTACGGAATCGCTGTCTTTGCCTATATGTTCTTGAGGTTTCAGCCGTCGGGGCGTAGAACATGCCGGAGCCGGGGCCATCGGTCCCGGCGGCAACACTCCACTGACTGGCATTCCACTCTGGTATTTCTAAACCCTTTGGCCCACTGAGGCTCTCACTCTTCATCCGTCTGCTTCACCGTTTCCAATGAGTCGCTCTCTCACTGTCACCACGCCTCTCGCCCTCGCCTGGCTGGCGGCCCTCATTTGCTTCCCGCTCCACGCCCAGCTGGACGGTCTCGGACCTTCGCCGGAAGGCAAAATCATCGATTCGATCGACATCGAGTTCATCGGGCCGGAAACCGTGGATGAAAACCGGATCCTGGCCAACATGAAGCTCCGGGAAGGACTCCCCTTCCAGACCGAGGATCAGCAGGAAGACATCGTCAATCTGCGGGAGCGACGCATCGTCGAGTTCGTCGACATCGTCCCGGTCATCGTCGGCGACCGGGTCCAGGTCACCGTCTCCGTGATGGCCACCGGCACGCTGGGAGCGATCAGTTTTGAGGGCAACACGCGCTTCGACTCCCAGGAACTCGCGCGCGAAGTGAAAGCCAAAATCAACCAGCCGCTCGACGAGGAGCAGCTGTTGGAGGGCAAGTTTAACATCGAGGAACTCTACCGGGAGAAGGGCTTTAGCGATGTCTCGGTCACCTATCGCACGGTCGTGGACGAGGAAACCGGCTTCACCCAGGTCGTCTACAGCGTGGTGGATGGAGCTTCCAACAAGCTCCGCAAGATCTTCTTCCAGGAAAACACCGCCCTGTCCGACAAGGAGTTGCGCAAGCTGATGAAGACCAAACAGCGCGGGATCTGGAGTCGGATCACCGGCAAGAATCGCATCGACCAGTTTCTCCTGGAGGAGGACAAAGCCCTCCTGGAACGGGAATTGCAGAACCGGGGCTACATGGATGCCCACATCACCCGCCACGAGCTGCAAAGGATCGAGGAGGGAAGCGATTACGTCGATCTCATCCTCTATGTCTACGAGGGACCCATCTACACGATCTCCGAGGTCCGCGTGGGCGGGAACTCCACTTTCTCCAACGCCGACCTGGCGGGCGAACTGAAGATCGCCCCCGGCCAGACCTACTCCGCTCAGGGAATTCAAGATGACAGCCAGGCGATCGAAGATTTTTACGGCCGCCAGGGGTACGCCGACGCCCGCGTGACCACGCGCATCGAGAGCCTCGGCGGCCAGCAAGTGCGCGTCGTCCACTCCGTTTTCGAAGGCCGGAAGAGTTACATTCGCAAAATCAACATCTCGGGCATGGAATACACCCGGGACGAAGTCATCCGGCGCGAGCTGCTCGTCCAGCCAGGCGAAGTGTTCAACACGGTGAAGCTGCGGCAGAGCAAGCAGGTCCTTGAGAACACCCGCTTTTTCCAGCCCGGTTCCATCGAGGTCACGCCCGAAGATACCGGGGAGCCCGGCTACAAGGACATCAACATCCAGGTGGCGGAAGGCAAGACCGGTTCCTTCCAGGTCGGCACCGCCTTCACCTCGGTCGAGAACGTCTTCGGTTACGTCTCCTTCACTGAGTCCAATTTCGATTTGGAAAACTGGGCCAACTTTCCTCCACGCGGTGGCGGCCAGAAACTCAATTTCAATCTCCGCTACGGCACGGAGACCAAGGATTTTCTCATGGGGTTCACCGAGCCCTGGTTCCTGGGACGACGGCTTTCCCTCGGCGGCGAGATTTTTTGGCGTGAGCTCCTTTATCTCAGCAACGAATACTCCCAGCGGATGGCCGGCGCCTCACTGTTCCTGCGTCATCCAATCAACAATTACACGCGCCTCCAGCTGGAATACCGTCTCCAGGAAGTGCAGATCTACAATCTGGACAACAACGAATTGCTCGACCGCGACGGGGACGGTCTGCGCGAGACCTTCGTGCGCGGCGTTTCCCCGGGGATCGCGGCCGAGGAAGGCACCTTCATCGAAAGCAAGCTGACCCTGGAACTCCTCCAGGACACTCGCGACAGCAACACCCTCCCCCGCACCGGCCACCGGCTCTCCATGGCCGGCAGCCTCTCGGGAGGCTTCCTCGGCGGCGAGGTGGACACCTACAATCTGTCCGGCGCCTTCACCCAGCACGTGCTCCTGCCCTACGACACCATCTTCACCTTCCACGCCGAAGTCAACGTGGCCGATACCTGGTCCAGCGGAGATCGTGTCCCGATCTTCAATCGCCATTTCCTGGGCGGCGCCTACAACCTCCGCGGTTTCGACTTCCGGGATGTGGGCCCCGTCGACGAGGACGACGAGCCGCTGGGGGGCGGCACCGCCGCCTTCACCACCCTGGAGTACAGCGTCCCGGTCATAGAGCGTCTCCGCATGCACGCCTTCGTCGACGCCGGCTTCGTCAACGAGGATGCCTACGACTTCAGCGCGAGCGAATTCAATGCCGACATCGGGCTGGGCGTGCGCCTCGAAGTGCCGGGATTCGGTCCCATGCGCCTCGACTACGGTTTTCCCGTCGAGAAAAGCGAGCACCAGGGTTCCAGCGGACGGATCAATTTCCTCCTGGACTACAAGTTCTAATCGTCACAACGACACCGCTCTCCAGAGCTTTCCGTTTCGCTTGCAAATAATGAACATTGCTTGACGGTGGGCCTCCAAGTCAGTTGAAACGGCATCTTTTCACAACATGAACATCACCTCCAAAATCTTTCTCTCCGTTGGTCTGACCTTCCTCATGCTGGCCGGTGCTTCGGCCCAGGACCTCAAGATCGGCGTGGTCGACATGAAACGCATTTTCGCCGAGTACGAGCGCACTCAAGAAGCCGAAAAGGAGATCAACGACCGCAAGGCGGAAGCCAAGCAGGAACTCGATGAGCGCACCGCCAAATACAAGGAATTGCTTGAGCAGTTCCAGGCCCTTCGGGAACAAGTACAAGACCAGGCGCTGAGTCCGCAGCTTCGCGAACAAAAGCGCAAAGAGGGCGATGAAACCGGTCAGCAAGCCAAGGGCTTGGAACGCCAAATTCAAGAATTCCGGACCCGACGGGAGCGCCAGCTCCAGGAACAGGTGGTCCGCATGCGCAAGACCATTCTGGAAGAGATCCGCACCCTCGTTAAAGAGGTCTCCAAGACCCGCAACTACGCCCTCGTTTTCGACAAGTCGGGGGTCAGCATGAACGGGGTGCCCTTCCTCCTGCACTCACGCGATGCCGTGGATTTTAGCGAGGATATCATCAACAGCCTCAACGCCGCCGCGACCGACGGCAGTTAAGACCGTCTTTCCTGACACTTCCCTCACTCGAGAAGGCGAGTCTCCCAGGCGGACACTCGCCTTTTCTATTCCCGCCGACTCCACCGGCCGTCCCTCTCTTGAACCTCTCGCTCCAAGCTCTCGCCGATCTGACCGAGGCCACGATCGTTCCGGGCACCCGTGAGCCTGTCCCCAAGACCATCAGTGGTTTTGCCGATCTCTTGGCAGCCTCCCCCTCCGACCTCAGCTTTTTCGGCAACCCCGCCTACCTGCCCCAGGTCCGCAAAACCCAGGCCGGCGCCGTCCTGGTTCCCGAGGACTTCACCGAGCCCCTCCTCGGAACGAAATTGCTCGTCAAGAATCCCTCGATGGCCTTCGCCATCGCGGTGGACCGGCTCTCGCCGAAGCCTCCTCTTTTCCAGGCGGGCGTTCACCCCAGCGCCCAGATCCACCCTAGCGCGGTGGTCGATCCCGCCCGGGTATGCGTCGACGCCGGTGCCATCATCGCGGAGGGCGTCACCATCGGCGAGGGCTCGCACATCGGTCAGGGCGTCAGTCTCGATCGGGGTGTCCAGCTCGGCCGAGCCTGTCGCCTCCACGCCAACGTGTCCGTTTGCGAACGTTGCGTGCTGGGCGACCGCGTGATCATTCAACCGGGCGCGGTCATCGGCTCGGACGGCTACGGTTTCGAACTCGTCGACGGGCGGCACCAGAAGATCGAGCAACGGGGGATTGTCCAGATTGACGACGGCGTGGAAATCGGCGCCAACACCACGATCGACCGGGCGCGTTTCGGTCGCACGTGGATCCAGGAGGGCACCAAGATCGATAACCTCGTGCAGATCGGGCACAATGCCCGCATCGGAAAACACTGCATCATCGTGGCCCTCACGGGCATCGCCGGAAGCGCTGTCATCGGGGACTACGTCGTCATCGCCGCTCAGTCAGGCGTCGCGGGGCATCTCCAGATCGGATCGCAGGCGACGTTTGCCGCTCGCTCAGGCGTTACCAAGAGCCTGCCCGGCGGCCAGATCTACGCCGGGTACCCGGCCGTGCCGGCCGAAAAATACCGGAAGATGACCGTGCTCCAGCGCCGGCTGGAAAAGATGCAGGAACAGATCGAGCAACTCTCCAAAGGCCTCTCAACGGAGTCCTGACCCCGTTCACCATCAACAAACAACGCACGTCTGTCGACCCACGCCATCTCGTTCCGAACCGCCCGGAGGCCCGCTGCGCGCAGGTCATTGATCCATCCGTCGGCCACCTCGCCGCTTTCAGTTCCCTCACCAACGAACGCCTCATCGTGAAGACCCTTTCCCGGTTCGGGTATCCTCTCCTGGCCCTCGCTCTGCTCGCTGGCCTGTGGGGGCTGCTGCGCTGGTTCGACCGTTCTCAGGGCAACCAAAACGCCCTCGAACAGTTCGCTGAAGTGGCGGCGCTGCTGGCCCCCGACACCCAAGCGGTCATCCACGTGCCCGACCTGCCGGCGGCCCGGGACGGTTTCGCCACCGCCCAGTTCACCTCGCTGGGGCTTCACATCGGCCTGAAGCACATCGTGACCCAGGTGGCTCACGAATTCCCCGAGATCTCACCCTGGCGGTCCTGGATCAGGCAAAGCGCCGCCTTGGAGCTTTCCCATCTCACCCTCGCCATCACCCCCGGAGACGCGAAGACGCGCGAAATCCTTTTCCTCTTCCGTGCACGGCAGCCCGATGACGGCGAAGCACTCTGGCATTCATTCACGGAGCGCTATCAAAGCCACCACAAAGAGGTCGTCTTTCAGAAGCACGAGGAAGAGCGCTCGGGAGTTCTGATCTCCCGGCTAAGCTCCGGTCAAGATTACTTCCTCGCCCACGGCGCCTGGAATGACTGGCACTGGATCACCAACCGGCCTGGAGCGATCGAGAAAACCCTCAACCGCGCTCAGCGGAGCATCTCCAGCCCGTCCCCAACGCCCTCCGATCAGACGCCAACGTCGCCGCCGCCAACCCTGCGCGATCATCCGCTGACCCGAGAAACCCTCTCGACACTTTCCGGCGGCTATCTCGCCCTCGCCTTCATCAGGAGCGAAACCTCCTCAACTTCAACTCCTCCCTCAGCCTCAACCTCGACGCCGTCCGCTCCCGAAGTCCCGCCCGTGGCCCTCAATTCCCAAAAACTCGCTCGCCATCTCGAACGGCTTCGAGCGCGAAGTCTCGGGCTCTCTCTGACCGTTCGCAACGGCTTGATGGCGGAGGAACTCATGCTCATCAGCCGGGATCCGCTCGTCCCCAACGATCTCCCGGGCAAGGTCAGGTATCCTATCCGGTCCACGCTTCGGCTAACATCGCCACAGACTCTGGCCTACGTTACCGGACAGCTCGCGGCCGCCCGGATCCGCGAGGCGATCTTCAGCGACTTTGTCAAGCGCTGGCAGGCCTCGCCAAGCCTCCGCCTCAAGGCAATCGCGCGTGACTGGGAAGCGTCGTTTCTTCCCATCTGGTCGCTCCAGCTCGAACCCGCCGATACCCTGCAAGCGGCCTCGCCCGTCTCCCGGGCCGACGCCGAACCCGAAGGGCTGGCCGCGTTCCTGTCTTTTCCGCTCCACCAGCCTAACCGATTCAAGGAGGATCTGGGGATCCTTGCCACCAGCGCAGGCTCGGGCGTCCAGCGGTCTTCCTCCGATACCTACCGCCTGAGTCACGTCCTCTTGCCACGAGAAATCAGCCATCTCTTCGAGGAAATCCACCTGCAAATCGCGGACGATCTCCTCATCCTGAGCGACCATTTGCCCGGCCTCCGCCAGATCGCCCAAAAACCGTCTCGCGGCGAAACCCTCAGAAAGCGGGCCGACTTCCGCGCGCTGCAAAGGCGTCTGCCCAAGCCCGATCAGGGCTTGGCCTTCCTCGACACCCAGGCGCTACTCGCCCGCTGGAAGGAAGCGCTGCGCCACCCTCTCGTCTTCGCCACTCTGTGGATGGGAATTCGCAGCCAGACCGAGTTGGACATTGACCTCAAGGCCTTCGCCCGCGCCTTGCGAACGGAGACTCCCGTCGTCCCCACGCTCGCCGCCTGGAAAAGCACGGCTCGGGGCATCCACGTGGAATCCCTCGGCACCCTGAGCCCGACGCAATGGGCACTGGGCGGCGGCGCCGTCCTCACCAGCCTCAACAACACTTTCCTCGATTCCCAGCCGGGAGCCGGCAACGAGGATGAAGCCTTTGCGCTGCCCCCCATCGAAGAGGAACTCCTTCAGTTGATGGAGCCTGACTGATTTCGGGAACCGGCGGTCCAGCCATCTGCCAGACCGCCAGCGTCCGCCCCGGCCCATCACTCGGCCGACACTCGATAGAATCCCGCCGGCAAGACCCGGCGCCCGGCATCGTCGTCTTGGAACGCCTGCGCCGAACCGTCCCCTTCCATGCTCAACACCGTTTCCCACTGCTGAAGATCCGCGGAATACTCTAGCGTATAGGTCACGCCCGCCTGTGTGGCGATCACCCCCTCAAAACCACCGTCCGACCAGACAATCGATGTGATCGCTGGAGCCTCCACGGTCACCGGGATGTCCGGGATATCGGAAGCCAGAGACGCTCCTGGATGGGCAAACAGCCAGTTGATATCCTCACCGCTCAATGCCCGGTCGTATAGCTGAATGTCGTCCAGAGTGCCATCCAGAGCCACCGCGCCCTGAAACGACCCAAAGAAGAGCGGCTCGTTGACGCCGGTGGCGATGAAGCTCGGATCGTTCTGCTCAACGGCCACCTGGCCATCCACATAAATGCGAGCCCATCGCTCGTCGCCGGTCGTCCGAAAACTGACCACCACGTGATGAACCTGGCCCGCCTCAATGGGCGCTTCCCCTTCCGGGGAACCGAACTCGGGCTCGCTTCCCGCGAACCACGACAGCCCCGCGGAGCTGAACAAGAGAGCGAAATTCGGGTTGCCACTGTTCGGATCTCCCTTTCCAAAGATCATCTGGGGCACTTCATCCACGCGATCGGCCTTGAGCCAGGTCGCCAAGGTGAAGTCCTCCCAGAAGCTGAACCGCGCGCCGCTCACTCTCGCGAGGGCGCCACCCTGGAAGGATACCGCCGTCCCCGTCGCCAAGGCGGCTTCGCCCAGGGCGTAGGGGCCCCCTTCCGCCACGTAAACCCCATCCCGCTGATTTCCGCTCCGATCCCGCAACACCTCGCCATCGGATTCATCGAGCGCGTAGTGAGCCGTGGGACCGACGGGATCCAGGGCGCCCGCCGTCAACTCCACGGCCACCGTCGGCTGCGCTGCGTCGTTCGTTTGGAACTCCAAACTCGCCACATAACCGCCCGGTTCGTCCAGTGGATCGAAGACCACCCGGAACAATCCCGCCTCACCGGCGGCCACCTCGCCCGGAGTCTCGATCACCACGAAACGATCGGCGTCCGCTCCTACGAGCGTCGGGGCCGAAATGGTCAGCGGCTCGCCCCCGGTGTTGTGGATGATGAAGCCTGAGGGAAGGTTCGTCGCAGTGATAGGGATGGAACCGAAATCGGCCCGGACAGGCGAGGCGATCCTCGGCCCCGGACAGGCTACCGGATCCGTTCCCCTGTTTTCGTAGGCCGTCGGAGCGCCCTCCGTATTGAGGAGCGTCGCCGTCTCGCTGTCCCGGTCGTAAAGGTACCATTCCACCGCAGCGCCGCCCACTCCCTGGAAGTAGAGCAGACGGAAGGCGTAGAGCCCTTCCTGTCTCACCACCACGTCGAAGAGATTCTGCGGCTCATCGCTCTCGATGCCCCGCCCGGAATCCCATCCGTCGAGGACCACGGTCTGGTCGCCGAGCGTTCTCCCCGCGGTCACCTGAAACCCATCGTCACTGTTGACCCCAAAGGTGTAAGCCCCCGGCTTGAGATGAAGATGCGTTGTGGCCTCCATGCTGAAGTAATCCGAGCTGTCCCCGAGCAAGCCATGATCCACGAAAGCGAGGTCATCTTGAAAGAGGCCTCCACCCCCGATGTTGATCAGCGGCACGGAGGCCGTCGCCGAAAAAGTTCCCTCCCGGCCTAACTGTTTCTCGGCTTCCGCAATGGAATTTCCCCGCGGCCCGGGTTCCTGGACAACACGAGCCGAAAAGCCCGGCTCGGACCCTTGATCCACGGGCGAAGCCCACTCGGACGGCAAGATCACCGCGTTTCCATAGACACCAAAATCGAACACCTCGCGGCGTTCCAGGGGAGGATCGCTGTCCAGGGTGTAGGCAAACTCAACCTGGTGGCTGCTGCCCCAATCCATCGCTCCCGGAAAATAACGCACGCCGATCTCTTGGCCCTCTGTTTGCACGTCCGCCGCCACGTCGACACCATCGAACTTCAGATTCACTGATCCCGGCACCACCGTCGCCCCGTCCTGAGTGATCACGATCTCCACCGGTGCATGGGGCTTGGCGTAATCGACTCCCGGAGTCGGGGAGACATGGCTCACATAGGTCGCCGCTCCCGCAGTGAACTGATAAGCCTTGATGGCATCCGGGTCGTCGGGATCATTGATGGCAATCCGTTTCGCCTCTTTCAGGGAGAAGAGTTCCATCGACGCGCCCTCCTTGGTCCCAGCGATTCCGTAAGATAGGCGGCTGAGGCGGCTCAAGCCCTGTATTTTTGGGTAATTCGGATCGGCAGCGCCCATTTTTGACCCCATGGCAAATTCGCATTGGTTATTTCATCTTTTTTAAGCTTGTTTCTGTAATAGTCTTATATTACAGTTAGCCGAACGAACCGACCTTCATGCCAAGCAGAAACTCCCTGCCCCCACCGAACGCCAGATTCGCAGCCGCCTCCGCCAGCTCCTCGACCAGGCCGAAGGCTTCCTTCACGGCTCGCCCATCGAACTCTCTCGTAAATGCGGCAAGCCCACTTGCCGTTGCGCTTCCGACGACTCCTTGCGCCATCGCTCCTTGGCCATCGGTCAGACTCGCAAGGGCAAGACCACCATGCTGCACGTCCCCAGACCGTTGGAAGCTCAGGCGAGACGCTGGATCGATGATTTCCAGAAGGCGAATGCTCTGCTGGAAGCCCTCGACGAGCAGGGGCGCCTCCGACTCGAGGAGGCAAAAACCAAGGCCAGAGCGGCGAGTAGCTCCGCCAAGAAGAAGGGCAAGACCGGTAAGAAATCAGCCGGCAAAGCCAAGTCCGGGCGCAATTCTCCACCAAAAAAGAAGCGACCATTCTCACGCGACTACTAACTTACGCGGACAAGATTTTCAGCCTCCGCCAACAGTGGAGGCTGCGGGTGCGTGACTCTCGTCCCAAACCACAGATTCCCACTCGAGTTTTCCCGGCAGCATTCTTCGCCATGTTCTGCTGCCGGTTACCAAGCTTCAACGAACTCGAGCAACACCGGAACAAGAGCAGCTGGACCCGTTGGCTCGGTAATCACCGTTTGCCCAGCGCCGACGAACTGGCGTATGTCTCCGAGCGCATCGAGCCTGACAGTGTGCGAGGGTGTCTCGGACACATTTACTTCTGCCTCAAACGCAACAAAATCCTTGCCCCACAGCGCGGTTGGATGCTTGCCGCCGTCGATGGTCACGAAACTCACTGTAGCTACAAACGTTGTTGTCCAAAGTGTCTCCAACGCCGGATCGCCGTCGGAGACGAGGTCAAAACACAGTTCTACCACCGCTTGGTCGCGTTTCAGATTATCTGTGAGGCTTTTCCATTGCTTCTCGACGTGGAAATGCTTGAGCCTGGTGAAGACGGAGATCCTGGAGACGACGAAGTCGCTGCGGCTATACGGCTGATAACTCGCGTCCTTAAGGACCACCCACGCTGCTTTGACGTGCTCACTGCCGATGCGCTCTACCTGCGTCCCTCCGTGATCAATCTTCTTGAAGACCACGGCAAATACCTTGTTGCCGTACTCAAGGATAATCAGCCTGAGCTATTGTCCAAAGCCCGCACGCTCCTGCCCCTTGAGGAGCAAGAGCCAGAATCATTTGAGACTCCAGCTGCACCGGGCAAGCCCGCGCGGCACGTTCATTTACAAGAGGCTGAGGGCTTCTGCACTGAATCCATTCACACTCCTCTTCGCGTTGTTCATTCCCATGAGACTGGCATCCGTCGCGAGCGCGTCGCTGGGGATTGGGTCGAGACTCCCATCGATAGCCACTGGTGGTGGGCGACGACCATGCCCCGCTCAATGGCCGATGCCAAGACCATCTTCCATTTCGGGCACGACCGTTGGAAGGTCGAAAACGAAGGCTTTAACGAACTCTGCTCCCGCTGGCATTCCGGTCATTGCTATCATCATCATCCCAATTCCATTCTCGTTCTGTGGCTGATCATGTTCATGGCCCACGCCGTGTTCCACTGCTTCCACAAGCGCAACTTGAAGCCAGAGATACGCCGTGGACACACGGCCATCTATTTTGCCCGTCAACTCGCCGCCTCCATGCGAGAGGATCGATGGTGGCCGCCACCGGCTCCGGGCTGAGGAACGCCCGCCCTGCGCTCTCGGTAACCTTGGGTTCACGTCCGCCATCGGAGCGGTCTGGCTCCCTGTTGCCTATTGCCGACAGGGGGATCCATTTCGCGGCTCGAGCCCTCCGAAATTCGCCCGAGAACCGCCACACGAAACTGTTCGCCCTCCTAGCGCCAGCTTCAACACGCTCAACACCCACCAATTCAGGCCATTACGACTCTTTCCGACGCCGTCTTACGGAATCGCTGTGTAGACAGGGAAGTGCTTGATCACGATGGCGAACCAAAGTTCTGCAAGCCGGTCCGTCTTCACGGCATTGCTGTGGAAGAAATGGAGTAAGTGCTCATAGAAGTGTTCTGACAAACCGATAGCGCGGACGAAACTGGAAACCCCGAGGAGGTCATTGCGCACGGAGAAAGCGGCCAAGACGAGCAGAAACCAGAGAAAGGTGCGGGCTCTCGAGAAAGCGGGTCGCAGAAGACAGACGATATTCCACCAAGAAATCCAGAGATCCATAACTCGTGAGTGGGAAGTTCTCAGACCGGTTTCTCTTTGCCTGGCGTGTCTGTCTGACTGCGTAATAGAGCGATCTTCGCCTTGGATAGTTCAATGCTCAGATCGATCAGTTCGGTGGTCAGTTTCTTGAATTTCTTGTACTCCTCTGTTTCTTTTCGTAGTCTCTTCACGTGGTCTGGCCAGACGTGTTCAGTCCGGCTCCTCATCTTATGCGTGTAGCTCAGTTGGTAATACACGCCGCGCTGGCGTTGTCGATCTCGGTATTGCTTGCTGATGCTCCCAGGCCGCATTGGCCCGATTGCAGCTAACTTTGCCGCAAGTTTCTGGACTCTTTTTTCAGTGATCTGATCTTTTTCATGGTCATTACCTTATCTCGCGAGTGAGAAGTTCTGTAACTGGATCATCATGCGGCGAAGCGTGAACCTTCGGAGCGAGTGAAGTCTATTTTATCAAGGATGAATTTTCGGAACGCTGAACCTTTTCCGCCGTGGTGCAAAAATCCAGGCAGCGTGTTTTTCAAGGCGGCTGAGACAATCATTTCCGAAGGCAGCACGTCTGGGCGGATGGTTCGGATCCAGGTTCCAAAGTGTTTCCAGACCAGACCGTCACATGTCATGGCAAGGTACTGTAACATGCCCTGAGCGATCATGCCGGTCTGCACAAACACATGATATGCGTGCATCTTTCTCTGCACCTGTCTGCGATATTTCTCGGTAGTCCGGTGGAGGTATTGGTTACCATTGCGACGCTTGAGCGGTCGCATAGCGGCCATCCAGAAATGGTATCCGAATGAGCCGACCGAATGCACCGCTTGCTTGAAAGCGACTTCGATCTTGAAACGCAAACTGTAGAGCAAGATGATCTCCTGAGCTTCCATGGTGAGGTCGGTAGACAAGAGGATGATCCGCCCTCTCGTGGGATGATCGACGAGAATGAAGCGGACCATCGCCCCGGCGGGCTTCCACAACAGATCCACCGACTTGAACCGGACAGAGATGTTTCTCTCCCCATATACGGGACTGGGAACGGAACTGAAGCCGCCCGTTCCAAAGACATTCTGGAGCTTCACCGCAGCGCCATACTTTTTCGGTCGTCCGCGTTTGCGTTTGCGTGGCACTGCCGCAGGCCGAAAGCCGGTTGTCGTGCGTCGAACCCTCGTGACCAGCACACCGGAACGCCCCTTGGTGCTCCGGATCACCTTTCCGTTGGCGTAGTAGGCGTCGGCCAGCAAGACGAACTCCTGACCTCTACAGACGGATGCGAGCATCTCGTTGGCCTTGTCGATCAAGGTTCTCCTGTCGCGGTTTGAAGTGACGATACCTTCGTGAATGCGTGCACAGACCGGAACGCAGAAGAAGTATCCGCCAACCTGACAGAGCACGCCGAAGGCCTGAAAGGAATGGCTCATGATGAAGTGAGGCTTGGAATTGGACTCGGACTGTTGATGCAGATACTTCACCGCAGGCATCTTGCGGCCCTCCTTGGACTTCTTGATGCCGTCGAGAACCAGGACGGGGCGACAACCGATCTTGTAGACAGGGAAGTGCTTGATCACGATGGCGAACCAAAGTTCTGCAAGCCGGTCCGTCTTCACGGCATTGCTGTGGAAGAAATGGAGTAAGTGCTCATAGAAGTGTTCTGACAAACCGAGAGCGCGGACGAAACTGGAAACCCCGAGGAGGTCATTGCGCACGGAGAAAGCGGCCAAGACGAGCAGAAACCAGAGAAAGGTGCGGGCTCTCGAGAAAGCGGGTCGCAGAAAACAGACGATATTCCACCAAGAAATCCAGAGATCCATAACAAATGATTTGATTTTCCTAGACATTCGCATATATAAGGTAATGACCATGAAAAAGATCAGATCACTGAAAAAAGAATCCAGAAACTTGCGGCAAAGTTAGCTGCAATCGGGCCAATGCGGCCTGGGAGCATCAGCAAGCAATACCGAGATCGACAACGCCAGCGCGGCGTGTATTACCAACTGAGCTACACGCATGAGATGAGGAGCCAGACTGAACACGTCTGGCCAGACCACGTGAAGGGACTACGAAAAGAAACAGAGGAGTACAAGAAATTCAAGAAACTGACCACCGAACTGATCGATCTGAGCATTGAACTATCCAAGGCGAAGATCGCTCTATTACGCAGTCAGACAGACACGCCAGGCAAAGAGAAACCGGTCTGAGAACTTCCCACTCACGAGACCTTATATATGCGAATGTCTAGGAAAATCAAATCATTTGTTATGGATCTCTGGATCTCTGGATCTCTGGATTTCTGGATTTCTTGGTGGAATATCGTCTGTCTTCTGCGACCCGCTTTCTCGAGAGCCCGCACCTTTCTCTGGTTTCTGCTCGTCTTGGCCGCTTTCTCCGTGCGCAATGACCTCCTCGGGGTTTCCAGTTTCGTCCGCGCTCTCGGTTTGTCAGAACACTTCTATGAGCACTTACTCCATTTCTTCCACAGCAATGCCGTGAAGACGGACCGGCTTGCAGAACTTTGGTTCGCCATCGTGATCAAGCACTTCCCTGTCTACAAGATCGGTTGTCGCCCCGTCCTGGTTCTCGACGGCATCAAGGAAGTCCAAGGAGGGCCGCAAGATGCCTGCGGTGAAGTATCTGCATCAACAGTCCGAGTCCAATTCCAAGCCTCACTTCATCATGAGCCATTCCTTTCAGGCCTTCGGCGTGCTCTGTCAGGTTGGCGGATACTTCTTCTGCGTTCCGGTCTGTGCACGCATTCACGAAGGTATCGTCACTTCAAACCGCGACAGGAGAACCTTGATCGACAAGGCCAACGAGATGCTCGCATCCGTCTGTAGAGGTCAGGAGTTCGTCTTGCTGGCCGACGCCTACTACGCCAACGGAAAGGTGATCCGGAGCACCAAGGGGCGTTCCGGTGTGCTGGTCACGAGGGTTCGACGCACGACAACCGGCTTTCGGCCTGCGGCAGTGCCACGCAAACGCAAACGCGGACGACCGAAAAAGTATGGCGCTGCGGTGAAGCTCCAGAATGTCTTTGGAACGGGCGGCTTCAGTTCCGTTCCCAGTCCCGTATATGGGGAGAGAAACATCTCTGTCCGGTTCAAGTCGGTGGATCTGTTGTGGAAGCCCGCCGGGGCGATGGTCCGCTTCATTCTCGTCGATCATCCCACGAGAGGGCGGATCATCCTCTTGTCTACCGACCTCACCATGGAAGCTCAGGAGATCATCTTGCTCTACAGTTTGCGTTTCAAGATCGAAGTCGCTTTCAAGCAAGCGGTGCATTCGGTCGGCTCATTCGGATACCATTTCTGGATGGCCGCTATGCGACCGCTCAAGCGTCGCAATGGTAACCAATACCTCCACCGGACTACCGAGAAATATCGCAGACAGGTGCAGAGAAAAATGCACGCATATCATGTGTTTGTGCAGACCGGCATGATCGCTCAGGGCATGTTACAGTACCTTGCCATGACATGTGACGGTCTGGTCTGGAAACACTTTGGAACCTGGATCCGAACCATCCGCCCAGACGTGCTGCCTTTGGAAATGATTGTCTCAGCCGCCTTGAAAAACACGCTGCCTGGATTTTTGCACCACGGCGGAAAAAGTTCAGCGTTCCGAAAATTCATCCTTGATAAAATAGACTTCACTCGCTCCGAAGGTTCACGCTTCGCCGCATGATGATCTAGTTACAGAACTTCTCACTCACGAGTAAAATGGTGTCTCAGAAAAAAAGGAGGCACTTCAGTTTTATTTGTCTCAGGATTTTAGTGAGTTCTCCACAATTTTAGAGAATCCCGGATTTGAGAAAATCGTTGAGGAGTTGGTGGAGGTTGATCCTGACGCTCTGGCGGAAATATTGGGATCAGCCTCACGCACCAGTTTCGTTAAATCTAATAACGATACTCAGAAAGAGAAAATTAATGAAATGATTCTCGATTTGTACTCCAAAGATTTGATTTTGGATAATGATTTGGCCGGCATGGTGGTGCGTAACGCTGATAGGGATCCATTTGATTTATGGTCTTGGATCTCAAATTCTGAAATGGGAGTCACGAAGCCTAAGACTTTTGAGGGACAAGTGCGCAGTGGGGTTGTTAGGCGACTGGTTGAACGCGATGCTCCAAAAGCACTAGCTGAAATCTCAGCAAATGAATCAGCTACCACAGAGTTGGCTCAGGCCATTACTGTTTGGGGTAAGAATAGTCCACAGAAAGCGAATGAATGGTATATAAACGAACGTGTTAATCTGACGCAGGCACAGCAAGATGCTTCTGCATCAGCATTCGCTAATTTGGCGCTGGATTACTTTGAGCATAGTGGGGCCGAGACATGGGCAAACCAAATTAACGATCCCGAAATTCGTGATGCTCTACTAGCTAAGATTTCTGGTTCGGATAAACAGGTCGTAACTGATTAGCTCTTGACAGCTTCGATAATTAAGACATCTTAACCATTGATGTCGTCCGATTCTCTTGAATCGCTCCCCACGAGAGAACTGATCCGGCTCGTCCGCGATCTACGGGAGCGGTTTGCTCAGTTGGAGGCGAAGAATCTCAAGCTTCGCGAGGAAGATCGAAGACTGCGCAAAGAATTGGATGAGTTGAAGCGCAAGCAGAACAGATCGGCGGCTCCGTTCTCGAAGGGAAAACCCGAGGCCAACCCGAAAAGACCGGGACGCAAGCCGGGTCAAGGGTCCTTCCGGCGGCGGGAGGAACCGGAGATTGGGCCGGATGACAATGTTCGAAGCATGGAAGCCCGATTGCCCAAGGGGCGGTCGTCAAATTGTCCTCGATGCGGAGGCAGGCTTGGAACTCGTCTGGAGACGGCAAGCACGGTCGATGTGCCGGAAAAGATTGCCCGAGACATATCGACCTGGAAAGTGGAAGTCGAAGAATGCAGTTGTGGCTACTGCGCGCGAGGAACTCACCGGGACTTGCCGCTCGACCCACACGGGGCCACCGCTCACCGTGTGGGTCCCAGGGTTCGGTCGTTTGGACTGGCTCTGCACTATCACTTCGGGGTGACTCTACGCAAAGTTCCTCCGATTGTTCGCGAGATTTGCGGCATTGATCTCAGCCAGAGCGCCCTGACACAAGACGCCCTGAAATTGGGAAACGGCGATGGAGCGATCAGCCAAGAAGCGGAGCGAATCAAAGCAGCCATCCAGCAATCCGATGACGTCAACACGGATGATACGGGATGGCGAACGGGGGGCAAGACGAGCTACCTGATGGGTAACTGATTAGCGCTCCTAACCAGCAAACGCCACAGGCATCTCATGCAAGGGTACGCTCGCCTGCGATGATTTTGGCAAGCGACTTGAATACGGAACTCGCTCCTCGCAGCGAGAGAGTCGAGAGCACACTCTCGAATGCCGCGTAGGCATTGGCTCCCCGCTCCGTCTTGGAACATTGCGACACCTTGCGGGCGACGATCGCCGGCCTGAGCATCCGCTCGGCGATGTTGTTGGTCGGCTCTACCTCCGGATCCTCCAGGAACATCGTTAAATTCCCTTGGTCAAAGTGCCGGCCAAGCTCATTGCGCATGCGTTGGTTGTCGGAATCTTTGAGCGTCCGGTCCCGCAGGTAATGATCGAGTTCATAGATCTTTTTCAAGCTCTCTTCCTCGTATTGGTTTAAAGTCGACTCGCCGTTGTGGTACTGCTGCCAAAGCCTCAGACACTGTCGAAGCGAATTCTTCAGTCCCTCGCAGAAACTTCGTGCCCGCCCTCGCTTCTTCTCCAGAACTTCAGAGAGATTCTTCACAATATGGCTCATGCACTTTTGCATGTCCATCTGCGAAAATCGCTCCGCGTCGTAGCTCCGGAACCGATCGGTTCCAAGCACACACTCACAGGCCGCCGTGATGACTTCGGCCACTTCTTCGGCTCGGTGGCGTGATCGAATCTGAAAATACACCGCATTCTCCTGGCGGCTCACGAATCCCATCAGGCAACTCGTCTTGCTCCCCGTTCGCCATCCCGTATCATCCGTGTTGACGTCATCGGATTGCTGGATGGCTGCTTTGATTCGCTCCGCTTCTTGGCTGATCGCTCCATCGCCGTTTCCCAATTTCAGGGCGCCTTGTGTCAGGGCGCTCTGGCTGAGATCAATGCCGCAAATCTCGCGAACAATCGGAGGAACTTTGCGTAGAGTCACCCCGAAGTGATAGTGCAGAGCCAGTCCAAACGACCGAACCCTGGGACCCACACGGTGAGCGGTGGCCCCGTGTTGGTCGAGCGGCAAGTCCCGGTGAGTTCCTCGCGCGCAGTAGCCACAACTGCATGCTTCGACTTCCACTTTCCAGATCGATATGTCTCGGGCAATCTTTTCCGGCACATCGACCGTGCTTGCCGTCTCCAGACGAGTTCCAAGCCTGCCTCCGCATCGAGGACAATTTGACGACCGCCCCTTGGGCAATCGGGCTTCCATGCTTCGAACATTGTCATCCGGCCCAATCTCCGGTTCCTCCCGCCGCCGGAAGGACCCTTGGCCCGGCTTGCGTCCCGGTCTTTTCGGGTTGGCCTCGGGTTTTCCCTTCGAGAACGGAGCCGCCGATCTGTTCTGCTTGCGCTTCAACTCATCCAATTCTTTGCGCAATCTTCGATCTTCCTCGCGAAGCTTGAGATTCTCCGCCTCCAACTGAGCAAACCGCTCCCGTAGATCGCGGACGAGCCGGATCAGTTCTCTCGTGGGGAGCGATTCAAGAGAATCGGACGACATCAATGGTTGAGATGCCTTAATTATCGAAGCTGTCAAGAGCTTGTTAGATGCGCTAATCAGTTACCATCATTCTCTTGCTCTTGCTGATAAGTGGCCAGGTTCTCAGCAGCCTGATCCAACATCGGCGTTAGTTGCCGCAAATCGGTGGCCTCATTGACAGCATCGGAGGCCACCACAATTTGATTCTCCGAATCAACGACGGCCTGGGCGTTATATCCAAAGGGCTTTCCCCCTGTGTTGGCTTTCACACGTCGTGCTTCAGGTTCAAGCGGGTGAATATGCTTTACGGTCGGGTTGGTGTCGAGCGTCTCGATCGCCTCTTGCATGGCTTTCTTAAGCACCTCTTTCTTCTCAAGTTCCTTTGGCAACTCTGCGGAGGGTTGCTCATCACCGGCCTGGGAGCGCTCGATCTCCTCCTCCAAAACCTTGATTTGTTCGTCAAGCCGCTCAATTCGCTTGGCCAGGTCCTCCTTGTCGTACTTCTTCCCGGCATGAGCGGCCGCCTGAATCTTTGTTCCGTCGACTGCTTGTAAGGTCAGCCCTACGAGCCCCATCTCGCAGCTTGTCGTCACGCTTTGCTTGAACAGGTTGCGAATAGCTTTCTGACGTTGACTCTAAAACCGCCAGAGCGTGTTGTGGTCGGGCACCTGATTGCCGCATAGCCAGATAAAGCCCAAGTCGTTTCGGCATGCCTCCTCCAACTTACGCGAGCTGCGGATCTTCTTGAAATAGCCGTAGAGCCAGAGTCGCAGAAGCAGGGCCGGGGCGAAGGGTGGACGGCCAGCGGTCCCGAAGTCCCGCACTTCAATGCCGAGATCCATCAAATCGAGGGATTCGACAAAGCAACGAATGAATCGCGCCGGGTGAGTCGGGCCGACCCAGTCCTCGATGCTGGGAGGTAAGATGTGAAGTTGATCGAAATCAGCGTCAATGTGAGTCACACCGAAACCAATACCCACGCTCGCGGCGGCGCCAACGATTTTTTCGAAAAACTCCACGGAGTAGAGCAATCATATTGCACTCGTCCGGCCGTCACACGAAAACCCGGGTTTTGAGACAGCCTCAGGACGTCCGCCCTCCCCATGAGGAAACCTTCTTGGCGGACCGCGTGGCCGAGCCATCCGTCACGGATCGCTCGCCCATTCAAGGCTGAAGCTGAACTTCAAGCTCGCTCCAATAAAACAGTGTCGGGTCCATCCGGCCGGTGAGATGCTTCGCAATCGCACGCAGCGTGCGGGGCACCTTGCCGGAATACACCGCTCGCCCCTGATGCAGCACCCGAATCTCCTCGTCGAGATCGATCAGCGCATCCGTGAGGAGGAGGCCGCATTGGCCGAGTCCCTCGGCTTCTTCAATGGTCACGGTCTGACCCCCCACCGAGGCCACCAGCTTCTGACCCTTGACGGCGTCTTCCCGCGCCACCGAGAGCCAATAAAAACGGTCGTGAGTCACGTCGTCTTGCAACCACACCACCCGGTCGGGATGCGCTTCACGAGTGAATTTCGCCATCCACCGCACGGCGACCGCGTCTTCTCGCTCCATCCAGTGACCCTTCCCCTCATGTATCTCAACATGGTGCGCGTAACCTCCCGGATCGGCCTCATGCAGCGACTTCAAGAGTGTCTTCCATTCCCTGGCCACCGCATTGCGCTTGAAAGCCGCATCCTCACCGCCCATGTGCAGCGTGAAACCCAGGTTGCGCAATCCGTCAGGACGCGCCTCGTTGGGATGCCCCGCCATCATGGCCGCCGCCGCCAAACGGTCGGCCCACCGCGGTGCCAGCTGATAAACCCCGTCCCCGCCGGCCGAGTACCCCATCAGATAAACCTTGTTAGGATTCACCTCTCCGAGGATCACGAAGTTCTCCACCAGGCGATCGAACAAGCCATCGATATGGCCTTGGTGCCACAGATTCCAGGTGTCCGTCGGAGCCCTCGGCGCCAGGTAGACTCCCTCCTCGGGCTCGTAGAGTCCGATTTGATTGCGCCACTGGCGATCATTGATCTCGGGCCGCGTTCCTCCTCCGCCGTGCAAGGAAAGGTAGAGTGAGTGGCCGCCCTCGGGCCGGGGGCCAAAGGTCTTGAACTCAAAACGCAGCGTTTTTCCGTCTCGCACGATTTCCTTGGCCTCGATCTCCGCCCGGCGCTCCGCGCGTGACTCGTCCGCCAGGGTGTCCCAGAGCAGGTCGTGAGAAGTGCGAGCCGCTTCCTCGTCCAGAGGCTCCCGCGCGAAGGCCTGAGAACTCAGGTCCGGCCGTTCCTCGCCGGGCATCGCCAGCCAGCCCTTGAACGCGTCCAGCGCCCGAGCCTGCGCGTCCTCCGCCCCCATCAGGGAGGCGTTCCCGCCCAACCCCACGACCAAGACCAGGATGATTGCCGGAATCAACTGCCACGGTTTCATCCACCGACCATAAGCCCGTTCTCCACCCTGGCAACGGGAGCTCGCGAACGAACTTAATCGTTGACCCCGCGTCCATTTCCAGGACGCTGAGCGGGAGATTTATGCCCAAGGTCCCGATCATCATGCCCCAACTGGGGGAGTCCATCGCGGAAGCCACCGTCGTCGACATCCAGGTCCGGCCCGGCGACACCGTGACCGCCGATCAGGAAATCATCGAGGTCGAGACCGACAAGGCCATCATGAGCGTCACCACGCCCTGCAATGGAGTCATTGATAGGGTCGCCGCCGAGGTGGATGTCAGTTATGCGGTGGGCGCCACCTTGGGATACCTCACCGTCAGCGAGAAGGATGCGGGCCGGCTGGGGCTGGCCTCTCCGCCTTCCGAAGCTTCCGCCGGGGCGGGAGGCCCCGAGGAGAAAGCCGCGTCGGCCTCCGCGAGCAAGGCGTCCGCCGCCGAGCCGGACACGGCCGGGATCCATTTCCGGGTGGCCGACGACGCGGTCCCGCAGGCCGATGACGAAAAGCCGCAGCCCACTGTCAAACCGACCATCGAAGGCCTTCCCGTCCCGGCCAAGGCAACCGGCGCCAGCTATCTCTCGCCGCGGCTCAAAGCCCGCATGCTCGAGCTGGGACTCAACAAGGCCGACCTGGCTGGAGTGGCTGGCAGTGGAGCCGGTGGCCGGGTCACCGTGACCGACTTCGAAAACTTCGTCGCCGAACTCGAGCGCAACAAGATGACGCCCGCATCCCCGATGCGCATCGCCGTGGCCGACTCGATGCGACGGAGCTGGACGCGCCCTCTCGCCACGGTGGGTTCCCCCGTGGAAATGGACGCCCTGCTCGAGCATCGCCGGACCGCGCAGCAGAAACCCGGCCCCGCGCTCTACCTGATCCGCGCCCTGGCCATTGCGCTGGCCGAGAACACCGCAGTCGCCGGGCGCCTCGTGGGCTCCCAGATCGTCCATCCCAAAGCCGTCGACATTGGCTTCGCGGTGGAGGTCGACGACGGCGTCCTGGTTCCCGTCATTCGCGAGGTCGATCGCCGACGGCTCGAAACACTCGTCCCCATCTATGACCGCCTCGTCGAACAGGCTCGCGAGCGCAAGCTACCGTCAGAAGCCACCGGCGCGGGAATCGCCACGGTCACCAATTTCGGCAGTTTCGGCATCGTCTGGGCCACCCCCATCCCGCTTCCAGAGCAGAACCTGGTGCTGGGAGTCGGACGCGGCCGGAAACAGCCCGTCTGGGATGAGGAAAAAGGCGCCTTCATTCCGGTCACGGAGGCGGCCCTGACTCTCAGCTTCGATCACCGGGTGCTGGACGGCGGCGCCGCCGGCCGGCTGCTCAGCCGTGTGGCCTCTCTCCTGCAGAAGCCGGAGGATCTGTAGACCGTCCGCGTTTCTCCCGGTCCCTCAGTTCACTGCATCGCCTCCACGGCGGCGCGAGCTTCCGGCCCATCCGCCCGCCCGCCTACCTTCCCTCAGGCCACCAGGGCATCGATCTCCTTCGCCAGGCGAAAATCATTCGCCGTCAGGCCGCCGGCACTGTGGGTGGTCAGGGAAAAGGTCACCTCGGTCCAGCGGATATCGATGTCGGGATGGTGCCCGTGGTCCTCCGCCAGTTCGGCGACGTCCCGGACCAGATCGATCCCATCCATGAAGGCCTCACACTTGATGGCCCGCTGAATTCGCTTCCCCGGGAGGTCGTGTTTCCAATTCGGCACCTCACGTAAAGCGCGGTCGAGTTCTTCTTCGGAAAGGGTGGTCGGCATCCCTCAGCTAAAACATCCGGCCGGGCAAGAGTCCAAGGGAAATTCGCCGTCGAAACCCGGAGGACACCTCCATGAATCTGGTTGCAGGGCCCAGACCACTAAGCTAATAGGTCCGGTCCCGCCGCCCGCCACGAGCAGGTGGACTTCCATCCCCGTCTCAGACCCGCAGTAGCAGCAAAAACATGGCCAACGAACCCGATCCGGCACCGAGCCCGAACCCCTCCCAAGTCCCCGTCGCAACGATCGAGCACGACAATTCTCAGGTCGAAGACTTCCTTGAGCAGCACAAGAGCAAGCTCATCCTCGCGGGCGTGGCGGTCCTGGTGGCGGTGGTTGCCTGGGTCGGCATCAAATTCGCCAAGGAATCCGGTTTTTCCGAGGCTGCTGGCGCCCTCACGAGAGCGGAAACCATCGAGGAACTGCGCGGCGTGATCAAGGAATACCCCGACACCGTGTTCGCCGGCACCGCTTCCCTGTTCATCATCGGTCAGTTGCAAGAGGAAGAGAAGGCCGACGAGGCCTACACCGCCTTGAAAGACTTCGTCGCTTCTCACCCCGACCATCCCCTCTATCCCAAGGGGCTCAGCGACCTTGGGCTCCAAGAGCATGTCAAAGGCGATCTGGAGGAGGCCGTCAGTCTCCTGCGGAAAGCCTCCACCCGCGAGGCGTTCATTGCCCACCCGGCGCTCTTGAGGCTGGGCGACGCCATCACGGCCCAGGGATTGGAGGCGATGCAGAACGGAGACGTGGAGACGGCCAAGTCGCTCTTCAGCGAGGCCCAAGTGGTCTATGAAAACCTTGAGGAGAGAGTGGGCGACGACCGCCATCTCGGCTCGGTGGCCAAGCAACGCCGCGAGCGGCTTCCCCATCTGAGCCTGCCGCCACTGTCTCCCGAAGAGGCCAAGGCTCAGGTGGAAACGACCACGCCCTCCAACGCCAGCGGTGGCGGAGAGAACAACCCCGCCGAGCCCGCCGCAGCCGAGCTCACGCCGCCCTCCCTGGAACTTGAAGAGATCGAGTTGCCGGAAGTCTCCGATTCCGAGGGCGATGCCGCAGAAGCCGCCCCCCCCCCCCTGGAGACCCTCCCGCCTCCCACCGAGGCGACGCTTCCGGCCGATGATGGCGGGGAGGGTGACGACGGAAACTGATCCGGCACGATCCCGAAGCCTCGCCAACCTTTCCCGGTTGACGCCGCGCGGCCCTCGATTCCGATCGCCGCCCCAGCTCATGCACATCCGAGACATCCTCGCCACGTATCGGACCACGTTCTCGTTTGAGTTCTTTCCTCCAAAAACCGCGGCGGCGGCGGAAACCCTCTACGCCACGATTGCCGAACTGGAGAGCTACAAGCCTTCTTTCGTCAGCGTTACCTACGGAGCCGGCGGCTCCACCCGAGAATTGACGCACGACCTCGTGGTTCGTCTGAAAACCGAGTCCTCGCTGGATCCCATCCCGCATTTGACCTGTGTCTGCCATCAAGAGGAGGACATCTCGGAAATCCTCCAGCGCTACGCCAACGAGAGAATCGGCAACATCCTCGCTCTGGGGGGCGATCCTCCCCGGGATCTGAAAGACTACCGCCGGGAAGACGACGCCTTCCAACACGCCGCCGATCTCGTCCGCTTCATCCGCAAGTTCAACGAGTCGGGCGGGCACCCGGATTCCCGGGGATTCGGGATCGGCGTGGCAGGCTTTCCGGAAGGTCATCCCGCCACCCCCAACCGGGTGCGCGAAATGGACCATCTCAAGGCCAAGGTCGACGAGGGCGCCGACTACATCTGCACCCAGTTGTTCTTCGACAATCACGATTTTTTCGATTTCCGGGATCGCTGCCGCCTGGCCGGCATCGCCATCCCCGTCATCGCCGGCATCATGCCCATCACTTCCACGAAGGGGATGGAGCGAATGGCCGACCTGGCAGCCGGCGCCCGCTACCCCGCCAAGCTTCTCCGATCCATCCAGCGCTGCGGTCCGGACGCCGACGCCGTCCGCCGCGTGGGCATTCACTACGCCACGCAACAGTGCGCCCAGTTGATCGACGAGAACGTGGACGGTCTTCATTTCTACACGCTCAATCAATCCACCACCACACGGGAGATCTACGCCAATCTCGGCATCAAAGACTCCGAATTTCTCAAGATCGGTTGAGCCTGGAACCGGTGGTCTCCCGAAGAGTGCCAGGGGAAATTCATGATGACTCTTCGTCCCCGTCCCTGCTGACGATTGATTTTCGCGGCGCCCCCCTCTAAAGAGAGGCCATGAGTCAACTCTGGGACCAAGCCAATCCACAGCTGCGCGATCTCGTCGCCTACGAGCCCGGCAAACCGATCGACGAGGTTGCCCGGGATCTCGGCCTGAACCCTAACGACATCGTCAAGCTGGTATCCAACGAGAACCCCCTCGGACCGTCTCCCAGGGCGGTGGAGGCCATGACGCGAGCCCTTGCAATAGCCCAACTCTATCCCGACGGCGGCGGCTATGCCCTGCGGGAGGCGGTCGCCGAAAAGAACGGTCTAGCCCGCGAGAACGTCATTCTCGGCAACGGTTCCAACGAGATCATTGAGTTCATCGGTCACGCCTTTCTCCAGCCCGGCGACTCGATCATCGCCGCCGAGCACGCCTTCGTCGTCTACAAGCTGATGGCCACCCTCTTCGGCGCGGAAACCATCGAAGTGCCCGACCCCGGTTTCTTTCACGACCTGGACGCCATGGCCAAGGCCATTCGCCCCGACACCAAGGAAATCTTCATCGCCAATCCCAACAACCCCACCGGAACTCTGGTGAACCAGGACGCCATCGACCGGTTCATGGACCGCGTGCCGGAGCACGTCATCGTCGTCTTCGACGAAGCCTACTACGAGTTCCTCGAGGAGCCGCCCGACACCCTCAAGTTCGTGCGGGAAGGGCGGAACGTGGTCGCCATGCGCACCTTCTCCAAGATTCAGGGGCTGGCCAGCCTGCGCATCGGTTATGGCCTGGGGCCGGCGCCGCTCATCGAGATCCTGCAAAAAACCCGCCAGCCGTTCAACGCCAACGCGGTGGCTCAGGCGGGCGCCCTGGCCAGCTTGCTCGACGACGAACACCAGGAGAAGACCAAGCAGAACAACGCCGAGGGCCGGGATTATTTGCAAAAGACCTTTGAATCCCTCGGACTGCAATTCGTGCCTAGCCAAGCCAACTTCGTCCTCGTGAAGGTTGGCGACGGCGACGCTCTTTTCGCCGACTTGATGAAAAAAGGGGTGATTGTCAGGGCGATGCGCGGCTACAAGCTGCCGGAATGGATCCGCGTTTCGGTGGGAACTCCCGCGGAGAACGAGCGTTTCGTGAAAGAACTCAAGGACTGGCTCGTCTCACATCAAGCCGGCTAGCGCTTTCATGTATCAGGGCGATACCATTGCCGCGATCTCCACCGCGCTCGGTGAGGGCGCCATCGCCGTCATCCGCGTCTCCGGTCCCCAGGCCGCCTCCTTCGCCGGCCGGCTCTTCCACGGCCGAAACCTGGAGCGAGCCAAGCCTCGCATGGCTCACTTCGGCACTTTCGTTGATCTGTCAGGAAACGTGCTGGACCAGGGCCTCGCCACCGTTTTCCGCGGCCCCGCCAGCTATACCGGTGAGGATCTGGTGGAATTGAGCGGTCACGGCGGACGACTCGTGACCCGTGCCCTCTTCGACACCCTGCTGGAGGCCGGTTGCCGCCCCGCTGAGCCCGGCGAGTTCACCCAGCGCGCCTTTCTCAACGGCAAGATGGATCTCACCCAGGCGGAGGCGGTGATGGATCTCATCCAGGCCCAAACCTCGCTGGCGCTGAGAGCCGCCAACGAACAGCTTCGCGGAGATCTGGGCGAGGCGATGCAGACCCTCCGCGAGGCGCTGATCGGCATCGCCGCCCACGTCGAGGCCTACATCGATTTCCCCGAGGAAGACATCGATCCCGACACCGGTCAGGCCATCGCCGGCCGTCTCCAAGAGGTGATCACTCGCCTGCAAACCCTCCTGGCCAGTGCCGATCGCGGCCGCATCCTCCGGCAGGGTGCCCGCGCGGTCATCTGCGGCGAACCGAACGTCGGGAAGTCCAGCCTTCTCAACGTCCTCCTGGGATTCGAGCGAGCCATTGTCAGCGACACCGCCGGCACCACCCGTGACACCGTCGAGGAAGTCATCAACCTCAAAGGCATCCCCCTCCGCCTCATCGACACCGCCGGTCTGCACGCCTCCAGCGACCACCTCGAGCAGCTGGGCATGCGACGCTCTCAGGAAGCGCTGGAACGTGCCGATGTCGTGATCGAAGTGATCGACGGACACGCTCCTCCCCACCCGTCCACTCTTCCCGTGTCGACGGAAGCGGCACGAGATCGCGCCTGGATTCGCCTCTACAACATGGCCGACCTCGGTCTTCATCCCGATCACGCTTCCGAGAAGGGCCTCGCCTTCTCCTGCACCACCTGCGAAGGACTGCGCACCCTCACGGATCAACTGAAGGCGCTCCTTCTCTCACAGAGCCACGATTCCCAAGCAGACCTGGTGGCCATCAATGCCCGTCACCAGGCCTGTCTCCAACGCGCCCTCCACTCCAGCGAGGAGGCTGTGACCTCGCTGGAAAAGAACACCGAGCCCGAATTCGTCGCCCTCGAACTGCGCGAAGCCCTCGAGGCCGTGGGCGAAGTCGTCGGCAAAGTCGATGTGGAGGAAATCCTCGGCGAGATCTTTCGCTCGTTCTGTATCGGCAAATGACAGCCTCTCGTGCGGATCCAATCGGCACCACGGCACGATCGCGATCGGCGGCGTAAACGGCCGTCGCCACCCAACCCGTCAACGAAACAGTGATCGGTGAGACCTCGACCGAAAACCCCACGCGATATGGCGATGATCGCACGGGCAATCCTCATGGCCGCTGGCCAACATCACGGCAAGCGACGCGCGTTGCCTGTCTCTATCAATCCCCCTACCCCAAAAACGAACATCAGGATCCCGCGGCGAGCGGTCGCTTCCTGGTCTTCGCCTGGGTGATGTATGGCGGGGCGAGGTAAGCAGGCTCAACCGGACCCGCCGCGGCCGGCCATTTCAAGGTTCGCAAACCCAGCATCGACGCCTCCGGGCGATCCAACTCAACCCCCTCGATGGGGGCACACCGGTCAAAGCTGTAAACCGCGATTCCCTCATCCATGCCCCCCCGCACCGCCTTCTCCCAGGCGGCCCGGGACTCGGTGACCACGGGGCCGGACAAGCGGCCGTCGCGAATCTCGGCGCGATACCACGATTGACGGCGGGCGTCCCCGACCATCCAATAGCGATCCCGCTCACCGCCACATTCTGCGCCAATAAAGGAACTCGCCCCGACAAGCTCCGCGCCGTGACTCAGGGCCAGAGCATCCGCAATGGCGATGGCGATGCGCACTCCGGTGTAGCTCCCCGGCCCGGTCCCGACCACCAGTCGAGAGAGGCGGCTCTCGGCATGCGACGACAACCCGGCCAGCAACGATTCCAAGGGGTCAAAGATGGCGCTGTTGTGACCTCGCAGCGCCTCGAAACCGTGAGTCTCGCGCAGACGCTCTCCCTCCAGAAGGGCCAGACTCCCTCGCGATGTGGAGGTTTCCAGGACCAAGGTCAACATGATGCGCCCGCTCCCTCACATGAGCAACGTTCAAGCCACCGCCCACGACCGGCCTCATCGTCTGCCGCCTCATGACGCAGGCGCCACCACTGGGCGTGCGCGGGAAGCAGGTCCGGAAATCGATCGGCCCATTCCACCAGCACCACGCCTTCCCGTTCCAGGTAATCTTCCCAGCCAATCTCCCACAATTCCTCCGCGACTTCGATGCGGTAAAAGTCGAAATGGTAGACCGGCAGCCGTCCCTCCGGGTACTCATGCACCAACGCAAACGTGGGACTGGTCACCGCGGCCGGTGAACCGACTCCGGCGACGATTCCCTGGCAAAGATGCGTTTTCCCCGCCCCCAGCGTTCCCGTCAACGCCACCACGTCCCCCGAGGACAACCCTTGTCCAATCGCTTCACCCGCCGCCCAGGTTGCCTCCGGAGAATTCAGTAAACGCGGAGAAGCTTCCTTTGATTTCGATCTGTTCGTCACGGCAAGCTCGCTCATGTCTCATTCTTCGAGCGCCTCGAATCGAAAACGGAAAAACTCACGGACCTCACCCGGATCCAGTGGCACGCGAACCGAGCCATCGCCCTGCGTCGCCACTGCTGTCGGATCAGGCTCCCACGCCTGCCAATCCCTGGCATTTTCGCTGCGCTGAATCACCAAGCTGCCATTTGTGAGCGATGGAAAGACCAGGGACGGATGGTCGTCCTCTCCGACCACCACCGCCGCATGCCAGCGCTGGTCGCCCCGCGAGGGATCCGTTCCCGCCCGAAACTCCTGCTCATTGATCAGGCCATCGTGGTCGGCGTCCGCCCATGGCGCCGTGTTCCGACCCTCAAGCGCTTCGGCAAAGGAGGCGATCCACGCTTCGTATGCCGGGTCGACCGCCATCGACTCGAGCGACTCCACCCAATCCCGCAACAAGGCCACCCCCGACTCATCGACCACATTGCCCCCAAAGAGCGGCATGCGAGTCAGTCCGTCCTCCCCTTGCATCCGAGCCAGCAAGACGGACCGCTCCGGGTCGCCCGGAACGATCAGACGCGCGGCCTCGTCTTCCCCGTGATGTCCGGCAAGCCGTCCGTCCACGAGGCCTGTCGCTTCGAGCGAGAGCCGAGCGCGCGCATCCCAGGACCCCAGCGCGGTGCCGCCTTCCTGATGACATTGCGCACAGTTCACCGCCAGGTAGGCCCGGGCACGCGCCTCGAGCGGCTGCGAATCATCCTGGGGAGAGACAAGGCGCGGCAGAACCTCCGGCGAACCGGTCAAGGGCTCCGAAAAATAGCCCGCCTCGGAGAGCGCACGGAGTTGATGATAGGAATCGTCCCCGTAAGGGTGATCGCGGTTGAGCTGCGCGGTGTGAAAGCTCAAGGCGTGACCGCCTTCCTTCGTGTGGCAGGCACGGCAAGCGTTCCGACTGGGAAACGTCCACGGCCTGGTCACCGGCCCCTCCGGCGTCTGAAACGCCAGGTCTCGCCGTTCCCCTTCGTTCTCCATCAGCTGGGCATCCGTCTGGTCTTCATTCCAGGCGTAAGACAATCCATAGCTCCCCGTTTCGGTCTTCACCAGGAAACGGGTCTCCACCCGATGGCGGCTGGCCGGATTTCCCGGCTCCAACTCCATCTCGAAATGCTTGATCCAGGTGGTTCCTACGGGAAAACGCCAGGGTTCCTCGGGATGAAACTCGATGGTGTCGGCCAGATCCGGGACAGAAAACCAGCGCCGTTTCATCGCGCCATTCGACCAGAACGAGGCGTTGGGCTCATACTCCACAATCCCGGCCTCCGGAGTCAGCGTCTCGAGGTCCGCGAACGCCCCCGTCCGCGAAAGCTGTTTGGGAATGAGAATGGTGAAACCCCGGCTCCGGCGAGCGATGCGTTTGATCTGGCCGCTCCGATGCGCGGTATAGAGGACTTCCCCGTTGCGGGGATCGACCCCAAACGCGCTGATCTCATTCCCTTCTTCGGAGGCGATCGATTCCACCCGCACCTCTCCGCCATCGTCCTGGTGCATCGCCCAGATTTCGCCCGAACCGTAGTCGCCAAAAACGTAAGCTTCATACAGCTCCGGATGATCCAGGCCACGATAAACCACTCCTCCCGTCACCGAAATCCCGTCCGATCGCCCGTAGTCCCACACCGGCTCCATCGGCACCCAGGGATCCGGTTCGTCTGCCCGGTCGGGCCCGATACGGAAAGTGCGAGTGCCCTCACGAAAACTCCATCCGTAATGCCTGCCCTTCTCAATGATGTTGATCTCTTCACGCGATCCCTGGCCCACATCCCCCACCAGGAGCTCGCCCCGAGCCCGATCGAAAGCCATCCTCCAGGGATTCCGCAAGCCCACCGCCCAAAATTCCGTCCGGACACGGTCAGATTCCACGGGCTCCCCCATGAACGTCGTCACACCGATGAAGGGATTGTCCGGCGGGATGGTGTAAGTCCCAGGATGAACCCCCTCGTGAGGATTGGGAGAAAGGCTTCCGGGGCGCTGGTCAACATCGATTCGCGCAATGGCGGCAAAGAAATCCCGGTCGATGAAACGGCTGTTGTTGTACCGATCATTGGCGCCCCCTTCGTCACCGAAAGAGATGTAAAGATAACCGTCCGGCCCGAAATGGAGATCCCCTCCATTGTGATTGTTGGCCTGATCCACTTGATCGATCAAGATCTGCTCGGAGCTCGGCACCGCACGGTTCGGCGTCAAGCCGTGCCTCTCGAAGCGCGAGACACGCTGCACCAGCTCGTTGGAGATCCGGGTGCTGTAAAACACATAAAACCATCCGTTGTCCTCGTATTGAGGATGGAAGGCCAGGCCCAGAAGACCCGATTCACCTGACGAAACCGTCACATCGGTGAGATCGAGGAAAGTCTCTTTGCGCGGGTTTTCCAGATCGGGGATCACACTGATCAAACCCACCTGTTCGAGAACGAAGAGACGATTCGTCTCTCCGGGAGGCGTGACCAGGCCGACCGGGCGATTGAACCGCAATCCCGGAAAGGCCTCCTCGATCTCGAATGACCCGGCCGGGAGTTCATCCGGCAAACGAAGGGTCTCATTGGCCACTCGGGTCAAGGGACCGGCCAGCAGCGGTGCCGGCATGGCGAGGGCGAAACCGGCAAGCAAGTGGCGCAGGGAGCGAGAAATGGCGGGACGTTGTTGAGGGGAAGACACGATATTCAACCTAAGCTCGTCCCTCCTTCCGACGCAACTCTGGATGGACCAGGGCTCGTCGAAATCCCACCCGGCCCTGGGCCCCTGAAGTGGGGAATTATAGTTGTCGTCACCGGGGAATTCGGAAGCCTCCCTCTCGCAGCCGTGAGACAGGCTCTATTTGAAAGGGGTCGATTACTCAACCCACGTCCAAGCGATCAACTCTCTCCCCAGGATTCGATCGATAACAGTTTTTTAGACAGCGCTTAAAAGGCGTCAACTCGTTGTCTTGCCTGCTCTTCCCATGAGTCCGGCATCCATCCGGACCTGCAGTTCGGACCGGAAGTCCGTGGGAACAAAAGCCATCTCCAGCGCATTTCGTTGAAGCTGAAGAATCTCTCGCCGCCGAATGTCGGGACAGAGCTGGCATAAAAAGAGAATGTTATCAGAAATAGAGGCCTGGCTGATCCCGATGTTGTCAGTGTTGACGGTAACGGAAACCCCGTCTCGCAGGTAGTCCAGCAAGGGATAGCGGGGGAGGCTTTCCGCCATCGGAGCGAAGCCCCTGATCTGATAGTTCGCAAATGGACACATCTCCACCCCGATCCGGCGATCCGACATCGACCGCATCAGTTCCGGGGATTCGTGCAAATGCAAGCCGTGGCCAATGCGTCGGGCATTGAGATCGAAGACCGCGAGCCAGATAGCTTCCGCGTCGTCGTTCTCGCCCGCGTGCACGGTCACCGCCAACCCGATTCGATGCGCGGCGGCAAATTCCTCTCGGTAGTAATGCGCCCGCGTTTCCGGGACTTCATACCCAGTGAGGTCGACGCCGACAATGCGGCAGCCGTCGGGATCTCGCCAGTGCTCCGCCGCGGTCACCGCGAGTGACAAATGGCGAGAGACAGCCGTGCGATGGTCCCCCGCGTCGCGACGCGTCGCAATCACGATCAGGTTCACGTGGCAAGCGGGCTTTCCCTGGGTGCGCGATTGGCACATGTTCCGATTGAAATGGCCGCGCAGATCGCTCATCACTTCCCAGGCCGAGCGACCTTGCCCCTCGTCGGCGTAATTCCCTGGAGAACACCGGATCTCCGCGTAGACGATGCCTTGCTCGCGCAGGTGGTCGTAAAGCAGATCCACCTGCGCCCTGAGACACCCCGGATCCTTCAGCAATCTGGACCCATTGGCGTTCCCCAGCTTCATGTAATCTTTGAGCGGCAACGGCTCTTTGGGGCGAGGCCACAGTTCAGGGAGTGACGGCACGGGTGTATCCGGCAGCTTGGCCGGATCGCTCGCAGCCTCGCGAACACGCTCAAGTGGTTCTCCATGGGTGGCGAATCCACCTAAATGACAGTGAAGTTCGATTTTGGGCAAGGCTCGAACCCAAGACCCGTCTTCCTCCGACACGAGCGGTTTCTCTAACCACTCAAGGTCGGCGTCCGGAAGGAGAGCCAGCGATTGGAAGGGAAATGCCCCGATCCTTGTCCAGCGCTCCGATATGCGGTGTTGGCGCTGTAGCGCGGCCGCGACGCGATCTCTTAACAAGGGCGGATCTGGCTTGCTGCGGATCCAGGCAACTCCCTGACCGCCCGAGTGGAGCGACAGAGGGTAGCTGTGAGGTTTCAGATCTCGAAACTCTGGCCTGCCTCGGCGTGGACCCAGCTCGATCCACCGGATACGCCCCTCCGCTCGGGCCGTCTCGATCGCCTCGGCATCACCCGGGTCACCCTGACAAAGCACGTGGAACATCCCCTCGCAGCCAAAAATTTCTCCCGCGTGCTGGACGGCCGCACTCATGGTCTTGAACCCTCCAGAGACACAGATTTGCACCGGCTGGCGAATCCCGCATCGACGGTCCACATACCAGCGGAAAAGCGCCTCTTCAAAGCGCTCGTGATCCGCCGAGCATGTGAGGTCGGAGAATTCATCCACGCGGTGGATCGTGAGCTGGACCCCAGAAGCCCGCTCCCCGAACCAGGATTGAATCTGCTCCAGTCCGGCGTTGATCTTCTCCGCCGCTGTGGTCAGCACGTGCACCTGCGTGAAGGCGTGGGCCGGATGCAGAAACGCCTCCGGCACAATGGCCCACGACGTGCCGAGGGAAATAAAAAGAGCCGACATTGGGGGTCAGTAGCACCAATGAATATCCAGTGGCGGAATCGGCTTGGATTCTCGCTCAAGATTGAATTCGAGAAACTCCGTCGCCACATCCTTCATCTGCTCAAAACCCTCTTCCCCAATGGAGCTGACGCCGTGCGCCAGGATGCTCGTATTCCGCTTCTCCGTCGCGATTCGCCATTGGCTCGACTTGCTTTCGATGTCACGCATGATTGCCTCCGCATGGGAATTGGCGAGTAAGGCCAGAGCCTTGAAAACTTGTTCCTGACCAAGTTTCACGTCTCCTTGCGCGTTTGGTTCGAAAGCAGGTAGCTCGCGAAGCTTTGCGGGGAGGGCGCCGATTTTGGCCCGCGGACAACGTCCATTCTTGATCAGGCCCTCGGTCGCGGCCTCCAGCCAGAGTTGGCCCCTCATCTCCATGGCGCGATAGAGCCGTGCGGCCGCATCTTCATAGCGTCCCTGATTCGCTGTCCGAAGCGTGTTGTCGAGCAACTCTCTCAGAAGCACATCCGGATTCAACCCGTTGCCATAGCATTGTGAACATAGAGCGCAGCTCTCTTTAACCCATGCAATCAACCCATGATCGTCACGGTCGTCGAAGAGTGCCGGGAGACGCTTCGCCGCGGCGCCAAAGGCACGCTGGGCGGATTTAAAATCGAGACGATGGCGCGCAGACATCGCTTCCGCCACATCTGCACTGGTGTCCAGTCGCACGCAAAGCTTAGCGCGGGACTTAGCGAGGGAGGCCACATCGCGAAGCTCGCTTGCCGCCGCGTCGAAGCGACAACTCGACCAGGCCTCGCGAGCCCGCTCAACCTCGCGAATGGCAAGTTCCGACCAGGGATTTCCCTGATATCGCACCCGCTCCCGGTCCTTGATAGTGATGCCCAGCCCACCTTTCTCCCGCTGCTCTCCGCCCACGTAGGAGAATCGGTGGAAGAATTCCACTCCGGCCAGGACAAGGGCGGCACTCATGGTCTTGGTGCCACCGGTGTAATCCACCATGACTTCGGACGCCGAGACACGCGTCTCACTCATGATCTCTGGCAACTTTTTACGAAGTTCCGCGTAACAAGGCCCGAGTTCTTCAAACCTTGACACCACGAGGAATCTCGCCTGGAGCCGCCAATCAAGTTGATTCTGAATGTTCTCGGCGATATCCCGAGTGCCCTCCGAGCAGAAAAACCACACGTGAGGAGGCTGATGAGCACGCAGCACATGGAGAACAGGATCTGGCGTTCCTCCGACGGACACAAGCGCAGCTGTAACCGTGCCCTCCGGTAAAAAAGAGGAACTCATTTGCGCGTCAACCGATCGAGGACAGGCTCGAGGAGAGGCCCGAGAGGTTTATCTTTTTCGCAAAGGATCTTCGTTCCACTCCTTAGATCGGTGGGTTGCTGGTGACGAGAATCCCAAACAGCGATAAGGCGTAGCTTCTCATTCAGCCAAGCCGCCCGCAATTTCAGCGGAGAAGGCTTTCGGGGCTGAGCAGAACCAAAGGGAGTCCCGCATCTCTCGAATTCCTCCGGAGCTAGAATATCACCCGCAAGACGTCGCAGGCAGATCTCATTGGGGAACTCTTTATCCAATACCGCGAACCGTATCTCTGATCCATCTAAGAGAGTCTCACACCGCCTGCCATACTCATCTTCCGTGCTGGGTGCGTTCTCGGGCCAGAGGGTCCCCGCCCCACGGTTCGCACGCTGGCCTACGCCTCCCAAAAGCAGCCATGCATCAAGGACACGCTCCAGCTTCTTCATCTCGTCTTGCGACAAACCACCGCGCCGTGGACGTAGTTTCACAGTGAAAGGCGACTTGGGAACAAAAGCTGATTTGGATCCTTGATGTTTGTGTTTGTGGGGCAGGACGTCCCGCTTTTTTGGTGGAGGCACATTTCGTTTGCCGACCTGCACCGCGAATAGAGAGGCACGAGATTTCTCTTGGACCCCACCAAAGATCCTGTCTTCATCATCACCAGCGCGGCCATCAGGAGCCTGGCCATACAGCGCTGCGAACCACCAACGCAATTGTCCCCGCACCGTCGGGCCGCGCAGCTCGGGGCGGCTGTGGCTCTGTCCCTGATAAGCCCCGTGTGGGAAGCCCGCGGTCAGAAAGGAGAAGGTTCTCGAAAGCGTATTCATCGTATCGGTCAGCGCAAACTAAGGTAACTCAATCCCGTATTTTTTAGCAATCTCCCTGATCGGTTCCACTCGGTTAGCCCATCTTTTGGCATTCTTCTTCTTCCAACTGCGCCACTTTTGGCTAAGATCGGACGAAAGCAGATAACAGAAAGCATGCTGGTCCTCGGGGTCTTTGTCAGAGAGATTCTCGCCAAAATCTGCGATCGCACTCTCATTGATAAGTTGCGCCTCCTTCATTTCGGCCGCCCTTCTTTCGTGGGCGGGCAGCGAGTCCAAGAGCTGCTCACGCTCAATGCGGTCTTCCTCGGCACGATCGGCGGCTTCTCGGGCCTTGGCTTCTTCCTGCTCTGCGGCTTGCATACGTTCCCGTCTTTCGCGCTCCGCCGCCTCATCGATGCAAAACCAACCAAAACCTGATCCCGTTTTCGCGCCCAAACCTTCCGACATGATTGCCTCCTTTAGCCATTCGGCAGCGGCGTCGAGCAGAGAATCCGCTTCCACACCGTTCACTGTTCGGTGCATGACCAGCCCAAACCCAAAACGACTCCCAGCTTTGACCGCCGGAAAAAAGAGGGGACACGGATCGTCGTGGCTCCCCGCCCTGGGATGAGGCGTCTGCACCTCGGCCACAAGTTTCAGAGATTTCGCATCCACAGGATAACTCGGCAGGAAGGCGATCAATCCTTGGAACGCAGAATGAGTGGCATTGTCGCCAGCCGCCCTCTGGACCCGGTCCACGGAATCACCAAGTGCCCAGGTGAAATCTCCCTCCTCACCGAGATCCTGGTCGATAAATCCAAATGCCAGCATCGCCCGACGCGCTTTATCTAGTTGCTCAGCTTCATCCTTTGTCCGCTTGATGTCCCAGAGAGCCGCTGAGCGAGCAGCACCCTTAACAGCAGTGCCGGGGATATAAGGAAGCCCAAAACATCGATCCAATGCGATGCCCGCGTTCTCCATGACACCTCCGGCAAGATTGATCAGTAGACGCCCTCCCAGCGCAGCCACAAAGGTGCGCGAGCGGCTCGCGTAGGACTTCTCAAGATAGCGCAACAGCTGAGCAGCATTCTCCGCCTGACGGCTGACATGCTTGGGGTTGTCCACCTTCACTGATGCTAGCGCACCGGCCACTTTCGCTTTGTAGGCATTCTCTCGTTTGACCTCGTCCCTGGAGCGTCGACTCCGGACCTTGCGATCCGCCTCTTCCCGCAACCGTTCTGCGCCGCCGGTAACCGCACGGAGCACATTGAATCGGTTGGCGTCATTAAACCGCACGTCGTGACCCCAGTTCTTTGATAGGACCATCTTCTCGAAGAGCAGGCCCCGGTTCTCAACGCGCTCTGCGAAGGTGCCAATGGCCTCCCTGGTGTCCTTTGGCAACGGGATCATCCTTCATCTCCTCCGTCTCCGAGCGACACAAAGCGTCGAGCATAGCCCAGCCACTCCAAAGTTTCAGCCGTCGCGAGCTTTAAAACCTCACTATCGGCGTCTGCCAATGCGTCAATGAGGTCCGCTCCACTCTTAACATCCTTAAGGATTGCCACCCGTTCATCGCATAGATGACGCGAAATTGCATCGAACGCTGCAGCAAAACCCGAGCGAGCCGGCTCGTTCTTCCCTTTCTTTTGCTCAGTTGCGAAAGCGATCGATGCCATGAGTCCGCTCTGGAGTATCATTGGAGGGATCTTCTTGATGGCCTCGCCGCCGTTGGCACCGCACTTGGGGGCCTCGTTCTTGGCAAAATCAAGGGCGTGGCGAGCGCGGACCTGTTCGAGATTCTGTATGCTCATGATGGTATTAGTTTAGATTGCTCTCAGCCGAGCTTAACGGAACAGAATCCTCGTCCCGTGGTGCTGTTCCCGCCAAATTGAAGGACGGGATGGCGCGCCAACAAACCTCGAAGCTCTTTTTCGCCGTCCGTGCTGTAATTACCCTCCCGTTCAGGACGACCCACGATGGTCACTGAGGAAAAAAACAAGGTTTCCGCCGGGACCGACTCAAGATTGAAGAGTGCACCGTCTGCTACAGTTCCCGTGTCTGGATCAATTTTCACGTGCTGGCTGATCTCGCAGGACGAAGCCACAAAATGAGAGAAGTCGCCGTCACTGAGAAGCACTAGTCTTCCCTTGGATTCCTGCCATACCGTATCTTGAATGACGCCGGAAAGGGCTTCTTCCCACTCGGCAGGGAAAGCTCCGGCGCGGGCGAACGCATATTCTTCAAGCACCACGCGTTTCGGGTCGCCCAGGGTCACCTTGGTGCCCGAGAGACAATGCTGATCCTTCATCTCCGGAAGGTTGGGTGGCGCGTCGCTGCCAGGCTCCCTCCCATAACGCTTCAAAGCGAGCGGACAGGTGACGTAAGCAAAGGCACCCTTTGCCGAACGCACGGGGAAAGCCAGAGGACGCGCCTCACCAAACGTGAGATCGCCGGCCCTGGCCTCTTTCGCGGCATCCGGTCCGGTCAATTCCGGACCGAAAAGGTCTTTCACTGCGGTGGCGTCAACGTCTTCGTCCAGGCGGCTAGCAGTGTAACGCAGAACCCCCTTGATAGAGCTTCCGGGAATGATCGGGTGACGGGTGTGCCGCTCGCGTTGCACGGGCTGGTCGAGGGCGCCCACCGAACTTCCAGCGCCCACGTGCAGTGGCGTACGGGTGTAAAGGAAAAGCAAGTGAGATTTCATAAGTAGATGGTCAAGATAAGATGCTTGAGATTCGCTCGTGCCTTTCGGCATCTGTGGCGCAAGCCGATTTCGGTGGAAAAACTGGTTAACGTATGCGGCGTTCTGGGGGTTCGAGAGTTCCGAGTCACAATTTTTTCGGGGCTGGGAAAAACTCCCATGGCCCGCAGGCCCCGATGCCAAGGCCCTTTTCCCCCATGGCGCCGCTCCGAGACGTGATGTGGTGCGAACCGCCATGATCCCAGGAGAGCAGCCTGGCCAGGCGAGGTGCGTCTGGGCCCTCGAAACAGTAAACCGAACCCGCAGGAACCGCCAGCCGGGTCTCCTTGCCGCCACCGAAGGCATTCTGCTCCTTCCCTTGTGCCACTGGCAAGGCATCGCTCCAGCCAGTCAAGACTTCTGGTTTTCCCACGCAAGCCGACACCAGTTTGACTTCAAGAGCGTTCTTTTCCGCTTCCGCTTGCACCCGGCGGCGCCAATTGGGGCGACTTTCTCCTTTTTCTCGAGGTGGCTTCTCACGCGGAAGCAGCACCCGCCCCGTTTCTGCACAGACCCAGCTTGGGATCCAGCCTCCCGGATGACCGGGCGACTTCGGAAAAATGGCCGGGCTCAACAGGGCCCATTTCACACGATTGCCCTCCACAGGTGCGGATCGGGGAAGCGCATCCGCAAGAGCTTTCGAACCTTCACGGCTCACGTGGCACACGCGTTGCTGTCCCCCGCAGAGAATGATCCCGTCGTCCGGAAACAGAGCCATCAGGCCATCCCTCTTGCCGTTCATCGGAAGCCATGCTGCACAGGCTAGGGAAACATCTTCGCGCAGCCGCAGATACTCTGCGGAATAGATGCGCTCGCCATCCTGGGTGCCGGTGTCCGGGTCGGTCCCGATTCCCACGAACCCTTCCGAAGAATACAAATCGAAATCGTCTTGGTCACTCTTAAACGCCGAGGCGGGTATTGAACCCTCACGTAAATATTGCATCCATTGCTCGCCCGTCCACCAGCGCAGCGGCTCATCTTTCGTCGGCGCGGCCAGATTTCCCAACGGATACTTCAGGGGCGCAGGCAAGTCGGATGAGAGCGCAAGCTCATCCGAAATCGGGCGCAAGGCCGATAACCCCCCTTCAGTCGCCCCTCCTCTCACATCAAGCGGTGCTGGGAAGAGCCAGGCTCCATTCCGCAGAGGAAAAGGTCCGGCCGTGCGAAGGGTTCCGAAACGCTGGTCGCCGCGCCGCCCTCGTCCATTCCGAAATCGCCCCTTGTGATTGCGCGGTTCCCAATCTTGCCACTCGGGGAACGCCCGGTGAAGCGCCGCGTGAAGAGCATCAAAAAACAGCGGCGGTAGTGGCCACCTCGCTCCGTGACCGATCCCCTCGCCAGCGGCCATCGGTCGACCATCTTTGAAAAACAGGAGATCTGTGGGAGTCAATCGGTAAGTCTGAAAGCTCATGGAACGAAAGGGGTGGCATCAGGTGCTCTGACGCTTAAGAAAGGCCTCGGTCGCAAATAGGTGAGGCAAGTCGCGAAGCGGCCTTTTATGCAGAATCAAGTGATCAAGGTACTCGTCAAGTTGGGTGAAAAAGCCCGGTTTTTCCGGTTCCAGCGCTCTTGCCGACTGCGTTTGGTCCCAGGCCCACTCCACCTCCCTTTTGATCAGATCAGCCAGGTTCTGCGAAAGTTTTTCACCCGGTACACTATCAAAGCGCCCTACAAGCTGCGCGATGCGACTGGCAAACCCGCCGGGCAGACCACCGGTGCCCATTCGATTGAGACGCTGAAAGGTCTCAAGAAGTTCAAGACCACCGCCGGGCTTGAAAGAAGCTCCCCATTCAATACGCTCACCGCTCCGCTTCAGTAGCGTTACAGCAAGGGCATTCCGCCCGAGTCCACCCTTGGCAGGATCACGTTTGGCGCGCTTTTCCGCCATTTGCGCTGCTAGCACACAATCTTGGAGCGGTGTCTTCGCGTGGGCGATCACCACGCCCGCTGACACTGTCATTCTGGGACCTGGCACCAGTAGCGGCCATGAGGGTTCATGCTTCTTGCTATCCTTCAACCGGATCATGCCCTTTGCCGGAGCAGGCTCGAAACAGGTTGAGTAAACCTTTGCCAAGTCTGGGTCACCCTGAAAGGCCATCTTGAGCCCCCTGACACAGGCGATGGCCTCATCGGCCGGGACCATCGCCAAAACGTCGTCCCCACCCGAGTAGATGAGTTGACCGCAATGGCTTTCCACTACGGCTCTTGCCCCATACAGCCCAAAGTTGCCCAGGGCCTCGCTAAACCCCAGATGATACGACGGCGAAAGAGGTCGCGGTCTCTTTAGCCAATCCGGGGCGCGTTTAAGAAAGTATTCTCTCGCCTTCTCTGTCAGCAGGGTCTCCACGCGGGGCGACTGTTCTCCCGATAGAAACCTCCCGATCCCGTCGCCATCAAGCGCGATCACGGCATAGTAAGCTGGAGGTGGCGTCAATCCTGTGGAACGATAGAATTTCTCCAGCGCGGCGCGCGCACTCAACTGCTGATCTCTCGCTTCACTCGAATCGCCCGGCTCCAAGTCCCAGCCCTCGGGAACCAGCAATTCGGCCCTGATATCTCGAATAAGCTGCCGCTCATCTTTGACGTCGAGCTTGACATCCTGCCAGTCTCGCGAGCGCGAAGCCCGAGATGCCGCCTCGCCAAATTCCATAAACTCGTGCCAGGCTTCTTTGCGCTTTTGTATACGGTCTGCAAGTCTTTTCTTCCATGCCCCCGCTGCGACGTCCATGGCGCTTTCGAAGCGGCTACCTTGGAGCTTGAAGCCGTGTTTGGGCTTCAAATAGGCCAAGTGCCACAGCCTCTTCACCAGATTGACGGCTCCGAGCCGTTGATCCGCTCGAAAGTAATGCCGTAATACCGAATGCTTTGCTGCCTTTGCGAGCCATTCGCGCGTGATCAACGCCTCTTCCTTGCCCGACAGCGCATCGCGCTCACGAGACGGTGCCACACTCTCCCATGCCGCAAAATCGCGGGTCGCTCTCCGCGCGTCAAGCCGGTGGCTAAGGAGCTGAAAGTAGGCACTCCAGAGCTGCCCAAGATTCTCATCGCGTCCCTGGGAAGGGTAGCAGCGAGCATCCCTTTCATCCTCCGGGATCGCTTGCGCGGCCTTGCACAATTCAGCCACCAACATCCCTCGATTGCCCGGCAGGGCTTCGGTCAGCCGCGTCGTCTCTTCGAAGGACCGCCAATCCCAGCGCTGCCACGACATCTGCAAGAAATGCCCTATTTGAAAGTCCCAGGCCTTCTCCAATGTCTCCGCTCCCAGAGGACATTCCTTATCGAGGAAGCCCCAGACCTCGGCCGCGATCCTCTTCCATTCCCCCTTAACAGCTTCAGAGATGATCGACCCGTCGAATCCCTCATTCACCACGGCTAGAAAACGGTTAGGCAATCCGGGGGTCAATGCAGCCTCCTGACCCGCCTTGCTGTCGAGTCCAAGCTCCACCCAGAACGATTTTGACTCACCGTCAGCCCTCTTGTATTTGGCTTTTTCCAGGCAGTCTCTGTGCAGCCAGTCATAGAGAGGCTGCCCGCGAAGGCTGGGGAAGATCACCGAGTCCGGTCCAAGCTCATCGGTCACGGCTTTGATCGCATGCGCAGTCAGCCACGAAAGGAGATAAGACCCGCTCCAGAGGTCCCGCGTCGTCCGAGCCTGCGCGATGAACTCCTGCACCGGTCCCAACTGAAACATCAGAAGTGCCGACTTCATCTGGCCGCCTTCATCACGCGTTCCTTCGAGCGCAGATACAACGCTCATGTGGTTCCAGATTGACCCGTCGGGAATTCGCGTATCCGCCGGAAGGTAAGGTAGCAGCGCACCGTCTCGCTGTTGAGCCGCGAGCGCCATCCACGTTCGCCACACCAGGAAGAACTTCTGCTGCAACCCATCCGTTTCCTGCCCGGGCAGGGCGTCCGACAAACACCGCTCGGCGTCACCCTGGGCCGGGACCGGCAATTCTAACCTCTCGCCCGACACCGGATGGCGAAAGGCGCCTTCACGGGCGGGGTCTCCCAGACCTTGTACCTTCCACGGGTCGGGAAAGATGAAACGATCTGCCGCCGCGCCGCTCCAATCGCAATCCTTCTTGGTCAGCAAACCCGGGTCAAGACCCAGAGCGCGAGCGTAGCTCTCCGCCCGCTCGATGTGCGCACGCGAAAAGTCATAGGCCTTCTCCGGCGGGTCATGAAGGTGCGCAAGAAGCTTGCGCACCCAAAAACGTGTTCTTTTGTCTCCCTCTTTCATAACATCTTCGCTGGCATGGCGCAGACCGGCATCCAAACTGATCACACCACCACCAAGCAGGGGCGTGACACATTTGACCGGCATCTCACCAACGTTTTTCTTCATGCGACATTCATTTTCTTTGAGGCTCGGCGCCCCCAGCCCTTCACCTTCATTGGCGTCGGGACCCTTCGCACCGCGTCAAGATCAATCAGAAAGGAGGTATTTGCCATGGATACTTCACCTTCATTGGCGTCGGGACCCTTCGCACCGCGGGCCGTCGCCGCAATGGCGGCGACATCGCCTGACATCGCCACCCTGTCACGACGGACCAGTCCCAGCGAAACTCCTTGATCCCCCGGTTACCAAACTCCTTCTATCCCCTTCTGCCTATGCACACCACCCTCCTCGCCGTCACCGGTCTCTCTCCCGCCGTCGTCACCGAAACCATCTGGGCTCTGGCAAGGGAGAAACCTCGAGTCATTCCACACTCCGTCGGTTTCATCACCACGGCCGCCGGAGCCGCCGCGCTCGAGAACGCTCTCCACGCGCCCGTGGCCGAGTGGGGCGGGCGCTCCGTTTGGCAGGGGCTCCGCGAAGCTGTGGCGGCCGACCGGGACGAACTCATCGCCGAACCGCCGCGCGTGATCCAACTGCCAGACCCCTCCTCTGGACGCTCCCGCTGGCTGGACGACATCCGCTCCCCTTCCGAGAACCGTGCCGCCGCCGAGTTCATCCTCAGCGAGGTCTGGAACGTCGTCCGCGACCGTGACCGCCAGCTTGTCGCCAGCATCGCCGGCGGGAGGAAGACCATGGGCGCTCTTCTCCACGCGGCCGTGTCTCTCATTGGACGCCAGACTGACCGTCTCACCCATGTTCTGGTCGATCCCCCCTTCGATACTCTGTCAGGATTTTTCTTCCCCGGCCAGCCCGGCGGCCCCCTCCTGGATCGTGCGGGTGCCGCCTACGCCCCTGATAAGGTCCGCGTCGCCCTCGCCGACGTCCCTTTCGTCCCCCTTCGCAACCGCTTCCGCGACCTGGACGACTTGCCGGGGTCGTTCGAGGGTCTGAGACGAGAACTGACCATCCATCTGACCCGGGATGCCGAGCGCCCTGCAGAGATCGTCATTCGCTACCGCTCATCCTCCGAGGGCGTTCTCAATGTTGACGGCATCGAATGGAGACTACGGATCAAGGCGCTCGTCATCCTCCATTTCCTCCTTGAGCGCCAGGCAGCAGGAGAGATCTTTCCCGGTCAGATCGAGGCAGCGAATGCCTTCCCCGATTGGGCCGCCCACAGATCCCCGAAAGTGGGGGCTCTCACCATCGATCCCGACGCCATCCGGCATGAACTGAGCTACATCCGCACCCGCTTGCGACGCCGACACAGTCCCTGGATTCCCCCGGTCCGCTCCCTCGATTTCCCCGCTTTCCACCTTTTGACCGAGGACGCCCTTGCCGTCTCGTCCCACCCGCCTTCCTCCGCGAGCGATGTCCCCAAACGTCCCCCCAATGAGAGGAGGTCGCATTCCGTGTAGCTTGTCTCTATGCCCGCTCTGTATCTCACCACCCCTGGCGTCCGTGCCTGTCTGGTCGGCGAGCGCCTGCGAGTCGAGGCCATCGATGTCGCCACGGGCGAACCGGTGACACGCGACGTCCAGCTTCACGACGTCGAACAGCTGGTCGTGGCCGAATGCTGCTCCATCACGCTCGCCTCTCTCGCCGCCCTGGCCCGCCGTGAGATTCCCGTCATCCTCACCAGCGGGACCCAACGCGTGCTGGCGCTCTGTCTCCCACCGGCTCCTCATCGGGCCGTGCGGCAGGCCCAATACAGCCGTTCTCTCACCGAAGATTTTCTCCTCGCGCTGGCAATTCCCTGCGTGGAAGCCAAGATCCGCAATCAGCGCCGCGTGCTCCAGCGTCTGGCTGCCAATCGACCGCAGCACGCTGGCCTTTCGGAAACGCTGGTTGCCTTGAAGTCTCTCGGCCGGAATGCTCTACGCGCCGCCTCACGGGATTCCCTGCGCGGTTACGAGGGCGCGGCCGCCGGTCGATATTTCGAACGCTATGGCGCCTTTTATCCGGAAACGATCCCCTTTGTACGTCGCAGCCGCCGCCCCCCGCTCAACCCGCCCAACGCCATCCTCTCCTACGCCTACACGCTGCTCGTCGCGGAGACCGAAGCCTGTCTCCACGCCATCGGTCTCGATCCCGCGTTCGGTTTCTATCACGAACCGGCGGACGGCCGCCCAGGCCTGGCTCTGGATTTGATCGAACCCTTCCGAGCCCCGCTTGCCGATGCCATGGCCCTCGACCTCATCACCCACGAGACGCTGAGGCCCGAGCGCGATTTCCAGGCGGCGAAGGGGGGTGTCCATCTATCACCGGAAGGCCGCAGGCGCTTCCACGTCGCCTACGAACGTCGCATGGAACGCGAGTTCACCAGCGAACACCACGGACAAAGGACGACGCTTCGGCGAGAGCTTCAGGGCCAGCGGGATCCCAGTAGACCCCGATCCGGAGGCTAGGGCAAAGGACGACGCTTCGGCGAGAGCTTCAGGGCCAGTGCCAGGCAGCGAAACGCGCCTTCCTCGATGGAAAACCCTACACACCGTTCATCATGAACTGAGCGCTTCGGGATTCTCCGAGAAATCCGAAGAAGTCGCCTTGGGAAACAAGCCCAATCCGGCCCGATCCCCCTCCTCTTTAGTTTGTAACACGATGCCGCGACATGAGGAAGCACCCACACCCTGGCAGCAGGCCCTCTCCGACTGGAAAGCCAAAGCGGATGAGGCAGCCCGCCCCCTCGTTCCGCCTGAAGGCTGGTGGGAAAGCGCATTCCACCACACACCCTCGCCTTCCGAGGCAAGCGGCCACCGCTGCGGAGAACGACAAATGTTGATGATCATCGCCTACGATATCGCTCAACCCAAGCGTCTCGCGAAGGTTGCCCGCCACTGTGAGGACTGGGGGATGCGCATCCAGTATTCCGTCTTCGAGTGCCGACTCGAAGCCAGTGCCTTCCACGCGTTCTGGGAGGGTCTGCTCGACCTGATCGACGAGGATGAAGACCGGATCACCGCGTATCGAGTGTGCCTCAATTGCGCTCGTGAAATACGCGATGCCGGTCTGCAGACCCATTCCGAGAAGGTCGTTGCTTACGTTTTCTGAACGAGGTCCGGTGGCGGCGGAAGGTGAACTTCATCAGTGAGCACTCGCGCACGGCCCCGCAGGGTGTCATTCCGCGTCGCTCCATTTCCAGGTGGTGCCGACCGGATCCCTCATCCTTTCTTGTTTAGAGGGTTACGTGATTTCGTCACACGCCTCGACATGACCCCACACCATTCTACAATTTGTCAAATCAGGGCTGCCGACCGGGAGATGAATTTGACACCTTACTATAAAGAAGTTATGTGGAGGCAGTGTCCCGAAACGGACGAATGCCGAAAGGCATTGGAGACATTGATTACTTCCTGGCTGTGCATAATCTTATTATTTGGTCCCGAAACGGACGAATGCCGAAAGGCATTGGAGACCAAAGGAAAGTCGCGACGGCTTCTCAGCACCAGAACCCGTCCCGAAACGGACGAATGCCGAAAGGCATTGGAGACCCCCAGTCCTGACGGACTCTTAGAATTCTCTAGCCGCGTCCCGAAACGGACGAATGCCGAAAGGCATTGGAGACACAGAAAAGGACGAATGCCTTTCGGCATTCGTCCGTTCGTCCCGAAACGGACGAATGCCGAAAGGCATTGGAGACCAGAAAAGGACGAATGCCTTTCGGCATTCGTCCGTTCGTCCCGAAACGGACGAATGCCGAAAGGCATTGGAGACCAGCTTGGCTAGAGAAGAACGAGTCGAGTTGCCTAGGTCCCGAAACGGACGAATGCCGAAAGGCATTGGAGACCAATGACTCACGCAGGTGTCTGAGGCGCCACCATTTCGGTCCCGAAACGGACGAATGCCGAAAGGCATTGGAGACGTCTCCAATCCAGACAACAGTTGTCCAAACTTACCTCGTCCCGAAACGGACGAATGCCGAAAGGCATTGGAGACTGAAGGTTCCTTCAATTCCGTTCGCAATAACGTTGAGTCCCGAAACGGACGAATGCCGAAAGGCATTGGAGACTCATCGGGTGACCGAGCAAGGCGGAGAGCAGCATGTCAGTCCCGAAACGGACGAATGCCGAAAGGCATTGGAGACGGATTCTCTAGTCTCTTACATATGTACGCGGCTAGATTCTGTCCCGAAACGGACGAATGCCGAAAGGCATTGGAGACCCGAGGACCTCTGGGACGTCTCCGTTGCCGATCCACACGTCCCGAAACGGACGAATGCCGAAAGGCATTGGAGACCACTCCATCCTCCCCGAGGCGCTCGGGGAGGATTTTCGTCCCGAAACGGACGAATGCCGAAAGGCATTGGAGACGTCCCTCCCACTCCACGACATGAAAGCGCTCTGTCAGGTCCCGAAACGGACGAATGCCGAAAGGCATTGGAGACTCGAGGCGACGCTCGTCCTCTGATCGCAGTCGGGGGCGGTCCCGAAACGGACGAATGCCGAAAGGCATTGGAGACAAGTAAATTGCTTCTGACATGTTTTATGCATAGGTTTGTGTCCCGAAACGGACGAATGCCGAAAGGCATTGGAGACGGGTTCAAGGACCTTGAAGTAAATGCGCTCGCCGTAGGTCCCGAAACGGACGAATGCCGAAAGGCATTGGAGACCTCATAACCATCCTTCAATCTCCCCCAGAAAGGCTTGCTTTCTGGAGAGGAAAGGTCTACCACTTTCGATCTCACCAACTGATAGGGTAGACCATCCCTATCTATGTAAAATTCTTCTGACATGTTTTATGCATAGGTTTGTCAGTGAAAGAGGGCGGGCAAAACTCTTGCCCGCCCCCTCTCAACGGTGCGGTTGATATTAACCTCTCTCCGCAGCCCGAGGCTCCAATTCGAGCACGTCACCCTCCGAAAGAGGGTTGTTGTCTCGCGACAACTCGCCGTTGACTCGGATGCGATGGTTCGCCCCCACGTCGAACTGACGCTGGAAAACCGCTGAGGCGAGAAGTTGCGCCGCGGTTTTCGGCGATTCGAACGCGAATGTTCCTTCGACTCCATTAGCAATAACGTTGATTTTCTTGATCATTCTTTGTATTCTTTGTATTATTTGTGCTTTGATTTAGAGAGCAGCTATTAGACAACCACGCACTCTGCTCTGGCAGTGCATGGAGTGAAAGTTTTAAGTCGCGAACAACGCGTCGTGCGTGACGCGTGACGCGTGACGCGTGACGCGTTGTGCGTGACGCGTTGTGCGTGACGCGTTGTGCGCCTCTACTCTATACGCGTCGACGCATGAGATATTCGCGTTGACGCGTGAGTTATTCACGCGTGACGCGTCGTGCGCCTCTACTCTATACGCGTCGACGCGTGATTTTTTCGCGTGACGCGTGATTTTTTCGCGTGACGCGTGATTTTTTCGCGTCGACGCGCGTCGCGCGTCGCGCGTCGCGTCATATGCCGTCACTATATACGCGTCGACGCATGACTTATTCGCGCGTGACGCGTGATTTTTTCGCGTGACGCGTGATTTTTTCGCGTGACGCGTGATTTTTTCGCGTGACGCGTGATTTTTTCGCGTGACGCGTGATTTTTTCGCGTCGACGCGCGTCGCGCGTCGCGCGTCGCGTCATATGCCGTCACTATATACGCGTCGACGCATGACTTATTCGCGCGTGACGCGTGATTTTTTCGCGGCTTTACTTTGTGCATACCGTCTTTATGGTAATTATCCTCACACTTATACATAATAAGTCTAACTAAACATCCGCGAGAGTTGTTGTAGGCTGTTAAAGGTTTTTTGGATTTACTAAACTCCCACCACATGCTTCCTCTGGTTTACTGTCATTGGCGTTAAACCAAACGCCTTCGCCACTAAGGTTTGGGATACACCTAAGTTATGGAGTCAGCGGATCCACACCACATCACGATCTATAAGTTTAGCACGATGATGTTTAACTCCATGCGAATAAGCGCTATTCTCCACAGCATGCTTGGTGTTGTCAAACTGGGTCGTCCACTCAAGATTGTCAGGCTTCCGCAACCATAAGCCTTCCCCTCCTTACAAATTACCAACATCCCTCCGCCCATTGGCTCACTAGAAGACAACACGTAGGAAAATCCCCATGCCCAGGTTTGAACAAAATTCCGTACGGTAGTTGTACGTTGTGGAATTTCTCCACGGCTAGCTCTACTGCTTCAGTCTCAGCTTCCGGGAATTCGTGGTCTGGATCCTTTTCCAAATAATCTCGCAACGATTGTGGTAGCGTCACCGCCGTCATCTCATGCTCAGGCCACTCTGAAAGCGGGATCTGCCGCAAGTCGACTTCTTCTACAGAATGCTCCCGGCTAAACCACGCTTGAGGAGAATAATTAGTGAAGAAGAATTCGTAGAGCGGATCGTCATAACTCAAACTAGGCGCGTGTTGTATTTTACTCATTACCCTATACGCACTGGAGCGTAACTTATTCAACAAGTTCCGGAGAATCCACGAAGATTCTGTCCAGGATCCGCTTCTTCAGCGAGTCCCGTCGTTGTGAGCGGAGACTGCCTCTACGCTGAGCCCTGGAACGGAGACTCCTCCCGTAGGCCGCCGAAGCCGCCTCTGGAGACACGCCCCCTCCGTCATCCGGAGAAAACTGCCCGTAACGGTTACGGCTACGAGGGTCGACAAACTCGAAAAGTTCTAGAATTGCCTCCATACGGTTGTTGCGCTCCGACCGTCGACGCTGCTCTTCAGCTCTGATTTTCGGATCACTCACTTTCTGGATCCCTGGTCCCGCACCCTCAGCGGCTCTTGCCTCATGAGTTCTGCGGTTGGGGTTGTTGCGCACTCGCTGACGTCTGAGAGCGAAACGACGCTTCTCAAAAAAGGCTTGACGTCGGAGATCTCCTTCAGGGTCGGGTTTGGGTGAAGGAACTGAACTCTTCTTGTGAACGTGGTTGGGGCCGATTGGTTTGCGCCTACGTTGACTCCGCATCGCAACGGGACCTGTGGCCGCCCGCCTGCGCTTTGCTAGCAAAGCGAGTCCAGCTAGACCAGCCAATCCTCCGGTAGCCGCCGCCCCCTCTTTTACAGAGATTTCGCCGTCCGCATTACTTGCCACGACTGCTACGCTTTCCACCCTGCATCATCGCAACGGCTCTCCCGCGGAGGCGGGTGCCCCCCGTCCTAAGGCCCAACGCAGCCGCTATGAGCAAGCTCTTCTTCAAAAGATCTCGACTGAGGTCAGCCCCGGCCTTCCCCAACCCCTTCACGTGAGGAGCCGCGTTGCGAGCAGCCTCCCCTGCGCGACCTTTCATAATCCGTGCGGCAAGTCCTGCACGATATGCGCCACGACGGGTATGTACTTGTGCCGCGTGCAGCGCACTTCCTGCACGAAATGCGCCACGACGGATAGCTTTATCTGCACGAGATGCGCCACGACGGATAGCTTCATTTGCCTCGTTCAGCGATCCTGGGCGGAACTTTTCAAGAGCGGCAGCTCCTGCAGCTCCTGCAGCGGCAGTGCCCGCAGCAGCATAGAGGGCTTTGCGGCTCTTCTTGTCCTCCCGCTCGTCCATGAACTCAGTTAGTTCTTCCCCTTCGATCAACTCATCAATCACTTCATTAAGCTCGGTCAAAATCTGAAAACTATTGTCTTCCATAACAGTGTCTTTAATGTCAAGTGGTTACACCTTCTTCTCTTTCGGGTCGGGTAATACAGTTAGCTCGGGTCGTCCGCGATCGTGTCGATTGAGCGATTTCTGATTGCTGGTTTCACTACGACGCTTTTTAGTCTGCTTCATCGCAGCGGGTCGTCGCCTAGGTTGAGTGCGGACCTTCTTCCCAATACCTACTCCCCCCAACGCAGCCGCCAAGATCAAGCCCATCGCGACCTTATCTCTGTTAGCCTTCTTCTCATGCCAATGTTTCTCCCGTCGTTGCCGACGGTTACCTCCCGGCGCGTGAACTTTAGCCGTTCGCTTAGAAACAGGAGTCAGCTCCCACTCACGTCGATTCTTCTCGACAAATTCAAAGATTTGCTCTCTAGAAGCCAAGTTAAAAAACCTCCGGAGCCTCTCTTCAGCCATAATTCTAGCAGCATTCGCTCGCGCCTTCGTATTAGCCACGGCTCTTTGACGTTTCAGAGGGTTCATCGTTACCTCTTTCACGCCTTTTGCAGCCGACTTCGTCGTCTTCCAAGCTGCCGCACCATACTCTTTGCCCACCGAAGTCTTTTTACGCTTCGCTCTGCGTGCTAGCTTACGATGTAGATTCCTAGCCCTCGGTGCCGCCACAATAGCCCCGGCAATCCCGATGTTTTTTATCGCGGACTTGAATCGCTCTCTCTCGTAGAAACGCTTCTTTTCTCGACCCGCCAAGTCCTTCCTACGCGCCCGTCCTGCAGCTATGTCTGAGAGGTCTTGAGCAGTGAGCTTACCTCTGTTGGTCCACTTCTTTACCGTCCTCGCCTTCTGTCGCGCTTTTTTGGCTTTGTGAATCGCCTCAGGTCCCGAAACGGACGAATGCCGAAAGGCATTGGAGACGCGTCGACGCGTGAGTTATTCGCGCGTCACGCGTGAGGTCCCGAAACGGACGAATGCCGAAAGGCATTGGAGACCTCATGACCTATAGCCTGTAATCTTGACTGTAAACTGGTCCCGAAACGGACGAATGCCGAAAGGCATTGGAGACCACCGGGAGAATTAACAACATTAAGTTCTTCCTTGATAAGTCCCGAAACGGACGAATGCCGAAAGGCATTGGAGACCTAGAATCCGATTCATATGGGTCATAGCAAAGCCATGAAGTCCCGAAACGGACGAATGCCGAAAGGCATTGGAGACGGTATGGGAAGGGTCTATCATCGTGACCAGACTACCCCGGTCCCGAAACGGACGAATGCCGAAAGGCATTGGAGACGCCGAGGCGCGGTGGCCGCCTCTCGGGCGGCCTGGGCCGGTCCCGAAACGGACGAATGCCGAAAGGCATTGGAGACCGGGCGGCCTCGTCTGTGGTGGCCGCCTCTCGGGCGGGTCCCGAAACGGACGAATGCCGAAAGGCATTGGAGACTGGCCGCCTCGTCGGCCAGCCGCCAGGCCCCCGTCACCGGGTCCCGAAACGGACGAATGCCGAAAGGCATTGGAGACACATGCCAGTCTGACGAGCGCGCTTACCACGAGGACGTGTCCCGAAACGGACGAATGCCGAAAGGCATTGGAGACCCAGTCGTGCCGTCGACGCCTCAGTGGGCGTCGGCGAGTCCCGAAACGGACGAATGCCGAAAGGCATTGGAGACGCGATACCTATCCAGAGATGACCAGCCACTGCTACCCGTCCCGAAACGGACGAATGCCGAAAGGCATTGGAGACTTGCAGAGTCTCAGCGGGAGCCGCAATCGCGACTCCCGGTCCCGAAACGGACGAATGCCGAAAGGCATTGGAGACGTGGCCGCCTCTCGGGCGGCCTCGTCTCGGAGGGCGGCGTCCCGAAACGGACGAATGCCGAAAGGCATTGGAGACACCTCGGCGGCGGCTCTGGGGAGGGCCGCCTCGGCGGGTCCCGAAACGGACGAATGCCGAAAGGCATTGGAGACTTTCTGACCCGGGGATTATTATTGGCTGTATGTGGTAGTCCCGAAACGGACGAATGCCGAAAGGCATTGGAGACGGGAGAAGCCGGGGGTGGGTTCGCGTTGTGTGTATGGTCCCGAAACGGACGAATGCCGAAAGGCATTGGAGACCCGAGGTGCAGGTTATCCGCACCTGCCGCGACGAGAGCGTCCCGAAACGGACGAATGCCGAAAGGCATTGGAGACGCGCATGAGCGCGGCGCGGACCAAGTCGGGCAGATTACGGTCCCGAAACGGACGAATGCCGAAAGGCATTGGAGACTCTCTGTGGTACTGGTAGGGTCTATCATCCTGGCCAGAGTCCCGAAACGGACGAATGCCGAAAGGCATTGGAGACCGGCGGATCCCTCCGCCACTCGGAGGATCTCCGAGATTGTCCCGAAACGGACGAATGCCGAAAGGCATTGGAGACTCAGCGCGGCTCTGACGAGATCTGGCAGGTTGCGCAGGGTCCCGAAACGGACGAATGCCGAAAGGCATTGGAGACTTTCGTGCCGTCGGCGGCCCCCCTAGTGGGCCTCGGCTGGTCCCGAAACGGACGAATGCCGAAAGGCATTGGAGACAAGACAACCGGCGGCGCATTGCAGGGTGCCGTCACCGTCCCGAAACGGACGAATGCCGAAAGGCATTGGAGACTTATCGGCGCCGGCTAAGACCAGCGCCTCAGCTCGCGGTCCCGAAACGGACGAATGCCGAAAGGCATTGGAGACTCTGTGGCCGCCTCTCGGGCGGCCTCGTCTGTGGCCGGGTCCCGAAACGGACGAATGCCGAAAGGCATTGGAGACCAGCGGGCGGCCTCAGTGGCCTCGTCTGTGGCCGCCTGTCCCGAAACGGACGAATGCCGAAAGGCATTGGAGACAATTCCTGGATCGATGGACTCCGACCATCGCCATCCAGTCCCGAAACGGACGAATGCCGAAAGGCATTGGAGACCGGAGGCCACCGGCTCAGCCACCTTGGGGGTCGGCGCGTCCCGAAACGGACGAATGCCGAAAGGCATTGGAGACTCGCCGACGAGGCCGGGCGCCTCGTCGGTGGCCTCGGCGAGTCCCGAAACGGACGAATGCCGAAAGGCATTGGAGACATATACATTTCAATTGCTGTTGATGACCCGTAGAATGTCCCGAAACGGACGAATGCCGAAAGGCATTGGAGACCATTCCTCATTGGGGAAGAAGTATCTATCTTTTTCAGTCCCGAAACGGACGAATGCCGAAAGGCATTGGAGACCCCTCGCCTATGAGGCAGCCTGCGGCGCACCTCCGGCCGTCCCGAAACGGACGAATGCCGAAAGGCATTGGAGACGCTTGCGCCCTCGTCATCTCCCCGTGGATGTCCACGGGGAGTCCCGAAACGGACGAATGCCGAAAGGCATTGGAGACCGCACGACGCGTCGTGCGTCGTGCGTGACGCGTCGTGTCCCGAAACGGACGAATGCCGAAAGGCATTGGAGACGGACTCGGCCCTGTTCCGCCAAGGCCCTCCAGGTCCCGAAACGGACGAATGCCGAAAGGCATTGGAGACCGCCTGCCGCAAAATCGCGGCACAGCTCGTGCGCGTAGTCCCGAAACGGACGAATGCCGAAAGGCATTGGAGACCGATGACCCGTAGAATTGATCATCCAAAAACATCGCATCGTCCCGAAACGGACGAATGCCGAAAGGCATTGGAGACCATTGGAGTCGGCCCAAGTGTCAGTCAGATTGTCGAGCGTCCCGAAACGGACGAATGCCGAAAGGCATTGGAGACCGGCGGCGGCCCTAGTGGGCCTCGCCGACGACCGCCTGGTCCCGAAACGGACGAATGCCGAAAGGCATTGGAGACATAAATCGCCCCTCTTGGGGCAAGCGATCCGAACCATGTCCCGAAACGGACGAATGCCGAAAGGCATTGGAGACTGGTAGGCGGCATGGTAGGCCGCCCACCAGGCGGCGTCGGTCCCGAAACGGACGAATGCCGAAAGGCATTGGAGACTCGAAGGCTGCCGTGAAACGGTAACACTGTCACAATATGTCCCGAAACGGACGAATGCCGAAAGGCATTGGAGACCCGAGGCGGCCTCGGCGGCCTCCGACGGGAGGGCCGGGTCCCGAAACGGACGAATGCCGAAAGGCATTGGAGACTGTCGCATTTTGTGCGCAACGTAGGGGATTTTGCCATGAGTCCCGAAACGGACGAATGCCGAAAGGCATTGGAGACGGGCGGCGCCGCCCCGCGCCCACGCCGCCGACGAGGCGGTCCCGAAACGGACGAATGCCGAAAGGCATTGGAGACCCGACGTGGCGGCCCTCAGGCATAGCCGGCGGAGGGCGTCCCGAAACGGACGAATGCCGAAAGGCATTGGAGACCCCTCGCCTATGAGGCAGCCTGCGGCGCACCTCCGGCCGTCCCGAAACGGACGAATGCCGAAAGGCATTGGAGACACGACGGGGAGGCCAGTGTACTGGCTGATCGAGGGGAGAGGTCCCGAAACGGACGAATGCCGAAAGGCATTGGAGACCGAGGCGTCGGCGGCCCAGGCATCCCGGGCGGCCTCGTCCCGAAACGGACGAATGCCGAAAGGCATTGGAGACGTCCTCGCCGAGGCGGGCCATCGCCGAGGCGTCGGCGGGTCCCGAAACGGACGAATGCCGAAAGGCATTGGAGACGCACGCCGAGGCCCGGATCGCCTCGGCGGCGGCGGCCGTCCCGAAACGGACGAATGCCGAAAGGCATTGGAGACCCCTTTTTGCGGCTGTCTGTCATTAGGATGGAGCCCCCCGTCCCGAAACGGACGAATGCCGAAAGGCATTGGAGACCGGCCGCCTCCCTCGCCTCTTCGGCGGCCCAGGTGGCGGTCCCGAAACGGACGAATGCCGAAAGGCATTGGAGACCATAAACCGTGAGCAGATCCCCCTAGCGTGCAGCAGGGTCCCGAAACGGACGAATGCCGAAAGGCATTGGAGACCCGTCAGGGACGGGCTCGGCATCCGTAATGAATACCGGCGTCCCGAAACGGACGAATGCCGAAAGGCATTGGAGACACGATTTTTTCATGGAATTCCTGGATCGATGGACTCGTCCCGAAACGGACGAATGCCGAAAGGCATTGGAGACGCATGGACATGCCAATCTGACCAGTGCGCTCACGATCGTCCCGAAACGGACGAATGCCGAAAGGCATTGGAGACCCCAGGAGGTCCGAGTGGCCTCGGACTCGGCGAGGTGGGTCCCGAAACGGACGAATGCCGAAAGGCATTGGAGACCTGACGATCAGCGTGACGCCCTCCCTGCGCGCCGGGAGACGTCCCGAAACGGACGAATGCCGAAAGGCATTGGAGACCGGCCATGTGGCCACCCTGCTTGGCCGCCTCGGCGGCGTCCCGAAACGGACGAATGCCGAAAGGCATTGGAGACCGGCGGCTGCCACACGGGTGGCAGCCACGCCGGCGTCGGTCCCGAAACGGACGAATGCCGAAAGGCATTGGAGACCCTTGTCACGCCTCACTATTGGGCGCTACCGGAAGCGGTCCCGAAACGGACGAATGCCGAAAGGCATTGGAGACAGGGCGAGGGAGTGGGCCGCCCTCGCTTCGGCGGCCCCGTCCCGAAACGGACGAATGCCGAAAGGCATTGGAGACAGGCGGCCGTGGTGGCCGCCTCCTGGCTCGTCTCGGCCGGTCCCGAAACGGACGAATGCCGAAAGGCATTGGAGACACCGGTGCCATGGCACCGGCTTGGATGGCGGCCTCATAGGTCCCGAAACGGACGAATGCCGAAAGGCATTGGAGACGGCCCAGGCCTCGACAGCGGCCTCCCAGGCCTGGGCGGGTCCCGAAACGGACGAATGCCGAAAGGCATTGGAGACTCCCAGATCCGGTAGATCGCCTCCGTAGAGGGATCCCGCGTCCCGAAACGGACGAATGCCGAAAGGCATTGGAGACACTCGGCGCCGGCGGCGAGCCACTCCCCGCCGAGGGCGTGTCCCGAAACGGACGAATGCCGAAAGGCATTGGAGACCCACGCCACGACATCGACCCTTCCAGTGCCGACACGCTGTCCCGAAACGGACGAATGCCGAAAGGCATTGGAGACCAATTGCATCAGCTAATAGTTGATATGCGTGATAATGTCCCGAAACGGACGAATGCCGAAAGGCATTGGAGACCTTCGGGGTCGGTGCCTTGCTCCTGACGAGCCCGTGAGGTCCCGAAACGGACGAATGCCGAAAGGCATTGGAGACGCTCGTCCGCCCAGGCGGACTGGACGACGAGCCGGCCGGTCCCGAAACGGACGAATGCCGAAAGGCATTGGAGACACCGCCGTGTAGGCGGCGGCGTGCGCCGCCCACCAGGCGTCCCGAAACGGACGAATGCCGAAAGGCATTGGAGACAGCCAGGGGCCGGTATCGCCCCTGGCGGCCCGGGCCGCGTCCCGAAACGGACGAATGCCGAAAGGCATTGGAGACCCGAGGCGGCCGACCGCCGTCTCCGGGTCGGCCAGGTCCCGAAACGGACGAATGCCGAAAGGCATTGGAGACTGCCCAATGCCCGGGCCTCCTTCCGATTTTTCTTGCCGGGTCCCGAAACGGACGAATGCCGAAAGGCATTGGAGACCACCAGGCGGCATTGGATGCCTCGCCGGGGGCCTCACGGTCCCGAAACGGACGAATGCCGAAAGGCATTGGAGACTAACTAATGCCACCAACTAACTAAGAGAGACCTTGCAGGTCCCGAAACGGACGAATGCCGAAAGGCATTGGAGACCCTTTGAGCGCACCTTCCCTTTCGTCGATCCAACGCCTGTCCCGAAACGGACGAATGCCGAAAGGCATTGGAGACGCAAAACCCAATCAATGGGGTTTGGGGTTTACCCCAATGTCCCGAAACGGACGAATGCCGAAAGGCATTGGAGACCGCCACGAGACGCCGAGCTTGACGGCAAATTCGCGGGTCCCGAAACGGACGAATGCCGAAAGGCATTGGAGACCCCCCCAGGTGGCACTAGCCACCTGGGTGCAGGCGGCGTCCCGAAACGGACGAATGCCGAAAGGCATTGGAGACCAATGTCATGAGGGGTGAGATTTCCCACGCGGGAAAGAGTCCCGAAACGGACGAATGCCGAAAGGCATTGGAGACCGCTCGGCCTCTGTGGCCTCCTCTCGGAGGCCCTCGGGTCCCGAAACGGACGAATGCCGAAAGGCATTGGAGACTTATAGCCTTCTATAGTAGGTCTATATTCGGAGGGCGAGTCCCGAAACGGACGAATGCCGAAAGGCATTGGAGACCCCCTCTTGGGGTTCGACATCGTGTATACCCTGTAGCTGTCCCGAAACGGACGAATGCCGAAAGGCATTGGAGACCCGCCTGCAGTTCGTTAATTAAAGCATAGTGCACAGAGTCCCGAAACGGACGAATGCCGAAAGGCATTGGAGACCGATGGAATCCACCTAATAATTTCACTTCCCCGCTGACCGGTCCCGAAACGGACGAATGCCGAAAGGCATTGGAGACAGCAGCCTTCCATTGCCGGGGAATATTCTTCTTTGGAGGTCCCGAAACGGACGAATGCCGAAAGGCATTGGAGACCTCATCTCACCGACATCCATTGCGCCCAACTGGACGTGGTCCCGAAACGGACGAATGCCGAAAGGCATTGGAGACAAAGCGCGGGGGAATCGTGACCGGAATCGAGCATGGCGTCCCGAAACGGACGAATGCCGAAAGGCATTGGAGACACATCCAACTCGGCATGGATTAACAATATGGCGGCATCCGTCCCGAAACGGACGAATGCCGAAAGGCATTGGAGACCCCAATTTCTGGACACACTTTCCCCCACGCACAAAGCGGGTCCCGAAACGGACGAATGCCGAAAGGCATTGGAGACGGAATATTCTTTGTCATCAATGAGGACGCCCGCGGCGCGTCCCGAAACGGACGAATGCCGAAAGGCATTGGAGACATCGTAAGTGCGCTGACTGTACAATCTCATCGGACGAGTCCCGAAACGGACGAATGCCGAAAGGCATTGGAGACGGCGCGCTCTTTAGATTGCGCCTTAGTCTCTGTCTTAGAGTCCCGAAACGGACGAATGCCGAAAGGCATTGGAGACGTGATATAGTGACCGCAAAGCATTCAGGGATCGTGGTCCCGAAACGGACGAATGCCGAAAGGCATTGGAGACGCCCGGGCTTCGGCGGCCCCCCAGGTGGCCGAGGCCACGTCCCGAAACGGACGAATGCCGAAAGGCATTGGAGACTCGCAGAAGTCTAGGCTCATGAGCGATCCAAAACTCGGTCCCGAAACGGACGAATGCCGAAAGGCATTGGAGACCGGCCAACTCGGCGACGGAGGCCGAGTCGGCCTCCGTGGTCCCGAAACGGACGAATGCCGAAAGGCATTGGAGACCTGCGGCCTTGGCGGCCGCCTTCAGATCGCCCGCGGCGGTCCCGAAACGGACGAATGCCGAAAGGCATTGGAGACTGGCGGTGGCCGCCACGCGGGTGGCAGCCTGGCCGGCGTGTCCCGAAACGGACGAATGCCGAAAGGCATTGGAGACTGGCGGTGGCCGCCACGCGGGTGGCAGCCTGGCCGGCGTGTCCCGAAACGGACGAATGCCGAAAGGCATTGGAGACGTGGCCTGCCTCTCGGCCTGCCTCTTGCCGGTGGGGGGTCCCGAAACGGACGAATGCCGAAAGGCATTGGAGACCTGTAGCTCCGCTACCAGGTTGTAGTGGGTCTCAGGGACGTCCCGAAACGGACGAATGCCGAAAGGCATTGGAGACTCGCATGATCAGCGACATAGGGGTGTAGGCAATCAAAGCGTCCCGAAACGGACGAATGCCGAAAGGCATTGGAGACATATTCTTCCGGGGAAATAAGACAACCCGCGGCGCACCGGTCCCGAAACGGACGAATGCCGAAAGGCATTGGAGACTCGCCTTGATTAATCAGACTTACGCATGATTGAAACAAGTCCCGAAACGGACGAATGCCGAAAGGCATTGGAGACAAGACGGCGGTGCAATCACTACAGGATTTGCCTCCCTGCGTCCCGAAACGGACGAATGCCGAAAGGCATTGGAGACACATCCCACACGACTCACTTTGTTCACCTTGGGCGAGGTCCCGAAACGGACGAATGCCGAAAGGCATTGGAGACACTCGGCGCCGGCGGCGAGCCAGTCTCCTCCGAGGAGGAGTCCCGAAACGGACGAATGCCGAAAGGCATTGGAGACATGCGATTTTTTCGTAGAATTCTCGGAGTGCCGGAGTCCGTCCCGAAACGGACGAATGCCGAAAGGCATTGGAGACGCGTCGGCCAGCGACCAAGTTCGGGTCACCGGCGCCATGTCCCGAAACGGACGAATGCCGAAAGGCATTGGAGACCCTCACGGGCGGCCACGAGCTGAGGCTGTCTCAAAACCCGGGTTTTCGTGTGACGGCCGGACGAGTGCAATATGATTGCTTTACTCCGTGGAGTTTTTCGAAAAAGTCGTTGGCGCCGCCGCGAGCGTGGGTATTGGTTTCGGTGTGACTCACATTGACGCTGATTTCGATCAACTTCACATCTTACCTCCCAGCATCGAGGACTGGGTCGGCCCGACTCACCCGACGCGATTCATTCGTTGCTTTGTCGAATCCCTCGATTTGATGGATCTCGGCATTGAAGTGCGGGACTTCGGGACCGCTGGCCGTCCACCCTTCGCCCCGGCCCTGCTTCTGCGACTCTGGCTCTACGGCTATTTCAAGAAGATCCGCAGCTCGCGTAAGTTGGAGGAGGCATGCCGAAACGACTTGGGCTTTATCTGGCTATGCGGCAATCAGGTGCCCGACCACAACACGCTCTGGCGGTTTTGGAGTCAACATCAGAAAGCTATTCGCAACCTGTTCAAGCAAAGCGTGACGACAAGCTGCGAGATGGGGCTCGTAGGGCTGACCTTACAAGCAGTCGACGGAACAAAGATTCAGGCGGCCGCTCATGCCGGGAAGAAGTACGACAAGGAGGACCTGGCCAAGCGAATTGAGCGGCTTGACGAACAAATCAAGGTTTTGGAGGAAGAGATCGAGCGCTCCCAGGCCGGTGATGAGCAACCCTCCGCAGAGTTGCCAAAGGAACTTGAGAAGAAAGAGGTGCTTAAGAAAGCCATGCAAGAGGCGATCGAGACGCTCGACACCAACCCGACCGTAAAGCATATTCACCCGCTTGAACCTGAAGCGCGACGTGTGAAAGCCAACACAGGGGGAAAGCCCTTTGGATATAACGCCCAGGCCGTCGTTGATTCGGAGAATCAAATTGTGGTGGCCGCCGATGTTGTCAATGAGGCCACCGATTTGCGGCAACTAACGCCGATGTTGGATCAGGCTGCTGAGAACCTGGCCACTTATCAGCAAGAGCAAGAGAATGATGGCAAGCCGGCCAGCCAACCGGTTTCTCTCGGTGACGCTGGCTACCCGAGCGCTGAACAAATCGGCCTGGCAGAAGAGGCCGGCCATGAGGTGGTGATGCCTCTGCCTCCGCAATCAGTCAACAAGAAGGACGAAGAGTATCACGCATCGAACTTCGTCTATGACGCTGAGGCCGACGTGGTGACATGTCCCCAAGGCCAATCGCTCCCCTTCAGGCGTGAACGAGTCAAAGAAGGTGTTCCGGTGAGTGTCTATCGCGGCGCTCCGTCGACCTGCAAGAATTGCCCCGCCTTTGGAACATGCACGAAGGATCGCCACGGGCGGACCATCGACATCAGCCCCTGGAATGCGTCGGTGGAGAGGCACAAAGAGAAGATGAACAAGGAAGAAAACAAGGAGCTTCTCAAGCAACGGGCAGGAATCGTGGAGCCGGTATTCGGCCAGATCAAAAAGAACGGAGAGTTCTGGCGCTGGACATTCAAGGGATTGGAGACTCATCGTGGTAACGGCACCTCCCATCTTGCATGCTCTGGTCCCGAAACGGACGAATGCCGAAAGGCATTGGAGACCCCTAACTAGGTCAGGCAGATTACGTAAGGTGCTCACGGTCCCGAAACGGACGAATGCCGAAAGGCATTGGAGACGAGGCGGGGCCGGCCTGGCCCCTCCGCTCCCACGCGGGTCCCGAAACGGACGAATGCCGAAAGGCATTGGAGACACGTTGAGAGGGTGAGCCGTCTGGCTCACCCTGGCAGTCCCGAAACGGACGAATGCCGAAAGGCATTGGAGACGTGGCGGCCCGCATGCAGAGCCGGCGGACGCCGGCGCTGGTCCCGAAACGGACGAATGCCGAAAGGCATTGGAGATTGACGACTCCGTAGCTAATGTTAAAATTATCTTTCAGTCCCGAAACGGACGAATGCCGAAAGGCATTGGAGACTACTGGACTTTGTGACTCATCACAGACGCATCGCCAGGTCCCGAAACGGACGAATGCCGAAAGGCATTGGAGACCCACCATGCCAGTAAACACCCCGCCATATACGTCTTGTCCCGAAACGGACGAATGCCGAAAGGCATTGGAGACTCGATAATATCCTTTGCGATCATCGGAGCGATGACATGTCCCGAAACGGACGAATGCCGAAAGGCATTGGAGACCGCACATTCGCGAATGTGAGGTCGTTAAGACCTTTGGCCGTCCCGAAACGGACGAATGCCGAAAGGCATTGGAGACCGGGCTTGCGAATCATCACCTAACTTACTCATACACCGTCCCGAAACGGACGAATGCCGAAAGGCATTGGAGACCTTTGCTTGCCAAGGATGGCATCACAAGTCTCCCAGAGTCCCGAAACGGACGAATGCCGAAAGGCATTGGAGACCATGAGGCCGTTCTTTTGTATTCTTTGCATTTTTTTTGAGTCCCGAAACGGACGAATGCCGAAAGGCATTGGAGACTCGATCTTGCCTTGATCGGTCGACGGATCCCGGCCTTCGTCCCGAAACGGACGAATGCCGAAAGGCATTGGAGACTTGGTCGATCCATCGACTGTTGCGATAATCAACCGATGTCCCGAAACGGACGAATGCCGAAAGGCATTGGAGACCCGATCTCCATCCATCGCTGTCGATATAGACGCAAGCAGTCCCGAAACGGACGAATGCCGAAAGGCATTGGAGACCTCTTCCGGGATCGTGCAAGCATAGTTATCGACGGGACGTCCCGAAACGGACGAATGCCGAAAGGCATTGGAGACCCGAGGCGGCCTGGTCGTAGGCCGCCTTCGCGGCGGCCGTCCCGAAACGGACGAATGCCGAAAGGCATTGGAGACGCGCCGAGGCGTCGGCGGCTCGATACGCCGCCCATAGGGTCCCGAAACGGACGAATGCCGAAAGGCATTGGAGACTCGTGGGCGACCTGGATGTGAGGGGAATCTGACATCGTCCCGAAACGGACGAATGCCGAAAGGCATTGGAGACCCGGGCGGCCTTGGCCGCCCGCTCGGCAGCTTCCCGGGGTCCCGAAACGGACGAATGCCGAAAGGCATTGGAGACTGAGAGTGGGGAGAGGGTGAGCCGTCTGGCTCACCCTGGTCCCGAAACGGACGAATGCCGAAAGGCATTGGAGACGGTCACTCTGTGGAGCCCCCCACAAAATTGCGACAGGTCCCGAAACGGACGAATGCCGAAAGGCATTGGAGACGCGCCCGCACGGCGCCCCGCTTCATCCGCCTCGGCGGAGTCCCGAAACGGACGAATGCCGAAAGGCATTGGAGACAAGGGGCCGCCTTCTCGGGGGAGGCGCATGAGCGCCACGCCTCCCTGTGCCGTCCCGAAACGGACGAATGCCGAAAGGCATTGGAGACCCGCTCCGCCGAGCGCCGCCTCCGATATACTTTCCCGAGTCCCGAAACGGACGAATGCCGAAAGGCATTGGAGACCGCCCGCTCGGCGCCCCGTCTCGTCCGCCCCGTCTCGTCCGCCTCGGCGGACGTCCCGAAACGGACGAATGCCGAAAGGCATTGGAGACGCGCCGCCCGGGAGGCGGCCTTCAGGTCGCCCGCGTCGGTCCCGAAACGGACGAATGCCGAAAGGCATTGGAGACACATCGTTCGGATCGATCCATTGCAGAGTTTCATCGGGTGGTCCCGAAACGGACGAATGCCGAAAGGCATTGGAGACTAGGCCGCCTCCTCAGCAAGCGAGGCGGCCGCCTCGGCGTCCCGAAACGGACGAATGCCGAAAGGCATTGGAGACGGATCATGCCAGGGACTGGATCGAAGACAACCGCTCCGGTCCCGAAACGGACGAATGCCGAAAGGCATTGGAGACCGAGCCGGGCGACCGTCGTGGCCGGGTCGGCCAAGAGGTCCCGAAACGGACGAATGCCGAAAGGCATTGGAGACGCGTCCATGTCGTCAGGGTCTATAGCTGGCGCGTCGTGTCCCGAAACGGACGAATGCCGAAAGGCATTGGAGACTGTTCCTCGGATGCGAAGCGATTATACATGGGTGCCAGGTCCCGAAACGGACGAATGCCGAAAGACATTGGAGACTTTTTCTGAGTTTGGTTGTTTGGTTTGATTTAAATCCGTCCCGAAACGGACGAATGCCGAAAGGCATTGGAGACACATATCGCCTTGATGGAAGTTTTCTGATTTAATGCTGGTCCCGAAACGGACGAATGCCGAAAGGCATTGGAGACGCATGCTCCCGGGGAAAATCCCGGGAGGCTCTGATATTTGTCCCGAAACGGACGAATGCCGAAAGGCATTGGAGACTTGATCTTAGGGTGGATGAATTCGATCAACTCGCCGAGTCCCGAAACGGACGAATGCCGAAAGGCATTGGAGACCCCAGACTCTGACAATTGCCTTGATCTTAGGGTGGATGAGTCCCGAAACGGACGAATGCCGAAAGGCATTGGAGACACACTATAGAGGCCGGCGGCTCCCGGAATCCCGCCGGCTGTCCCGAAACGGACGAATGCCGAAAGGCATTGGAGACCGGCGCGCGCCGCCTCGGCGGCTACTTCGGCGCCCTCCTGGTCCCGAAACGGACGAATGCCGAAAGGCATTGGAGACCCGCCGGGGTAGGTCCCCGGCTCCCTCACGAGCACGATGTCCCGAAACGGACGAATGCCGAAAGGCATTGGAGACTCACAATGAGCGTCACCCCCTCCCGGCGAGCCGGGAGGGTCCCGAAACGGACGAATGCCGAAAGGCATTGGAGACGGCGCGCGTCGGCACCGACTATCTGGTGGGCGGCTTGTCCCGAAACGGACGAATGCCGAAAGGCATTGGAGACTCGCCATACACATTTGCAATACAGTGATCGCTCTCGCGGTCCCGAAACGGACGAATGCCGAAAGGCATTGGAGACTAATGTGGTCGCCATACACATGTACGGCACAGTGATCGGTCCCGAAACGGACGAATGCCGAAAGGCATTGGAGACACACGCCCTCTTGCGTGATTTTAATGCGCATTCCGCGTGTCCCGAAACGGACGAATGCCGAAAGGCATTGGAGACTCGCCAGCGAGCTTTCTTTTATGGTCACTGTCTGACCGTCCCGAAACGGACGAATGCCGAAAGGCATTGGAGACTCTCCACCGCAATCGATGGCTCTCTCTGCCCTCGCCGCGTCCCGAAACGGACGAATGCCGAAAGGCATTGGAGACCCTGGTATCTCCGATGTAAAAGAGGTGACGGCACTGGTCCCGAAACGGACGAATGCCGAAAGGCATTGGAGACCCAGGGAATTAGCTAGTAGCCTCGCTCCTAGCGTCCCGAAACGGACGAATGCCGAAAGGCATTGGAGACCAAGGGCCGGCAAATGTCGAAGCGTACTAATGTACGCGCGTCCCGAAACGGACGAATGCCGAAAGGCATTGGAGACTCTCTGGGCCCTCATCACAGGCAAAATCCCACTGCTGTCCCGAAACGGACGAATGCCGAAAGGCATTGGAGACCCATTGCTCAGGTGTGATGGCGATCCAAGCTGCCCTTGGTCCCGAAACGGACGAATGCCGAAAGGCATTGCCACTAGGGTGGGGAATTATAGTTGTCACCAGATGGGGAGTTTTAATTGTCGTTGACCAACCGACTCCCGGCCGGTGTCAATGAGTTGCTGGAGGATACGGTGCAACCCAAGACGGTGCCAGAGCGCCAGGGCGAGATAGATTTGGCCAAATTCACGGCTGCGCTCGACCCGAAGCCCTCTGATATCGACCTCTGTCCACTGAGATCGATGAGTTCTCTTCTGATCTTCCGGCGAAGCCTGTCCGTCGAGTTGAAGCTGCTCTTCATGATTCGACCGGCCCTCAAGCAGCTCACCGATGTCTTCCCAACGGTGCCGAGAATTGGAGTCCAAACCCGGCGCCTTCCCCAAATTGGCCGCCACACGATGGCGGGGGCCGCGCTCCGTGCGCACGGTCTCTACCAGCGACCAGTATTCATACGTCTCACCCTTGGCCTTCCGTCGATTGCGCTTGAGAAACATGACACACTTTCCGATCCACGGCAGCCATCGCAACGTGCGGTTCGCTACTACACCGGCGACGGGGAAATCAAACCCCGGTAGAATCAGCAATTCGGGGGTCCTCCACCCCAAAATTGCATCATTTTTCTCCTAAACTGACGAGCTTGGACTGATGGAGAAACTCGTCTCCGAGGAGAGCGATTTGCGCCTTTTCTCGGAAGTCCCTGCGCTCCTGACGCGGGCGGCGAAACACGGGGTGGAGACCTCCTTTGAACGGGTAGGGTAGGGGCGCCAGCTCAGCTCGGGGGCGCCTCGAGAAGTTGTTGGAGTCGCTTTCCGACGGCGTCCGGTGACGGCATGTCGCGGAAGAGAAATCCCCACCGGTTGAAGTATGCCGAACCCTGAAGGAGCGTGGCGACTTCGGGGTGTTTGGCCAGGCGCCTTTCAACTCCGATGAGCAGCGGAACCGGAGGATCGCTTTTCAGCTGTGTGAGGCGATCTTTGAGAGGCCCGCCATGCCACCGGTGAAACAGTTCGAGGGCAGCGGTGATGCCCGAGGGATGAACGGCGGTGAAGTCGGGGAAGCCGTAAGCATCGCCTGGGAGTGTGATGAAGTCCTCGCCGGGTCGCAGCGTCCAGGTGGGCACGCGTTCCTTGAAGAGCGTTTCGAAGAGCGTGATCTCCCCGGGGATGTGAGCCAGAAAGTGATTGACATAGGGCCTGAGTCCGGCTTGGTGGGCCAGAATGAGCCGTTTGGCTTTGCGACGCGGAAGGTGGATCTCGGCTTCCAGCTTCCACTCGGGCAACGGAAGCACAGCCGGGAAAAAGGTCGCCAAGGCCAGTCCGTATTTTTTGGTTTGCTCGAAGAGGCTCAGCGGACCGTCGACACGGATAGTGCACTCGCCTGTCGGGCTACCCTGGATCTCCGCCAAGAGCTGGCGAAACCGGAGGTGACGGAAGAATTGGCGCCAGGCCTTGGTATCGTGGCGCCGTGTGGTCAGGGTGAGTCCGTGAGAGTGCAGGAGCAGCCACTGGACCAGGGCGGCGTTGTAACGGTGCAGCAGCCGCTCGGCGGAGAGCGAGCGGAAGCGCTCCACGGGCTGGTTTTCTGGGAGGTCGCTGAAGAGCTTTTCGGTCAACTCGTCGAGGCCCTGGTCGTGTGTTCTCGCGGCTGCTTGGCGGAAGGCGTCCACGGAAGGGAAGCTTTCCTCGGAAGACAGCAGCTGGCTGGTTTGAAGAAAGAGTTGATGTCGCCAGGCCAGGAGATCGTCGTCGAGAGGCGTGGCGAAGTCGACCCGGTCGAAGAGCAGCTTTTCGAGGCCGCGCGCAATCACGGCGCCGCAGGTGGAGGCGTCGACGATGAGCTTGCTCTCGGTCTCGAGCTGTGTGCGCGACTTCCCTTCGGACTCGCGAAATGCAGCCAGGAGAGCCTCCGAGAGCTGGCGTAGTTTGGAATCGCCAGGGTCGAGGAACTCCGGATGAAGGCGTTTTCCGCGGATGCGATACCTAACTAAATCTTTCGTAAGCACGATGCTGGCGCCGCCGTTGGTTCACGTAGTATTCGCCCGTTTCGCGGGCGATCAGTTCGTAGAGAATGGCCTGTTTCTCTGGCTGGGCACGGAGCACCCTTCCCAACCTCTGGACGTGTTCACGTACGCTTCCGCTGCCGGAAACGATGATAGCGATATTGGCCTCAGGAACGTCGACGCCCTCGTTGAGGACTTTGGACGTGACGAGGACGCGATAGTCGCCTGATCGAAAGGCGTCGAGAAAAGATCGCCGCTCTTTGAGCTTCGTTTGGTGGGTCAACACCGGCAGAAAAAAGCGGCGGCCCAGCCGGTAAGCCATTTCGTTGTCCTGAGTGAAGATCAGGATGCGGTCGCTGCGGTGTTCTTGAAGCAGGTTCCAGATCGCCGCTTCCTTGCCGGCCGCCGCATGGCTGAGACGTTTCTGGGCGAGGTAAGCCTGGAACGCCTGTCTTCCCTCTGGATTGAGACTGGCGCGGTAAAGAAAAGTCTGCCAGCCGCGAGGCGAGCCCATGTCGATCCGCTGGTCGCGAAGGAAATCGATGTAGCGGCTGCGTGCGGAGTCATAAGCCTCGCGTTCGTCGTCGAGCAGATCGATCTCCAGGGTTTCCACGCGATAGGGGGCGAGGGTATTCCCTTTCAGTTCATCGATGTGGGCGGCGTAGCAAGGCCCACCGAGCCATCGATAGAGATCCTCTTCGCGGCCGTCGCTGCGCTCTGGCGTGGCGGTGAGGCCCAGCCGGAAGGGAGCGAGGCTGGCGATGGCGGTGTATTGGTACTGTTCACCGGGCAGGTGATGGCATTCGTCAAAGATCGCGAATCCAAAGGCATTGCCGTGCTGCGTGACGTGAATGAGAGCCGAGTCGTAGGTCGCCACGGTGAGACGTTCTCGTTGGCGACTGCCCCCGCCCAGTGCCCCGATGGGCTCCTCGAAGTAACGCTCCAGCACGTCGATCCACTGGTGCATGAGATCGATGGTGGGGACGTGTACGAGCGTCGGCCTTTGGGTGAGACTGATGAGGAGAACGGCCAGAATGGTCTTTCCCGATCCGGTGGGGAGGACGATGACGCCTTGTTTGCCATTGGCGCACCAGGCGTCCCGAGCCTCGGCTTGAAACGGTCGCGGTGTGATGGCGCTCTGGATCGGCAGATCGATGGGGGAAAAGGCTTTGGCCTGATCTTCGAACGGGATGTTCGCGTGCCGGAGAGCGAGGACGAGTTCGCGATAGCGCCAAGCAGGGCTCCGGTGACAGAGAGTGCGGGGATCCCACGTCACGCCTGGAAGCGGTGTCTTGAGGTCGCTGGGCAGCCCCGTCAGCACCAGCGTGCCTTTGTCGAACGAGAGGATCGAGGACTCCATTCGGATTCAATGTGAGCGATCGGTCGAGGAACAGGCGGGGTAGACCCCGGCTCCGCCTGTGGGCGTGCATGGCATGCGTGCGTGCCGGTGCGAGGTGTGGCGCTTGCCGAGCGTCGCCCACCGCTCGGCTCTTCGTTCGGGCGGTTTTCCGTCGAATCGGCCCGGGACGCTGTCGCGTGGGATCTCCCTCCCGAAACGAAGAAAGCCTAGCTCATGTGAGCTAGGCTTTCCGAAATTGGAAAACTATCAGTTCAAGAGGCTCACTCAGTCCTTGGGGATCAGGTTGGCCGGGGAGACGACCGGCTTGAGGAACTCACCGGGAGGCACCACCCCGCCGCTTGGAGCGATCAGGTAGACCGGAGCGGGAAGCGCATACACTGGGTAGGCGGGCTCGGGCTCGGGCTCGGGCTTCATGATCTCGGCTTGTTTATCCTGCTTTTCGTAGGCCTCCTCGTAGACCTCTTGCTTGGCACTGTCGCCGAGATATTCCGAATCTTTGTCCGCGAACACTTTGTTGAGAACCTTCTCGATGGTGGCGGCGTGCGCCGGAGCGGCGGCGACCGCACATTCGGTGATGGTCGCCGTGGATTCGGGCAGCGCCTTGAGGGCGGTCTCCACGATCGCGGAGATCAACTCCACCTTATCTTTGGCATCGGCACCCGTGGCGGAGATCACTTCCTGGACGATCTCGCAGGCGCAGGCCGACTTGGCTTTCAAAGCCGTTTCCAGAGTCGTCGTCACCGAGGCGATCTCGCTGTTCGAGGTCATGCCCAATGTCACCAACTGGGCCGCCTTTTCACAGCTCTTCTCTTCATTGAGCTGCTGAGTAAGATCGGCGGAGGCCTGGAAAGCCATGGCGAGAGCGGCGACCGAGGTTGTAAAAATCACTTTCTTCATGCTGTCGTTTCCTCTGAGGTAAAAAGTTGGTTCAAGGGTAAGTTGAGATTGCGGGCTCGCGCAAGCGAATTCCCCATCAATATTGCTGATTCCTGGCCATTTGACCAGTTTTTTTCAAGCGGAATCGACTTTCGCCATTCGATTTCTCAAAAGCGAGGCCATTGCGGGGAGCCTGGCGTGCGTTTTCTGGTCGCTCCGGGCGCTCCCGTGGGGTAGGAAAAGATCCATGGACTCTCATGATGTGATCCGCAAGGCGTTCAAGCATCGGGGACCGAAGGAGATCGCCGCCGAAATGGGACTCTCCCTTTCGCTCGTCTACAAGTGGGCCCAACCCAACACAGAAACGGGTAGCGGAAGCCGAAACCCTTTGGATCGCGTCAATCAGCTCCGTGAGCTGACGGGAGACTTGGGCCTGCTGGAGTGGCTATGCCACCAGGCTGGGGGCTTCTTCGTGCGGAATCCGAAGGGATCCCTTGAGGACCGCCTGGAAGTGGTTCCGGCGACCAATGAGATCGTGCAGCAATTTGCCGATCTCCTCTCCACCATTTCCAAGGCTGCCGTGGACAACTCGATCTCTGACGATGAATCCGAGCAGATCCGCCTCCTCTGGGAGCAGCTCAAGGGCTACACGGAGGGCTTCGTGCGCTCGTGTGAAGAGGGTGATTTTGAAAACATTCCCCGGCCGGACCAGGGCCGACGACATTTCTCAACCTGAACCCGAATGCGAAGCCAAAGGCGGCTCATCGGGGGGAGTCCATGAGAGCCAGGGGCCTGGCGGGTGGTGGGCGACGCGTTCTCAGCCTCGCATTTTCAGGCGTTCGGGGTCGTAGGGGGTCTTTAGGTGAGCCTTGGCCGGAAAGTCTTGGCCATTGACTCGGATGGCGAAACCTCCCTGTCGGATTCGGGCGAGCGGATCTTCCTCGTCCGGAATGTAGGCAAAGGCGACGCTGCCTCCCAGGGTGGGGCTGAGGAAGGCGGAGGTCGTGTGGCCGATGACATGCCCGTCCTGCACGACTGGCTCGCTGCCCCAAAGGGCGGCGTCTGGATCGGCCACCGTGAGAGAGACGAGCCGCCGGCGAATCCCGGTCTTCCGTTGATTTACGAGAGCTTTCTTTCCCAGGAAGTCCTTTTCCCAGTCCACGGCGAAGGCCAAGCCCGCCTCCAGGGAAGTGTCGTCGGTAGTCAGTTCGTGACCCCAGGCGCGATAGGCCTTCTCGAGGCGCATCGCCTGGATGGCGTAGTGACCTGCGGGCCGCACTCCCAGAGAGGCACCGGCCTCCATCAGGCTTTCGTAGAGGACGGGTAGGGTGTCGAACGGTGCGTGGAGTTCCCAGCCCAGCTCGCCCACGTAGGACATTCGCAAGGCCCGCACGCGGCAGACGGCGATGACCCGCTCCTGGGCCGCTCCGAACGGAAAGGACGCGTTGCTCAGCGATCCATCGGAGAGCGGTTGAAGCAGGTCCCGAGAGCGTGGACCCATGACGGAGACCACGCCCAGGGCGGCCGTGACATCGACCTTTTGAATGTCCGAATCCCCATTCATCGCCATCTGGCGTTCGATCCAGTCCTGATCGCGAATCGCTTGGGAGGTCGAGGAAACGTAGTAGAACTCGTCTGCTCTCAGTCGCACCAGCGTGACGTCCGATTCGTAGGTGCCGCGCTCGTTGAAAAGTCCGGTGTAAACGCAGCGGCCGATCTCCACGTCGACATCGGCCCTGCAAAGTCGCTGCAGCAAGGGGAGGGCGCCGGGTCCGCGAAGGAGGAATTTCGTGAAGGTCGATTGGTCGAAAACGGCGACGTCTTCCCGGCAGGCGGCGACCTTCGCCTCGACGTGCGGCGCCCAGTTTTGTCGGCCGAAACGGTATTCCACGCGGGCTTCCTCGCCTTTCGGCGCGAACCAGTTGGCGCGTTCCCAGCCCATGGACGAGCCGAAGCAGGCGTTTCGCGCACGGAGCGGTTCGGCGAGGGGTGTCCAGCGGAGCGAGCGGGCGGTCTCGAATTCCCGGTTGGGCCAGGCCAGTTGATAGTGCAGGCCGAGGGTCTCCTCGACGCGTGCGCGCAGGAAGGCGCGGTCATTGTGCATGGGGTGGAAGCGCCGGAGGTCGACCGACCAAAGATCCATGGTGGGGGAGCCGGTCTCCAGCCACTCGGCGGTGTACTTGTCCGCACCCCCGTCGCAGGCGATGCCGGTCGAGTTGAAGCCCGCGAGGACGAAGAGCCCGTCATAACCGGGAGGCGGTCCCATGAGAAAGTGATTGTCCGGCGTGAAGCTCTCCGGCCCGTTGACAAAGGTCGGGAAGTGGGCGTGCTGAAGTGCGGGGAGGCGGTGGCGTCCTGCGGCGAGTGGTTCGGCGAAGCGCTCCCAATCGGCCTCGAGCAGAGCATGCGCGAAGTCGGCGGGGATGCGCTCGACCATCCAGGGTTGAGAGCGTTTCTGAAAGGCGCCGAGTTTGATGCTGCCATCGTCGAGGGTGCGGAAAAAAATCGCGGCGTTGGGATCGCGGGCGCAGGGAAAGTGACGGTCCACCCCCGCGATTGGCTCGCTGATGAGGTAGTGGTGTTCGACGGGATAGAGGGGAATGTTGACGCCAATGCCCAGGCCGAGTTGCCGCGTCCACATGCCACCGGTGAGAATCACTATCTCGGCATGGAGATCGCCGTGCGGGGTGCGGACACCGATCACGCGTCTTCTGTCGGCGTCCTGAAGGAGGGCTTCCACGGCGGTGTGTTCGCACACCGCGGCGCCCTTGGCCAGGGCGATCGCCGTTTCGCCGGGGATCACCCGGCCGTCCTGGGGCAGCCAGACGGCGCCCAGGACATCGTCGACATGCATCGCGGGCTACTTGTCGGCGGCTTGGTCCGGGTCGATCAAGTGCGCCTCGACGCCGAACATCTCGGCCATGGCGGCGGTTCGGCGCAGCTGCGTCATGCGTTCCTCACAGGTGCCCACGATCAGGCTGCCGACTTCCAGCCAACCGATGTCGTGACCGGTTTCGGCCTCCAGCCCTCGGTAAAGCTCGACGCTGCAACGATTGATTTTGGTCTGACTGCTGCTGGTGCGGAGCTGGCCGACCATGCCGGCGGCATGCCAGGTGGTGCCGCTGCCGATGACATTCTGTTCCAAAAGCACCACGTCCTGCCAGCCCAGTTGGGTCAAGTGATAGGCACCGCTGGCACCGGCAATGCCGCCGCCCACGATGACGGCGCGCGCGGACTTCGGCGGCTCACGGGGAGGGAAGGCGTGCTTGGGCTTGACCGGGGTGTTGGAAACCGTGGTTCGCGTGAACATGGACAGGCGTTCGGGGCGGATGATGTGATAAGGCGGGACGAAGGCGAGTATCAAGCGGCGCCCCGCTGGTCAAGCCAGTCGTTCGAGGTGAGCCAGACGGTTGCCTATCGAGTCGAAGAAACGGCCACTATCGAAAGTGCCCCATGGAGAGGCAACACGCCGAAACGCCATTCGTGCTGGCAATTTGGTTCATTGGCTTGCTACGGTGGCTCGGTGCGAATCGTCGGCCCATGAGCAACCCTTCCCCCAGCGAGAGTCCCGGGCGTTCTTCCCCCGTCATTGGGATTCGCACCGAAACCTGGGCCCATTTCACGCAAGACATCTACCGGGGAATCCTCTCTTACCGCCAATTGCACCGCGACTGGCAAATTCAGACGCCGGTCGATTCGACCCATGAACTCGAGCCGGTGCAGATCAATCGCTTTTGGAAGGGCGCCGGCCTGATCGTGTTCCGGCTCACGGCCGCCGAATGTCGCGCCTGGAGAGGTCGCGGGACGGTCTTGGTGAGCATCAGCGGGGAATCGGATGTCCACGGCATTCCCATCGTGGTGCCGGATTTCGCCGAGTCGGGCAGGCTGGTGGCTCGCCATTTTGTGAGTCTTGGACTGCGAGAATTCGCTTTCTGGGGCGATCCGTCCCGGAACTATTCCCGGGCGCGAGTGCGTGGCTTTGAGGAGGTCTTGAGCGCCTCCGGTTTCCCGTGTCATCAGCTCGGGGTGGAGGTGAAACGCCTGGGCAAGCTGGCCGATCGCTGGAAGACCTTGCGTCGCTTCATGGATCCGCAACTGAAGGCGCTTCCCAAACCCGTGGGAATCCTGGCCAAGGACGACATTGCCGCGGCCACGATCATCGCCGCGTGCCAACGATTGGGCTTTCGCGTGCCCAATGACGTGGCGGTGGCCGGCGTGAACAACGATGAATTGTTTTGCTACACGACCACACCGCCCCTCACGGCGGTGCGCTATCCCGGAGAAGCCATTGGCTACGAGGCGGCGGCGCTACTGGATCGGCTTTTGCAGGGCGAAAAAGGCCTGCCGCCGGTCACGGTGATCCCCGTCGGTGGCCTGGAAGAGCGGGAATCGACCGACATCCTCCACATCGAGGATCCCTTGGTCGCCCATGCGGTGCGGAGGATTCGGCGGGACGGCGGCACCTATCCTCTTCAAGTGAACGAACTGGTGGCCGAATGTCCTCTCTCCCGTGCCGCTTTCAAGCGCCGCTTCATTCGGGCGCTGGGTTGCGCCCCCAAGGCGGAAATCAAGCGGGTCCGGCTGACCCATCTGGAGGAACTGCTCCGGACCACCGATTGGCCGGTGAAGCGGATCGCCAAACACATGGGATTTGAGTCGATGGAAGATCTCGGCCGCTTCATGCGCCGGGAAACGGGAATGACCGCCACGGCCTTTCGCGCGCGTCATCGAACGAGCGCCAACTGATCCGACAAGGCTTCGAAGAACTCGTCACCAATCGAGCCAAAAAGCCTGCTTGATTAGCAGTATCGATCGTTGTGCAAGCGAGTGCTGTCGTCTAGATAGCTATCAATGAGCGGACACCACGTCGACTTTGATGTCAATGGTAGAACCTACCGAGCGCCCGCCCGGCCCGTGGTGGTGATCTGCATCGACGGCTGCGCGGACGAGTACCTCTCGGTTTCCATCGCGCACGGCCGCATGCCCCGGCTTCTGGAAATGTCGCGTGCCGGCTATCGGGGGATGGTGCGGGGTGCCTTGCCCTCTTTCACCAACGTCAACAACGCCGCCATCGTGACCGGCTTGCCGCCTCGCTTGACGGGAATCTGTGGGAATTTCTTTCTCAACCCCGAAACGGGCGAAGAAGTCATGATGAACTCGCCCGAGTTCCTCCGTTGCGAAACGATTCTGGTCACCGCCGCCCGTGCCGGACGCAAAGTGGCTTTCGTGACCGCGAAGGACAAGCTGCGCACCGTGTTAGGGGCGGGTTTGGTCGACCTGGGCGGGATCGCCTTCAGCAGCGAGAAGGTCGATGAGGCCATCGAGGAGGAGCACGGGATCTCGAATGCCGAGCGCTTGATTGGGCGGCCGCGGCCGGAGATCTATTCGGGCGATGCCTCGGTCTATGTGCTGGAGGCGGGAGCGGTGCTGATTGAGCAGGGCCGCGCCGATTTTCTCTATCTTTCGCTCACGGATTTCATGCAGCACAAGTTCGCTCCCGAATCGCCGGAGTCGCTCGATTTCTATGCCGAGATCGATCGTCAATTGGGCAGGCTGCTGGATCTCGGCGCCGTGGTGGGCATCACGGCGGATCACGGGATGAACGCCAAGAACACTCCCGACGGAAAACCCAACGTGATCTACGTCGAGAGCCTGCTCAAAGAGCGTTTCGGCGAGGGGATCCGGGTGATTTGCCCGATCACGGATCCCTACGTGGTGCATCACGGAGCACTTGGATCCCTGGTGATGGTCCATCTGGAGAAGGAGAAGATTGCTTTGAGAAAGAAGATCGCGGATGAACTGATGGGCCTCGATGGCATCACCGAGGTGTATGAGCGCTCGCTGGCGGCCCGCAAGCTGGAGCTCGCCGAGGATCGGATCGGCGATCTCACCGTCCTGTGCGGGCGCCACTTTGTCTTGGGGACGACGCCCGAGGATCATGATCTTGGCGTGCTGAAGGGCGGTCTCCGGTCTCATGGCGGGCGTTACGAAGAAATGGTGCCGATGGTTCTCTCCCGGCCCTTGAGTCCCGCTTATCGAGCCAAGGCCGAGGCGGATCCCCGCAACGCCGACATTTTTGATTTCACCTGCAATGGCGCCCAATGAAGCCGATTGAACTCGCCTCCCTCGTCGCGGGGTCCGCGGTCGATGGCGCTTCTGTTAGGGAGATTCACGATCCCTACAGCGGTCGCCTGGTCGGCCGGGTTGCCTGTGCCGACGCGGCCGATCTCGAGAGGGCTCTGGCCGCCGGGTGGGAGGAGCGGGAAACGCTGAGCCGCTACCGGCGGGCGGAGATTCTGCGAACGGCTCGGACCTTGTTAGAACAGCGGCGGGATGCCTTTGCCGAACTCATTCGCCTCGAATCGGGTCTCTGTCAGCGCGAGACCATGTATGAGGTGGGGCGATCTCTCGACGTCCTGGAGTTCGCCGCCATGGAGGCGCTTCGCGACGATGGGCAGATCTTCTCCTGTGATCTCACGGCTCAGGGCAAGGCGCGCAAGGTTTTCACACTGCGCGAACCGGTGCGCCTGGCGGCGGCCATCACACCCTTCAACCATCCTTTGAACCAGGTGGCCCACAAGGTGGCGCCCGCCATCGCCTGTGGCGCTCCGCTCATTCTGAAGCCGTCCGACAAGACGCCTTTGACCGCCATTCGCTTCGTCGAGCTTCTCCTGGAGGCGGGCTTGCCGGGGCCCCTGCTCAGTGTCCTGGTCGGCGATCTGGAGGAGGTGGTGACGCCCTTGATCACGGATCCGTGCGCGGAGCTGGTGGCCTTCACGGGAAGCGTGGCGGTTGGCAAGCACATCGCCTCGATTGCTGGCTACAAGAAACTTTGTCTGGAACTGGGAGGCAACTCGCCGCTCATCGTGCTCCGGGATGCCGATCTGGAGCTGGCCGTTCGTTTGGCGGCCGAGGGTTCTTTTCGAAACTCCGGCCAGCGCTGCACGGCGGTCAAGCGTCTCTTGGTGGAAGAGGCTGTGTTGCCGGAATTCACGGAGCGTTTCGTTGAGGAGGCTCGAAACTATCAATGCGGCGATCCGGCGGATCCCCAGACCCGGGTGGGCACGGTGATCGACGAAACCGCCGCCGTTCGACTGGAAACGGTCTTGCAGGAGGCGGTTGACGCTGGCGCCGAAGTGCTGTTGGGAGGCGAGCGGAAAGGTGCGCTATTCCCTCCGACGGTGATTGGCCAGGTGCCGCGCGATTCCCGCATGGTGGTGGAGGAATCTTTTGGGCCTCTGGCGCCGATCCTCGGCGTGCGGGACCTGGATGACGCCATCGCGGTGGCCAACGGCACCGCCTATGGTCTATCCACTGGCATCGTCACCAATAACCTGGAACACGCCATCCGTGCGGTGAAGGCCATTCGCACGGGCACGGTGAACGTCAATGAAGTGCCGGGCTACCGCATCGAGTCCTCGCCCTTTGGCGGCGTCAAGGATTCGGGCCTGGGAATCAAGGAAGGTGTGATCGAAACGATGAAGTTCATGACCAACACCAAGACGTTTTCCCTCCCATGGTAGAGGACGAAAACCCTTACGTTTTGCTGACGCCGGGACCGCTCAGCACGACCACGACGGTCAAGCGCGTCATGATGCGGGATTGGTGTACCTGGGACGACGACTACAACGTCGGCGTGGTGCAGAAGATCCGGAAACGGCTGGTGGAGCTGGCGGAGGCCGACGCGAATGTCTACACCGCCGTGCTGATGCAGGGGAGCGGAACGTTCAGCGTGGAATCGGTCATCGGCTCGGTGATGCCCGGCGACGGCAAGCTGCTCGTCCTGGCCAACGGGGCTTACGGTCGGCGCCTGGCGGCGATTGCCCGGCGGCTCGGGATCGCGCTGGTCGTCCAGGAGGAGAGCGAGACGGAGGCGCCGGATCTCGTCACCCTCGCGGAGACCTTGAAATCGGATCAAGCGATCACCCACGTCGTCCTGGTGCATGGCGAGACGACCACCGGCATGTTGAATCCCCTGGAAGAGGTGGCGCGGATCGTCAAGGGCGCCGGACGCGTGCTGATCGTCGACGCCATGTGCACTTTTGGAGGAGTGCCGATCGCGGTGGAAGCGCTGGGCATCGACTTCATCATCAGCAGCGCCAACAAGTGCATTGAAGGGGTGCCGGGTTTTGGTTTCATCCTTGCCAGGAGGAGTGAGCTCCTGGCTTCAAAAGGCCGCGCCCGCTCGTTGGCGCTCGACCTCTTCGATCAGTGGGAGACGATGGAGAAGGGCAAAGGGAAATGGCGCTACACCTCTCCGACCCACACGGTGCGAGCGTTTGCCCAGGCCCTGGAAGAGCTGGAGCAAGAGGGAGGCGTCGAGGCGCGGCATCGCCGCTATCGCGACAACCAGCGAGCACTGGCTGCGGGGATGGCTTCCCTTGGTTTTCGGGCCTTGCTGCCGGAGGCCTTGCAGTCTCCCATCATCACCGCCTTTCACTACCCGGAGAGCCCGGAGTTTGAATTCGGGCGTTTCTACGGCTTGTTAAAAGAACGGGGCTTCGTCATTTATCTTGGCAAAGTCACGGATCTGAACACCTTTCGGGTGGGAACGATCGGCGATGTCCGACCGGAAACCATCGAGCGCCTCCTCCAAGCCGTCGCGGCGAGCCGATACTGGGAGGCGAGCTAAAGAAGGCAGGAAAGGATGAACCGCAACGTGCAGGGGCGCTCGGCCCGATCGGTGAAGGACGACGACATTGGCGCCATGCAAGGTCGTCACCTGATGCGGTGTTGGTCGAGCCAGGCCGATTACGCACCGCTGGCGGTGGCGAGAACGGAGGGCTGCTGGATTCACACCCGGGATGGACGCAAGATCTTTGATCTTCGGAGCGCTCACGAATGCGCCAATCTGGGGTTCAATCATCCGAAGGTGATCGCCGCCTTGAAGGCACAAATGGACGAGGTCATTTATGTCACCGATGACTTCGCCACCGAACCGGCGGCCAGGTTGTCCCGTCGCCTTGCCGAACTCACGCCCGGGTCGGCTGAAAAGCGGGTCTTTTTCTCCCAGAGCGGCGCCGCGGCTGTTGAGGCCGCCATCAAGGGAGCCCGGCTCTATCAGTACAATCGAGTTTTCCGTGAGGGAGGCCGAGTGGATGCGCCCAGGCAGTATCCCTATCCTTACAAGATCATTTCATGCTACCAGTCTTGGCACGGATCGGCTTCCGGGGCGGCTTCGGTCAGCGGAGATCCTCGACGCTGGTTTCAAGAACCGCTCACCGTGCCGGGAGCGGTCTTCGCGCCCGGCGCCAATCCTTACCGGCCTCATTTTGAATCGGTCGAGCGGCACTTGGACTATCTCGAGCATGTGATTGAGCAGGAGGGGGGACGGAACAAGGTCGCCGCTTTCCTGGTGGAACCGATCGTCGGAAGCAACGGGATCATCGTGCCGCCGGAAGGGTATCTGGAGGGCGTGCGGGCCCTGTGTGACCGCTGGGATCTCTTGATGATCGTCGACGAGACGATGACCGGCATGGGGCGAACCGGGAAGTGGCTGGCCATCGAGCACTGGGGAATCGAGCCGGACATCATCGTGATGGGCAAGGCCCTGGGGGCTTACTGCCCTCTCGCGGCCACCATCTTCTCGGAACACGTGGCGCGATCGTTCGAGGCGAATCTTTTCGGGCACGGGCAGAGTTACTCGGGTCATGCCTTGGCCTGTGCCGGGGCTCTGGTGGCGATCGAAGTATTGGTCGATGATGGCTTGTTAGGGCATGCCGAAGCCATGGGAGGCCTCCTGGAGACCGAACTGAAAGCGCTCGGCGAGCGCTTCGACATCGTCGGCGACGTGCGCGGTCTGGGCCTCTTCTGGACCCTGGAGCTGGTGGTGGATCGAGCGAGCCGGTCGGCGCTTCGCCGAGCGACCGAGAAGTATGAAACGACGGTTGTTCAGAAGGTGGCCGATTTTCTCCTCGAGGAACGACAGGTCTACGTCCCTTCCGACAAGTTTGGCCTGTGGATCGTGCCGCCGCTCGTTGTCAATGAAACGGAGATCGATTTCCTGGTGAGCGCGCTTGAAGCCGCCTTGAGATTCGCTCAGAAACACTTGCAGGAGGAATCCGCTTGAGGGATGACTGAACCGGTGAAGTGGCAGTCCGAAGGCGACACCAATCTCAGTCCTGGTCGGCGGGCCTGGGAAGAGAGAGCGATCGATCCCAGGACGGCAGAATTGTTAGAAGAAGACGCCCGCTATTTCCTGCATCAGTCTCTCTCCTCGCCGTGCCTGGGCGCTTTGTCCGGCAGCCGGGGAAGCCACTTGACCGGCTGTGATGACCAGCGCTTTCTCGATTTTCATGGGAACGCGGTGCATCGGGTGGGTTACGGGCATCCCCGGGTGATTGAAGCGATCAAGAACCAGCTCGATGTCCTGCCGTTCTGCCCTCGCCGTTTCACCAACGAGCCCGCAGTGGCGCTGGCCAGGAAGCTGGCGACTCTGGCGCCGGGCAGCTTGAACAAGGTGCTCTTTGCCCCCGAGGGCACCAGCGCCATCGGCATGGCGATGAAGCTGGCCCGATTGGTCACGGGAAAGTACAAGACCCTTTCCCTTTGGGAATCTTTCCACGGAGCCTCGCTCGATGCCATCAGCGTGGGAGGAGAGGCTCAGTTTCGAAAGGGTGCCGGCCCGCTCTTGCCGGGAACGGAACACGCCCCACCACCGGATCCTTTGGAAGGTCCCTGGCCGGAAATGGCCCCGGAAACCTGGGCCGAGATGAGCGCTCGCTATGTGGAATATGTTCTGGAGAGAGAGACTGGGGACATCGGAGCGGTCGTGGCGGAGACCATTCGCTGGACACCTTTCGTGCCGCCGCAAGCTTATTGGAAGCGTGTCCGGGAAGCCTGCGACCGGTTTGGGGCCCTCTTGATCCTGGACGAGATCCCCAGCGGACTCGGGCGGACCGGTAAAATGTTCGTCTGTGAGCATTACGAGATTGTTCCCGATCTCCTGGTGATCGGGAAGGGCCTCGGCGGGGGCGTTTTCCCACTGGCGGCCCTCTTGGCGCGAGAGGATCACAACATCGCCCCCGATCAGGCCTTGGGGCATTACACGCACGAGAAAAACCCGGTGGCCTGCGCGGTGGGCCTGGCCACTCTGGAAGTGATCGAGGAGGAGAATCTCCTGCGGCGCGCGGAGGAGCTCGGCTCCTCCGCGCGGTCGCGGCTGGAGCGGCTCCAGGAATGCCTGCCTCTCGTTCACGAGGTGCGAGGGATCGGGCTGGTGTTGGGAGTGGTGTTCGCCGCCCCGACGGCCGCCGGGCCACGGAGGAGGCGGACCGCGTTCTCTACGACGCACTGTCCCGGGGATTGAGTTTCAAGGTCACCATGGGATCGATCCTTACATTGACCCCGCCACTGACGATTTCCCAGGAAGAACTGGACGACGCGCTGGAGATCTTGGAGGGTTGTTTGATGGCTTTATGAACTCGAGGATCAATCCCTTTACCGGTGAAGCGCTGCCGGAGTTCGCGCGGACGGACACGGCGGCGCAAGTGCGTGCTTTGAGAGCCAGGCAACGTGATTGGCGGAGCCAGACGGTGGAAGAGCGCGTGCGGGCGCTGGATCGGGGTCTCCGCTATTTCGATGAGAACCGTGAGGAGATCGCGCGCTGCGTGACTCGGGAGATGGGGCGCCCACTGCGACACGCTCGGGGTGAGATCGATGGCCTCTTGGAGAGGGCACGTTTTCTGGCGGAGATCGCCCCGGCTGCTCTGGCGACAGAATCGGTCGGTCAAGGGGAGGGATTGGAGCGGGCCATCGTGCATGAGTCTTTGGGAGTGGTCTTCATTATTTCAGCCTGGAACTACCCCTTGTTGATCACCATCAACGGGCTGATGGCGGCATTGTTAGGGGGCAACACGATCTTGCTGAAACACTCGACTCAGACGCTTTCCCTGGGAGAACATTTTCAAAAGGCTTTTGGCGGTCTGGTGGCGCACGGCGTCATGGATCATGCGGAAGCCGGGCAGATCCTGGCTAAACGGGTGGTGGACCATGTCATTTTCACGGGTTCCACGGAGAGCGGCCGCCGAATCTACCAGCAGGCGGCCGCCAGTCTGTTGGATTGTCATCTGGAATTGGGCGGCAAAGATGCCGCCTACGTGGCCGAGGACGCGGACCTCGCGCAAGCGGCCGAGAGCTTGGTGGACGGAGCGATGTTCAATTCCGGGCAATCGTGTTGCGGCGTCGAGCGCGTCTTCGTGCACCGGGAGCGGCACGATGAATTCGTCGAACGGTGTCAGGCATTGATCGGTGAATACGTGCTGGGAGATCCTCTGGATGAGGCGACCACGGTGGGTCCGTTGGTTCGTTCGACGAATGTTTGGATTCTGGAGGCTCAGGTGGCCGGGGCCGTGGAGAAGGGCGCGCGTGTGCGGGCCGGAGGACGTCGGCGGGAGATCGGGGAGGGGACCTTTTTTGAGCCAACCTTGTTGACCGAAGTGAAGCCGTCGATGGCGGTGATGCGGGAAGAGAACTTTGGCCCCATCCTGCCCGTCATGGCCGTGGAGGATGACCACAGAGCGCTGGATCTGGTGAACGACTCCGAGTATGGGCTCACCTCGATCATCTTTACGGAGGACTCTGAGCGTGCGGCCTGGTTTGCGGACGGCGCGGAGACGGGGACGGTTTTTCAGAATCGCTGCGATTACCTGGATCCCGCCCTTCCCTGGACGGGTGTCAAGCAGAGCGGGTTGGGGACGGCTCTCTCTCGCTACGGCTTGTTAGGGGTGACTCGTCGCAAGGCCATTCATTTTCGCCAGGGCAAGCCATGACCGTCGAGGTGCGCCTGCCAGAAACCGATTGCCATGAGTTTACGCGGAATCACTTTTGATCTTTGGGACACGCTGGTGCACGACGACTCCGATGAGGAAGTGCGCGAGGCGAGGGGTTTGCCGAGCAAGGCTCAAGCGCGCCGTCTGCTCGTCTGGGAAGCCATCAAAGCGGAGCGATCACTGGAGCAGGTGAGCTTGGCCTACGACGTGGCGGACGCGGCCTTCAACAAGGTTTGGAAAGAACATCATGTCACCTGGCCCATCGAGGAGCGGCTCGAGATCGTGTTGCGGGGATTGCGAGTGGATATCCGGCCGCCAGGTTGGGAGGAGGTCCTGGAGCGAACTCGTCGCATGGAGGTGGACATTTGTCCCAAGCTCATTGAGGGCTGCGCGGAAGCATTGGAGGAACTCTCCGGGCGCTACCGGCTGGCCGTCGTTTCCGACGCCATCGTGACGCCCGGCAGGCAATTGCGCGAGTTGCTCAAGATGCATGGAATTCTTCGATTCTTTTCCGGCTTTGCCTTTTCGGATGAGGTGGGGCACTCCAAGCCTCATCCTGATATGTTTGCCACGGTCCTGGAGGAATTGGATCTGAATCCCGATGAGACCGTTCACATCGGTGACCGGGATCACAATGACATCAAAGGATCGCAAGGATACGGAATGAAAGCCATTCTCTTCACGGCCACGCGAGACGCGGACAGGCAGCTCACCACGGCCGATGGCATCTGTGACTCATACGGCGACCTTCTCACCAAGATCCAAGCCTTGGCTTCATGAGATACCTCATCATCGACGGTTACACCCGGGCCGCTCGCGAGCAACTGGTGGCAGGCGGGGCGTCCATGGCGGCGGATCTCTACGAGGCGATGCTGGCTCGCTGGACCGGCGGCGAGGTCGTCTGTGAGAAGCTTTTCCCCTCCGATCCAGGGGTGACGTGCCCGGGGGTGGAGGCCTTGCGGGCTTACGACGGAGTCACCTGGACGGGTTGCAGTCTGGGTTGCAATGATGGAAGCGCGGAGGTCGAGGCCCAGATTCAACTGCAGAGGGATCTCTACTCCGCGGGTGTGCCGAGTTTCGGGAGCTGTTGGGCGGCCCAAATCGCCGTGGTGGCAGCGGGCGGACGGGTGGAGGAAAATCCGCGTGGCCGCGAAATGGGCATCGCGCGAAAGATTCAGCTGACTGCGGCGGGCCAAGCCCATCCGCTGCATGAAGGCCGGCGCGGTCCCTTCGACGCCTTCACCTCACACGATGACGAAATCGGGGAAGTGCCGGCGGGCGCTCAAATCCTTTCGGGAAACGCCCACTCGGCGGTACAGTCGGTCTGCGTCACCCATGGGGAGGGCACGTTTTGGGGAGTGCAGTATCACCCCGAATACGACTTCCACGAACTGGCGCGCCTCATCTATTGCCGCATCGAGAAGCTGGTGGCCAAGGGCTTCTATCGAGCGCGGAACGCGGCCCTGGCCCACATCGACGATTTGGAAGCTCTTCATGCCGATCCTTCTCGAAAAGATCTCGCCTGGAAGTTAGGAATTGATGACGATGTGATGAACCCCGACGTTCGTTGCACCGAAGTTCGCAACTGGATTCGTTACCAGGTGAAGCGAAGGAGTTAGGCTCAGAGAGAGTGTGATTGAGCAATCAAGCCAACAGGTTAGCAATTGAGCGTGGAGATCATCTCATGAAAAGACTGGAAAACAAAGTCGCCCTGATCACGGGGGCCGCGAGCGGAATTGGCAAGGAAACCGCGCGTTTGTTCGTGCAAGAGGGCGCCCGGGTGCTCCTGGTGGATGTCGATGAAAGGGGCGGTGAATCCGTGGCCGAGGCTTGCGGCGAAGCGGCGCGTTTCTTCCGGGCGGATGTTTCCCGGGGCGCGGAATGTGCCGCCATGGTGCGGGAAGCGGAAGAGGCGTTCGGGGCGCTGCACGTCTTGTTCAACAATGCCGGGATCATGCACGCCGACGATGCCGATGCGGAAAGCACTGAGGAGACGGTGTGGGATCTGACCATGGCGGTGAACCTGAAGGGCGTGTTTCTCGGCTGCAAGCATGGCATTCCGGCGCTCAAGCGGGCGGGCGGCGGCTCGGTGATCAACACGGCTTCCTTTGTCGCCTTGCTCGGCGCCGCCACGTCGCAATTGGCCTACACCGCATCGAAAGGCGGCGTGTTGGCGATGACTCGGGAATTGGCGGTCTTGCACGCACGGGAGGGGATTCGGGTGAACGCGCTCTGTCCGGGCCCTTTGCACACCGAGTTGCTCATGAAGTTTCTCGACACCGAGCCCAAACGACAGCGGCGATTGGTGCACATTCCCATGGGAAGATTTGGGGAAGCCCGGGAGATGGCGCAGGCCGCGCTCTATCTGGCCAGCGAAGAGTCGGGCTACGTGACGGGAACCGAGTTCAAGATCGATGGCGGCATCACCGCCGCCTACGTGACGCCGGAGTGAGCCGACTCAACTCCGGACTTCGCATTGGGTCTTCGGATATCCTAGAGTGAAGCGATGCGCTTCACTGTCTTTCCATGGTTTTCGATGGCACCGTTCCTTGCGGTCGTGGTCACGACATCATGGTTGCCCGGCCAGCGGACGATCGCGCTTCTGGAGCCTGGCTTTAGTGCGGGCCGCCTCACGGCACTCTCTCCGGAGACAATCGGCATGGCTCTTCCCTATCGCTTTCCTCAGGACGCGTCCTTCGCGCTCATGAGCGATCCGTATTCGGGAAAAGGCGTGTGTGTAGGGGACGTCGACGGGGACGGTGATCCCGACGTCTTCCTGACCCATTACCCTCAGGGCAACCGGCTCTATCGCAGTCCGGGCGATTGGCGCTTCGAAAACGTGGCGGAAGCCGTCGGGGTCCGTGGCGGGGGCGTTTGGTGTGCGGGGACGAGTTTTGCGGACATCGACCATGACGGCGATCTGAATCTTCACGTCTGTGTTTTCGATGGGCCGAATGGATGCCTGACAAGAGAAACTCCCAATCCAGCGGAAAAGGTATGGCCTTTCGGATCCGCCTGATCGCTTGCCTGCTCTCCGGCGCTTGGCTCCTGGTGGCTTGCCAGCAGGGGAGTTCATCGCGACCGGCCTTCCGAGTGGATTATGTCAGTCCCGGCACGTTTCGCTGGGGAAGCTATCAGGGGCTCTCTTTGATCTCCGTAGGTCGGGGAGGGATTCCACCCCTCTCGACCGACGGACAATTCTTCGAAGAAGAAGTCACCCTGTTACTGGCCGAAGATCAGGGGGAAAGAAGGGCCCGGACTTTGCCGGTGGTGTATCAGCCGCCAGGTGGCGATGCGGCCACGGTGGACTTCTCGCGTTTCTTGATCGACGGGACAATTGAGGTGACCCGGCGGCATTTCGGAATCGATTACCTGACAGATTTTCTCGAAACGCGAAGCGATGGGCTGGATCTGGTGGGGCACGAGGCGGTGCCCCTGTCGGGCGATCTGGATCCGGAGGACATCATCCGCTTTGGGAATGCCTATTTCACCCAGGATGCCTCGGTCGATCTGGCAGAGGCGCAACGTCGCTTTTTTCTGGCCGGGGTGCACTACCCGGAGCTGGCCTTGCGGGTGATCGCGCAGCATGAGAATCGTGCCGAGGATGAGCGGAACCCGGTTTTGGGGCGGGAAACGTTGCGTTATCGGCAGCGGTTCGAGTTGCTGCTTGAATGGCCTGCTTCCGCGAGCGAAGAGAGCGAGTCGGAGAAGAAACCGGAGGGAATGCTAAAAATACAGCATTTAAACTTGCGTGAAGACGACAAAGAGACAGATTGATGGCATGCAATGGGGCAGCCGAGAAATGGATAATCCGAGGAGTGGTGCTGGCGGCGATCATGATCCTCTCGCTGGCGCTTCAGCCCTTTCGCAAACAGGCTGCCTCTTATGATCTCGAGCGGATTCGGCAAGTGGAGGTGGTGGAGGCCGATCGCTTGCCGCGCCACTTGATCCACGCCGTGATCGCCGCGGAGGATGCGCGCTTCTTTCGCCACGGGGGCGTCGACCTCAAGGGCGTCTGCCGTGCGACATGGGTCAACTTCCGGGGTCGCCTGGGTCAGCAGGGGGCTTCGACCATCACGCAGCAGCTGGCCCGGCAAAGCTATGGCCTTTTGGAGAAAACAATGGAACGCAAACTCGTCGAAGCCTTTCTGGCCCGGCGGATCGAGAAGCGCTTTTCCAAGGAGGAGATTCTCTCGCACTACCTGACGGTGATCTATTTCGGGAGCGGCTTCTACGGGATCGATGCGGCTTGCCGGGGCTATTTCGAAAAGAGAGTGGAGGACTTGACCGTTGCGGAAGCCGCCACGCTCGTGGGCCTGATCAAGGCACCCAGTGCGCTCCAGCCTTTTGACCACCCCGCAAGGGCTCTCAAAGCTCGCAATCTCGTTCTGAGCCGCATGGTCGAGGAAGAGTTGCTGAGCGACGACGAGGCCGAGCGCCTCAGCCGGCGACCCATTTGGAACTCGGGCGCGGCGCCCGCCACCAGGCCCTTGTGAGGTGAGGTGCGGCACGGCAAGGCGACGGAGGTGGCTTCAACAGGGCTGGTGACCCCAGTCCTCATCCTTCAAAGCGTCCTCGAATTGCGCCATTTGCTCTTCCTTCGTCAGGGTCGAAGTCCGGCCGTCCTCGCCCGGGGAATCTCGCAACTGCTCGCCGAGCCACTGGCCGGCCTCCATGACCGTTTCCCGTCCACGATCCATCACTCCCGCGAAGTGAAAAAAACCGTGGCTCAGGCCCGGGTGACGGGTCAGTTCCACGGCCACACCGGCCGCCTGGAGTCTGGCGGCGTGGCTCTCGCCTTCGTCGCGCAAGACGTCATACTCGGCCGTGAGAATGCGTGCCGGAGGGAGACCGCGCAGGTCGTCGACGCGGTCGAGGGAAGCCAGACGGGGTGCGGTTTTCTCGTCGCCGAGGTAACAGCGCCAGAACCACTGCATTTCCTCGCGTGTCAAACCGTGATCCTTGGCAAAGAGATCGTAAGATGGGGTATCGCAGGCCGCGCTGATCACGGGGTAGACCAGTAGCTGGCGTTGTGGAGCAGGACCCTTCTCATCGCGGAGTTTAATGGCCAGGGCCGCCGCCAGGTTGCCGCCCGCACTGTCCCCGGCCACGGCCACGCGACTTGAATCGAAATGATAGGTGGATGCTTCGGACGTCAGATGGCGCCAGGCCTCCGCGGCATCGTCGAGCGGCGCGGGAAAGGAGTGCTCGGGCGCCAGTCGGTAGTCGACGGAGGCCACCGCCACCTGACTGGCCCGGGCGAGGTGACGACAGAGACTGTCGTGGGTGTCGAGATTGCCGAGCACCCAGCCGCCGCCGTGCAGGTATACCGTTAGAGGAAGGTTCTCCTGATGATTGGCTGTCGGGCGATAGAGACGAAAAGAAACGCCGCCCGGGGTGCGGTGGTCCGTGACCGACGGGAGCGCGATTGACGGGAGGAAGAGATCGCCAAGACCCTCGAAAACAGTTCGGCCCTCAGCGGGTGGAAGCGAGGCGATCGATGGCTGATCGGCGAGTGCCACTGCATCGAGAAAGGCGCGCGTTTGAGGATCCATGAATCTGTTTTTGCCCGATCTTTGGCTCGGCGGCAATCCCATTGCGACACCTCCCTTCCCCTCTATGGTTTCCGACGATGCGACGTTTTCTTGATGGGCTTGTTTGGCTGATGATCTTGTTTTCGGGCCCGACGGGCATGGCCGCAGAGAAGTGGGTGACCATAGGCGATAGCTTGACCAAGGAGTATGAGTTGGAGTTTCCGCTCCTTAATCCGGGCAACCCGGCGGCCTGGGATGAACGGAATTGGCTCGAACTGCTGGCGATGCACCGGGCCGACCACGTGGACATTGGCCCACTGGCTCTCTGGCCGGATTCCCGCCTCACGGGCCACGAATACAATTGGGCCTTTCCCGGTTCCACATCGGCCGAGTGGAAGGAGATCCTCACCGCGGACGATTCTTTCCGCGACTTCCAGTACATTCTCCTGCGATCTCGCTTGGATCCCTACCTGAGTGAGGTCGCGGATCGTGTGGTGATCTTTCTGGGTGGCAATGACCTCAAGAATCGTTACGGGACCTACTACGACGGCGCGGATCCCGAACCCTTCATTCGTGAGTTGGTGGGCAACCTGCGGACGGTGGTGGACTACGTCCGCGGTCGCAATGCCAGTGTGCCCGTGGTGTTGGTGAGCATGCCGGACGTCGGGATCACGCCGACGGTGCAGGAGAGCAAGCCGGACCCGGAGAAACGTCGGCGCAACACCGAGTTGACCTGGGAAACCAACCGTCGCCTGCATGAGCTCGCCGAGGAGAAGGGCATCGGATTTGCGGACATTGGTGCGCTGACCGAGGAGTTGGGGAGAGCTCGGCGTTTCGTGGTGGGCGGGATTGAGTTTTTCAAAGGAGTGGATCCCGGTTCGCTCAGCAATCGTCCGCAGTATCTCTTCTCGCTGGACGGGTTCCACCCTAACACGATGGCACAGTTTCTCTTTGTTTAATGCGATCGTGGAGGCCTTCAACACCCGCTATCCTGAGCTGCCCCCCGTGCCGCCCTTTCGCACCGAGGAGATGCTTCGGCGAGTCGGCCTGGAGCCCGACATGCCATTCGAGCAGTGGGCGTCCGCCTACGGAGTGGACGTTGCGAATCCTAACCAGGACACGGATGGCGATTCCTGGCCACTGGTGGCCGAGTTCGCCCTCGGTCTCGATCCGCGCGAGGCGGAACGTGGGCAAGGACCTCGGGGACGCGTGGAGCCCGGGCGAATCGAGATGGAATACGAACTGCGGCTCGATGAATCGGAACACTTTATGGTGCATCCGCAGTTCAGCAGCGATCTGGCGGATTGGGTTCCCATACCTCCCTCACAACAAGCCAGCACCGACGGCCACCGGCGCCGCGTGTGGGTGGAGGATCCGCTGCTGGATCCTGCCTTTCTCCGGCTGACCTTCGAGATTCGGTGAAGGCTTTGTGTATGAGTGGGATCGCATGGCGCGAGATTGCGGCACTCATCCTCGCGTGTCTCTGGCCCGGGGTGGTCGCAGGACAGGAAACCGTCCCGGTGGACGACGAGGTGAGCGAAGACTCCTGGGAACGGGTGGCTCGCTATGAGGACCCCGTGCTTAAGGAGATCAGCGGCTTGGCGCCATCGGCGCGTCAGCCCGGGATTTATTGGAGCCACACGGATAGCGGTGGGGCACCAGCCCTCTACGCCATCGATTTCAAGAGCCGGATGCTGGGGGAGGTGCGCGTGGAAGGCGTTCGCAACGTCGATTGGGAAGGCCTGGCGGCGTTCCGTTACGGGGGTGAACCCCATCTCCTCATTGGTGACACGGGGGATAACGAACGGAAACGGCAGACGGTGCGGCTTCACGCGGTGCCTGAACCCCAATTCGATCCCTCCGATCGACGTCCGCAGGCCGCCGTTCGTCCTTCCTGGTCGCTGACGGTTCGATATGCCGATGGGCCGCAAGATTGTGAGGCGGTCGCCGTGGTTCCGGGGGATCACCAGGTGTGGCTGCTCAACAAGGACAGCAAGGAATCCGTGGTTTATACGTTGCCCCTGGCGCCCCCCAAGAACGGCGGTGTGGTCGTGGCGCAACGTCTCGCCGTGCTGCCTGCCGTCGGCAATGCCACGGGAAACGCCTTTGCCTTTCTCAAGGCGGGCCTGTTGGGGACGCGGGCAACGGGAATGGACGTGGCGCCTAACGGACGCCTGGCGGCGGTCTTGACCTACACCGACGTGCGGCTGTTCGCCCGGACAGAAGAGCAGAGCTGGGGCGAAGCCCTGCAAGAGCGGCCCCGGCTGATCGCCCTCCCGCGGATCTATCAGCCGGAGGCGCTCTGTTTCTCAGCGGATAACCGCTTTCTCATGGTGAGTTCGGAGGAATCGCCGACGCCTCTCTTTCGCTATCCGATCCGACCTTGAACCCGTGGGGGAACTGCAGAGACTGGCAATGGTGAGTGTGATGGCGATGAACCCGTTTTCCTTCTTCCGCACGATTCTTTGGTTAGGCCTTGTCATGACGGCTGGAGCCGCGCCCGAAGACGAAGCCTGGGCGCAGTGGCGCGGCCCCTTGGGCACGGGAGTTTCGCCCACGGCGGATCCTCCCGTCCATTGGAGTGAGAGCGAGAATATTCGCTGGAAGACGGAGATCCCCGGCGAAGGACACTCGACGCCCGTCGTCTGGAAGGATCGGCTCTATCTCACCGCAGCCGTTCCTTTTGGAAAACCCAGACTGCCGGTCTTCGATCAGGCGCCGGGTTCACACGACAATCGCCCGGTGACCCGGAGCCATCGTTTCGTCGTGCTGGCCGTCGATCGCACGAATGGTGAGATTCTCTGGCAGACCACGGTCCATGAAGCCTTTCCCCACCACGCCGGTCATGTGTCGGGGACCCTGGCCTCCAACTCGCCTGTCACGGACGGCTCCGTGATCCTGGCCTTTTTCGGATCGCATGGACTGCACGCCCTGGCTTCCGAGGGGAAGATTCTTTGGAAGAAGGACCTGGGCAAGATGCAGACCAAACACGCCCACGGAGAGGGCGCCTCGCCGCTGCTTCATGGCGACACCGTGGTGGTCAATTGGGACCATGAAGAGCAGTCGGCCATCCACGCCTTTGATAAGCGGACCGGCGAGGTGCGGTGGACGGCCAATCGCGATGAAGGCACGTCATGGTCCACGCCCATTGCGGTGGAGCATGATGGGCGCGTTCAAGTGATCGTGAGCGCCACCCGGCGCATCCGGGCCTATGACATCGAAACGGGCGAAGTGATCTGGGAATGCGGCGGTCTTTCTAACAACGTGGTGGCTTCACCGGTGGCGGGTGATGGAATGGTTTTCGCGGGGTCCAGTTACGAGAAAAAGGCTTTGGTGGCGATCCGGCTCGACGGCGCGAAAGGTGACATCACGCACACGGACCAAGTCGTGTGGCGGACGAATCAGCGAACGCCCTACGTGCCTTCACCGCTGCTTTATTCTGGAACGCTCTATTTTCTCAATCACTACCAGGCCATTCTCTCTTGCCTCGATGCGGCGACCGGTGAAAAGCAGGCGGGACCGTTTCGCCTGGGCGCGCTGCGCAATCTCTATGCCTCACCCGCCGCGGCGGCTGATCGGCTCTACCTGACTGACCGCGATGGCATCACCATGGTGCTTGAACTGGGGGCCTCGCCGAAACCGCTGGCTGTCAATGCGATTGGCGAATCTGTGAGTGCCTCGGCGGCCTTGGTGGGCAAAGATTTGTTTTTGCGAGGAGAACAGCATCTCTTCGCAATTCGAGAAGCGGAATGAAGAAGGAGACTCTTTGCGAAGGAGTTCAATCCTCTCCTCGGCCGCCGTGACTCAACCTCCGCCAATGACCGGTCCGGAAATCACGGAAGCATCGGAGCGCTTCCCTCCCTTGTGTGCATTTCCTCGGCCGAGCCCACAACCGGTCTCCTGGCGCGGACGAAATCCTGCGCCGGCTCAATCGAGGAGCCGCTCGTAGCGGTCTTGCCAATCGACGCTCACGACCCGGTCACTGAGTGCCTCTCGCCCGGCCGCCTTGTCTAGGTTGCCCGGAAGTCTCTGCAGGATCGCCGTCTGCTCCTCGACCGAGGTGGCTGCATCAAAGTCGTCCACCGCCTGCTGCATCTCCTGTGCAGTCAGGCCCAAATTCTCGCTTCTTGTGAGGATCTTCGCATAGGGACTCATCCGGCGCTCGTAGTCTTTGGCCGCCTGACTGCCGTGCTTGGATTCAAGCGCTTGGATCTGTTGTTGCCAAAGCTCCGCCAAACGGATGTATCTATCGGGCGCGCTGAGCTCTTCGTCCCTCCATTGGCGGTCTCTGGTGTGGCGTTCGAGCCGGTAGTGCTCGGCATCGCTTCGAAAAGTTTCGGGAAGCCCGCCAAGCGGACTGGTTCTCACTCGAATGGGGCTTTCGGGCCACTCATCGAAACGGTCTCGCTCGTCGTCGGCGGAGCCAAAAAGCGCCGTCATCGTGCGCCGGTGCCGTCTTCGATGCCGTCTCTCCCGAGTGGCCGGGCGCGCGCCCGCAGGTCGGCCCATGCCGGGTCGGGAGTCCAGGGTACGTCGTCCTCGACGCGATCAAGCATCCAGGCGGCGTCGAGCAGAAAGCGTTCGCGATGAATCTCGGGGGCCAATATGGAATGGCGCAAAAATAAAATGAACAATTTAAGGTTTCTTAACCTTATTTCTATGCTACTGTCGGTGCCATGCCTGACAGTTCCGTTGTCGAAAGCATTCGCCGGAAGTTCGATTCCCTGCGCCACCTCATGGACGAGCGGGCCCGGAGGTGTTGGGCGGCGGCGGCGGCCATGGAATTGGGTTGGGGCGGCGTATCCGCAGTTTCTCTTGCGACATCGATGTCGCGGACGACGATCACTGAGGGCATCAAGCAGTTACGGCGCGGCGACTACACGGCACCCGAAGCCGACGGACGCATCCGTCGGCTTCGGGGCGGACGCAAGCCGGTGACCGAGACCGATCCGGAACTGCTTGGGGCTCTTGAGCGGCTAGTTGATCCTCTCAGTAGAGGCGACCCTCAATCCCCATTGCGCTGGACATTGAAGAGCACTCAGAGGCTTGCCAGGGAACTCACATCTCAGAACCACCCGGTCGGTGCGCGTACTGTTGCCGCGTTGCTGCGCAAGGCCGAGAAATGACCGGAAGTTGTGGATGAGGGCGGTCGGAACACCATTCGAAGTTCGATCATGGGTTAGGCAGCGGTTTGCTGCTCGATGCCGTCCACGAAGATGATTCCTTGCACGACTTTGTCAAGTTGACGATATCCGTTCAGTCGACGCCAGCCTTTCTCGGCTTCCAGGCCGAGCTTGTAGACCATTGAAAGGGTTGCTTTCCTCGATCCGCACCCTTTGGTTTGTCGAGTCCGATGGCGGACCGTGGCAAACGTCGACTCAATCGGGTTTGTCGTCCGGATGTGTCTCCAGTGCTCGGCTGGAAAATCGTAGAACGTTAGTAGAGTTTCCTTGTCTTTCTTCAGGCAGGCGCACGCTTTCGGATACTTGGCTTCGTAGAGCGTGAAGAACTCGTCATAGGCCTCCAAGGCGGCCTTCTTTGTTTCCGCCATGTAGATTTCATGGATGCGTTCCTTGGCAAGGGGCTGCGCTTTCTTCGGCAGCTTGTCGAGGATGTTGGCTGTCTTGTGCTCCCAACATCGTTGCTGTTTGCTTGTCGGATATTCCTCTTCCAAGGCGCTCCAGAACCCGAGAGCTCCATCGGCGATACTCAGTTTTGGAGGGATTTTCAATCCTCGTTTCTTGAGGTCTCTGAGCACATTTTTCCAGGACAGTTTGCTCTCTCGTTCTCCATCGCTGATGGTTACCAATTCCTTGGTTCCATCGGGTAAGGAGCCGACGATTACGAGAACACATGGGCGGTCGTCATTGAGCCTGACATGGAAGTAGATCCCGTCGGCCCAGAGATAGACGTATTCCTTGTCGCTGAGGTCACGCTTGCTCCATTGCTCGCGTTCTTTCTCCCATTGCTCTTCCTCGTCGAACGATGTTGGCTGCAGAAAGACCCGATGCGTTCTCACCGAGGATCGGCTCTAAGGCTCGACTCATCTCGGAGGTTGAGATTCCTCGCAGGTAGAGTGCTGGGATGAGGTTGTCCAGTGAAGCGACTCGGCGTAGGTACGGCGGAAGGATGGCGCTGGTGAACCGCTGGCCTGATCGGCGATCATTGATCCTGGGCTGCCGAACAGAAACGTTCCCTATTCCAGTCTGAAGTTGTCGCTTCAGGAAGATGGCCGTTGCGGACGACTTGGCGATGACCCTGGTCATCACGCTGATGTTGATGGGCTTGAATGTAGTCGGAGACTTCGTTGTCGATGGCGGCCTGAAGAAGCATTTGGGCTCCTTGTCGCAGGGTGGCCTCAAGGGCGTTCTGGCAGACGGTGCTTGCTCCTTCCTGGCCGAGGATAGATGCGGATTCGGTGGGGTGGTTGGTGGTTTTCATTGGAGTTCAGTTGTTCTGGTAAATGGTTGAACTCTTCATGATGCCCCGACCGCCCTCATCCACAACTTCCGGTCATTTCTCGACCATGTGACGTTCGACGCCCTTTCCAAGGGCGCGACAGCTCAGAAAGAAGTCGGTCACTTCCAGCGACTCCGGACCAGCCTCACCCACCATGGCGCCCACCAGGCCGTATTCGCCAAAGCGATCGGAAGCCACCACCTTCCACGCCCGCGCGCCCGCTTCCTGACGTCGTACCAGGTCCGCCTCTCGAAAGGGAGACTTGCAAGCATTGAACTGATTGGTCCGGGCACTGAGCTGGGCCACGCGAGCGAGGTCGGCGGAGTCGACGCCTGACACTTCGACCACCAGCTCCAGGTCTCGAAGGAACCGCTCGAAACTCGCACACTGACCACGGAAATCCATTCGAGCGGCCTGGGCCCGATACATTTCCGCCCGTTGCCGGTTTTCTTTCGTCACGGCGTCTGCCCGATCAAAAGCCCAGCAACGCTCCAACGCGGCACGGAAGTTTTCCTCTTTCTAGGGAAGTGTCAGGGTGTAGACCTCCGGCAGGCCGCTCGCCACTTCAGCGGTTTCGGCGGGATTGTCATCGACGAAAACGACGCTTTCCAAGCCGAGATTCAATTCTTCACAGATCGAGCGGATGTTTTCCGATTTGGGATTCCAATTCACCCGCAAGGCGGAGAAATGCTCTTCCCGCAAGAGCATCCCGTCGTGCTCGCGAAACACCGCAGACGTGTCCGATGCCTCATTCTTTGTGCACAAGGCCAGCACAAAGCCCTCCTCCCGTTTTTTGAGAAAAAATTCCTGCAGAAAGGCGTGTCCGCCTTCAACCGCGATCCCGTCCAGCCCGTCTTCTCCGATCACCCCGCGCCAAAGGGTGTTGTCAGCGTCCAGAACAATGAATTTCCGGGAGGGCAGCGTCCAGGCCGCCCACTGTCGAAGCATGCGGATCGACAGCAGCGCGAAGAACACCTCGGTGAAGGGAACCCGTCCCGCACGATCTGTTTCCCGATCGTAACAAGCGCCAGGCTCCAGCACCTCGAGCAAAGCATGACTTCCGACCACCTGGTGGCCCATGGCTCGAATCTCACGAGCCGCCTCCGCCTGCCGCAGCGCATCTTCCGCATCATCCTCGGTTGCGGGCAGAAGATGACCTGCACGCGGCCACCAAGAGCCTCGCTCTGCTCTCTCAATGCGTCGACGAAAGCCGTCAGGCCGGCCCTCGGATCGCTGGGGGCGAGGTCGCGGGCCCGCACCAGGAAGAAATGTCCCGCGTTCGCCGAACGTACCGCGCTCGCGGGATCGAGCACTTGCTGGACCACTTGATTGTAAGGCGAAAATCCTACGCCACATTCCACCCCCAGCTCCGACAGGAGGAAGCGCAGAGGACGTTCAATGGGCTCCGCGGTGAAACTGGCCGTGACCTGTAGATTCATCCGGTATCCCCTCCCCCCGAACGGTGCGTCGACAGGCCACCACGCACCGCAAAAGTTTCTCTCGAAATGAATCGCATCCGCATACTTCCATTAAATATTAAAAGTATGAAAAAACACCTAAATTGTTTCGTCTCGAGCAATTCGCGGTTCTTTTATTCAAAGAACTCTTGAAGCCCGATTTTTCTCTCGGGGAGAAAAACGTGGGAGAACGGCACCGGGGACCCTTTCCGCAGCATCAAACCGTCGCCGGAAGGCTTTCTGCTCCGGGCGAAGCGCCTTGCTCTCCGATGCCTCAGGTCCGGTATCCCGGAAGGGAGGCGATTCTCGCCTCTTCACTCTGACCTTGACCTCTACGGTGGTGAAGGGCCTGAAACATTCGGCGCACGTGAGACCACTTGGTGCGCGGTTTCAGAATCTTCACACTCCTGTCAACGGAACCCCACTTCAGCACATGAATGTCGACGTGGCGCACCCCCCAGCGGTTCATGGCGGAAAAGGTGGGCTTGTAGAGATCGATGGTTCCCATTCCAACCAAGGCACTCCCATAGTCATCGACCTCATAGACGATTCCAGGCTGCCCCGAAATCGTGAAGCGCGTGCCCACGGGGTAGCGGGACCAGTCCGCAGCGGCGCTTCGCACCTTGCCGTAGCGGAGCCGCGTGCCAATGGCGTTCTTGCGCCCGTAACGCAAGTGATCGGCTTCATTGTGTGTGTAAGCGGTCGTGCGAACCCGCACCTTCTTGGGGCGCGCCGTCGGTCTGGGGGATGTCGTTACCAGCCGCGCCTTGCGCTCAGGGGCTTCGCTGGCCTTGAGCAAGACGTTCACGATGGGCTTCCGGTTCTTCAGGAACGGAAGTTCGAAACGAGGCAGTTCCGCTTTCTTCGAAGATGCCAGGGCAAAGGGAATGACCGAATCATCACTGACCACCGCATAAGGCCGCCCATAAGCCACGGCATAGCGAAAGAAATCCTTCCGTTTCGGCACGCGGACCACGGGGGAAGTCCGCGGGGCGGATTGCGTGGAAGTGCCGCCATTCGAGCGCCACGAGCGAGCTTGCTGCTTCCGGGCGCGGAACTTGAGGGCGGATCCTCGGTCGTTGGCCCTAACCCTTCTTGGGGCGCGCCGTCGGTCTGGGGGATGTCGTTACCAGCCGCGCCTTGCGCTCAGGGGCTTCGCTGGCCTTGAGCAAGACGTTCACGATGGGCTTCCGGTTCTTCAGGAACGGAAGTTCGAAACGAGGCAGTTCCGCTTTCTTCGAAGATGCCAGGGCAAAGGGAATGACCGAATCATCACTGACCACCGCATAAGGCCGCCCATAAGCCACGGCATAGCGAAAGAAATCCTTCCGTTTCGGCACGCGGACCACGGGGGAAGTCCGCGGGGCGGATTGCGTGGAAGTGCCGCCATTCGAGCGCCACGAGCGAGCTTGCTGCTTCCGGGCGCGGAACTTGAGGGCGGATCCTCGGTCGTTGGCCCTAACAAAAGTTGACTTGGTGAAGGTCGGCCGGCCCAATCCCGTTTTGTCGAGGCTGCAGCTTGTCACCGCCAACCCGAGCACCAGCGCCGTTAGACAAGCTGCGAGCCCGAGGGCGCTTTGGGACTGTTTCGTCATCATGAGCTAAAAGCGACGTCGCCATGGAAATTATGGTATTTTTATATTTTATTAATAGTTAATCTTAACTTGGCGTCACACTATTTTTGAGATGGCTCGCGTTCGTCTGACGCATTCATGATAATTCCTGGAGTGGACGACCTTTGCGCACGTTTCGCCGATGCCTGCTCAACAACCCAAACATCTTCAACCTCATTGACCGATCCCGTCCTCATCGTGGTTGACATGCAGCGTTATTATCTCGAGGCGGAATCGGCCTTTTCGCGTTTTCACAGCGCGGTCGACCCCGGCTGTCTGCGGCATCTCCAAAGACGCTGTCGAGACCGTGTCATCCCCAATCTCCAACGCCTCACCCGAGCCTTCCGGCGAGTCCAGTGGCCCATTGTCTTCCTTCGCCTCTGCGGACAACAGGTCGACCGCTCGGACCTCCAGCACACTTTTCGCGAGGTCCATCAGCTGGCCGCTCGCCAGGGATTTCCAGACCTCTATCCCCTTCAATCTGATCCTTTTTCAGAGGTGATCTCCGCCCTCCTTCCCCAGCCTGAGGACCGGCAGTTCTGCAAGACCACCTACAGCGGCTTCACGTCTTCCCCCGCATTCGTCCACTTTCTGGAGAGGGGTCCGGCTCGCACCTTGGTCTTCACCGGCCTGGCCACCAGCCAATGTGTCGACACCACGGCCCGGGATGCCGCCGATCGGAACTTTGGGGTCGTTCACGTGGAGGACGCCCAGTCCGACTACTCGGAGGCCGTTCACCGGGCGGCCCTCTACAGTTCCCAAGGGGTGTGCGGCGGCCAGATCATCGACACGGCCGAGGCTCTCGAGCAGTGGTCTCTCTCGCCGTCCGGCGAGCTCCTCTGAAAGGGTGGCGGTTCGGGCGGAGTCAGCACCCATGGTGACCGCCGCCCGGCATCCTGGCAAGCCCAGGGCTCGCCGAAACGCCTCGAGAGCCCTCCCTTCTTCCCCCGCCCAACCATCCGGCCATTCTGCGGCGTCCCGTCAATCCACAAGACTGCGACTTTCAGCGATTCCGTAAGATAGGCGGCTGAGGCGGCTCAAGCCCTGTATTTTTGGGTAATTCGGATCGGCAGCGCCCATTTTTGACCCCATGGCAAATTCGCATTCGTTATTTCATCTTTTTTAAGCTTGTTTCTGTAATAGTCTTATATTACAGTGCGCCGAACGAGCCGACCTTCATGCCAAGCAGAAACTCCCTGCCCCCCCACCGAACGCCAGATTCGCAGCCGCCTCCGCCAGCTCCTCGACCAGGCCGAAGGCTTCCTTCACGGCTCGCCCATCGAACTCTCTCGTAAATGCGGCAAGCCCACTTGCCGTTGCGCTTCCGACGACTCCTTGCGCCATCGCTCCTTGGCCATCGGTCAGACTCGCAAGGGCAAGACCACCATGCTGCACGTCCCCAGACCGTTGGAAGCTCAGGCGAGACGCTGGATCGATGATTTCCAGAAGGCGAATGCTCTGCTGGAAGCCCTCGACGAGCAGGGGCGCCTCCGACTCGAGGAGGCAAAAACCAAGGCCAGAGCGGCGAGTAGCTCCGCCAAGAAGAAGGGCAAGACCGGTAAGAAATCAGCCGGCAAAGCCAAGTCCGGGCGCAATTCTCCACCAAAAAAGAAGCGACCATTCTCACGCGACTACTAACTTACTCGGACAAGATTTTCAGCCTCCGCCAACAGTGGAGGCTGCGGGTGCGTGACTCTCGTCCCAAACCACAGATTCCCACTCGAGTTTTCCCGGCAGCATTCTTCGCCATGTTCTGCTGCCGGTTACCAAGCTTCAACGAACTCGAGCAACACCGGAACAAGAGCAGCTGGACCCGTTGGCTCGGTAATCACCGTTTGCCCAGCGCCGACGAACTGGCGTATGTCTCCGAGCGCATCGAGCCTGACAGTGTGCGAGGGTGTCTCGGACACATTTACTTCTGCCTCAAACGCAACAAAATCCTTGCCCCACAGCGCGGTTGGATGCTTGCCGCCGTCGATGGTCACGAAACTCACTGTAAACACAGTTCTACCACCGCTTGGTCGCGTTTCAGATTATCTGTGAGGCTTTTCAATTGCTTCTCGACGTGGAAATGCTTGAGCCTGGTGAAGACGGAGATCCTGGAGACGACGAAGTCGCTGCGGCTATACGGCTGATAACTCGCGTCCTTAAGGACCACCCACGCTGCTTTGACGTGCTCACTGCCGATGCGCTCTACCTGCGTCCCTCCGTGATCAATCTTCTTGAAGACCACGGCAAATACCTTGTTGCCGTACTCAAGGATAATCAGCCTGAGCTATTGTCCGAAGCCCGCACGCTCCTGCCCCTTGAGGAGCAAGAGCCAGAATCATTTGAGACTCCGGCTGCACCGGGCAAGCCCGCGCGGCACGTTCATTTACAAGAGGCTGAGGGCTTCTGCACTGAATCCATTCACACTCCTCTTCGCGTTGTTCATTCCCATGAGACTGGCATCCGTCGCGAGCGCGTCGCTGGGGATTGGGTCGAGACTCCCATCGATAGCCACTGGTGGTGGGCGACGACCATGCCCCGCTCAATGGCCGATGCCAAGACCATCTTCCATTTCGGGCACGACCGTTGGAAGGTCGAAAACGAAGGCTTTAACGAACTCTGCTCCCGCTGGCATTCCGGTCATTGCTATCATCATCATCCCAATTCCATTCTCGTTCTGTGGCTGATCATGTTCATGGCCCACGCCGTGTTCCACTGCTTCCACAAGCGCAACTTGAAGCCAGAGATACGCCGTGGACACACGGCCATCTATTTTGCCCGTCAAATCGCCGCCTCCATGCGAGAGGATCGATGGTGGCCGCCACCGGCTCCGGGCTGAGGAGCGCCCGCCCTGCGCTCTCGGTAACCTTGGGTTCGCGTCCGCCATCGGAGCGGTCTGGCTTCCTGTTGCCTATTGCCGACAGGGGGATCCATTTCGCGGCTCGAGCCCTCCGAAATTCGCCCGAGAACCGCCACACGAAACTGTTCGCCCTCTTAGCGCCAGCTTCAACACGCTCAACACCCACCAATTCAGGCCATTACGACTCTTTCCGACGCCGTCTTACGGAATCGCTGAACTGCGACTTCAGCGATTCCGTAAGATAGGCGGCTGAGGCGGCTCAAGCCTTGTATTTTTGGGTAATTCGGATCGGCAGCGCCCATTTTTGACCCCATAGCAAATTCGCATTCGTTATTTCATCTTTTTTAAGCTTGTTTCTGTAATAGTCTTATATTACAGTGCGCCAAACGAGCCGACCTTCATGCCAAGCAGAAACTCCCTGCCCCCACCGAACGCCAGATTCGCAGCCGCCTCCGCCAGCTCCTCGACCAGGCCGAAGGCTTCCTTCACGGCTCGCCCATCGAACTCTCTCGTAAATGCGGCAAGCCCACTTGCCGTTGCGCTTCCGACGACTCCTTGCGCCATCGCTCCTTGGCCATCGGTCAGACTCGCAAGGGCAAGACCACCATGCTGCACGTCCCCAGACCGTTGGAAGCTCAGGCGAGACGCTGGATCGATGATTTCCAGAAGGCGAATGCTCTGCTGGAAGCCCTCGACGAGCAGGGGCGCCTCCGACTCGAGGAGGCAAAAACCAAGGCCAGAGCGGCGAGTAGCTCCGCCAAGAAGAAGGGCAAGACCGGTAAGAAATCAGCCGGCAAAGCCAAGTCCGGGCGCAATTCTCCACCAAAAAAGAAGCGACCATTCTCACGCGACTACTAACTTACGCGGACAAGATTTTCAGCCTCCGCCAACAGTGGAGGCTGCGGGTGCGTGACTCTCGTCCCAAACCACAGATTCCCACTCGAGTTTTCCCGGCAGCATTCTTCGCCATGTTCTGCTGCCGGTTACCAAGCTTCAACGAACTCGAGCAACACCGGAACAAGAGCAGCTGGACCCGTTGGCTCGGTAATCACCGTTTGCCCAGCGCCGACGAACTGGCGTATGTCTCCGAGCGCATCGAGCCTGACAGTGTGCGAGGGTGTCTCGGACACATTTACTTCTGCCTCAAACGCAACAAAATCCTTGCCCCACAGCGCGGTTGGATGCTTGCCGCCGTCGATGGTCACGAAACTCACTGTAGCTACAAACGTTGTTGTCCAAAGTGTCTCCAACGCCGGATCGCCGTCGGAGACGAGGTCAAAACACAGTTCTACCACCGCTTGGTCGCGTTTCAGATTATCTGTGAGGATTTTCAATTGCTTCTCGACGTGGAAATGCTTGAGCCTGGTGAAGACGGAGATCCTGGAGACGACGAAGTCGCTGCGGCTATACGGCTGATAACTCGCGTCCTTAAGGACCACCCACGCTGCTTTGACGTGCTCACTGCCGATGCGCTCTACCTGCGTCCCTCCGTGATCAATCTTCTTGAAGACCACGGCAAATACCTTGTTGCCGTACTCAAGGATAATCAGCCTGAGCTATTGTCCGAAGCCCGCACGCTCCTGCCCCTTGAGGAGCAAGAGCCAGAATCATTTGAGACTCCGGCTGCACCGGGCAAGCCCGCGCGGCACGTTCATTTACAAGAGGCTGAGGGCTTCTGCACTGAATCCATTCACACTCCTCTTCGCGTTGTTCATTCCCATGAGACTGGCATCCGTCGCGAGCGCGTCGCTGGAGATTGGGTCGAGACTCCCATCGATAGCCACTGGTGGTGGGCGACGACCATGCCCCGCTCAATGGCCGATGCCAAGACCATCTTCCATTTCGGGCACGACCGTTGGAAGGTCGAAAACGAAGGCTTTAACGAACTCTGCTCCCGCTGGCATTCCGGTCATTGCTATCATCATCATCCCAATTCCATTCTCGTTCTGTGGCTGATCATGTTCATGGCCCACGCCGTGTTCCACTGCTTCCACAAGCGCAACTTGAAGCCAGAGATACGCCGTGGACACACGGCCATCTATTTTGCCCGTCAAATCGCCGCCTCCATGCGAGAGGATCGATGGTGGCCGCCACCGGCTCCGGGCTGAGGAACGCCCGCCCTGCGCTCTCGGTAACCTTGGGTTCACGTCCGCCATCGGAGCGGTCTGGCTTCCTGTTGCCTATTGCCGACAGGGGGATCCATTTCGCGGCTCGAGCCCTCCGAAATTCGCCCGAGAACCGCCACACGAAACTGTTCGCCCTCTTAGCGCCAGCTTCAACACGCTCAACACCCACCAATTCAGGCCATTACGACTCTTTCCGACGCCGTCTTACGGAATCGCTGTGCGACTTGCCTGGGCTTGCCAGGATGCCGTATCTTGTCCTAATGCCTTCGACCCCCTGTTTTCTTTTCAGCGCTTCGGCCCTCGCGGCCACACTCTCGCTGGCCCTCCCGGCACTGGGAGATCCTCAAATCGTGATCAACGAGATCCATTACGATCCGGAACCCAAGACCGAACACGTCGAGTTTATCGAGCTTTTCAACCATGGTGACGAGACCGCTGACCTCAGCGGCTGGCAGTTCGGCGATGGAGTTGCTTATACTTTTGCTGAGGGGGTCACCCTCGATCCCGGCGCCTACCTGATCATCACCGAGAGTGTCGATCATTTTAACAAGAAGTTCGGTTCGATCTTTGTCGCCGGCACTCCGGCATTCGATCAGTGGGAGGGCACGCTAACCAACGACGGCGAGCGCGTGGCGTTGCTTGATGCGGCGGGCGAAGTCATCGATGAAGTCACTTACCCCCAGCGTTTCATAAAATGGCCAGTCAGGCCATCATGTAGTAGGCGATTTCTTCTTCGACGGCCTGATTGTCTCCGAGTGTCAATGTGAGTCGACCTTGAGGGCGAGTCAGACGTCCGGCACGCTGGATGATTTTGCGGCGAATCGTGCCGAGTCCTTCAAAGATCCACTCCGCAGCCCTTTTGGGGGGCGATTTGCGTGACCGCTCCGCAGCTCGCATCTGCATTTCGCGTGTGAGATTGTGGGTGAGGATACTGGCCAAAAGGAAAGCTTCGTTGGCGGCACGTCGCTTGGCCGGAATATAGTCCATCTGGGCCTGGCTCTTGGCTTCGCCAAAAATCTTCTCCTAAAGAGCCACGCTCTTCATGAAATTTCACCACATGAGCGGCCGTGTTTGTCTTGTTGGTGATGATCGCCTTGTATTCATAGTTCTCCTCGACTGGTTCGAAAAGATCCAGTTGGAGCGGTCCTTTGCGCTGAGTGCGCCTCATGGTTCGAATGCACAAAATGCGCGCTTTGCGCGCCCAACTTTTTGGCTTCCAGCGGATTTCGAAGTGATGAGTTTTTCCCTCTCCGCCTCGGGTTCGGGACCAGCGACGGCGCTTCTCGATGATGCCCTTGAGTTCCACAAGCCGCTCGAAAGGCACCGAGAACGTATATTCCAGGCCCAGGGTCTTTGCCTCTGAAACCATCTGATCGCTGAAAAACGCGCTGTCGGCGCGCAACTCGATCTGCACATCAGGCAGCACCTTGCGAATCTTCTCCACGCAGGAACGGAGGAACTCCACTGCGCCATTGGAGTCATGGACGTTGCCGCTTCGATGAAGGAAGTCGAAGATTTGTCCGGTTTGGGAGATCGTCGCGAGCAGCGGATAATAACTGCGCTCGCCTTTTTTCTTCTTGTTAAATCCCACAGCCGTCCCTTCCGCATGGCGACTCGTGCTCTGCACGCTTCCGTCCAAATCAAGCGTGATGCGTTTGATTCCTTCCTCCTGAAGTCGCGACAGGCAAACGAAATGATTCATCTCCCTCATCCTCTCAAGGCTTTGACAATCGACCTCTCCCAACATCCGGCTCATCGTTGGGACACTGGGCAATTGGTGCATCCCCAAAACCTGTCGTACAAGGGGATCATCTCGGTAGTAGTCCAAATCGCGAAGCATCCGGTAGCCCAGTATAAGATGCACGATAAGACACATGAAAACCTTGTGGAACTTGTAGAAGCGGGACATGCGTCGATCCAGTGGATCAAAGCACTGCTGAAGCTTCCCCTCCAGATCCAATTCCTGAAAGAGCTTCTGAAAGATAACGAGACCGCCGAAAGAGGTCAGTTCTTGATCTTCAAATTTGATCGCCGGAATCGTTCTGGACTTTGCATTAATCGTGCGTCGTGCTACTCTCACTGTAGGTGGCTTTTGGGTTGAAGTGTTTGGTGTTTTGGTAGATTCCAAATTAACCTTATCCCAAAGGCCCCTGCCACTATTTTCTTGGGATTCTTGCCCCGATTTATGAAACTATGGGGTTACCAGGCTGTCTTTCCCTGGCCGATCGCCGCCAACGGCGAGGGTGTGTCCATGGAACTCATCCACCCCCAGCTGGACAACGATCTCGCCGGCAGCTGGCGCTCCGCCATTGAGGCACCCACGCCCTACAAGCCCAATAGCACCCGGGTGGACAACGCCCCCCCTCAGATGCGCCAGGTCGATCATGAACCACGGATGCCGCCGGTCGGCGAGCCCTGCGTCATCACCATCAAGGCGACCGATCCCGACGGCGTGAAGGCGGTGAATCTCCAATACCAGATCGTCAAGCCCGGCAGCTATCTTCAAGCCTTCCTGGCCAAGAGTAGCAGCGTGCTTCGCTCCCGGCCAAACGATCCACTCGAGCCCAACCCCGAGTTCGAGAACCCCGACCATTGGACCTCCATCAGCATGGTCGACGACGGTACCAACGGCGACGCGCTCGCCGACGACGCCATCTACACGGTGACGCTCCCCGGACAGGAGGACTCCCGCACGCTCGTTCGCTACCGGATTGAGGCCACCGACACTTTTGGCGTTTCTATGAGGATTCCCTACGCCGATGACCCCTCGCTCAACTTCGCCTATTTCGTCTACAACGGCGTGCCCGCCTATGAAGCGGCCACCGAGACGGTCCATCCAGACGGCGCCCCGTTCACGCACCCCGTCGAAGTCATGACCTCCCTTCCGGTCTACACGCTCATCGCCGACAAGGCGGATTTCCAGCAGTGCATCGCTTACAATACCTCCGATCAAATTTCGCGGGACAATTACGACGCCCGCAGCACCTTCAACTGGACCGGCACCTTCGTCTACGACGGTGTGGTTTATGACAATATCAAATACCGCCTGCGGCAGCGGAACGCCCGCTACGCCAATCGCGGAAAGCGCAGCATGCGTTTCCGCTTCAACCGGGGACATTATCCCCGTCTCACGGACGTCTGGGGGAACCCTCTTCCCGAGCGGACGCGCAGTTTAAATTCCAGCAAAATGCACGCCCGCGGAGGTTACAATTATGGGCTCTACGAGACGATGAACAACCTGCTCTGGAACCTCGTCGACGTGCCGGCTCCCTCCACCCACTGGTTTCATTTTCGCGTCGTCAAGGATCGCGAGGAAGTGCCTCAGGGGACCATCTTCGGCCCCAACCAGGACGCCCAGTACGAGGGGGATTTTTTCGGCATGTATCTCGCCCTGGAGGATTACGATTCTCGTTTTCTCGACTCTCACAATCTTCCTGACGGAAACCTCTACAAACTCATCAGCGGCCGCATCAACGGGAAAGATGTCCAGCGCAATCAGGGCAAACACTCCGTCGATGACGCGAGCGATTTCTCGAATATCCTCCAAGAACTCCGGCCCTCGAAAGAAACGGCCTGGCTGGAACAATACGTCGACTACGAGCACTACTCCCGCTACCACGCCATCGTGGAGGCCGTGCGGCACTACGATGTGCAGCCAAATCTCGCGGAGCACTTGAAGAATCGCACCTTCTATTTCAGCCCGCCCACCGAGCAGAATCCGTTGGGTCGCCTCCACACCCTTCCCTGGGACTCGGACACCTCTTGGGGGCCTAACTGGAACGGCGGCATCGACTACGCCAAGCAAGCGCTCTGTGCCGATCGGGAAGACCGCATATTCCTGCAAACTCAATACAAGAACACCATTCGGGAAATTCGCGACCTGATCTGGCAGCCCGATCAGATCGATTCCATGATCGACCGGCTCCATGCCAAGGTCGCGCCCTTCGTCCTGGCTGATCGTGATCGCTGGCGCGGCGGCACCTCGGAGTCGGGATCCGACAATCTCCAGCCCATCATCGACAAGGTCGAAGACATGAAACGATTCGCCTGGGAAGGCGGCTCCTGGGAGGGCGGCAACTCACCGCCAGGGGAGGCTCGGGACTCTGGCATCTCCGGCCGCGAAGGGCGCGATGCCTATTTGGACCACGTGGCGCGAGACGGCGGCGCACCCTCCAAACCCTCCATCACCTACACCGGGCCGGACGGCTTTCCGGTGGACGGCCTCACCTTCGTCGCTTCCGAATACAAGTCCTCGCTCTTTTCTGGGAAACCCTTCGCCAGCATGCGATGGCGGCTCGCCGAGGTCACCAATCCGGAGGCCTCCGATTACCGCCCGGAAGACCCTTTTCTCTGGGAATGGAATGCGACTTGGGAAAGTGATCCCCTCACCGAGTTTCAGGAATCGATCACGATTCCCGCCGAGTTCGTGCGTGCCGGTCGCACTTACCGCGCGAGAGCTCAGTTCACCGACACAGAAGGCCGAACCAGCAATTGGTCGGATCCCGTTCAGTTCATCGCCAGTCCGCCAGCCGCCCTGGCCACACTCCAGGAGAATCTGCGGATCACCGAATTGATGTACCACCCTGCGGCAGCATCGAACGCCGAGCGGGCCCAGGGATACAACGACTCGGATTTCGAATACGTCGAGCTAACGAACATCGGCGAGGTCGCACTCGATCTCCGGGGTGTGCGCTTCACCAAGGGCATCGATTTCGACTTCGCCGACGGGGCCATCCAATCCTTGGCTCCCGGACAGTCCGTGCTCGTCGTGGCCAACCAGGAAGCCTTCGCCAGTCGCCACGGTGCCGGCCTTCCCGTCGCTGGCCACTACCTCGACGCTGCCGAGAGCCGCCTCGCCAACAAAGGCGAACGGGTCAAACTGTCTTTCGGCGGAGGCACCCCGATCCTTGAATTCACCTACGATGATGAAGAGCCCTGGCCAGCGGCGCCCGATGGCGAGGGACCCTCCCTGGTACTGGTGTCGCCCCGTGAAGCGGGCGACTTCAACCTGGCCGACCGTTGGGCCGCCAGCCTGCAGGACGGTGGATCGCCCGGAACCCTGGACGGAGACGAAAACGGGGGCGGAGGGAACGGCGGTCCCAACGAGGAAACTGACTCGGACGGCGACGGCATGACGGACGCTGCCGAGATGGTGGCAGGAACCGATCCCCACGATTCCACCTCGCTACTCAAGATCCTGGCGATCGATCGAAACGCCGACCTCCTCACCGTCACCTGGTCCAGTGTGGCCGACGTAGCCTACGTCCTCGAATACGCCGCCGACCTGGCCTCCGCCCAGTGGACGGCCGTCAGCGAAGCCACCGCGGTCACGGACTCCACCCGCACCACCGCTGAGGACAACGACCCCGCGAGGCTTAAAGGGGCCTCAGGCTATTACCGGATTCGCGTTCCCTGACTGTCGGCGTGGACTTGGCGTCATCGACTCCTAACGGAGACCGTTTCGCCTCGCCGAGGCCACGGCATTCAACTCATCCGCGCCCCCACCGCCAGTGAATCGATGCGATCAAGGTGGCTTTAGGCCGTCAACGCTTGGCCAGTAGCAAGCGCCCGCGAGAGCGGGCGCCCACCGTCAGGATCCTCACTGTTTCACCACACGCAACCGCATCGCCCGCACCGGGTTAGTCTTCGATATCGGCTGCCGGTCGTGCACGACCCAGCGGGTCTCGGTGTCTTCCACCACCACCGTCGCCGCATCCCCTGAAGCCCATTTACCTTGTTGAAGGCTGGCCGTGACCTCGGCGACATACTGCACATCTGGCGCCCGGCCAGCTCGCGTGACGACCAGGGTGAGATATGGAACGCCGCCCGTCTCGGTCGTCGTCACCGCCACAGTGCCGCGCCCATCCAATCGGCTGGGATTTAGCCCGAGGGCATACTCAAGGGAGAAATGACCGGAAGTTGTGGATGAGGGCGGTCGGGGCATCATGAAGAGTTCAACCATTTACCAAAACAACTGAACTCCAATGAAAACCACCAACCACCCCACCGAATCCGCATCTATCCTCGGCCAGGAAGGAGCAAGCACCGTCTGCCAGAACGCCCTTGAGGCCACCCTGCGACAAGGAGCCCAAATGCTTCTTCAGGCCGCCATCGACAACGAAGTCTCCGACTACATTCAAGCCCATCAACATCAGCGTGATGACCAGGGTCATCGCCAAGTCGTCCGCAACGGCCATCTTCCTGAAGCGACAACTTCAGACTGGAATAGGGAACGTTCCTGTTCGGCAGCCCAGGATCAATGATCGCCGATCAGGCCAGCGGTTCACCAGCGCCATCCTTCCGCCGTACCTACGCCGAGTCGCTTCACTGGACAACCTCATCCCAGCACTCTACCTGCGAGGAATCTCAACCTCCGAGATGAGTCGAGCCTTAGAGCCGATCCTCGGTGAGAACGCATCGGGTCTTTCTGCAGCCAACATCGTTCGACGAGGAAGAGCAATGGGAGAAAGAACGCGAGCAATGGAGCAAGCGTGACCTCAGCGACAAGGAATACGTCTATCTCTGAGCCGACGGGATCTACTTCAATGTCAGGCTCAATGACGACCGCCCGTGTGTTCTCGTCATTGTCGGCTCCTTACCCGATGGAACCAAGGAATTGGTAACCATCAGCGATGGAGAACGAGAGAGCAAACTGTCCTGGAAAAATGTGCTCAGAGATCTCGAGAAACGAGGATTGAAGATCCCCCCGAAATTGAATATCGCCGATGGAGCTCTCGGGTTCTGGAGTGCCTTGAAAGAGGAGTACCCGACAAGCAAACAGCAACGATGTTGGGTGCACAAGACAGCCAACATCCTCGACAAGCTGCCCAAGAAAGTGCAGCCCCTTGCCAAGGAACGCATCCATGAAATCTACATGGCGGAAACAAAGAGGGCCGCCTTGGAGGCCTATGACGAGTTCTTCACGCTCTACGAAGCCAAGTATCCGAAAGCGTGCGCCTGCCTGAAGAAAGACAAGGACACGTTACTGACCTTCTACGACTTTCCAGCAGAACACTGGAGACACATCCGGACGACCAATCCGATAGAGTCGACGTTTGCCACGGTACGCCATCGAACTCGACAAACCAAAGGATGTGGATCGAGGAAAGCAACCCTTTCAATGGTCTACAAGCTCGGGCTGGAAGCCGGGAAAGGCTGGCGTCGACTCAACGGGTATCGTCAACTTGACAAAGTCGTGCAAGGAATCATCTTCGTGGACGGCATCGAGCAGCAAGCCGCTGCCTAACCCATCATCGAACTTCGAATGGTGTTCCGGTAGCTGCCCTCATCCACAACTTCCGGTCATTTCTCTTGATTCGCTCCGCTTCTTGGCTGATCGCTCCATCGCCGTTTCCCAATTTCAGGGCGTCTTGTGTCAGGGCGCTCTGGCTGAGATCAATGCCGCAAATCTCGCGAACAATCGGAGGAACTTTGCGTAGAGTCACCCCGAAGTGATAGTGCAGAGCCAGTCCAAACGACCGAACCCTGGGACCCGCACGGTGAGCGGTGGCCCCGTGTTGGTCGAGTGGCAAGTCCCGGTGAGTTCCTCGCGCGCAGTAGCCACAACTGCATTCTTCGACTTCCACTTTCCAGATCGATATGTCTCGGGCAATCTTTTCCGGCACATCGACCGTGCTTGCCGTCTCCAGACGAGTTCCAAGCCTGCCTCCGCATCGAGGACAATTTGACGACCGCCCCTTGGGCAATCGGGCTTCCATGCTTCGAACATTGTCATCCGGCCCAATCTCCGGTTCCTCCCGCCGCCGGAAGGACTCTTGGCCCGGCTTGCGTCCCGGTCTTTTCGGGTTGGCCTCGGGTTTTCCCTTCGAGAACGGAGCCGCCGATCTGTTCTGCTTGCGCTTCAACTCATCCAACTCCTTGCGCAGTCTTCGATCTTTTTCGCGAAGCTTGAGATTCTCCGCCTCCAACTGAGCAAACCGCTCCTGTAGATCGCGGACGAGCCGGATCAGTTCTCTCGTGGGGAGCGATTCAAGAGAATCGGACGACATCAATGCTCGTGAGTGAGAAGTTCTGTAACTGGATCATCATGCGGCGAAGCGTGAACCTTCGGAGCGAGTGAAGTCTATTTTATCAAGGATGAATTTTCGGAACGCTGAACCTTTTCCGCCGTGGTGCAAAAATCCAGGCAGCGTGTTTTTCAAGGCGGCTGAGACAATCATTTCCGAAGGCAGCACGTCTGGGCGGATGGTTCGGATCCAGGTTCCAAAGTGTTTCCAGACCAGACCGTCACATGTCATGGCAAGGTACTGTAACATGCCCTGAGCGATCATGCCGGTCTGCACAAACACATGATATGCGTGCATCTTTCTCTGCACCTGTCTGCGATATTTCTCGGTAGTCCGGTGGAGGTATTGGTTACCATTGTTTGCGTGGCACTGCCGCAGGCCGAAAGCCGGTTGTCGTGCGTCGAACCCTCGTGACCAGCACACCGGAACGCCCCTTGGTGCTCCGGATCACCTTTCCGTTGGCGTAGTAGGCGTCGGCCAGCAAGACGAACTCCTGACCTCTACAGACGGATGCGAGCATCTCGTTGGCCTTGTCGATCAAGGTTCTCCTGTCGCGGTTTGAAGTGACGATACCTTCGTGAATGCGTGCACAGACCGAAACGCAGAAGAAGTATCCGCCAACCTGACAGAGCACGCCGAAGGCCTGAAAGGAATGGCTCATGATGAAGTGAGGCTTGGAATTGGACTCGGACTGTTGATGCAGATACTTCACCGCAGGCATCTTGCGGCCCTCCTTGGACTTCCTTGATGCCATCGAGAACCAGGACGGGGCGACAACCGATCTTGTAGACAGGGAAGTGCTTGATCACGATGGCGAACCAAAGTTCTGCAAGCCGGTCCGTCTTCACGGCATTGCTGTGGAAGAAATGGAGTAAGTGCTCATAGGAGTGTTCTGACAAACCGAGAGCGCGGACGAAACTGGAAACCCCGAGGAGGTCATTGCGCACGGAGAAAGCGGCCAAGACGAGCAGAGACCAGAGAAAGGTGCGGGCTCTCGAGAAAGCGGGTCGCAGAAGACAGACGATATTCCACCAAGAAATCCAGAGATCCATAACAAATGATTTGATTTTCCTAGACATTCGCATATATAAGGTAATGACCATGAAAAAGATCAGATCACTGAAAAAAGAGTCCAGAAACTTGCGGCAAAGTTAGCTGCAATCGGGCCAATGCGGCCTGGGAGCATCAGCAAGCAATACCGAGATCGACAACGCCAGCGCGGCGTGTATTACCAACTGAGCTACACGCATAAGATGAGGAGCCGGACTGAACACGTCTGGCCAGACCACGTGAAGGGACTACGAAAAGAAACAGAGGAGTACAAGAAATTCAAGAAACTGACCACCGAACTGATCGATCTGAGCATTGAACTATCCAAGGCGAAGATCGCTCTATTACGCAGTCAGACAGACACGCCAGGCAAAGAGAAACCGGTCTGAGAACTTCCCACTCACGAGTTCGCGGGATTGCTTTGGCAATTGTTTCGCAGCCTCATCGAGGGCGCCCTGGACGCCCTAGCCGATACGTTTGGGAAAGAAACTCTCGACCGCATTCTCGAAGCCATCGACAGCGAAGTGGAAGATTTCCTGAATCGAGCCCTCCATATGGATCCCGGATCACTTGAATCTGATCAATGCGCTGAAGCCCTCGGAGTAGACTAGCGTAAAGCCCTCGAATTATCGGTCAGATGTGAGATCGTTAAATTTCCTTGGTCAAAGTGCCGGCCAAGCTCATTGCGCATGCGTTGGTTGTCGGGATCTTTGAGCGCCCGATTCCGCAGGTAATGATCGAGTTCATAGATCTTTTTCAAGCTCTCTTCCTCGTATTGGTTTAAAGTCGACTCGCCGTTGTGGTACTGCTGCCAAAGCCTCAGACACTGTCGAAGCAAATTCTTCAGTCCCTCGCAGAAACTTCGTGCCCGCCCTCGCTTCTTCTCCAGAACTTCAGAGAGATTCTTCACAATATGGCTCATGCACTTTTGCATGTCCATCTGCGAAAATCGCTCCGCGTCGTAGCTCCGGAACCGATCGGTTCCAAGCACACACTCACAGGCCGCCGTAATGACTTCGGCCACTTCTTCGGCTCGGGGGCGTGATCGAATCTGAAAATACACCGCATTCTCCTGGCGGCTCACGAATCCCATCAGGTAACTCGTCTTGCCCCCGTTCGCCATCCCGCATCATCCGTGTTGACGTCATCGAATTGCTGGATGGCTGCTTTGATTCGCTCCGCTTCTTGGCTGATCGCTCCATCGCCGTTTCCCAATTTCAGGGCGTCTTGTGTCAGGGCGCTCTGGCTGAGATCAATGCCGCAAATCTCGCGAACAATCGGAGGAACTTTGCGTAGAGTCACCCCGAAGTGATAGTGCAGAGCCAGTCCAAACGACCGAACCCTGGGACCCACACGGTGAGCGGTGGCCCCGTGTGGGTCGAGCGGCAAGTCCCGGTGAGTTCCTCGCGCGCAGTAGCCACAACTGCATTCTTCGACTTCCACTTTCCAGATCGATATGTCTCGGGCAATCTTTTCCGGCACATCGACCGTGCTTGCCGTCTCCAGACGAGTTCCAAGCCTGCCTCCGCATCGAGGACAATTTGACGACCGCCTCTTGGGCAATCGGGCTTCCATGCTTCGAACATTGTCATCCGGCCCAATCTCCGGTTCCTCCCGCCGCCGGAAGGACCCTTGGCCCGGCTTGCGTCCCGGTCTTTTCGGGTTGGCCTCGAGTTTTCCCTTCGAGAACGGAGCCGCCGATCTGTTCTGCTTGCGCTTCAACTCATCCAATTCCTCGCGAAGCTTCAGATTCTCCGCCTCCAACTGAGCAAACCGCTCCCGTAGATCGCGGACGAGCCGGATCAGTTCTCTCGTGGGGAGCGATTCAAGAGAATCGGACGACATCAATGGTTAAGATGCCTTAACTATCGAAGCTGTCAAGAGCTTGTTAGATGCGCTAATCAGTCACTTCAACGAAAACAAACCGGGACAAGCTCTGCCTCACCATTCGCCGCCGAATTGGGCCATCCATTGACAGGTGCGACAATTGGCGCGGCGGCAGGTGGCGACGGTGAGGCGACGTTTCCAGTCCTCCCTCGCGAAAGCCAGCGGCTTTTCGCCGCAGCCCGATGATCGGTCGAGCGAGCGAAACGGTCATCGATCCAGTCATGCCCCATCAGATGGGGACGCCAATCAGCGTTCTCGACAGGCTTGGCAGGGGCTCCCGGGACGCCTTCTTGGGTTTCGCCGATGCGCGAGGGGGAATGTTGGCGGTAGGCTCAGAGGCGCCAGAAGCACGCCTGCGAGGGTCACGAGGGCGAGCGACAGTGGATAGAGGCGCGAAGACACGATCGGAGTGGTGGTGAATCGGAGCAAAAAAGCGAGACGGCGAGCGCCAGCTGCCAGGGACTCGAGGTTCACCTTCACGTTACGATGAAACGGGGCCCAAGCAATCCCGGCGATGTTTCGAGCGTCTCCTCGCTTGACTTCTCGCGTCGTGGTGAGAGGGTCTTGGAATGAAGATGCATTCTATCACGGTGGCGCTGCTCTCTCTGGTCCTGGGTGTTTGGACTGGCTTGGCGGAGAGCCGCGAAGCTGAGGACCGGCTGGCCGTGTCGCGGGCTCACCGATTGGACCCTGTGAAACAAGAAATCGAGGGGTGGACGGTTCACATCGATCTGGCGCTACTCGAAGGGCCTCACGCGGAAGCCGGAGGGCGCGCCTTGCGGATGTTGGGCGATCACCTCCACCGGATTTCCCTGCTCGTGGAACCTTCCCGTCTCGAGCCCCTGCGGCGCTGCGAGATTTGGATCGAGCGCGAACATCCGACGCTCAAGCCGATGCAATATCATCCCAGCGTGGCGTGGCTGGAGGATCACGGACACGATCCTCGCCTGGCCAAGAAGGTGCACGTGACGCGGGCGGCGGCTCTCCTGGAGCGGGGGCAGCTTCTGAAACATCCCGCTGTGATTCTGCATGAGCTGGCCCATGCCTATCATGACCAGATTCTTGGGTTTGATGACGAGTCCATCCGAGAAGCCTACGAGGCCGCCATGAAAGAGGGCTTGTACGACAAAGTCCTCCTTTTCAATGGGCGCATGGTGCCGCATTACGCCAAGACCAACCACAAGGAATACTTCGCGGAGAGCACGGAAGCTTACTTCTATCGCAACGATTTTTTTCCCTTTGTGCGTGCCGAACTCAAGGAGCACGATCCGGCGACTCACGCGCTGATGGAGACGATCTGGGGAAAGCTGTAATCATGACTTCAGAACTCCTGACATGGGCGAATCGAAGGTTGGCGGTTCTCGCGACACGGAATTGGTGTCTCGAGATTATCGTAAGCCTTTAATAGAGAAGACTTTGCTGATTTTATATCAGGTGTTTGAGTGGCGGTTTTTCACGCGGAATCGAGCCAAAAACCGCCATTCTTTAATCTCACATCTGACCGATAAATCAGCTCAATTTTCTTGCCCAAAGTGTTAGTTTATGTTGCGTTATATGCCGCCTACCCTTAAGGTCTTGTGTGAAAAAAAACACAAAAAGACAGGCGGCAAATCCGGCAAAAAAAAACGCTTCTCGGAGCTATCAACCGATCTCTCAGGCCCTGAGCGCCCCCAGAGTCTTTGCTGATACCGAACTCGGAAATGGTATTCGCGCTCATGGGATGGTCAACCTTTTTCGGGTCGTCTTCGGTAAGGCACGCCGCATCGATGGCGAATGCCCAGGGGCCATCCTCGCCGCCCTGCTGGTATGGCCCATCCTCAAACTCGAGAATTCCAGTATTCATGCTTTCTGTTCGGAGCTTGGCCAGTTCTTGAAGGGCCGCGTAGATGACTGCAAATACAGGGCGAACATTCTTTATCGTGTCATGCGCCGTGAGGACGTCAATTGGCGGACGATGGCCATCGAGCTTTGCAAGAGCATTTTCAACGCCAACTCCGTGGGTCCAGACGATCAGCGAGCGTTCGTCATCGACGACACAATCAAGGTGCGACGGGGCAAGAAGGTCGAGGGCTCCTCTTTGCACTGGGACCACACGGAGAACCGCTATGTCACAGGTCACCAAGTGGTGGAGCTTGGCATCGCCGGTGAAAAGGGATTCCTTCCGGTTGATCGGCAGATTTTCATGGGCGAAAAGGAAGCGGTAGGAAAAACGCCTGAGAACGAATTCCGAGATAAGAGATGTGCCGCCGCGAGAGACATGGAGAGGGCAAAAAATGAATCGAAGCACACGATGTTTCGAAGGATGCTCAAGTCGGCGCTGGATGTGGGATTTCGAGCGGCCTACGTGCTGGGCGACGCTTGGTTCGGTTGCAAAGAGAACATTCGAGCCTCCCTGGATCTCGGCCTCGTCGCCATTTTCCAGATGAAGCGGGGCAACATGAATTACTGGTTGGCGAATCCAAAAACCAACCGGAAAGCAAAGAGCTATACCGCGCCTCAACTCTTCAACAAATACAAGCGTCAGCCAAGGCATCGAGCTCCAAGGCGCGCTACCGGACTTATCACGTCAAGGTCAGGTCTGGATCAACTTGGAGGCAGAGGCCAAGCGAGCCTCAAAATGGCAGGAGGTGACACTCATCTTCAGCGCCCCGGTGAATCCCAGCTCTGGAGCCTCTCCAGAGAAAGCGTGGGTGGTGTTCCTGACCACGGACATCGAGGCATCCGTGGAGAAGACGCTTTCAATATATGCCTTGAGATGGTCTGTGCTCGTGAGTGGGAAGTTCTCAGATCGGTTTCTCTTTGCCTGGCGTGTCTGTCTGACTGCGTAATAGAGCGATCTTCGCCTTGGATAGTTCAATGCTCAGATCGATCAGTTCGGTGGTCAGTTTCTTGAATTTCTTGTACTCCTCTGTTTCCTCGTGAGTGAGAAGTTCTGTAACTGGATCATCATGCGGCGAAGCGTGAACCTTCGGAGCGAGTGAAGTCTATTTTATCAAGGATGAATTTTCGGAACGCTGAACCTTTTCCGCCGTGGTGCAAAAATCCAGGCAGCGTGTTTTTCAAGGCGGCTGAGACAATCATTTCCGAAGGCAGCACGTCTGGGCGGATGGTTCGGATCCAGGTTCCAAAGTGTTTCCAGACCAGACCGTCACATGTCATGGCAAGGTACTGTAACATGCCCTGAGCGATCATGCCGGTCTGCACAAACACATGATATGCGTGCATCTTTCTCTGCACCTGTCTGCGATATTTCTCGGTAGTCCGGTGGAGGTATTGGTTACCATTGCGACGCTTGAGCGGTCGCATAGCGGCCATCCAGAAATGGTATCCGAATGAGCCGACCGAATGCACCGCTTGCTTGAAAGCGACTTCGATCTTGAAACGCAAACTGTAGAGCAAGATGATCTCCTGAGCTTCCATGGTGAGGTCGGTAGACAAGAGGATGATCCGCCCTCTCGTGGGATGATCGACGAGAACGAAGCGGACCATCGCCCCGGCGGGCTTCCACAACAGATCCACCGACTTGAACCGGACAGAGATGTTTCTCTCCCCATATACGGGACTGGGAACGGAACTGAAGCCGCCCGTTCCAAAGACATTCTGGAGCTTCACCGCAGCGCCATACTTTTTTGGTCGTCCGCGTTTGCGTTTGCGTGGCACTGCCGCAGGCCGAAAGCCGGTTGTCGTGCGTCGAACCCTCGTGACCAGCACACCGGAACGCCCCTTGGTGCTCTGGATCACCTTTCCGTTGGCGTAGTAGGCGTCGGCCAGCAAGACGAACTCCTGACCTCTACAGACGGATGCGAGCATCTCGTTGGCCTTGTCGATCAAGGTTCTCCTGTCGCGGTTTGAAGTGACGATACCTTCGTGAATGCGTGCACAGACCGGAACGCAGAAGAAGTATCCGCCAACCTGACAGAGCACGCCGAAGGCCTGAAAGGAATGGCTCATGATGAAGTGAGGCTTGGAATTGGACTCGGACTGTTGATGCAGATACTTCACCGCAGGCATCTTGCGGCCCTCCTTGGACTTCTTGATGCCGTCGAGAACCAGGACGGGGCGACAACCGACCTTGTAGACAGGGAAGTGCTTGATCACGATGGCGAACCAAAGTTCTGCAAGCCGGTCCGTCTTCACGGCATTGCTGTGGAACTCACATCTGACCGATAATTCGAGGGCTTTACGCTAGTCTATTCCGAGGACTTCAGCGCATTGATCAGATTCAAGTGATCCGGGATCCATATGGAGGGCTCGATTCAGGAAATCTTCCACTTCGCTGTCGATGGCTTCGAGAATGCGGTCGAGAGTTTCTTTCCCAAACGTATCGGCTAGGGCGTCCAGGGCGCCCTCGATGAGGCTGCGAAACAATTGCCAAAGCAATCCCGCGAAGCACAGCACTCGAAGATGCCCAGTTTGCCGGTCCCGCACCTCCCCGTAGCTCGAGCGACCACTCCGAAGCATGGCCTCGAAAATCAGAGCGTATCGCATCGCAGCCAGATGCACCGAGGCATAGGCATACTGATAGGCGCCACTCTGTTCGGCGAGCAGGCCAAAGTTCTGTTTCGCCTCTTTAAAGTAGACTTCCACAGACCTCATGAGTGGGAAGTTCTCAGACCGGTTTCTCTTTGCCTGGCGTGTCTGTCTGACTGCGTAATAGAGCGATCTTCGCCTTGGATAGTTCAATGCTCAGATCGATCAGTTCGGTGGTCAGTTTCTTGAATTTCTTGTACTCCTCTGTTTCTTTTCGTAGTCCCTTCACGTGGTCTGGCCAGACGTGTTCAGTCCGGCTCCTCATCTCATGCGTGTAGCTCAGTTGGTAATACACGCCGCGCTGGCGTTGTCGATCTCGGTATTGCTTGCTGATGCTCCCAGGCCGCATTGGCCCGATTGCAGCTAACTTTGCCGCAAATTTCTGGACTCTTTTTTCAGTGATCTGATCTTTTTCATGGTCATTACCTTATCTCGCGAGTGAGAAGTTCTGTAACTGGATCATCATGCGGCGAAGCGTGAACCTTCGGAGCGAGTGAAGTCTATTTTATCAAGGATGAATTTTCGGAACGCTGAACCTTTTCCGCCGTGGTGCAAAAATCCAGGCAGCGTGTTTTTCAAGGCGGCTGAGACAATCATTTCCGAAGGCAGCACGTCTGGGCGGATGGTTCGGATCCAGGTTCCAAAGTGTTTCCAGACCAGACCGTCACATGTCATGGCAAGGTACTGTAACATGCCCTGAGCGATCATGCCGGTCTGCACAAACACATGATATGCGTGCATCTTTCTCTGCACCTGTCTGCGATATTTCTCGGTAGTCCGGTGGAGGTATTGGTTACCATTGCGACGCTTGAGCGGTCGCATAGCGGCCATCCAGAAATGGTATCCGAATGAGCCGACCGAATGCACCGCTTGCTTGAAAGCGACTTCGATCTTGAAACGCAAACTGTAGAGCAAGATGATCTCCTGAGCTTCCATGGTGAGGTCGGTAGACAAGAGGATGATCCGCCCTCTCGTGGGATGATCGACGAGAATGAAGCGGACCATCGCCCCGGCGGGCTTCCACAACAGATCCACCGACTTGAACCGGACAGAGATGTTTCTCTCCCCATATACGGGACTGGGAACGGAACTGAAGCCGCCCGTTCCAAAGACATTCTGGAGCTTCACCGCAGCGCCATACTTTTTCGGTCGTCCGCGTTTGCGTTTGCGTGGCACTGCCGCAGGCCGAAAGCCGGTTGTCGTGCGTCGAACCCTCGTGACCAGCACACCGGAACGCCCCTTGGTGCTCTGGATCACCTTTCCGTTGGCGTAGTAGGCGTCGGCCAGCAAGACGAACTCCTGACCTCTACAGACGGATGCGAGCATCTCGTTGGCCTTGTCGATCAAGGTTCTCCTGTCGCGGTTTGAAGTGACGATACCTTCGTGAATGCGTGCACAGACCGGAACGCAGAAGAAGTATCCGCCAACCTGACAGAGCACGCCGAAGGCCTGAAAGGAATGGCTCATGATGAAGTGAGGCTTGGAATTGGACTCGGACTGTTGATGCAGATACTTCACCGCAGGCATCTTGCGGCCCTCCTTGGACTTCTTGATGCCGTCGAGAACCAGGACGGGGCGACAACCGATCTTGTAGACAGGGAAGTGCTTGATCACGATGGCGAACCAAAGTTCTGCAAGCCGGTCCGTCTTCACGGCATTGCTGTGGAAGAAATGGAGTAAGTGCTCATAGAAGTGTTCTGACAAACCGAGAGCGCGGACGAAACTGGAAACCCCGAGGAGGTCATTGCGCACGGAGAAAGCGGCCAAGACGAGCAGAAACCAGAGAAAGGTGCGGGCTCTCGAGAAAGCGGGTCGCAGAAGACAGACGATATTCCACCAAGAAATCCAGAGATCCATAACAAATGATTTGATTTTCCTAGACATTCGCATATATAAGCTAATGACCATGAAAAAGATCAGATCACTGAAAAAAGAGTCCAGAAACTTGCGGCAAAGATAGCTGCAATCGGGCCAATGCGGCCTGGGAGCATCAGCAAGCAATACCGAGATCGACAACGCCAGCGCGGCGTGTATTACCAACTGAGCTACACGCATAAGATGAGGAGCCGGACTGAACACGTCTGGCCAGACCACGTGAAGGGACTACGAAAAGAAACAGAGGAGTACAAGAAATTCAAGAAACTGACCACCGAACTGATCGATCTGAGCATTGAACTATCCAAGGCGAAGATCGCTCTATTACGCAGTCAGACAGACACGCCAGGCAAAGAGAAACCGGTCTGAGAACTTCCCACTCACGAGTACCTTATATATGCGAATGTCTAGGAAAATCAAATCATTTGTTATGGATCTCTGGATTTCTTGGTGGAATATCGTCTGTCTTCTGCGACCCGCTTTCTCGAGAGCCCGCACCTTTCTCTGGTTTCTGCTCGTCTTGGCCGCTTTCTCCGTGCGCAATGACCTCCTCGGGGTTTCCAGTTTCGTCCGCGCTCTCGGTTTGTCAGAACACTCCTATGAGCACTTACTCCATTTCTTCCACAGCAATGCCGTGAAGACGGACCGGCTTGCAGAACTTTGGTTCGCCATCGTGATCAAGCGCTTCCCTGTCTACAAGATCGGTTGTCGCCCCGTCCTGGTTCTCGACGGCATCAAGGAAGTCCAAGGAGGGCCGCAAGATGCCTGCGGTGAAGTATCTGCATCAACAGTCCGAGTCCAATTCCAAGCCTCACTTCATCATGAGCCATTCCTTTCAGGCCTTCGGCGTGATGTGTTTGTGCAGACCGGCATGATCGCTCAGGGCATGTTACAGTACCTTGCCATGACATGTGACGGTCTGGTCTGGAAACACTTTGGAACCTGGATCCGAACCATCCGCCCAGACGTGCTGCCTTCGGAAATGATTGTCTCAGCCGCCTTGAAAAACACGCTGCCTGGATTTTTGCACCACGGCGGAAAAGGTTCAGCGTTCCGAAAATTCATCCTTGATGAAATAGACTTCACTCGCTCCGAAGGTTCACGCTTCGCCGCATGATGATCCAGTTACAGAACTTCTCACTCACGAGCTCGGTTTGGCACTGGATGATTTTGTGGTGACCAACGCAAGTGTCAGTGACCTGGCAGGCGGTGGGGAGCGCTACGCAGTCTTGGTGAGCCCGGATGGTGCGGGCGAGGTCACGCTGCGCTTGCCTGCCGACGTGGCGAACGATGATGCCGGGCGGGGCAATTTGGCTTCCAACCTCTTGCCGGTGACGGTGCGGCGAGAGATGATGCCGCCGGTCATCGGAAGCTTCACGGCGACGCTGCGCTGGCAGATTGACGACGGAGGGGCTCCCTTGACCGAGCTGAGGGTCACGCCGGGGCCGGGATCCGTGTTGGGACAGTCCGAGGTGCCGGTCGCCCCGGCCTTCACCACGACTTATGTGCTTTCGGCGGGCCATGAGGAAGGCGTGGCCCTGGCGGAAACGACGGTGCATGTTGAGCGTCCCTTGCCCAGCGAGGATGCGCTGAGCAATCTGGCGGCGCCGGGAAGGGTTGTGCAAGGAGAGACCGTCACCGTCAGCGTGGATTACGCGGCCGTCGACGATCGCGAATTGCGGGTGTGGCTTCAGGATTCCAACGCCAATTGGCGCACCGCGGCCCAAGGGGTGCTCATGGTGGGTCCCGGTGCGGGGCGGCACACCTTTGAATTGGCGGTCGATGGGGCATCCCGGGTGGGAGACGGGTATGTGTGGGCCGTGCGCTTGCTGCCGCCGGGATGGGGCAACGCTGAAGACGCCGTGGCGGAAGTTTTCGGGCTGGCCGCCATGCAGGAGGGAGATCTCTTGCCTCCGCAGGAGGACGTGCTGGGCTGGATCGATTTTCCCGAGTTGGCGGAGAGTCCCTCCACCTTGAGCTTGGAAGTGCCCTACCAGGCGACGGAGCGGCGGGAGCTTCGAGTCTTTCTGCACGACTCGGAGAGTCAGTGGTTCATCTGTTGCCGAGGGCGGGGCCACGGTCGATGCCGGAAGCGGCGCCCGGACCTTCAATCTGTCCATAGTTCCGGGGGCCCGGGAGGGAAGCGGCTACGTCTGGGCCGTGCGCTTGCTGCCGTTCGGATGGGCCTCGGCCGACGATGCTCTCGATGCCGGTTATGGCAATGCAAGCCTGGAGCGGAACGCCGGGGGGGCGGCGAACTTCGATCTCCTCACTTCGGTGGAGGCGCCCGAGACGGTGCCCCTCGGAGCGGTGGCTGAAGTGACCGTGGAATATCAGGCCACGGAACGCCGTGATTTGGGGATCTGGCTCCACGACCTTTCGGACAACTGGCGGACGGTGGCGCACGGCCTGGTCAAAGTGGATCCTGGCTTGGGCACCCGGACCTTTGATCTGGGCGTGGCTTCCGACGCCCACCCCGGGAACTCCCATCTCTGGGCAGTTCGGCTCTTGCCGGAGGGCTGGGCGTCCGCGGATGATGCGCTCGACGCCTTTTACCGCGATGCGGCGGTGGAAGAGGCATCTTCGGATGAGGTCAATCTGGCATTATTGCCAGGTGCCACGGCCAGGCAGTCCTCGTTCTACAGCCCGGAGCGTTTGACGCGGAACGGGCTCGGGATGGCAACACGGACGGCGATTGGCGAAACGGAAGCGTGAGCCAGACGGAACGGGAGATCGATCCCTGGTGGGAGATGGACCTGGGGAGCATTCAGCAAATCAGCCACGTGCTGATTTGGAATCGCAGCGATTGCTGCGCGGATCGCCTGGCACCGTTTTATTTGTTTGTGAGTGAAATGCCCTTCCCCGTGGACGATGTGGGAGAGCTGGTCTCCCGACCCGAGGTGGGACAAGTGTTTGTCGAAGAGACTCCGCTTCCCACGAGAAGAGTGGCGGTGAACCGGCCGGCACGCTACGTTCGCGTTCAATTGGGAAGCGCCGACTACCTGAGCCTGGCGGAGGTCGAGGTTTTTGGCGTGCCGAGCCAGGAACCCGCGAATGGACTGGCATATGCCTATGATGAAGGGATTTGGGAGGTTTTTCCAGATCTGGCCTCGCGCCAGCCACTGCGGACCGGGACGGTCCGCGGTGTCGATCTGTCCGTGCGGGAAAGGGACGACTATTTCGCGCTGCGTTTCGCGGGCGAACTGGAAGTGCCGAGCGATGGCGATTACACGTTCACCTTGGTCTCCGATGGGGCTAGCCGGCTCTACCTCAATGATGCCCCCGTGGTCGATGGCGAGACGACCGCCGGGCTTCAGGAGACGAGCGGTTCGTTGCCGTTGAGTCAGGGGCGTCACGCGCTGCAACTTCATCACACCGCTCGCGAGGGCGATCACGTGCTGGCACTGGAGTGGGAGGGACCGGGTTTCTCGAGGCAGACGGTGCCGGAATCGGCCTTCATCGTGGAGGCTCCCGCCGCGATCCGCGCCTTCCTCGATCCCGATCACCGGAACCCTTCCAACGAGGATGGCGATGGCGACGGACTGGATCTGACGGCCAGAGTATGCTCTGGCACAAAACCCTTTCGATGCGTCACGTGCGGGAACGGGCCTTCAGTTAGAACCGAGTGAGGAGGGCGGGGAGCTATCCGTGATTTATCGGCGACCGGCCGTTTTTTCCGGGATCGAATATCGGTTGGGATTGAGCGACGATGGCCGGAGCTGGGTGGCCGCCGGAGCGCCCGACTTGGTGGAAAACGTGGGGCTCGCCTGGGAAACGGTCCGCTACGAGGCGATCGGGTCCCGGCTGGGCGACGCCGATGGCTCGGGGGGCTTTGCGCGGCTGAGATTGAAACATCGCGCCTGGAACCATGAATCGGTGACGCCGACCCTGGGCTGGTATGGGATGGTGTTTGGCTCCGGTTACCAGTCTTTCGGGTTGAGTGTGGTTCCTCTGGCGAGGTATGCGGGGCGGATGGTCGCGAGCACCATGGTGGGAGGGATCCCCCGGTTGGTGATGGGGGCCGGTGGCGTCCGGGACGCTCTCGGCGTCGAGGAGGGTCATGGATGGGCCTTGAGAGGGGCATCGATGGGAGATCGACGGAGAGCGATCCACGGACCAGGCGATGGCGCTCGATCCGGGCGCCTTGACCAACACGCTGGCGTCGGTTCCACTGGACGAGTTGGTGTCGAGCTGTGGCGTGATCCGGTGGCACTGGACCTTGCGAAGGATCTTGCCACCGGAGCGCTTCGACGGTGGAGTGGATCCGGAGTTCGCCGACCAGCTGCAGCTCTTCCGGTGCGGACGTTTTGATGGTCATTTTGTTCTGCGAGGAGGCGGGCGGGAGCGCTGGGCCGCTCTGAACGATGCGCGGTTGCGCGGTTGCGCGGTTGCGCGGTTGCGCGACTCGGGAGATCAGGTGATCTGGCCCGGGGAAGGGATGTTTGTGAGGAAACAGGCGGGAGGAGGGGAAACCATGATTTGGGTCGTGGGCGAACCGCGGAGGCATCGTTTCCAGCAGCCGCTCCATCCCGGGCTCAATCTGCTGGCGGTGCCATCGCTTTTCTCCGAGAGTCCGGCCTCACTGGGACTGGTGACGGGCGATCGTTTTCGGGGGCACGCGGATCCGGCGCAGGCGGACCAGATTCAATTTTGGTTAGGCGACGGCGAAGGTGGCGAGCGGGGCTACGCAGGCTATTTCCGGCTCGAGGCGACCGGGACCGCGGAGCCATACTGGACGGGGATCGAGGATGGCGAGCTGAGAAACGAGAATGAGACTCGCCTCTTCTTGAGGGGCTGGGCCTTCTTTTTTCACGCCGCGGGGGAACAGGTGCGGATGCACGCCTGGCCGGCAGTTGAATAGGCATGAACCGGCAGACAGGCATTGATTGGCCAGAGCGGTGGCCTGAAGGATGACTCGGGAAGCCTTGGCATGCCGGTTGGCGTCCGGTAGAGTGCGCAGCCTATGGGTGACCACCGTTTCCTTTTCATCGGGCTGCTGGCGGCAATGGCTTTCCTTTCCGGGCGAACGGATGCGGGCAAGATCTATTGGTGTGATCGAAATCGCGGATTCGTTCAACGCAGCAATCTGGACGGCTCGGAATTGGAAACGCTGATCGAGGTGAATTCCACCAATCTTCGTGGCATCGCCATCGATGTGGCTGACGGCAAACTCTATTTCGCGGACAACAGTGCCAAGACGATTTCGCGGGCCAGTCTGGAGGGCGAGGGTGTGACGGTCTTGGTGACGGGTTTGGGTTTTCCCGCGGACGTCGATCTCGATCTCGAAGGGAGGAAGCTGTACTGGTGCGATCAGCAAATGAGCGTGATCGAGCGCGCGAACCTGGACGGTTCGCAACGGGAGGCCGTCATTGAGACACCCAGCCCTTATTACCTCGATCTTGATTTGCCGGGTCATCGATTGTTTTGGGGAGATTTTTCCGCCGGAAACATCCACCACGTTTCCTTGGAAGGGGGAGTGCCGGTCAATGTGTTCACGGGCCAGCCGCGCGTGCGGGGGGTGAAACTGGATCTGGAGCGCGGTGAAATGGTGTGGTGCAACCGAAAGTCTAACCACGTGCAGAAGCGCTTGATCGCGGGTGGTCCGGTGAAGACGGTGATTGACGGGCTGGACACGCCTCACGGTTTGGCGATCGATCCCTTGGCGCGCAAGGCCTACTGGTGCGACACGGGAACGGACAACCACAACGAGGGTGGCCAAGCGATCAATCGGGTCGATCTGGACTTGGGGGGACCGCTGGAGACGGTGGCGGAACTCTCGCAACCCTGGGACGCCGACATCGATTACCGAACGACGGATTATCCGGGATACGTCGCCCGCTACTTCCGCATCGGACGGACTGATGCCGAGACCGCAGTGGATAAAGACTTCGATCAAGACGGCTTCACTCAGCTGATCGAGTACGGCATGGCGAGTCATCCCGAACGGAAGGATTTGGTGCCGCGCTACTCGGTGGACATGGGCGACAACGGCACCTCTCCGGCCTTTGTTTACCGGCGATTGCGCGGGGTCACGGATCTGGAATTTCAGGTCGAGATTTCGGACGACATGGAGTCGTGGCGTTCGAATCCCGGCACCGGTGAGGTTTTGACGGGGGAGGAGGCGGTGGTGCCTCTGGATTACGGTGTGGAGAAGGTGACGGTACCGGTCGTGGCCTCGGCCCGTTACCTCCGCCTCCGGGTCACCTTGAAGGAGTAGTCGGCAGGTCTTCAGGCAGCCGGGCTGGCGACTGGCTGCTGCCTCTCGTCCGGGGGGCCTTTCAGGAGGCGCCCGAGGCGAAATTCTTCAGGATGCGCAGCCCGATGGCCTGGCTCTTTTCAGGGTGGAACTGCGTCGCCACGGTCTGGCCGCGACGGATGGCGGCCGCGAAGCGCACGCCGTAATCGCACCAGGCGTTTACCAGGTCTTCGTCCTCGAGCTGGGGATAGTAAGAGTGCACGAAGTAGACGTAGGATTTCTCGGGCAATCCCGCCCAGAGCGGGTCGGCGGAGTTGCGGAGATCGAGCGCGTTCCAGCCCATGTGGGGCACTTTGAGTTCACTGTGAGGGAACTTCACGACGCGGCCGGGGAGGATCCCGAGACCGTCGGCGCCTTCAAACTCCTCGCTGTGATCAAAGAGGATCTGGTAGCCGATGCAGATCCCCAGGAAGGGACGGTCCGCCTCAAGCCATGCCCTCAGCGGTTCCCAGAGGCCTTGAACCTGCAACTGGCGAACGCAGTCCACGCAGGCGCCGACGCCGGGGAGCACCAGGCGTTCGACCTCTTGAAGGTCCTCCGGCCCTGTGACCAGTTGGCAGGGGGCGCCCACTTTGACGAGCGCGTTGCGGGCGCTGTGGAGATTGCCGGCGCCATAGTCGATGAGACCGATTTTCATGAAATGAACAGGAGGCTAGCCTTACCGTGAACGCAAAGAGGGAAGCCTCTCAAGGGCTTCCCTTCTTTGGCTGCCGTGCGCCTCGCTCCGGGAGCGAGCCGAGTGGCGACGGATCGATCGAGAGTGGTTGCGCGGCCGGGTAGCGGCGGATGAAGGCGATGGATGGAAGTCAGGAAGCGGATTGGAGGACGTGGTCCTCGGCGGCTTTGATGATGCCGTGAAAGCTGTCCAGATCGAGGCTGGCTCCACCGACGAGGGTGCCGTCGACGTCCTCCTGGGAGATCAACTCTCCCATGTTACCGGGTTTCACGCTGCCGCCGTATTGGATGCGGATGCGTCCGCCGGTCTCGGAATCGTAGAGATCACTGAGAACTTTGCGAATGAACGCGTGCGCTTCCTGGGCCTGCTCCGGTGTGGCGGTACGGCCCGTGCCGATGGCCCAAACGGGTTCATAGGCGATGATGATGTCGTCCGCGCGGGAGCGATTGACTTCCCTCATGGCCGCTCGCAACTGGCGCTCCAAAACTTCCTCCACCCGCTCGGCATCGCGTTCCTCAAGGGTTTCGCCCACGCAGAGAATCGGCGTGATGCGGGCATCGAAGGCGGCAGCCACCTTGCGTTGCACGAGTTCGTCCGCTTCTCCGAAGAGGGTGCGGCGTTCGCTGTGACCGAGAATGACGAATTGGCAGTCGACTTCCTTGATCATGCGAGCGCTCACCTCACCCGTGAAAGCGCCGGCGGGTTCGGCGGACATGTTCTGGGCGGCGAGAGCGATGTTGTCGGCGTGCGTGGTCACGCCACGGGCGGCCGGGAGCGATACGAAGGAGGGCGCGATCACGACATCGACTTGGTCGCGGCTGCCGAGGAGTCGGCTGAAGCTCTTCAGGAAAGCCTCGGTTTCCGTCGGCGTCATGTGCATCTTCCAGTTCGCCGCGATGATCGGTTTGCGTTTCATGTTAGTGGTCAGGAGATAGGAGGAAAGGGGAGAGGAATGGTCAGAATCGGGAGGGCGAGCAATCCGTCAACGGGGAGTGTCCGTGAGGGCCGCGACGCCCGGCAGATTCTTGCCCTCGAGGAGTTCGAGGGATGCGCCGCCTCCGGTGCTCATGAAAGTCATTTGATCGGCCAGACCGAAAGCATTGACCGCCGTGACCGAATCGCCGCCGCCGATGGTGGTGGTGGCGGAGGAGGCCGCCAGGACTTCCGCCACGGCCCGCGTGCCCTTGGAGAAGGTCTCGATTTCAAACGCGCCCATGGGACCGTTCCAGATCACCGTCTTGGCGTCCTTCAGGATGGCCCGAAATTCGTCGATCGCCGCTTGGCCGATGTCGATTCCCTCCCAGTCGTCGCGGATGCCACCACCGGCGGCGTAGGGTTCGATGTTGTGCGTCTGTGCGGCGGGAGAAAAGTCGTCCGCTTCGAGGCTGTCCGCTGGCAGGACTAGCCGGGTTCCAGTAGTTTCGGCTTTTTGCAAGAGTTCCTTGGCGATGGGAACATCGCTTTCGTTGAGGAAGCTCTTCCCGATGGCGTGACCCTGGGCTTTGCGAAAGGCATACTGCATGGCGCCTCCGATGAGGATGGTGTCAGCCTTGTCCAGAAGGGCGTTGATGACGCCGATCTTGTCCGAGACCTTTTTTCCGCCCAGGATGACCACAAAGGGCCGGTCGGGGTTCTCCAGTTCGCCCTGGAGATAGCGGAGTTCGCGTTCGACGAGGGAGCCCATGGCGGCCTGGGACACGTGGGCGGCCACGCCGGCGGTGGTGGCGTGGGCGCGGTGGGCCGCGCCGAAGGCGTCGTTGACGTAGACGTCCGCGAGTTTGGCCAGTTGCTGAGCGAACTCGGGGTCGTTGGCGGTTTCGCCGGGAAAGAAGCGAACGTTTTCCAGGAGGAGGAGCTCACCGGGCTTCAGGGCCTCGGCGGCCGCTTCGACTTCGGGCCCGACGGTCTTGCCGAGGAAAACCACCTTCTTTTCGAGGAGTTCTCCGAGCCGCTTGGCGACGGGGGCGAGGGAAAAGGCGTCATCGGGCTCGCCCTTGGGCCGGCCGAGGTGGGAAGCCAGGATCAGACGTCCGCCGCGCTCCAGGAGGTCCTGCAGTGTTGGCAGGCTGGCGCGGATCCGGGTGTCGTCGGTGATCGCCCCGTCTTGAAGCGGGACGTTGTAGTCGACACGGACCAGGACTCGTTTCCCCTCGGGGTCGAGATCACGAAAGCTGAGCTTGGGCATCAGGGCGACGCGACGTTGTCTCTCTGTCTGTCTTAGGCGGAGCCGCCGAGCTTGTTCAGCATGTCCACGGCGCGGTTGCTGTAGCCCCACTCGTTGTCGTACCAACCCACGACCTTGACGAGATTCCCGTCGAGAATGGTGATGGTCGACTGGGCGTCCAGGATGCAGGAGTGTGGATTGCCGACGATGTCCTGGAGGACGAGGGGGTCTTCGCTGTATTCGAGAATGCCCTTGAGCGGTCCGTCGGCGGCCTCTTTCATTTTGGCGTTGACGGCGTCCGCATCGGCGGGGGTCTTGAGCGAAGCGGTGAAATCGGTCACCGAGCCATTGGGCGTGGGCACGCGGAAAGCGCCGCCATTCAACTTGCCCTTCAGTTCGGGGATGACTTCACCGATGGCCCGGGCCGCTCCCGTCGACGAGGGGATGATGTTCTGCGCCGCCGAGCGCGCGCGGCGAAGATCCGAGTGAGGCTGGTCGAGGATCCGCTGGTCGTTGGTGTAACTGTGAATGGTGCTCATCACGCCGCCCTCGACGCCAAAGGCGTCGTTGAGGACCTTGACCATCGGAGCCAGGCAGTTGGTCGTGCAACTGGCGTTGGAGACGATGTGGTGCTTGGCGGCGGCGTAGGCCCCGTCGTTGATGCCCAGGCACATGGTGATGTCAGGGTCCTTCGCGGGCGCGGAGATGAGCACTTTCTTGGCGCCGCCCTGGAGATGCAGTCCGGCCCCGTCGCGACTAGCAAAGAAACCGGTAGATTCCAGTACCACATCCACGCCGAGATCGCCCCAGGGAAGCTTGGAAGGATCGCGCTCGGCAAAGGCGCGGATCTTGTGGCTGCGGACGGTGATGTAGTCTTCGTCGTAGCTGATATCCCCGTCGAATTTCCCGGCAACGGAATCCCATTTGAGCAGATGGGCAAGCGTGTGATTGTCGGTGAGGTCGTTGATGGCCGCGACCTTCTCTACCATCTCTTGGGGCATCGCCCGGAGAACCATGCGGCCGATCCGGCCAAATCCGTTGATTGCAAGAGTTGCCATATGTCTTGTGTAAATCAGTGCGCTTGTGGAGGCTCGGAGGCGGTATAAGAGCCCTGCCCCAGAGATTTCGGCGCTACTTAGCAGGTGCCTTGGGAGCCGTCAACAGCCTCTTTTCTCTATCCTTGCTGCTTCTTCCATAGGGGCTGGGCGCGTGGCTGGGGCGGGCCAGGGGAGGCGTCCGGCGGGGTGCAGTTGATTTCGGTCAAAGCTGGTTCATGGTGAGGAAACCCTTCCGGACTCAACCGACACCACACAGAACGAGCAATGAACGAAAGCCAAGTAGCGGACCCGGGCAGCGGGGCGGATCTGAAATCTCAGGCTGTCGAGGCAGCCGAGGAATTGCGTTCTGCCGTGAACGCCCGGGCGAATCAATTCGGCGAAGCCGTTGAGGAGGCCGCCATGGAGCTTCCCGATCGGGCAGTGGAGAAAGCCGAACAATTGCGGTCCGCCGCGGAGACCGGCTGGGAGGAAGCCAAGGTCAAGGTTCAGGATTTCCTGCAAGAGGGGGAAGCCTATGTTCGTGAGAACCCGGGCAAGTCGGTGGCCACGGCCTTGGGAGTGGGTTTTTTCCTGGGTCTGCTGTTTCGGCGTTAGCCGCACCTGGATTTCGGGCTCTTCATCGGACGATTCGAGGGAGAGGCTGCTGAATTCGGGCAAACTCTCTTGCGCGTGAACCCTCCTCGCCAGGGCAACAGCGACGACGCCTCCCTGCAGAGTCGTTTCCAGAGTGTCGTCCGGAGTGTGGTGGTCTATCTTCAAGCGCGCCACCGCCTGTGGGCCATCGAGGCGGGGGAGGCCAAGGAAGTCTTCTCCAGGAAACTGTGCCTTGTTCTGGTAGCTCTCGTTTTTCTTGTTCTTGGTTACATGCTGATCGTGGTGGGAGCGATGATGATGATGGCTCGCCTGGCCTGGGCACCCTGGCCGGTGATCAGTCTCTTGGTGGGGCTGGGGCATCTGTTGGTGGGAGCGGTCGTGTGGGCCGTGGCCCGCCGTTCGCCCAAGGAACCGTTTTTTCAGGAAACGCTCAACGAGCTCGAAAAAGACCGCGAATGGCTGTCGAGCCCCCAGAAACCGTGGAAGTAAACGAGAAGGAAGAACTCCTGGCGCGATTGGCCAGCGCGCGCTGGCAGCTTGGGCGCGATTGCCGGGCCTTTGGCGATGACCTCTCCGGCAAGCTGAGCGTGAAAGGGCAGTTGCAGCGGTCCATCCAGAACCGGCCGTCGCTCTGGGGTCTGGGGATGGTGGTCATCGCCTTCGTGGCCACGCGAAGCATCTTTCGGAAAAAAAGCCGTGCAAATCATGAAAAGGCTTCCTATGAGAAGCGGCGATCTTCACTCTGGAAAACGTTGATCGGCCCCGTATTGAAAACCCTGTTTTTAGCATTTGAAACTCAACTTGCCGACGTGCTAAAGGAGCAATTCTCACGCCCTGGTAAGCCTTCACAGCCTCATGTCTGAAACTGTTAAGACCCTCGATCACGTCGATAGTTACCTGAAGATCGGTCAGGACTACGAAGCTTCCGACGTTCATTTGCCGGTCAACAGCGAGCCGCACTGGCGCCTATTCGGGTCCTTGACGCCGATTTGGGACGATGCCGATCGCCTGACTGCGGAGGATACGGATCGACTGGCCCGGGGCTTTCTGGGAGAGCGGGAGTTGGCGCGCCTGGAGAAGACGGGTGACGTGGACTTCGCCTACGCCAACGATTTGGGACGTTTCCGTGCCAGTGTGGTTCGCCAGCGTTTGGGCCTCGACATGGCCTTTCGAATCATCAACACCGAGGTGCGGTCCATGGATGACCTGGGCCTTCCGCAGACTCTCAAACCACTGACGCAGTATCACAACGGTCTCGTCCTGGTGACGGGCTCGGTCGGGAGCGGCAAGTCCACCACGTTGGCGGCGATGGTCGACAAGGTGAACGGGGCTCGTCAGGATCACATCATCACCTTGGAGGATCCGATTGAGTATATTTTTTCCTCCAAGACCTGCCATGTGAACCAGCGCGAGGTGCACACCCACACGGCCTCCTTTGCCGCAGCCCTTCGCGGGGCCCTGCGGGAGGATCCGGACGTGATCATGGTGGGGGAGATGCGTGACCTGGAGACCATTCAGCTGGCCATCACCGCTTCGGAGACGGGACACCTCGTTCTGGGAACGCTGCACACCGGCAACGCTCCCCGGACACTTGACCGGGTGCTCGACGTCTTTCCGGTGGATCAGCGGGACCAGATTCGCATCATGGTGAGTGAATCCCTTCGCGGTATCGTCAGCCAGCAATTGGTTCCCAAGCTTGACGGCTCGGGACGTGCGCTGGCCATCGAGTATCTCGTCAACACGCCAGCGGTGTCCAACTGTATCCGGGAAGGCAAGACCTTCATGCTGGGCGGGATCATGCAGACGGGCAAGAACGTCGGGATGATCACCATGGATGACTCTCTGAAGAATCTTTACAACGAGGGGCATATTTCCCAGGAAGAATGCATGAGCCGTGCCGCCGATCAGGTGGCCATGCGCAAGCACTTCGAGGCCTAGCCCAATCACCGACTGCGTCGCACCGCACTGCACCGATTCGAATCCATTACCTGCCAACCATTCCAGATTCATGGCTGTCATTGATCAATACTTTCAGATGCTCGTCGAGCAAGGGGCCTCAGACCTCCACTTGAGCCAAGGCTCTCCGCCCAAGCTGCGATTGCACGGCAACATCAGCGCCATTTCGGACGAGGTGCTGACCGAGGACGTCATCCAACCCATGTTGCGGGAGATTTGCGACGAAAAGGCCTGGGAGAAGTTCATGAAGCGCGGGGATCTCGACTTCGCTTACGAGATGGATGAAGAGTCTCGATTCCGTTGCAATTACTTGAAGCAGAGCCATGGCATCGCGGCGGTTTTTCGCCTGATTCCCACCAAGATCGCCTCCTTGGAGCAGTTGGGCATTCCCTCTGTGGTGAAAGAATTCGGCCATCTGCGAAGCGGCTTGGTGCTGGTGACGGGACCGACGGGCTCTGGCAAATCGACCACCTTGGCGGCGCTCATTGATTACATTAACATTAATTTTGCGCGTCACATCATCACGGTGGAAGAGCCGATCGAGTTTGTGCACTCGAACAAGAGATCGATCGTCACGCAGCGGGAAGTCCCCATCCAGACACCGACTTTCGCCGACGGCTTGCGGGCGACTTTGCGGGAGGACGCGGACATCGTCCTGGTCGGTGAGATGCGTGATTTGGAGACGATTTCGCTGGCCCTGACGGCGGCGGAAACCGGTCTCCTGGTGTTTGGAACCTTGCACACCAACAATGCTCGCAAGACGGTGGACCGGATCGTTGACGTGTTCCCCTCCGATCAGCAGTCCCAGGTGCGGACGATGCTGGCGGCTTCTCTCCAGGGGGTGGTGGCGCAGTTGCTCTGCAAGCGTTGTGACGATGGCGGGCGGTGCGCGGTCAATGAGATCCTCGTGTCCACTCCGGCGGTGGGCGCCATCATCCGTGAGGGTGCCACGCAGAAGCTCTACGACGTCATCACCGGCGGCAAGGGCCGTGGAATGGTCTTCATGGACGAGGCGATCAACGAAAAGCTGCAGGCCAAAATGATTTCGCCGATGGAGGCCTACATGAAGGCGATCGACAAGAATCGATTCAAGCAATACCTCAGCTCCGAGGAAAAGGCGGTTGGGCACGCCTCCGGCGGCGTGGATTTGAGTGGCGACTGAGACGGTCGGCCGGCCGGTGGCCCCTGGTGGACGGCGGCGCTGGTGAGGCCGTCTCAAAATGGCCCAGGACCGCCTCACAAAATATGAGAATTTTAGTTTCGATGATGGTTGATCTCACATTCCAGCGGAATTCTGCGGTGCCCTCTCGACCGAGCTTCGTCTATCGCGACGCGGTAGGGCGCGAATAGCGCATCTACCTCGGCTACCTCGGCTCCAGCGCGACTTCAGGCCGCTTTGGCTTGCTTTCCTGTTCCGTCGATTGGCGCGTTCTGGGCGGCCATCCAGTGCCGATACATCACTTTCAAGTTCCAACTCGTACAGAGCATCATCCACTGCGTCCTCACTTTCTCCAATCCCTTGAATGTCCAGCGCCAGAACTCTCCGTTCTTTTTGATCTGGCCGAATACCGGCTCCACGATTCCTGCCCGTTGCTTGAGAAGCTCCTTGTTTTCTTCCTTGTTCATCTTCTCTTTGTGCCTCTCCACCGACGCATTCCAGGGGCTGATGTCGATGGTCCGCCCGTGGCGATCCTTCGTGCATGTTCCAAAGGCGGGGCAATTCTTGCAGGTCGACGGAGCGCCGCGATAGACACTCACCGGAACACCTTCTTTGACTCGTTCACGCCTGAAGGGGAGCGATTGGCCTTGGGGACATGTCACCACGTCGGCCTCAGCGTCATAGACGAAGTTCGATGCGTGATACTCTTCGTCCTTCTTGTTGACTGATTGCGGAGGCAGAGGCATCACCACCTCATGGCCGGCCTCTTCTGCCAGGCCGATTTGTTCAGCGCTCGGGTAGCCGGCGTCACCGAGAGAAACCGGTTGGCTGGCCGGCTTGCCATCATTCTCTTGCTCTTGCTGATAAGTGGCCAGGTTCTCAGCAGCCTGATCCAACATCGGCGTTAGTTGCCGCAAATCGGTGGCCTCATTGACAGCATCGGCGGCCACCACAATTTGATTCTCCGAATCAACGACGGCCTGGGCGTTATATCCAAAGGGCTTTCCCCCTGTGTTGGCTTTCACACGTCGCGCTTCAGGTTCAAGCGGGTGAATATGCTTTACGGTCGGGTTGGTGTCGAGCGTCTCGATCGCCTCTTGCATGGCTTTCTTAAGCACCTCTTTCTTCTCAAGTTCCTTTGGCAACTCTGCGGAGGGTTGCTCATCACCGGCCTGGGAGCGCTCGATCTCCTCCTCCAAAACCTTGATTTGTTCGTCAAGCCGCTCAATTCGCTTGGCCAGGTCCTCCTTGTCGTACTTCTTCCCGGCATGAGCGGCCGCCTGAATCTTTGTTCCGTCGACTGCTTGTAAGGTCAGCCCTACGAGCCCCATCTCGCAGCTTGTCGTCACGCTTTGCTTGAACAGGTTGCGAATAGCTTTCTGATGTTGACTCCAAAACCGCCAGAGCGTGTTGTGGTCGGGCACCTGATTGCCGCATAGCCAGATAAAGCCCAAGTCGTTTCGGCATGCCTCCTCCAACTTACGCGAGCTGCGGATCTTCTTGAAATAGCCGTAGAGCCAGAGTCGCAGAAGCAGGGCCGGGGCGAAGGGTGGACGGCCAGCGGTCCCGAAATCCCGCACTTCAATGCCGAAATCCATCAAATCGAGGGATTCGACAAAGCAACGAATGAATCGCGCCGGGTGAGTCGGGCCGACCCAGTCCTCGATGCTGGGAGGTAAGATGTGAAGTTGATCGAAATCAGCGTCAATGTGAGTCACACCGAAACCAGTACCCACGCTCGCGGCGGCACCAACGATTTTTTCGAAAAACTCCACGGAGTAGAGCAATGATATTGCACTCGTCCGGCCGTCACACGAAAACCCGGGTTTTGAGACAGCCTCTGGTGGCCACTCATTGGAGCGGCCGGTTTGTTAGAAACTCTTGGCGAAATCGTCGGCCGAGGCGGTGCCGGTTTGGCGCGGCGCGCGTTTTTCGAAGGTCGACTGGTCGATCCGTTCCTGGAGTTCGCGCGCGTAGTCGGCGGAATCGAGCGGCAGCTGGAGCGTCTCGTTTTTCCAGGCGGAGTAGAGGATCGCGTTGGCCAGTTCCACCGAGTGAATCCCCTCGACCGCCGGCGAAATCAGCGTTTCACCATGGAGGATGGCGTTGGTGAAGTTCCGCAAGATTTCGACGTGCTGTCCCGCCTCGCCGCTCACCGGAACCGTCGTTTCCCAGACCTCGGGTTGACCGAAGGATGAGAGGGTTTCGTCGCTGAACTGGCTCATCGGCACGCGATTCCGGCGAAAATGAATGGCGCTTTTCTCGACCGTGACCAGTCCCTGTTCGCCGATCACCTCGAGCCGATTGACGCCTGGCGCTTCACCGGTCGAGGTGACGAAGAGCGCGTTGCAGCCGTCGTCGTAGCGGAAATAGGCACTGACGTCGTCCTCGACTTCGATCTGATGATAGCGGCCGAAGTTGCAGAAGCCGTGCACTTCTTGCGGCATGCCGAACATCCATTGGAACAAGTCGAGATTGTGGGGGCACTGATTGAGCAGGACACCGCCGCCCTCACCTTTCCAGGTGGCCCGCCACCCGCCGGAAGCGTAATATTCCTGAGAGCGGAACCAGTCGGTGACGTTCCACTGCACGCGTCGAATCTGCCCCAGTTCGCCGCTGTCGATCAGATCCTTGAGCTTCCGGTAGAGGGGGTCGGTGCGCTGGTTGAACATGGCGGCAAAGATCTTGGAGCGATCCTGGTAGGCATCGATCAGGCGCTCGCACTCGGCTTTGTGGACGGCCAGGGGCTTCTCCATCATTACGTGGAGGCCTGCTTCCAGGGCCTGGCAGCCGATTTCGCAATGGAAAGGATGTGGCGTGGCGATGTGGATGGCGTCCAACTGGCCCGAGGCGATCATTTCTCCGGCGTCGGTGAAGGTGGCGAGTTCAGGCTCGACACCCTCCAGAGCGGCGGGAAGGTCACAAACGGCCTTCAGTTCTAACCCTTTCACCTTTCCGACCAGGATGTTCGCCTTGTGCGCCCGTCCCATGTTGCCGAGGCCGATGAGTCCAAGTCTAACGGAATTCATCGGTCTAGAAGAGCAGGTGGAATCCGTTTGTCAATCTCCGGGCGGCACGGAGAGGCGAGACCGTTGGGAGCGCATTTGACAGCGAATCCCTGGCTCGCTTATGGTTTCGGTTTTCCGATAACCACCTCCATGAGTGAAGCCGCCCCCCCTTCCGTCTCGGCATTTCCCGTGCGTGGTCTGGTGATCGGCGGTCTTGTCGCCGGACTCGTGGGCCTGGGTTTGGCACTGGCGGTATTGCGCGGCCTGCAAGCTCAGCGGGAAGAGGCTCGGGCGACCGTGAGGGAAGCGGTGGTCCTGGTGAAGCGGGCGGAGAAGGCGATGGCGGAGGCCGAGCAGGTGAAACGTCGTCGTCGGCTGGCGGACACCATGTTCCCGATTCCGCGGAATCCCTTTGGGGGACCTCGACCCGCGGCGGAGGTCACCGCGCAAATTCCGCCGCCGCCGCCGAGAATGGATGAGATCCTGGGTTCCGGTGACCTGGCTGAAGTGGAGGCGGATTTGGCGGATGGCGATCGGGGACCGATGCGGACGCCGGAGGCGGCCAAGGTGCTGGAGTTGGCAAAGTTGAAGGAGGCTGCCCAGGATATGATCGCCGCCCTCAAACACCTCGATTTGGCCAATCATCTGGAGCCGGATCATCCGAAGGTTCTCTATCGCATGGGAGTGATCTACGACAAACTCGGGAATCGGCGGCGGGCCACTGATCTGTTTCAACGAGTGGCGGTGATGGGCGAGCGCGCGGGCGAACTCGCTGGCCTGGCCATCCACTACTTGAGCGGAAAGCGGCCGGGCGATCTTCCCGGCGGGCTGATGCAGCGGCCGCTCCGAATCGGGCCAGCCTTCGCCGAGGTCGAGGCGGAAGGCGAGGGGACGCGCACGGTCAAGCTATCGCTCAGCATCCGCGCGCAGACGGACCAGCCGATCGATCCACAGGCGGTGGTGCCGTACATTTACTTCTACGATCTTGTGGATGGATCGCAGATCTTGCCCTGCGATGGCGAGCAGCCTCCGGTGGAGGAGGTGAATCCATGGCGATCGGAGAACCCGGATTATCAAGATCCAGAGGAAGAACTTCTGGATGTCATCTACCACATTCCGACCGTGGGGGACGGGAGGGAGCGCCAGTTTTTTGGTTATGTGGTCAAGTTGTACTATCGGGATGAGATCCAGGATGTCTTGGCAGAGCCCCGCATCCTGGTGGACCTGTTGTCGGAGTCCGAGCCCGAGGCCGCCTGGGGCTCGGAGCTGGATCCCATCCTTTTTGAGAACGAATGAAGAGCCGTTTTTTCTGCGTAGCCAATCGCCACCACGGTTTCGCATCGGATGAGGAGTGATGTCGAGGGAGAGGCCATCTCAGATGGGAGACTACGAACTCCTGGATCTTTTGCACGAGAGCGAAGACACGCAGACCTTCGTGGCGCGGCAGCGATCCATCGATCGGACGGTGGCCTTGGTCCTCTTGAAGGCTCACCGGCGGGCGGATCCCGATGCGGTGGAAGCCTTTGGCCGGGGGGTCCAAGCCAAGGCGCGGGTCTCCCATCCGCGGATCGCGGCGGTCTACGAATCCGGCGAGGAGAACGGCTGGCTCTACTACACGCGAGAGGTGGTCAACGGCGCTGATCTGACGACTCTGCGGGCGGAGGGGCATCGCCTTTCCCTTGAGGTCGTGTGGAGCCTGTTGCGGACAGTGTGTGACACCTTTCTCTACTACGAGGAAAACCAGATCGGCTACCGAGCTTTTCGGCCGGAAGCGCTGGTTCTGATCCATGAGGAACCCTATCTCGCCAACCTGGCGACGGCCGATCCCGCGGATCCGGAGGTCTTCGCGCCATCCCTTGCCGCCATCCGTGAGAGTTTCTGGCGACTCTTTCGGGCTGAGGACACGCACCTCGAAGACGTTCAGGTTTTCTTCGCCCGCATGGATCCTCATCATCCCAGGGTGTTTCGGACGTGGTCGGAGTTGAAGCGCGCCTGCAACGTGGCCGCCCGAGTGGCGGCTTCTTCCTCCGGTCCCCGTCTGGTGACACCCGTCTCGAAGGAGGGATTGGAAGACGCGGCGGCGGTGAAGGAAGATCGCGCAGAGGCCACGACCTTGGCAGTGGCGCAGACGATGAGTCGTTTGATGACGTTCATGGTCGTGCTCTTGACCGGAGTGGCGGCCGCCGCTGGATGGTGGTGGTGGGATTCGCGGCGTTCCGTGCCGCCCGTGGACAATGCCATGGTGCGGATTCCCGCGGGGAGTTTTCGGTTTCAGGAAGATCAGTGGATCGGTCTGCCGGAATTTTGGATCACCAAGTATGAGATCACGATTGGACAGTACGCCGAATTCCTCGTCAGGATTGGGGAGAGCCGGGCGTTTGACCACGTGGATCAACCGGATTCGAAGGGAGGACACGAGCCCGCGGAGTGGCGTGTTTACTATCCGGCGGCGCTGACGCGGGGGCGATTCCGAGGCCAATCCCTGACGATCAACTGTCCGGTGATGGGAGTGGACTGGTGGGATGCCCATGCCTATGCCCATTGGCGTAAAGGACGCTTGCCGAAGGCGGATGAATGGGAGAAGGCGGCACGAGGCACCGAAGGGTTTCTCTACCCATGGGGATCGACCTTCGATTCGTCGAAGGCGAACACCGGGATCGACTTCAAGAAGTCCGGGGGAGGAGGCGGACGAGACGGGTTCAATGCGTGGGCGCCTGTGGATGCTCTGCCAACAGACGTGAGTCCCTACGGGGTCATGGGGCTGTTGGGGAACGTGTCCGAGTGGACCGGTACACTGGGGGCGGATGCGGCGAATTCGGGCCGGGAGGTTCCCATCGTCAAGGGAGCCTCATTCTTGACCGGCGAAGGCCTTGCACTGACTCACGGAAGGCTGTCCTCGCCCGACGACCGTTCTCTGAGCCGGGGATTTCGGATCGCCGCGGATGCCGTCCGTTAGGGACAGGCCAGGTCAGGTCATGATAGTGCCTGCACTCCCTGGTCTTCGAGAGACATCTCGATGGCGGAGATCACTTCGCCGACCTGAATCTCGTTGAGGCAGCGGTGATCCAGTGGGCATTCGTCCAGGAAGCACGGGGTGCACTCGACATGCCGCCTCACGGTGAGGGAGTTCGGAGTCACGGGAGCAGTCTGGATGGGGTCGGAGGGGCCGTAGATGGCGATCGTCGGGGTCCCGTGGACGGTGGCTGCCAGATGGAGGAGGTCGTTGTCGTTGGCCAGCAGGGTTTGGCAGCCCTCCAGAGCTTCCAGCCGGGCTGGAATGGTGTCGGGAACGAGGGTGATTTCGAGGGAAACGGCCGACAGCTCTTCACGAAGCGCGTCCCACGAAGCGCGGTCCGTCTCCCCCTCGAGGAGGATTTTCCAGGCGAGCCGTGGCGCTTGGGCGGCTGCTTGTCGAATCACTTCCACAAAGCGTTCCGTGGGCCATCGGTAGGCGCTGCCGTCCTCGCCTCCCGGGGCGACACCCATGACAGTGAGTGTCGCCTCGGCGTGGGGTTCTTTGGGCTTCGGGTTCGCCTTGGGCCGCGCTTGACTCTTGGTCTTTTTGGAGGAACGGGCCTCCGGATCGGGAGACAGCTTTGTCCGCGGTGGCGGCGGGCTGATGGGCAGTCGGAGCACGTCGTCATGAACGACTTCGGCCCCCAGGCGATGAGCGACGCGCAGGTAGGTGCGGTGGCGGTGCTCCGGTGGGCCCAGCCGGGGGGGTATGTTGAGGATCTCGTCCAGCTCCTGGGCGGAGGGATGGGTTTCCATGCCGACGACGCGTGCCACGCGGTGGGCGCGAAGCTCGGAGGCGGACGCCTCATCCGCGCTGAGAAGGATTCCCAGGTCGAAAGCATCCTCCTCCTCGCCGGGGGAATCCGGATTCACCGTGAGACAGGCATCGCACTCGGCGAGCGTGCTCCAGAAAGGGAGGAGGTTGGATTCGGTGAGGACGGTCAGGCGCACATCGGGTCGGCCCCGTTTCAAGGCCCGGACGGCGAGGACAGCCAGGCAGGCTTCGCGGACGGTATCGGGAGTGCGGACCAGGAGCCGCAGGGGCTTGATCTTCCGATCGGCGCGCTCCGGAGGGTGTTCGAGCGGCCAGTCGAAGCGGCTGGGGAGGAGTCGGCGCGCGGGTGGGTACCAGCAGTCTGATTCCCAATCCATTTCGTCAGGAGAAGCCTGGATTCGCTGTTCGAAATGATCGAGGAGTGCGAGCGTGAGGGCTCGGGGGCAGGAGTGGCCCTCGAGCGGAGGCGCGATTTCAATACAGGGGGTCGTGTCGTTGGGCACCCGACACCACACGGGAACGACCGGTGCTCCCGCCTGAATGGCGAAGGTGGCGGCCTTGAGGGACACGGCGGTCAGCTCGTGAAAGAACTCGCAGAGCATGGCCTCCTCGTCCTCCAGGGGATAGAAGGTCAAGGGAAAGGCCAGACCGTGGCCGCGTTCGAGGATGGAGAGGTGGGCGGAGGGGTCGTTCTGCGATTGGAACACCACGTTGGCGATGGTCTCCGCCCGCGGAGTACGGATGAGTTGTTCGAGGATACTGGTCAGGTAATTCTGAACGGTGATGATCACGTAGCCGCGACCCTGCTCGCGCAGGGGGGCGAGGCGGGTCAGACCATCGTAGTCGGCGGCGGCCTTGTGACCGCCCTCGTTCCAGAGCCGGTGGAGAGCGTCGATGGTCTCCTGCTGAGCCAGGACGCGCTGGAAAAAGGCCTCGTCAGGTGCCGCATGGAAGATCCGTTCGAGACCGAGCGCGACCACTTTTCGCCGGAAACGCTCCGTCAACGCCTTCTCTCTGCGCCCCGCCACGAGTTGGCCGAAGCGTTGCCCGATCCCAGTGATCCATTTCATGGGCAGTGTGGAGGCGCCCGCTGCGGTCGCGGGCAGGAATTCCGGCGGCGTGGATGGGCGCGGCTGCCGCTGGCGCGGGGCTAGTCCTCCGGGTTCGTGTCCGGCGAATCGGCATCGACCGGAGGCGGGGTCAGGGCGTCGTTCGCGGATTCGGCGGCTTCATTCGCTGCGGGTGCGGTGTCGACGTTGCCGTCCTCATTGGCGTCTGCTTCGTCCCCCTCGGCGGGAGGTGCGCCGTCGAGGTCTCCGCCGTCGCCCGGCTCCGTCTCGACCTCAAGCTCGAGAGGATCGATCCCCTCTGCGGGGGGCTCCATGTCCAGAGGCGGCACGTCGCCGAGATCGCCGGGGATAGAGTCCGCATCCAGGTCGATGGATGGCGGTGTCGTGGCGGTTGGATCGAGGGGGGCATCGTTGGTGGTGGGCTCCTCGGCTGCGGCATTCTCTTCAGCCGTGTCCTTCACTTCTCCGCTCAGGGATTGGCGATCGGCGTTCCGGTCGTAGGCCATGAGCGTGGCGATGGTCAGGGACAGGAGGAAGAAGGCGACCCCCATGTAGACGGTGGCTTTTTGCAGAAAATCCGTGGTGCCGGAACCGAGCATCCGGTCCGTGAGGGCCCCGCCAAAGGCGGCCCCCAGGCCTTCTTGCTTGGGGCGCTGCATCAAGATGACCAATGACATCAGGAGGCAAATGAACACCAGGATGACGGTAAGAATGGTAACGAGTGCGCCGAGCATAGGAACGCGGACTATGTGGCATCCCTTTTTCTTTGTAAAGGGGTGAATTTGCCCGGCGGCGGGCCTCGTGGGAGCGGTGAGAAAGCTGTCCGAGGTCCCGCGGACGAAAGGGGAGGTTCAGCGTGCGGGAGCGCGTCCGTTTGCCTCTGGAGCGCTTCCCATCCGGGGGGAGGCGGGACGTGCTGGCTGCTCAATAACGCGACCAACTTGACAGGTCCGTGACAGCGATTCCGTAAGATAGGCGGCTGAGGCGGCTCAAGCCCTGTATTTTTGGGTAATTCGGATCGGCGGCGCCCATTTTTGACCCCATGGCAAATTCGCATTCGTTATTTCATCTTTTTTAAGCTTGTTTCTGTAATAGTCTTATATTACAGTGCGCCGAACGAGCCGACCTTCATGCCAAGCAGAAACTCCCTGCCCCCCACCGAACGCCAGATTCGCAGCCGCCTCCGCCAGCTCCTCGACCAGGCCGAAGGCTTCCTTCACGGCTCGCCCATCGAACTCTCTCGTAAATGCGGCAAGCCCACTTGCCGTTGCGCTTCCGACGACTCCTTGCGCCATCGCTCCTTGGCCATCGGTCAGACTCGCAAGGGCAAGACCACCATGCTGCACGTCCCCAGACCGTTGGAAGCTCAGGCGAGACGCTGGATCGATGATTTCCAGAAGGCGAATGCTCTGCTGGAAGCCCTCGACGAGCAGGGGCGCCTCCGACTCGAGGAGGCAAAAACCAAGGCCAGAGCGGCGAGTAGCTCCGCCAAGAAGAAGGGCAAGACCGGTAAGAAATCAGCCGGCAAAGCCAAGTCCGGGCGCAATTCTCCACCAAAAAAGAAGCGACCATTCTCACGCGACTACTAACTTACTCGGACAAGATTTTCAGCCTCCGCCAACAGTGGAGGCTGCGGGTGCGTGACTCTCGTCCCAAACCACAGATTCCCACTCGAGTTTTCCCGGCAGCATTCTTCGCCATGTTCTGCTGCCGGTTACCAAGCTTCAACGAACTCGAGCAACACCGGAACAAGAGCAGCTGGACCCGTTGGCTCGGTAATCACCGTTTGCCCAGCGCCGACGAACTGGCGTATGTCTCCGAGCGCATCGAGCCTGACAGTGTGCGAGGGTGTCTCGGACACATTTACTTCTGCCTCAAACGCAACAAAATCCTTGCCCCACAGCGCGGTTGGATGCTTGCCGCCGTCGATGGTCACGAAACTCACTGTAAACACAGTTCTACCACCGCTTGGTCGCGTTTCAGATTATCTGTGAGGCTTTTCAATTGCTTCTCGACGTGGAAATGCTTGAGCCTGGTGAAGACGGAGATCCTGGAGACGACGAAGTCGCTGCGGCTATACGGCTGATAACTCGCGTCCTTAAGGACCACCCACGCTGCTTTGACGTGCTCACTGCCGATGCGCTCTACCTGCGTCCCTCCGTGATCAATCTTCTTGAAGACCACGGCAAATACCTTGTTGCCGTACTCAAGGATAATCAGCCTGAGCTATTGTCCGAAGCCCGCACGCTCCTGCCCCTTGAGGAGCAAGAGCCAGAATCATTTGAGACTCCGGCTGCACCGGGCAAGCCCGCGCGGCACGTTCATTTACAAGAGGCTGAGGGCTTCTGCACTGAATCCATTCACACTCCTCTTCGCGTTGTTCATTCCCATGAGACTGGCATCCGTCGCGAGCGCGTCGCTGGGGATTGGGTCGAGACTCCCATCGATAGCCACTGGTGGTGGGCGACGACCATGCCCCGCTCAATGGCCGATGCCAAGACCATCTTCCATTTCGGGCACGACCGTTGGAAGGTCGAAAACGAAGGCTTTAACGAACTCTGCTCCCGCTGGCATTCCGGTCATTGCTATCACCATCATCCCAATTCCATTCTCGTTCTGTGGCTGATCATGTTCATGGCCCACGCCGTGTTCCACTGCTTCCACAAGCGCAACTTGAAGCCAGAGATACGCCGTGGACACACGGCCATCTATTTTGCCCGTCAAATCGCCGCCTCCATGCGAGAGGATCGATGGTGGCCGCCACCGGCTCCGGGCTGAGGAACGCCCGCCCCGCGCTCTCGGTAACCTTGGGTTCGCGTCCGCCATCGGAGCGGTCTGGCTTCCTGTTGCCTATTGCCGACAGGGGGATCCATTTCGCGGCTCGAGCCCTCCGAAATTCGCCCGAGAACCGCCACACGAAACTGTTCTCCCTCCTAGCGCCAGCTTCAACACGCTCAACACCCACCAATTCAGGCCATTACGACTCTTTCCGACGCCGTCTTACGGAATCGCTGGGTCCGTGACATCTCCATTGACGCGCTTCCGTCATCCGATTATGAACGCAGGTCGAACGTGGCCTTTTTTGTAATCACTCGATGAACTCTCCCACCCTCCCCAGTGGCAAAACCAGTTTGGAACCCCTGGGTCCAAGCCGCAAGGGAGTGAAGGATCAGGTCATCGAGCGATTCGAGCAGAAGTACATCGTCCACCCGAGCCTGGTCCCCCAAATCCGGGAGTTCATCAAGCCGTTTTGCATCCCCGATCCCAATGGCAAGGGGGCGGTGCCCGAGTACCGGGTGACGACTCTCCAGCTCGACACCCCGACAATGGATCTGACCCTGGCCAAGGAGAGGAAAACCTTCGCCCGGTTCAAGCTCCGCATCCGGACCTACGGGACCAAGCCGGAACATCCGGTTTTTTTCGAACTCAAGCGCAAGGTCAACAACGTCATCATCAAGAGCCGGGCCAAGATGACGTTGGGACAGTATTATGGCGGGCCGCATCACGGCTACGTCGTGCTCCACCCCGACGAGGCGCCGATGCTGAAGACGCCGAAGGACAACAACAATTTTCTCGAGTACTGCCGCCTGGTGCACCGGCTTTCGGCTCGCCCCAAGATGCTCATTCGCTACGTGCGGGAATCTTATTTCGGTGCCAATGACGACTACGCTCGGGTCACCTTTGATCACCGCATCTGCTACCGGCCGACCCGGGATTGGACGATCCCGGTGGAGGACGACGGCCGGCTGTGGCGGCCCATGGACACCCAGATAGGGCTGAACCGGCCTTTCGCGGGCTATATTTTCGAATTGAAAGCGATGAAGGACTCCCCGAAGTGGATGTTGGAACTGGTGGAGCGCTTTAACTTGACGACCACCGGCTTCTGCAAATATGCCACCGCCTGGCGACTGGAAACCATCTATCGGGGCTTCCAATATTCGGCTCAGTCCGAGAATGTCACCTACTGACACCAAGCAATCCTTTTCTCTTTTCAAACTTTTTGAGTCAGATCGACCCCTGAGCTGATGGAACAATTCCTCACTTCGCTAGGCCCCCCGAGCAAGGCGCTCGCTCCCATCGAGATTTTCTTCTCGCTGTGCATGAGTTTCGTCCTCGGCATGACCATTGCCACGGTGTATCGCTACACGCATCAGGGCTTCACCTATGCCCGGTCGTTTCTCCACACGATGGTCCTAGCGACCATCGTGATCACGGTGATGATCGTGGCGATTGGGAACAACCTCGCTCGGGGTCTGGGCATCCTCGGGGCCATGGCTTTCGTCCGTTTCCGGACGCCGATTCGCGATCCCCGGGACATCATCTTTCTCTTTTGTTGTCTGGCGGTGGGGATTGCCTGTGGTTCCCAGGTCTTCACGGTGGCGCTCATGGGAACGGCTTTTTTCAGCTTCGCGGCCTTCTTTTTGATGTGGTCGCCCTTTGCCTCGCGCCGGGAGTTTGAGGGCTTGCTGCGCTTTCTCTTGCCTCCGGAATCCGACACCCAGAATGACGTCGACAACATGTTCCAGCGCTACACGACCCATGTCGAGCTGGTGGCCATGCGGGAGGCCATCCAAGGGGAGGTCCTCGAGTATTCCTACAGTATCCGCCTCATCGACCCGAGTTACAAAACCGATCTGGTCGATGCCCTGGGCAAGCTGCCCGAAATCTCCGAGGTGAGTCTCGTGATGCAGCGCACGACGGTGGAAATCTAATTCATTTTTTGGTAACGAAGGCGCCGGTTTCATGAGTCACGAATGGAGTTCAAGTCCCAATTACAAGCTTCAAAAGAAGCTGATGCGCCGGCGTGCGGTGCGCGAGAGCTGGCCCCTGCTCATTTGGCTGGGAGTGGCCGCCCTCGCGGCATGGGCCTACCAGACCGGGGGCGATTTTCAGCGGATGCGGGGCATCGTGTCCAAGCCCGTGGAGACCATCAGCGCTCCCTTTGACGGCCGTCTGGTTCCCGTGCCGGTGGACGATCGCGACCTGCAGATCTCCAGGGATACCAACGGGCAGCCCAAGCCAATGGAGCAGGGAGTTTACCTCAACAAGGGCGACGTGGTGGCCAAGATGGACGATACCCTCTTGGCGCTCCAGATCCAAGCGGAGCGTGAGACCGCCCAGTTCGATCGAGCCCGCCTGCAACAGCAGTTGCAGCAGCAGATCATCGATCTGCGGGACCGCGTGTTTCAGTTGGAGAATCAAGAGCAGACCCTGTGGGATCAGATCGACAATCAGGAGGAATTGAGAAAGCGAGTGGCCGCGGAAGTGCGGGCGGGATCCAAATTGGCCTCGGATTTGGAGGAGGTTGAGAAGGACATCAACGATTTGCGGGCCGAATTGAGCGGCGTGACGCGCAACCTCGAGCAGACGCGGCCCTTGGTGGAGACGGCCATTGAAGGACTGAATCGTTTTCTCACGGAACAGGGAATGGATCCGTCCACACCGCCGACGGGGGAATCGGCATCGATCCAGTTGTTGGAAGCTCAGCGAAGACAGGCCGTGATCGCCACGACCAGTGCCGGCTTCATCGACAAGGTCTACGCGCGTCCTGGCAGTGTCCTCAGGGCGGGAGACCCCATCATGGATGTGGTGGTCAAGGCGCCCAAGACGATCACCGCGCTCATTCCGGAAGAGAATGCGCTGACGCTCGAACAGGGGGACACGGTCTACATCGCGATTCCCAACAGCCGCAAGGAATTCGTCACGGCGACGGTGGTCTCCCTGCAGCAATCCCTGACACAGTTGCCGGATTACGCCAGCCCGATTCGCGGCCGCATGGTTCGCGGCCGGATGGTGGAGTTCGGCGAGCTCGGAGCCAATGACGAGGATTCTCAGCTGCCCCTGCTACCGGGTTCCGAGGTGGTGATCACGCTGGAGGAACCGGGCCGGATTCCCTTCCTGTCCTGGTTCACCGAGTGAATCGGGCGACGGTGGATCGTCAGAAAGCCGCCAACGCCTCGCTGACGCGGCGTTGTTTTTGTTCTGCACGACGGATGACCCAGCGGGCGGGCGCCGAGCATTCCATTCCATTCGCCATCGGTCAGGCATGACAGAGCGCTCGGAACTCCTCGAGCAGCCCGGGGAGGACGTCCCACGGATCTGCCTTCGCTTCGTACTCGAGGGCGACGAAGCCCTGATAGTTCGCGTCCCGCAGGATGGCCATGAGGCGGGGGAGATCGGCCTCGGTCTTGTCCTGGCCGCGCGCCCGGATTTCGACCTTCACCTGGACGTTCACGGCGTAGGGAGCGCAACGGGCGAGATCCCCGTAAGGGTCGTCGGTATGGAAATTGCCGGTGTCGAGATTGATGCCGAGCCAGGGGCTCTTGACCGCCTCGACGATTTTGAGAAGTTGCCCGGCCTCGGCCACGATCCCGCCGTGGTTTTCCAGGCCGAGGAAGACGCCCTTCTTCGAGGCGTAATCACAGCATTCCTCCAGGGCGGCGATGCAGTGCCGGTAGGCGGTTTCGGTGTCGATGCCTTTCGGGGCCCCGGCGAACACCCGGATGTGCGGTGCCCCCATGAGCTGTGCCCGGTCAATCCAGCGTTTCACGTCGGCGATTTGACCGTCGAGCTCGGCGCCCTTGGGGAGAGCGAAGTTGTTTCCCACGGCCGTTCCGCTGATGGCGATTCCCCGGAGAAAGGCGCGCTGCTTGAGGCGTAGCAGGTAGGTCTCGTCAAATCCTTCCGGGAAGAAATAGCTGGTAAGTTCGGTCCCGTCCAGTTGGTGGTCGGCGCAGTAGTCGATGAAACCGAGCATGTCGAGCTTGTCTGAATTTCGGAAGGTGTCCCGAAAGGAGTAGGCGGCGAGACTGGTGCGAAGATTTGGGGCGCCCTGGCGCTCGATCGGTCCGTGGGCGAAGGAGCGGTGAACGCCGGCTCCCGCCAGCGAAAGGCCGGCGAGAGATTGGGAGAGAAAACGGCGACGAGAGGTGGGGCGGGAAGGAGTGGAAGCCATGGATCAAAGATTATGGGGGCGCTTTGCGGTGGTCAATCCCGGGGTGCGGTGTGCCGGAGCCCGGTGGACCAAGGGCCCCAATCGCTTGGGTGCATTCCGGGTTGCCAAGACAGGGCTTCTTCTTAGTAGTCTGGTCGCATGCGTTCTTGCCTGATCATCGTCCTTGGATTTGCCCTTGGCGTGGGGGTTTTTCCGCTTGGGGCCGATATCGGTCACAGCGGGAAGAAAGCCTCCAAGTCCAGCTCCACTTCCGGCAGTTCTCGCGTCCCCAGCCCCGTGACCCCCAAGGCGTCCTCCGGGCCCCCGCGAGTCTACACCCCTTCCGTCTACCGCCAGCCAAGACCCTTGCGGTCCTCGTTTCCGTGGAAACAAGACATCACGGCGACGGTGTTTTGGATCGGTGAACGGCCCACCAAGAATAATCCGACGCCCAATCACAAGAGTTCTTGGGATCCGATGTGGATGACGAATTTCGGGGGATACGATCACCCATCGCCCGAGATGCGGACCCGCGGCTATCGTCCGAAGGGCTTCGTTCCCCGTCAAAATCCTTTTTACGTGGCCCTGCCGTACAACGACGTCGATCGCGGCGGGACCAAGCCGGAGGCGCGGCGCGTGGTGCCCTGGTTCGAGGATCGCTTCGAACGGGATGGGAAGACGGTCCTCAAGGGCCAGTGGGTGGTGATTCGTCATGGCAAACGGGTTTGCTTCGCCCAGTGGGAGGACTGCGGGCCGTTTCAGACCGACGACTGGCAATACGTGTTTGGCCGGGCCCGCCCCAAGAACCCGTCCAACGGGGGGGCTGGGATCGATCTTTCGCCGGCCGTGCGCGATTACCTCGAGCTGCGAAGCGGGGCCAAGGTGGATTGGCGATTTGCGTCGGTGTCCGAGGTGCGCAATGGGCCGTGGAAGTACTTCGGAACGAACAATCCCTTCGCCAAGAATCGGGTGCCCCCGCAGGCGAAAATCGACCAGCTCTACGAGCAGCGGGCGAGATCTCTCCGGGCATACCGGCAGCCCTGACGCCTGTCTTTCCGGGAGGCGTCCTGAGGGGTGTCGGCGTCGGGGAAAAGAGGAGGCCGAGCCGATTTGGTTTTTATTGTCGATGTTGAAATAATAAGTGAGCGTCGGCCAGGAGATCGCGGTCTTCGCCCTGGGAAAAGATCGTCATCTTCCTTACGAATTCGCTGGTTTTAAAGGCTGGAGCGCCTAACTTCGAACCCGGTTTGGCCACTATTTTTCAGGGGCCCGGCTCGCCCAGTACTCATGAGCGAAGACTTCACGCAACTGCCCCGGAACGAGGAGAAGTATGACTCCTCGAAAATCGATAAACTGGAAGGATTGGAGGCTGTTCGCAAGCGGCCGGGGATGTACATCGGGGATCCGGCCACGGAGCGCGGCCTGCACCATTCCATTTCCGAGGTGCTGGACAATTCCATTGACGAGCATCTCGCGGGTTATTGCGATAAGATTGACATCACCATCCACATGGATGGCTCCATCACCATCACCGACAATGGGCGGGGCATTCCGGTGGATGTGCACGAGAAATGGGGCATGCCAGCCGTCGAGCTGGTGCTGACCAATCTTCACGCCGGCGGCAAGTTCGGTCAGGGGGCCTACAAGTACAGCGGCGGTCTGCACGGGGTGGGCGCCAAGTGTGTCAACGCGCTCTCGGAATGGTTTCGAGCGGAGGTTTCACGGGACGGCAAACTCTACGCGATCTCCTTCAAGCGGGGCAAGACCACCCAGTCGCTCAAGGTCGTGGGTGAGCTGGACGATCCGACGGCCACCGGAACCAGCATCACCTTTCTGCCCGACCCCACCATTTTCACCACCACCACGGAGTTCAATTTCGATCTCATCGCCAAGCGCTTGCGCGAGATCGCCTTTCTCAATCCCGGCCTGAGCCTGACCTTGATCGATGACCGGGGACAGAAGCCCCGCAAGTCGGCTTTTGTCTATCAGAAAGGCATCGTGGAGTTCGTGACCCAGTTGGGAGAGAACAAGAACCTGGTGCATCCCCTGCCGATCCAAATCGTGGGGAAACGGGAGATCGAGTACGATTCGGAGGGGCAGACGATCCGGGACGAGGCCATCGTCGATCTCGTCCTTCAGTACAACGACTCCTTCGATTCGATGATCCTGCCCTATGCCAACATGGTGCCGAATCCGGATGGGGGGACCCACGTCACGGGATTCCGGGGCGCGCTGACGCGCGCCATCAACCAATACGCCAAGGTCAACAATTTGCTGAAAGACAAGGATCCCGCTCTAACCGGGGATGATGTCAGGGAAGGCCTGGTCTGTGTGGTGAGCGTCAAGCACCCCAACCCGCGCTTCAGCTCGCAGACGAAGGAGAAGTTCATCAACGATGAGATGGAAGGCGTGGTCGGATCGATCTCCTACGATGGGATCATGCATTACTTCGAAGAGAATCCGCAGGTCGCCAAGCGGATCGTGGAGAAATGTCTCAATGCGGCGCGGGCGCGTGAAGCGGCGCGCAAGGCGCGGGAAACGGTGCGCAAATCCGCCTTGTCGGGCGGCGGCCTGCCCGGGAAGCTGGCCGATTGCTCCGTGCGCGATCCGTCGCAATCCGAGCTCTACATTGTCGAGGGTGATTCGGCCGGCGGCTCGGCCAAGCAGGGCCGGGATCGGCGCACTCAGGCCATTCTGCCCCTGCGGGGCAAACTGATCAACGTGGAGAAGGCCCGCCTCCATCGGGCACTGCAGAACCGGGAGATTCAGACCATGATCACGGCCATCGGGACGGGGATTGGCGATGGCGAACAGGAAGGCTCCTTCGACATTTCCAAGGCGCGCTATCACAAGATCATCATCATGACGGACGCGGATGTGGATGGCTCTCACATTCGCACGCTCTTGCTCACCTTTTTCTGCCGCCAGATGGCCGAGTTGGTGCGCCGCGGCTACGTCTACATCGCCCAGCCGCCGCTCTACCTGGTCAAGCGGAAGAAACGTCAGGAATACGTTCAAGACGACGACGCGCTCAATCGGATGCTGATCGAGCTGGGGTCGGAAGACGTCGCGCTTGAAGATCTCGAAGGCCAGGAAGTGCTCGCCTCTGCGCCCTTGCAGACCACGTTGATCGTGCTGACCAAATTGCATCGCTTCGCCGACGTGGTGGTGCGGGCCGGTGGAAGTTTTGAGGAATACCTCCGACGGAGGAACCGTGAGACGGGTGAGCTGCCGCTCTACATTGTCAAGGTGCGTGAGGGGAATGAGGAGTACGTGGAGTACTTTCTCAACGAGGACGACCTCCGGGAGTATTCCATGGCCAACCGCGATCTCCAGCTCTTCGGCGCGGCATTGGAGGAGGAAGAAGCCCAGGCGCCGGATGAAGGTGGAGGAGAAGCCTCTGACTCTGCCAGTGGCGGCGAGCGCGGTGTCAAAGTGAGCCGGCGGGCCACGCTCCATGAGATCCACGAAGCTCACTCGATGCTCAAGCTCTTTCATCAGCTCGAAGAACTCGGCTTCACCAAGGATCAGTTCATTCGCGCCGAGAAACCGATTTTTCGTCTGGTGGAGGGCGATCGTGAGGGATCGACCCATCCGATTCACTGCGTGAGTGACGTCCTGGATACCATTTTGGAGATCGGGAAGCGAGGCATTGAAGTGAAGCGCTTCAAGGGACTGGGCGAGATGAACGCCAAGGAGCTATTCAGCACGACGATGGACCCGGCGACCCGCAAGTTGCTCCGTGTCCAGCTGAACGAAGACAATCTCGTCGAAGCCGATCGCATGTTCACCATCTTGATGGGAGATATCGTGGAACCGCGGCGGCAGTTCATCGAGGATAACGCGCTCAACGTGCGCAATTTGGATGTTTAAGTTTTGGTTGAACAACGGAAAGAGATCTACCTGTGAGCGATTCTAGCGACGATAACATTGCCCCGATCAATGTAGCGGTTGAGATGTCGAAGTCCTTCCTGGACTACTCGATGTCCGTGATCATTTCTCGGGCCTTGCCGGACGCCCGGGACGGGCTCAAGCCCTCCCAGCGCCGCTTGCTCTACACGATGTTCAACGACTTGAGTCTTGGCCCTAACAAAGGTCATCTCAAATGCGCGCGGATCGTCGGGGAGACCATGGGTAAATATCATCCCCACGGTGACCAGGCGATCTACCCGACGCTGGTGAACATGGCGCAGCCCTGGACGATGCGTGAGATCCTCGTGGAGGGGCAAGGAAACTTCGGTTCGGTAGAGGGTGACCCGCCCGCCGCCATGCGTTACACGGAAGCCCGTCTGACCTATCTCGGGGTGGCGCTGATGGTCGACATGGACAAGGACACCATCGATTTCGTGCCAAACTACGACGACACGAATCGAGAGCCGAGCGTCCTGCCGGCCGCCTTTCCCAATCTCCTGGTGAACGGCGGCACGGGCATCGCCGTTGGCATGGCGACGAACATCCCGCCGCACAATTTGAGCGAAGTGGTGGATGGCGTTTGCGCGGTGATCGACAACTCGTCCATCACGGTGGATGAGCTGATGCTCCACATCAAGGGGCCGGACTTTCCCACGGGCTGTACCATTCTCGGCTTCAACGGAATCCGCAATTACATGCGGACGGGCCGGGGAAGTGTGAAAGTGAGAGGCCGGGCGACCATCGAAACCCTTCCCAGCAACCGCGATCAGATCATCATCACGGAGATTCCCTACAACGTGAACCGCGCCACACTGGTGGAGCGCATCGCGGAATTGGTGAATCAGAAGGTCTTGCCGGAGATCAGCGCGGTGCGGGACGAGTCCGACGAGAACACCCGGGTGGTGGTGGATCTCAAGCGGGACGCGCGCTCCCAGGTGGTGCTGAACAATCTCTACAAGCACACCCAGCTGGAGACCTCGTTCTCCACCAACATGCTGGCCATCGATGAACGGCGCCCCAAATTGCTCAACCTCAAGGATGCGCTCGTTTGTTTCATCGAGCACCGGCGCGAGGTGGTGATCCGCCGGACTCGTTTTTTGCTGCGCAAGGCGGAGGACCGGGCGGAAGTGCTGGAGGCCTACCTGCTGGCCATTGCCAATCTGGATGACTTCATCAAGATCATCCGCAGCTCGGCCAACCGGGACGAGGCTCGCGAAAAGATCAAGGCCTATCGTTTCACCACAGAAGCCGCGGAAGCGCGCGGAATTCTCATCCGTTCGCAGCCGAGTGTCGAGGGAGATGCCTACATTTTCACCGATCGCCAGGTGAACTCTATCCTCGAACTGAGGCTCTACCAGCTCACCGCTCTCGAGCGCGACAAGATCAAGCAGGAATATGATCGCGTCCTGGACGAGATCACGGACCTGATGGACATTCTGGCCAAGGAGTCGCGCGTCCTCGCCATCATCCGGGACGAAATTCTCGAAGTGAAGGAGAAGCACGGCTCGCCGCGCAAGACGGACATCGTCCCCGACGAAGGCGAGATCAACATCGAGGATCTCATCGCCAACGAGTCGACCATCATCACCATCAGCCATCGCGGTTTCATCAAGCGGACGCCGGCGGTGGAGTATCGCACCCAGGGGCGCGGAGGGAAGGGACTCAAGGGAATGGAGACCCGCGAGGCCCAGACCGAAGCGGAGGAGTCGGATTTCGTCGAGCACCTCTTTTCCGGAACCGCCCACGACTACCTGCTTTTCTTCACCAACACGGGACGTCTCTACGTCGAGCGTGTCTACATGATTCCCGAAATGGCGAGAACGGCCAAAGGACGGTCGATCAAGAATCTTCTGGATCTTCGTGAGGACGAAAAGATCGCCTCGGTCTTGCGGCTGGAAGCGGTCCTCGATGAAGAGGACGATCAGACCTGGGATCAGCCGGGCTACATTCTTTTCGCCACCCGTGACGGGACGGTGAAGAAAACCACCCTGGCGGCCTACCGCAACTATCGCAAGGGTGGCTTGAATGCCATCACCATCGAGGAGGGCAACGACTTGATTGGCGTGCGCCTGACCAGCGGTGAGGACGATGTTTGTCTGGTGACCCGGGATGGCTTTTGTGTGCGCACTCACGAAAACAACATCCGTTCCATGGGCCGGACGGCTCGCGGGGTGGCCGGCATCCGGCCGCGAGGAGACGACTTTGTGGTCTCGCTCACGGTGGTGGACACCTCGGCGCAGTTCCTCGTCGCGTCGGAGCGGGGTTTGGGCAAACGGACGCCCTTCGACGATTATCCGACCAAGGGCCGGGGCGGCAAGGGGGTCATCACCATGAAAACCACCGGCCGGACCGGCAAGGTCGCCGGTGCGATCGCCGTCCTGGAACAGGATGATGTCATGCTGATGACCAGCAGCGGGAAGACCGTTCGCCTCAAGGCCAGTTCCATCAGTTTGATCGGTCGCAATGCCCAGGGCGTGAAACTGGTGTCGCTGGCAGACGGCGAGACCATCCAGGACATCGTGCGGGTGGTCGGTGAAGAGCTGGGAGAAGAGGAAGGCGTCGAGAGCGAAGGCGAAGGCTCAGATGAAGGCGAAGTTCCGGTTTCGGAGGAAGGGGAGGTGACGCCTTCTCCAGCCGAGGATGATCTTCCCGCGCCGGAAGATCAGGAGGATTGATCGGCTCCATCAGCCGAAGTGAACGACGGAACGAAGCCGATGACGGCCGAGCGTCGCGAAACCTCACACGTCACACGTCAGGACGGCGTGGCGGAGAGCGGCGACTTTGTCCTCCCAGGTGGGGATGAATTCCTGCGCGACGAATCCTTGATAGCCGGTTTCCAGGATGGCCCGCATGATGGGCGGGTAGTTGATTTCCTGACTCTCGTCGATCTCGCCTCTACCGGGATTGCCGGCGGTGTGATAGTGTCCGATGATGTCCTGCAGTTGGCGCAGTCTGCGGATGACATCACCGTGCATGACCTGGACGTGGTAGATGTCGAAGAGCAGCTTCATACGCGGCGAGTCGACGTGGCGGATGAGATCGGCACAGAGATCGACGTCATCTCCGAAGTAGCCCGGGTGCCCCTTCATGGGGTGGCTGTCGTCGCGTGAGTTGAGGTGTTCCAGGCAGAGGTTAATCCCTCTTTTCTCCGCGTGTCCGATGACTGATTTCCAGAGGTCCACGCAGTTCTTGGTGCCCTGTTCCGGCGAGATCCCCTCGGTCCCCATCCCCGTGAAAGTGATGACGCTTGGGGAGCCGATCTCGGCGGCCACGTCGATGCTCTTGAGCAGAGTGTCCTTGTTCGCGGCGTGGTTGGCGGTGTCGTAGGGGCCATTGGCGAAGCCGTGGCTCCCGACGAGAGCGATCTTCAAGCCCACTTCCATGACCGCGGGATACGTTCTCTGGCTGATGCCCTCGATGGCCGGCATTCCCAGGGCTCGGCAGACCTTGGCCAGTTGGACGGGGGGCATGGGGTTGAAGCACCAGCCCATCACACTCTGTTTGATGCGTCCCTTGGTGACGGCGCGCTCGGGAAGCGCGATCTCGGCACCCGTCTCGGGTTCTTCCTGGGCGAGAAGACCAGGCGCGAGGCTCAGCCCGGTCGCCGCGGCGAGGCTGCTCTGGAGAAAGTGGCGACGCGACGAAGAAACCGGTGTTTGCATGGGTTCGGGGATGGGGGATGATCATGAGGGGTTGTCCAAGATTTTTCGGCTTTGCAAGGTGGCCCGGACGCTGCCGATGAACACTTCGGAACGCACTTCCAGGGGGAGACGAAAGGCGTCTTCCGACATCCAGATGGTGGCTTTCTTGAACTTGTCGTAGCTCTTCAATTCCAGGTCGTCCCGGTCGATCTTGTAGAGTTCGATGCCCAGCCGGATGGCTTTTTGCCGACCCAGTGGTGAGTCAAACGTCTCCCGGCCTTCCACTCGGAACTTGGTGAAGTAAGCCGATTTGAAAGGGTGAACCACCATGTTGATCTCGTCGCCGTCCTTCAAGGGATGGCTGCGAAGATAGAGCACCGCGGAGAGGAGATCGTGGGCGTGATCGTAGGCGAAGACCCGTTCCTTGGTCTTGGCTTTTCCGTCGTTGCGCTGAGTGACGGTCTCGGTGCTCGTGACAACGCCTTTGGCAAAGCGGGCTTGGGTGACGACGCGTTCCTTTTTTTCGGTTTCGCGAGCCTCGAAGAAAATCGGCCGGAGCGAGGCGGAGTCGACCTTCGATCGAAACACATTCTTGTAGGACCAGAGCCTGCTGGCCAGCCCGGCGCTGCGGCTCTCGCAGGTGCCGAGCAGGTTTTCGGGAACCTTGGGATCGCGCAGCCCGAGTTTCAAGGTGGCCTCCCCGGCCTTGATCAGGCCGTTCCAGCTGACGTGATAGGCAAGCTCACAGGGAGGGATGGCGTGGTGTTCGCCCGGATCCAGCAGGGTGACCTCGTTCATCCAGCGCGGCGGGCTGTCTTGGGCTCCTCGAGTGAGCGTCGCGGCGGTCAGGCAGGCGCCGAGGACGGTGGCACATCCAGCGAAGAGGGAGACGTTGAGAGGCGAGGCTTTCATGTTCCAGGAGTGAGGACGGGACGTTGAGACGATCCGCATTATTCGCCATTCCTCGCCGCATGGCAATGGCGTTCGTGCAATCAGTCGCGCGGGCGGCGACGGGGTTTTTGGGCCAGCTTGCCGAGTTCCATGCGATAACGCACGGCCATGTCGCGGGGAAGCGGCGTCGACCGGATGACGCCGAGGGCCACGGTGGCGACGTCCCACTTGGCCTGCACGACGCAAAGCACGCGCTGATCCTCCAGCTCGAGATGGACGGCGTTTTGGTTGGGGCGGGAAAAGTGTTCCCGGCCGCGGCCCAGGGCGTCGGCCAGGTTCGAGAGGGAGGCGAGAAAGACGGAATCCGTGTCGGGCTCCTCCGCGATGGCCGCGCCGTAGCCATCGACGACGAACGCCGCCTCGGCGTCCGCCGTTCGTCTCACCCAGTGGACGAAGGCTTTCGCTCTGGCCTCGGGCGAGGGCGCAGGGCTGTGAAAATAGAGGTTGAGGGGATTGATTTCCTTAGGCGCGGTGACCGGCGGAGCGGCGCTGGTTGTCGGCTCCGGGGCCTTGGTCACGGCCACCGCCTCTTCCGGTTCGGCATTCTCGATTGGCGGAGGTGAGGGCGCCGCGTAGGCATTGTTTCTGTCTTCGGCGTCAGCAGCAGCAGGAGGCGAGGCCGCCGCTTCTTTGCCCTCGTCGATGGGTTCCGGTTCTCGCACTCGGGCGCCCTTGGTGAAGGCCCGCTGGGGAATCTCGTTGGGCAAGAGCTGTTCCGCCGGCGTTTCGAATTCTCCCGGCGGGCCGGCCGTCCACTCTCCGTGGAGGGTGAGGTCGCTGTCCAGCGGAGCACTGGGCCGGTTCAGGCTGTCGGGACGCACTTCTCCGATGAGTTTCCGGAGCCGTTCGCGATCAATCCAGGAGTCGAGTGAATTCTCGTTCGCCATATGCGAGTTTTTGCAGGGCTAGCCGCGGTTCGAATTCGGCCGCCAACTGGTCGAAGACCAGCGCGGCGGGCGGGAGTTTGTGATAGAGCAAGGCGACCGGAACACCGTGAGCGCTCGCTCGAATGAAATCTTGATCTCGGGGAATGCTGGTCCGCAGGAGGGTGTCTCCCGGAACCATCTGCCGGAGGTCGCGGGCCACCTGGAGACTCTCTTCGCCCTGTGGATCCACCATCGTGAGCAGCACACCGGCGACCTCGACTGCCGCGGTGTCCTCCTGTTTCAGGTGCGCGATCCCCTCGAGGAGCTGAACGATCGAGCGGAGACCGAGGGGCTCCGACTGCTGCGGGAGAAGCGCGTAGTCCGCCTGGCGCACCAGCTCCCGCGTATGGCCCATGAGACCGGCGGCGGTATCGACCAGCACGATGTCGTAATTCAAACCGTCCAGTTGTCCTAACATGCGGGCGAGAGCGCCGGCGTAACGAGAGGCGTCCGAGTCCAGCTTGAAAAACGTTTCCGTCAGGCCCGCCGTGACCAGGTGCAGTTCCGGAAGCCGGGTGGGGATGATCAGCTCGTCGACATCGCACTGATAGTGCAGGAAGTCGTAGAAACCGGGGCAGTTCCGCGTCTTCTCCGAGAGAGAGAGCCCGACGGAGTTTTGCGGATCCGCATCCACCAGGAGGGTCTGCCAGCCACGGCATGCGAGGGAGTGGGCCAGGTTGATGGCCACCGTGGTCTTACCGACGCCTCCTTTCTGGCTGGTGATGACGGTCGTGATCAAGAAGGGCACTCTGGCAAGGCGATCCGGCGATGGAAACTGAAATCTTTCGGGTTCGAGGACTGCTTGCTTCGCCGGACAATCGGCCGCATGGGAGGGGTTCCGGCATTTCTCTTTCATGAATCCCTCCGCGGCCAGGCGCCCTCCGAAAAAGTTTCATCCGCACCCCTTCGCCTATCACGAGGAAATCGTGCTCACGATCGATGCCTTGACCAATCTTGGCGCCGGTCTGGGGCGTGTGGATGGCTGGGTGGTCTTCGTCGCCTACGCGCTCCCGGGCGAGAAGGTGAAAGCGAGGGTTTTTCGCAACGACAAGCGCCATAGTGAGGCGGATCTCATCGAGGTCCTGGATCCCTCGCCGGATCGGGTTGACCCGGTCTGCCCGCTCTTCGGCGAGTGCGGGGGCTGTCAGTACCAGCATCTCGCTTACGAATCCCAGATTCACTGGAAAGCGCGTCAAGTTGGCGAGTTGCTCCGGCACCTCGCGGGGCTCGAGGCGCCGGTTTCGCCGGTGATTCCATCTCCCCGGCCCTACGGCTATCGCTCCAAGATCACCCCCCATTTTCAAAAGCCCGATTCGGAGGGAAGAATCGAGGCGATTGGATTTCTCAAGGTGGGCCGCCGCCGAGACGTGGTGGAGGTGGATCACTGTCCGATCGCCCTGCCCGTGCTCAATGAGCGGCTTGGTCCGCTGAAGCGTCAGGTGAGGGCCCGCGCGGCGACTGACAAGAAAGGGGCGACCCTATTGTTGCGCGCCTCGGACGGTGAACCGCCGGTGCTCAGCGATCACCAGGCGATCTGTGAACAGCGGGTGGGCTCGATCCGTTTTCGCTTCCCGGCGGGCGAGTTTTTTCAGAACAACCCTCTGATTCTGGAGGCCTTCACCGCCCATGTTCGGAAGGATGCCTCGGCGGGGTCGGCCCGTCATTTGGTGGATGCCTACTGCGGCAGCGGGCTGTTCGCCCTCACGGCGGCGCCGGCTTTCGAGCGGGTCCTGGGGATTGAAATCTCGGAGAGCAGCATCCGGTGGGCGCGGGAGAACGCCGAGGTCAACGGCTTGACGCAGGCCGAATTTCTCGAGGGGCGTTCCGAAGCCATCTTTGCGCGATGCGATTTCCCGGGCGCGGAGACCGCCATGATCGTCGATCCGCCGCGAAGAGGCTGTGACGCCGAGTTTCTCCGGCAGCTCTTCGAATTTGGCCCCGAACGGGTGGTCTACGTTTCCTGCAACCCGGCGACGCAGATGCGGGATCTCAATGCCTTCGCGGAGCACGGTTACGCGCTCAGCCGGATTCAGCCCTTCGATCTCTTCCCCCAGACGAAACATCTCGAGTGCGTGGCGACGCTGATTCGGGGGTGAAGACCGGGGTGGACGGGGCGAAACCCGGGACGGATCTGGAGTTTGGCATTTCCAAATCCCTGCTACATTCAGTCTCCCTTTCCGCAAGTCCCGACGACACCGCCTTTTGAAGATGAAAACCAATCGATTGAGATTGACGGCGAACGCCCAGCCCTCGCGCACGCTATGGTTTCTGGGCATGGCGGGGATGGTCATGGCGACGGTGGCGCTCTTGCTCGCTCAGTTGCCCTTCGACCCCTCGGATCCGTCACGGCGAGGCGGCGGCGGCGGACGGAGTTTCGGCAGCTCGTCGGGCTGGGCACCGGCGGAGCCGCGGGAATGGGAGGCGGACGCCGACTTTCCCGAGGACCACTTCACCTTCGTTCGGCTTCGGCACAATGGCGATGGAGGGATGACGGATTACCCCAATGCGGAGCACAACTTCACGCGCCGACTCCAGGAACTGACGGCCATCGAGGTGAATCCACGGTATATCAACATCGACATCACCGATGAGCGGCTCTATCAGTATCCCTTTGCCTTCATGAGCGACCTTCGAGACGTGTGGTTCGACGTGGCGGAAGAGGAGGCTCTGCGCAAGTATCTCCTCAACGGGGGATTCATCATGGTGGACGATCAGTGGGGCAAGCGTTGTTGGAACCAGGTGAGAGAGGCGATGAAGGGCGTGTTACCGGATCGCGATCCGGTCGAACTCGACATCAAGCACCCCATCTTCAGCTGCGTCTTCAAGCTCGATGATCTCCCGCAAATACCGAGTCACGACGCCGCGGATGAGTGGCGTAAGCTTGGCCTGGACAATCATTACGAGAGGAAGGGCTTCAGTTTCGAGGACGAAGAGGACATGAACAAGCCGCACTTCTACGCCTGGTACGACGACAAGGGACGCATGATGATGTTAGTCTGTCACAACAACGACATTGCCGACGGCTGGGAGGAGGAGGACTTCGACCCCTGGTTTTTCAAGAAATACTCGGAAAAAATGTGTTTCCCGATCGGGATCAACATCGTTTTTTATGCCTTGACGCACTGATTGCGTCTTCCGTTAGTCTTTTGAAGTTTTCCTGGAATTGCGATAGGCTTGGGCCAGGAGCGAGACGGGCGCGGTGACGCGCATGGACGATCCCGCTTCCCGCAGTCCTCGCTGCAATTGCAGATCACAACCCGGATTGGCCGTGGCCACGGCTTCGGCTCCCGTTCGCAAGAGATGGGTGACCTTCTCCCGCAGAAGTGCTTCGGAGGCCTCGGGCTGGGTGATGCTGTAGACACCGGCGCTCCCACAGCAGTCCTGCGCGCCGGCGAGTTCGACCCGAGTCAATCCGGGGATGGCGTCGAGAATTTGGCGGGGCGCCGCGGAGATTCCCTGGCCATGGCAAAGGTGACAGGATTCGTGGTAGGTCACCACGAGGGGCGATGGAGAGCCGGGGCCGGGTCCGTTGGCGGGCGGCACCAGGTCGATTTCCATCAACCACTCGTGGATGTCGCGGACCTTGCGGTCCCATTCCCGAGCTCGCTTGGCGTATCGGGAGTCGTCCCCTAACAAACGCCCGTAGTGACGCAGGTGAGATCCGCAGCCGCCGGCGTTGGTGATGATGGCGTCGAGATCACGGAGCGGAAAGGTGTCGAGGTTCTTGCGTGCCACTTCGTGCGCCCAGGACTGAGCATCGTTGTGGCCGTGAATGGACCCACAACAATGCTGGACGGGTGGTGTGTGAACTTCGCAGCCTTGCTGGAGAAGGACGTCGGCGGTGTCGCGATTCAAGGTGGCGTAGACGAGATCCTGAATGCAGCCGGTGAGGAGGCCGACGCGATGGCGGACCGGCCCGCATGGCGGTGTTTCCGAGGGCGCGATGAGTGCCGGCGAGAAGGCAGGCGCGATGCGCGGGGTCATCGTCACTAGTCGTCGCCACTTGGCCGGAAGCCATTGCCGGGCCGGGCTGTCGACCAAGGCGTCGAAGAGGCCGGTTCGCTGAAGTCCGCGCAGCATCACGCCCACCGCGCGGAGGAGGCGAGGACGTCGGAAGAGCAGGCCGAGCGTCAGCGCTCGATAGAATCAGACGTTCCACGGGGGGCGCACCGTTCTGGCCCCGTGGGCGTGGGCCGTTTCGAAGAGGTGTGCGTAATCGACCTTGGCCGGGCAGACCGTCTGGCAGGCCAGGCAGCCGAGGCAGTAGTCCATCTCCCCGGCAAAGGCGCGGCTCACCTCCAGATCATCGTCGGCGACCGCCCGCATGAGGGCGATGTGGCCCCGCGGACTGTGACGTTCCCGACGGGTGAAACGGTAGGTCGGGCAGGAGGGCAGGCACATGCCGCAGTGCATGCACTGCTGGACGACGGAATAGTCCAGCGCCTTGAGGTCGGCGCCTTTCATGGAATTCCGATCGACGCTGGTCACGCGCAAGGATGACGAATGGGCAGGGAGACTCAACCGGACATCCGCCCAATCCGATCGAGTGATTGCGGGCGAGGCGAAACGAGGTTCCGATCCCTCCCTAACGCTTCAGCGGCGTGATCTTGATATGGCGAAAGGCCACGGGACCGTGGTCACCCTGGAACATGATCGGACCTTTGGGCGCCTCTTTTCCGGTCACGCCGCTGGGAGTCGGTCCTTTGAGTTCGAGGTTCTCGTGGAGCACCTGTCCGTTCAGTTCCACTTTTAGCAGCTTGAAATTGGCGATCTTCTTGCCGTCGGCATCGAACTTGGGCGCCTCGTATTCAAAGACGTATTTTTGCCATTCGCCGGGCTTCTTGCAGGCATTGAGGGACGGAGGAGCGGCACCGTAGACGGCGCCCATGTCTCCGTTGCCGAGCTGGTCTTTGCCGTAGCTGTCCAAGACCTGCACCTCGTACTCTCCCATCAGATAAACGCCGGAATTGGCACCCTTGGCCACGAGCAGTTCCACTTCCACCCGGCTGCTGCCAAACTTGGCGTTGGAGTAAATGTCGAGGCTCTGGCCGTGACCGCTGACCAGGTTCACCATGGCGCCTTCCCCTGCGGCCGCCGCCAGGGCGGAGGGATTCGAGGACGCGAGGGATGGCGTGCCCACGACCCACTTGGGCTTGATGGCCTTTTCGTCCTTCGATTGCTTGGGTTTGAAAGACCAGTCGAGCAAGTCTTTGCCATTGAAGGGGACGGCGGCGTCGCCGCCATGATGATCGGCCATCACGAGGTTGAGTCCGAGGGCCGCCAGGGTTAGGATGGAAGTCGTGAGTGTTTGCCGTTTCATGAGATGATGTTTTGCCTTGTAGCGAGCGGGCTGGCGAGGTGCAAGCCCCAACCATGGAGGTCGCCCATGAAACGACGCAAAGGAATCATGATGAGACGGATGGTTCTGGCCGGCGGGGTCCTGGCCCTCGGTTTTGGCTCGTGCTTGGGATGGGGAGCGGAGGGAGACGTGGCCTGGGAAAGCTCGGTGGCGGTGCCTGCGGCGATGGCGGGTAGGTGGGACGCGATGGCCTTTGATGGTCAGGGGAGAGCGCATCACTGGCGACGGTTTCAGGAGCCGGGCCGGGGCGCCGAGATCTTGCGGTGGGAAGACGCGAACGGCGATGGGGTGGCGGACCGAGGCACGGTGGCGGTCGAGGTCGCGGCGCCGCTAGGCGACGGGAGGGCCTCGTCCCTTTGTTTCTGTGAAGGCGATCTCTACGCCCTGGTGGAGGCCGAGTTGTGGCGGTGGCGCGACGAGGATAGGGACGGTGAGTTCGACGGAAATCGACGTCTGGTTTACGGAGAGCTTGTTGCCGGAAAATCATCGAGGGACTTCCAGGCTTTTCGGGATCTGCAGTGTGGGCCTGACGGATGGCTCTACTGGCTGGTGGACGATCGCGGTCTGACGGTCAAAGGAGTTGACGAGGCCTCCCATCATTTGCCCTGGGATGGTGCCGTTCTGCGTTGTGATGCGGAGGGAAGGCAATTGGGGGTCTTTGCCAGGGGATTCCGCGATCCGCGGGCGCTGGCCTTTGACGAGGCGGGGGACCTCTGGGTCGCCGACTCGCACTTGCTGGACGAGGGCGTGGCGAACCCGGGCGACTCGTTGCACTGGGTCTTGCCGGGATCGGATGCCGGTTGGCGATCTTTTTTTGAAGGGCAGTCACGGTCGGTCTGGCGACAGGAGAACCATGGGAAGGCGCACTTTGACGGTCAGTCGGCGGCTCTCACCCCGTGGTTGGCGCGATGGCCTCAGGGCGTGTCGGATCTCGCCGCGTATCCGGGCACCGCGCTGAGCCGGTCTTTAGGGGGGCATTTTTTCGTCGCCGGGAGAGAAGGGGAGAGCCTGGGCCTGCTTCGCTTGTCGCCCGCGGAAGGCGAGGTGGGATTCACCCTGGGCGAGACGGTGATGGTGGACGATGGGGGAATCGGTTGGAACTTGCTTCGGGTCGGAGTGGACGGCGCGCTTTATGGAAAGGCAGGGAAGAAGGCCGGAGTGGATGGCGTCGATGGGGACCGCGCCATGATCCGCCTGGACGTGGCGGCGCCGCAGCGCGATGCCATGCGCGCGGAGATGGCGCGCTGGCTGGGCGAGGATTGGCACCGCTTGCCCGAGGGAAGGCTCTTGTCTCTGTTAGGCTATCCCGACCTCCGCATTCGGGTGGCTGCGGAGCGTGAGATCGTCCGGCGAGGAGACTTCACCATCCTGAGGCAAACGGCGGTGGCCGATTCTCGCAAGGTGGCCAGAGTCCATGGGATACGGGGTTGTGCGGCACTGGCGAGGACGCGGGAGGGCGAATCGCTGCAGGGCTTGGCGGCGCTGGCGAGGTTTCGGGACCCGGACCTCCGGCGTGAGATGATCCGGGCCTTGGGGAAGTCGCGTTCGATCTTCGGTCTGGGGATCGTCAAAAAAGGCATCTTCGATTCCAACCCGCGCGTGCGACTGGAGGCCGCCATGGCGATGCATGGGCTGGCGGGACCGAAGGACTTGCGGGACATCGCGGATTACATTGAGGCCAATGCCGACGAAGATGTCTACCGCCGCCACGGGGGCGTGCGGGCCCTGGAGGGAGCGGCGCGCGGCTGGCCGGAACTGCTGGTGGATCTGCGTGAGCGCGAGTCCTTCGCGGTGCGCTTGGCGGCCGTGGTGGCCTTGCGGCGGATGCAGGAAACGGCGGTGAGGGAGGGGACGCTGAAGGATCCGGAAGTGTTCGCTGGTCTGGGCCGCTTTCTCGCGGATCGATCGGAGCGGGTCGTCATGGAGGCGGCGAGAGCCATTCACGACGTGCCCTTGGCGAGCCGGTCCGCGATGGGAGATCTCGCCGCCTTGTTAGAAGGAACGACCACGGGCCGGGGGCCGCTGCTGCGGAGGATGCTCAATGCCAATCGCGTCATGGGCGACCGTGAGAGTGCCGAGCGCTTGCTGCGTTACGCAGCCCGCTCCGAGGTCGGGCCAGAATGGCGTCGGGAAGCCCTGGCGATCGCGGCGACCTGGACCAGTGCCCTGCCCGAGGACCTGGTGATGGGCCCTCTGCGATCCGTTCCGAAGGCTGGCGAGGGGATCATCCACGGGGCTCTGGACAGGTTTCACGCGGTGCTCTCCCGGGATGCCGAGATGGCGGAGGCCCTTTCGGAGCTGGAGCGGAAAGTCGGCTACGGCGGTTAGGGCCAGAGTGCCATGAAGGCCCCCGGCTGCGGACTCTCCTTGGGACGAAAAGGTCAGCCCTTTGGGATTGCGTGAATTCGCCTTTTTTGCGATTCTTCAGCCTCCAAGGATCCCCATTGTTTCTCATGCATCTGAAGAAATGTTTCTCGCTGTTGGGTAGGAAGCCACGTTTCCTACGTCTGATCGCCGGCTTGTTTGGCATCGCGGTCGTTCCTCTCTCCGCGCAGGTCGTCATCGATGGCGACTTCACCGATTGGGAGACGATCGGAAGTGGTGGCGCGGTTGCCGAGCTGACGATCGAAGACCCCGTGGACATGGCGGATTCGAGTGGAGATTTGGCGGGGATTTCCGTGTCGGCGGAAGGCGAGCATTTGATTCTGACCATGCGATCCCACGGGGCGATCATCCCCGCGGTGGACGAGACGCCGGACGGGATGACCAACCGGTATTACTATCACTGGCTGATCGATTCCGACAACAACCCGGTGACGGGAGTCAGCAACGCGACCTACGAGAACACCCTGACGGGCGTGGCTCGGGCGATTGGTACGGAGATCATTGTCCAGTTCGGCTGGCGGGACGGAGCGCCAAACGGGATCTATGCTTACAGCCCGCTCGATCCGGACGAGGAGGCCCTGATCAGCGATTATGAATGGGAGAAGATCGGTGATACCGTGCGAGCGCGGATTCCCTACGAAGCGCTCGGACTGACCGCGGGGCAGACGGTTTCGGTGTCCGGCTTTCAGGAAGGGGCATCGGACGGCTGGGCCACGGATTGGATGGATTCCGCCGAGTTCAAGCTGCCTTCGGCTGGCGGCGGGAGCGGCGGTGCCAACATCGTGATCGTCGATGACGCCACGGATGACATGCTGGATCCGAGCGGTGACCTCAAGCAGATCCGAGCCAGCAGCGACGACGAGTTTCTCTATCTCGGCATGACCACGGAGGCGGTCATCACGCCCGCGGCAGGTGAAGAGGCTGAGGGCATGAGCAATCGCTATTACTATCACTGGTTGGTGGACGCGGACAACAACGACGCCACCGGGGTGAGCAATGCGACCTACGAGAACACCCCCACGGGCGTGTCGAGAACGGTGGGGTCGGAGATCGTCATCCAGGTGGGTTGGCGTGACGGCGGATCTTAATGGGAGTCCAGTCTCGGTCAATGTAAGTATCGAGGATCCGGTGATTCGAGTGACCGGTCAATTCGAAACCTGGCTTGAACCGGGTTCGAGTCATTCCTTGCGATTGGATTACCCGGGCGGGAGGACGGAAGTTCCGGTGGTCACTCCGTCATACACGGTGATTCCCGCGACCTACGGCGCGGGCTCGCTGGAGGGAGTGGCGCGTGGATTCTCGGTCAATGTCAGTCAAATCAGCGATTCGCAGACGGAAGGCGGGGCGAGCGCCCACAATCAGAACCCGGAACGGGCGGAATTGCAGTTGGCTGGCCAATTGCGCAGCGCGGAAGGCAAGCCCTACTACAATGAAGCCAGCGACCGGAAGGACGGCTGGGCGCCGGCCTCGACGACGGTCGAGGGCATCATCAACTGGGCGGAAGAAGCGCCGGTCGATGCCGGCTATTTCAGCACGATGGCCACCGATCAGACGGACCAGGAGATTCCCTTGATCCCGGGTTCCGCGGGCAGCACGAATGGCCTGGTGATCGAGATTCTGGCCTACCTGGAACTGGAGGCGGGCT
>CBDBEZ010000135.1:0-257531 GCA_965204485.1 Verrucomicrobiales bacterium
GCAGTGCTTTGATCCACTGGATCGGCGCATGTCCCGCTTCTACAAGTTCCACAAGGTTTTCATGTGTCTTATCGTGCATCTTATACTGGGCTACCGGATGCTTCGCGATTTGGACTACTACCGAGATGATCCCCTTGTACGGCAGGTTTTGGGGATGCACCAATTGCCCAGTGTCCCAACGATGAGCTGGATGTTGGGAAAGGTCGATTGTCGAAGCCTTGAGAGGATGAGGGAGATGAATCATTTCGTTTGCCTGTCGCGACTTCAGGAGGAAGGAATCAAACGCATCACGCTTGATTTGGACGGAAGCGTGCAGAGCACGAGTCGCCATGCGGAAGGGACGGCTGTGGGATTTAACAAGAAGAAAAAAGGCGAGCGCAGTTATTATCCGCTGCTCGCGACGATCTCCCAAACCGGACAGATTCTCGATTACCTTCATCGAAGCGGCAACGTCCATGACTCCAATGGCGCGGTGGAATTTCTTCGCTACTGCGTGGAAAAGATTCGCAAGGTGCTGCCTTATCCCCATAGTTTCATAAATCGGGGCAAGAATCCCAAGAAAATAGTGGCAGGAGCCTTTGGGATAAGGTTGATTTAGAATCTACCAAAACACCAAACACTTCAACCCAAAAGCCACCTACAGTGAGAGTAGCACGACGTACGATTAATGCAAAATCCAGAACGATTCCGGCGATCAAATTTGAAGATCAAGAACTGACCTCTTTTGGCGGTCTCGTTATCTTTCAGAAGCTCTTTCAGGAATTGGATCTGGAGGGGAAGCTTCAGCAGTGCTTTGATCCACTGGATCGGCGCATGTCCCGCTTCTACAAGTTCCACAAGGTTTTCATGTGTCTTATCGTGCATCTTATACTGGGCTACCGGATGCTTCGCGATTTGGACTACTACCGAGATGATCTCCTTGTACGACAGGTTTTGGGGATGCACCCATTGCCCAGTGTCCCAACGATGAGCCGGATGTTGGGAGAGGTCGATTGTCAAAGCCTTGAGAGGATGAGGGAGATGAATCATTTCGTTTGCCTGTCGCGACTTCAGGAGGAAGGAATCAAACGCATCACGCTTGACTTGGACGGAAGCGTGCAGAGCACGAGTCGCCATGCGGAAGGGACGGCTGTGGGATTTAACAAGAAGAAAAAAGGCGAGCGCAGTTATTACCCGCTGCTCGCGACGATCGCTCAAACCGGACAAATCTTCGACTTCCTTCATCGAAGTGGCAACGTCCATGACTCCAATGCCGCAGTGGAGTTCCTCCGTTCCTGCGTGGAGAAGATTCGCAAGGTGCTGCCTGATGTGCAGATCGAGTTGCGCGCCGACAGCGCGTTTTTCAGCGATCAGATGGTTTCAGAGGCAAAGACCCTTGGCCTGGAATATATGTTCTCGGTGCCTTTCGAGCGGCTTGTGGAACTCAAGGGCATCATCGAGAAGCGCCGTCGCTGGTCCCGAACCCGAGACGGAGAGGGAAAAACTCATCACTTCGAAATCCGCTGGAAGCCAAAAAGTTGGGCGCGCAAAGCGCGCATTTTGTGCATTCGAACCATGAGGCGCACTCAGCGCAAAGGACCGTTCCAACTGGATCTTTTCGAACCAGTCGAGGAGAACTATGAATACAAGGCGATCATCACCAACAAGACAAACACGGCCGCTCATGTGGTGAAATTTCATGAAGGGCGTGGCTCTCAGGAGAAGATTTTTGGCGAAGCCAAGAGCCAGGCCCAGATGGACTATATTCCGGCCAAGCGACGTGCCGCCAACGAAGCTTTCCTTTTGGCCAGTATCCTCACCCACAATCTCACACGCGAAATGCAGATGCGAGCTGCGGAGCGGTCACGCAAATCGTCCCCCCAAAGGGCTGCGGAGTGGATCTTTGAAGGACTCGGCACGATTCGCCGCAAAATCATCCAGCGTGCCGGACGTCTGACTCGCCCTCAAGGTCGACTCACATTGACACTCGGAGACAATCAGGCCGTCGAAGAAGAAATCGCCTGCTACATGATGGCCTGACTGGCCATTTTATGAAACGCTGGGGTTATGTGTAGATCGAGTTGCGCGCCGACAGCGCGTTTTTCAGCGATCAGATGGTTTCAGAGGCAAAGACCCTTGGCCTGGAATATACGTTCTCGGTGCCTTTCGAGCGGCTTGTGGAACTCAAGGGCATCATCGAGAAGCGCCGTCGCTGGTCCTGAACCCGAGGCGGAGAGGGAAAAACTCATCACTTCGAAATCCGCTGGAAGCCAAAAAGTTGGGCGCGCAAAGCGGGCATTTTGTGCATTCGAACCATGAGGCGCACTCAGCGCAAAGGACCGCTCCAACTGGATCTTTTCGAACCAGTCGAGGAGAACTATGAATACGAGGCGATCATCACCAACAAGACAAACACGGCCGCTCATGTGGTGAAATTTCATGAAGGGCGTGGCTCTCAGGAGAAGATTTTTGGCGAAGCCAAGAGCCAGGCCCAGATGGACTATATTCCGGCCAAGCGACGTGCCGCCAACGAAGCTTTCCTTTTGGCCAGTATCCTCACCCACAATCTCACACGCGAAATGCAGATGCGAGCTGCGGAGCGGTCACGCAAATCGTCCCCCCAAAGGGCTGCGGAGTGGATCTTTGAAGGACTCGGCACGATTCGCCGCAAAATCATCCAGCGTGCCGGACGTCTGACTCGTCCTCAAGGTCGACTCACATTGACACTCGGAGACAATCAGGCCGTCGAAGAAGAAATCGCCTACTACATGATGGCCTGACTGGCCATTTTATGAAACGCTGGGGTGTAGGTGGCCTTTGGGTTGAGGTGTTTGGTGTTTTGGTAGATTCCAAATTAACTTTATCCCAAAGGCCCCTGCCACTATTTTCTTGGGATTCTTGCCCCGATTTATGAAACTATGGGGTTCTATGAGCACTTACTCCATTTCTTCCACAGCAATGCCGTGAAGACGGACCGGCTTGCAGAACTTTGGTTCGCCATCGTGATCAAGCACTTCCCTGTCTACAAGATCGGTTGTCGCCCCGTCCTGGTTCTCGACGGCATCAAGAAGTCCAAGGAGGGCCGCAAGATGCCTGCGGTGAAGTATCTGCATCAACAGTCCGAGTCCAATTCCAAGCCTCACTTCATCATGAGCCATTCCTTTCAGGCCTTCGGCGTGCTCTGTCAGGTTGGCGGATACTTCTTCTGCGTTCCGGTCTGTGCACGCATTCACGAAGGTATCGTCACTTCAAACCGCGACAGGAGAACCTTGATCGACAAGGCCAACGAGATGCTCGCATCCGTCTGTAGAGGTCAGGAGTTCGTCTTGCTGGCCGACGCCTACTACGCCAACGGAAAGGTGATCCGGAGCACCAAGGGGCGTTCCGGTGTGCTGGTCACGAGGGTTCGACGCACGACAACCGGCTTTCGGCCTGCGGCAGTGCCACGCAAACGCAAACGCGGACGACCGAAAAAGTATGGCGCTGCGGTGAAGCTCCAGAATGTCTTTGGAACGGGCGGCTTCAGTTCCGTTCCCAGTCCCGTATATGGGGAGAGAAACATCTCTGTCCGGTTCAAGTCGGTGGATCTGTTGTGGAAGCCCGCCGGGGCGATGGTCCGCTTCATTCTCGTCGATCATCCCACGAGAGGGCGGATCATCCTCTTGTCTACCGACCTCACCATGGAAGCTCAGGAGATCATCTTGCTCTACAGTTTGCGTTTCAAGATCGAAGTCGCTTTCAAGCAAGCGGTGCATTCGGTCGGCTCATTCGGATACCATTTCTGGATGGCCGCTATGCGACCGCTCAAGCGTCGCAATGGTAACCAATACCTCCACCGGACTACCGAGAAATATCGCAGACAGGTGCAGAGAAAGATGCACGCATATCATGTGTTTGTGCAGACCGGCATGATCGCTCAGGGCATGTTACAGTACCTTGCCATGACATGTGACGGTCTGGTCTGGAAGCACTTTGGAACCTGGATCCGAACCATCCGCCCAGACGTGCTGCCTTCGGAAATGATTGTCTCAGCCGCCTTGAAAAACACACTGCCTGGATTTTTGCACCACGGCGGAAAAGGTTCAGCGTTCCGAAAATTCATCCTTGATAAAATAGACTTCACTCGCTCCGAAGGTTCACGCTTCGCCGCATGATGATCCAGTTACAGAACTTCTCACTCACGAGCGATCTTATAGACCATTGCGATTCTCATCTTCGAAAAGAGGGTTTTCGCTGGAAACCACGAGACTATCCATATAGAGTGGAATCCGGCGATGACCTAACAGTGTGACTCGCCTTGGATCGATGTTGGCGTGATCGTAATAGCCCAAATTCACCGCCACCAGCCGCCCATCAACCCAGAGATCCCAGCGGTACTGACTACCTTCACCCCATAGTTTCATAAATCGGGGCAAGAATCCCAAGAAAATAGTGGCAGGGGCCTTTGGGATAAGGTTGATTTGGAATCTACCAAAACACCAAACACTTCAACCCAAAAGCCACCTACAGTGAGAGTAGCACGACGTACGATTAATGCAAAGTCCAGAACGATTCCGGCGATCAAATTTGAAGATCAAGAACTGACCTCTTTCGGCGGTCTCGTTATCTTTCAGAAGCTCTTTCAGGAATTGGATCTGGAGGGGAAGCTTCAGCAGTGCTTTGGTCCACTGGATCGGCGCATGTCCCGCTTCTACAAGTTCCACAAGGTTTTCATGTGTCTTATCGTGCATCTTATACTGGGCTACCGGATGCTTCGCGATTTGGACTACTACCGAGATGATCCCCTTGTACGACAGGTTTTGGGGATGCACCAATTGCCCAGTGTCCCAACGATGAGCCGGATGTTGGGAGAGGTCGATTGTCAAAGCCTTGAGAGGATGAGGGAGATGAATCATTTCGTTTGCCTGTCGCGACTTCAGGAGGAGGGAATCAAACGCATCACGCTTGATTTGGACGGAAGCGTGCAGAGCACGAGTCGCCATGCGGAAGGGACGGCTGTGGGATTTAACAAGAAGAAAAAAGGCGAGCGCAGTTATTACCCGCTGCTCGCGACGATCGCTCAAACCGGACAAATCTTCGACTTCCTTCATCGAAGTGGCAACGTCCATGACTCCAATGCCGCAGTGGAGTTCCTCCGTTCCTGCGTGGAGAAGATTCGCAAGGTGCTGCCTGATGTGCAGATCGAGTTGCGCGCCGACAGCGCGTTTTTCAGCGATCAGATGGTTTCAGAGGCAAAGACCCTTGGCCTGGAATATATGTTCTCGATGCCTTTCGAGCGGCTTGTGGAACTCAAGGGCATCATCGAGAAGCGCCGTCGCTGGTCCCGAACCCGAGGCGGAGAGGGAAAAACTCATCACTTCGAAATCCGCTGGAAGCCAAAAAGTTGGGCGCGCAAAGCGCGCATTTTGTGCATTCGAACCATGAGGCGCACTCAGCGCAAAGGACCGCTCCAACTGGATCTTTTCGAACCAGTCGAGGAGAACCATGAATACGAGGCGATCATCACCAACAAGACAAACACGGCCGCTCATGTGGTGAAACTTCATGAAGGGCGTGGCTCTCAGGAGAAGATTTTTGGCGAAGCCAAGAGCCAGGCCCAGATGGACTATATTCCGGCCAAGCGACGTGCCGCCAACGAAGCTTTCCTTTTGGCCAGTATCCTCACCCACAATCTCACACGCGAAATGCAGATGCGATCTGCGGAGCGGTCACGCAAATCGTCCCCCCAAAGGGCTGCAGAGTGGATCTTTGAAGGACTCGGCACGATTCGCCGCAAAATCATCCAGCGTGCCGGACGCCTGACTCGCCCTCAAGGTCGACTCACATTGACACTCGGAGACAATCAGGCCGTCGAAGAAGAAATCGCCTACTACATGATGGCCTGACTGGCCATTTTATGAAACGCTGGGGTAGACTTCCACAGACCATCTCAAGGCATGTATTGAAAGCGTCTTCTCCACGGAGGCCTCGATGTCTGTGGTCAGGAACACCACCCACGCTTTCTCTGGAGAGGCTCCAGAACTGGGATTCACCGGGGCGCTGAAGATGAGTGTCACCTCCTGCCATTTTGGGGCTCGCTTGGCCTCTGTCTCCAAGTTGATCCAGACCTTGACGTGATAAGTCCGGTAGCGCGCCTTGGGGCTCGATGCCTCGAGCTGACGCTTGTATTTGTTGAAGAGTTGAGGCGCGGTATAGCTCTTTGCCTTCCGAGTGGTTTTTGGATTCGCCAACCAGTAATTCATGTTGCCCCGCTTCATCTGGAAAATGGCGACGAGGCCGAGATCCAGGGAGGCTCGAATGTTCTCTTTGCAACCGAACCAAGCGTCGCCCAGCACGTAGGCCGCTCGAAATCCCACATCCAGCGCCGACTTGAGCATCCTTCGAAACATCGTGTGTTTCGATTCATTTTTTGCCCTCTCCATGTCTCTCGCGGCGGCACATCTCTTATCTCGGAATTCGTTCTCAGGCGCTTTTCCTACCGCTTCCTTTTCGCCCATGAAAATCTGCCGATCAACCGGAAGGAATCCTTTTTCACCGGCGATGCCGAGCTCCACCACTTGGTGACCTGTGACATAGCGGTTCTCCGTGTGGTCCCAGTGCAAAGAGGAGCCCTCGACCTTCTTGCCCCGTCGCACCTTGATTGTGTCGTCGATGACGAACGCTCGCTGATCGTCTGGACCCACGGAGTTGGCGTTGAAAATGCTCTTGCAAAGCTCGATGGCCATCGTCCGCCAATTGACGTCCTCACGGCGCATGACACGATAAAGAATGTTCGCCCTGTATTTGCAGTCATCTACGCGGCCCTTCAAGAACTGGCCAAGCTCCGAACAGAAAGCATGAATACTGGAATTCTCGAGTTTGAGGATGGGCCATACCAGCAGGGCGGCGAGGATGGCCCCTGGGCATTCGCCATCGATGCGGCGTGCCTTACCGAAGACGGCCCGAAAAAGGTTGACCATCCCATGAGCGCGAATACCATTTCCGAGTTCGGTATCAGCAAAGACTCTGGGGTCGCTCAGTGCCTGAGAGATCGGTTGATAGCTCCGAGAAGCGTTTTTTTTGCCGGATTTGCCGCATGTCTTTTTGTGTTTTTTTTCACACAAGACCTTAAGGGCAGGCGGCATATAACGCAACATAAACTAACACTTTAGGCAAAAAAACTGAGCTGATTTATCGGTCAGATGTGAGTTCCAAGGCACTCCAGAACCCGAGAGCTCCATCGGCGATACTCAATTTCGGGGGGATCTTCAATCCTCGTTTCTCGAGATCTCTGAACACATTTTTCCAGGACAGTTTGCTCTCTCGTTCTCCATCGCTGATGGTTACCAATTCCTTGGTTCCATCGGGTAAGGAGCCGACAATGACGAGAACACACGGGCGGTCGTCATTGAGACTGACATTGAAGTAGATCCCGTCGGCCCAGAGATAGACGTATTCCTTGTCGCTGAGGTCACGCTTGCTCCATTGCTCGCGTTCTTTCTCCCATTGCTCTTCCTCGTCGAACGACATTGGTCGCAGAAAGTCCCGATGCGTTCTCACCGAGGATCGGCTCTAAGGCCCGACTCATCTCGGAGGTTGAGATTCCTCGCAGGTAGAGTGCTGGGATGAGGTTGTCCAGTGAAGCGACTCGGCGTAGGTACGGCGGGAGGATGGCGCTGGTGAACCGCTGGCCTGATCGGCGATCATTGATCCTGGGCTGCCGAACAGGAACGTTCCCTATTCCAGTCTGAAGTTGCCGCTTCAGGAAGATGGCCGTTGCGGACGACTTGGCGATGACCCTGGTCATCACGCTGATGTTGATGGGCTTGAATGTAGTCGGAGACTTCGTTGTCGATGGCGGCCTGAAGAAGCATTTGGGCTCCTTGTCGCAGGGTGGCCTCAAGGGCGTTCTGGCAGACGGTGCCTGCTCCTTCCTGGCCGAGGATAGATGCGGATTCGGTGGGGTGGTTGGTGGTTTTCATTGGAGTTCAGTTGTTTTGGTAAATGGTTGAACTCTTCATGATGCCCCGACCGCCCTCATCCACAACTTCCGGTCATTTCTCCTCCCGTTCGCCTTGGGAGGACCAGGTTTGCAAGACCGCTCGACGAGAAGGGTGAGATTCGCCGGGATGCACAAAGAAGCCCCGGGGCGTTGACATCGCGGCTCGGGTTCTTTAGGCGGGGGGCATGCAGCGTTGGCTTATCAAGTTTCTCCTGATGGGGTGCCTGGGAGGCATGGCGACCGCCCGAGCCGCCGAGGACCGACCCAACATCATTCTGATCTTCACGGATGATCAGGGGTACGAAGATCTCGGCTGTTTCGGATCGCCCCTCATCCGCACGCCTCACGTCGACCGGCTGGCGGCGGAGGGCCGGAAATTCACCAGTTTCTACTCGGCGAACTCGGTCTGTTCACCGTCCCGGGCGGCCCTCATGACGGGTTGTTATCCGACGCGGGTCAGCGTGCCGGGAGTTCTGTTCCCGCGGCACGATACGGGGCTGAATCTGGATGAAATCACGGTGGCGGAAGTGCTGCAGGCCCGGGGGTATGCCACGGCCTGCATTGGGAAATGGCATTTGGGGCACAAGCCGGCGCTGCTTCCCACGCAGCAGGGATTCGACCGCTATTTTGGGATTCCCTACAGCAACGACATGACGATCGATCCGGAGGCCCGGCTGAGCGATGAGATCGTCTTTCGGGCGGGCGTGACCTGGGAAAGGCTGAGGTCGGGAGAGCACCGGGTGAAGAACTGGGTGCCCTTGATGCGCGATCTGGAGGGGGTGGAATACCCGGCCGACCAGACCACTTTGACGCGTCGCTACACCGAAGAAGCCCTGCGTTTCATCGAGGACCACGCGGGGCGTCAGCCCTTTTTTCTCTACCTGCCGCACATCCCGCTGTTCGCCTCCGAAGCCTTTCGCGGAACGAGTGCGCGGGGATTGTATGGGGACACCATCGAGGAGATCGATTGGAGTGTGGGGCGATTGATGGCGCTCTTGGAAACGAAGGGCTTGGATGGTGAGACGCTGATCATTTTCACCTCGGACAACGGGCCCTGGAAACTGAACCGGGGCCGGGGAGGCAGCGCTTATCCCTTGCGCGGATACAAGTTTTCGACCCACGAGGGGGGGATGCGGGTGCCGTGCGTGATGCGCTGGCCCGGAAAGATTCCCGCGGGCACGGTGACCGATGAGGTGGCGGCGACGATCGATCTGATGCCGACCCTGGCGAAACTAGCGGGCGGACGGGTGCCGGAAGATCGGATCATCGACGGGCGTGACCTCTGGCCCTTGATGCGTGGCGCGGAAGGCGCGGTCACGCCCCACGAGTTTTACCACTACTACCGGGGAAACCGCCTGGAAGCCATTCGCAGCGGTCCCTGGAAGTTGCAGCGAACGGGCGCGCGGAGGGAGGACCGGGAGAACGTGGAGCTGTATCATCTCGGGCGCGATATCGGGGAATCGGAGAACCTGGCCGCCCGCCACCCCGAGCGCGTGCGAGCCTTGATGGCGCAGATGGAGCGATTTGATAATGGGTTGAAAGCAACGGCGCGCCCCGCAGGGGTGGCGGCTTCGGTGGAGGAGACCGAATGAGGACGAAGCGCCGGTGTCGGCTGAGTCGCGTTGGGAAGCGGGCGATTTTCGTGGCGCCGGGGTTGGTAGGAGCCTAAAAGCGAATTGGCCGGAAAGACGGTCGTTCATGCAGGAACAGCGGTCGGCAGACCAGAGACAATTTTACACGGAACATTCACACGATGGAATCATCTTCGGAAGACGTCGAGTCGTCGTCATCGCCCGCGCTGGCATCCGCACCCGCGGAGCCGGATCGCCGGGACTTTATGCAAAAGGCGGCCTGCGTGGCTCTGGGCGGCGTGGCCGCGTTGGTGCCGATTGGCGTGGGGGTCACGGTGGTGGCCAGCCCGCTGTTTGAAGAGACGTCCGGTGGCGTCACGGTGCGTTTGGCCTCGGCGGACGCCCTGGAAGTCGGCGGAGCCCCGCAGCTCTTCCGCGTCGTGGCGGAGCGCCAGGACGCCTGGACGCGTCATCCCTCCACCGGGATTGGCAGCGTGTTCGTGCAACGCCTGGCCGAAGAACTCGTGCCGGAAAGCTTTCTGGCCTTCAACGCATCCTGTCCGCACCTCGGCGGTGCGGTGGAGTATCTCGGCGAGGAGGGCAACTACTCCTGTCCCTACCACAACAGCACCTTCGCCGACACGGGCGAGGTGTTGAATCCGGACAGCCCGAGTCCGCGTGGGCTGGACTCACTGGGCGTGGAGATCCGGGAAGGCGAACTGTGGGTGGCCTTTGTCAACTTCAAGGCCAACATCAAGGAGAAGCTTCCGGTTGTCTGACAAGATCATCATGATGGAAGCGATCACTGGCTGGCTGGACCAGCGCACGGGGTATCGGAGCTTTGTCAAGGACGCCCTCTTCGAGAGCGTGCCCGGCGGTGCGAGATGGCGTTATGTGTGGGGGAGCACCCTGACATTCGCCATCGTGATGCAATTCATCACGGGAGTGATGTTATGGATGTTTTACAGTCCCAGTTCGCAGACGGCCTGGGAGAGCGTTTATTACATCCAGGAAGAAGTGGCGGGGGGCTGGATCCTGCGTGGGATTCATCACTGGACGGCTCAGGTGATGACTGTGCTTCTGCTGCTCCACCTCATGCAGGTGGTGATCGATGGCGCCTATCGGGCGCCGCGGGAGATCAACTTCTGGTTCGGCATGGGCTTGTTGATGCTCACCCTGGCGATGTCGCTGACCGGTTATCTCTTGCCCTGGGATCAGAAAGGCTACTGGGCGACCAAGGTGGCCACCAATCTCGCGGGAGGCGTCCCCTTGGTCGGGGACCAGTTGCAGCGCTTGGTCGTGGGCGGCGCCGATTACGGGCATCATACGCTGACGCGATTCTTCGCCCTGCACGCGGGGGTTTTGCCGTTCTTGCTCATCGGGCTCATTGCCGGGCACATCTACCTGTTCCGCCGACACGGGATCAAGGTGAAGGAGCCGAGAAAGGGGCCGGATGTCTATTTCTGGCCCGACCAGGTGCTCAAGGACGCGGTGGCATGTCTGGCGGTGCTGGCGGTGGTCCTGGTGTTCGTTTTTTGGCAGCATGGAGCGCATTTGAGCGCACCGGCCAACCCGGCGGAGCAGTACGCCGCGGCCCGGCCGGACTGGTATTTCATGTTCCTCTTTCAGATGTTGAAGTATTTCCCGGGTGATCAAGTGTTCCTGGGCATCGCCGCGCCGGTGTGGGGCTCGGTGATTGTGCCGGGGGTCTTGTTCGCCGCCTTCATGGCCCTTCCCTTTGTGGGCGCTCTCAAGTGGCGAATGCCCGTCTTCAAATGCCGTTTTGGCGATTTCTGCTCGGTCGTTTTCCTGCTCTTCTGCATCCTCGGATTCCTTGCCTTGACCTCGGCGGCTTACTATCACGACCGCTACGATCCGGATCACGCGCCGCATATCCTGGCGGCCGTGGAGCAGGCGGAAAAAGACGCGCACCGGGTCAAGGTCCTGGTGAAGGAAAATGGGGGGATACCGCCCGAGGGCGCCCTGGCACTCTTGCAGAATGATCCCCGCACCCAGGGGCCTCGCCTGTTCAAGGAGAACTGCGCCTCCTGCCATGCCTATGGGGGCGAGGACGGTTTGGGGGCTCTGGTGGAGGAGACCTCGGCCGCCGACCTCAAGGGCTTCGCCTCAAGACAGTGGCTGACCGAGTTCCTCTCGCCCGAGCATTTGGCGACGCCGAAGTACTGGGGCAACACCAAGTTTGTGAATCCCGACGAAGGAGAGCGGGTGAGCAAGATGGTCGACTTCGTGCTCGAAGATGTGGCCGAATATGGCGAGGTGGAGAAGCAGCTCATGGCCGACCTCATCATCGAACTCTCGGCGGAGGCTCGGCTGCCTTACCAAGCGGAGGCGGATGCCGCCGATGCGGAAGTGGCGGCCCAGTTAGGCGAGCTCTTGGGAGATGACGGCTTGGCCTGTCTGGATTGTCATTACTTTCAGGGTGAAGGAAGGCGGCCGGATCTCACGGGCTACGGCTCGCGCGACTGGATGATCGCTTTCATCCAGGATCCCTCCCACGAACGGTTTTACGGAAGCCGGAATGACCGGATGCCGTCCTACGGCGCGGTCGACGGGAAGCCGGCCAAGCTCTCCGATCGTGAAATCGGCATGATCGTGGATTGGCTCCGAACCGCGCCCCCGGACTCTTCCCCGGAGACCGATGAATGAAGCCGATCGTGACGGTGACCGTGAGGTCGAGGCGGTCCCGATATTTTGTCCCAACTGCGCCCTGCGGATTCTGATCGGCGAGGAGCTGATGGGGCGGAAGGGACAGTGCCCGGGGTGCGGCTACAAGTTCGTCATCGAGGCCAGCCATCGAAAGCCGCCGGATGTGGATGATCTGGGCACAGATCCGACCATCAAGATCGTTTCGGACGAGGCGTTTGATGACGGGTTCGACTTCGATCTGGGAGGGGAACGGCGGCCCTGGCTGAATACGGTCCCGGGTGTGGTGGCCCTGGTCTGCGGGATCCTGTGGATCCTCGCGGGGCTGTGGGTCGCCGGTTGTGCTGGGGTCGAGGCGAAGCCCGCGTGGATGACCTTTGCGGCCCATTTCCATCGGCCCTTTGTGCATGGAGCGATCGCCCTTCTGGCGGCGGGAGCCCTGATGGAGTTGTTGGGGAGGACGCGACGGTTTGAGCCGGTGGTTCCCGCGATTCCCCTTGTCCTCGGGCTGGCGGTCTTCACCACCTGGGCGGGGACGACTTTCGGGGCCTGTGGCGGGGAAGGATTTGGGGCCTGGGCGGTGCTCTCCCTGGTCGGTCTGGCGGGCGGAGGGCTGTCCCTGACACTCAGTTTGACGATGACCGAGCGGCTCGATCAAGACCGGACGGCGCTCTTGGTGGCGATCGTTTTCGGACTGGGAGCGCTGCTCACGGTCGGGCATTTGGCGGAGGGCGCCGTCGCGGGAGTTTGAGACATTCTCTCAGGTCGGGGTTGTTTGTGGGCGAATCCATTCGTATCGACCATTGGTGAAGCATCAGATTCTCAAGGGGACGCTCGTCGTCGCGGTGGGCTGTTATACGGTTTCGTGCCGGGAAGAGGCCTCTCCGGTGACGCCGGAGCGCGTGCAAATTTCTCCGCCCCGAAGCGCTTACAAGGTCGACGTTCCAGCCGAGGAGCGTTTTCCGAAGTATGCGGATGCCTCCAAGCGCTTTCGCTACGTTCCCGGGAGTTCCTGGGCGGAGTTGCGATCGAGCCGGTTCCGGACCTTGAATTTCGCCTTCGGCCCGGACGGCGTGGGCGAGTGCTATCTCTCGGAAATCTCGGGCTTTGTGGATGGCGGCCTGGCGAACATCAATCGCTGGCGCAAGCAACAGATGGGCCTGGCGCCGATGTCGCAGGCCGAGGTGGCCGCGCTGCCCCGTAAACCTTTTGCCGGTGGCGAGGGCATTTTTGTGAAAATGGACGGAGCCTATCAGGGGATGGGCGAGTCCGGCGGCCGGGAAGGCTACCGGCTTCTGGGAATGCTCATGACGCGTGGCTGTGAGGCCTACTCGGTCAAGATGACGGGGCCACGAAGCTTGGTCGAACGTGAAGAAAGCGAGTTTCTCGCCTTTTGTGAGACCTTGGAAATCCTGCCCGACCCGAACCGGGAGCCTTACATGGCTTTGAAGGTGGGGCCCTTCGAGTTTCTGCGACCCTGTGAGTGGGAATACTTCGTCTCACCGGGGAACGATCCTCTCGTGCGGAGTCCCCTCGGTTTTCGCGTGGGCCCGCAGGATGAAGCCACCGTCACGATGGGGATCATGGTTCCCCCCGCCAAACTGGCGCCGTCTCAGGTGATCGACGGATGGCTGAAGGAAATGGGAAAGGAGGCGATGAGCGAAGAGGCCTTTGCCGGGCTTCCCGATCAGATTCTCATGGGGAGCCAGGGAAAGTGGCTGGAGGTGGAGAAGGAAGGTGAAAAGCTGGTGGGCATCGTGGCTCAGCTGAACTCCGAAGGGCACGAACCGATGACGATTCTCGCCACCTTGTGCGGTCCGACCGCCATCGTGGACGGCGAGAAGATCATGCTGCGGACCTTTGCCGAGAGCCTGCGCATTGGCGCGCTCGGAGGCGGGGCCGGGGCACCCCATTAACTGAATTTTTGAGACGCATTGGCATGTCCACTTCCGAATCCAAACCGGCTGAGTCGCCCTCACCGTTTTACTTGATTCTCGCCCGGAGAATCTTCCGAATGTTTTCCTCCATTGGGTCGGCGCTGATCGTGCTGGCCTTCCTCTTGCTGATCACCTGGATCGGCACAGAGGAACAGCCGGAAAAGGGCCTGTTCCTGGTTCAGGAAGAGTATTTCAAGTCCTGGTGGCTGTGGCACGATTTTGAATGGCCCTTGGTGGGCGAGGTGACTCTGCCCCTGCCGGGCGTGATGCTTTTGCTCACCATTTTCTCGATCAATCTGATCTGCGGCGGGCTGATCATGTTGCGCAAGAGCCGCCGGACGGTGGGTGTGATGATCGCTCACTTCTCGATGCTGTTCCTCCTGGCGGGCGGACTTCTGCAACATCGGTATGCCAAGGACGGCTACATGCAGCTCTATGAGGGTGAGGAAAGTGATGAATTTGTCAGTTATCACGATTGGGTCATCCGGGTGCATGCGGTTGAGGACGGTGAGGCGGATTTCGATCAGCAAGCCTGGGTGGTGCCGGCGGCGGTCCTCCACGAGATGGACGAGGACAAGCGGGCCACCCAGCTGGTGGAACTGCCCGATCTGCCCTTCAATTTGCGTCTGCGCGATCACGCCTTGAACGCAGCGGTGATGCCGGCGGCCTTTCATCGGCCGGGAGAACCGCCGGTGGTAGACGGCGTTTTCATGCGCGAGCTTCCCAGAGAAACCGAGAGCGAGGCCAACGTGACCGCGCTTTACGTCGATGTGGTCGATGATCAGGGAGAAGTGCTGGATGAGGGCATTCTATGGGGCATGGAGAACCAGCCCTGGACGGTGCAGGTGGAGGATCGCGCCTGGCTGGTCAAGCTGGATCGCGAACGGTGGAAGATACCCTTCACCGTGCACCTGGACGATTTCACGCACGAGTTTCATCCTAACACCGGTACGCCCCGGGTTTACAAGAGTGACATCACCAAGATCGAGGACGGGACGCGCGAGAAGGTCGTGATCGAAATGAACGAACCCTTGCGTCATCACGGCTACATTCTCTTTCAGTCCGGTTGGGGCCCCCAGGAGAACGGGCGACCGGTGCCGGGCACGCCGTATTCGGTCTTCGCGGTGTGGCGCAATCCTTCGAGCAAGGTTCTCCTCATTCCGGTGGAGCACTGGCCGCTGGTCACGGTCTCCATCGCCGCCTTCGGCATCGCCCTTCATTTTCTTCTCAAGCTCTTTCGTCACCTGGTCCCGGCCCGCCGATCCGCGGCCCCCTGATTCACGCCGCCAACCAAACCCGCACCACACCGCAAGCCATGTCTTCTTCTCGCTCTTTTCGAAACCTCTGGACCCGTGCGGGGATCCTGCTGCCGCTTTGTTTGCTCATGTTGGCCGGTCTGAGCCATCGAGCCGGTGCCGAAGCCGGTTATTGGCCCGAGGACTATGTGAAGGCCTTCGCCCAAGTGCCTGTTCAGGACGGTGGTCGGGTGAAACCGATGGACACCTACGCGCGGTTCAAGCTGATCTCCATCCACGGGCGTTCCCGGCATGTTTTGGACAAGGAAGAAGGCGTCAAGATCAGCGCCGTGGAATGGTTGCTGGACGTGTTCATGCGTCCCGAGCTGGCGCAGAAATACCCGACCTTTCAGATCAACAACGTGGAAGTGATCACGGTCCTGGAACTGGCGCCTCATTTGAAGGATTCGGGCCAGGTGGTGAAACGGGATCACTACAGTTACAATGAACTTCAGCCCGGCCGGGAACGTTTGCGTGAGCTGACGGACAAGTATTTGAAGATCAAGGACAGCTCCCGCTCGGTGGTGCAACAGCAGATCGTCGATCTGGAAACCAATCTGCGCGAATTCGAAGGGTTGAGTTTGTTGTTCAAGTTCGCCCAGCATCAGCTTCCGCTGGATTCCGACAACATTCTTGCCGAGGAGGTCCCCCAAGGCGTCAGCGCGCCGGTGAGTTTCCTCTTCGAGAATCTCGAGACCGTCCGGGCCAGCGGCTCGGCACCACCCGAACCCATTCGCCGATCCAGCGAGTTGTTAGGGATGTACATGCAGTCGGCCACCATGCTGGCGCTCTTTCCGCCGGTCGGGAACGAAGAGGAATGGGTTTACCCGGCGCAAATCCTCGATCGGTTATTGAATCCGGAGATTTCGCCGGAAGAGCGCGACCGGGCCTTGATGCGTCTAAAGCTCATGGAGGATCTGGTGGTCAACGCCACTGTGCCCGACAAGCGCATGGCGGCGCTGGAAAATTATCGGAAGGAGGTGATCAGTGGGGCCGAGGCCCTGGGGGTTTACGAGGACGTGGTTTCCGAGGTGAAATTCTATCAGTGGAAGATGCTTTTGCTGGGGCCCTGGCTCTATGTGGTGGGGTTCCTCATTCTGGCGGTCAGCTGGTTGAAACCCCGGAGCAAATTTGGGCGCGGCGTGCGCTGGGTGGCCTATGGCTGGCTATGGATCCCCACGGTGCTCCTGACGATCGGGATCACCTGGCGTTGTCTGCTGCGTGATCGGCCCCCGGTGACCAATCTCTACGAAACCATCCTCTTCATCACGGCCACGGCGGCGATCCTCTTGTTGGTGATCGAGCTGATCAAGCGGAACGGCCTGGCACTGGCGCTGGTGCCTTTCCTCGGAGCGGCGGGTCTCTTTTTGGCGATGCGCTTTGAATTGATTGACGGTCAGGACACCATCTCACCACTCGTGGCGGTGTTGGATACAAATTTCTGGCTTTCGACTCACGTCACCACGGTGACGATGGGTTACGCCGCCGGCCTGGCGGCGGCGGCGGTTTCCATTCTCTACATCCTCAGCCGACTGATCGATCCCCGCCGGAAACGCTTTTCTCGCGCCTACTACAAGGACATCACGGGCATGACCTACGGGATCATTTGTTTTGGGCTTCTCTTCTCCTTGGTGGGGACCATCCTTGGTGGCATTTGGGCCAATTACAGTTGGGGCCGCTTTTGGGGCTGGGACCCAAAGGAGAATGGCGCCTTGATGATCGTCCTCATGAACCTCATCATTCTCCACGGCCGGGTGGGTGGTTATTTCAAGCAGATGCGCTTGCATCTCGCTTCCGTGTTCGGAGCGATCGTGGTGTGTTATTCCTGGTGGGGCGTCAATCTCCTGGGGGCGGGTCTCCACAGCTACGGCCGCGTCAGCGGTGTGCGGAAGGCCCTGGATACCGCTTACTTCGGGCTCTATACGGTGATCGTGATCGGGGCCCTGATTGGGATCTACGAGCGGCTCGTCAACAAGATTGAGGTCGATGCGCCCAAGGGAAAACCGGGGCGTTCGGCGGCGACGGCTTCGTAGTCGGAAGTTTGTCAGGGAATGTGACATCTCACGTAGATCCTCGTGGGAGAGGAAATCGAGGAAAGCTTGATGGCTGATGGTTACGTGGCGATGAATGCTGCTGCCAAGGGCGTGATCGGTTAGGTCACCGTCATGGATCGAGAGATTCGGAAGCTTCCCGTGACTTGTTAAAATTTAGGTGGATGGTTACCGGCTCCGCTCGGTGAGAAGAGTCGAATTAATACAAAACCAGGAACCAGCAACCATCCATGAAACACCTTGAGATCATCCATCAACTCGGTCAAGCCGATTCAAGAGAAGCCGCCGTGGCCTTCGACGAATTCCTGCGCGGGGCGGTCCGCCAATCACTGGTCAGCGTCATGGCCGAGGAAGTCACTAGCCTCCGTGGAGCCGCGCATGGGCGAGACACCGAGAGCCCGTCTCGTCGGGCCGGCAGCGCTCCGTCGAGCCTTGAAATCGAGGGAGAGAAGATCAGCCGTCTCAGGGTCCGCCGCGAGCACTCTGACGGCACGAAGAGCGAGGTGAAACTTGCCAGCTACGAAGCAGCCAAAGGCTACGAGAAAAACAAGATTCGAGACGCCATCATATTCGCGCCCACACCCACGGAGTTTCCACCAATGAGGTGCAGGACACGATCGACTGGACCAAGGGAGCCAGCGCCTCTGAAGTCAGCCGGGTTTGGGCTCACGAAGGCGCCCGATTGCTCACCGAGCCACGGGAAAGAGACCTCACCACGCAGACATGGGTCGCGCTCATGTTGGACGGTATCCGGTTGAGCGGTGAACTCACGGCCGTGGTCGCGCTGGAGTTCACGGCATCCGGACAGAAGGTCATCCTCGACCTTGAGATCGGAGCAAGCGAGAACGAAACCGTTTGTTGCGGACTGGTTGTCGCGGATCACCGAGCGTGGATTTGAGCCCGAGAAAGGGCACCGTCTCTTGGCCGTGCTCGATGGCGCCAAAGCGCTCAAGAATGCTGTGCTGAAAGTCTGGGACGACGCGGTGATTCAGCGCTGCCTGGTTCACAAAGAGCGCAATATCCGGGGAAAACTCTCCAGCAAGCATCACGGGAAGTTGGCCGAGCACTTCGCCGCGTTGCGAAATCGCGCAGGGGCCCGAGCAAGCACATGAAGCCTTGTGGAACCTGCGTGAGTTCCTCAAAGGAGTCAGCGCGCAAGCATTGGAGAGCCTGGAAGAATCTGGAGAAGAGGAGCTGCTGGCCTTTCACCGCCTGAGTCTACCCAACACGCTCAACACCACCTTTCTCAGCACCAACAACATTGAGAATGCCTTCCGCAATACTCGCCGGAAGATTGGCCGGGTGACGCGCTGGCGGGAAGAAACGAACCAGGCTTCGAAATGGCTGGCCTACGCGCTAACGAAGGCAGGGGAAGGTTTCCGGCGGATCAAAGGCTTCCAGGAAATGGGAAAGCTCCACGCAGCCTTGAAGCGGGAAAAAGTCAGCGCCTGACGGCGGACCTCTGGAAAGGTTTTCAAGGCATGGGTTCCCTCAAAACGATGGACATCGAAAAAAACCATTTTACAAACTTTCAAATCAATCTAAGCTTAACCCAGCCGTCTTCCAAAGTTTAACAATCCCAGGGCAATCCCCATGTCGTCGTCTAAGGGCTTCATGCTCACCCATTTTAGTCGTATTTGTCAAATTGAAAGTATTTTCTAGAAAATCCATAAAAGAGAGCAGGCAGATGTTGCCAGGATCCGCGATTTTACCCTCCACCCTGAACCCGCGTTTCGGTAAGGTTCCCAGCCTCACGAAACCCTTGCTTATTGCTTTGGCTGGCCTGATGGCGCTTGCCGGAGTCGCTCACGCCTCCAAGCCAGCTATCGTCAGCCCTGTTCCCAACTCCTTCCTGCCACCCAGCGCTTCAATCTCTTTTCAATGGTCGAACGGCGGAAGGGCCGACATCAACGCCTTCTATCTTTACGCGGGAAGCGCCATCGGAGCGAGGAACTATGCGGCGAAGCCGATAGCTGCCGGTGTGACTTCCGCCACCTTGACGATTCCGGCCCCGGCAGTGAGCGTCTATGTGCGGCTCTGGTTTCGGGTGGGAACCACCTGGGACTACTCGGACTTCGCCTACCGAAGAACACCTCATCCCGTAGGGCACCGGGAGTTGCCCGGTGCCACGGCAACTTTTGAGTGGCCAGCCGGAGGGATTAGTTACTGGGTTTGGATCGGTTCCCGCCCCCAATGGCGGGACATGCACACCAGCGGCGCTTTGCCTGCCCCGCGTTGGACGGTTCACAATCTACCCACGGACGGCAGACTGGTCTATGTCAGGTTATGGACCCAGCTTGCCAATGGAAGGTGGATCTTTACCGATAGCGTGTATGCGACGCACGCCGAGGAAGCGGAAGAGGAAGACAGCAACGATGGCGATCTGGATGCCGATGGAGTCCGCGATGAGTTTGACCCTGACATCGACGGGGACGGCATCGCGAACGCGAGTGACACTGACATTGACGGCGACGGACTGGTGAACGCGAGTGACGATGACGACGACGGGGACGGGATTTTAGATAACAAGGACGCCGAACCTAACGGACCGACGCCCGAGACGCACCATGAGATTTCAGTTCGCTATGTGCTAGGGCTGGCTAGCGAGATAGAACTTCGCCATACGGGGGACGCCTTCGTCTGGAGCACTGACCGGGCCGGTCAGGGCAGGGCTGCTCTCATGCTCAGGAAGGGGCAACGCTACTACGTAAGCCTTGACGCTGGTGAAGACAGTGGAGCAAGTGCCGCCGTTATTCTGAAAAACGGCCCGTGGGTTCTGGCTGAGCATGGCACCAATGTTCCAACCAACAGTCTGTCGGTGAGAGAGTTTGAAAGAAAAGAACTGAATCTTCTTCCGGTGTCGGTGGTCGAACTCGCTCCCAAAGTGAAGGATAACAGTGACCGATACATTGAAGGTTCCGAGAACCCCAACCTGGGCAGACCGTTGACGCCTTTCGTCAAGATCAACCCTTACACTGACAAGATCGCGCATCGTGAACTCAAGGTGTCCTTTGACGAAGCCCTGAACGGTAAAGTAGTCACTTGGTCACTGTTGCGATTGCCAGGTGCAACGCCTGCAAATATTCGGGGCCAATGGTCGCAAGCACGACTCCCGGACAATCGGAACCGTTTCCAGGCATCGACAACCTACGGTGGGCATGGGTTTCACCGTGCTAATCAATTCGTTGGGCAGACGACCATTGCCAACGGGATCACGGCAATCCGTGTGAACATTCCTCCCATTGGCCTTAACCAGGCCAGGATTCGAATTCATGTTGAAGGTGCGCCCAACCACAGAGTGATTGACCTGATCGACATGGAAGTTCCGGCAGTCGTGATGATTGACCCAGGACACGGAGGCGTCGCCTCGGGAGCCGTCGCGAGAACAGACCCGAGCATTCTTGAAAAGGATTTGGCGTGGGCCTATGCCATTGAATTACGGGGCGACGTGTCCAAGAAATTTGCGGATGAAAAGCGCGGCTTACGCCTGCTCATGACTCGTAAAGTTAATCAACGTTTAGACGTATATCGGCGAGCCCGTATGGCGAGAGACAAAGGAGCCGACGTTTTTCTGAGCATTCATTTTAACTCAGCCGAGAACATCACGGCACGGGGCACGGAAACGTTCATTGAACGAGAAAGCGATGGCAACGAGAACATTGATGAAGACCGACTATTAGCCGCTGCCATCAACGGAAGCACCCTGGCCGCTGTCAAAGCTTCAGACGCAAACGCCAAGAATCGGGGAGTGAAGGAAGCGGCCTTCATCGTCACGAGAGACGGCCCGACTCTCAATGGGAACACCACGGACTTTAAACCAGTGAAAGCCTGTCTGGTTGAGGTTGAGTTCCTGACGAACGAAGCCGCTTTGAACTCTGTTAAGTTATCGACTGAATCCGGTGCCGCCATCAAGAACGCCTTCGGGCAAAGCGTCGCCCAGGACATCTTCAGCCATATTCTCAATCAGCCGTGAAAGCCTTCGCTTTCATCGTAGGGCTGGTCTCGGCGTGGATTCTGAACGCCGGGGCTCATGGACGATCCGAGGAAATGATTCGGACATTGAACGCGCCTCCCCCGGATTGGCTGACACTAGCGGAACCAATCAAAGTTGAGCCTGCTAAAGAAGGGGTTACAGGAATAATAGATCAAAGTCAGTTTCGAGACCCTTCGGACGGGATCATTCTTCACAACGGTATTCAAATACCCAGGTTAGGCATCGTGCTTGAGCTAGACCACGACATTTCACCGAGTATGCAGTATAGTCCTTCCGTCTCTCTTAGTCCGGATGAAACCAGGCTAGTGGCTAATGATGGCGACGATGTTTATCTGTATGAAATAGGGGCCGATGGTCAAGTGACGGAAGACCCTACCCAGGTTCCGTCTGTGACCTACGACAAAGGGCTAAAGGGCTTTATTAGTTACTGGTTGTGGGCATCCAATGACCTTCTTTTAGGTCATACATCTATCACAGATGAGAAAGAACAGAGTATGCTTGAAAATAGGCTCTACACCTTTCACACGGGAACCCGTTCCCTTGCACGGCTTGACTTATCCGCCCTGGATCATCTAAGGGAACCGAACTACCCGAATGAACCCCCTATGTTTGATGTCGTCAGTGTCGGGAAAGACCTTTCAGAACTCGTTCTGGAAGTGAACGGGGTGAACACCGTCCGCGTGAAAGCGGATTTGAAATCGCCTCACAAGCTGATTCCAGCTTCCTCACAAGAAACCCTCGGGCAAACCGCCACGCCCGGAAGATCGCCGATCTTCTCTCCTTCCCTTGCCGTAAGGCCTCCCCCGCCCGTAAGGCAGTCCTTCCCCTGGCTATGGCTGTTGGCCATCGTGGGCGTCCTGCTGGGCGTCTTCAGCTACCTTTACCGTAGCTCGCGGCCTCGTTGAAATCCGAGTCCAGAACGGGGGATTCTGGCTCTGACATCGTTGTTCTCTGCGGTTTCGTTTCACGCGCGCCAGGGATCGAGCGGACAAGGAGGCCAGTAGGACAGACAGACCAGGCAACCAAAGCCGCGCAAAAGCCGTGGGCTGGAGAGCGAGAAGCGATTCAAGAAGCCGTGAAAGGCCCTGTAGTGCGTTCTGCGGGCTTTTGATGCGTTCCGAGAAGGGAAGGAGGGGGACAAGAGAAAGGGAAACGGCGCTCACGAGCAAAAGCGACCGTGGATAATCCCCCAAGGGAGAGAACCCGCACTCGCGCCGCCAGGATCGGCCTTTAGGTCAATCGTAACTGATTAGCGCATCTAACAAGCTCTTGACAGCTTCGATAATTAAGACATCTTAACCATTGATGTCGTCCGATTCTCTTGAATCGCTCTCCCCACGAGAGAACTGATCCGGCTCGTCCGCGATCTACAGGAGCGGTTTGCTCAGTTGGAGGCGGAGAATCTCAAGCTTCGCGAGGAAGATCGAAGACTGCGCAAGGAATTGGATGAGTTGAAGCGCAAGCAGAACAGATCGGCGGCTCCGTTCTCGAAGGGAAAACCCAAGGCCAACCCGAAAAGACCGGGACGCAAGCCGGGCCGAGGGTCCTTCCGGCGGCGGGAGGAACCGGAGATTGGGCCGGATGACAATGTTCGAAGCATGGAAGCCCGATTGCCCAAGGGGCGGTCGTCAAATTGTCCTCGATGCGGAGGCAGGCTTGGAACTCGTCTGGAGACGGCAAGCACGGTCGATGTGCCGGAAAAGATTGCCCGAGACATATCGATCTGGAAAGTGGAAGTCGAAGAATGCAGTTGTGGCTACTGCGCACGAGGAACTCACCGGGACTTGCCGCTCGACCCACACGGGGCCACCGCTCACCGTGTGGGTCCCAGGGTTCGGTCGTTTGGACTGGCTCTGCACTATCCTTCGGGGTGACTCTACCCCATAGTTTCATAAATCGGGGCAAGAATCCCAAGAAAATAGTGGCAGGGGCCTTTGGGATAAAGTTGATTTGGAATCTACCAAAACACCAAACACTTCAACCCAAAAGCCACCTACAGTGAGAGTAGCACGACGTACGATTAATGCAAAGTCCAGAACGATTCCGGCGATCAAATTTGAAGATCAAGAACTGACCTCTTTCGGCGGTCTCGTTATCTTTCAGAAGCTCTTTCAGGAATTGGATCTGAAGGGGAAGCTTCAGCAGTGCTTTGATCCACTGGATCGGCGCATGTCCCGCTTCTACAAGTTCCACAAGGTTTTCATGTGTCTTATCGTGCATCTTATACTGGGCTACCGGATGCTTCGCGATTTGGACTACTACCGAGATGATCCCCTTGTACGACAGGTTTTGGGGATGCACCAATTGCCCAGTGTCCCAACGATGAGCCGGATGTTGGGAGAGGTCGATTGTCAAAGCCTTGAGAGGATGAGGGAGATGAATCATTTCGTTTGCCTGTCGCGACTTCAGGAGGAGGGAATCAAACGCATCACGCTTGATTTGGACGGAAGCGTGCAGAGCACGAGTCGCCATGCGGAAGGGACGGCTGTGGGATTTAACAAGAAGAAAAAAGGCGAGCGCAGTTATTATCCACTGTTCGCGACGATCGCTCAAACCGGACAAATCTTCGACTTCCTTCATCGAAATGGCAACGTCCATGACTCCAATGGCGCAGTGGAGTTCCTCCGTTCCTGCGTGGAGAAGATTCGCAAGGTGCTGCCTGATGTGCAGATCGAGTTGCGCGCCGACAGCGCGTTTTTCAGCGATCAGATGGTTTCAGAGGCAAAGACCCTTGGCATGGAATATACGTTCTCGATGCCTTTCGAGCGGCTTGTGGAACTCAAGGGCATCATTGAGAAGCGCCGTCGCTGGTCCCGAACCCGAGGCGGAGAGGGAAAAACTCATCACTTCGAAATCCGCTGGAAGCCAAAAAGTTGGGCGCGCAAAGCGCGCATTTTGTGCATTCGAACCATGAGGCGCACTCAGCGCAAAGGACCGCTCCAACTGGATCTTTTCGAACCAGTCGAGGAGAACTATGAATACGAGGCGATCATCACCAACAAGACAAACACGGCCGCTCATGTGGTGAAATTTCATGAAGGGCGTGGCTCTCAGGAGAAGATTTTTGGCGAAGCCAAGAGCCAGGCCCAGATGGACTATATTCCGGCCAAGCGACGTGCCGCCAACGAAGCTTTCCTTTTGGCCAGTATCCTCACCCACAATCTCACACGCGAAATGCAGATGCGATCTGCGGAGCGGTCACGCAAATCGTCCCCCAAAAGGGCTGCGGAGTGGATCTTTGAAGGACTCGGCACGATTCGCCGCAAAATCATCCAGCGTGCCGGACGTCTGACTCGCCCTCAAGGTCGACTCACATTGACACTCGGAGACAATCAGGCCGTCGAAGAAGAAATCGCCTACTACATGATGGTCTGACTGGCCATTTTATGAAACGCTGGGGTTCACTGTAGGTGGCTTTTGGGTTGAAGTGTTTGGTGTTTTGGTAGATTTCAAATTAACCTTATCCCAAAGGCTCCTGCCACTATTTTCTTGGGATTCTTGCCCCGATTTATGAAACTATGGGGCTGACGATACCCGTTGAGTCGACGCCAGCCTTTCCCGGCTTCCAGCCCGAGCTTGTAGACCATTGAAAGGGTTGCTTTCCTCGATCCACATCCTTTGGTTTGTCGAGTTCGATGGCGTACCGTGGCAAACGTCGAGTCTATCGGATTGGTCGTCCGGATGTGTCTCCAGTGTTCTGCTGGAAAGTCGTAGAAGGTCAGTAACGTGTCCTTGTCTTTCTTCAGGCAGGCGCACGCTTTCGGATACTTGGCTTCGTAGAGCGTGAAGAACTCCTCGTGAGTGGGAAGTTCTCAGACCGGTTTCTCTTTGCCTGGCGTGTCTGTCTGACTGCGTAATAGAGCGATCTTCGCCTTGGATAGTTCAATGCTCAGATCGATCAGTTCGGTGGTCAGTTTCTTGAATTTCTTGTACTCCTCTGTTTCTTTTCGTAGTCCCTTCACGTGATCTGGCCAGACGTGTTCAGTCCGGCTCCTCATCTCATGCGTGTAGCTCAGTTGGTAATACACGCCGCGCTGGCGTTGTCGATCTCGGTATTGCTTGCTGATGCTCCCAGGCCGCATTGGCCCGATTGCAGCTAACTTTGCCGCAAGTTTCTGGACTCTTTTTTCAGTGATCTGATCTTTTTCATGGTCATTACCTTATATATGTGAATGTCTAGGAAAATCAAATCATTTGTTATGGATCTCTGGATTTCTTGGTGGAATATCGTCTGTTTTCTGCGACCCGCTTTCTCGAGAGCCCGCACCTTTCTCTGGTTTCTGCTCGTCTTGGCCGCTTTCTCCGTGCGCAATGACCTCCTCGGGGTTTCCAGTTTCGTCCGCGCTCTCGGTTTGTCAGAACACTTCTATGAGCACTTACTCCATTTCTTCCACAGCAATGCCGTGAAGACGGACCGGCTTGCAGAACTTTGGTTCGCCATCGTGATCAAGCACTTCCCTGTCTACAAGATCGGTTGTCGCCCCGTCCTGGTTCTCGACGGCATCAAGAAGTCCAAGGAGGGCCGCAAGATGCCTGCGGTGAAGTATCTGCATCAACAGTCCGAGTCCAATTCCAAGCCTCACTTCATCATGAGCCATTCCTTTCAGGCCTTCGGCGTGCTCTGTCAGGTTGGCGGATACTTCTTCTGCGTTCCGGTCTGTGCACGCATTCACGAAGGTATCGTCACTTCAAACCGCGACAGGAGAACCTTGATCGACAAGGCCAACGAGATGCTCGCATCCGTCTGTAGAGGTCAGGAGTTCGTCTTGCTGGCCGACGCCTACTACGCCAACGGAAAGGTGATCCGGAGCACCAAGGGGCGTTCCGGTGTGCTGGTCACGAGGGTTCGACGCACGACAACCGGCTTTCGGCCTGCGGCAGTGCCACGCAAACGCAAACGCGGACGACCGAAAAAGTATGGCGCTGCGGTGAAGCTCCAGAATGTCTTTGGAACGGGCGGCTTCAGTTCCGTTCCCAGTCCCGTATATGGGGAGAGAAACATCTCTGTCCGGTTCAAGTCGGTGGATCTGTTGTGGAAGCCCGCCGGGGCGATGGTCCGCTTCATTCTCGTCGATCATCCCACGAGAGGGCGGATCATCCTCTTGTCTACCGACCTCACCATGGAAGCTCAGGAGATCATCTTGCTCTACAGTTTGCGTTTCAAGATCGAAGTCGCTTTCAAGCAAGCGGTGCATTCGGTCGGCTCATTCGGATACCATTTCTGGATGGCCGCTATGCGACCGCTCAAGCGTCGCAATGGTAACCAATACCTCCACCGGACTACCGAGAAATATCGCAGACAGGTGCAGAGAAAGATGCACGCATATCATGTGTTTGTGCAGACCGGCATGATCGCTCAGGGCATGTTACAGTACCTTGCCATGACATGTGACGGTCTGGTCTGGAAACACTTTGGAACCTGGATCCGAACCATCCGCCCAGACGTGCTGCCTTCGGAAATGATTGTCTCAGCCGCCTTGAAAAACACGCTGCCTGGATTTTTGCACCACGGCGGAAAAGGTTCAGCGTTCCGAAAATTCATCCTTGATAAAATAGACTTCACTCGCTCCGAAGGTTCACGCTTCGCCGCATGATGATCCAGTTACAGAACTTCTCACTCGCGAGGAACTCGTCATAGGCATCCAAGGCAGCCTTCTTTGTTTCCGCCATGTAGATCTCATGGATGCGTTCCTTGGCAAGGGGCTGCACTTTCTTCGGCAGCTTGTCGAGGATGTTGGCTGTCTTGTGCGCCCAACATCGTTGCTGTTTGCTTGTCGGATATTCCTCTTCCAAGGCACTCCAGAACCCGAGAGCTCCATCGGTGATACTCAATTTCGGGGGGATCTTCAATCCTCGTTTCTCGAGATCTCTGAGCACATTTTTCCAGGACAGTTTGCTCTCTCGTTCTCCATCGCTGATGGTTACCAATTCCTTGGTTCCATCGGGTAAGGAGCCGACAATGACGAGAACACACGGGCGGTCGTCATTGAGCCTGACATTGAAGTAGATCCCGTCGGCCCAGAGATAGACGTATTCCTTGTCGCTGAGGTCACTCCATAGTTTCATAAATCGGGGCAAGAATCCCAAGAAAATAGTGGCAGGAGCCTTTGGGATAAGGTTAATTTGGAATCTACCAAAACACCAAACACTTCAACCCAAAAGCCACCTACAGTGAGAGTAGCACGACGTACGATTCATGCAAAGTCCAGAACGATTCCGGCGATCAAATTTGAAGATCAAGAACTGACCTCTTTCGGCGGTCTCGTTATCTTTCGGAAGCTCTTTCAGGAATTGGATCTGGAGGGGAAGCTTCAGCAGTGCTTTGATCCACTGGATCGACGCATGTCCCGCTTCTACAAGTTCCACAAGGTTTTCATGTGTCTTATCGTGCATCTTATACTGGGCTACCGGATGCTTCGCGATTTGGACTACTACCGAGATGATCCCCTTGTACGACAGGTTTTGGGGATGCACCAATTGCCCAGTGTCCCAACGATGAGCCGGATGTTGGGAGAGGTCGATTGTCCAAGCCTTGAGAGGATGAGGGAGATGAATCATTTCGTTTGCCTGTCGCGACTTCAGGAGGAAGGAATCAAACGCATCACGCTTGATTTGGACGGAAGCGTGCAGAGCACGAGTCGCCATGCGGAAGGGACGGCTGTGGGATTTAACAAGAAGAAAAAAGGCGAGCGCAGTTATTATCCGCTGCTCGCGACGATCTCCCAAACCGGACAAATCTTCGACTTCCTTCATCGAAGCGGCAACGTCCATGACTCCAATGGCGCGGTGGAATTTCTTCGCTACTGCGTGGAGAAGATTCGCAAGGTGCTGCCTGATGTGCAGATCGAGTTGCGCGCCGACAGCGCGTTTTTCAGCGATCAGATGGTTTCAGAGGCAAAGACCCTGGGCCTGGAATATACGTTCTCGGTGCCTTTCGAGCGGCTTGTGGAACTCAAGGGCATCATTGAGAAGCGCCGTCGCTGGTCCCGAACCCGAGGCGGAGAGGGAAAGGTTCATCACTTCGAAATCCGCTGGAAGCCAAAAAGTTGGGCGCGCAAAGCGCGCAAAGCGCGCATTTTGTGCATTCGAACCATGAGGCGCACTCAGCGCAAAGGACCGCTCCAACTGGATCTTTTCGAACCAGTCGAGGAGAACTATGAATACGAGGCGATCATCACCAACAAGACAAACACGGCCGCTCATGTGGTGAAATTTCATGAAGGGCGTGGCTCTCAGGAGAAGATTTTTGGCGAAGCCAAGAGCCAGGCCCAGATGGACTATATTCCGGCCAAGCGACGTGCCGCCAACGAAGCTTTCCTTTTGGCCAGTATCCTCACCCACAATCTCACACGCGAAATGCAGATGCGATCTGCGGAGCGGTCACGCAAATCGTCCCCCCAAAGGGCTGCGGAGTGGATCTTTGAAGGACTCGGCACGATTCGCCGCAAAATCATCCAGCGTGCCGGACGTCTGACTCGCCCTCAAGGTCGACTCACATTGACACTCGGAGACAATCAGGCCGTCGAAGAAGAAATCGCCTACTACATGATGGCCTGACTGGCCATTTTATGAAACGCTGGGGGTCACGCTTGCTCCATTGCTCGCGTTCTTTCTCCCATTGCTCTTTGAGTCGAACGACATTGGCCGCAGAAAGTCCCGATGCGTTCTCACCGAGGATCGGCTCTAAGGAACTGCGCAAAAATAAGGTGAACATTTACTTCGAGGGTTTGATTGTGTAATTCCATGAGCCGTGTGTTTCGTGCCTTTCCAGTTTTACGGCGGCCAGTTCCTCGTCCGTCACTTTGATCCCCGTCTCGTAGCTTTTGGTATCGAGCCTGGCCCTGACCTTCAGGCCTCCCTTCGTCGTTGTGCTTCCAATCAACTCGACGATCGTCTGCAGGGTTGCCAGTGGCTCGCCTTGCCAGTTCTGGGTGGTGTAGCTGAAGAGACGGTGCTCGATCTTGTTCCACTTACTTGTCCCCGGCGGGAAGTGGCAGACGACCAACTTCAGCCCGGTCTCGTTCGCCAACTCCTGGAGCGAAAGCTTCCAAAGCCGCGAGCGGTGGCTGTTGCTCCCACCGCCATCGGCGGTGATTAGCAGCCGACGGGCGTGGAGGAACCGCGCAGAGCCCATTTCCGTCCACCACAACAGGATGCTGCGGGTCGCGAATTGGGCCGTATCATGGTCGATTCCGACGCTAACCCAGCCCTGGTTGTTGAGCATATCGTAAACGCCGTAGTAGAGGATTGCCTTGCCCAGGTCCTTGTCCTTGAAGTCATGCACGCGGACTTGCTCAGGGTTGTCTTTCGGCCTCCACTGCCTCCCGGCGTTCTTGAAATCGCCCACCAACTCCTTCTTCTTGGTGTCCACTGAGATTGCTGGCTGGCCGCAATGTTGGAAGCGACGCACCTGATCGTTGATGTATTCGAACTGCCTGTTGCGGTCCGGGTGCTGTGCCCCTTCGCGGGTCTTGCGATTTGCCAGCAGACTATAGCCGGCCTTGCGCAGCAACGCGGCAACAGTACGCGCACCGACCGGGTGGTTCTGAGATGTGAGTTCCCTGGCAAGCCTCTGAGTGCTCTTCAATGTCCAGCGCAATGGGGATTGAGGGTCGCCTCTACTGAGAGGATCAACTAGCCGCTCAAGAGCCCCAAGCAGTTCCGGATCGGTCTCGGTCACCGGCTTGCGCCCGCCCCCAAGCCGACGGATGCGTCCGTCGGCTTCGGGTGCCGTGTAGTCGCCGCGCCGTAACTGCTTGATGCCCTCAGTGATCGTCGTCCGCGACATCGATGTCGCAAGAGAAACTGCGGATACGCCGCCCCAACCCAATTCCATGGCCGCCGCCGCCGCCGCCCAACACCTCCGGGCCCGCTCGTCCATGAGGTGGCTCAGGGAATCGAACTTCCGGCGAATGCTTTCGACAACGGAACTGTCAGGCGTGGCACTGACAGTAACATAGAAATAAAGTTGAGAAACCTTAAATTGTTCATTTTATTTTTGCGCCATTCCTAAGGCTCGACTCATCCCGGAGGTTGAGATTCCTCGCAGGTAGAGTGCTGGGATGAGGTTGTCCAGTGAAGCGACTCGGCGTAGGTACGGCGGGAGGATGGCGCTGGTGAACCGCTGGCCTGATCGGCGATCATTGATCCTGGGCTGCCGAACAGGAACGTTCCCTATTCCAGTCTGAAGTTGCCGCTTCAGGAAGATGGCCGTTGCGGACGACTTGGCGATGACCCTGGTCATCACGCTGATGTTGATGGGCTTGAATGTAGTCGGAGACTTCGTTGTCGATGGCGGCCTGAAGAAGCATTTGGGCTCCTTGTCGCAGGGTGGCCTCAAGGGCGTTCTGGCAGACGGTGCTTGCTCCTTCCTGGCCGAGGATAGATGCTGATTCGGTGGGGTGGTTGGTGGTTTTCATTGGAGTTCAGTTGTTTTGGTAAATGGTTGAACTCTTCATGATGCCCCGACCGCCTTCATCCACAACTTCCGGTCATTTCTCTTACCTGCGGGACCGGACGCTCAAAGATTCCGACAACCAACGCATGCTCAATGAGCTTGGCCGGCACTTTGACCAAGGGAATTTAACGATGTTCCTGGAGGATCCGGAGGTAGAGCCGACCAACAACATCGCCGAGCGGATGCTCAGGCCGGCGATCGCCGCCCGCAAGGTGTCGCAATGTTCCAAGACGGAGCGGGGAGCCAATGCCTACGCGGCATTCGAGAGTGTGCTCTCGACTCTCTCGCTGCGAGGAGCGAGTTCCGTATTCAAGTCGCTTGCCAAAATCATCGCGGGCGAGCGTACCCTTGCATGAGATGCCTGTGGCGTTTGCTGGTTAGGAGCGCTAATCAGTTACTGATCCCTGAATGACGATGGTCGATTGACGGCTTGACGCGACTTCGACTCGTCCATAAGCAGGACACAGCCCCAGGTCAATACTCATGCCGGATGCCACCTACGTCAGTCACTTGGAATGCAGCCTCACCGGCGAACGCTACGCCGCGGGTGAGGTGCATGGTCTTTCCAGGGCGGGAAAGCCGCTCTTGGTCCGCTACGACCTCAAGGCGCTCTCCAAGAAGCTTTCTCCTCGAGACCTGATGGAGCGGCCGGCGGATCTCTGGCGCTACCGGGAATGGCTTCCGGTCCGCCAGGCTGCTCACCGGCTCTCGCTCGGCGAAGCCGCCACGCCTCTCGTTCCCCTCGACCGCTGGGCACCCCGCCAAAACGTCCAGGTCGAGGACGAGTCCCGCCTGCCCACCGGTTCCTTCAAAACCCGGGGCCTCTGCCTCGCGGTGAGTATGGCCAAAGAGTTGGGCATCCGCCGGATCGCCCTGCCCACCAATGGCAACGCCGGCGCCGCCCTGGCCGCCTACGCCTCCCGCGCGGGCATCAAGGCTTTCGTTTTCTGCCTCGACGACACACCTGACGTCAATGTCAGGGAAATCGCTCTGCAGGGTGCGCGGGTTTGGAAGGTCAATGGATTCATCCATCACTGCGGGAAAATCGCCAAAGAGGGCGTTGAGGAGATGAACTGGTTCGACGGCTCCACTCTCAGAGAACCCTACCGGATCGAGGGCAAGAAAACCATGGGTCTCGAATTGGCCGAACAGCTTGGCTGGACCGTACCCGATGTCATCTTCTACCCCACCGGCGACGGGACGGGGTTGATCGGCATGTGGAAGGCCTTCGAAGAGTTGGCGGCCATCGGGTGGATCGGCGCCAAGCGCCCCCGCATGATCGCCGTGCAAGCAAATGGCTGCGCGCCCATCGTCCGCGCGTTCGACCGAGGTAAGGAGTTCGCCGACGAATGGCTCGAGCCCTGCACAGTGGCCTCGGGCATTCGTGTACCCATGGCCGTGGGAGACTTCCTCATTCTTCGGGCGGTGCGGGAAAGCGGAGGAGCGGCCCTTGCCGTATCGGACGCCGCGATTCTCAAGGCGCAGCGCGACGTCGCCCGGAAAGAGGGGCTTCTGCTAGTCCCGGAAGACCCCGCCACGGCCACCGCCACCGCCGCCGCCTACCGGCTGGCGCTGGATAAACACCTCGTCTCCCTGGAGGAGTCAGCCGTGCTCTTCAATTGCGGCACGGCCTTGAAGTATCCCATGCCCGCGGTGGCGGAACATCTCGACCGCCACCAGCCCATCGATTACTCCCGGATGCAAGCTCATGGCGACTGAGCCCGGCCAGCCCTCACGCTTTGGCGCCTACAGCGATTTTTGGACGCGCTATCTCAACTGGGGAGTGAGCCACTGTCCCTGGGCCATCGAACCCATTCTGGTGGCTCTTTACTCCTTCTGCTTTTTCCTTCTGGCGCGCCAACTCCGGGAGGGTATTTGGGCCAATCTCAAGGCATTGTTTCCCGAAGCCTCCACTCCGAATCTGGCGTTCAAGACCTGCCGCGTGTTCTGGAATTTCGCCGCCGTGGCCGTGGATGGCGTGCGGGCACGCGAGCAGCCGAGCATCATCGAGTGGGAGGTCGCCGGGCTTCCCCATTTCGAAAAGGCGTGCCAAATCCCCGGGGGCATCGTCATCATCACCGCCCACATGGGAAACTACGATCTCGCGGGCGCGGTGTTCGCCAAGCGTTTCGGAAGGCCCATCAATGCCGTGCGCGCCCCGGAACGCAATGCGGCGCTGCAGACCGCCCGCAAGGCGGAATTGACGAGCCACACCGACTATCACTATCACATCATTTACAACGAGCCTGGGAGCATGCTAGGGATTACACTGACACAAGCCTTGCAACGCAGAGAGGCCGTGGCCATCCAAGCCGATCGCGTCCTCTTCGGCGTCTCACCAATGACCTTGCCCTGGAGCGAAGACCTGGAAATGGACATTCCCCAGGGCCCCTTCATTTTATCGTTGACCACCGGATGCCCGCTCTTTCCGCTCTTCATGATCCGGCTGGGAAGATGCCGCTACCGGGTGGAAATCGGTGAGGCCTTCCACTGCCGGCGGACGGGACTGGACAAGGAAGCCGATCTCCAGCGAGCAGGGCTTCATTGGATCGCACTCTTGCGCGACGTGATCGAGCGTCACTGGGATCAATGGCTGGTGGTGGAGCCCAACCTGAAAGCGAAGCCGCGCCAACCGTCTCGGACCTCCGGAATCCCCGCCCCCGCACCATGAGACCACGCATCGCCCACAGCCGCAGTTATCTTCCGCTTCTGCGCTCCGGCCTGCCCGGCGAGGGGCCGAGCGACTCTGCGGGTGCCGCCGAGAACCCCGCCATCCCCAATCTCAAGGACGATGAGGTCTTCATCGAGAAAGCCGCCCTGCCCGGCCAGAATTCCGTCGAAGTCTACGGAACGGCTCTGTTCACCCTCGCGTTCTTCATTCTCTGGTGTGCCGAAATCACCGGCTCTTGGTGGCTGGGACCTCCGCTCGGGCTGCTTCTCATCCACGCCTTTGGCTTGTGCAGCGCCATGACCGGCCACTGGCTGCGCGAACGCTATCGTCACGCTTCCCAACCCAGCGTTCAGGCCTCGATCTGGCCACAGCGCGTCTTCTGGGGACTCCTGACCGCGATGGCCTGGATCGCTCTTTTAGTACCCCTCCCAATCTCTCGCTGGCTGGCGCTTTCGTTTCTTCTTTTGCTCGCGGCGAACCTGCTATGCTGGTACTGGCAGAACGCCTGGATCGGTTTGGGCCTCGTCACCCTCATCCACGCCTTCGTGTTGCTCGGGGCGCCCTTCTTTGGGCCATGGTTCGTCCTTGCCCTCCTGGCCCCCTGTCACGCCGCCATGCTCTACGCCAGTCTCTCGCCGCATTCCACGTTGTTCGGGCCCCGCGTGCGGACGCTGCCCATCTCCTCGCGCAAGATTTGGCTCACCATTGACGACGGCCCATGCGACGACACGGCGGCCTTTCTTGATGTGTTAGACGCACACGAAGCCAAGGCCACTTTCTTCGTCGTCGGGAAACGCGCCCGCGATCGCCCCGAGGACATTCGGGCCATTCAGGCGCGAGGTCACGGGATCGGGAATCACAGCTTCACCCATCCCGAGAAAGGGTTCTGGGCTTGTCTTTGGCGGCCGCTTCAGCGCCAGATCGAGAGGGCACAGGAAACCCTCGAGGAAATCACCGGCGAAAGGCCGCGGCTCTTCCGACCTCCGGTGGGCTTCTCAAACCCCTTGCTCCAGCCTCTTCTCACGAAGGGAGACCTCATCAACGTCGGCTGGTCAGCTCGCGGATTCGACGCCGTGGATGCCGACATCGGCCGCTCACTCCGCCGGCTCCAAAGCCAGATCCGCCCAGGGGCAATTGTTCTTCTCCACCAGGGACGGCCCGCCAGTCTGGCCCTGCTCCGGCAACTCCTCACCTGGCTCGACGAACAAGGAATCCGCTGTGAGTGCCCGAATCTGGTTGAGAATGGGGAACTCCGGCTATCGTGAGCCTTCCGCTTCGCTTGCCTATTCGAAGCCATTGTCTTTTCTGTGATGCCGATGCCGATACCCCTTCTCACCACCATCGCCGACACGCGGGCCGCCTTGAACGATCACCCTTCGACTCGCCCGGGGCCGGTCGTTTTGGTTCCCACCATGGGCGCGCTGCATCAGGGGCATGCCGCCCTGATCCGGCAAGGACGGGCACTGGCTGGAGAGCAGGGCACACTGGTGGTGAGCATTTTCGTCAATCCGACCCAGTTCGGGCCTAACGAAGATCTCAGCAATTATCCACGGTCGCTGGAACGGGACCAGCAACTTTGTGAGGACTGCCGGGCGGATTATGTTTTCGCTCCACCCAGCGAAGAGATGTATGCCGCGGATCACTCCACCCATGTGGTGGAAAACCGCCTCTCCACCGGGCTATGCGGCACCAGCCGCCCCGACCACTTCCCCGGCGTCTGCCTGGTCGTCACCAAGCTCTTCGGCATCGTGCAACCTAACCAGGCCGTCTTCGGGAAAAAGGACTACCAGCAATTGGCGGTGGTGCGCCGATTGGCCCGAGATCTCAGCCTTCCCGTCGAGATCGTCGGCGTCGAGACCGTCCGCGAGGCCGACGGCCTGGCCATGAGCTCTCGCAACCAAAACCTGACGCCCGCGGAGCGCCGGGCGGCTCCCGGACTTCGCGCGGCCCTCGTCGCCGGCAAGTCTCGCTGGGAAAAAACCCCGGATATCAAACCCGGCGTCATCGCCCGGCTCGTCCGCTCGCGGCTTGAGCAAATCGACGGCGGGAAAATCGATTACGTGGACCTGGTCGATGCCGAGACCCTGGAGCGCGTGGAACATTTCGAACGTCCCGCGGTGATCGCCGCAGCCGTCAACTTCAGCGCCGCCCGCTTGATCGACAACATCGAACTCGTTCCGCCGGCGGGGGACGAGTGATCGCGCCCATGGATCATCGTTCGGACTTCCTGGTCGTCGGCAGTGGCATCGCGGGACTCTCCTTCGCCCTGAAGGCCGCCGAACACGGATCCGTGACCATCATCACCAAACGCCAGGGCGGGGATTCCAACACCGGTTGGGCCCAAGGCGGCGTGGCCTGCGTCACCTCGGAAGAGGACTCCTTTGAACTTCACATTCAAGACACGCTCGACGCGGGCGCTGGCTTGTGCGATCCCGAGGCCGTTCGCACCGTGGTCCACGAGGGACCGTCACGCATCCAGGAACTGATCGACTACGGCGTCACTTTCGATCAACGCGAGGTCGATGGCCGCCGGGAATTGAGTCTGGGCCGCGAAGGAGGCCACTCGAAACGCCGGATTCTCCACTCTCGAGACACCACCGGACGAGAGATCGAAGAGAAGCTCTTGGCTGCAGTGAGGGCGCATTCGCAAATCACCTTTTTCGAGCACCACTACGCCATCGATCTGATCACCACGTCGAAGCTCGGGCTCGCCACTGAAAACCGTTGCGCCGGCATCTACGCGCTCGACCAACAGCAAGGCGAAGTCCTCACCTACGGCTCGGACCGTGTCGTCCTGGCGACCGGCGGCTGCGGCAAAGTCTATCTCTACACCAGCAATCCCGACGTGGCGACCGGCGATGGCGTGGCAATGGCCTGGCGGGCCGGCGTCGTGGTGGCCAACATGGAATTCGTTCAGTTTCATCCCACCGTTCTCTATCATTCGAAGGCCAAATCTTTTCTCATCTCGGAAGCCCTCCGGGGTGAAGGCGGGGTCCTTCTCGGCCAGGACGGGAAACCGTTCATGGCCAAGTACGATTTGCGCAAGGACCTGGCGCCGCGCGACATCGTGGCGCGAGCCATCGATACGGAAATGAAGCGCACCGGCAGCCGCTGCGTTTTCCTCGACATGCGACAACACTCCAAGGAGTTCTTGCAAGAGCGATTTCCCCACATTTATCAAACTTGCCTCGATCACGGCATCGACGCCACTCGGGAACCCATTCCAGTGGTTCCCGCGGCTCACTATCAATGCGGCGGCGTGAAGACCGACATCAATGGCGCCACGTCTCTCTCGGGTCTCTACGCCATCGGCGAAGTCGCCTGCACCGGCCTCCACGGAGCCAATCGCCTGGCCAGCAATTCCCTGCTGGAAGGAGCCGTTCTTGCGCATCGCGCTTCCCGGCACATCGTCCAGGCCATCCCCCTCCACCGGCCGACCAAGGAGGTGAAGATTCCTGCCTGGCAAAGCGGCGACGCCGCCGATGTCGACGAATTGGTCGTCATCTATCACAACTGGGACGAAATCCGCCGCTTGATGTGGGACTATGTGAGCATCGTCCGAACCGACAAACGTTTGCAGCGTGCCGCCACCCGGCTGGAAAACCTCAAGCGCGAGGTTCACGAGTTCTACTGGAACTTCAAGATCACCGCTGACCTGCTGGAACTGCGCAATCTCGTCGATGTGGCCGCTGTCATCGTTGAATCCGCCAGGCTCCGACAGGAGAGCCGCAGCCTCCACTGGACCCTCAATCACCCCCAGACCAGCTCGACTCCCAGGGACACGCTCCTCACGCGATTCTAGCCGTCGCGATCCAAGTCAATCGCACCGTTGCGGCAATGGGGCGCCCGCACTGCCATCCGGGTTCCGTCACCTTGAGAAGCGCCGCGACTTCTCGCGATTCGCTACTCTGTGAGTCTCACGACGCGATAGAAACCACTCCGCGCCTCTTCTGAAACCGGATGCGTGTAAGAAGTGAATGGCGCATCTCCGGCCAAATCGATCAGTGAGGTCCACTGCGAGGGGCTTAGCAGCATTTCCTGGAACTCAACCCGATCAGGGATCCCACTCTCACTTTTCCAACGAAGCGTGAGGCCTTGCGCTGGCCCATCATGGCGAACCTCCACGATGCGAAGCCCACCCACCGACTCCGGCGGAACGCCTCCATCAGCGGCCTTCCCGAAGACCGTCACGTCATCAAAAACAAAATACTCCGAGTCCGAGTTGTTCTGCGCGTCGATCCGCACACGCACGTGCGTCGTGCTCGCAGGAAGGTCGCCCGCCCGACCGCGGAATGGGACGAAGGCTGCATCCGCCGGAGCGCCAACATCCAGAAAGTCCTCCAGAGGCGTTCGCTCAAGGCCGCTCACGCCTGTTCGAGTACCCTCAATCGCCAGGAAAGGCGTCAACGCCTCGAAGGACTCACCGTCCCCACTCGCCTCGATCCACATTACGATGAAGTCGTCACTCTCAATCCCCGAACTCTCCTGATAGACCCTGGCGCTCACCGAAACCACTGCCGTCTCGGGCGTGTCGACGGGAACCGCTTCGCTCTGGAAACTCAGCAAACCGTTATGAACGAAGAGCGCCTGATTGGGCAATGTCAGGCCTCCCAGCGTCCGGGTCACTCCCGCCTCTGCAGCCGCCACGGCGGCGTCCCACCCCATTTCCGCACCCGTGGAGGTGAACCCCAGCGCTTCCGGCAAGGGCTGCTCGAAACCGGTGAAAGCCAATGCGCCGTCCGGTCCCAGGCGGAATTCCGGATCCACACTGAGCGGATCCCCACCCAGCACCACCTCCACCCGGTCATCCCACCCATCGCCATCCGTGCCCGCCTTCGTCGGGTCCGTCCCCACACTCACTTCTTCCGCGTCGCTGAGACCATCTTGGTCGCTGTCCGAAACCGCGGGATCGGTCTGCCACTCCGTCACCTCCGCGAAATCACTCAGGCCGTCGCCATCGGAATCGGCCGAGCGCGGATCCGATCCATTCACGAATTCCTGACGATTGCTGAGACCATCGGCGTCGGCATCGGTCGCATCGGCCCGGTCAAACCCATGATCAAACTCCCAGGCATCGGGAATGCCATCGTTGTCAGTGTCCTGACCCGCCGTAAAAGTCGGTCGTTCCCACACATTGATGTGATCGAACACGAAACGCTCCGAAGTGGAGTTGTTCACGGCTTCGATCACAACGCGCACGTGGGTGCTCCCGGCCGGAACCGTTCCCCGCTCGCTGGTCACCGTCACGAAAGGCCCGTCGGCGGGATCGTCGATGGCGAACACGTCCTCCAAAGCTGTTCGCGGGTTTCCACTGGCTCCCGTTCGAGTGCCCTCCACCGCCAGCAACACCGCCTCGCTGGGAAAGGTCTGGTCGCCGTCCTCGCTCCACTGCAACTTGATGTCGATGGTGTCGACACTCTCGATGCCCGAGCTGGTTTGGTAGACCCGCCCGTCCACCGACACCACCACATCTTCCGGTCGACTCACCGGCACCGGGTCCGTGATCAATGTCAGGGATCCGGAATGCACCAGCAATTGCTGGTCCGGCAAGGGCACGCCGTCGCGGACGTCGATCACGCCCAGCTCCGTTGCCTGGCCGCTGACGGTCCAGGCAAGTTCGGCCGTTGACTCACCAGCGAAACTCCGGTCCCCCACGCTCGCTTCCTCGAACCAGACAAAACCCAGGGCGTTGGGCGGCCCAAAAGGCGGCGCCGAGTCCGCGACCAGCGGATCGCCGCCATAACGCAATTCCAGGGCATCGCCAAATCCATCGCCGTCCGAATCGACCTTCTTGGGATCCGTCCCGTGCAAGGCCACCTCATCGTCATCCGACAGACCGTCCCCATCGGAATCTCGTCGCCGGGGATCCGTCTCCTGCACGGTGACTTCCTCGCCATCACTCAAACCGTCGCCATCACTATCTGAATCACTCAAGACGGTCCCCAGTTCCCACTCCCGGCGATTGCTCAGACCGTCGCCATCGAGGTCGCTCTCGGCGTCCAACGCATTGTCAGGATCCAGCCCCAGTTGGATCTCCGCAAGGTCCTTCAAACCATCCCCGTCGCTGTCCAGCCCGGGATCGACCAGCGACACACCCTCCACCACCAGATTGTCGAAGAGGAAACGTTCCGAGGCCGAATTATTGCTGGCGTCGATGATCACCTGCAAGTGCGTGATGCCTTCGGGAAGGTCTCCGATCTCGCTGGCGAAGGTGATGAAAGGGCCGTCCGGCGGTGCGTCGATCGCAAACACCTCTTCCAGCGGCGCGCGAGGACCCCCGCTCGCGCCCGTCCGCGTGCCCTCGACCGCCAAGAGCACCCACTCCTCGCCAAAAGTGTTTCCGCCGCCCCGGCTCAAGGCGACTTTCAGTTCGATGAAATCATTGCTCTCGATGCCCGAGCTGGTTTGGAAGATACGGGTATCCATCCGCACCCTGGGGTGGGAGAATCCGCCAAGAGGGATGACCGCCGACCGCCAGATCATGGACCCGTTGTGCAAGAGAAGCTGCCGATCCGGCAGAGCCTCGCCTTCCAGGGTGTCCACCGTGACCGGGGCGCCCGCCCGCACCTCGATGCTCCAGCCCAGTTCCTCTCCGCCCAGATGGTCACGAGACCCCAAGGCGGCCTCTTCAAACCCCACGCGCCCGATTTCCAGCAAGGAAAAGGAGGCGTCGGCGTCATTGGGATCCGTGCCCACCAAAAGCTCCATGCGGTCGTCCTGACCATCGCCATCGCTGTCCGCCTGGTTAGGCAAGGTGCCGTGCTCCGTCAGTTCCGCGGGATCCGAGAGACCGTCGCCGTCACTGTCCGCCGCCACCGGGCTGGTCCCGTGTACCGAAACTTCATAGCCATCGGTCAAGCCATCACCATCGCTGTCGGCGAGCGCAGGATCCGAGCCCGCGTTGTCCGCACTGACAAAGAAACCGGTCTTGCTCTCCGCTCCATCCCGCAAGCCGTCCCCATCGCTATCGGCCACGCGAGGATTGGTCTCCAGGGCAAACTCAAACGCGTTGCTCAATCCGTCTCCATCCGGATCGTCGTCCGCTCCCGACAACAGATCACCCAAGGCCCCTCTCTCCCAATCATCCAACAGGCCATCTCCATCCGAATCGCTCGCTGCATCGACCACGATCAGGACGCCGTCGCCAGAGACCATTTCCTCAGTGAATCCCACGTCATTCACCAATGACTCCGCCGTGTAAGCGCCTGTGGGCAGCTCAAAGATCACCTCTCCATTCGCCACCACATCGAGACCGCCGAAAATCCACTGACGATCCAACCTCAGATGAAATCCTTCTCCCTGAATCCTGAGAGTCGACTCCGGGGCGCTCACATGATAGTCAAAATCGAGCCGTCCCTGAATCAGGGTGACATCCCCGCGCCCCAGAGATCCCGGCGCCACGGCGTGCAACAACGAGCCGTTCAGAATCTAATTGACCGCGTGATCACTCCCCGACCCGGTCAGCCGGATGCCTCCGCTCGAACCTCCCTCTTCGAGAAACGTGCCCAGCACCTCCAGTGAACCGCTGCCCAAGATCGGCGACCGGAGTTCCAGCACGGAGCCGTTTTCGATGAGGATCCCGTTCACCCCATCGACCGTCAACCCGTCGCCGCTCAGCGCGTTCGAGGTCGATGCCACCAGAATGGCTTCTTTGAGAGAGAGCCCGTTGACCGTCGCGACGCCACGGTGAGAGAGAAACAAGCGCGCGTTGGGTCCCCGCAAGGAAAGCGATTTCCCTCCAAAGACCGGGTCCGCGTCCACTGGACTGCGAAGCACACCCGCCACCAGCCCATCCACCAGGCTGTCCTCGCCTTCAGAGGGTGCCACCTGACCTTCCCAGTTCTCCGCAGAATTCCAATCCTCGCCGGGATCATTGGAATCCACCAGCGTTCCCGCCAGAGCGATCGAGGTGAAGGTGAGGGAAAAAAGCCATCCACAGAGGCATGCCGAAAATCCGGCCGGGACGAGCGCTCAAAAATAGTTCAGGCGGATGAACCATCTTCTCAAAAAACCGCCTCTTCAGCAGAATCTGTGGGTGCCCAGGCGGCGCGATTCACCTAGAATCCTGACCAGCAACAAGTTATATCCAATCTTAATGGGCATCAAAGTTGTGGCAACAAGCCAGCTGCCCATCCAAACCTCGGATTTGCGAGGACAACGCTTGCGCCGGGGCTGCCCCTGGTAGGGCTCAGCCCATGAAACAAGTAGTTTCAGCAGTTCTGGGGTCCAGGGGCAGCGGGACCCGGCGTCCAGCGTTCCCGGAGCAAATCCGGAATTTCACCCACAGATTCTGCCGAAGACCCAAAAAACCATCGTCGGGAGAGATCATGAAAGAAACATTTGGGAGTGTTGAGAGACTCAAGCTAGGCCCTCAAGGGGACATCCGCCACCAGGAGCGCGTGAAATTCAAGTATCCTGGCGGCGGGCCCACTCCCGTTTCTCTCGTTCTTGCCTTCGCGACACGATTCTGCTCGTTTGAGACGATGAAACGCCCCTTCCCGCCCTGTCTCCTCCTTTTCCCAGGGATCGCCCTGATCACTCCCGCGCTGGGCGACGAGCTCTGGAAGAAGCACCTCATCCACGAAGGGGCCCACACCAACACCGTGGTGGCGGCGGACTACACGGGCGACGGGCAGATAGACATCATCGCCAACAGCGATGGCAAGACCCGCCTCTTCACCGCTCCGGACTGGGAGGAAACGATTGTGGACGCCACGCAGGGCCATTCCTGCATCCACGCGGAGACCTTTGACGTCGATGCAGACGGCGACCCCGACTTCATCGGGGCACGCTACCAGCCGGGACTCCTTTTCTGGCTGGAGAATCCCGGAGGGCCGGGCGCCAAGTCCGGCCCCTGGAAGAGCCGCGTGATCAGCCGTCAGCTCAACGGAATCCACGGCTTGCTGAAGGGCGATGTGGACCAGGATGGCAAGATTGATCTCCTGGCCAACAGCGCCCAGCCTGTCGACACCGAACACCCTGAATCCCTGGCCTGGCTGTCCGTCCCCGAAGATCCCCGCGACGCGGCTTCATGGCCCCTCCACATTTTCGCCAAGGGCAACGCGCCGGGACTGACCCACTACCTGGGCCGGGGCGACGTCAACGGCGACGGCCGCCCTGACGTCGCCACCGGCGCCAAGGGCGCGCCCTCCCCCGGCGGCAATTACTTCGCCTGGTGGGAGGCGCCGGCCGATCCCCAAGCCGTTTGGAAAAAGCATCTGATCGCGGATCATCAGTTAGGCGCCACCAACATTCATCCGGCCGATGTCAATGCCGACGGTCACTGCGATTTCATCGCTTCCCTGGGACACGGAAACGGCGTGGTATGGTTCGAGGCTCCCGAGTGGAAACGCCATTTCATTCACCAGACGATCCAATACCCGCACTCTCTCATTGTGCTCGATTTCGACGGGGACGGCGACCAGGACGCGGCCTCGTGCGCCTTTGGTTCCCGTGAGGCATACTGGTTCGAAAACGATGGACAGGGCACCTTCACCAAACACCTGGTGGCCAGAGACCAAGCTGCCTACGACATCCGGGCAGCCGACCTCGACGGGGATGACGATCTCGATCTGTTGATAGCCGGGCAACAGAGCAAGAACGTGGCCTGGTATGAAAACCCGGGTTCGGGAAAGTGAACTTGGCTCACGGCGTGTCGACCTTTGGTTCCTGAATCAGCTGCTCGGAGAAACCCTCCACCGCCTGCTCAAAGGATCGGCGCTCCTCCTCGGCGATCCCCTCCGGGTCGAAGCGATAGCGATAGTGAAAATCGATGATCCGCGGCAGGATTCCTTTCCAGGCGGGTTGGGAGGCCAGGAGCTGTCGGCACCAGGAAGCAGCGGATTGTGAGGGCGGACGTTCCCCGCACCGCTCCCCCAGGAGTTTCTCCAGCCGAAACCAGGCCGAGTCGGCGCCCAGGATGGTCGTTCCCGAATCAGACTGGCCGGCAAGACCATCGGCGATTTCCTGGCGGCTCATTCGCAGCCCTCGCACGAGTCGCAACACGACAACGATAAGCAGCCCACCCGCTAACAAGAGCGGCAGCATCGTCCAGAGCAATCCCTTGTTGTCATGGCGTCGCCACAGGTTCCAGGAGAGCATCCAGTAGTCCCAGCGCTCGAGAAAGCGCTGCCATCCCGTCAGGGCCTTCTCCTCCAGGGAAAACCAATCCGACGGCGTCGTGTCAATGTTGATCCACTGCTTCTCTTCCTCGATCCAGGCCCGGGCCCAGGAATGCCGGTGCGTCCCGCGGAGGATGAATTCCTGGGTTCGCGGATCGATTTCCTGCATGGCGTAACCCACCACATAACGCGTGGGCACCTCGAACGCTCGCAGGATCAGAGCCGTGGCCGCGGCATAGAACTCGCAGTGCCCGCGACGCCCCTTGGGGTCGAGAAAACGGGCCAGGGGCGTCCGGCGGCCGCGCGTCTCACTTTCTCCCGTGTCTTCCAGCCACTTCGAGTAGCGAAACCCATTGGCGGAATCCGAAAAGAAGCGCACCACGGCGGCGATCTTCTCCCGCGTGCCGGCGCCGGCGGGCAAAGCCAGCGAATCCACCACTTCCTGTACGGCCGATTTCTCCTCCGAACGAATCGAGAGATCGATCGTGGGATGAGGCTTCATCTCCAGCTGACCGGGCTTCAGCTTGCCGGAATAGACCGTGTATTTGATCGAGCCGTAGTTAGGCCTGGCTTCCAGGGTTCCCAGAAGATTGCGACGCAGACTCGAGGCCTCCAGATCGTAGACCAAAGCCGTGTCGTCCAGTCGCGGGAGCAATTGCTGCCCCTTGGCATGGCCTCGCAACATCATGGCGCCGGTGGAATCGACCACCGGCAGATCGGTGATTTCCCACTGGTTGCGCCCCTCCACCTGAAAAAGTTCCAGACGCGGGTGTCCATGCTGCCGCGGATTGCGCCACTTCCCATCCCAAAAAAGCTGATAGGTCGCCTCCGCGAGCAAGCTCGGCACCCCCGTTCCCGACTCGTAGCTTTCCTCGTAGCGAGCCCGCCAGTGAACTCTGGGCGACAACTTCAGTTCACCCACCTCTCCAAAGCTCGTCACCGAATGCTCAGCGTTTCCTCCACCGCGGTCGGCGATCCATTCCATGGTCTTGTGCTCCACAAAACCGTGAAGCAATCTCAGGCCGATGTGCACCTGGTGCCCCGCCAGAGACGCCACGGCGACCATGATCGCTCCCATCCACCAGCCGCGCCGCGGCACCAGCACCAGCAACGCCCAGGCCAGCAGGACGGCCACCCCGAGATACACCAATGACACGCTCCCGATGCCCGAGCGGGAACTGACATTCATCAACTCGCCCAAAGTCGGGGCGCGCCGGCTGACCGCGCCGATCGATAACAGGAGTACGGCGAAATAAAAATACCCCAGAGGAACGCGGCGCGGCGGCTTGATCCGCCGCCCGGCTCGCTGGTCCACCAGCCGCTTCCGGCGCGCCACCAGGGAGAAAGTGAGCAGCGGCACCGAGGGTCGGCGGCTGAAATTCTGAGCCCAGATCATCGGGAAGAGCAGGAGCGGCATCCACTGCTGAAAGGCCCGGGTCACCTGCCATCGTCCCAGTTCCTTTCCCACGACTTGGAACACCGCCACGATGAGGAACAAGGCCACACAGAGATTCCACACCCGCACGTAGTCCTGATCAGTGAAGTCCCAGCGCCAGTGCACCCAGCGATGCCATTCCAACAACACAGCGGCCATCACGCCCAAAAACGGATTTCCGGAGGCAATCCCCCATATCACCAGCATCATGCCTAACAAGTAGGGCGGCGGCTGGAGCAATTCCCAATCAAGCGAGGAGCTGGAATCCCCTTCCTTCATCGCATGCATGTTCAACCTGACGTCACGGAGGAAAACGCTCCCCTCCCCAGCGAGATCTGCAAAGCCGCCAGCGCTTCGCCCACTCGATCCAAAGGAAGAAAAAACACACCCGGTTCCGGTTCCCGAGCAAGCTCGGAAATCACCAGCGCCACACACTGAATCCCACGCTCACGGAGGGCGCGCATGAGCGTCTCACGCTCGACGTCCCATTCGGGAAAAACGACAATCGCCGCCGAGAGGGCGCTCGCCCTGTCTAGCAAAGATCGCTTCAGTTTTCCGATCACTCCCCGGTCCACACCCGGCTCCACCATGGCCAGCACTTCCAACATCTTCTCTGAAGCGCGGGAGGCTCCCGGCCCGCCCATTGAAAAATGATAGGCTTCGTCCGCGACGAAGAGGAACTCCAGCAGTGAATCGCGGGTGTCTAGCCCCGCCACAAAGGAGGCCGCCACGGAAACCGCTTCCTCGAAATACTCAGGATCGCGATCTGGATCCATGACGGTGTCCAGTGCCAGGGCGAAGCGTGGAAGTTGCTCCTCTTCATATTCCTTGACCACCGGCCGGTTGAGCCGGGCCCAGCTCCTCCAGTGAATGTGTCTCGGGGGATCTCCCGGGCGGTAATCCCGCAGGCCCACGAACTCGTCCGAATGACTCAGGGAGGGCGCCGCCGCCCCCAGGCCTGGATCATCGAGCCGGCAGCGGCCCAGAAGGTCGATCTGGCCCACCGGGTAGCGCTTCGGCAGAATGAGAAGACTTTCCTGGCCGTCCTCGACTCGAACGAGCCGCTGAAAGAGCCCGCATGCGTCCCGCTGCACGAGGCGCATGTCCCGAAGAACCAGGCGGCCCCGGCGGAGCGGCCGCAAGCGCAATCGCACCCGAACGGGATTCCCGGCCTCGATGTCCAGTGGCTCAGAGACCACGCTCCTCGCCAGTTTCTTCGTCTCCACCAGCCACATCCAGCGGTAGTAGACGAAAGTGCGGTCAAAGAGATTGCGCTCCCGCTCCCGCGGCTCCGGCCGCGTGACGAATTCACGCTTGGAGGGGAGGGCGTCGGCAAATCCCTCCCGCAGCCGCACTCCCCAAAGATCGCGCCGGCCACGCGAGACCACGGTCACCGTGTAGCTGAGGTCCACGCCCGCCGTGGCGAAGTGGGGACAGCGCCGCCCGACGGTCAATCGGGGACGGGGAGCCACCATCAGGCTCACCACGCCCAAGAAGAGAATCATCAGCATGATGGCGAAAATCTGGTAGTGTAGACTCCAGTGAGTGTCGATCCCACTCAGACCGATGACGAAGGTGGCGATCAGCATGAACCAGCCACCCTCCGTGATCCGCTGACGAAATCCACGGGACAGCCGCTCACCACGGGCGTAGAAACCATAGAGAATCGACGTGAGGCGCATGGTCCCCAAAATCACGGATTTTTACAAAAAACAGGCAGGAAAGGGATCCTTAAAATATTTAATTCTCCAAAATATTTAGCCATTCTAGAAAAATTAGTTTACAACTCTTAATCAAAAGATGAATTGCTTAAGGGTGGAAAAGTCATTGACACCGTATAAGTGATTTCTATCTATAGCACGACCGTTCCAGGTAACTTAATCAAGGAATACATGAAACTAAACGCATTACGTAAAGTTGGGGCGCTCGCCACGGTGAGCGCGATCTCACTCGGCTACGCCGTTTCCAGCCCTCCACCTGCCATGATCGACACCGCAGGCGCTCCTCCTCCCGGCCCTCCACCTGCTATGATCGACACCGCAGGCGCTCCTCCTCCCGCCCCCACCACCGGTGGAGGTCTTTGGGATTCAGTCGGGGCCACCCTCAGCGTGGGCTACGACTCGGATTACATTTTCCGTGGCTACGACTCCGGCCACGACCACGTCTGGTCCAAGCTCGATCTCGCCATTCCCTTGGGCAATGATCTCGAATTGGGCATCGGCGCCTGGTACACCAGCGCCTTCAACGACGGTGAGAACGAGCTCGACGTCTACGCCGACCTGGCCTACGACTTCGGTTCATTCGGCCTCGAAGTTGGCTACACCCATTACGACTACCCCAACGGCCTGCTCGGTGACGGCAGCTCCAACGGCGGTGAGACCAACGAGGCCTACATCTCCTTGGGCACCACCGTCGAGATGCTCGACCTGGCCGTCGCCTACTACTATGACTTCGATCTCGAGATCAGCTACGTCGAAGCCACTGCCGGTACCTCTTTCGAACTCTCGCCCTTCGTGAGCCTCGATCCGTCCATCGGCATTTCTTACATTGACATCGACAACGCGCCTCCAGGTCTTGAGAACAGTGGCTTCAACCACTTCTTCGCTCGCCTCGAGCTTCCGATCGCTCTGACGGACTCCGCCACCCTCACGCCTTACGTGGCGACGAGCGTCGCGCTGGACGTTGCCGACGACTACCGTGAGAACGACTACTTCTGGGGCGGCGTCGCTCTGAGCGTCAACTTCTAAGTCATCTCCCAACCATTCCCTACAGCTTTAAAGAGCCCCCCGGCCTCGGCCGCGGGGCTCTTTTTTTGGTTCGAGCGCCGCCAAACTTTCCTGTTGATTCTCCACCGGGAGTTTCTAGGATCGATCGGCCCACCCAAAGCCATCCCGCTCCCTCCCTTCCTTCGCCATGCATGCCACCCTCGTCCGCAACATCGCCATCGTCATTTTCCTGGGACTTATCATGCTGTGCATCGTGGAGTTCAAGAACTATCAAGAACTCGATGAGGCCCAGCAGGCCGACGGCATCATCAAACTGATCCTCTACTTCATCGCCACGGCCGTTTTTGGTGGCTTGATGTTCGTCTTCTACGTCTTGCCGACCTTCGGCGACGCCGTCGGGGAAGCGATGCTCTCCTCGGCCGAAGAAGCCGGTACCGACCCCTACCTGAAAGCTCGCGGCAAGATCGCTATCGGCGACTACGAAGCGGCCGTCGCCGAGTTCCGAGAAATCGCCAAGGAGAACCCAGAAGATCGCATGCCCGTCTCCGAGATCGTGAAACTCTATCTCGAGCGCCTGCACGATCCCGCCAATGCCGAGCTGGTTCTGGAAAACGCGATTCGGGACGACCACTGGGGTCCCGACGACGCTTCCTGGTTTATTTTCAAACTGGTCGATCTCATTCAAATCCATCAACCGGACAACCAGGATCGCGTGGTCAATCTGCTCCAAAAAGTCATGCGTCGCTATCCCAAGACGCGCTACTCGGCCAACGCCATCCATCGCCTGAGAGAGATCGATCCCCAGCTGGTCGCCAGTTTCCGGGCTCAGATCGAGGCCGAACAGCAGCAAGTCGAGGACACCGGAGAATCTGGCGGCGTGAAAGACGAGGGAGATGCGGATCTGGCGGCCACTCCGCCCGCCGCATCGACGACACCTCGCCCGAACGTGAACCCGCCCTCGCCAACCCGCCAGGAACCACCCAAGCCCAACGTCTAGCCGCGGGCTTCTTGGCCTTCACCGGCGCCAGGACGACCCTCGCCAAGCGGTTCCAATCTGACCCGCTCCTTTTTTTCGCCCTCGCAGCCGGCCTTGGAATTCTCCTGGCCGATCGATTTCCCCGGCCCTTGGGATTCACCCTGGCGGCGAGCGCACTCGGGCTGGCGACATGGTGGCTTCGCGAGCGCCGCCCCTGGCTCGCGTCCCGCGGAGTCTTGATCCTTCTCACCGGGCTGAGCTTCGCCGCCGCCCATTCCTGGCACAGGGACGGCCTCCAGGCTTTTCCCGGAGCACTTGAACTGAGCCGAGAACCGGGCGGTTTCCACGTCAGCGGCAGCGGTCGGGTGCACGAACCGCCTCGACAGGCTTTCCGAACCACCCAGGCCTCGCTCGAACTTCGACATCTCGAGCTCGGCGGAATCACCTATCATCTTCACCACACAGTCCTTCTTCGCGTCAGCGGTCACGCACTGCGCTACGGGGACGTGGTCCACTTCACCGGGCGGCTCTATCTGCCCGAGGCTCCCCGCAACCCCGGCGAGTTCGATTACGGTGCCTACCTGTTCCGCCAGAATCACTCCGGCATCGTCGAGGTGACGGAGGCGGACCTGTTCTCCTTGGCCGCTCGGGAGCCTCATCCCCTCATGGGTTTGGCCCTGCGAGCCCGCGATTTCATGGACCGCGCCATCACAAGCGATCTGGAAAACGCTCCCGTGGTCAGCGCCGTTCTCAGAGCGATGGTCCTCGGCGACCGTGACGCCGCCTCTCCCGAGTTGGAGAATCGTTTCAAGGAGAGCGGCACCCTTCATCTCTTCGCCGTGAGCGGTCTGCACGTGGGGATTTTCGGACTCATCTCCTGGATGCTCTTGAAACCCTTTGGTCTTCGCCGCGCGCAACTCACCGTCCTACTCATCCCTCTTCTCTTCTTCTATGCCTTCGTCACCGGCTGGCGGCCCTCCGCCATCCGCGCCGCCACCATGGCGGCCATCCTCTTGGCAGGCTACGTCTGGCACCGGCCTTCGCGCCTCCTCAACAGCCTGGGACTGGCCGCGCTCGTCATTCTCGCCGTGGACAGCCAACAGTGGTTTCGCCCAGGTTTCCAGCTCTCCTTCCTCGTCCTCTTCGCCATCGTCACGATCACTCCCCTCCTGCAATACCCGCTGCGCGGCTGGCTCCGACCGGACCCTTTGATTCCCGCCAGTCTCGTTTCCGAATCCGAACAACGCGCCTATGCCTGGCGACGCTGGCTGGCTTCCCTGGTCACCGTCTCTGCGGCGGCCTGGGCGGGATCTCTCCCCCTGATGATCCACACCTTTCATCTCCTCTCTCCCATCGCTCTCCTGGCCAACATTTTTCTCCTTCCCATCGCTTTCTTCATCCTCTTCACCTCGGCCTTCAGTTTGCTCTGCGCCGCCAGTGGCGTCCTCACCTGGGCCAGTCTGCTCTTCAACAACGCCAACTTCGCTCTCGTCCACGCCATGGTGGCTCTCGCGGGTACCTTCGCCGACGTCCCCGGAAGCCACCTTCACATCGCTTCGGAGCCGCCATGGGCCCGCGCCCCGTTCGAGCTGACCGTGCTCGACTTGCCTCGGGGAAGCGCCTGCGCCCACCTTCGGCTCGAAGGAGGCATCGATGAATTGATCGATGTCGGCCACTCCCAACACTATCACCGCCTCACTGAATCGTATCTGCGCTTCCGCGGCGTCAATCAAGTGGACCGTCTCTGGCTCAGCCATGGCGATGCCGGGCACACCGGAGGCGGTCCCATCTTTCTCCTCGATTACGAGCCCCGCGTCTATCAATCCGCCTGGCCCGGCCGCAGCCCCTCCCTCCGCGCCATCGTGAATCAACTTCGAGAAGACCCCCGCGGACATCGTCCAGGGCGCGGACCGGTCGCCCTGCACGCGCCCATCTCCGTCCGCGTGGACTCCAGCAGTCACTGGGAAGTGCTCTACCCGCCACCAGACGATTCCTTCGCTCCGGCTCTGGCCGACGATCGCGGTCTCGTGTTGCGACTACACCACGGTCGCTGGCGTTTCCTTTTCATGGGAGACGCCGGCTTTCACACCGAACGTTTCCTCCTCGAATCGGGACAGAATCTCCGAGCCGACGTCCTGATCAAAGGCCACCATGCGAGTGACCTCAGCGGCCTCAGCGATTTCCTGGACGCCGTCCAGCCCCGCCTCCTCGTCTGGGACTCCGAGCTTCCCCACGCCACCCAGGTCGACGAATGGGGCGCTTCCCGGCCGCTGTGCGCCGTCTTCGATCAAGCCGCCCTCGGGGCCGTGATCATCCACGCCACCCCGGAGCGCCTCCGCGCGCGGGGATTCCGGTCGCCCCATCAGGAACTCACCTTGAACCGCCCGCGGTAGATGGCCTTTCCCTGCCCCAACCACTGCGCTTCAAAATCGGTCACCGGATAAAAGAAGGCGTCATCTTCCCAGCACACCCGGGAAAAACAGCCCGATCGCTCCACGATCTCAAGCACCTCCTCGAAATAGGGCTCGTGATCGGTCTTGAAAAGAAATTCGCCGCCCTCCTCGAGAACGCGGGCAAAGGACAACACGGTATCCGGTCGCACCAGACGCCTCGCGTGATGCCGTTTCTTCGGCCAGGGATCGGGGAACAACAGATGCAATCGATGAAAGGCGCGGGCCGGCAAGAGATATTCCAGGGCGTAGCCGGACTCTAGCCGCAACACCTTGACATTATCCAAGCCACGCCGCGCCGCCTTCTTGCAGACCTTTCGCACCCTTCCGAGCAAACGCTCCAGGCCGAGGAAATCACGGTCGCCATGGTGAGCGGCCATCTCGATCAGGAAACCGCCATCTCCGCATCCCACGTCGACTTCCATCGGCCGATCACTCCCGAAAATCGCCTCTCGCTTCAGCTCGCGAAAGTAGTCCTCCGGAATGAATTGCCCCATGGCATCGTCGCGTTGCTCTCCGCCCATTGGGCGCTACTCTTAGCCGCCTATGAACCTGGATCAAGACGAGTTGGCTGCCCGAGGACGCACTCACCTCTCAATCGATGACTTCGACACCGTTCGGATGGATCCCGTCACCGGCGGCGGTTCCGGCCGCATCTTTTACCGGCTGCACTACTCGCCTCAAGGCCGCTCCTTGATCGTGATGCACTACGACCTCGATCGCCCCGACAATCGGCGATTCGTCCCCGTCACCTGCTTCCTCCGCGACGAACTGAACGTGGCGGTTCCGGAACTCTATCAGTTTGATGAAGAACGGCGCCTCGTCTGGTTGCAGGATCTCGGGGAGACGGATCTCTGGTCCCAGCGCCTCCAGGGGTGGCCGCGCGTGCAGACGCTCTATCAACAAACCCTCGACGAAGTCTGGAAGATCCACGCCGTCGGTCAGGCCGCCATTCCCTGCGGGTTGGAGCCTCCCTTCAACGAGCAACTCTATCGCTGGGAGCAAGCCTATTTCTACGAACACTTTCTCCTTCCCTCATCCAAACGGCCCGACGCTCAACTCAAGGCTGTCTTCGAACAGCCGGCCTGGCACGAACTGGCGCACGAACTGGCTTCCCTCCCGCGCTTTCTCGTGCATCGCGATTTTCAATCTCGGAACATCATGATCCACGAGAGTCACGTCTACCTCATCGACTACCAGGGCCTGCGCTGGGGACGTCCGGAGTACGACCTCGCCTCGCTCTTGTTAGACCCCTACGTGGACCTAGGCGAGGAAGAGCGGCTGGCACTGCTTCGCCACTACCACGGGGCCCACCGGCAGGACGAGTGGGAAACCTTCCTTGACCTCTACCGGAAATGCGCCGCCCAAAGGCTCATGCAGGCTCTCGGCGCCTACGGCAACCTCGGTCACCGGCTCGGGAAAAAGGAATTCCTCGATTACATCCCCGTCGCCCTTCCCCGGCTCCGTCAAGTGCTGGCGGACGGAGGGCTCTTGCCAGATCTCCAGGAAATCCTGGAGGACCGGCAGCTCAAGATCGCCTGAACCTTGCTCAGTTTCCCGCCCCCCGATTGGCCGTGATTCGCCTTTCCCACCAGCCTCGTCGCCGCCGTCCTCGGGCGCTTTTCAGCCCCTGGCACGGGCTCTTGCTGGCGTCCATCGCCATCCTCACACAAGCCGTGACCGCGAGGGAAGCGCCGCCGCTCGTCTTCGTCCCTTTGAACGAGGAGATGGCGGAGATTTTCGAGTCGGATCCCCCGTCGCCGCTCGACTACGCCATCTTCATCCTCAACCTGAAAAAACACGCTCCTCGTGCCTGCGCGGTCGTTCCCCTGTGGCACTGGCCCGCCGCCGATCCCACCGCGCTCAAGCTGCTCGCCCGAGAAACGGAAGACCTCCCCTTTTTTCTCGCCGCCCTCCTCGAACAGGGCGGCCTCGAGCCCGCACCCGCGCCCGCAAAAACCTTTCCAGAAGGGCTGCAACTGAAGGGCGACCTCGCCGCGCTTCCCGCGTTCACCGGCGTGGCCGTCTTGCCACCGCCGAAGCTCCGCGAAACTTCCGTGCTCGGTTTCAGCCACATCGACCTCAGCGCGGAACCTCGCATCACCCCAGACGGCGTTCATGTCCCGCTCCTCGCCCGTGGCCCGAGGGACGAACGGGTGCCAAGTCTCGCCCTCACGGCCGCCACCCACGCTCTCGGCTTGCCCCTGGAGGAAGTCATTTTCACCCCTGGAGAAGCCCTGCGGATGGGCAAGCAGCACCCCCGGATTCCCCTCGACGAGACCGGCGCCATCCAGGTGTCCTTGACGCAAGGTGAGCAAGTGCGGCGCGTTCCGGGCGAAACCCTCATCTCTTCGGCTCCGGACGGCTCGGTGACGCCGCACGAGGCCATCGAGGGCGCCCTCGTGGTCTTGGGCCAGGATCGGGCCGAACAACGCCTCTTCGAACTGCCCTCCGGTCAACGCCTATCCCGCGCCGAACTCCTTGCCTGGACCCTTCACGCCCTTCTCCATCCCCCCGAGCCGACCACGGAAACTGCGGACGAGCCGCTCGCCGATCTCCCAACACTCTCCGATTCCGAGGAGACCGTGCAAGGTCCCCCATCGCCCACTCCTCCCGGCCTGACAACGAGCCTCCCTTCACCGCGGCTGCCGTTGATGATCGCGGGAGGCTTGGTGTTCCTGACACTCCTCTACGCGCTCGCGCGAAGAACCGACCGGCCCCGTGGCCCGGGAAACGAGTCGACCCGCGCGCCGGCAGACATCCCTGAGTTGAGGTGCCTGAAAAAATCTATAAGAATCTTTCGGCCAAACAAGTCGACCCGCGCGCCGGCAGACATCCCTGAGACCACCGGCGACGCATCCGCAGACACCCGTCCGCCGCGCCCGCACACGGGCGAGCCCTCTCAAGCCGAGCCCACAGGCCAGGAGCCCTCCGAAAAACAGCCTCCAGACTGACACATCACACCTCCTCTCACGTTCTGTCCGCCCCGCCTCCCAAGCCTTGCCTCACCGGCGCAGAACCCCTACGAGAAGCCTCGAGCCTAACTTCATGACTGCCGCAACCTCCGATCCCATCTATGTCATCGGACATCGCAATCCGGACACGGACGCGATCTGCTCGGCGATTGGTTATGCCGATTTTCTCCGTCAGACCGGCACGCCCGAAGCCGTGGCCGCCTGCTGCGGAGACGTGAATCCGCGCACCGCTTGGGTTCTCCAATTTGCCGGGCTCAATGCCCCACGCCTGCTCGGCGATCTCCGCCCCCGCGCGGCCGCCCTTTGCCGAAATCAAGACGTCGTGGTCGCCCGCCAGGACGAGACTTTCCTGGAGGTCTACCGGAAAATGCGTACGCATGGATTCCGCGCCATCCCCGTGGTCGATGACACCGGCCGCATTCTCGGCATGCCCACGCTGCAAGAAATCCTCGGCCTGCTCCTTCCCTTTGGCGAAATGCAATCGGGCGCCCGCACCGTCAAAGCCAGCCTCTCCAACGTGGCCCAGACCCTCAACGGCCGCTTTCTCAGCCGCGGCCCGGCTCTCACCGCCGAGCAAGATCTCTTTCTCCTGGTGGGCGCTTCCAGCGAATCCACCGTGGCGGTGCGACTGAAGACCTTTCCACTCGATCACCTCGTCGTCATCACCGGCGACCGGCCGGCCATCCACGAACTCGCCATCAACGCCGGAGTGCGCTGTCTCATCGTCACGGGCGGATTCCAACCGGATCAAGCCCTCATCGAGAGGGCCGAACAATCCGGCGTCTGCATCCTCATCTGCGATCTCGATACCGCCAGCACCGCTCAACTGATCCGATGCTCCCGCCAGGTCGCCGGGATCATCGATCACGAGTTCACCGCCTTCACCGGTGATACCCTGGTCTCGGAGATCGTGAAGACCGTTCGTCACTCCCCTCAAGTCCTCTTCCCCGTGGTGAATCGCGGCGACGGACAACTCGTCGGGGTCTTCTCTAAATCGGATCTCCTCGATCCCAAACGTCCGCGCCTGATCCTCGTCGATCACAACGAGTTCTCCCATGCCGTCCCGGGCGCCGACGAATCCCTCATCCTCTCGGTGGTCGATCACCACCGCCTCAGCGGGGATCTCGTCTCGCGAGATCCGATCCGCTTCATCAACGAACCGGTCGGTTCCACCTCGACCATCGTCGGCACCTTCTACCGGCAGGCCAAGCTAGCGCCACCGCGCGAGGTGGCCATCTGTCTCTGTGCCGGCATCATCTCCGACACCCTCCACCTCACCTCACCCACCAAGACCCAGGTGGACGCGGAAATCCTGGCCTGGCTGGCCGAGCTCGCTCAACTGGATCTCCATGCCTTTTCCCGGGAATTCTTCACCACTGGTTCGCTGCTGAAGAATTATTCGGCGCGGGAGGCGGTGGAGTCGGATCGCAAGGAGTTTACCGAAGGAGAGTGGCGGCTGAGCATCTCCCAGATCGAGGAACTGGGCCTGGACCAGTTTTGGAAATGTCATGACGAACTGGCCGCCGTGCTGGAGGACATCCGTCAGGCCTACGATCTTCACTTCGCTTGCCTCATGGTCACGGATATCCGGGTCAATCACAGTGTCCTCCTCACCACGGCCTCCTCGGTGATCGAGGCCGCCATCGAATACCCGCGTATCGGTCCCCGGCTCTACCAACTCGACGGCGTGGTCAGCCGGAAGAAACAGCTCTTTCCCTACCTGAGTCGCCTCTTGACTCGCGTCAGCCCCGAGACCGAGACTGCCCTGGATTGAGGGAGAACGGGCCATCATCCCATCGGCTTCGCCCGCGAATCGAATCCGCCGAATTCGATGTCACGGAAAGCGGCCAGCCGGCAGGATAAGGGGTATGACCGACCAGGAACTCATCCGGCGCTACGCGAAAAGACAGAATGAAGCGGCGTTCCGCACCCTCGTGGAGCGTCATGCGGGCATGGTCTTCGGCGTGGCCCTGCGCCGCACTCGCGACCAAACCCTGGCGGAGGAAATCGCCCAGAATGTGTTCGTCCAGCTGGCCCGAAAGAGCGCATCCCTCAGCGATCCCGGGCGCGTGGTGGGCTGGCTCTACCGATCCGCGATGCTCGAGACCTCTCAGGCGCTTCGGAAACGGCTGCGGGAAACGCGAAAACGGCGAGCCTACGCGCGTGAACGGGAGGTCTGCCAGGCGAAGGAATCCGGCGAGAGCGAGATTCCGGGAGCCATGGATGAGGCCCTCGGCGAACTCCCGCCCCGGGCAGCGATTCCGTAAGATAGGCGGCTGAGGCGGCTCAAGCCCTGTATTTTTGGGTAATTCGGATCGGCGGCGCCCATTTTTGACCCCATGGCAAATTCGCATTCGTTATTTCATCTTTTTTAAGCTTGTTTCTGTAATAGTCTTATATTACAGTGCGCTGAACGAGCCGACCTTCATGCCAAGCAGAAACTCCCTGCCCCCCACCGAACGCCAGATTCGCAGCCGCCTCCGCCAGCTCCTCGACCAGGCCGAAGGCTTCCTTCACGGCTCGCCCATCGAACTCTCTCGTAAATGCGGCAAGCCCACTTGCCGTTGCGCTTCCGACGACTCCTTGCGCCATCGCTCCTTGGCCATCGGTCAGACTCGCAAGGGCAAGACCACCATGCTGCACGTCCCCAGACCGTTGGAAGCTCAGGCGAGACGCTGGATCGATGATTTCCAGAAGGCGAATGCTCTGCTGGAAGCCCTCGACGAGCAGGGGCGCCTCCGACTCGAGGAGGCAAAAACCAAGGCCAGAGCGGCGAGTAGCTCCGCCAAGAAGAAGGGCAAGACCGGTAAGAAATCAGCCGGCAAAGCCAAGTCCGGGCGCAATTCTCCACCAAAAAAGAAGCGACCATTCTCACGCGACTACTAACTTACTCGGACAAGATTTTCAGCCTCCGCCAACAGTGGAGGCTGCGGGTGCGTGACTCTCGTCCCAAACCACAGATTCCCACTCGAGTTTTCCCGGCAGCATTCTTCGCCATGTTCTGCTGCCGGTTACCAAGCTTCAACGAACTCGAGCAACACCGGAACAAGAGCAGCTGGACCCGTTGGCTCGGTAATCACCGTTTGCCCAGCGCCGACGAACTGGCGTATGTCTCCGAGCGCATCGAGCCTGACAGTGTGCGAGGGTGTCTCGGACACATTTACTTCTGCCTCAAACGCAACAAAATCCTTGCCCCACAGCGCGGTTGGATGCTTGCCGCCGTCGATGGTCACGAAACTCACTGTAGCTACAAACGTTGTTGTCCAAAGTGTCTCCAACGCCGGATCGCCGTCGGAGACGAGGTCAAAACACAGTTCTACCACCGCTTGGTCGCGTTTCAGATTATCTGTGAGGCTTTTCAATTGCTTCTCGACGTGGAAATGCTTGAGCCTGGTGAAGACGGAGATCCTGGAGACGACGAAGAGAAATGACCGGAAGTTGTGGATGAGGGCGGTCGGGGCATCATGAAGAGTTCAACCATTTACCAAAACAACTGAACTCCAATGAAAACCACCAACCACCCCACCGAATCCGCATCTATCCTCGGCCAGGAAGGAGCAAGCACCGTCTGCCAGAACGCCCTTGAGGCCACCCTGCGACAAGGAGCCCAAGTGCTTCTTCAGGCCGCCATCGACAACGAAGTCTCCGACTACATTCAAGCCCATCAACATCAGCGTGATGACCAGGGTCATCGCCAAGTCGTTCGCAACGGCCATCTTCCTCAGCGACAACTTCAGACTGGAATAGGAAACGTTTCTGTTCGGCAGCCCAGGATCAATGATCGCCGATCAGGCCAGCGGTTCACCAGCGCCATCCTTCCGCCGTACCTACGCCGAGTCGCTTCACTGGACAACCTCATCCCGGCACTCTACCTGCGAGGAATCTCAACCTCCGAGATGAGTCGAGCCTTAGAGCCGATCCTCGGTGAGAACGCATCGGGTCTTTCTGCAGCCAACATCGTTCGACGAGGAAGAGCAATGGGAGAAAGAACGCGAGCAATGGAGCAAGCGTGACCTCAGCGACAAGGAATACGTCTATCTCTGGGCCGACGGGATCTACTTCCATGTCAGGCTCAATGACGACCGCCCATGTGTTCTCGTAATCGTCGGCTCCTTACCCGATGGAACCAAGGAATTGGTAACCATCAGCGATGGAGAACGAGAGAGCAAACTGTCCTGGAAAAATGTGCTCAGAGACCTCGAGAAACGAGGATTGAAGATCCCTCCGAAACTGAGTATCGCCGATGGAGCTCTCGGGTTCTGGAGCGCCTTGGAAGAGGAATATCCGACAAGCAAACAGCAACGATGTTGGGTGCACAAGACAGCCAACATCCTCGACAAGCTGCCGAAGAAAGCGCAGCCCCTTGCCAAGGAACGCATCCATGAAATCTACATGGCGGAAACAAAGAAGGCCGCCTTGGAGGCCTATGACGAGTTCTTCACGCTCTACGAAGCCAAGTATCCGAAAGCGTGCGCCTGCCTGAAGAAAGACAAGGAAACTCTACTAACGTTCTACGATTTTCCAGCCGAGCACTGGAGACACATCCGGACGACAAACCCGATTGAGTCGACGTTTGCCACGGTCCGCCATCGGACTCGACAAACCAAAGGGTGCGGATCGAGGAAAGCAACCCTTTCAATGGTCTACAAGCTCGGCCTGGAAGCCGAGAAAGGCTGGCGTCGACTGAACGGATATCGTCAACTTGACAAAGTCGTGCAAGGAATCATCTTCGTGGACGGCATCGAGCAGCAAACCGCTGCCTAACCCATGATCGAACTTCGAATGGTGTTCCGACCGCCCTCATCCACAACTTCCGGTCATTTCTCGACGACGAAGTCGCTGCGGCTATACGGCTGATAACTCGCGTCCTTAAGGACCACCCACGCTGCTTTGACGTGCTCACTGCCGATGCGCTCTACCTGCGTCCCTCCGTGATCAATCTTCTTGAAGACCACGGCAAATACCTTGTTGCCGTACTCAAGGATAATCAGCCTGAGCTATTGTCCGAGGCCCGCACGCTCCTGCCCCTTGAGGAGCAAGAGCCAGAATCATTTGAGACTCCGGCTGCACCGGGCAAGCCCGCGCGGCACGTTCATTTACAAGAGGCTGAGGGCTTCTGCACTGAATCCATTCACACTCCTCTTCGCGTTGTTCATTCCCATGAGACTGGCATCCGTCGCGAGCGCGTCGCTGGGGATTGGGTCGAGACTCCCATCGATAGCCACTGGTGGTGGGCGACGACCATACCCCGCTCAATGGCCGATGCCAAGACCATCTTCCATTTCGGGCACGACCGTTGGAAGGTCGAAGACGAAGGCTTTAACGAACTCTGCTCCCGCTGGCATTCCGGTCATTGCTATCACCATCATCCCAATTCCATTCTCGTTCTGTGGCTGATCATGTTCATGGCCCACGCCGTGTTCCACTGCTTCCACAAGCGCAACTTGAAGCCAGAGATACGCCGTGGACACACGGCCATCTATTGCGACCCAACGTGAAAAACTTCTGAATAGGCGATTCCGAGGTTGGCCGTTCTCGCGAGACGGAACTGGTGTCACGTGGCATTCGGCTCGAGACGCTCGACCCTGCTCTTCAACGCCTCGGCCGGAATCCTCTCCCAAAACGGCAAAAAAGCCCGCATCGGAACCTTTCGGTTCCGATGCGGGTTGAGGGAAACTGGCGACGACCTACTCTCACACGACCTTTCGCCGCACTACCATCGGCGCGGGCGCGTTTCACTTCCGAGTTCGGGATGGAATCGGGTGGGTCCACGCCGCTATGATCACCAGAATATCACCTTCCTCGAAGAAGGCGAAACTCTGGAGACAACTAAGCCGCCAGAATGTTTTCATTACAAAGAACACTTTTCCCTCTGAGAGTTCTCTGACAACTGCATATTAAGGGTTTTGACACTGACTTGAGCCACTTTTGCCTTTTGCGAAAGCACGCTTTCGAAAAAACGGTGTGATTCAGATCCAAACAAGTTTGGAGAAGTAAACAAGCCGAACGGATGATTAGTACTGCTAAGCTGAACATGTTACCATGCTTACACCCGCAGCCTATCAACGTGGTGGTCTTCCACGATCCTTCAGGGAAAATTTATCTTGGGAATGGCTTGACGCTTAGATGCTTTCAGCGCTTATCCAGTCCGCACTTAGCTGCCCAGCAATGCTCCTGACGGAACAACTGGAACACCAGTGGTGCGTCAAACTCGGTCCTCTCGTACTAAAGTTTGAACCCCTCAATTTTCCTACGCCCGCAGAGGATAGAGGACCGAACTGTCTCGCGACGTTCTGAACCCAGCTCGCGTGCCACTTTAATCGGCGAACAGCCGAACCCTTGGGACCTTCTCCAGCCCCAGGATGTGACGAGCCGACATCGAGGTGCCAAACCGCGCCGTCGATATGAGCTCTTGGGCGCGATCAGCCTGTTATCCCTAGCGTACCTTTTATCCGTTGAGCGATAGCGATTCCACTTTCAACTACCGGATCACTTAGGCCGACTTTCGTCTCTGCTCGATTTGTAAGTCTCACAGTTAGGCGGGCTTATGCCTATACACTCAAAACGCGATTGCCAACCGCGCTGAGCCCACCTTCGCGCTCCTCCGTTACTCTTTAGGAGGATACCGCCCCAGTAAAACTGACCGGCAGCCATGGTCCCGCATCCTGTTTCAAGGCCTGCGGTTAGATGTCCCAATACCAAAAAGTGGTGTCTCATTGGCGACTCCACGCGCCCCTAAAGGCGCACTTCAACGTCTCCCACTTACTCTGAGCATCAGAACCAGAACACCAGTGACTGCGTACAGTTAAGGTGCAAAGGGTCTTTCCGTCCTTCTGCGGGTAGCCGGCATCTTCACCGGCATTACAATTTCACTGAGCTCCTCGTTGAGACAGCGGCCAACTCGTTGCACGATTCGTGCAGGTCGGAACTTACCCGACAAGGAATTTCGCTACCTTAGGACCGTTACAGTTACGGCCGACATTCACCAGGACTTGGGCTCAGAGCTTCGCCCGAAGGCTAACACCTTACCTTAATCTTTTGGCATTGGTCACGTGTCACATCCTATACGTCGACTTTCGTCTTAGCAGAATGCTGTGTTTTTGCTAAACAGTCGGTTGGCCCCTTTCACTGCGCCCTGCCGAAACAGGGACCCCTTATCCCGAAGTTACGGGGCTAAATTGCCGAGTTCCTTAACGAGGTTTCACTCTTACGCCTTAGTATATTCTACTCACCCACCTGTGTCGGTTTGCGGTACGGGCTCCTTAGCATGCACCAGAACTTTTCTTGGCGATCATTTCGAGAAAGTAGGTTCCGCCGAAGCTTCCCCTCTGCCACTTTCAACCGGCATTATCTCTCCACGACCGCGTCCTTCTGGGTTAAGGGTCGGAGGTGCAGGAATATTAACCTGCTTTCCATCGCCTACGCCCTTCGGCCTCGGCTTAGGTCCCGACTAACCCTGGGATGATTAGCATTGCCCAGGAATCCTTGGGTTTACGGCGGACGGGGATCTTACCCGTCTTATCGTTACTCATGTCTGCATTCTCTCTTGTTAATCCTCCAACAGTCAGTCGCCTTTCTGCTTCAATGAATTAACAATGCTCCTCTACCACGCAAATCCGAAGATTCGCATCCAGAGCTTCGGTATACCGCTTATCGCCAATTATTTTCGGCGCGAGATTTCTCGATGAGTCAGCTATTACGCATTGTTTAAATGGTGGCTGCCTCCAAGCCAACATCCTCACTGTCTATGAAATCTCACTTCCTTTCCACTAAGCGACATTTAGGCACCTTAGCTGCTGATCTGGGTTCTTTCCCTTTCGACTATGAAGCTTATCCCCCACAGTCTCACTGCCGTACTCCACCCCATGGTATTCGGAGTTTAATTGAGTTTGGTAACCGGGTATGGCCCCTAGCTCATTCAGTGCTCTACCCCCATGGGTCAGCATACGACGCTGTACCTAAATACATTTCGAGGAGAACCAGCTATCACGGGGTTTGATTAGCCTTTCACTCCTACCCACAGCTCATCCGAGCCTTTTTCAACAGACACCGGTTCGGTCCTCCACTTGATTCTACTCAAGCTTCAACCTGGCCATGGGTAGATCACCTCCGCTTCGGGTCTAACACCAGCGACTCAATCGCCCTATTCGGACTCGCTTTCGCTACGCCTACATCCCAGAAGGACTTAAGCTCGCCACTGATACTAACTCGCAGACTCATTAGGCAAAAGGCACGCAATCACAGGACAAGCCTGCTCTCACACCTTGTAAGCACACGGTTTCAGGTTCTATTTCACTCCCCTCGCAGGGGTACTTTTCACCTTTCCTTCACAGTACTGGTTCACTATCGGTCGCCAACGAGTATTTAGCCTTACGCCGTGGTCGGCGTGGATTCATACGACGTTTCACGTGTGCCGTATTACTCAGGGACACTCTAGGCTCTCTCGGGTTTTCAGTTACGGGCCTTTCACCCCCTATGGAACGCCTTTCCTTGCGTTTCACCTAACCGTCGAGATACCATATTGAGGCCCTACAACCCCGATGACCGAAGCCATCGGTTTGGGCTAGTCCGCTTTCGCTCGCCGCTACTTACGGAATCGATTTCTCTTTCTATTCCTCCGCTTACTGAGATGTTTCACTTCAGCGGGTATCGCGTTTACTTCCCTATGTGTTCAGGAAGCAACGATGCTGTATTGACAACATCAGGTTACCCCATTCGGAAATCCCCGGGTCAAAGCGTATTTGCCGCTCTCCGAGGCTTATCGCAGCTTATCACGTCCTTCATCGCCTGTTGGCACCAAGGCATCCACTGTGTGCTCTTCATAGCTTGTTTACTTCTCCTTACTTGAAATGGGTTTGCACTCGTTTCGGGCAAGGATCGGTATCCAAGCTTGCTTGGTTCGATTCGCCGTTCTTTCGAACGTTTTGTTCTTACTTTCTTTCACTAAGACATTGCAAACGAGCCCTGGGGCCCGCCTGCGCAGCTCAAGAAGTGTTGTATTTACCCTAATATGCAGTTGCCAAAGAACTTTGGACTCTTCGAAAGAGGCACGACGTTCGTCGCGCACGGTTAGAAAATGTTAAAAAAGATTCCATTACCACCGAGTCAGACTTGGTGGGTCTGACAGGGCTCGAACCTGTGACCCCTGCCTTATCAAGGCAGTGCTCTAACCAACTGAGCTACAGACCCCCTTGCGACAAAAATACAAACTTGCCTGCTTGTCTGCCTGGACCACGCCATGCTGGGATGGATGGACAAAATTAAATGCCACCAAACTGGAGCCTTTCTCAGCCCCAAAAGTTGCCATCCCTGGATGGTATGTGGAGGTAACCGGAATCGAACCGATGACATCCTGCTTGCAAAGCAGGCGCTCTACCAACTGAGCTATACCCCCGGAAAAAGTCTTCCGGTCGATCGAGCTGGTCACGCTACCGCGGATCGGAATCGCACGGATTGGAATCGGATGGTTCGAGAAGTGAAAACTAGGAGGTGCACTGCATGCCCTTTCCAAAAAAGGCGAGCTTCAACAATACAGTAAAGGTTTGTATCCCTCGCCGTCAGCGAACTGACGGGCCTGTGGGACCGTCCCCAGCCTAGACCGAGGACGTCGACCTATCGCCAGCCGCGGGTGAGCCCGGTCTATAGGCGATTTCTCCAATAGAAAGGAGGTGATCCAGCCGCAGGTTCCCCTACGGCTACCTTGTTACGACTTCATCCCAGTTACCAATCTCACCTTAGGGCGCTGCCTCCGAAGTTAGCGCACGCACTTCGGGTGTGATCGGCTTCCATGATGTGACGGGCGGTGTGTACAAGACCCGGGAACGTATTCACGCCGTCGTAGCTGATACGGCATTACTAGCGATTCCGACTTCATGTGGGCGAGTTGCAGCCCACAATCCGAACTGAGCCCAGTTTTACAGGATTTCCTCCACCTCGCGGTATCGGTTCACATTGTACTGGGCATTGTAGTACGTGTGCAGCCCTGGGCGTAAGGGCCATACTGACTTGACGTCATCCCCACCTTCCTCCCAGTTGATCTGGGCAGTTTGATTAGAGTCCCCGACTTTACTCGCTGGTAACTAATCACAGGGGTTGCGCTCGTTGCGGGACTTAACCCAACATCTCACGACACGAGCTGACGACAGCCATGCAGCACCTGTGCAAATTACGGATTGCTCCGCTCCCCGGCTTTCACCGGTTTAGAGATGCATGTCAAGCCCAGGTAAGGTTCTTCGCGTTGCATCGAATTGAGCCACATACTCCACCGCTTGTGCGGGTCCCCGTCAATTTCTTTGAGTTTTAGCCTTGCGGCCGTACTCCCCAGGCGGCACGTTTAACGCGTTAACTCCGGCACGAACAGGGTCGAACCTGCTCACACCAAACGTGCACCGTTTACTGCCAGGACTACAGGGGTATCTAATCCCTTTCGCTACCCTGGCCTTCGAGCCTCAGCGTCAGTAAGTGTCCAGCATCTCGCCTTCGCCACTAGTGTTCCTCACGATCTCTACGCATTTCACTGCTACACCGTGAATTCCAGATGCCCCTCCACTACTCTAGCAAGGCAGTATCGGATGCAGTTCCGAGGTTGAGCCCCGGCATTTCACATCTGACTTACCTCGCCGCCTACGCTCCCTTTACGCCCAGTGATTCCGAACAACGCTTGGGACCTTCGTATTACCGCGGCTGCTGGCACGAAGTTAGCCGTCCCTTCCTCTTCGAATACTATCAATCTTGATGGCTTATCATCATCAAGCCTTACTCTTCGATGACAGGAGTTTACAATCCGAAGACCGTCATCCTCCACGCGGCGTCGCACCGTCAGGGTTTCCCCCATTGCGAATGATTCTCGACTGCTGCCACCCGTAGGTGTCTGGACCGTGTCTCAGTTCCAGTGTGACTGATCATCCTCTCAGACCAGCTACCCGTCACTGCCTTGGTGAGCCGTTACCTCACCAACAAGCTGATAGGCCGCGAGCCCATCCGGAAGTGGCACCCGAAGGCACCTTTAATCTCCGTGCAATGCTGCACAGGATCACATGCGGTATTAATTCGAGTTTCCCCGAGCTATCCCCCTCTTCCGGGCAGGTTGCTCACGTGTTACTCACCCGTTCGCCACTCGACTTACAAAGCAAGCTAAGTAAGTCCCGTTCGACTTGCATGTCTTATCCACGCCGCCAGCGTTCGTTCTGAGCCAGAATCAAACTCTCCGTAAAAAATCGGTTCGTTCGATCCGTAAGCTATTAAGCACTTTGGATCTCTCTTGAAATTGTTTCGGTTCCCCAAAGCTTTCCGATTAAAAAGCTCCGAGGCGCCGCTGCATCTCCACTCTCCGTTTCCGGAGAAAAACACGCAGCACACCTCATAGCTTTCGCTTCTCTTTCCTAACCAAATATTCTCTCAAAGATCGTCTCTTCTTCCGCTGAGAGGCCAGCTTCCGTCGTTGCCGGTCGCTCACCTTTCGGTTTCTGAAGTCCCACCTCTTCGGGCGGGACAGCGACCATAGTGAGCCGGGGACGCCTCGCAAGTGCTTTTTGTTTTTTTTGACAACTTTCTTTCACCCCGTCTCCCGGGCCTTTCCGGGATTTCCCCGGGACGCTAGTCGCTCTCAAATTTCTGGCCATTTCAGCCTCATTCGGCCTGGTCCACCCAGGATCGGATCTTGGGGGCGAGATCCACGTTTTCCAGCGCTTCCGCAGCCCAAGCTTCCGTCCTCGCCAGACGCCACGGCCATGACCTGGACAGCTGGCTCCACACTCCAGACGGCAGTCTCCAGCGGGCGCCAGCGGGCCGGGAAACATTTCCGTGGGTCCCCGATCTGTACCCGGTACTCTTCGCAGAGAAAGAGCGTCCGCTCCAAGGCCGGTTCCTCGACCACCGGAGGCACTTCGTAGGGCGCCAAGGGCGCCAAGGGCGCCAAGGGCGCCAAGGGCGCCAAGGGCGCCAAGGGCGCCAAGGGCGCCAAGGGCGCCAAGGGCGCCAAGGGCGCCAAGGGCGCCAAGGGCGCCAAGGGCGCCAAGGGCACCAAGGGCACCTGAGCGACTTCACACAGCTCGCACCGACGCTCGAACGTCGAGCGAGTGGCTTGCCCAAGAGGCCCAGCAAGAGCTGCCGCTCCAGATGTTGTTCGTATCCCTTGGCCATGACCCCGTGCTCGACTCGATCCACTTGAGTTTCGTTTCGCCCCGTCCCCGCTCAAGGACCTTCGGCTTCGACTTTACGCGGACCCGGGCTCCCCGGATTCCGCTTCCCATCCCCACGCTCCGCGCCCAGCCAACGAGCCCTCTCGTCCCCGCCCCAACGCACCCCCTCGTAAGGGTCGTCCAAGGCGAGCAGCTCGCTCACGGTGAGAAACTGATAGCCCCTCTCGAGGAGGGCATCCGGGGTAGAGGGAATGGCCGCCACGGTGGAGTGGTGGAGATCGTGGGACAAAATGATCGCCCCATCGTGCACCTGTCGCAGCACTCGCTGGCGGAATTCCGTCACGCTCCGCGGTGGCCGCTTCGGATCCGCATCCCCCGGGTCCACGCTCCACCGGACGTCCACGTAGCCAAAGGTCTCATAGGCCCACTGCGATTGGGCCTCCGTGAAGAGCCCTCCCGGAGGGCGCATGGTGCGCGGGGGGCTTCCGGTAATCTGTTCGATGGCTTCGTGAGCCAACTGAAGTTCCCGCTCGACCACCCGGTGAGGAACCTCGTTGGGCGGCGAGCGATACAGCCAGGCATGCGTCATGGTGTGGTTTCCCACTTCATGACCCTCCGCGACCATTCGGCGAATCAAGCTCCTGTAGCGAAGCGCATCCACTCCCCTCACCTAGAAAGTCCCCTTCAATCCGCGTTCCTTGAGAGCGTCGAGCACCGCCTGGGTCCAGGGTCGCGGCCCGTCGTCGAAAGTGAAGGCGACGAATCGCCCTTTCCCCGGGACATGAAAATAGCGATTCTTCGGGGGCTGGGCGAAGGGACGCGGCAGGGGCTTGAGCCCCGTTTGGGCCCACGTCGTCCCGACATCGGATCGTTCCCAGGGCAAACGCGCGCCCAGTCCCTCGCCAGCCCTCGCGGACGGATAAACCGGGAAGATCCACGGCCTCACCAAAATCGACGCGCCCACGAGTCCCCGGCCCAGCGCCTTCATGGATCCACCATCTGCGCTCGAATCACCTCCACCTCCTGAGCGCCAGAGGCCGTCTCCACCTCCACCTGTCCGGCATCCGTGTGGACGCGCGCAGGAAAAACCACCAGCTGGGCCTCCGGCCGGTCGAGTGCCAGGAGTTCGCTCACCCGCAGAAACTGGTAACCTTTCTCCATCAGCCCATCCAGCGTGGCCGGCACCGCCTTGACCGTCGGCTCGTGAAGGTCATGCGCCAGAATGATGGCGCCCTCGTGGGCTCCTTCCACCACGCGGTTCTTGATCGCCTCGGCACCGGGGCGCTTCCAGTCGAGTGGATCCACCGACCACATCACATTGACATAATCCCACTCGTCGTAAATCCAATCGCTCTGACTGGCGGTGAAACTTCCTCCCGGTGGACGGAACAATCTCGGTGCCACCCCGGTGGTCTGAACGATGATGTCGTGACAGGCTTGAATCTCCCGGCGAACCAGGCGCTCTGGCTTGCGCGCCATGTTGTTAGGATGACTCCAAGTGTGATTGGCGATTTCGTGCCCCTCGGCCACCATCCGTTTCACCACTTCAGGATAGATGGATACCGCCCGGCCAACGACGAAAAAGGTCGCTTTGATCTCGCGCTCCTTCAACGCATCCAGCAGATCCATGGTCCAGGGACGGGGCCCGTCATCAAACGTCATCGCCACCACCGGTCCGTGTCCTCTCACGCTGAAATAGCGGCTCTTGGGAGGCTTCATCGAGGGCGGATCAAAAGGCTGCAGCGTCGATTCCGCCCACTCCTTGAGGTCGTCGCCGGTATCAGCCGCTTCGCCCGAGCGTTCCCAGGGCAATCGGCCGTTCACACTCGAACAGGCCGTCAAACCCATGGGGGACCCGAGGACCCCACTCAACATCAAGAAGATCACCAAAAATCGCATTACTTGAATCGTTCGTTAGTCTCGCCTTCAAACGCACCACGGGGACGCGCTCTCGGCAAGCCCCCATTGACTCAAAATCTCGCCGGTGACTCGGGACGGAAACGCAGGCGGGTCGCTTCCCTTGGTGACCCCGTTACGGATCTCATGCGTCGTTTTCGGATTCTTCAAAACGTGAGAGCAAGGGCTGAAGGGTAGCCCGCGTCTCAGCGGGCCAAAGTGCTTTGGGAGTGAGGACGGCCGAATCGAGAGCGCAGTGCTCCGGTTCCTCGGGATTCACGGGGATACGAGGCAAGAGGCCTCGCAACAGGCGTTTCGCCGTCTCCGCATTGGCCGTTAGATGTCCCATGACTGTCTCCGCGCTCACGGGTTCCTCCTCGATCTTCCAGCAGTCGTAGTCGGTGATAAAGGCCAGCGTCGCGAACGCAATCTCTGCTTCCCGCGCCAGCTTGGCTTCCGGTAGATTCGTCATCCCGATGACGTCAAATCCCAATCGGCGGTGAGTCTCCGATTCCGCCCGGGTGGAAAAAGCCGGTCCATCCATGTTCACATAGGTCCCGCCTTCATGGCAGGGCACTCCTTCGACTTTGGCCGTCTCCACGATCAGTTCCCGAAGCCGCGCGCTGGTGGGGTCGGCAAACCCAACGTGAGCTACGATGCCATTCCCGAAGAAGGTGTGCTCGGTTCTTCGGCTCATCCGATCGAAAAACTGGTCGGGAACCACCAGGTCTCTCGGACGATACTCGGGCTTCAGACTGCCCACGGCGGTGGCGGACAAAATCCACCGTACCCCCAGCGAACGCAGCGCCCAGATATTCGCCCGGTGATTCAATTCCGTAGGCAATAGACGATGACCCCGCCCGTGACGGGGGAGAAAATACACCGGGCGACCCTCAAAATCCCCCCCGAAAATCACGTCCGATGGATCGCCAAAGGGCGTCTTCACGGCGTGTTCTTTCACGTCGTCCAGACCCTCGAGCTGATACAGTCCGCTCCCCCCAATGATGCCCACGGCCGATGCTGACGGTTCCCGGTTCATGATGGATGTCAGCAGCCCGCCTACCACGCCTCCAAACCGGGATCAACTCGGAACGGCGGAACCGCATCCCGACGGCCCAAAAAAGCCCGAGCGAGAGGCCACTGGCGCGGCACGCTCTGTCACCGCGGCCAACAGGAAGCTTCCACCGCCGTTGCCATTCTGAGCCGCTCCTTCCGCTTTACGTGCGGACAAGGTTCAATTTCCGGCCGCAGGAGTCCTTGCGATGCGGGCGGTGTAGGCGCCGCAGAGCTTCTGCAAGTGCCGGACTTCGCTGGAGAGAAGGTGGAGCCGACTGGTCAGCCGCTGGGCACGAGCCTCCTCCGAGGGGTCGAAACCGTAGGGGAACTGGCTCGAGGCATCGTCGATCTCACGGAGAAGATTCTGGAGAACGGTCAGAGCCTCGGCGTCGAAGATCGCCAGTCCCGCCAGTTGCCGGTGCCAGAGCTGGCGATAATACGTCTCATCCTGCAACCAGAAAAGCAGGTGACGCATCACGGCCTCATACTGCTCGACCAAGTGGATCGTGAGGTCCGAAAGATGCACCCGCCGCCGGCGACGGGCCGGCGAGTGAGAGGAAGCGTTGCTTAGAGTATCCATGGTTCGCATTGCGGGCATAAATGCCACCGACGAACCTTACCTCCATTTTCTGGAAAATCTAATTTTTTATGAAATTTTTGTTTTTTAAGCTGACGCCAGTTCGCGAGAGGAATCAATCGGCTCGTCCATCGCAAAATCCGTCACTCCGGTCTGCCGAATCCCCTGGAGAGTCTTGCGACTCCCGAAACGGTGCGTGGGCGCGTTGATCTGGCGGGCCACATACTTCGTCAAGAAGGGAACCGTGGCCACGAGACCCACTCCCAACAGAGTGATCGCCGCGACCTCCCGAGCCGGGCGGCCAATCCGGTCAGCCACGACCATCCCGGCCGCAACGCCAACCGCCAGCGAACCCACGGTCCTCACGTCAATCGATTCCTGTTTTTCCAGCGAACTCATACTCGCGATTATAAGAGGGTAATGGGCGAGCGAAACTTCTATCTTTCTCTATCTCGATGGTTTTTTGGGATTGGAAAAAAGGACTTGCGGGAAAGGTGAAGACGTGAAGATTGCGCGCCTGCCATGGCCAAGAAAAGTTGGATTGAACGAAACAAGCGCAAACAGCGGACCGTCGCCCGCTACGCCGAAAAACGGGCCGCCTTGAAAGCTGCCAATGACCACCTCGGCTTGCAAATGCTACCGCGAGACGCCAGCCCGACACGCTTGGTCAATCGCTGCCTGGTCACCGGTCGCCGCCGGGCCTACATCCGCCGGTTCAAGCTCTCCAGGATTGCCTTCCGGGAATTGGCATCCCACGGGTTGATTCCCGGTGTGACAAAGTCGAGCTGGTAGACTAGCTTTCGGGGTTCTGCCCCCATGCCGCTCTACGATTACATCAACGACGACCCCGAGAAAGGCTGTGGCATCTGCCGTCGGGGCTTCGAACTGAATCGCCCCCTCAATCGGCCGCCCCTTGAGGTCTGCCCCCTCTGCAAGGGCCGGGTGAAGAAACTCATCGGCCGGATCAACACCCCCAAGATCACCAAACCGCTCTCCGTCAGCGACGCCAAGAGCGCCGGGTTCACCATTCTCGAACGACGCGATCAGGGCGTCTACGAAAAGCTCTAGCCTCGAGCATCTCGAGGCCTAGCGAGGAGCTCTGGGCCGACAGATCTCCTCACCGATTCTTTCCATGGTCACTCCCGAGACGATCCAGATCATCAGCGATGAAGTGGCCATCCGATGGTCCGATGGCCAGGAGTCCTACTACCCCATGGAGACCCTCCGGGCCCGTTCTCCAAGCGCCGAAAACGTCGGCGAACGCGATCTCACGGGCGTCGTCCACGGCGGCTCGACGCAGACCTCTTTTCCCGGTGTGAAGGTCACCGGATGGCGGCCCGTCGGTGGCTACGCCATCCAATTCGAATTCAGTGACGGTCACCGCACCGGTCTGTTTGCCTTCGATTACCTGCGGGAGCTGAGCGGCGAGATTTGAGACCGCTGGAGAGCGTCGACTTGGCGAGCCTCTCGAAATCGCTTAGATTCGTCCCCGCATGAACGTTCTCGAATCCCTCCCCACTCGCATTCACAGGCTCGTCAGCCTCGGCCTCACCTCAATCGCCCTGCTCGCCCAGTGCGATCGGTCAGACCCCGAGCCGCCCGTAGCGAGCACCGACCCACCGCCGCCAATCGAGGAAGCCACCACCGATTCGGCGGAGACTGCCGAAAACGGCGTCTCGAAGCTGGAAACGCTGACTGATGGCGTCTTGCAAGCCGCCCGGCAAGGGGATGAACGGGCCGGCAAGACGGTGGCCAGCGAGGGCTCGGCCGCCTGGGACTCCGCGAAAGAACGGGCGGTCGAGGGAGCCAAGACTCTCAAAGAGAAAAGCGGACCGGTCGCCGACGCCGCCAAGTCCAAACTGAACGAAATCTGGGAAGACAGCGAAGGCGCGAGGGAAGAAGCTCGCGAGAGAGCCACCGAACTCTGGGAGGCCTCCCGGGACCAGGCCGGCAAACTGTCCAAACTGACCCAGGAAACCGCGGCCAAGGCTCTCGAAACCGCCAAGGAAAAGACGCAAAACGCCACTGAACTCTCCTCGGAAAAAGCCATCGAGATCTGGGACACTGCCAAGACGGAGGCCGCTCCCGCCGTGGAGGCACTCAAGGAGAAAGCATCGGATTGGCTGCGCCGGAAAGCGGAAGAGGAGCGAGAACAACCCTGACAAGACAGCGCTCACGTCACCCGTTGTCTCCCCGCCGCGCCCCGTCGAATGGACCCCGTCTCCGTCGAACCGCTCGACCTTTCGCTCGCCCCTTGTGAAGCGGCTGAGCGCCTCCACTCTCGCGAGGGATTTCTGTTTCTCGACAGCGCCGACCACGGCGAAACCGACCAGCCGCTCTCGATCCTGGCCGCGGAACCCACCCGAGTCATCACCGGGAATCTTCACCAGCAGCCGGAGAGACTTCGGGCCGTGCTACAAGCCCGGCAAGTCACGGCCATGGACTGGGGTTTTCCTCTCGGAGGACTCTTCGGCCATGTCGGTTACGAAGGGGATTTCGTTTTCGGTCAGTACGACTCCCTCCTGGTCTATCATCATCACCGTGACCGCTGGTTCGCCATCGGAGCCCCTCCTTATCTCGATGCTCTGAACGACCCCGCCAGCACCCCTTGCGAGGGGGCCGGCGGCGCCGGGGCGGCGGAATCGATCGCCTTCACCTCTCATACCTCCCGCGAGGACTTCGTCGCCGCCGTGAGGAGAGCGCAGACATCCATCGCCGACGGGCAGATCTACCAGGTGAATCTCGCGCACCAGTTCCGGGCGCCGCGAACGTGCGACCACCTCCCTTTCGCCCTCTATCAAAGCCTGCGAAGCCGCTCTCCGGCTCCTTACGGAACCTATTTCGATCTTGAAGGAAGACAGATTCTATCCTCTTCACCGGAGTGCTTTCTCAAGATGAGCGGCCGGGGAATCGTCACCCGCCCGATCAAGGGTACACGCCCCCGCCACGCCGACCCACTTCTCGATGAGAAATCGGCCTACGATCTCATCACCTCTCCCAAGGAAGTGGCGGAACTCGTCATGATCACGGATCTCGAACGCAACGACCTCGGCCAGCTGTGCACGTTTGGCAGCGTGCAGGTGAGCGAATTGCTACGTCTGGAACGCTTCGCCCAGGTATTTCATCTCGTCTCGACCGTTCGCGGCGAGCTGCGAACGGACGTGGATCATCTGGAAGCCCTGCAGCGGTGCTCACCGGGCGGATCGATCACCGGCGCGCCCAAGAAGACCGCCCGGGAGATCATCGCCGCCATCGAACCGATGCCGCGAGGCATCTACACCGGAGCGATTGGCTACCTTGGCTGGAATGGCGAGAGCCAGTTCAGCATCGTCATTCGAACGCTGATCGGCGAGCCCGATCACTGGCACTTTCACGTCGGCGCGGGAATCGTGGCGGATTCCCGGCCCGACCAGGAATACGACGAAACGCTGCACAAGGCGGCCGGCATTCTCATGGCCTGCCAAAATGCGCCGCGCCGCCACCGGGCTCTCTTTCCCTCTGACTAGCAAAACGGTGACGCCGTTCCCCATAGCCCTCACTGATCACCCAGCCATCCTCCATGTCTCCCTTCACTCTCCTCGCCCGGGTCCCCTATCTCCACCTGACCGCGACTCTCCTCGTCCTTCACGGTTCCCTGGCGGCCCAGGACGATCCATCCACCACCCATGCCGTTCCCGCAACCACGCCTTCTCCCCAACCCCGGCTTCAGGTTTGCCAATTGAACGCCACCGAACACGCCCTGGGCGCCATTCGCTTCGACCTCGCCAAACGCGAAATCCGTTTCCCGGCCACGGTCAACATGAATGAGGGCGCCATTGAATTCGCCCTGGTCGGCACCCAGGGTAAGACCCATGAGTCCGTCCTAGCGACTGACATTCGCCCCGTGCATCTCCGCACCGTGATGAGCCTGATGAACGTCGAGCCAAGTCCGAGCCCGAGCCCGGCACCAGAGACCCCTGGGGCGGAAGCGCAGCCAGTCGAAAACCAGCCCGAATTCGCTTCCCTCGTCGACATCCAGGTGTCTTGGACAACGCCCGCCGACGAATCCACACCGGAGACGGAACCGAAACGGGACGCCCCAGCGGTGTCGGTATCGCTGCGGCGCTGCGTCATCGAAATGCAATTCGAGAGGATCTCGGAATTCGATGAAAAGGTCATCCTGCAACCACTCCCAGAGGGTCCCTGGGAATACACCGGCTCACGTTTCGACGACCGGGGCTTCGAGGCAGAGCGGGAGCTGGATTTCATTGCCGTACAGCGCCGCCTCAGCGCCCTCTTCAATCTTCCGCATCCGAATACGGAGCGCGATGATTTGTGGCAGGCCAACGGCGAGGTTCTCCCTCCCATCGGAACACCGGTCACCGTGACCATTTCCCTTCGAGCGAACGAGCCGACACAGACCCCGTCAACCAAGCGCTGAGCGGAAATCGCCGCCTTACGGCGACCCATCCCATTCCCGGGAGGCGGTCGTCCTGAGGCTGTCTCAAAACCCGGGTTTTCGTGTGACGGCCGGACGAGTGCAATATGATTGCTCTACTCCGTGGAGTTTTTCGAAAAAGTCGTTGGCGCCGCCGCGAGCGTGGGTATTGGTTTCGGTGTGACTCACATTGACGCTGATTTCGATCAACTTCACATCTTACCTCCCAGCATCGAGGACTGGGTCGGCCCGACTCACCCGGCGCGATTCATTTGTTGCTTTGTCGAATCCCTCGATTTGATGGATCTCGGCATTGAAGTGCGGGACTTCGGGACCGCTGGCCGTCCACCCTTCGCCCCGGCCCTGCTTCTGCGACTCTGGCTCTACGGCTATTTCAAGAAGATCCGCAGCTCGCGTAAGTTGGAGGAGGCATGCCGAAACGACTTGGGCTTTATCTGGCTATGCGGCAATCAGGTGCCCGACCACAACACGCTCTGGCGGTTTTGGAGTCAACATCAGAAAGCTATTCGCAACCTGTTCAAGCAAAGCGTGACGACAAGCTGCGAGATGGGGCTCGTAGGGCTGACCTTACAAGCAGTCGACGGAACGAAGATTCAGGCGGCCGCTCATGCCGGGAAGAAGTACGACAAGGAGGACCTGGCCAAGCGAATTGAGCGGCTTGACGAACAAATCAAGGTTTTGGAGGAGGAGATCGAGCGCTCCCAGGCCGGTGATGAGCAACCCTCCGCAGAGTTGCCAAAGGAACTTGAGAAGAAAGAGGTGCTTAAGAAAGCCATGCAAGAAGCGATCGAGACGCTCGACACCAACCCGACCGTAAAGCATATTCACCCGCTTGAACCTGAAGCGCGACGTGTGAAAGCCAACACAGGGGGAAAGCCCTTTGGATATAACGCCCAGGCCGTCGTTGATTCGGAGAATCAAATTGTGGTGGCCGCCGATGCTGTCAATGAGGCCACCGATTTGCGGCAACTAACGCCGATGTTGGATCAGGCTGCTGAGAACCTGGCCACTTATCAGCAAGAGCAAGAGAATGATGGCAAGCCGGCCAGCCAACCGGTTTCTCTCGGTGACGCCGGCTACCCGAGCGCTGAACAAATCGGCCTGGCAGAAGAGGCCGGCCATGAGGTGGTGATGCCTCTGCCTCCGCAATCAGTCAACAAGAAGGACGAAGAGTATCACGCATCGAACTTCGTCTATGACGCTGAGGCCGACGTGGTGACATGTCCCCAAGGCCAATCGCTCCCCTTCAGGCGTGAACGAGTCAAAGAAGGTGTTCCGGTGAGTGTCTATCGCGGCGCTCCGTCGACCTGCAAGAATTGCCCCGCCTTTGGAGCATGCACGAAGGATCGCCACGGGCGGACCATCGACATCAGCCCCTGGAATGCGTCGGTGGAGAGGCACAAAGAGAAGATGAACAAGGAAGAAAACAAGGAGCTTCTCAAGCAACGGGCAGGAATCGTGGAGCCGGTATTCGGCCAGATCAAAAAGAACGGAGAGTTCTGGCGCTGGACATTCAAGGGATTGGAGAAAGTGAGGACGCAGTGGATGATGCTCTGTACGAGTTGGAACTTGAAAGTGATGTATCGGCACTGGATGGCCGCCCAGAACGCGCCAATCGACGGAACAGGAAAGCAAGCCAAAGCGGCCTGAAGTCGCGCTGGAGCCGAGGTAGCCGAGGTAGATGCGCTATTCGCGCCCTACCGCGTCGCGATAGACGAAGCTCGGTCGAGAGGGCACCGCGGAATTCCGCCGGAATGTGAGATCAACCATCATCGAAACTAAAATTCTCATATTTTGTGAGGCGGTCCTGGGCCATTTTGAGACGGCCTCTCCCCGGCCGCCGTGATTTTTCCGGAAACGCCTGGCCCTCGGCGCTCCCCGATGACATCACGGAAGCGCAGGAGCGCTTCCCTCCCTCGAATGAATGACGTCTCACCCGGGAATTCACCCTATGGCCAGGCCGTCCCCGCCTCCGGCTTGGAAACATCGGGAACTCGCAGGAGATAACTTTCCACACCGATCCAGGACTGACTGGACGCATCCGATTCCAGCCGAACGGGCTTCCTCACATATTCACTGCCTTCATAGTCATCGAGGATGGCCAGACAGTGTGAGTCGATTTCCCAGACTTCCCCTCGGACTCGTCGACCTCGCCCTTCACACTCACACTCCGCCAACCCTGGATACCATCCCAGGTCCAGCAATCGATAAGCGGGCACGGTCTCGGCCTCTCCCAGGAAGCGCTGGCCGTTCAACAAGTGATGACTCACCTGCCCACGTTTCAGCGTGCCGTATATGAAGAGCCGCGCCCTCATTCATCCGCCGCCGGGGGCTTGCTCGTCCACTCCCATGGCGTGAACCTCCCGCACGTAGGCTCGGGCCGCCTGAGAAATCGCATCCGCCACCCGCGCTTTCGGCTCCACAAAGGGCGGACAAAACCAGGGAAAGCCCCCGTAGAGATCATGCGCCACCAAGATCTGACCGTCGCATTCCCGACCGGCGCCGATCCCAATCGTGGGGATGCCGACGGCCTCCGTGATCTCCCTCGCCACCCGGGCGAAAAGACTTTCCAGTACCACCGCCCGCACGCCCAGCTGTTCCAATCTTCGCGCATCCTCAAGCAATCCTTGCGCTTCCTCTTCCGTCTTCCCTTTCTTCTTGTAACGGCCTTCCTCGCGGATGTGCTGGGGTAACATGCCCAGATGGCCGATCACCGGAATCCCGTCCCCTAGCACCGCCGCGATCTGCCCCTCGATGACCGTCCCCCCCTCCATCTTCACCGCATCCGCTCCGTCTTCCATCAATTCACGCGCCGAGCGCAAAGCCTGCGCCGGGGTCTCGTAAGTTTGAAACGGCAAATCCGCCACCAGAATCGCTGAGCGGACTCCGCGCCGCACCGCCCGCGTGTGATGCCGCATCTCCGCGAGGGTCACTCGCGTGGTGTCTTCGTAGCCCAACACCACCATGCCCAGCGAATCGCCCACCAAGAGAAGGTCCACTCCGGCCTCATCCAGCAGCCGCGCGGTCGGATAATCGTAGGCGGACAAGGCCGCCACTGGCGTGCCGCCATCTCGCACTTTCCTCCAAACCGGCCACGTTTCCCTCATGTTTGCACCGGCTTCACGCGTTTCGTTTCCTTCTTTCGATCCATTCCTCTCCCGTGCCCATTCACGTGTTGCCGGTCAACTCTCTTTCTTGGGGGTCTTCAGCAGAATCTGTGGGTGAAATTCCGGATTTGCTCCGGGAACGCTGGACGCCGGGTCCCGCTGCCCCTGGACCCCAGAACTGCTGAAACTACTTGTTTCATGGGCTGAGCCCTACCAGGGGCAGCCCCGGCGCAAGCGTTGTCCTCGCAAATCCGAGGTTTGGATGGGCAGCTGGCTTGTTGCCACAACTTTGATGCCCATTAAGATTGGATATAACTTGTTGCTGGTCAGGATTCTAGGTGAATCGCGCCGCCTGGGCACCCACAGATTCTGCTGAAGAGGCTTTCTTGGAAGCCCGTCACCGAGTCGATTCACCCAAGGCTGCTTCCGGAGCGGACGAGCTCTCCTCGTCGCCCCGGTCAAGGTAAGGCGCCACCAGATCCTCGAGCGCCTTGGGAATCACCGCCTGCACGATCACCTCGTTTCCCTCATATTCACAGGAAATCACTTTCCCATCGCGATGGAGACGCGAGATCACGTCGTGCCGACCCTGGGGAATGCGCAAGCGCCAGCGCGCCACCCGCGACGCCAGCATCCGACTCATGCGATGTTTCATCCGCTCGAGCCCCTCACCCGTCTGCACGGACACGAAACAGGCCTCCGGAAAATGCCGTTCGAGTTCCGCCCGACGGGCGGGATCTTCAATCAGATCGATTTTGTTCAGAACTAACAAACGACGCTTCTCGTCCGCTCCCAACTCGCTGAGAACCTCGTGGGTCGTTTGATAGGTGGCGTAGATCTCCGGATCACTGGCATCGAGCAGGTGCACCAGAAAATCGGCTAGAAGCGCCTCCTCAAGCGTGGCCTTGAAGGCCTCCACCAATCGGTGAGGCAGGCGGCGGATGAACCCCACGGTGTCCGTCAGCAACAGCGGCTGACCGTCCGGCAATTCGACCCGTCGCGTCGTGGTGTCGAGCGTGGCGAACAGCTTGTCCTCAGCCAAGACGCGGCTGCCCGTGAGGCGATTGAGCAGGGAGGACTTCCCCGCGTTGGTGTAGCCCACGATGGAAGCGTGAGGTAGAGGCATGCGTTCGCGTTCCTTGCGCTGCGTCGTCCGTTGCTTGCGCACCGCCTCCAGCTGCACCTTCACGCGATCGATCCGCTGTCGCGCCAGCCGGCGGTCGGTCTCCAATTGCTTTTCCCCTTCACCGCGCGCACCCACGCCGCCGCCCTGGCGATCCAGGTGACTCCACATTCTCGCCAGTCGCGGGAGCGAATACTCCATGCGCGCCAACTGGACCTGAAGCCGAGCTTCCTTCGTCTGAGCCCGGTTTTTGAAAATGTCGAGAATCACTTCCTGCCGGTCGATGACACAAAGGTTGGCATCCTGCTCCCAAGCCCGCTGCTGCGCCGGCGTCAATTCGTTGTCAAAGACGATGCAGTCGCAGTCCAGGTCCTTGGCAAAATCAATGATCTCCTGGGCCTTTCCAGTGCCCATGAGGTAGCGGGCATGCTGTTTGGGCGCATTGACCAGGACCTGATCCACCACCCCCACGCCCAGTGTTTTGACCAGTTCTCTCAACTCGTCTAACATGCTCGCCGCCTCGTCGGCCTCGCTCTTGTCGAAGTAAACGCTCACCAAGAGCGCACGCTCGACCATGTTGGGCTTCTCTCGGATCTCAAACATCTGAATGAAAAGCCAACCTAAGCAGGATTTCAGGATTTCACCACCTGATCCAATCCATCGATGAAGGCGAGCAGCCTGACGAAACAGGCTTCGACTTCCTCCCGAGTGAGATCGCCCGCCTCCCACGCGACCAAAAGAGCCTCGGTGACGTGCCCGAGCAAAGGCAGCTGGGGAAGATCGAAGCGCTCCACCAAACTCTCCAAAGCCTCTCCCAGAGTCAGGCCCCGAGCCTGACGTCCCCCCAGAAAGCTCCCCACCGTGGCGATCCGCTTCCGGACACAGCGCGCGATGCGTTCTTCTTCCAGGCAGGGGACGACCACCGGGCGGCGAGTCAGGCGCCGCAGCGCCACCACCTGATAGACGGTCACCGCCAAATAGAGGAGAACCTCCAGCGCCGTCTCCAACCCACCCTCGATCGGCAAAGTCAGTTCGAGAAAAGCGGGGCCCTGCTCTCCGCGAAACCGCTGCATAGCCTCCAGAGTGTCCTCTGCCATCTGCCCATCCAAACGCATCCAGAGCTCCCGAACGACCTCCTCTTCAAGCTCTTGCACGACAGACCCCTTCACGGAAACCGGAAAATCGCGAGGACAATTCGCGACATTGAGAAGAATCGACCCTCAAGCAGGTAAAACGATCGAGTTCTTCCAATCTCATGGGACACTTCATATTTATTAGCATTTTTCAGATATAGAAATTATACTCCCTTCAACACCCATGCTCCCCTGTCCGTCATCTTTCTTTCGTTTCGTCCGGCTCATCCTGGGGATCCTCGCTCCGGGAGCAGCGATGGCAGACGGCATTCGCTGGGCGGATTCTCCCGATCGCGGACAACTGAACAAGGGCTTTGACGACCGAACGGTCAGCCTCACCGTCGACACCCAGACGAACGGGGTCACGTCATCCTCGATCATCACGACACGACCAGCGGAATGGATACGGCCTCTCGGTGGGGAATCAACCGTTGGCCCACCCCACCCGCTTTCAAGCCTGACAGCGGTGATTCCAATATCGTCACCAATGCTCAGAACAACGTGGTCCTCGGAATGTGGGGCTACTACGGCGACAACGGAAGTCACGCGAATCCCTCGGACCGCACGATTCCCCAGATTGGCGATTCAACGTCCTATCGCATCACCCTGGATTTCGGGAGCCCCCGCGTCCGACCTCGAATTTCAAATCAACGGCATCAACGCCCTCACCAAGCCGGTCGCTTTCAATAGCAATGACTCACTCATGGTCGAGGCCTTTCTCGGCGACTCCATGACCGGCCTTCCCGGCGTCTTCGAAGAGGGAACGGGATTCACCAGGGACGGCAACCGCTTGGATGGTGACTGGTTCAATCGCATCGGTCTCAGCAACGATCCTCCCTGGGACATTGCCGACCAACACGTCACTTCCGAAGGCTCCATCCGACTGCGCTTTGACGACCCGGTCGATCGGGTGGCGCTCACCCTGACCAACACGGCCGAAAATCCGACCGGTACATTTCAGACGGGATTCGACGACCCCGACACGCCCGACACCCAGGAACAGTGGCAAACCTGGGCCTTCTCCGTCGGAGACCTGCAGTTCACCACGATCCCGGAACCGCACGCGGCCACGTTCCTGATGATCGCTCTCCTCGCCCTAACGACCCGACGAAATCGGTGCGCCGGGTGATGTGACAAAACGTATCACCGATTTGCCTTCGTGGGACATTGCGTCGCAGCCCGACCGCTTCGTCAGGCTCGGTCGGGCATCGGCCGAAGACCGTTTCCCCGCCTCTGGGGCGGTTGCACGCACCGTTCCATTTTCTACTCGCTCTGGCCCGCGATCTGCATAATCTCCGGGCATGAATCACAAATGGAAACTCGGCACCTGTTTGGGAATCGAGGTTTTTGTCCACTGGACTTTTTTCCTGCTGCTGGGCTGGGCGCTGCTGCAGGGCGGGCTGGCCTATGGCCTTTTTCTCATCGCCATGTTCGCCTGCGTAGTGGCCCATGAATACGGTCACGTGCTCATGGCGCGCCACTTTGGCATCGGCACCCGAGACATCACCCTCTACCCCATCGGCGGGGTGGCCTCCCTCAATTCGCTTCCCCTAAAACCACAGCAGGAGATGGCCGTGGCCCTCGCCGGTCCGGCCGTCAACGTGGTGATTTCCTTCATGCTCCTGTTGGCCCTCCTGCTGGTGGGGCACTGGACGCCCGGCTTGTATTCGCCCACCGAGTTCCTGGTGACCCTCTTGATCGGCAATGTGGTGCTGGCCGGATTCAATCTCATACCCGCCTTTCCCATGGATGGCGGGCGCGTCCTTCGGGCCTGGCTCGCGCGTACGCAAGACTACGCCACGGCCACGGACAAGGCGGCCACCGTTGGCCAAATCTTCGCCTTCATCTTCGCGGGCTTTGCCATGGTCAAAGGCATGTTCTTCCCCCTCATCCTCGCCGCCTTCATCTATATCATGGCGAGCGTTGAAAGGCGTCAGGCTTACCTGGAACGCGAGGCGTCCCGGTTTCAGCGGTTCTCCGGCCAGTACCCCTCCGATACCGAGACGGCCCACGCCGCCACCCCCAAGCGTGATCGTTGGGGCAACACGAAGTCATCGATGTCGAAGTGATCCCCTACTCAAAGTCAGCGTCCTGGAAGGGACCTCATTGAGACAATGACAAGCGCGCCGCGCCGCGCCGCTCGGCTCCCCTCCCCGCTACTTGACCTCACATCACGCCACTTCACATCACGCAATGGGATCGGGACAGACATCCCGCCGTCCGCAATCCTGACAGAAGCGCCCCAGATAGAGTTCGTCAACGAAACCCATGAGCAGTCCGACGATCTCCGGGTCGTCCGTCAGGAGGCCCGCTTCGAAATTGCGCCGCTCCGCGGACTTGGACCCCATCCCCGCACCCGTCAGATTGGCGGAGGTGAGAAAAGCCTTTTCGCCGTCGATGATGATGGCCTTGGTATGGAGGCGCGGGCAGAGCAAGCGCTCGAACAGCGTGCTCTCCCACAGGCCGGGATAGCGGTCGAAATCCTCACGAAAACGCGGTCCCGGCTCCTTGGCATGGAAGAGCCGCACATGCACCCCATGCTCCACGAGTTGGTGCAGCACGCTGAGAAAGGGAACATACTTTCCCCTCCGCTCGACGTGCAAATCCTTGAGATCGGCCGTGAGCAGCCAGAGAAACCGCCGGGCCTGTGGCAGCTCTTGCTGGAGAATCTCCGTGTAGATCGCGCGATTGAGAACCAAGCGGTGCATGGCCAATCTCGGTCAACCGATCCCCCGATTCATCCGCCTCACCAGTCGACCACCGAACCGTCACCCACGTCGTAGCGCTCCCGATCCGTCCAGTTGTGTCCGATCAAGGGGGCCAGCTTGTCCTCGTCCAACTCGATGCCCAGTCCGGGACCCTCGGGCAGCTTCAGGTAGCCGTCCTCAAATTCGAATGGCTTCTTGAGGTAACCCTCGCCAAAAGTTCGCTGTTCCTGACAGAGAAAATTGGGAATCGAGACGGCCAGTTGAATCCCCGACGCCAGGGAGATCGGCCCAAGAGGATTGTGCGGCGCCAGCGAGGCGTAATAGGCCTCGCCCATGCCGGCGATCAGACGCGCCTCCATGATGCCGCCGCAATGGCAGAGATCCGGCTGAAGAATCGTCGCCGCCCCTTTCTCCAGGACCTCACGGAATCCCCATTTGGTAAAGATTCGCTCACCCGTGGCGATAGGAAGGTGGGTTCCCCTGGCAATCTCCGCCATCACATCGACGTTTTGGCAGGCGACAGGTTCTTCGATGAACATCGGCTGATACGGTTCCAGGGCCTTGATCAACAACTTGGCGGTCTGCGGGGTGATGGCCCCATGAAAGTCGATCCCGATCTGCGCCTCTTTCCCGCCGGCCTCCCGCAAGGCGGCAAAATTCTCCGCCGCCCGCTCGATGAATGCCTGGCTCGCCACCACGCCGGACTCCGTGCTCTTGAACACGCCGGTCTTGAAAGTCCGAAAACCTTCCGCCATCTTGTCCTTCAACCGCGCCGGTTGACTGCCCACGGCCGCGTAGACGCGGATCCGGTCCCGGGTGGGTCCGCCTAACAATTCGTAAATGGGGACACCCAAGAGCTTGCCCTTGATATCCCAGAGGGCCTGCTCGATCCCGCTCAGCACGCTCGTCAGCAGGGGCCCGCCCTGGTAGAAGGCGTGACGGTAGATGGCCTGCCAATGATGCATCACCAGTCTCGGATCTTTCCCCACCAGATACGGAGCCACTTCCTGCACGGCCTCTGCACAGGTGCGGGCACGCCCTTCCAGAATCGGCTCTCCCAAGCCCACCACGCCCTCGTCGGTATGCATCTTGAGGAACAGCCAGCGCGGTTTCACCAACAAGGTCTCCAGCTTGGTGACCCGGAGCTTAGGCGTGTGCTCAAACGGATGCGCCCGACCCGATTTCACTTCCGGGTAGGGACTCTTCCCTCCAAGCGTCTGGGCGCTGGCGGTCAGGGCCGCACTGGCGGTGCCCAGTCCCACGCCTCCAAAAAGCTGTTTGGGAAAAGTGCGTCGTTGTTTGGTGTTCATGATGGATTTTGTCTAATCGTTTCCCTTGGCGCTATGTCGAAGCTGACGGATCACCACCGGCCCCACGAACATACCCACCAGCACCGCTACCAGAACAGCACAAATGGGCTGGGTGAACATTTCGGAGTAGTTTCCCCGGGCCGAAATCAGCCCCGCACGGAGTTTCTTCTCCGCCAAGGGCCCCAGGATCATCCCCAAAATGAGAGGGGACAGCGGCACACGATTCCGGTCGAGGAAGAATCCCAGCACGCCGGCACCCAGCATCACCCACACATCGAAGAAACGATTGCCCAGGGAATAGGCTCCCACCACCGAGAAGACGACCACCCCGGACATGATGATGCGGCGCGGCAGGCGCATGATCCCTCCGTACGCGCGAATGCCGGCATAACCGGCTACTAACAACAGCACTTGCGTCAACAGCCCGATGGCGAAAATACTCTGAACCTCCGACGCGTGCCGGGTGAAAATCTCCGGACCCGGCGTGATGTTGTACATCATCAAGGCCCCCAGAACGATGGCCGTGACGGCATCTCCCGGTATGCCAAAAACCAGCGCTGGAATCCACGCCCCCGCCACCGCTGCGTTGTTGGCGCTAGTCGGCGCGATCACGCCCTCGATGGCGCCCTTGCCAAAGCTCTCGGGCTCTCGCGAGATTCGCTGCGCCAGCCCATATGACGCCCAGGCCGCCACGTCGGCACCCGCGCCCGGAAGAGCTCCCACCACCGTTCCGGTCGCCGCCCCGCGCGCCACCGTGAATTTGCGGCTCCATATCGCCCGCCAGACATCGAACAAATTCCCCTTTCCGTCTCGGGCTGGTGTCGGTGCTTCGGCCGGGGGCCCGCCCATCGTGCCAAGATTTCGAAACACCTCCGCCATCCCGAACAGCCCGATCATCACCGGGATGAACTGAATGCCGCCCGTCAGGTTCACCGATTCGAAGGTGAAGCGCGGCGCACCGCTCACCACATCAATCCCCACCGTGGAAATCAACAAGCCCAGGGCCGCCGCCGCCAGGCCTTTCAGCGTGTGACCCGCACTGACCACGGCACTGAGGCTCAGGCCGAGAATCGCCAGCCAGAAATACTCGAAATTGCTAAACTTCAGCGCCGCCTTGGCCAGCTGCGGCGCCAAGAAAATCAAGACGCTCACCCCGATCAAGCCGCCGATCGCCGAACACCACAGGTTGAGCAGCAACGCGAAGTGACCCCTTCCCTGCTCGGCCAGAGCATGACCATCCAGCGTCGCCGAAGCCGAAGCCGGCGTTCCCGGAATCCGCAGGTAGGTGACGGGGATGTCGCCTGCGAAAATGGCCGTGAAGCTCACCCCAATGATCATCGCCAGGCCGGCGTTCGCCGGAAGATTCAAACTCACCGGCACCAGCAGCGCGACGGCCATGGTGGCGGTCAATCCCGGGGTCGCTCCCACGAACACCCCAAAGGCCATTCCCAGGAGCCAGGGGATCAGCACTCCCGGGGTGAGCAGTTCGTTCCAAGGCATCGGCAGTAAAAAAAAGTAACGCGAGTCGTCTTCTCTAAAATGGCAGACCCAAATCGCCGGCCGGGAGGGGCACCTTGAAAAGCCCGACAAAGAGACCTTGCACCACCACCGCCATCAGCACGGCCGCCAGCACTCCCTGCCACCACAGCGATCCAACACTTCGCAAAAACGCCGTCACGAAGACCAGGGTCGCCACGACAAATCCCAGATAGGGCATGCTCGCCACGTAGGCGATGAGCCCTAACGTCAGCACCAAGAGAGCCGGTCCGGGCGGATCCGGCAGGGCTTCACGCCGCCTGCGAAATCCCTCGATCCCCTCGACGATGCCCACCACCACCAGGAAGAGCCCCATGAATAGGGGCACCGCACGCGGTCCCGGGTCATACTCGCTCTGAAATCCGGTCTCGGGAATGCGGCCTCCAAACCACAGAGCCGTCGCGCCCATCCCTATCAAGAAGATCGTCAGGGCATGGACACGCCCCTGTGTCAGAAGGCGCTGTTTCACTTCGCGTAGCCCGCCGCCTCGATCACCGCCTTCCACTGGGCCTCCTGCTTCGCGAGATAATCGCGGAAAGCATCACCCACTTTCACCTCGTGCCCAAATCGGTTCTTGGCCATGAACTCCCGGCAAGCCTCCCCGCGCGCGATTGTCTCCAGTTCTGTCCGCAGGCGATCCACCACCGCGGGATCCGTGTCCCTCGGCAGCATGAGCCCCCGCCAGCCCACCGCTTCCCAGTCAATGCCGGCTTCGCCCACCGTCGGCACTTCGTCAAAACCCGTCACGCGCTCGGGCGCCATCACCGCCAGACCCCGCAGCTGGCCGGAGGCGATCTGGGAAGCCGCCTCTGGAAGACTGCAGCAAACGGCATCGATGTGCCCGCCCAACAATTCCACCAGGGAGGGCGCGGACCCCTCCGTCGGTACCCACAGAGCACATCCTTGACCTTCAATCCGGCAGCCAGTTGGAAACCGGCCCGCGCCAAATCCCAGGCTCCCCCGGTGGCCGTCCCCGACATTTTCAACTCGCCCGGCGCCGCCCGGATCGCCGCCAACAGGTCGTTCACACTTTGCCAAGGGCTGTCCGCCCGCACGATCAGAGCCGCCGGGTCGGCATTGACCTGAAGAAGCGGTTCGAAGTCGGCATGCGTCAGCGGCGAGATGCCCATCCAATGCATCGTGCTCAATTCAAACGTTCCCATCAACAGGGTGTGGCCGTCCGGCCGCACGGTCGCCCCGGCGCTGTGACCCACGGCGCCGCTCCCGCCCGTCTGATTGTTCACCAGGACCGGTTTTCCCAGGGCCTTCTCCAGTTCCCCGGCGAAAAATCGGGACACCCTGTCCGTTCCTCCCCCGGCTGCCCACGGACAGATCAAGGTCAGGTTCTTGCGGGGAAAGGCGGAAGCTCCGGAACCCTCCGGGGCGCAGTGTGTCAGGAAACTCAAAAGGCCGCAGCCAATGAGGGAAAGGGATAGGAAAAGGAAACGATTCATGGTGGTCGGAAACTCGATCGATCGAACAAACAATCAATCAGGGAAAATCAAAGCCTGATCAAGCACGTTGTCAGGGCCTCACCGCCGTCCCGTCGCGACGCCGCACCGGTTTCCAGAAACCCGGACGGCTCGCATCGAGCGGATGCTTGGCAGCGGCCTCTTCGTCGAGATCGACCCCAAAACTCGGCCGGTCGCTGACGTGGAGAAATCCGTCTCGAATCTCAGGGCATCCCGGAAAAACCTCTTGCGTGGCTTCGCTAAAGGGTGAGTATTCCTGAATGCCGAAATTATGGATCGCCAGGTCCAGGTGCACGTTGCAGGCATGCCCCACCGGAGAGACGTCTCCCGGCCCGTGCCACGCCGACCTCACATTGAACCATTCACCGAGAGCCGCCAGCTTTCTCGCCGGCGTCAAGCCGCCGATCTGGGAGAGGTGAACGCGAATGAAATCGATCAGCCGGCCGCTGATCAGATCGAGCCATTCGTGGGGATTGTTGAACAACTCGCCCATCGCAATGGGCACGCTGGTGTGCTGCCGTAAGAATTCGAAGTAGCCGTTGTCCTCTGGCGCCAGGGGATCCTCGATGAAGAAAGGTTTGTACTGTTCCAGCTCTTTGCACAGGTTCACGGCCTCGATCGGCTCGATGCGTTCGTGCACGTCGTGCAAAAGTTCGATCTCATCACCAAAGACATTGCGGATGTGCTCGAAGGCTTTGGGCATGGCTCGCAAATAGGGGCCCGAGTCCATGTGCCCGTCCCCGGGCAGGCCGAATCCGGCGTCGCGGAAGCTGGATCCCTTGGAAAGATGGCCGGAACCGTAACCGCCTAACTGAATGCGGATGTGCCGAAAACCGGCTTCCACCTTGGAGCGCACCGAGTCCTCCAATGCCTGCAAGCTTCCTCCGCTGGCATGAGAGTAGCAATCCGCGGCAAACCGGCACTTCCCTCCCAGCAAATCGTAAACCGGCATGCCCGCGCGCTTGCCCTTGATGTCCCAAAGGGCCATGTCGACCCCGCTCAGCGCGTTGTTCAAGACCGGCCCGTTGCGCCAGTAGGAGCTGGTGTAGGCATTCTGCCAGAGGTCGTCGATGTTGCTGGCGTCCCGTCCGCAGCAGAAAGGATCCAGGTATTCCTCCACCGCCGTCACCATCGCCAGGGGCGCTGATTGTAGGTGCCGCATCCCAAGCCGTAGAGGCCGGGCTCGCTGGTCTCGACCTTGATCACCACCAGGCGCTGTCCCTGCGGATTGGTCGTGATGGCCCGCACCTTAGTGATTTTGAGCGGACCCTGGCCCCGGTCCGCAGCGCCCATCGCGGAGGTGAGGGGCGTCAGGCTAGCTCCTAGCAAAGCTCCCAGACCCAGGTTTTTCAAGGCATCGCGCCGGTCGAGTGTGGATTCCAAAGACCTGGCCATGATCTCATCCTACTCGGAGGATTCTCCCGGAATCAATGCTGAAGGACCACGTTTCCTGCCCAAGCGCTCATTCCCAAGCCGCCGGGAGCCGGTCCTCCCCATCCACGAAGACCGCCACGGGCTGGAAATCCTCGTCAACCACCACGAGATCAGCCGGACCACCGACCGCGAGATCGCCCGTATGCTGGAGGCCGAGCGATTGCGCCTGATTCCAGCCCGATGGCTTGGTCAGTTCTTGCAGCGGAAGTCCCGTGATCGCCGCCACGTTCCGAACCGCTTCATGAAACCGCAAAGTGCTGCCGGCCAGGGCTCCGGAAGCCAGGCGCGCCTCGCCACCACGCACCTGAACCTGCATCCCGGCCAGCTCATAGGGGCCGTCCGCCACCCAGGAAGCCGCCATCGAATCGGTGATCAGCATCATTTGCTCAATGGACCGATGCTTGAAGACCAGGGCGATCATCTCGGGGCAGAGATGGATTCGGTCACAAATGATCTCGATCCGCACTTCGTCGTCCAGTAAACCCGCGCCCACGATACCCACCTCGCGATGATGAAGCGGGGTCATCTGATTGCAGTAGTGGGTCAGGTGTTTGGCTCCGGCTTTCCGCGCCTCCACAAATTGGGCGTAGGTGGCCGCCGTGTGGGCGATCGAAGTCACCACACCGAGAGCCCCCATTCCCTCGATGAAAGCCATTCCGCCCTCGGTCTCCGGAGCCATGGAGACGATCCCCACCGGGGCGATGGCATGGAGGGCATGCAATTCTTCCACATCGGGAGGCCGTACAAATTCGGGATTCTGAGCGCCGACACAATTCCGGTTGATGAAAGGTCCCTCCACATGCAATCGAGGCGCCTTGGCAAAGGACGGGCTCTGCATGTAGGGAACCGCCATCTCCACGGCATTCCGCAGTCCCTCGCGATCGAGCGTCAGCGTCGTCGGAAGGAAGGTGGTGACTCCCTCGCGGATTTTGGCTTTCCCCACGGTCTCCAGAGCATTCGGCTCGCCGTCACAGACATCCCGTCCCATGGCGCCGTGAGTGTGAATGTCCACAAATCCGGGAAGCGTCCGCTGCCCAGCCGCATCGAAGAGGACCGGCAGCTCGGAGACTTCGCCCCGATCCCGGTGAACGCCCGCGATCCTCCCCCCTCGAATCTCTACGCAAGCACCTGGGACATGGCGCCCCGGCGCATGGAGATCGGCATTGATGATCAAACCTTCCATGACTGACTCAATTTCGCCCGGGAACACCCCGCCCGTCAACGGACCGCTCGTCAGTCTCCGCTCCCGAGAGGAAACCGGGAACGTCGCTTGCAATCGGCAAGCGTAGACTCTTTAAGAAGACAGCGATGAATCTACTCGAATCGATCACCCGGTTTTACGCGTCGTCTGTGGGTAAAAAGATCCTCGTCGCCCTCTCGGGTCTGGTCTTGCTGCTCTTCCTCGCCGGACATCTGGCGGGCAATCTTCTGATTTACTTGGGCCGGACGGCACTCAACGACTATGCGGAATTCCTCCACCACGCCTTGCACGGCACGGGGGTCTGGTTCGCTCGAGCGGGACTCTTGGCCGCCATCGTCGTTCACGTCACGGCGACCATCCAACTCGCCCGGCAAAACCGCGCCGCCCGGCAAGCCAGCCGCTACGTCTTCGAGACCACGGTTCAGGCGTCCAATGCCTCCCGGACCATGATTACCACCGGCATCATCATCCTCAGTTTCATCATCTTTCACCTCCTGCATTTCACCATCCTCCCCGGCCCCGAGGATCCGGGCTACCACGAAACCGCCACTCGCGGTCACATGCGGCCCGATGTCTACAACATGGTGGTTCGGGGCTTTCAAAACATCCTCATCGCCACCTTCTACATCGTCAGCATGGCTTTCCTCTGCTTCCACCTGAGTCACGGATTCGCCAGCGTCTTCCAAACCCTTGGCTGGCGGACGGAAAAATCCGCCCAACTGATCGACTCGCTCGGAAAGGCCTACGCGGCTTTCATTTTCTTCGGCAACATCTCAATCCCGCTCGCCGTCCAGTTCGGCTTCGTTGGTCTCCAGTACGGTTGAGATCATTTTTCCATCCCCTTTTCACCCTTTCCTCCTCACGTCAGCCAGTCAGAAAACCATGGTCAGCGACATTTCCAAAGACATCCCGGACGCCAAGATCCCCTCCGGTCCCATCGGGGACAAGTGGACGAAGCACAAGATGGATTCCCGGCTCATCAATCCTAACAACAAACGGAAATACATCGTGCTGGTGGTGGGAAGCGGCCTGGCGGGCGCCTCGGCCGCCGCCACACTTTCCGAGCTGGGATACAAGGTGAAGTGTTTTTGTTATCAAGACAGCCCCCGCCGCGCCCACAGCATCGCCGCCCAGGGAGGCATCAACGCCGCCAAGAACTACCGGAACGACGGCGACAGCGTCTATCGCCTGTTCTACGACACCGTCAAGGGAGGTGACTTCCGCTCCCGCGAAGCCAACGTCCATCGCCTGGCCGAGGTCAGCACCCAGATCATCGATCAGTGCGTCGCCCAGGGCGTCCCCTTCGCCCGCGAATACGGAGGCCTGCTCGCCAACCGTTCTTTCGGCGGCGCCCAGGTCTCCCGCACGTTCTATGCCCGCGGTCAAACGGGGCAGCAATTGCTCATCGGCGCCTGCTCCGCGCTCAGCAAGCAAATCGCCGCAGGCGGCGTGGAGATGTATCCCCGCACCGAGATGCTCGATCTCGTCCTCGTCGACGGCCACGCCAAGGGCATCGTGGTGCGCGACATGATCACCGGGCGCGTCCACTCCTTCGCCGGCGACACCGTCCTCCTGGCGACCGGCGGCTATGGCAACGTCTTCTACCTCTCCACCAACGCCATGGGCTGCAACGTCACGGCGGCCTATCGGGCTTACAAGAAAGGCGCCTACTTCGCCAATCCCTGCTACACCCAGATCCACCCCACCTGCATCCCGGTCAGCGGCGCCTACCAGTCCAAGCTCACCCTGATGTCAGAGTCACTCCGAAACGACGGCCGGGTGTGGGTGCCCAAAAAGGCCGGGGATACCCGCGCGCCCCGCAACATCCCGGACGAGGACCGCGATTACTATCTCGAGCGCAAGTATCCGAGCTTCGGCAACCTGGCGCCCCGGGACATCGCCTCACGCGGCGCCAAAGATGTCTGCGACGAGGGCCGCGGCGTCGGCGACACCGGACTCGGGGTCTACCTCGATTTTCGCACAGCCATTCAACGCGACGGCGAATCCGCGATTCGGGAACGCTACGGCAACCTCTTTCAGATGTACCAACAGATCACCGGAGAAAATGCCCATCAGACGCCCATGCGCATCTTCCCGGCTGTCCACTACACCATGGGCGGGCTGTGGGTCGATTACAACCTCATGAGCAACATCCCGGGGCTCCACGTGCTCGGCGAGGCCAATTTCTCCGACCACGGCGCCAATCGCCTGGGGGCCAGCGCCCTCATGCAGGGATTGGCGGATGGCTATTTTGTGATCCCCTGCACCATCGCCAACTACCTGGCGGGCGAGACTCCCGGAGAGATCACCACCGAGCACGATGCCTTCAAGCAGGTCGAAAGCGAGGTTTCGCAACGGATCGATCAGTTTCTCAACATCAACGGCAAGCGAAGCGTCGACAGTTTCCACCGTGAACTCGGTCTCCTGGTCTGGGACAAATGCGGCATGGCCCGAGACAAAGCCGGTCTCAACGAGGCGATCCAGCGCATTCCGGAACTCCGGGAGGAGTTTAGGCAAAATGTGCGGGTTCCCGGAGACAACGCAAACGTCAATCAGGAGCTGGAAAAAGCCGGTCGCGTGGCAGATTTCCTCGAGTTCGCCGAACTCCTCTGTTTCGACGCCCGCCATCGAGAAGAATCCTGCGGCGGCCATTTCCGCACAGAACACCAAACGGAAGACGGCGAAGCCAGCCGAAACGACGAGGACTACGCCTACGTGGCCGCCTGGGAACACCAGGGAGCGGGCAAGAATCCCGTCCTCCACAAGGAAACGCTGGAGTTCGAGAACGTCCCGCTGGCCGTTCGCAGTTACAAGTAAGGCGATCCCCAAAAAACCTCCCACTTCTTCTAACCACCGAAGACTCCCCCTGTCCGTTTTCATCATGGCTACCGAAAAACTCAACCTCACCCTCAAGGTGTGGCGTCAGGCCAACGCCACATCACCCGGCAAGATCGAAACCTACGAGGCCAAGGCCATCCCCACCACGGCCTCCTTTCTCGAGATGCTGGACATCGTCAACGAGGATCTCATCGAGCGGGGCGACGAACCGATTGCTTTCGACCACGACTGCCGGGAGGGTATCTGTGGCATGTGCTCCCTCACCATCAACGGACGCCCCCACGGCCCCGGGAAAGGCGTGACCACCTGCCAACTGCACATGCGCAGTTTCCGCGACGGCGACACCATCTGGATCGAGCCTTTCCGCGCCGACTCCTTCCCCGTTCGCAAAGACTTGATGGTGGATCGCTCGGCCTTCGATCGGATCATCCAGGCGGGCGGCTTCGTCTCCGCACGGACCGGCTCGGCCGTGGATGCCAATGCCGTCCCGATCCCCAAGCCGGTCGCCGACGCCGCTTTCGACGCCGCGGCCTGCATCGGCTGCGGCGCCTGTGTCGCCGCCTGCAAGAACGCCTCGGCCATGCTCTTCGTGGCGGCCAAGATCGAACACCTCAACATGCTTCCCCAGGGCAAGCCGGAAAAGACTCGCCGCGTCCTCGGCATGGTCCGTACGATGGACGAGGCCGGCTTCGGCAATTGCACCAACCAGTACGAATGTGAGGCCGTCTGTCCCAAGGAAATCAGCGCGACTTACATCACCAAGATGAATCGCGACTTCGCCAAGGCAAGCCTCGAGGAGGCCGTGGGCTCGGCTTCTTGATCCTTCCTTCCGATCCATGCATCCCGGCTCCTCTCTCATCCAGACATGATGACCGCCCGGCTCGCTTTCAGGCTCTCCGCAATCCTCGGCTTCCTCGGAGTGGCTCTGGGAGCCTTCGGCGCGCACGCTTTGCACGACACGCTTCTCGCTCGCGATCGTTTGGAGACCTGGGAGACCGCAGTGCTCTATCATTTGGTCCACGCACCTGTCCTCCTGGGGCTCGCCACCTTCGCGCCCGGCTTCTCTCGCGCTGCCTGGTGGTCCTTCTTTGGCGGTGTGGCGATTTTCTCCGGTTCGCTCTACCTCCTCTGTCTCACCGAAGTCAGTATCCTGGGCGCCATCACCCCCCTCGGCGGCCTAGCCCCAATGCCTTTAGGGAAAGATCCAAAATATTTTAGATAAATGTTGCATTTTACCATAATAGTTATAATTGGGGTGGATGCCTCACTCCCATCCCAATCAAGTTAGCGGTTTCCTTGGTCAGTTCGAACATCTTTTCGGATTCGTTCGCGATCGCTTCGAACGCTTGCAGAACCCAGGCCGCGGCCCCAACCCCAAGCTGCCGGCCTGGGATCTTCTCGCCTCCCTGGTCTATCACGTGATCAGTGATGCTGGCCATTTCTCGGCCCATGTGTTCCAGTTGTTCGAGGTGGTGATCAAGGATAGTTCGCTCTCGGAACGGCGCCAGAGGATGGGGCTTGAGCCATTCGCTTGGCTCATGAAGCAGGTGTTAAAGCCCCTCGCCGATGGACGCGTACACAAGGGATGTTTCTACAAGGGGCTGCGCCTGTGCGGGATCGATGGCTCGAAATGGAGCGTCATGAACACGCCGCAGGTTCTGGCTGCCATGAGCAAGGCGGCCTCCAGGAGAATGACCGCCGCCTTTGCGAAAATAGAGATGTGCGCGCTCGTGGAACTTGGCATCCACAACCCGTTGGCGGCGACGGTCGGCCTGAAAGGAGAAGGCGAATGGACCCTGGCCAAAGAACTTCTCGGGAGTCTGCCGAAGAGGAGTCTGCTGATTGTCGACCGGCTTTACGGTTGCGGGAAGTATCTCGACGAACTCGTGAAATCATGCCGGGCGGCACATAGTGAATTGTTGGTGAAGGCACGCGGCAGCAACAAGAGCCATAAGACTGAAAGGCTCTCCGATGGAAGCGCGCTGGTCAGCATCAGGGTGCCCAGAAAGAAGGCTAATGGGCCGCGGGAGAATCAAGGGGAGATCCGTATCCGTGAGATTCGAGGCCGGATCAGGAAGCCGGGGGCACGACAGTGGAGCGAGGAGAGGCTATGGACGACGCTTATTGATGAGCAGGAGTATCCGGCGCAGGAATTGCTGGAGCTCTATGCCCTGCGCTGGGAACACGAGATATTCTACAAGGAACTCAAGCTCCACATGCGCGGGAATGACGTTCTTCATAGCCATACGCCAGAAACAGCGGCCCAGGAGGTGGCGGCATTGCTCATGGCCTGCTCGATCATCGCGCAGGAGCGATGCGAAGCCGCGAAAAGCGGCAACATCCAGCCGTTGAGCATCAGTTTCCTGAAGACGCTCGACAAAATGAATTCACTATGGGCAGTGTTCGAAGTGTCCGAGGGACTGCTGACCGAAGAGACAAAACAGGAGATGGTAGCGCGAGTCAGAGAATTGATCGTTCGGGAGGCAATACCGAAAAGACGACAAAGGAGTTGCCCGCGCAAAGTCCGCCAACCGGTGACGAGTTGGCCTAGGCTAACAGAAAACGACTCTCGTGAGGGCGAGTTCCTGCTGGAGATTGTTAGCTTTCCCTAAAGGCATTGGGCCTAGCCCTGCTCGCCGGCTGGCTCATCCTGGCCGTGCGAGGCTGGCCAAAAGGCTGAGGACGGTAGCCAGATGGCGAGCGCTCATCGGCTTCGAAAACACTGATTTTCTTGGATTGATCATGAATTGCCCCACGCCAAGCAATGAGCCTGAACGTCTCGAAGCCCTGAGATCCTACGCCATCCTCGATACGGAGCCGGAACGCTCCTACGATGATTTCACCTTCCTCGCGTCGCACATCTGCACGGTTCCGATTGCCCTGATCAGCCTCATCGATGAGAAGAGGTAATGGTTCAAATCCCGGGTCGGCCTCGACGTGAGCGAGACCCCACGCGAACAGGCTTTTTCCGCCCACACCATTCTCCTCGTGAGTGGGAAGTTCTCAGACCGGTTTCTCTTTGCCTGGCGTGTCTGTCTGACTGCGTAATAGAGCGATCTTCGCCTTGGATAGTTCAATGCTCAGATCAATCAGTTCGGTGGTCAGTTTCTTGAATTTCTTGTACTCCTCTGTTTCTTTTCGTAGTCCCTTCACGTGATCTGGCCAGACGTGTTCAGTCCGGCTCCTCATCTCATGCGTGTAGCTCAGTTGGTAATACACGCCGCGCTGGCGTTGTCGATCTCGGTATTGCTTGCTGATGCTCCCAGGCCGCATTGGCCCGATTGCAGCTAACTTTGCCGCAAGTTTCTGGACTCTTTTTTCAGTGATCTGATCTTTTTCATGGTCATTACCTTATATATGCGAATGTCTAGGAAAATCAAATCATTTGTTATGGATCTCTGGATTTCTTGGTGGAATATCGTCTCTCGTGAGTGGGAAGTTCTCAGACCGGTTTCTCTTTGCCTGGCGTGTCTATCTGACTGCGTAATGGAGCGATCTTCGCCTTGGATAGTTCAATGCTCAGATCGATCAGTTCGGTGGTCAGTTTCTTGAATTTCTTGAATTTCTTGTACTCCTCTGTTTCTTTTCGTAGTCCCTTCACGTGGTCTGGCCAGACGTGTTCAGTCCGGCTCCTCATCTCATGCGTGTAGCTCAGTTGGTAATACACGCCGCGCTGGCGTTGTCGATCTCGGTATTGCTTGCTGATGCTCCCAGGCCGCATTGGCCCGATTGCAGCTAACTTTGCCGCAAATTTCTGGACTCTTTTTTCAATGATCTGATCTTTTTCATGGTCATTACCTTATATATGCGAATGTCTAGGAAAATCAAATCATTTGTTATGGATCTCTGGATTTCTTGGTGGAATATCGTCTGTCTTCTGCGACCCGCTTTCTCGAGAGCCCGCACCTTTCTCTGGTTTCTGCTCGTCTTGGCCGCTTTCTCCGTGCGCAATGACCTCCTCGGGGTTTCCAGTTTCGTCCGCGCTCTCGGTTTGTCAGAACACTTCTATGAGCACTTACTCCATTTCTTCCACAGCAATGCCGTGAAGACGGACCGGCTTGCAGAACTTTGGTTCGCCATCGTGATCAAGCACTTCCCTGTCTACAAGATCGGTTGTCGCCCCGTCCTGGTTCTCGACGGCATCAAGAAGTCCAAGGAGGGCCGCAAGATGCCTGCGGTGAAGTATCTGCATCAACAGTCCGAGTCCAATTCCAAGCCTCACTTCATCATGAGCCATTCCTTTCAGGCCTTCGGCGTGCTCTGTCAGGTTGGCGGATACTTCTTCTGCGTTCCGGTCTGTGCACGCATTCACGAAGGTATCGTCACTTCAAACCGCGACAGGAGAACCTTGATCGACAAGGCCAACGAGATGCTCGCATCCGTCTGTAGAGGTCAGGAGTTCGTCTTGCTGGCCGACGCCTACTACGCCAACGGAAAGGTGATCCGGAGCACCAAGGGGCGTTCCGGTGTGCTGGTCACGAGGGTTCGACGCACGACAACCGGCTTTCGGCCTGCGGCAGTGCCACGCAAACGCAAACGCGGACGACCGAAAAAGTATGGCGCTGCGGTGAAGCTCCAGAATGTCTTTGGAACGGGCGGCTTCAGTTCCGTTCCCAGTCCCGTATATGGGGAGAGAAACATCTCTGTCCGGTTCAAGTCGGTGGATCTGTTGTGGAAGCCCGCCGGGGCGATGGTCCGCTTCATTCTCGTCGATCATCCCACGAGAGGGCGGATCATCCTCTTGTCTACCGACCTCACCATGGAAGCTCAGGAGATCATCTTGCTCTACAGTTTGCGTTTCAAGATCGAAGTCGCTTTCAAGCAAGCGGTGCATTCGGTCGGCTCATTCGGATACCATTTCTGGATGGCCGCTATGCGACCGCTCAAGCGTCGCAATGGTAACCAATACCTCCACCGGACTACCGAGAAATATCGCAGACAGGTGCAGAGAAAGATGCACGCATATCATGTGTTTGTGCAGACCGGCATGATCGCTCAGGGCATGTTACAGTACCTTGCCATGACATGTGACGGTCTGGTCTGGAAACACTTTGGAACCTGGATCCGAACCATCCGCCCAGACGTGCTGCCTTCGGAAATGATTGTCTCAGCCGCCTTGAAAAACACGCTGCCTGGATTTTTGCACCACGGCGGAAAAGGTTCAGCGTTCCGAAAATTCATCCTTGATAAAATAGACTTCACTCGCTCCGAAGGTTCACGCTTCGCCGCATGATGATCCAGTTACAGAACTTCTCACTCGCGAGATCGTCTGTCTTCTGCGACCCGCTTTCTCGAGAGCCCGCACCTTTCTCTGGTTTCTGCTCGTCTTGGCCGCTTTCTCCGTGCGCAATGACCTCCTCGGGGTTTCCAGTTTCGTCCGCGCTCTCGGTTTGTCAGAACACTTCTATGAGCACTTACTCCATTTCTTCCACAGCAATGCCGTGAAGACGGACCGGCTTGCAGAACCCCATAGTTTCATAAATCGGGGCAAGAATCCCAAGAAAATAGTGGCAGGGGCCTTTGGGATAAGGTTGATTTGGAATCTACCAAAACACCAAACACTTCAACCCAAAAGCCACCTACAGTGAGAGTAGCACGACGTACGATTAATGCAAAATCCAGAACGATTCCGGCGATCAAATTTGAAGATCAAGAACTGACCTCTTTCGGCGGTCTCGTTATCTTTCAGAAGCTCTTTCAGGAATTGGATCTGGAGGGGAAGCTTCAGCAGTGCTTTGGTCCACTGGATCGGCGCATGTCCCGCTTCTACAAGTTCCACAAGGTTTTCATGTGTCTTATCGTGCATCTTATACTGGGCTACCGGATGCTTCGCGATTTGGACTACTACCGAGATGATCCCCTTGTACGACAGGTTTTGGGGATGCACCCATTGCCCAGTGTCCCAACGATGAGCCGGATGTTGGGAGAGGTCGATTGTCAAAGCCTTGAGAGGATGAGGGAGATGAATCATTTCGTTTGCCTGTCGCGACTTCAGGAGGAGGGAATCAAACGCATCACGCTTGATTTGGACGGAAGCGTGCAGAGCACGAGTCGCCATGCGGAAGGGACGGCTGTGGGATTTAACAAGAAGAAAAAAGGCGAGCGCAGTTATTATCCACTGCTCGCGACGATCGCTCAAACCGGACAAATCTTCGACTTCCTTCATCGAAGTGGCAACGTCCATGACTCCAATGGAGCAGTGGAGTTCCTCCGTTCCTGCGTGGAGAAGATTCGCAAGGTGCTGCCTGATGTGCAGATCGAGTTGCGCGCCGACAGCGCGTTTTTCAGCGATCAGATGGTTTCAGAGGCAAAGACCCTGGGCCTGGAATATACGTTCTCGATGCCTTTCGAGCGGCTTGTGGAACTCAAGGGCATCATTGAGAAGTGCCGTCGCTGGTACCGAACCCGAGGCGGAGAGGGAAAAACTCATCACTTCGAAATCCGCTGGAAGCCAAAAAATTGGGCGCGCAAAGCGCGCATTTTGTGCATTCGAACCATGAGGCGCACTCAGCGCAAAGGACCGCTCCAACTGGATCTTTTCGAACCAGTCGAGGAGAACTATGAATACAAGGCGATCATCACCAACAAGACAAACACGGCCGCTCATGTGGTGAAATTTCATGAAGGGCGTGGCTCTCAGGAGAAGATTTTTGGCGAAGCCAAGAGCCAGGCCCAGATGGACTATATTCCGGCCAAGCGACGTGCCGCCAACGAAGCTTTCCTTTTGGCCAGTATCCTCACCCACAATCTCACACGCGAAATGCAGATGCGAGCTGCGGAGCGGTCACGCAAATCGTCCCCCAAAAGGGCTGCGGAGTGGATCTTTGAAGGACTCGGCACGATTCGCCGCAAAATCATCCAACGTGCCGGACGTCTGACTCGCCCTCAAGGTCGACTCACATTGACACTCGGAGACAATCAGGCCGTCGAAGAAGAAATCGCCTACTACATGATGGCCTGACTGGCCATTTTATGAAACGCTGGGGAGAACTTTGGTTCGCCATCGTGATCAAGCACTTCCCTGTCTACAAGATCGGTTGTCGCCCCGTCCTGGTTCTCGACGGCATCAAGAAGTCCAAGGAGGGCCGCAAGATGCCTGCGGTGAAGTATCTGCATCAACAGTCCGAGTCCAATTCCAAGCCTCACTTCATCATGAGCCATTCCTTTCAGGCCTTCGGCGTGCTCTGTCAGGTTGGCGGATACTTCTTCTGCGTTCCGGTCTGTGCACGCATTCACGAAGGTATCGTCACTTCAAACCGCGACAGGAGAACCTTGATCGACAAGGCCAACGAGATGCTCGCATCCGTCTGTAGAGGTCAGGAGTTCGTCTTGCTGGCCGACGCCTACTACGCCAACGGAAAGGTGATCCGGAGCACCAAGGGGCGTTCCGGTGTGCTGGTCACGAGGGTTCGACGCACGACAACCGGCTTTCGGCCTGCGGCAGTGCCACGCAAACGCAAACGCGGACGACCGAAAAAGTATGGCGCTGCGGTGAAGCTCCAGAATGTCTTTGGAACGGGCGGCTTCAGTTCCGTTCCCAGTCCCGTATATGGGGAGAGAAACATCTCTGTCCGGTTCAAGTCGGTGGATCTGTTGTGGAAGCCCGCCGGGGCGATGGTCCGCTTCATTCTCGTCGATCATCCCACGAGAGGGCGGATCATCCTCTTGTCTACCGACCTCACCATGGAAGCTCAGGAGATCATCTTGCTCTACAGTTTGCGTTTCAAGATCGAAGTCGCTTTCAAGCAAGCGGTGCATTCGGTCGGCTCATTCGGATACCATTTCTGGATGGCCGCTATGCGACCGCTCAAGCGTCGCAATGGTAACCAATACCTCCACCGGACTACCGAGAAATATCGCAGACAGGTGCAGAGAAAGATGCACGCATATCATGTGTTTGTGCAGACCGGCATGATCGCTCAGGGCATGTTACAGTACCTTGCCATGACATGTGACGGTCTGGTCTGGAAACACTTTGGAACCTGGATCCGAACCATCCGCCCAGACGTGCTGCCTTCGGAAATGATTGTCTCAGCCGCCTTGAAAAACACGCTGCCTGGATTTTTGCACCACGGCGGAAAAGGTTCAGCGTTCCGAAAATTCATCCTTGATAAAATAGACTTCACTCGCTCCGAAGGTTCACGCTTCGCCGCATGATGATCTAGTTACAGAACTTCTCACTCACGAGCATTCTCGATGAAGACGTGATGGTCGTTCCCGACGCGCTGGAGGATGCGCGTTTCGCCGAAAACCCTCTCGTCACCGGCGCCCCCGGCATCCGATTCTATGCCGGGGCTCCCTTGACAGCCCTGGGCACCCTCTGCGCCATCGACCGTGAACCTCGAGACCTCACCGAATTCCAGAGCAGGGCTTTGGGAGCCCTGGCACGCCAGTTGATGAACCAACTGGAGCTCAAACGCGTTTCCCTCGAGTTGGCCAGTGCCTTAGAGAAAATCAAAGTGATGGATGGATTCATCCCCATCTGTTCGCACTGCAAAAGCATGCGCAAAGACACGGGCTTCTGGACCAGCCTGGAAACTTATCTGCGAGAGCACTCCGCCGCGGAGCTGACCCACAGCATCTGCCCCGATTGCATCGAGGAACACTACGCCGCGGTTCTCAGCCCCGAGGACCTGGCCAAGCTGAGGGGTACCGGGAGAATGGAAGGCCAAGCGTGAGGAGGACCGTTGGCTGGCGTGAGGCCACAAGGAAGGCAATTCAGTGGCCACGGGACTGAGGAGGGAATGCAGACGATGGATAAAGCGAGCAGTTTGCTGTATCATCCCACCATCAGGCCATGGCGCGATCATCTTCCCGGCCTCGTTCGCTTGAAGCGCCACCTCGGACGCCAGCGCACCGCCAAGAGTGATCGCTTCAGGCCACGGGACCTGCTTGAATCAAGGAATCATTGAGCGCCACGACATCGAGCCGCCCGGCGGATTCCCCGAATGTGCTTTCCATTGCCCCCCTCCAGCCTGCAAGCTCCCGGCATGATCTTGAAAACGCACATTTCGGCGACGTGGTTTCTCTTCGCAACCGTCGTCGGAGCCTCGCTGGCCTGGAGCGAGAATCCCGAACGCCAGTGGTACAAAGGCAACACGCATACGCATTCCCTCTGGAGCGACGGGAACGATTTTCCTGACATGATCACTGCCTGGTACGTCGAGGCCGGCTACGATTTCCTGGCACTTTCCGATCACAACATTCTCAGCCGGGACGAGAAATGGATAGACACCCGCGCAATCCAGAAACGGCGGTACACCCTGGGCAAGAGCACCCTGGACAAGTACCTCGCGCATTTCGGTGAAGACTGGGTCGAGACCCGGGGGCAGGGAGAGGAGCTGGAAGTTCGCTTGAAAACGCTTGAGGAAGTGCGCGAACGCTTCGAGAAACCCGGCGAATTCATACTCATCGAAGCGGAGGAAATCACCGACAGCTTCGAAGAGAAGCCCGTCCCGGCTCCCCTCGCCGAGGGCGAGCAACCCTCAGGCACCGAGGAGGGGAAATCGGCGACGGCGACGGAAGGGCGCAAGATCCAGATCCACCTCAACGCCCTCAACCTGGAAGAGCTCATCGAGCCCCAAAAGGGCGACTCGGTCCGCGCCACCATGCGCAACAACCTCCTCGCCGTCAAAGCCCAGGAGGAACGCACCAGCACGCCGATGCTCACTCATCTCAATCACCCCAATTTTCAATGGTCGATCACGGCCGAGGATCTCGCCCATGTCGTGGAGGAGGATTTTTTCGAAGTCTACAATGGCCACCCGTCCATCAATCACCTCGGCAATGACAGCACGCCGGGGGACGAGCGGATCTGGGACATCGCCAACACGCTGCGCCTGACAAAACTTCAATCCCGACCGCTCTACGGATTGGCCACCGACGACTCTCACCAATATCACGGGGGGGACGTATCTCCCGGGCGCGGCTGGGTGATGGTCCATGCGGAAGCTCTGGAGGCGGACGCCCTCATCCTCGCGATGCGTGAGGGCGCTTTCTACGCCTCCACCGGCGTGACTTTGAAAGAGCTCAACTACTCTCGGGACGCCCAGGCGGTCGAGTTTCTCATTGAAGCCAAACCGGAGACCCACTACACTACGGAAATCTTCGGAACGCGACGGTCCACTCCTGAGCAAATCGGAAAAGTGCTCGCCCGCATCGAAGGCGCGCGCGTCCACTACCCGCTCAAGGGAGACGAACTCTATGTCCGGGCCACCGTCACTGCCTCAAAGCCTCACCCCAACCCTTCCTATCCCAATCAACGCGAACAGGCCTGGACACAGCCAATCGGCTGGTGAGCAGCCTCGAATTGAGGCGCCAGGCTCCCCTCGCCCGAGAATTTCCCTGGACATCGAGCCGAGCGTCGGTTGGATGCCCCTTATCCATTGACACATGAGCGACGACTCTAGCGCCGATACACCTTCTCCGAAGAAGGCCCCCTCCCCCAAGCGAACTTCCAGCCCGCGCAAGAAAGCCCGGAAAAAAGTCTCCAAATCAGCCGCTCTGGCGGAGTCCGTTGAATCGGCCCCCGCCCCCTCTCCGCAGGACGGGCGCCCCTCCGCCACAGGCGGCACCGATTCTCCGAGACCCGCCCGAAAGGGAGCCCGGAAGCGGGCAAACGCCGAGACCGCACCAAACGAGCGGCCCGCCAAATCGGAGCAGACTTCCTCTCCTCCCGCCGAAAAACCAAGCTCTTCCCGGGAGAATTCGTCACCCCCGTCGAGAGGCCCGGAATCGTCTTCATCCGGTGGCGAGAACGCCTCCCAGGGCGGCCGCCGGTCTCACGGGCGTCGGGGCCGTCAGCAGCGAAATGAGGGGCGCCCTCAGCCGCAAAACAATCCCGGGTCCCGCCAGGAACGCCCGCTGGATTTCGACGATCTGCGCGCCAAGGCCTGGCACATTTACGCCACCGAGGTCTGTGAGGAAGGCCTCCGCTACATCGATGAGCCGGATGCCGGCAAACTCGTGCGGCGAAGCTTTCACATGGCCGAAATTTTTCTCCGCTACGAACAACAGTTAGCCGGAGCCGACGGCCCCGGAGGGCGGCGTCCCGACTCCAGAGGATCCCAGCCGAGCTTCGACGACAGCGCCTCGACGGATTCAAATAGCGAGAACCATGCAGGTGACCCGCGGTCGCGAGGCTCGAAGCATCGATCTCATGCAGGGGACGATTCGCCCGGCTCGGATTCGAGCGGAGACGATTCAGGCGACGACGAGCCGCTGGAACCTCCGACGATTCAGGCCGACTGATCGGCCCCATCCAAGGGCCGAACCTCATCCGCGCTGGTCAAGATCAGGCGTTCTCCGCCTCCAGTTTCCAGGATCAACTCCCCTTCCGGCCCCAAATCGACGGCCCTGCCTTCCCGCACCGTCCCTCCGAGCCGCGCACGCACGCTTCGATTCAGGAGATAATGGGAGAGCTTCAACTCCTCCAGCACCGCGCCGAAGGAATGGGGCAAAATCTCCATGACTTCCGTTAGGGCATCGAGAAAATCTCCCGCCAACCGCTCACGATCGAACCAAGTTTGCGTTTCCACTCTCAAGGAGGTGGCCACGGTTTTCAATGCCTCCGGGATGTCCTCCGCGGAAACATTGACGTTGAGACCGACGCCAATGACCGCCACCGCGGATTCCGCATTTTCCCGCACTTCACTTTCGACCAAGATTCCCGCCACTTTCCGCCCGTTGAGGTAGACGTCGTTGGGCCATTTCACTTGAGGACGCAGGGTGGGGAAGGATTCCAGCACGCGCTTCATCGCGAGAGAGGTCCCATGAGTCAGCCGGCTCCATCGCCGGACCGGCAGGCCCACGGGACGCAAGGCGCATGAAAACAGCAGATTGGCTCCCGCAGGTTCTCCAATCCAGGGATTGCCCCGCCGTCCGCGGCCCATGGATTGAGATTCGGCGAAGAGCGCCGTTCCTCCCGGACCCTCCCGCAGCGGAAAACTCAATACGGCGTCGTTGGTCGATTCCACCTCGTCTTGCACGTGAATGCTCCAGGCATCGGCTGAAGTCATCCCGGCGAGAATTCCCTCGGCATCAAGACGGGCCACGGGACAATTAGAGGAAATTCCCGAGGAGACGCTTGCCCTCGTGCGTCAGAATGGATTCCGGGTGAAACTGAACGCCGTGAATGGGATATTCGCGGTGCTGCAGTCCCATGATCTCTTTTTCCTCGGTCTCCGCCGTGATCTCCAAGGCTTCGGGAAAGGTCTCCCGCTTGAGAATCAGAGAATGATAGCGCGTTGCCTCGAAGGGATTGGGAAGTCCAGAAAACACACTGAGTTCCCGGTGGAGAATCGGCGAGGTCTTGCCATGCATGAGACGATCTGCCCTCACGATCTCTCCGCCGAAAACCTGCCCGATGCATTGATGCCCCAGGCAAACGCCCAGAATCGGCGTGGTGGGGCCCAAGGCGCGGACCACCTCGCAGCTGATACCGGCCTCGTTAGGCGTCCCGGGTCCGGGCGAGATGCAGATTCGCTCCGGAGCGCGCTCGCGTATGCCCTCCACAGTGATTTCGTCGTTCCGGTAGACTTCGAGATCGACTCCCAACTCGCCGAAATACTGCACGAGATTGTAGGTAAACGAATCGTAATTATCGATGACTAACAACATCGTTCTTCAAGCGTCCTCCGACAGTTTCTTCGCTCTTTCAATGGCCCGGATCATGCCCATGGCTTTGTTCACCGTCTCCTCGTACTCGTTCTCCGGCACGGAGTCGGCCACCACGCCGGCGCCCGCCTGCACGTAGGCTTTGCCCCCTAGCAGGACACAGGTCCGCAGCGCGATGCAGGAGTCCAGATTCCCGTCGAATCCGAAATAGCCCACCGCACCCGAGTAGGCGCAGCGCTTGTTCTTCTCCAACTCGTTGATAATCTGCATGGCACGGACCTTGGGAGAGCCGGAGACCGTTCCGGCGGGAAAGGTCGCTCGCATCACGTCATAGGCGCTCCGCCCCTCGCGAAGCCGGCCCACCACGTTGGAGACGATGTGCATGACGTGGCTGTAGCGCTCGATGATCATCAGATCCGTCACGCGCACGCTCTCGTAATCGGCGATCCTACCCAGGTCGTTGCGCGCGAGATCCACCAGCATGATATGTTCCGCACGCTCCTTAGGATCTCCTAACAAATCTTTTTCCAATGCCAAATCTTCGTCCTCCGACTGGCCCCGCCACCGCGTGCCGGCGATGGGCCGAATCTCCACTTTTCCCTCCACCGCCCGCACATGCACCTCCGGCGAACTCCCCACCAGCGAGAAACCACCCGGGAACTGGAGGCAAAACATGTAGGGAGACGGATTCACGTGGCGCAGCGCCCGATAGAGGTCCACGGGCGGCCCCTCGTAATCCACCGCGAAGCGCTGGGACGGCACGACCTGAAAAATGTCGCCCGCCCGGATGTACTCCTTGGCCCGTTCGACCATCGCGCAATACTCCTCACGTGTCGTGTTGCTCTCCGGTTTGGCCGGAACGGGAGCGGCGTGAGTGATGACGGGCTTGCTGTGGTGAGGCCGGGAGAGTTTTTCAATCAGGCCCTCGATCCGCTTGCGAGCGTCCGCGTAGGCGGTCTCCGCATCCGGATATTCCACCGTGACCACGTTGGCAACCACGAGGATCCGCCGGTGACGATGATCAAAAATCAGGACATCCTCCGCGATCATGAACAGCATGTCAGGCACGCTCAGGACGTCCGGTGGCGGCGCGGGAACCGTCGGCTCGAAATAACGCACCGCATCGTAGGAGAGATAGCCCACGGCGCCGCCGTAGAACACCGGTAATCCATTTCCCTTCACCGGGCCATAGACCGCCATGAGCTTCTCCAACTCTCTCAGGGGATCCCCTTCGGCGGTCTTCTCTTCGACCGTGCCCCGCCGCGGATCGGTTAGCGTCACCGCCTGTCCCCGACTCTCGAACACCAGCCGGGGGGCGCTCCCCAGAAACGAGTAGCGCCCCGCGTCCTCACGCGTCTCCGCCGATTCCAGGAGGAAGGCGTGGGAGCCGTCGTTGATCTTCTGAAACGCCGAGAGCGGCGTCTCGTAATCGGCTGCCAACTCCGTGTAAGTGGCCACCATCCCCCCCCCAGCAAACTGGGACGCGAAGGTCGCTGGATCGGGAATCAAGGGGATGTCGGACACGATCCGAGCAGTTTGATGCGTGATTGGACTTCCGCAAGCCATCACTTGGCATTCTTCCCGCCCATTGCTTAGCTTGGCATCGGAAACACCATGTCGGAAACGGATCCAGGAGAAGAGTCAGGGCTTCCTGCTAACATTGCCTTAGCGTCCCGAAGCCCCTCCCGCAGCGTGGCCCTCGATCACGGGCTCGTCATCCTCGCCATGAACCTTCCCTACTGGCACGTGCAAGAAGCCGGTCATCACGTTCTCTATGTGGAATCCGATCGGCTTCCCCGGGTGACCGCGGAACTGGAAGCCTTCGACGCCGAACAGGCCGAATGGTCGCCGGCAGAGTCCGACCACAGCATCCCGGATCACCCGCCGAGCTTCTACGTCCCCTACGCCGCCACCCTCTTGCTCATCGCCTCCTTCATCCTCCAGGAGGCCTACGCTCCCGCCTACACGCAGGCTGGCCGAATGGACGCCATCGGCCTCTTCACGCGTGGCGAGTGGTGGCGCCCGCTGACCTCCCTTTGCCTCCATGCGGATCCTCTCCATCTCCTGGGAAATCTGATCTTCGGGCTCTGGTACGGCCAGATGGTGAATCGCGCCTTCGGCACCGCCCTCGGCTGGGCCCTGATACTGCTCAGCGGGGTGTTAGGAAACACCCTCGTCGGCGCCCTCCACTACCCCGAACCCCACCTGGCGATCGGCGCCTCCACCGCCGTCTTCGGCGCCCTGGGACTGCTGGTGGCCGAAGGCCTCACGCACCGCTGGCAACAGCGTTTCACGTCCCGACTGGGCCCCCTCATGATTCCGCTCGTGGCCGGTGGAATGCTCCTGGCCTGGACCGGCGGCTTCGACGACCCCAAGATCGACGCCGCCGCGCATGCGCTGGGCTTCGGTTCCGGGATCCTGTTAGGACTGCTCACCGCCCTTGCCCAGACCCTGCGCGAAAGAAACCGGACTTAGCTAGTGACTCTTTCTCTGAGCGATGGCACGGTGACCCCATGATTCGCCAAATCGTCACCCATCCCGGGGGCGCTCACAAAGATGACTTTCTCGCCTGCAGCGTGCTGGTCCATCTCTATCAAGTCCCCATTCACCGGCGAGAACCGACTCCCGAAGACCTCGACGATCCGTCCACCTGCGTCGTCGACGTCGGCGGAGAGCATGATCCCGCGAAGAGAAACTTCGATCACCACCAGTTTCCCCAGGATCAGCCGCCGGTCTGCGCGCTCTCCCTGGTCCTCCAGGAATTGGGGCTTTATGAAGATGCCCGGCATTTCTGCGAGTGGCTGGAGCCCGCGGAATGGCTGGACTGTCTTGGGCCGAACGAAACGGCCGAGAAGCTGAGAGCACCTCGCGAGGTCATCAATCAGCTTCTCTCACCGATCGATGTGACGCTGCTCAAACGCTTTGCCTCGGGCAAGCAGTGGACGCTCAACGACGCGGTGTGGCAGGTCATGACCATGGTCGGCGAGGACATTCTCGCCTACCTGGGCAGCCTCCGCAAACGACTCGAACTCATTCGCCATCGCGCCCAGTGGTGGACCATCGACACTCGTGGAGGCCCCTTCGAGGCCCTCTTCATGCCCCGCGTCGAGCCCGTCATGGGCGAGCCATCCTTCGGCCTCAACCGCTTCATCGAGCAGTGCGGCAAACAGGAACAGGTCGTCGCCCTGGTCTACCCAGACCGCCGGGGCTCCGGCTACGGGCTGGGTCGATACAATGACAATCGACTGATCGACTTCACCCGTGTCGAGGACGAGCAGGACGTCCACTTCGCCCACGGCCGAGGGTTTGTCGCCAAGACCACGGCCACCCATCCGCTCCGTCTCCGCAATCTCCTGGAAATGGCCTACCTCCCCGCCGAGAGCCCTGTCGCCAACGGGACGGTCGAAGAGAATCGCTAAGGCTGTTTGAAGCCTCCGATGAACCGCGACGCGAGGATGTTTTCTGGATGGGAAGGCTGCGAGAGATGCTGATGCCCAGCTCCGATCAGCCGCTGGGGCCCCGAGCCGACCGAGCCAAGACCCGCCGATCGCCGCGTGAGGCGGCTCGTCTCCGCTGATTCGCTTCGCCCAGAACCCACCTTCCATCCTTCAACCCATCCCAGGGAAGGCATGCACCGTCTCCAGCTTCAGTTCTTCCTCTCCTACGCCATCTTCGGCTGCATCGGACCGCTTCTTCCGGTCTATCTGAAGGTGGAAAAGGGATTCACCGAGTTTGAGATCGGGATCAATCAGGCCCTGACAAGCATTGCGACCATTTCCTCGCCTCTCTTGATCACGCTGCTGGCCGATCTGCGAATCGATCCGCGTCGCATCCTCGGGGTTTCCTTCCTGATCAGCGGCGCTGCGTTCTATCTCATTTCGCAGAGCCAGAGCGTCGAGGCCGTGCTCTGTTTCTACGCCTTGCACAGCCTGGCCTTCGTGCCGACCATCGCCTTGCAAGACGGTTACTACTTCACGCTCGCCAGCCGGGCCGATGGTTCGCCCCGCAAACCCTATCATCACGTGCGTGTCTGGGGAACGGCCGGTTTCATCGTCCCGAGCCTGGCCTTCTACTGGGTCCTCGAACGCCATTCCGATCTCACCATTGTCCTCTGGTTCGCCATCTCCTGCGGCCTTCTCAGCGCCCTTCACGCCCAGTTGTTGCCATCTCCACGCTCTGGCGCCGATCGCCGTGAGCCTCCTCTCGACCTCAAGAAAAAGCTGCCCTCAGCCGAGGCCTTGAGCACCCTTCTCTCGCCCAAGGCTCGTTGGTTCGTCCTCAGCCTCTTCCTGGCCTTTGGTGCCTCGGCATTCTACCACACCTTTTTCCCGGTCTATCTCCGCTCGCTCGTGCAAGTGAAGGACTCACACATCGGCTTGATCATCAACGTGGGGGTCTTCCTTGAGATCTTTTATATCCTGGGCATTGGACGACTGCGCGAGCGCTTCGGCATGCGCGCCCTCATGATCGCCGGCCTGAGCACCATGACATTGCGGCTGACTCTCCTGGCCGCTTTCCCTTCCATTGTCACCGCGCTGCTCACCCAGATCTTCCACGGGCTGGAAATCTGCGCGGTCTATGTGCTGCCCGTCATGTTCCTCAATCAACTCGCCTCCGATCGGTTTCGAAACTCCATTCAGGGAGTCTACACGATGCTCGTGGTGGGCGGATCCCGTCTCGTCGGCGGCCTCGTGGCCGGCCGCCTGGCCGAGATCGATCTCCTCCTGCTCTTCGGCTGCGCGGCCGTCCTGGCCTTCAGCGCGGCACTCATCATGGCCTTTCGATTCCACCCGGACGAGACCGCCCTTCCCGGCGCGACTTAGCCACTCTCCGCGGTCATCATTCGCGGCTTCCGAGCAACACGCACTGGAAGACGGGAGCCGGGTCGTTCGTCTCTTGGCAATCTCAAAAACGAGTGCGCGGCGTCACGGCCCCATCGTGGGATGCCTGAAGGCAAACAGGGCGTCCAGCAGTGAAATCCGCGTCGAAGATTCCTGTGCAAAAATTTTCCCTTTTTTCAAAAAAGGAAAACCGTAGTCTAAGCGCAATGCCTTTAGGGAAAGATCCAAAATATTTTAGATAAATGTTGCATTTTACCATAATAGTTATAATTTGGGTGGATGCCTCACTCCCATCCCAATCAAGTTAGCGGTTTCCTTGGTCAGTTCGAACATCTTTTCGGATTCGTTCGCGATCGCTTCGAACGCTTGCAGAACCCAGGCCGCGGCCCCAACCCCAAGCTGCCGGCCTGGGATCTTCTCGCCTCCCTGGTCTATCACGTGATCAGTGACGCTGGCCATTTCTCGGCCCATGTGTTCCAGTTGTTCGAGGTGGTGATCAAGGATAGTTCGCTCTCGGAACGGCGCCAGAGGATGGGGCTTGAGCCATTCGCTTGGCTCATGAAGCAAGTGTTAAAGCCCCTCGCCGATGGACGCGTACACAAGGGATGTTTCTACAAGGGGCTGCGCCTGTGCGGGATCGATGGCTCGAAATGGAGCGTCACGAACACGCCGCAGGTTCTGGCTGCCATGAGCAAGGCGGCCTCCAGGAGAATGACCGCCGCCTTTGCGAAAATAGAGATGTGCGCGCTCGTGGAACTTGGCATCCACAACCCGTTGGCGGCGACGGTCGGCCTGAAAGGAGAAGGCGAATGGACCCTGGCCAAAGAACTTCTCGGGAGTCTGCCGAAGAGGAGTCTGCTGATTGTCGACCGGCTTTACGGTTGGGGGAAGTATCTCGACGAACTCGTGAAATCATGCCGGGCGGCACATAGTGAATTGTTGGTGAAGGCACGCGGCAGCAACAAGAGCCATAAGACTGAAAGGCTCTCCGATGGAAGCGCGCTGGTCAGCATCAGGGTGCCCAGAAAGAAGGCTGATGGGCCGCGGGAGAATCAAGGGGAGATCCGTATCCGTGAGATTCGAGGCCGGATCAGGAAGCCGGGGGCACGACAGTGGAGCGAGGTGAGGCTATGGACGACGCTTATTGATGAGCAGGAGTATCCGGCGCAGGAATTGCTGGAGCTCTATGCCCTGCGCTGGGAACACGAGATATTCTACAAGGAACTCAAGCTCCACATGCGCGGGAGTGACGTTCTTCATAGCCATACGCCAGAAACAGCGGCCCAGGAGGTGGCGGCATTGCTCATGGACTGCTCGATCATCGCGCAGGAGCGATGCGAAGCCGCGAAAAGCGGCAACATCCAGCCGTTGAGCATCAGTTTCCTGAAGACGCTCGACAAAATGAATTCACTATGGGCAGTGTTCGAAGTGTCCGAGGGACTGCTGACCGAAGAGACAAAACAGGAGATGGTAGCGCGAGTCAGAGAATTGATCGTTCGGGAGGCAATACCGAAAAGACGACAAAGGAGTTGCCCGCGCAAAGTCCGCCAACCGGTGACGAGTTGGCTTAGGCTAACAGAAAACGACTCTCGTGAGGGCGAGTTCCTGCTGGAGATTGTTAGCTTTCCCTAAAGGCATTGACCTTAATCATGGCCAAACTATTCTGTTTGGCCGCAACTAGCTGAACTGTTTCCCACTCGTGAGTGGGAAGTTCTCAGACCGGTTTCTCTTTGCCTGGCGTGTCTGTCTGACTGCGTAATAGAGCGATCTTCGCCTTGGATAGTTCAATGCTCAGATCGATCAGTTCGGTGGTCAGTTTCTTGAATTTCTTGTACTCCTCTGTTTCTTTTCGTAGTCCCTTCACGTGATCTGGCCAGACGTGTTCAGTCCGGTTCCTCATCTCATGCGTGTAGCTCAGTTGGTAATACACGCCGCGCTGGCGTTGTCGATCTCGGTATTGCTTGCTGATGCTCCCAGGCCGCATTGGCCCGATTGCAGCTAACTTTGCCGCAAGTTTCTGGACTCTTTTTTCCTCGTGAGTGGGAAGTTCTCAGACCGGTTTCTCTTTGCCTGGCGTGTCTGTCTGACTGCGTAATGGAGCGATCTTCGCCTTGGATAGTTCAATGCTCAGATCGATCAGTTCGGTGGTCAGTTTCTTGAATTTCTTGAATTTCTTGTACTCCTCTGTTTCTTTTCGTAGTCCCTTCACGTGGTCTGGCCAGACGTGTTCAGTCCGGCTCCTCATCTCATGCGTGTAGCTCAGTTGGTAATACACGCCGCGCTGGCGTTGTCGATCTCGGTATTGCTTGCTGATGCTCCCAGGCCGCATTGGCCCGATTGCAGCTAACTTTGCCGCAAATTTCTGGACTCTTTTTTCAATGATCTGATCTTTTTCATGGTCATTACCTTATATATGCGAATGTCTAGGAAAATCAAATCATTTGTTATGGATCTCTGGATTTCTTGGTGGAATATCGTCTGTCTTCTGCGACCCGCTTTCTCGAGAGCCCGCACCTTTCTCTGGTTTCTGCTCGTCTTGGCCGCTTTCTCCGTGCGCAATGACCTCCTCGGGGTTTCCAGTTTCGTCCGCGCTCTCGGTTTGTCAGAACACTTCTATGAGCACTTACTCCATTTCTTCCACAGCAATGCCGTGAAGACGGACCGGCTTGCAGAACTTTGGTTCGCCATCGTGATCAAGCACTTCCCTGTCTACAAGATCGGTTGTCGCCCCGTCCTGGTTCTCGACGGCATCAAGAAGTCCAAGGAGGGCCGCAAGATGCCTGCGGTGAAGTATCTGCATCAACAGTCCGAGTCCAATTCCAAGCCTCACTTCATCATGAGCCATTCCTTTCAGGCCTTCGGCGTGCTCTGTCAGGTTGGCGGATACTTCTTCTGCGTTCCGGTCTGTGCACGCATTCACGAAGGTATCGTCACTTCAAACCGCGACAGGAGAACCTTGATCGACAAGGCCAACGAGATGCTCGCATCCGTCTGTAGAGGTCAGGAGTTCGTCTTGCTGGCCGACGCCTACTACGCCAACGGAAAGGTGATCCGGAGCACCAAGGGGCGTTCCGGTGTGCTGGTCACGAGGGTTCGACGCACGACAACCGGCTTTCGGCCTGCGGCAGTGCCACGCAAACGCAAACGCGGACGACCGAAAAAGTATGGCGCTGCGGTGAAGCTCCAGAATGTCTTTGGAACGGGCGGCTTCAGTTCCGTTCCCAGTCCCGTATATGGGGAGAGAAACATCTCTGTCCGGTTCAAGTCGGTGGATCTGTTGTGGAAGCCCGCCGGGGCGATGGTCCGCTTCATTCTCGTCGATCATCCCACGAGAGGGCGGATCATCCTCTTGTCTACCGACCTCACCATGGAAGCTCAGGAGATCATCTTGCTCTACAGTTTGCGTTTCAAGATCGAAGTCGCTTTCAAGCAAGCGGTGCATTCGGTCGGCTCATTCGGATACCATTTCTGGATGGCCGCTATGCGACCGCTCAAGCGTCGCAATGGTAACCAATACCTCCACCGGACTACCGAGAAATATCGCAGACAGGTGCAGAGAAAGATGCACGCATATCATGTGTTTGTGCAGACCGGCATGATCGCTCAGGGCATGTTACAGTACCTTGCCATGACATGTGACGGTCTGGTCTGGAAACACTTTGGAACCTGGATCCGAACCATCCGCCCAGACGTGCTGCCTTCGGAAATGATTGTCTCAGCCGCCTTGAAAAACACGCTGCCTGGATTTTTGCACCACGGCGGAAAAGGTTCAGCGTTCCGAAAATTCATCCTTGATAAAATAGACTTCACTCGCTCCGAAGGTTCACGCTTCGCCGCATGATGATCCAGTTACAGAACTTCTCACTCGCGAGTTTTTTCAGTGATCTGATCTTTTTCATGGTCATTACCTTATATATGCGAATGTCTAGGAAAATCAAATCATTTGTTATGGATCTCTGGATTTCTTGGTGGAATATCGTCTGTCTTCTGCGACCCGCTTTCTCGAGAGCCCGCACCTTTCTCTGGTTTCTGCTCGTCTTGGCCGCTTTCTCCGTGCGCAATGACCTCCTCGGGGTTTCCAGTTTCGTCCGCGCTCTCGGTTTGTCAGAACACTTCTATGAGCACTTACTCCATTTCTTCCACAGCAATGCCGTGAAGACGGACCGGCTTGCAGAACTTTGGTTCGCCATCGTGATCAAGCACTTCCCTGTCTACAAGATCGGTTGTCGCCCCGTCCTGGTTCTCGACGGCATCAAGAAGTCCAAGGAGGGCCGCAAGATGCCTGCGGTGAAGTATCTGCATCAACAGTCCGAGTCCAATTCCAAGCCTCACTTCATCATGAGCCATTCCTTTCAGGCCTTCGGCGTGCTCTGTCAGGTTGGCGGATACTTCTTCTGCGTTCCGGTCTGTGCACGCATTCACGAAGGTATCGTCACTTCAAACCGCGACAGGAGAACCTTGATCGACAAGGCCAACGAGATGCTCGCATCCGTCTGTAGAGGTCAGGAGTTCGTCTTGCTGGCCGACGCCTACTACGCCAACGGAAAGGTGATCCAGAGCACCAAGGGGCGTTCCGGTGTGCTGGTCACGAGGGTTCGACGCACGACAACCGGCTTTCGGCCTGCGGCAGTGCCACGCAAACGCAAACGCGGACGACCGAAAAAGTATGGCGCTGCGGTGAAGCTCCAGAATGTCTTTGGAACGGGCGGCTTCAGTTCCGTTCCCAGTCCCGTATATGGGGAGAGAAACATCTCTGTCCGGTTCAAGTCGGTGGATCTGTTGTGGAAGCCCGCCGGGGCGATGGTCCGCTTCATTCTCGTCGATCATCCCACGAGAGGGCGGATCATCCTCTTGTCTACCGACCTCACCATGGAAGCTCAGGAGATCATCTTGCTCTACAGTTTGCGTTTCAAGATCGAAGTCGCTTTCAAGCAAGCGGTGCATTCGGTCGGCTCATTCGGATACCATTTCTGGATGGCCGCTATGCGACCGCTCAAGCGTCGCAATGGTAACCAATACCTCCACCGGACTACCGAGAAATATCGCAGACAGGTGCAGAGAAAGATGCACGCATATCATGTGTTTGTGCAGACCGGCATGATCGCTCAGGGCATGTTACAGTACCTTGCCATGACATGTGACGGTCTGGTCTGGAAGCACTTTGGAACCTGGATCCGAACCATCCGCCCAGACGTGCTGCCTTCGGAAATGATTGTCTCAGCCGCCTTGAAAAACACACTGCCTGGATTTTTGCACCACGGCGGAAAAGGTTCAGCGTTCCGAAAATTCATCCTTGATAAAATAGACTTCACTCGCTCCGAAGGTTCACGCTTCGCCGCATGATGATCCAGTTACAGAACTTCTCACTCACGAGGATGTATAGTAGAGACGCGGAAACCCCTTGTTTTTAGGGGTCTTCAGCAGAATCTGTGGGTGAAATTCCGGATTTGCTCCGGGAACGCTGGACGCCGGGTCCCGCTGCCCCTGGACCCCAGAACTGCTGAAACTACTTGTTTCATGGGCTGAGCCCTACCAGGGGCAGCCCCGGCGCAAGCGTTGTCCTCGCAAATCCGAGGTTTGGATGGGCAGCTGGCTTGTTGCCACAACTTTGATGCCCATTAAGATTGGATATAACTTGTTGCTGGTCAGGATTCTAGGTGAATCGCGCCGCCTGGGCACCCACAGATTCTGCTGAAGAGGCGTTTTTAGAGAGCGGAATTAGGCGTATAATACCTTAGCGATACATTTTGCAGAAATGTGCCGTGTACCCCTCATAGAGCTTGAGAAACTCGTCATAGGCGAGTGTACCCTTGCATGAGATGCCTGTGGCGTTTGCTGGTTAGGAGCGCTAATCAGTTACCTCAGCCAGATGGAGCGTGCGGCCTACGAAGTCGCTTCGGTGTCGCGGCCGGGCTACGGGCTACGGGCGGCTGCGAATTGGTGCGGCTCAAACCGCCTGTCAATACATCCTCCCGCAGGTCATGCGGGAGTTCCGCCAGCGGTTTCCCAACTACCGGGTAGCCATCACGCCCGGCGATACCGAGGGCTTGTTGGAGTTGCTCGAGAACGGTGAGATCGATCTCGCCTTGAGCGTTCGCTCATCCCGGGGCGATCCCTTCGTCTTCCAGTCATTGTTTGAGGATGAACTGGCCTTCGTATTCTCACCGGCCCATCCGTGGTCGAGCATGGAAGTCCCCGGGGCCGATGATCTGAGGCGTGAGCAGTTCATCGTCTACGCCAAGCGGAGCCTGACCGCCCGGCTGGTGGAGGTCTATTTCCATCAGCGGGGTTTGCCGGCTCCGTCGCTGATCGAGTTGGGAAACATGAAGGCGATCAAGGAGTTCGCCAAGATCGGTGTCGGGATTGGCATCGTGGCGCCCTGGATCGCCTGCAAGGAACTCGAAGACGGCTCACTCATGGAGAAACCGCTCGCGCCCGATCAGGCCAGTGCCGTTCGCCGGCAGTGGGGCCTTTTCTCCCTGCGCAACCGGGAGCTGCCGACCGCTGAGCGCGAATTCATGAGTCTGTGTGAATCCCTTTGCCAAACGCACGCGGCCCGGTGAGACCAGAGCGAGGAAAGGATCTCTGTTTTGAGTGACCTCGACTTCCCTTGATCACTGAGTCGCCAGGCTGAGGACGGCATGGGCATACCGGCCGAAGGAGCGGCGTGGCTGCTTGGCGGCCCATTGCATCAGGCGCTCGGCGTCGTCAAAAATGTACTTGGTCTCGGAGCCTAACTGTACCAGAATGACGCTGCGGCCTCCAATGGTGGCGCTGGTGACGAGACAGCGACCGCTGGCCCGAGTGTAGCCCGTCTTCATGCCCGTGCATGCGTGCATACGGGCTAACAATTTGTTGGTCGACTTCAAGTGCTTGGGACCTCGGGGAGTGTGGAAGGTGTATTTCTCTTGCTGAACGGCGCGCCGGATGAATGGGCTGCGAGAGGCCGCATAGGCGATGCGCGCGACGTCGCGGGCGGTGGAAAACTGTCCCGGCTCGGTGAGACCGTGAGGATTGACAAAGTGGGAGTTCATGGCGCCGAGGCGCCGGGCCAGGCCGTTAATCTTCTGAGCGAAAGCGGGGATGCTGCCGGCGTTGTCACGGGCCAAGGCCAGAGCGGCGTCGTTGGCGCTCTGGACCAGGATGGCATTGAGCAGCTCACCGCGCGTGTAGGAATCGCCCGGTTTGAGATAAAGTTTGGAGGGTTCCACACGCGTGTCCTCGGATTGGATGGTCACCCGCCGGCCGAGATTGCCGGCTTCAATCACGACGAGCGCGGTGAGCAACTTCTGGGTGCTGGCGACGGCGCGACGGACGTCGGCGTTCTTCTGAGCAATCGTATCCCCACGGTGAGCGTCGATGACGAGGAGGGATTCGGCCCGGACCGCCGGCAGGTCTCCCGGGAAGTGGCTGGCCAGAATCGGCGTGGAGGCGACCGACGGAACCGAACTTCGCGCCGTCGAGGGTTGCGTCGGTCGCTGATAACGGTTGTAATTTTTGGAAAAAGGCTGGGCGCAGGAGGCAAAAATACCCCCGAAGGCCAGGACGATGAGGAAGCGGAGGGAGCGGGAAGACATCAGTGAAACTAGATTTTCTGATAACTATGAACTCCGCGCCGGGAGTGCAAGTCTCGATCAATTCTCGCTCGCTGGCTCTTTCTCGCAAGTCCGTGAGCGCGATTGAGTGGAAGTGAATTGAAGTGAAGTGAAGTGAGGAGACGCAGAGTTCCTCGGTGCCGCCGGGGCTGCCCATGCCGCAGTGCGCCGGGCAAGATTCGGAATTGAGAGATTGATTTCGGATGGGGCCAAGGTTTTGGTGGCGACGAATCACGGTTCAACATCGATCTTCCCAATGTTTGCGCGCATCTTGCTGGCCTGTCTCGTGGGCGGTTTTTTATGTTCCTGCGAGACCACGTCGAGCGATCCCCGGGTGGCCGCTCGACAGGCCAAGATCCGGCTGGAACCTCGAGGCGATCATTACATCGGCCGGCGTTACTGGGTGAAGGGCTCGCGGACGTGGGGCTGGCTGCGTCGGCCCGGGGAGCCCTGGGATAGAGCCCGTTTGGTGATCATGAATGAGCGCTACATGAAGAATCCGGATCGCTTGCCGGAGTACGGCCGCTCTGGGGGAGGTCTCACCAACGGTTATGACCACAACGTGGAATATCGGATCCGCGGTTATTTCTCCGGTGAAAAGGCTTACGATCCGACGACCAACCTCATCGTGCCGGAGTTTTTCCTCCAGGGTTACGAAGTGCTCGATCGCTCGCCGGGCTGGTTGTTTTCGCCTTCGGATTCCATGGATAATCGACGTCTCCCGCGCACCCATGTCATGATCTTGGCGGAGGTCGTGAGTTCATGATCGGTCGCCCTGCGAGACCCGGCGTTTTCCACCTCTCTTGTCGGAATGGGATGGAAGTCTTGGGTGACATGGGCGCCTCGAAGAGTGCGCTGATGCCATGGGCGATATGAAGGTTTTGTCAGGATGAATGAATTGAATGGAATGAAGAGTGCTTTTTTAGAGGACGTGGCGCACATCCGGTGGTCGCAATTGCGTCCGGATACCGTGCCGGAGGCTGTTGGCGAGGCACTGAAAAACGCCGAGGCGCAGATTCAGGCGATTGCCGATCAGGAGCCTTCCGGTGCCACCTTCGTCTCGACGTTTCTCGCCCTGGAAGAGGCCGACGAAGTGCTGACCCGGGCCTGGGGACGAGTCTGTCACCTGGATTCGGTGTGCAACTCGAATGCCTTGCGCAAGGTCTACAATGAATGGCTGCCCAAGGTGTCTGCCTTTCACGCGCAAATTCCTTTGAACGCGAATCTCTGGGCGATTCTCAAACGGGTGGCCGAGGACAATGCGGCCTTGAGCGAGCTTTCGGCCGTGGAGCGACGCTTGGTGGAAAAGACCACTCGACAGTTTCGACAGAACGGCGCCGAACTCGAGCCGGCAGAAAAAGAACGTTTCGAGGAGATCAAGAAGGCGCTTGTGGAGAAGACACAAAAGTTTTCCGAGAACGTGTTGGATGCGACGAATGCCTTCGAGCTGATCGTCGAGGAGGAGGATTCCCTGGCGGGGCTTCCCCAGATGGCCAAGGAGGCGGCACGCGCCAGCGCGATTGCCAAGGCCAAGGAAAAACGCGAGGCGGGTGAACTTTTCTCAGACGGCGGAGAGGAGACGTCCGAGGAGCAGAAGCCGGCATGGCGTTTCACCTTGCAGGCTCCGTCGCTCATGCCCGTCCTGCAGTATCTCGACGACGACGGGATGCGGAAGACGCTTTGGGAGGCTTTCAGTCGCGTGGGCCGAGAGGAGCCCTACGCCAATGGAGCCTTGGTGGAGGAGATTCTGGCTTTGCGCCAGGAGATGGCGGAGCTGCTGGGCTATGCCCATTTCGCCGATCGCGTTTTGGAGTCGCGCATGGCCAAGAACGGTGAGGAGGCCCTGACGTTTGTCGAGGATCTGCACAAGCGGATTCGCGATCAATTCCGCCAGGAGATCCACGAGTTGGAAGCTTTCAAGGCGGAGACAACGGGGGAGCCGGTTGACCGCCTGGAGCCCTGGGAATTGGCTTACTGGTCTGAGAAACTTCGCCGCGCCCGCTATGATTTCGATGCGGAGGCGCTTCGGCCCTACTTTGCCATTGGCGAGGTCCTCGGCGGGATGTTCCGTCTCGCGGAAGAGCTTTTTGGAATCCGACTGGAGGAGCGGCAAGTGGTCTGTCGCGAGAAGCCCTCGGAAAATTCCGTCAGTGCGGAGGGAGAAATCGAGGTCTGGCACGAGGAGGTGACCTTTTACGACGTGTTCGACCAGGGGGGCGAACACCTGGGTGGCTTCTACGCCGATTGGCATCCGCGCGAGAGCAAGCGGGGAGGAGCCTGGATGAATTACTTGAAGACCGGTTTGCCGCCCGAGGTGACCCGCAACGGCGTCCGGAAGCCTCACATTGGTTTGATTTGCGGAAACCTGACACCGTCCGTGGACGGGAAACCGGCGCTGCTGACGCATGGCGAGGTCGAAACGATCTTTCACGAGTTCGGCCACCTCCTGCACCATCTGTTAGGAAATGTGGCGATCAAGAGCCTGAACGGAGTCAATGTGGTATGGGATTTCGTCGAGTTGCCTTCCCAATTGATGGAGAACTTCTGCTGGGAGCGGATCAGTCTCGACCGGTTCGCGCGTCACCATGAGACGGGCGAGCCCATTCCCGAGGAACTTTTCCAGAAAATGCTGGCGGCTCGCCATTTTCAGGCCGCCATGGTGACGATGCGGCAGCTTTGTTTTGGCAAGATGGATCTGGAACTGCACCTTCATTTCCAGGATTTGAGAAACCGGGCCGGCGGGCTCGATGCTGCGATCGACTCGGTGATTGCGGATTATCAAGTTCCCACGCGCACGCCTCGTCCCAACACGAGTCACAGTTTTGGTCACTTGTTCTCCTCGCCGATGGGTTACGCCGCGGGCTACTACTCTTACAAATGGGCGGAGGTCCTGGATGCCGACGCCTTCACCCGCTTTCAGAAAGACGGCGTGCTCAGTGCGGCGGTGGGCCGCGAATTTCGGGAGCAGATTTTAAGTCAGGGGAACGCCCGCGACGCCGGCGAGCTGTTTCGGTCGTTCATGGGCCGGGATCCGGATCTCAACGCGCTCCTGCGCCGAAGCGGGCTGGTGGCCTGATCCCGGGAGGGCGAGAAGGGAGCCAATGTTGGTCGCCTGTCGAGGTGAGTTGAAAAGGGAAGGGGCAAAGATCAGCCACCCCTGATAGGGCCCTGTGGCCAGTCGGGCGGAGTCTCCAGCTGACTGCTGTCGAGGGGCTGCGGGCCAGAGAGCCCGCATTAGTGTGCCCGGCATGGGCCCTTAACTAATGACATGAAACGATGACATCGGAGCTGATGAGAGCAACCGTAGCTGAACCGCAAGGGTAACTGATTAGTGCTCCTAACCAGCAAACGCCACAGGCATCTCATGCAAGGGTACGCTCGCCTGCGATGATTTTGGCAAGCGACTTGAATACGGAACTCGCTCCTCGCAGCGAGAGAGTCGAGAGCACACCCCAGCGTTTCATAAAATGGCCAGTCAGGCCATCATGTAGTAGGCGATTTCTTCTTCGACGGCCTGATTGTCTCCGAGTGTCAATGTGAGTCGACCTTGAGGGCGAGTCAGACGTCCGGCACGCTGGATGATTTTGCGGCGAATCGTGCCGAGTCCTTCAAACATCCACTCCGCAGCCCTTTGGGGGGACGATTTGCGTGACCGCTCCGCAGATCGCATCTGCATTTCGCGTGTGAGATTGTGGGTGAGGATACTGGCCAAAAGGAAAGCTTCGTTGGCGGCACGTCGCTTGGCCGGAATATAGTCCATCTGGGCCTGGCTCTTGGCTTCGCCAAAAATCTTCTCCTGAGAGCCACGCCCTTCATGAAATTTCACCACATGAGCGGCCGTGTTTGTCTTGTTGGTGATGATCGCCTTGTATTCATAGTTCTCCTCGACTGGTTCGAAAAGATCCAATTGGAGCGGTCCTTTGCGCTGAGTGCGCCTCATGGTTCGAATGCACAAAATGCGCGCTTTGCGCGCCCAATTTTTTGGCTTCCAGCGGATTTCGAAGTGATGAGTTTTTCCCTCTCCGCCTCGGGTTCGGGACCAGCGACGGCGCTTCTCAATGATGCCCTTAAGTTCCACGAGCCGCTCGAAAGGCACCGAGAACGTATATTCCAGGCCAAGAGTCTTTGCCTCTGAAACCATCTGATCGCTGAAAAACGCGCTGTCGGCGCGCAACTCGATCTGCACATCAGGCAGCACCTTGCGAATCTTTTCCACGCAGTAGCGAATCTTTTCCACCGCGCCATTGGAGTCATGGACGTTGCCACTTCGATGAAGGAAGTCGAAGATTTGTCCGGTTTGGGAGATCGTCGCGAGCAGCGGATAATAACTGCGCTCGCCTTTTCTCTTCTTGTTAAATCCCACAGCCGTCCCTTCCGCATGGCGACTCGTGCTCTGCACGCTTCCGTCCAAGTCAAGCGTGATGCGTTTGATTCTCTCCTCCTGAAGTCGCGACAGGCAAACGAAATGATTCATCTCCCTCATCCTCTCAAGGCTTTGACAATCGACCTCTCCCAACATCCGGCTCATCGTTGGGACACTGGGCAATTGGTGCATCCCCAAAACCTGCCGTACAAGGGGATCATCTCGGTAGTAGTCCAAATCGCGAAGCATCCGGTAGCCCAGTATAAGATGCACGATAAGACACATGAAAACCTTGTGGAACTTGTAGAAGCGGGACATGCGCCGATCCAGTGGACCAAAGCACTGCTGAAACTTCCCCTCCAGATCCAATTCCTGAAAGAGCTTCTGAAAGATAACGAGACCGCCGAAAGAGGTCAGTTCTTGATTTTCAAATTTGATCGCCGGAATCGTTCTGGACTTTGCATTAATCGTACGTCGTGCTACTCTCACTGTATGTGGCTTTTGGGTTGAAATGTTTGGTGTTTTGGTAGATTCCAAATCAACCTTATCCCAAAGGCCCCTGCCACTATTTTCTTGGGATTCTTGCCCCGATTTATGAAACTATGGGGTCTACGCAAAGTTCCTCCGATTGTTCGCGAGGAGTGTGTGCTTGGAACCGATCGGTTCCGGAGCTACGACGCGGAGCGATTTTCGCAGATGGACATGCAAAAGTGCATGAGCCATATTGTGAAGAATCTCTCTGAAGTTCTGGAGAAGAAGCGAGGGCGGGCACGAAGTTTCTGCGAGGGACTGAAGAATTCGCTCTGACAGTGTCTGAGGCTTTGGCGGCAGTACCACAACGGCGAGTTGACTTTAAACCAATACGAAGAAGAGAGCTTGAAAAAGATCTATGAACTCGATCATTACCTGCGGGACCGGACGCTCAAAGATTCCGACAACCAACGCATGCTCAATGAGCTTGGCCGGCACTTTGACCAAGGGAATTTAACGATGTTCCTGGAGGATCCAGAGGTAGAGCCGATCAACAACATCGCCGAGCGGATGCTCAGGCCGGCGATCGTCGCCCGCAAGGTGTCGCAATGTTCCAAGACGGAGCGGGGAGCCAATGCCTACGCGGCATTCAAGAGTGTGCTTTCGACTCTCTCGCTGCGAGGAGCGAGTTCCGTATTCAAGTCGCTTGCCAAAATCATCACAGGCGAGCGTACCCTTGCATGAGATGCCTGTGGCGTTTGCTGGTTAGGAGCGCTAATCAGTTACTCCTTCATCCTCTCAAGGCTTTGACAATCGACCTCTCCCAACATCCGGCTCATCGTTGGGACACTGGGCAATGGGTGCATCCCCAAAACCTGCCGTACAAGGGGATCATCTCGGTAGTAGTCCAAATCGCGAAGCATCCGGTAGCCCAGTATAAGATGCACGATAAGACACATGAAAACCTTGTGGAACTTGTAGAAGCGGGACCTGCGCCGATCCAGTGGATCAAAGCACTGCTGAAGCTTCCCCTCCAGATCCAATTCCTGAAAGAGCTTCTGAAAGATAACGAGACTGCCGAAAGAGGTCAGTTCTTGATCTTCAAATTTGATCGCCGGAATCGTTCTGGATTTTGCATTAATCGTACGTCGTGCTACTCTCACTGTAGGTGGCTTTTGGGTTGAAGTGTTTGGTGTTTTGGTAGATTCCAAATCAACTTTATCCCAAAGGCCCCTGCCACTCAGCGATTCCGTAAGATAGGCGGCTGAGGCGGCTCAAGCCCTGTATTTTTGGGTAATTCGGATCGGCAGCGCCCATTTTTGACCCCATGGCAAATTCGCATTCGTTATTTCATCTTTTTTAAGCTTGTTTCTGTAATAGTCTTATATTACAGTGCGCCGAACGAGCCGACCTTCATGCCAAGCAGAAACTCCCTGCCCCCCACCGAACGCCAGATTCGCAGCCGCCTCCGCCAGCTCCTCGACCAGGCCGAAGGCTTCCTTCACGGCTCGCCCATCGAACTCTCTCGTAAATGCGGCAAGCCCACTTGCCGTTGCGCTTCCGACGACTCCTTGCGCCATCGCTCCTTGGCCATCGGTCAGACTCGCAAGGGCAAGACCACCATGCTGCACGTCCCCAGACCGTTGGAAGCTCAGGCGAGACGCTGGATCGATGATTTCCAGAAGGCGAATGCTCTGCTGGAAGCCCTCGACGAGCAGGGGCGCCTCCGACTCGAGGAGGCAAAAACCAAGGCCAGAGCGGCGAGTAGCTCCGCCAAGAAGAAGGGCAAGACCGGTAAGAAATCAGCCGGCAAAGCCAAGTCCGGGCGCAATTCTCCACCAAAAAAGAAGCGACCATTCTCACGCGACTACTAACTTACGCGGACAAGATTTTCAGCCTCCGCCAACAGTGGAGGCTGCGGGTGCGTGACTCTCGTCCCAAACCACAGATTCCCACTCGAGTTTTCCCGGCAGCATTCTTCGCCATGTTCTGCTGCCGGTTACCAAGCTTCAACGAACTCGAGCAACACCGGAACAAGAGCAGCTGGGCCCGTTGGCTCGGTAATCACCGTTTGCCCAGCGCCGACGAACTGGCGTATGTCTCCGAGCGCATCGAGCCTGACAGTGTGCGAGGGTGTCTCGGACACATTTATTTCTGCCTCAAACGCAACAAAATCCTTGCCCCACAGCGCGGTTGGATGCTTGCCGCCGTCGATGGTCACGAAACTCACTGTAGCTACAAACGTTGTTGTCCAAAGTGTCTCCAACGCCGGATCGCCGTCGGAGACGAGGTCAAAACACAGTTCTACCACCGCTTGGTCGCGTTTCAGATTATCTGTGAGGATTTTCAATTGCTTCTCGACGTGGAAATGCTTGAGCCTGGTGAAGACGGAGATCCTGGAGACGACGAAGTCGCTGCGGCTATACGGCTGATAACTCGCGTCCTTAAGGACCACCCACGCTGCTTTGACGTGCTCACTGCCGATGCGCTCTACCTGCGTCCCTCCGTGATCAATCTTCTTGAAGACCACGGCAAATACCTTGTTGCCGTACTCAAGGATAATCAGCCTGAGCTATTGTCCGAAGCCCGCACGCTCCTGCCCCTTGAGGAGCAAGAGCCAGAATCATTTGAGACTCCGGCTGCACCGGGCAAGCCCGCGCGGCACGTTCATTTACAAGAGGCTGAGGGCTTCTGCACTGAATCCATTCACACTCCTCTTCGCGTTGTTCATTCCCATGAGACTGGCATCCGTCGCGAGCGCGTCGCTGGGGATTGGGTCGAGACTCCCATCGATAGCCACTGGTGGTGGGCGACGACCATGCCCCGCTCAATGGCCGATGCCAAGACCATCTTCCATTTCGGGCACGACCGTTGGAAGGTCGAAAACGAAGGCTTTAACGAACTCTGCTCCCGCTGGCATTCCGGTCATTGCTATCACCATCATCCCAATTCCATTCTCGTTCTGTGGCTGATCATGTTCATGGCCCACGCCGTGTTCCACTGCTTCCACAAGCGCAACTTGAAGCCAGAGATACGCCGTGGACACACGGCCATCTATTTTGCCCGTCAAATCGCCGCCTCCATGCGAGAGGATCGATGGTGGCCGCCACCGGCTCCGGGCTGAGGAACGCCCGCCCTGCGCTCTCGGTAACCTTGGGTTCACGTCCGCCATCGGAGCGGTCTGGCTTCCTGTTGCCTATTGCCGACAGGGGGATCCATTTCGCGGCTCGAGCCCTCCGAAATTCGCCCGAGAACCGCCACACGAAACTGTTCGCCCTCCTAGCGCCAGCTTCAACACGCTCAACACCCACCAATTCAGGCCATTACGACTCTTTCCGACGCCGTCTTACGGAATCGCTGCCTGCCACTATTTTCTTGGGATTCTTGCCCCGATTTATGAAACTATGGGGTCAAGTCAACCCGGACGAGTACCCCGCCTATCTGGTGGAAAAATCGGCCGCTCACGTGGCTCATGAAAGCCTGCCGGCCAACCCGGACATCGGGGGCCTCATGGCGGAGTTCGACGGGCTGGCGGCAACGGCGACGATCAATGGCACGGACGACAATCCACTCGCGCATGTGTCTTTCGCCGGGGCTGGCCACTCCTTTGACGAGGATCTTCCGGGGGCCGACAACCAAACGGCTCTCGAGGATGCCCGAGAGATGACCTTGCGCTGGTTGGAGACCTTTCTCGAATGATCGCGCGGGTTCGGCGTGAGCTTTGCTCTCGGGATGCCGGGGACACAGGATCCATCTGGCAAGGCGATGAGTTGCCCGTCAAACGGTGCCTGTGCTCAGCTTTTCAAGAACGATTCCCCCCATGCGTGTGGCAAGGTAGCAGGCGAGCAGAAAGCCGAGCATCCCCAGGATGAGGATCCAGCGCGGCACTTTGCGGTCCCCGGTGAGATCGGGTCGCGTGCCGAGATAGAGGAGTGTCAGGGCCAGCGCGGGAATTCCCAGGACGGTGAGTGCCTGGGCGAAGGTGATCAGGGCCACGGTGCTGGTGGCGTCGTAGAGATTGATGATGGCGATGATCATCCCGGCCAGCAGGGCCGCCGTGGTGAGCGTGACTGGCCAGCGATCCTCGAGACGGCTTCCCTTCCCCAGCGCGTCCGAAAGGACGGTGCCTCCGATCAAGGCGTTCACCAGGAAAGAACTCAAGGCGCCGGCGAAAATCCCGAGACAGAAGATGATCTTGGCCCAGGAACCGAACAGGGGTTCCAGCTGGCGGGCCACGTCGCCGACGTTCCCCAAGGTGACGGCATCGGGGCGGCCGTGGAAGACGCGGGTGGCGGTCATGAGAATGATGGCCGTCACCAATCCCAGCACGCAGATGCTCATCACGGAATCCAAAACACCGCGCCGGGCGTCGGCCAGACCCCATCCCTTCTCCTTGACCAGGTAGGCCTGATAGAAGGCTCCCCCGACGGAAAACGTGGTTCCGATCATCCCGAGGAGCCCGATCCAGTCCCGGGGTTCGTTGGAGGTCACGGGATCATACCCGCACGGATTCGCCATGACGACGATGTAGTTGAACAGAAAAGCCGCCACCATCAGTCCGATCAGGATTTTCATGAGCCTCTCGATCGTGCCGTAGAGGTGACGCAATTTGTAGAGACAGGCGATCACGAAGGCATTGAATCCCAGGAGGATCGCGGCGGGTGTCAGGCCTTTCGTGAGGGTGGATGAGGAATCGGTCCCGGAATCGAACAGCGGTTCGATTCCGGAGATCATCGCCACGTTGTTGGAATACTGAAAGATGGCGACGATGCCGAAGAGGATGAGGCCCACGAGGACGGCGACTGGGCGGCCCAGCCGAGGCCGTCTCAAAATGGCCCAGGACCGCCTCACAAAATATGAGAATTTTAGTTTCGATGATGGTTGATCTCACATTCCGGCGGAATTCCGCGGTGCCCTCTCGACCGAGCTTCGTCTATCGCGACGCGGTAGGGCGCGAATAGCGCATCTACCTCGGCTACCTCGGCTCCAGCGCGACTTCAGGCCGCTTTGGCTTGCTTTCCTGTTCCGTCGATTGGCGCGTTCTGGGCGGCCATCCAGTGCCGATACATCACTTTCAAGTTCCAACTCGTACAGAGCATCATCCACTGCGTCCTCACTTTCTCCAATCCCTTGAATGTCCAGCGCCAGAACTCTCCGTTCTTTTTGATCTGGCCGAATACCGGCTCCACGATTCCTGCCCGTTGCTTGAGAAGCTCCTTGTTTTCTTCCTTGTTCATCTTCTCTTTGTGCCTCTCCACCGACGCATTCCAGGGGCTGATGTCGATGGTCCGCCCGTGGCGATCCTTCGTGCATGCTCCAAAGGCGGGGCAATTCTTGCAGGTCGACGGAGCGCCGCGATAGACACTCACCGGAACACCTTCTTTGACTCGTTCACGCCTGAAGGGGAGCGATTGGCCTTGGGGACATGTCACCACGTCGGCCTCAGCGTCATAGACGAAGTTCGATGCGTGATACTCTTCGTCCTTCTTGTTGACTGATTGCGGAGGCAGAGGCATCACCACCTCATGGCCGGCCTCTTCTGCCAGGCCGATTTGTTCAGCGCTCGGGTAGCCGGCGTCACCGAGAGAAACCGGTTGGCTGGCCGGCTTGCCATCATTCTCTTGCTCTTGCTGATAAGTGGCCAGGTTCTCAGCAGCCTGATCCAACATCGGCGTTAGTTGCCGCAAATCGGTGGCCTCATTGACAGCATCGGCGGCCACCACAATTTGATTCTCCGAATCAACGACGGCCTGGGCGTTATATCCAAAGGGCTTTCCCCCTGTGTTGGCTTTCACACGTCGCGCTTCAGGTTCAAGCGGGTGAATATGCTTTACGGTCGGGTTGGTGTCGAGCGTCTCGATCGCTTCTTGCATGGCTTTCTTAAGCACCTCTTTCTTCTCAAGTTCCTTTGGCAACTCTGCGGAGGGTTGCTCATCACCGGCCTGGGAGCGCTCGATCTCCTCCTCCAAAACCTTGATTTGTTCGTCAAGCCGCTCAATTCGCTTGGCCAGGTCCTCCTTGTCGTACTTCTTCCCGGCATGAGCGGCCGCCTGAATCTTCGTTCCGTCGACTGCTTGTAAGGTCAGCCCTACGAGCCCCATCTCGCAGCTTGTCGTCACGCTTTGCTTGAACAGGTTGCGAATAGCTTTCTGATGTTGACTCCAAAACCGCCAGAGCGTGTTGTGGTCGGGCACCTGATTGCCGCATAGCCAGATAAAGCCCAAGTCGTTTCGGCATGCCTCCTCCAACTTACGCGAGCTGCGGATCTTCTTGAAATAGCCGTAGAGCCAGAGTCGCAGAAGCAGGGCCGGGGCGAAGGGTGGACGGCCAGCGGTCCCGAAGTCCCGCACTTCAATGCCGAGATCCATCAAATCGAGGGATTCGACAAAGCAACAAATGAATCGCGCCGGGTGAGTCGGGCCGACCCAGTCCTCGATGCTGGGAGGTAAGATGTGAAGTTGATCGAAATCAGCGTCAATGTGAGTCACACCGAAACCAATACCCACGCTCGCGGCGGCGCCAACGACTTTTTCGAAAAACTCCACGGAGTAGAGCAATCATATTGCACTCGTCCGGCCGTCACACGAAAACCCGGGTTTTGAGACAGCCTCAGCCGAGCCGCCAGTTGATCGCAGGGGCTGTTGTCGTAGATGACGCCGATCCGCGCGGCCAGCGCCACCATGGCGATCATGAGAATCGTGGCCAGAGCCAGGACGGGAAGAGCCGCGTAGCCAAACTGGGAGCCGACCCGGGAACTGGTGAGGATGGAGCCCGGTCCGAGAACGATGGCGGCGACGATGATGGCGGGACCGATGTTGCGTAGCAAACGTGTCATGAGATGGGGTCGATGATCGATGTGAGGTCTTCGTGTCCGAGTGCCTTGCGTCTTGGTTAGGAATCTGGCAAGAGCCCGATGGCTCGACGGGGATTGAGAACCGTGAGGCGGTCGATGGTTTCTTCCGAGCGCCCCAGGGCGGTTTTCAAGTTTTCGCGGATTTGGGGCATCGTCACGGTGGAGCCCGCCAAGTAGGGCGAGCCCGGCCGGCGGGCGACTCCGTGGGCATCCACTTCAACGTCCATGCCCGAGAGCCGGTGGAGCCCCGGGCCCATGCGGGCGGCGACGATGGCGTCGGTGACCACGAAGGCCCTCTCTTCTCCCGCCAGCTTGAGGTAGAGGTCGAGAGCGAAGAAGTCGATGTGAGCGCCGTCGGGAATGAAGCCGATCCACAAATGGTCGGCCAGATGGAGCACGCGATTGATGATATGATCGTGGCGCGGCAGGTTCACCGGGCAGCCGTTTCCCAGATGGGTGAACATGTCGAGGCCGGCATCGATGGCCGCCCGCAACTGTGCGAGAGACGGATTGCAGTGACCGGCGGAGACCACCACGCCTTGCCCTGAAAGGTGGCGTATGGTGGCCATGTGAGGGTCACATTCCGGCGCCAGGGTGACGATCTTCACGAGTCCCTCCCCGGCGTCGAGGAGGCGTTGGGCGTCCTCCGGGCTGGCGGGCTTCACGGCCTCCGCGGGGTGAGCGCCGATCCAGCCGAGCTCGGGATTGAGGAAAGGGCCCTCGACGTGAAACCCCACCAGGAGCCGCCTGGCCAGCGGATCTTGCTCTCGCAGTTGCACCAAACGGGTTAGCTTGGTGCAGAGGTTCTCCATGGAGTCGGTGATCAAGGTCGCGAGCACGGTGTCCACGCCGTCCTCCTCGAGCGCTTCACAGGCGCGATGAAGTGAGTCGCCGTCGAGGTCCGGCGAGCAGAAGTCCGCGCCGGCATAGCCGTTGACTTGGAGATCGCAGGCATTCATCACGGAGAGGCTCAGGCCGAGAAATGCGTGCGGGCTTGATCGCGATCGAGCGGGAGATCCACGGGCTTGCCGGTGGCGGTTGACAGGAGAATGGCCCAGCCGAGTTCCGCGGTGGGGGCGGAGGCTTCGAAGCCGAGAAATGAGGGCTTGCCGGATCGAACGCAATCGATGAAATGCGCCACGCAGGAGCCCGTCTGATGCTCCATCACATCGCCGCTGTCCGGCGTGGTGGTGTCTTCCGGCCATCGAAGGTTTTCGGGGCAGCCCTCTGGGTCCAGTGGACGAATCCACTGGCGATCGGTTTGGGTTTCCGACCAGAGCCGTACTTTGTGAGAGCGCTCGAGATAACTGTCGAAAATGAACCCGCCGCGAGTGCCGTGAATGTTGTGATAGGCATCGTAACCGTTGGCCTGGTCGACGTTGCCGAAACAGAGGCCGGTGGCGCCGTTGCTGAACAGGATGTGGATGGTGTAGAGCGCGTCGGGCTCGAAGGGACGCGTCTTGATGTCCGAGGCGGTGGCGTAGACCCGGACGGGCCGGGCGTCCTGGGCGGCCATGAGGTTCAGCATGACGCTGAGGGCGTGGATGATGCCCATGCCGATGGCGTCTCCCATCGTTTCCCGGCTCAGTTTCCAGGCCTTGTCCTCGGCGATGTTGATGGGATGCCGGTAGTTGACTTGGACCTGCGTGATGGTTCCGAAATCTCCCCGCTTGACCATGTCGAGCAGGCGGTGCTCCATGGAGTCGAAGTTCATCAAGTAGTTCACGTAGGTGATCTGCTGGGGACGTTGAGAAGCCAGCTCGACCTGTTTCTCGAAGTCGGCAAACATGGTGGCGCAGGGTTTTTCGCAAAAGACGTGTTTCCCGGCTTCGAGGGCGGCGATCGATTGCGGGCCGTGAGAGCTGTTTGGGCTGCAGAGAAAGACCGCGTCGACGTCATCCCGCGCCAGCATCCCGGCGTAGTCATCATGATAGAGATCCTCGGCCAAGCCCACGGCGCGCAAGGCCGCGAGGGCCTTGTCCCGGGAGCGCTGATGCAGCCCGCTGATGCGCGCGTGAGGATGCTCGATGAGACGCTGCATCAAGGTGGCGCCCATCCAGCCGGCGCCGACGAAACCAATGCGAACGGGATCCTGGCTCATGAAAGTTTGGAGGCGGCCGGTTGATCGAGAAAGAGGTGACAGTCTGAGTGTCTTTGCAGGATTGACGCCGGGACTTCGGGTAAGATGTCCCCTTGAGTGGCAGCGGCCACCGCAGCGGCCTTGCGCTCGTCGGGCACGGTGCAGATGATCGTTTCACTTTTCATGATTTGTTGCACCGACATCGTGATGGCCTGACACGGGACGTCCTCAAAGGTGGGGAACCAGCCCTCGCCGAGTTGTTGTTTCCGGCAGGCCTCGTCGAGGGTGACGATCAGGTAGGGTTCGGTGGTATCAAAATCGGCGGGCGGGTCGTTGAAGGCGATGTGGGCGTTCTCGCCGATACCGATGAAGGCCACGTCGACGGTTTTCTCGGAGATGAGGCGGTTGGCTCGTTGACATTCGGCCTCCGCATCACCCTCGCCGTCCAGGAAGTGGAAGGCCTTCATGGGGAGTGGGAGTTTGCTGATGAAACGCTGCCAGAGATAGCGCCGGAACGAGGCCGGGTGGGTCATGGGAATCCTGACATATTCGTCCAAATGAAACCCGGTGATCCGGGACCAGTCGATGTCCGGCTCGGAGACGAGGGCCTCAAGCATTTCGAACTGGGAGGCGCCCGTCGCCACGACGATGGTGGCTTCGCCATTCTCATGCAACTTCTTCCGAATGATCTGAGCCCCACGCTGAGCCGCCAATCGCCCGGATTCCTTCTTGTCTTTGGATATGCCGACTTCCACACCCGATCCTCCGAAGAGAGTCCGGGCGATGCAACCCAATTCGATGCCCGTACTTCGGGCGACAAATGGCAACTCCGGGCGGGCGTTCGGGGGAGCCATCGCGGGTCCGGATGGTGCTATCCGCTGATGGAGGCGCCTCGAACATCATCGCCAGACGAGATCACGAATGGAAAGGATGGGGTCTCTGTGAGAATCGAGTGGTCTGAGGCGAGGCCGAGGGCGGCTCAGGTGACATGGATTCACGAGGCGAACAGAGCAGGGCGGCCAGCGTGCTGAGGTCCTCATCGTCCAGGTAGGGTGACGGATTGCGAGCGGGGGCCTCGGGTTTCGCGGGCGACAACGGGCGGGCGGGTCGATGATTCGCGGGGACCCTGTTTGGAGGTGCCGGTCGCGGAGAGAACGTCCAGCCGGGAGTGGGAAGGGCGGACCCCCGGAGGCAGAGCGCTTCCGGGTGGATCGTCGCGGCCGGCCGGCCGCTGGGTGGGGGTGTTGATGGTGTCCCGGGCGGGCGGGGGTCCTGACGCTTTGGTGAGGCGGGATGCGGTTTCAACCGGAGTTGCCGTTCCGTTGGCGCTGGCGCTGGCCGTTGTCGTAGCGAGTGAGGGCGGCCGATGGGGCGCTGAAGTCGACGGGGGCAATTCGATTCGCCGGGGAGCCTGCGGCGAAGGGGCGGCGTCTCTTTGTTGAAATCGGGGGGCTCGAGCGTGACCTTGCACAGGCTGATGGGTCCCAGCGCGAAAAGCAACTGAGCCCGGCGGACTTCTCGGTAACGGGGAAGAGCCCAGCGATTCACTCTGAGTTGAAAGCGAATCATGGGAAGGCTTTCGACGTATTGCTGATCGGGACCACGAGAAAAGAGGCGGCATTCACTCGGCGACGTGCGCATGAGCCGCCGCATCAAAGTTTTAAACCACAAGATTGTCAAGCTCGTGAGTGGGAAGTTCTCAGACCGGTTTCTCTTTGCCTGGCGTGTCTGTCTGACTGCGTAATAGAGCGATCTTCGCCTTGGATAGTTCAATGCTCAGATCGATCAGTTCGGTGGTCAGTTTCTTGAATTTCTTGTACTCCTCTGTTTCTTTTCGTAGTCCCTCCACGTGATCTGGCCAGACGTGTTCAGTCCGGCTCCTCATCTCATGCGTGTAGCTCAGTTGGTAATACACGCCGCGCTGGCGTTGTCGATCTCGGTATTGCTTGCTGATGCTCCCAGGCCGCATTGGCCCGATTGCAGCTATCTTTGCCGCAAGTTTCTGGACTCTTTTTTCAGTGATCTGATCTTTTTCATGGTCATTACCTTATATATGCGAATGTCTAGGAAAATCAAATCATTTGTTATGGATCTCTGGATTTCTTGGTGGAATATCGTCTGTCTTCTGCGACCCGCTTTCTCGAGAGCCCGCACCTTTCTCTGGTTTCTGCTCGTCTTGGCCGCTTTCTCCGTGCGCAATGACCTCCTCGGGGTTTCCAGTTTCGTCCGCGCTCTCGGTTTGTCAGAACACTTCTATGAGCACTTACTCCATTTCTTCCACAGCAATGCCGTGAAGACGGACCGGCTTGCAGAACTTTGGTTCGCCATCGTGATCAAGCACTTCCCTGTCTACAAGATCGGTTGTCGCTCCGTCCTGGTTCTCGACGGCATCAAGAAGTCCAAGGAGGGCCGCAAGATGCCTGCGGTGAAGTATCTGCATCAACAGTCCGAGTCCAATTCCAAGCCTCACTTCATCATGAGCCATTCCTTTCAGGCCTTCGGCGTGCTCTGTCAGGTTGGCGGATACTTCTTCTGCGTTCCGGTTTGTGCACGCATTCACGAAGGTATCGTCACTTCAAACCGCGACAGGAGAACCTTGATCGACAAGGCCAACGAGATGCTCGCATCCGTCTGTAGAGGTCAGGAGTTCGTCTTGCTGGCCGACGCCTACTACGCCAACGGAAAGGTGATCCGGAGCACCAAGGGGCGTTCCGGTGTGCTGGTCACGAGGGTTCGACGCACGACAACCGGCTTTCGGCCTGCGGCAGTGCCACGCAAACGCAAACGCGGACGACCGAAAAAGTATGGCGCTGCGGTGAAGCTCCAGAATGTCTTTGGAACGGGCGGCTTCAGTTCCGTTCCCAGTCCTGTATATGGGGAGAGAAACATCTCTGTCCGGTTCAAGTCGGTGGATCTGTTGTGGAAGCCCGCCGGGGCGATGGTCCGCTTCGTTCTCGTCGATCATCCCACGAGAGGGCGGATCATCCTCTTGTCTACCGACCTCACCATGGAAGCTCAGGAGATCATCTTGCTCTACAGTTTGCGTTTCAAGATCGAAGTCGCTTTCAAGCAAGCGGTGCATTCGGTCGGCTCATTCGGATACCATTTCTGGATGGCCGCTATGCGACCGCTCAAGCGTCGCAATGGTAACCAATACCTCCACCGGACTACCGAGAAATATCGCAGACAGGTGCAGAGAAAGATGCACGCATATCATGTGTTTGTGCAGACCGGCATGATCGCTCAGGGCATGTTACAGTACCTTGCCATGACATGTGACGGTCTGGTCTGGAAACACTTTGGAACCTGGATCCGAACCATCCGCCCAGACGTGCTGCCTTCGGAAATGATTGTCTCAGCCGCCTTGAAAAACACGCTGCCTGGATTTTTGCACCACGGCGGAAAAGGTTCAGCGTTCCGAAAATTCATCCTTGATAAAATAGACTTCACTCGCTCCGAAGGTTCACGCTTCGCCGCATGATGATCTAGTTACAGAACTTCTCACTCACGAGTTCAGCAGAATCTGTGGGTGAAATTCCGGATTTGCTCCGGGAACGCTGGACGCCGGGTCCCGCTGCCCCTGGACCCCAGAACTGCTGAAACTACTTGTTTCATGGGCTGAGCCCTACCAGGGGCAGCCCCGGCGCAAGCGTTGTCCTCGCAAATCCGAGGTTTGGATGGGCAGCTGGCTTGTTGCCACAACTTTGATGCCCATTAAGATTGGATATAACTTGTTGCTGGTCAGGATTCTAGGTGAATCGCGCCGCCTGGGCACCCACAGATTCTGCTGAAGAGGCAAAGATCTATGAACTCGATCATTACCTGCGGGACCGGACGCTCAAAGATTCCGACAACCAACGCATGCTCAATGAGCTTGGCCGGCACTTTGACCAAGGGAATTTAACGATGTTCCTGGAGGATCCGGAGGTAGAGCCGACCAACAACATCGCCGAGCGGATGCTCAGGCCGGCGATCGTCGCCCGCAAGGTGTCGCAATGTTCCAAGACGGAGCGGGGAGCCAATGCCTACGCGGCATTCGAGAGTGTGCTTTCGACTCTCTCGCTGCGAGGAGTGAGTTCCGTATTCAAGTCGCTTGCCAAAATCATCGCAGGCGAGCGTACCCTTGCATGAGATGCCTGTGGCGTTTGCTGGTTAGGATCGCTAATCAGTTACGGAGAATCAAATTGTGGTGGCCGCCGATGCTGTCAATGAGGCCACCGATTTGCGGCAACTAACGCCGATGTTGGATCAGGCTGCTGAGAACCTGGCCACTTATCAGCAAGAGCAAGAGAATGATGGCAAGCCGGCCAGCCAACCGGTTTCTCTCGGTGACGCCGGCTACCCGAGCGCTGAACAAATCGGCCTGGCAGAAGAGGCCGGCCATGAGGTGGTGATGCCTCTGCCTCCGCAATCAGTCAACAAGAAGGACGAAGAGTATCACGCATCGAATTTCGTCTATGACGCTGAGGCCGACGTGGTGACATGTCCCCAAGGCCAATCGCTCCCCTTCAGGCGTGAACGAGTCAAAGAAGGTGTTCCGGTGAGTGTCTATCGCGGCGCTCCGTCGACCTGCAAGAATTGCCCCGCCTTTGGAACATGCACGAAGGATCGCCACGGGCGGACCATCGACATCAGCCCCTGGAATGCGTCGGTGGAGAGGCACAAAGAGAAGATGAACAAGGAAGAAAACAAGGAGCTTCTCAAGCAACGGGCAGGAATCGTGGAGCCAGTATTCGGCCAGATCAAAAAGAACGGAGAGTTCTGGCGCTGGACATTCAAGGGATTGGAGAAGAGAAATGACCGGAAGTTGTGGATGAGGGCGGTCGGGGCATCATGAAGAGTTCAACCATTTACCAAAACAACTGAACTCCAATGAAAACCACCAACCACCCCACCGAATCCGCATCTATCCTCGGCCAGGAAGGAGCAAGCACCGTCTGCCAGAACGCCCTTGAGGCCACCCTGCGACAAGGAGCCCAAGTGCTTCTTCAGGCCGCCATCGACAACGAAGTCTCCGACTACATTCAAGCCCATCAACATCAGCGTGATGACCAGGGTCATCGCCAAGTCGTTCGCAACGGCCATCTTCCTGAAGCGACAACTTCAGACTGGAATAGGAAACGTTTCTGTTCGGCAGCCCAGGATCAATGATCGCCGATCAGGCCAGCGGTTCACCAGCGCCATCCTTCCGCCGTACCTACGCCGAGTCGCTTCACTGGACAACCTCATCCCGGTACTCTACCTGCGAGGAATCTCAACCTCCGAGATGAGTCGAGCCTTAGAGCCGATCCTCGGTGAGAACGCATCGGGTCTTTCTGCAGCCAACATCGTTCGACGAGGAAGAGCAATGGGAGAAAGAACGCGAGCAATGGAGCAAGCGTGACCTCAGCGACAAGGAATACGTCTATCTCTGGGCCGACGGGATCTACTTCCATGTCAGGCTCAATGACGACCGCCCATGTGTTCTCGTAATCGTCGGCTCCTTACCCGATGGAACCAAGGAATTGGTAACCATCAGCGATGGAGAACGAGAGAGCAAACTGTCCTGGAAAAATGTGCTCAGAGACCTCAAGAAACGAGGATTGAAAATCCCTCCGAAACTGAGTATCGCCGATGGAGCTCTCGGGTTCTGGAGCGCCTTGGAAGAGGAATATCCGACAAGCAAACAGCAACGATGTTGGGTGCACAAGACAGCCAACATCCTCGACAAGCTGCCGAAGAAAGCGCAGCCCCTTGCCAAGGAACGCATCCATGAAATCTACATGGCGGAAACAAAGAAGGCCGCCTTGGAGGCCTATGACGAGTTCTTCACGCTCTACGAAGCCAAGTATCCGAAAGCGTGCGCCTGCCTGAAGAAAGACAAGGAAACTCTACTAACGTTCTACGATTTTCCAGCCGAGCACTGGAGACACATCCGGACGACAAACCCGATTGAGTCGACGTTTGCCACGGTCCGCCATCGGACTCGACAAACCAAAGGGTGCGGATCGAGGAAAGCAACCCTTTCAATGGTCTACAAGCTCGGCCTGGAAGCCGAGAAAGGCTGGCGTCGACTGAACGGATATCGTCAACTTGACAAAGTCGTGCAAGGAATCATCTTCGTGGACGGCATCGAGCAGCAAACCGCTGCCTAACCCATGATCGAACTTCGAATGGTGTTCCGACCGCCCTCATCCACAACTTCCGGTCATTTCTCAGGATCGCCACGGGCGGACCATCGACATCAGCCCCTGGAATGCGTCGGTGGAGAGGCACAAAGAGAAGATGAACAAGGAAGAAAACAAGGAGCTTCTCAAGCAACGGGCAGGAATCGTGGAGCCGGTATTCGGCCAGATCAAAAAGAACGGAGAGTTCTGGCGCTGGACATTCAAGGGATTGGAGAAAATGAGGACGCAGTGGATGATGCTCTGTACGAGTTGGAACTTGAAAGTGATGTATCGGCACTGGATGGCCGCCCAGAACGCGCCAATCGACGGAACAAGCAAGCAAGTCAAAGCGGCCTGAAGTCGCGCTGGAGCCGAGGTAGATGCGCTATTCGCGCCCTACCGCGTCGCGATAGACGAAGCTCGGTCGAGAGGGCACCGCGGAATTCCGCCGGAATGTGAGATCAACCATCATCGAAACTAAAATTCTCATATTTTGTGAGGCGGTCTTGGGCCATTTTGAGACGGCCTCTCCCCGGCCGCCGTGACTCATCCCGACGGAACTCGTGAGGGCGCATCACCAAAATGGAAATGGAAATGGCATATGGCGTCGGCGGGGGCCCTTCGCAGAGGGGTCTCGGGGTCTTCTTGATCGATGCGATCGGCGCGGCCAGAGCCGGGGGCTGGAAGAAGCCCGTGGAAACTGTGTCTCGGGGTCTTCTTGATCGATGCGATCGGCGCGGCGGACGGGCCTGCTGTGCCGACCGAACCGTGGTCTTGGAGAATGGCCACGATGGCGGCAATGGACGGGGGCGACAAGGGCGACGACTGGTGAAGCAACAAGGCTCTCAGCCAGAGCTCGGGCCCCTCTCCGTCTCGCGTTGGAGGTAGGTCGCGCAAGCCGCCTGGAAGCGCTTGAGTAGGTAGTAGACGGTGCGGCTGCGCAGCCGGATGAGATCGGCTCCCACGATCTGAGGAATGAATTCCCCCGAAAGACCCTGAACGGTATCCAGACGACTGTCCTCGAGTCCGCGGCAAAGAATGGTTGTCAGCGCACGAGTCAGCGTTTGCACCTTGAAACCCAAGAGCACTTTGAAGCGTGCCCGCCCTTCGGGGTCCACGCTCAAAAAGACGCCGACCTTGTCAATGCACACCGGATCTTTCCGGACATCCTCGATGTCGAATCGCTCTCCGGGTTTAGGTTCGTGACGCGTTGCTTCCTCGGCGAATGTGGTGAGCATTTCCCGGCGATCCGTTTCCGATAGCCCTTCGAAAAGCTCCAGGATCTCGGTGAGCTTTTTGGGATAGGCGGTCATGGCGTCATTTTCAGCGGGGCAGGCTTGGCGAGCGGTCAAACGTCGCCGGAGCGGTCATCGCGACACGACATTGGATGACTTTACATCCGTTTGGGAATCCTGATGATTCGCCAAGCGATGCTCCGCGTCACCATCTTTCCCCAGCGTTTCATAAAATGGCCAGTCAGGCCATCCTCGTGAGTGAGAAGTTCTGTAACTGGATCATCATGCGGCGAAGCGTGAACCTTCGGAGCGAGTGAAGTCTATTTTATCAGCCTCTTCAGCAGAATCTGTGGGTGCCCAGGCGGCGCGATTCACCTAGAATCCTGACCCGCAACAAGTTATATCCAATCTTAATGGGCATCAAAGTTGTGGCAACAAGCCAGCTGCCCATCCAAACCTCGGATTTGCGAGGACAACGCTTGCGCCGGGGCTGCCCCTGGTAGGGCTCAGCCCATGAAACAAGTAGTTTCAGCAGTTCTGGGGTCCAGGGGCAGCGGGACCCGGCGTCCAGCGTTCCCGGAGCAAATCCGGAATTTCACCCACAGATTCTGCTGAAGACCCATTTTATCAAGGATGAATTTTCGGAACGCTGAACCTTTTCCGCCGTGGTGCAAAAATCCAGGCAGCGTGTTTTTCAAGGCGGCTGAGACAATCATTTCCGAAGGCAGCACGTCTGGGCGGATGGTTCGGATCCAGGTTCCAAAGTGTTTCCAGACCAGACCGTCACATGTCATGGCAAGGTACTGTAACATGCCCTGAGCGATCATGCCGGTCTGCACAAACACATGATATGCGTGCATCTTTCTCTGCACCTGTCTGCGATATTTCTCGGTAGTCCGGTGGAGGTATTGGTTACCATTGCGACGCTTGAGCGGTCGCATAGCGGCCATCAGAAATGGTATCCGAATGAGCCGACCGAATGCACCGCTTGCTTGAAAGCGCTCGTGAGTGGGAAGTTCTCAGACCGGTTTCTCTTTGCCTGGCGTGTCTGTCTGACTGCGTAATAGAGCGATCTTCGCCTTGGATAGTTCAATGCTCAGATCGATCAGTTCGGTGGTCAGTTTCTTGAATTTCTTGTACTCCTCTGTTTCTTTTCGTAGTCCCTTCACGTGGTCTGGCCAGACGTGTTCAGTCCGCTCCTCATCTTATGCGTGTAGCTCAGTTGGTAATACACGCCGCGCTGGCGTTGTCGATCTCGGTATTGCTTGCTGATGCTCCCAGGCCGCATTGGCCCGATTGCAGCTAACTTTGCCGCAAGTTTCTGGACTCTTTTTTCAGTGATCTGATCTTTTTCATGGTCATTAGCTTATATATGCGAATGTCTAGGAAAATCAAATCATTTGTTATGGATCTCTGGATTTCTTGGTGGAATATCGTCTGTTTTCTGCGACCCGCTTTCTCGAGAGCCCGCACCTTTCTCTGGTTTCTGCTCGTCTTGGCCGCTTTCTCCGTGCGCAATGACCTCCTCGGGGTTTCCAGTTTCGTCCGCGCTCTCGGTTTGTCAGAACACTTCTATGAGCACTTACTCCATTTCTTCCACAGCAATGCCGTGAAGACGGACCGGCTTGCAGAACTTTGGTTCGCCATCGTGATCAAGCACTTCCCTGTCTACAAGATCGGTTGTCGCCCCGTCCTGGTTCTCGACGGCATCAAGAAGTCCAAGGAGGGCCGCAAGATGCCTGCGGTGAAGTATCTGCATCAACAGTCCGAGTCCAATTCCAAGCCTCACTTCATCATGAGCCATTCCTTTCAGGCCTTCGGCGTGCTCTGTCAGGTTGGCGGATACTTCTTCTGCGTTCCGGTCTGTGCACGCATTCACGAAGGTATCGTCACTTCAAACCGCGACAGGAGAACCTTGATCGACAAGGCCAACGAGATGCTCGCATCCGTCTGTAGAGGTCAGGAGTTCGTCTTGCTGGCCGACGCCTACTACGCCAACGGAAAGGTGATCCGGAGCACCAAGGGGCGTTCCGGTGTGCTGGTCACGAGGGTTCGACGCACGACAACCGGCTTTCGGCCTGCGGCAGTGCCACGCAAACGCAAACGCGGACGACCGAAAAAGTATGGCGCTGCGGTGAAGCTCCAGAATGTCTTTGGAACGGGCGGCTTCAGTTCCGTTCCCAGTCCCGTATATGGGGAGAGAAACATCTCTGTCCGGTTCAAGTCGGTGGATCTGTTGTGGAAGCCCGCCGGGGCGATGGTCCGCTTCATTCTCGTCGATCATCCCACGAGAGGGCGGATCATCCTCTTGTCTACCGACCTCACCATGGAAGCTCAGGAGATCATCTTGCTCTACAGTTTGCTTTCAAGATCGAAGTCGCTTTCAAGCAAGCGGTGCATTCGGTCGGCTCATTCGGATACCATTTCTGGATGGCCGCTATGCGACCGCTCAAGCGTCGCAATGGTAACCAATACCTCCACCGGACTACCGAGAAATATCGCAGACAGGTGCAGAGAAAGATGCACGCATATCATGTGTTTGTGCAGACCGGCATGATCGCTCAGGGCATGTTACAGTACCTTGCCATGACATGTGACGGTCTGGTCTGGAAACACTTTGGAACCTGGATCCGAACCATCCGCCCAGACGTGCTGCCTTCGGAAATGATTGTCTCAGCCGCCTTGAAAAACACGCTGCCTGGATTTTTGCACCACGGCGGAAAAGGTTCAGCGTTCCGAAAATTCATCCTTGATAAAATAGACTTCACTCGCTCCGAAGGTCACGCTTCGCCGCATGATGATCCAGTTACAGAACTTCTCACTCGCGAGTGAAAGCGACTTCGATCTTGAAACGCAAACTGTAGAGCAAGATGATCTCCTGAGCTTCCATGGTGAGGTCGGTAGACAAGAGGATGATCCGCCCTCTCGTGGGATGATCGACGAGAATGAAGCGGACCATCGCCCGGCGGGCTTCCACAACAGATCCACCGACTTGACCGGACAGAGATGTTTCTCTCCCCATATACGGGACTGGGAACGGAACTGAAGCCGCCCGTTCCAAAGACATTCTGGAGCTTCACCGCAGCGCCATACTTTTTCGGTCGTCCGCGTTTGCGTTTGCGTGGCACTGCCGCAGGCCGAAAGCCGGTTGTCGTGCGTCGAACCCTCGTGACCAGCACACCGGACGCCCCTTGGTGCTCCGGATCACCTTTCCGTTGGCGTAGTAGGCGTCGGCCAGCAAGACGAACTCCTGACCTCTACAGACGGATGCGAGCATCTCGTTGGCCCTTGTCGATCAAGGTTCTCCTGTCGCGGTTTGAAGTGACGATACCTTCGTGAATGCGTGCACAGACCGGAACGCAGAAGAAGTATCCGCCAACCTGACAGAGCACGCCGAAGGCCTGAAAGGAATGGCTCATGATGACTCGTGAGTGGGAAGTTCTCAGACCGGTTTCTCTTTGCCTGGCGTGTCTGTCTGACTGCGTAATAGAGCGATCTTCGCCTTGGATAGTTCAATGCTCAGATCGATCAGTTCGGTGGTCAGTTTCTTGAATTTCTTGTACTCCTTTGTTTCTTTTCGTAGTCCCTTCACGTGGTCTGGCCAGACGTGTTCAGTCCGGCTCCTCATCTTATGCGTGTAGCTCAGTTTGGTAATACACGGCCGCGCTGGCGTTGTCGATCTCGGTATTGCTTGCTGATGCTCCCAGGCCGCATTGGCCCGATTGCAGCTAACTTTGCCGCAAGTTTCTGGACTCTTTTTTCAGTGATCTGATCTTTTTTATGGTCATTACCTTATATCTCGCGAGTGAGAAGTTCTGTAACTGGATCATCATGCGGCGAAGCGTGAACCTTCGGAGCGAGTGAAGTCTATTTTATCAAGGATGAATTTTCGGAACGCTGAACCTTTTCCGCCGTGGTGCAAAAATCCAGGCAGCGGTGTTTTTCAAGGCGGCTGAGACAATCATTTCCGAAGGCAGCACGTCTGGGCGGATGGTTCGGATCCAGGTTCCAAAGTGCTTCCAGACCAGACCGTCACATGTCATGGCAAGGTACTGTAACATGCCCTGAGCGATCATGCCGGTCTGCACAAACACATGATATGCGTGCATCTTTCTCTGCACCTGTCTGCGATATTTCTCGGTAGTCCGGTGGAGGTATTGGTTACCATTGCGACGCTTGAGCGGTCGCATAGCGGCCATCCAGAAATGGTATCCGAATGAGCCGACCGAATGCACCGCTTGCTTGAAAGCGACTTCGATCTTGAAACGCAAACTGTAGAGCAAGATGATCTCCTGAGCTTCCATGGTGAGGTCGGTAGACAAGAGGATGATCCGCCCTCTCGTGGGATGATCGACGAGAATGAAGCGGACCATCGCCCGGCGGGCTTCCACAACAGATCCACCGACTTGAAACCGGACAGAGATGTTTCTCTCCCCATATACGGGACTGGGAACGGAACTGAAGCCGCCCGTTCCAAAGACATTCTGGAGCTTCACCGCAGCGCCATACTTTTTCGGTCGTCCGCGTTTGCGTTTGCGTGGCACTGCCGCAGGCCGAAAGCCGGTTGTCGTGCGTCGAACCCTCGTGACCAGCACACCGGAACGCCCCTTGGTGCTCCGGATCACCTTTCCGTTGGCGTAGTAGGCGTCGGCCAGCAAGACGAACTCCTGACCTCTACAGACGGATGCGAGCATCTCGTTGGCCTTGTCGATCAAGGTTCTCCTGTCGCGGTTTGAAGTGACGATACCTTCGTGAATGCGTGCACAGACCGAACGCAGAAGAAGTATCCGCCAACCTGACAGAGCACACCGAAGGCCTGAAAGGAATGGCTCATGATGAAGTGAGGCTTGAATTGGACTCGGACTGTTGATGCAGATACTTCACCGCAGGCATCTTGCGGCCCTCCTTGGACTTCTTGATGCCGTCGAGAACCAGGACGGGGCGACAACCGATCTTGTAGACAGGGAAGTGCTTGATCACGATGGCGAACCAAAGTTCTGCAAGCCGGTCCGTCTTCACGGCATTGCTGTGGAAGAAATGGAGTAAGTGCTCATAGGAGTGTTCTGACAAACCGAGAGCGCGGACGAAACTGGAAACCCCCGAGGAGGTCATTGCGCACGGAGAAAGCGGCCAAGACGAGCAGAAACCAGAGAAAGGTGCGGGCTCTCGAGAAAGCGGGTCGCAGAAGACAGACGATATTCCACCAAGAAATCCAGAGATCCATAACAAATGATTTGATTTTCCTAGACATTCGCATATATAAGGTAATGACCATGAAAAACTCGTGAGTGGGAAGTTCTCAGACCGGTTTCTCTTTGCCTGGCGTGTCTGTCTGACTGCGTAATGGAGCGATCTTCGCCTTGGATAGTTCAATGCTCAGATCGATCAGTTCGGTGGTCAGTTTCTTGAATTTCTTGAATTTCTTGTACTCCTCTGTTCTTTTCGTAGTCCCTTCACGTGGTCTGGCCAGACGTGTTCAGTCCGGCTCCTCATCTCATGCGTGTAGCTCAGTTGGTAATACACGCCGCGCTGGCGTTGTCGATCTCGGTATTGCTTGCTGATGCTCCCAGGCCGCATTGGCCCGATTGCAGCTAACTTTGCCGCAAATTTCTGGACTCTTTTTTCAATGATCTGATCTTTTTCATCTCGTGAGTGGGAAGTTCTCAGACCGGTTTCTCTTTGCCTGGCGTGTCTGTCTGACTGCGTAATAGAGCGATCTTCGCCTTGGATAGTTCAATGCTCAGATCGATCAGTTCGGTGGTCAGTTTCTTGAATTTCTTGTACTCCTCTGTTTCTTTTCGTAGTCCCTTCACGTGGTCTGGCCAGACGTGTTCAGTCCGGCTCCTCATCTTATGCGTGTAGCTCAGTTGGTAATACACGCCGCGCTGGCGTTGTCGATCTCGGTATTGCTTGCTGATGCTCCCAGGCCGCATTGGCCCGATTGCAGCTAACTTTGCCGCAAGTTTCTGGACTCTTTTTTCAGTGATCTGATCTTTTTCATGGTCATTAGCTTATATATGCGAATGTCTAGGAAAATCAAATCATTTGTTATGGATCTCTGGATTTCTTGGTGGAATATCGTCTGTTTTCTGCGACCCGCTTTCTCGAGAGCCCGCACCTTTCTCTGGTTTCTGCTCGTCTTGGCCGCTTTCTCCGTGCGCAATGATCTCCTCGGGGTTTCCAGTTTCGTCCGCGCTCTCGGTTTGTCAGAACACTTCTATGAGCACTTACTCCATTTCTTCCACAGCAATGCCGTGAAGACGGACCGGCTTGCAGAACTTTGGTTCGCCATCGTGATCAAGCACTTCCCTGTCTACAAGATCGGTTGTCGCCCCGTCCTGGTTCTCGACGGCATCAAGAAGTCCAAGGAGGGCCGCAAGATGCCTGCGGTGAAGTATCTGCATCAACAGTCCGAGTCCAATTCCAAGCCTCACTTCATCATGAGCCATTCCTTTCAGGCCTTCGGCGTGCTCTGTCAGGTTGGCGGATACTTCTTCTGCGTTCCGGTCTGTGCACGCATTCACGAAGGTATCGTCACTTCAAACCGCGACAGGAGAACCTTGATCGACAAGGCCAACGAGATGCTCGCATCCGTCTGTAGAGGTCAGGAGTTCGTCTTGCTGGCCGACGCCTACTACGCCAACGGAAAGGTGATCCGGAGCACCAAGGGGCGTTCCGGTGTGCTGGTCACGAGGGTTCGACGCACGACAACCGGCTTTCGGCCTGCGGCAGTGCCACGCAAACGCAAACGCGGACGACCGAAAAAGTATGGCGCTGCGGTGAAGCTCCAGAATGTCTTTGGAACGGGCGGCTTCAGTTCCGTTCCCAGTCCCGTATATGGGGAGAGAAACATCTCTGTCCGGTTCAAGTCGGTGGATCTGTTGTGGAAGCCCGCCGGGGCGATGGTCCGCTTCATTCTCGTCGATCATCCCACGAGAGGGCGGATCATCCTCTTGTCTACCGACCTCACCATGGAAGCTCAGGAGATCATCTTGCTCTACAGTTTGCGTTTCAAGATCGAAGTCGCTTTCAAGCAAGCGGTGCATTCGGTCGGCTCATTCGGATACCATTTCTGGATGGCCGCTATGCGACCGCTCAAGCGTCGCAATGGTAACCAATACCTCCACCGGACTACCGAGAAATATCGCAGACAGGTGCAGAGAAAGATGCACGCATATCATGTGTTTGTGCAGACCGGCATGATCGCTCAGGGCATGTTACAGTACCTTGCCATGACATGTGACGGTCTGGTCTGGAAACACTTTGGAACCTGGATCCGAACCATCCGCCCAGACGTGCTGCCTTCGGAAATGATTGTCTCAGCCGCCTTTGAAAAACACGCTGCCTGGATTTTTGCACCACGGCGGAAAAGCTCGTGAGTGGGAAGTTCTCAGACCGGTTTCTCTTTGCCTGGCGTGTCTGTCTGACTGCGTAATAGAGCGATCTTCGCCTTGGATAGTTCAATGCTCAGATCGATCAGTTCGGTGGTCAGTTTCTTGAATTTCTTGTACTCCTCTGTTTCTTTTCGTAGTCCCCTTCACGTGGTCTGGCCAGACGTGTTCAGTCCGGCTCCTCATCTTATGCGTGTAGCTCAGTTGGTAATACACGCCGCGCTGGCGTTGTCGATCTCGGTATTGCTTGCTGATGCTCCCAGGCCGCATTGGCCCGATTGCAGCTAACTTTGCCGCAAGTTTCTGGACTCTTTTTTCAGTGATCTGATCTTTTTCATGGTCATTAGCTTATATATGCGAATGTCTAGGAAAATCAAATCATTTGTTATGGATCTCTGGATTTCTTGGTGGAATATCGTCTGTTTTCTGCGACCCGCTTTCTCGAGAGCCCGCACCTTTCTCTGGTTTCTGCTCGTCTTGGCCGCTTTCTCCGTGCGCAATGATCTCCTCGGGGTTTCCAGTTTCGTCCGCGCTCTCGGTTTGTCAGAACACTTCTATGAGCACTTACTCCATTTCTTCCACAGCAATGCCGTGAAGACGGACCGGCTTGCAGAACTTTGGTTCGCCATCGTGATCAAGCACTTCCCTGTCTACAAGATCGGTTGTCGCCCCGTCCTGGTTCTCGACGGCATCAAGAAGTCCAAGGAAGGCCGCAAGATGCCTGCGGTGAAGTATCTGCATCAACAGTCCGAGTCCAATTCCAAGCCTCACTTCATCATGAGCCATTCCTTTCAGGCCTTCGGCGTGCTCTGTCAGGTTGGCGGATACTTCTTCTGCGTTCCGGTCTGTGCACGCATTCACGAAGGTATCGTCACTTCAAACCGCGACAGGAGAACCTTGATCGACAAGGCCAACGAGATGCTCGCATCCGTCTGTAGAGGTCAGGAGTTCGTCTTGCTGGCCGACGCCTACTACGCCAACGGAAAGGTGATCCGGAGCACCAAGGGGCGTTCCGGTGTGCTGGTCACGAGGGTTCGACGCACGACAACCGGCTTTCGGCCTGCGGCAGTGCCACGCAAACGCAAACGCGGACGACCGAAAAAGTATGGCGCTGCGGTGAAGCTCCAGAATGTCTTTGGAACGGGCGGCTTCAGTTCCGTTCCCAGTCCCGTATATGGGGAGAGAAACATCTCTGTCCGGTTCAAGTCGGTGGATCTGTTGTGGAAGCCCGCCGGGGCGATGGTCCGCTTCATTCTCGTCGATCATCCCACGAGAGGGCGGATCATCCTCTTGTCTACCGACCTCACCATGGAAGCTCAGGAGATCATCTTGCTCTACAGTTTGCGTTTCAAGATCGAAGTCGCTTTCAAGCAAGCGGTGCATTCGGTCGGCTCATTCGGATACCATTTCTGGATGGCCGCTATGCGACCGCTCAAGCGTCGCAATGGTAACCAATACCTCCACCGGACTACCGAGAAATATCGCAGACAGGTGCAGAGAAAGATGCACGCATATCATGTGTTTGTGCAGACCGGCATGATCGCTCAGGGCATGTTACAGTACCTTGCCATGACATGTGACGGTCTGGTCTGGAAACACTTTGGAACCTGGATCCGAACCATCCGCCCAGACGTGCTGCCTTCGGAAATGATTGTCTCAGCCGCCTTGAAAAACACGCTGCCTGGATTTTTGCACCACGGCGGAAAAGGTTCAGCGTTCCGAAAATTCATCCTTGATAAAATAGACTTCACTCGCTCCGAAGGTTCACGCTTCGCCGCATGATGATCCAGTTACAGAACTTCTCACTCGCGAGCACAGACCATCTCAAGGCATATATTGAAAGCGTCTTCTCCACGGAGGCCTCGATGTCCGTGGTCAGGAACACCACCCACGCTTTCTCTGGAGAGGCTCCAGAACTGGGATTCACCGGGGCGCTGAAGATGAGTGTCACTTCCTGCCATTTTGGGGCTCGCTTGGCCTCTGTCTCCAAGTTGATCCAGACCTTGACGTGATAAGTCCGGTAGCGCGCCTTGGATCTCGATGCCTCGAGCTGACGCTTGTATTCGTTGAAGAGTTGAGGCGCGGTATAGCTCTTTGCTTTCCGGTTGGTTTGCGGATTCGCCAACCAGTAATTCATGTTGCCCCGCTTCATCTGGAAAATGGCGACGAGGCCGAGATCCAGGGAGGCTCGAATGTTCTCTTTGCAACCGAACCAAGCGTCGCCCAGCACGTAGGCCGCTCGAAATCCCACATCCAGCGCCGACTCGAGCATCCTTCGAAACATCGTGTCTCGTGAGTGGGAAGTTCTCAGACCGGTTTCTCTTTGCCTGGCGTGTCTGTCTGACTGCGTAATAGAGCGATCTTCGCCTTGGATAGTTCAATGCTCAGATCGATCAGTTCGGTGGTCAGTTTCTTGAATTTCTTGTACTCCTCTGTTTCTTTTCGTAGTCCCTTCACGTGGTCTGGCCAGACGTGTTCAGTCCGGCTCCTCATCTCATGCGTGTAGCTCAGTTGGTAATACACGCCGCGCTGGCGTTGTCGATCTCGGTATTGCTTGCTGATGCTCCCAGGCCGCATTGGCCCGATTGCAGCTAACTTTGCCGCAAGTTTCTGGACTCTTTTTTCAGTGATCTGATCTTTTTCATGGTCATTACCTTATATATGCGAATGTCTAGGAAAATCAAATCATTTGTTATGGATCTCTGGATTTCTTGGTGGAATATCGTCTGTTTTCTGCGACCCGCTTTCTCGAGAGCCCGCACCTTTCTCTGGTTTCTGCTCGTCTTGGCCGCTTTCTCCGTGCGCAATGACCTCCTCGGGGTTTCCAGTTTCGTCCGCGCTCTCGGTTTGTCAGAACACTTCTATGAGCACTTACTCCATTTCTTCCACAGCAATGCCGTGAAGACGGACCGGCTTGCAGAACTTTGGTTCGCCATCGTGATCAAGCACTTCCCTGTCTACAAGATCGGTTGTCGCCCCGTCCTGGTTCTCGACGGCATCAAGAAGTCCAAGGAGGGCCGCAAGATGCCTGCGGTGAAGTATCTGCATCAACAGTCCGAGTCCAATTCCAAGCCTCACTTCATCATGAGCCATTCCTTTCAGGCCTTCGGCGTGCTCTGTCAGGTTGGCGGATACTTCTTCTGCGTTCCGGTCTGTGCACGCATTCACGAAGGTATCGTCACTTCAAACCGCGACAGGAGAACCTTGATCGACAAGGCCAACGAGATGCTCGCATCCGTCTGTAGAGGTCAGGAGTTCGTCTTGCTGGCCGACGCCTACTACGCCAACGGAAAGGTGATCCGGAGCACCAAGGGGCGTTCCGGTGTGCTGGTCACGAGGGTTCGACGCACGACAACCGGCTTTCGGCCTGCGGCAGTGCCACGCAAACGCAAACGCGGACGACCGAAAAAGTATGGCGCTGCGGTGAAGCTCCAGAATGTCTTTGGAACGGGCGGCTTCAGTTCCGTTCCCAGTCCCGTATATGGGGAGAGAAACATCTCTGTCCGGTTCAAGTCGGTGGATCTGTTGTGGAAGCCCGCCGGGGCGATGGTCCGCTTCATTCTCGTCGATCATCCCACGAGAGGGCGGATCATCCTCTTGTCTACCGACCTCACCATGGAAGCTCAGGAGATCATCTTGCTCTACAGTTTGCGTTTCAAGATCGAAGTCGCTTTCAAGCAAGCGGTGCATTCGGTCGGCTCATTCGGATACCATTTCTGGATGGCCGCTATGCGACCGCTCAAGCGTCGCAATGGTAACCAATACCTCCACCGGACTACCGAGAAATATCGCAGACAGGTGCAGAGAAAGATGCACGCATATCATGTGTTTGTGCAGACCGGCATGATCGCTCAGGGCATGTTACAGTACCTTGCCATGACATGTGACGGTCTGGTCTGGAAACACTTTGGAACCTGGATCCGAACCATCCGCCCAGACGTGCTGCCTTCGGAAATGATTGTCTCAGCCGCCTTGAAAAACACGCTGCCTGGGTTTTTGCACCACGGCGGAAAAGGTTCAGCGTTCCGAAAATTCATCCTTGATAAAATAGACTTCACTCGCTCCGAAGGTTCACGCTTCGCCGCATGATGATCCAGTTACAGAACTTCTCACTCGCGAGATCGTGTGTTTCGATTCATTTTTTGCCCTCTCCATGTCTCTCGCGGCGGCACATCTCTTATCTCGGAATTCGTTCTCAGGCGTTTTTCCTACCGCTTCCTTTTCGCCCATGAAAATCTGCCGATCAACCGGAAGGAATCCCTTTTCACCGGCGATGCCGAGCTCCACCACTTGGTGACCTGTGACATAGCGGTTCTCCGTGTGGTCCCAGTGCAAAGAGGAGCCCTCGACCTTCTTGCCCCGTCGCACCTTAATTGTGTCGTCGATGACGAACGCTCGCTGATCGTCTGGACCCACGGAGTTGGCGTTGAAAATGCTCTTGCAAAGCTTGATGGCCATCGTCCGCCAATTGACGTCCTCACGGCGCATGACACGATAAAGAATGTTTGCCCTGTATTTGCAGTCATCTACGCGGCCCTTCAAGAACTGGCCAAGCTCCGAACAGAAAGCATGAATACTGGAATTCTCGAGTTTGAGGATGGGCCATACCAGCAGGGCGGCGAGGATGCAGCGATTCCGTAAGACGGCGTCGGAAAGAGTCGTAATGGCCTGAATTGGTGGGTGTTGAGCGTGTTGAAGCCGGCGCTAAGGAACTGCGCAAAAATAAGGTGAACATTTACTTCGAGGGTTTGATTGTGTAATTCCATGAGCCGTGTGTTTCGTGCCTTTCCAGTTTTACGGCGGCCAGTTCCTCGTCCGTCACTTTGATCCCCGTCTCGTAGCTTTTGGTATCGAGCCTGGCCCTGACCTTCAGGCCTCCCTTCGTCGTTGTGCTTCCAATCAACTCGACGATCGTCTGCAGGGTTGCCAGTGGCTCGCCTTGCCAGTTCTGGGTGATGTAGCTGAAGAGACGGTACTCGATCTTGTTCCACTTACTTGTCCCCGGCGGGAAGTGGCAGACGACCAACTTCAGCCCGGTCTCGTTCGCCAACTCCTGGAGCGAAAGCTTCCAAAGCCGCGAGCGGTGGCTGTTGCTCCCACCGCCATCGGCGGTGATTAGCAGCCGACGGGCGTGGGGGAACCGCGCAGAGCCCATTTCCGTCCACCACAACAGGATGCTGCGGGTCGCGAATTGGGCCGTATCACGGTCGATTCCGACGCTAACCCAGCCCTGGTTGTTGAGCATATCGTAAACGCCGTAGGGGATTGCCTTGCCCAGGTCCTTGTCCTTGAAGTCATGCACGCGGACTTGCTCAGGGTTGTCTTTCGGCCTCCACTGCCTCCCGGCGTTCTTGAAATCGCCCACCAACTCCTTCTTCTTGGTGTCCACTGAGATTGCTGGCTGGCCGCAATGTTGGAAGCGACGCACCTGATCGTTGATGTATTCGAACTGCCTGTTGCGGTCCGGGTGCTGTGCCCCTTCGCGGGTCTTGCGATTTGCCAGCAGACTATAGCCGGCCTTGCGCAGCAACGCGGCAACAGTACGCGCACCGACCGGGTGGTTCTGAGATGTGAGTTCCCTGGCAAGCCTCTGAGTGCTCTTCAATGTCCAGCGCAATGGGGATTGAGGGTCGCCTCTACTGAGAGGATCAACTAGCCGCTCAAGAGCCCCAAGCAGTTCCGGATCGGTCTCGGTCACCGGCTTGCGTCCGCCCCCAAGCCGACGGATGCGTCCGTCGGCTTGGGGTGCCGTGTAGTCGCCGCGCCGTAACTGCTTGATGCCCTCAGTGATCGTCGTCCGCGACATCGATGTCGCAAGAGAAACTGCGGATACGCCGCCCCAACCCAATTCCATGGCCGCCGCCGCCGCCGCCCAACACCTCCGGGCCCGCTCGTCCATGAGGTGGCTCAGGGAATCGAACTTCCGGCGAATGCTTTCGACAACGGAACTGTCAGGCATGGCACTGACAGTAGCGTAGAAATAAGGTTGAGAAACCTTAAATTGTTCATTTTATTTTTGCGCCATTACTAAGAGGGCGAACAGTTTCGTGTGGCGGTTCTCGGGCGAATTTCGGAGGGCTCGAGCCGCGAAATGGATCCCCCTGTCGGCAATAGGCAACAGGGAGCCAGACCGCTCCGATGGCGGACGCGAACCCAAGGTTACCGAGAGCACGGGGCGGGCGTTCCTCAGCCCGGAGCCGGTGGCGGCCACCATCGATCCTCTCGCATGGAGGCGGCGATTTGACGGGCAAAATAGATGGCCGTGTGTCCACGGCGTATCTCTGGCTTCAAGTTGCGCTTGTGGAAGCAGTGGAACACGGCGTGGGCCATGAACATGATCAGCCACAGAACGAGAATGGAATTGGGATGATGGTGATAGCAATGACCGGAATGCCAGCGGGAGCAGAGTTCGTTAAAGCCTTCGTTTTCGACCTTCCAACGGTCGTGCCCGAAATGGAAGATGGTCTTGGCATCGGCCATTGAGCGGGGCATGGTCGTCGCCCACCACCAGTGGCTATCGATGGGAGTCTCGACCCAATCCCCAGCGACGCGCTCGCGACGGATGCCAGTCTCATGGGAATGAACAACGCGAAGAGGAGTGTGAATGGATTCAGTGCAGAAGCCCTCAGCCTCTTGTAAATGAACGTGCCGCGCGGGCTTGCCCGGTGCAGCCGGAGTCTCAAATGATTCTGGCTCTTGCTCCTCAAGGGGCAGGAGCGTGCGGGCTTCGGACAATAGCTCAGGCTGATTATCCTTGAGTACGGCAACAAGGTATTTGCCGTGGTCTTCAAGAAGATTGATCACGGAGGGACGCAGGTAGAGCGCATCGGCAGTGAGCACGTCAAAGCAGCGTGGGTGGTCCTTAAGGACGCGAGTTATCAGCCGTATAGCCGCAGCGACTTCGTCGTCTCCAGGATCTCCGTCTTCACCAGGCTCAAGCATTTCCACGTCGAGAAGCAATTGAAAATCCTCACAGATAATCTGAAACGCGACCAAGCGGTGGTAGAACTGTGTTTTGACCTCGTCTCCGACGGCGATCCGGCGTTGGAGACACTTTGGACAACAACGTTTGTAGCTACAGTGAGTTTCGTGACCATCGACGGCGGCAAGCATCCAACCGCGCTGTGGGGCAAGGATTTTGTTGCGTTTGAGGCAGAAGTAAATGTGTCCGAGACACCCTCGCACACTGTCAGGCTCGATGCGCTCGGAGACATACGCCAGTTCGTCGGCGCTGGGCAAACGGTGATTACCGAGCCAACGGGTCCAGCTGCTCTTGTTCCGGTGTTGCTCGAGTTCGTTGAAGCTTGGTAACCGGCAGCAGAACATGGCGAAGAATGCTGCCGGGAAAACTCGAGTGGGAATCTGTGGTTTGGGACGAGAGTCACGCACCCGCAGCCTCCACTGTTGGCGGAGGCTGAAAATCTTGTCCGCGTAAGTTAGTAGTCGCGTGAGAATGGTCGCTTCTTTTTTGGTGGAGAATTGCGCCCGGACTTGGCTTTGCCGGCTGATTTCTTACCGGTCTTGCCCTTCTTCTTGGCGGAGCTACTCGCCGCTCTGGCCTTGGTTTTTGCCTCCTCGAGTCGGAGGCGCCCCTGCTCGTCGAGGGCTTCCAGCAGAGCATTCGCCTTCTGGAAATCATCGATCCAGCGTCTCGCCTGAGCTTCCAACGGTCTGGGGACGTGCAGCATGGTGGTCTTGCCCTTGCGAGTCTGACCGATGGCCAAGGAGCGATGGCGCAAGGAGTCGTCGGAAGCGCAACGGCAAGTGGGCTTGCCGCATTTACGAGAGAGTTCGATGGGCGAGCCGTGAAGGAAGCCTTCGGCCTGGTCGAGGAGCTGGCGGAGGCGGCTGCGAATCTGGCGTTCGGTGGGGGGCAGGGAGTTTCTGCTTGGCATGAAGGTCGGCTCGTTCGGCGCACTGTAATATAAGACTATTACAGAAACAAGCTTAAAAAAGATGAAATAACGAATGCGAATTTGCCATGGGGTCAAAAATGGGCGCCGCCGATCCGAATTACCCAAAAATACAGGGCTTGAGCCGCCTCAGCCGCCTATCTTACGGAGTCGCTGCCACCACTCGCTTCGTGGGGGAGCGACTCGCCCACGCTTCCGAAGCGAGCTCGGGCGATCAAGCGGATTGGACTCCGCAGCCTTTTCACTGGCCCCTGGTGTGGATGCTCACGGCCACCCAGATCGCGCTTGGATTCCAGGCCGCGGCCCTTGTGCTGGGGAACGTCTCCCTGGCGATGATCGCGGGAGCCTTGGGGTCGGCCGGCGTCGCCGGTAGCCTCCTTCATCTCGGACGGCCTCTGCATGCCTGGAAAGCCTTTCTCGGATTGCGGCGGTCGTGGCTGAGCCGCGAAATCGTCGTCTTTGGCGCGTGGATGCCGCTATCCATTGGCTACGCCGTGATCCCGCAACCCTGGCTCGGGGGGCTCGCCGTTCTCAATGGGGCGATCGCCGTGCTCTGCTCGGCCATGGTTTACGTGGACACCCTGCGTGAATTCTGGCGTGCCGAGCGGACCTTCATTCGCTTCTTCGGCACGGTAACCGTTGCCGGCCTGGGATGGTTTTCGGCGATCGCCACGGTCCCCGTCGTGCTCGGACTTCTCGTGGAGGCTAGCAATGTGGGGGGGAAAGGACGCTCGCGCCACGTCGATGCTCTGGCGCCGCTTGGCGCCGTTGACAGGCGCCCGCTTTGGCCTGGCCCTCGCCGGTCTCACCCTTCTCGTCTTTGGATCACCCGTGATCGGGCTCGGGCTGATTCTCGTCGGCGAACTCTGCGGTCGCGCCCTATTCTTCCGGGCCGTCACCGCGCCAAAGACGGTGGGAGCGCTTTCCTAGTGGGTGAATCGATGAAAGTGATTCAAGAATCTCTCGATGCCTTGCGCGCGTTCGAAGGTCCCTTGACGGAGGAACTGCGACGGGTCCCGGGTGCCTTCGATCTGGGTCAAATGCCGGGCCGGAAGAAAACCGAAGCGACCACCACGGCCGTCTGTGGCTACTGTTCAACGGGCTGCGCTTTGAACCTGCATCTCGACGCCAAGGGCGAGGCCATCAATTTGAGCCCGGCCGCCGATTACCCGGTGAACCTGGGCATGGCCTGCCCCAAAGGCTGGAAAGCACTCACTCCGCTGGCCGCGCCCGATCGGGCGACGACTCCCTTCATTCGCCGCCAAGGGCGCCTGGTCCCGACTGACTGGGAGTGTGCCAGCAATGAGTTCTGTAAGCGCTTCAAGACCATCCTGGCGGAACACGGACCGGAGTCCGTGGCATGGCTGGGCACCGGTCAGATCACCACGGAAGAACTCGCCTTGCTCGGCGCCTTCGCAAAGTTCGGGGGATGGGCCTGATCCACGGAGACGGCAACACACGGCAGTGCATGGCCACCTCGGTGGCGGCTTACAAGGAGTCTTTTGGCTTCGATGCTCCGCCTTACACTTATCAAGATTTTGAGGAAAGCGATGTGATCGTACTCATCGGCTCAAACCTCTGCATCGCTCACCCGACTCTGTGGCAGCGCGTCCTTCGCAATCCTCACCAGCCACGCATCATCGTCGTCGATCCGCGCAAGACGGAGACGGCGATGGCAGCTACCGATCACGTCGCCCTCGAGCCGAAGTCCGATCTCATCCTGCTCCATGGATTGGCTCACCTCCTGCTCGAGCACGGCTGGGTCGATCGCTAATTCGTCGCCGCGCATACCCAGGGATTCGACGTTTTCTCGGAACATGTCAAGGACTTCGCGCCGGATTCCGTGGCTCAGAGGACCGGCATTTCTCAGCGGCGATTGCACGAGCTCGCGCGAACGATTGGCGAGGGCGAGCGAGTTTCGTTTTGGTAGACGATGGGCGTCAATCAGGGCTACCAGGCCGTCCGCACGGCTCAGGCGATCATCAATCTGGCGCTCATGACCGGGAACATTGGCCGGCCCGGCACGGGAGCCAACTCCATCACGGGACAGTGCAACGCGATGGGTTCACGCCTCTTCAGCAACACGACCAGCTTGTTCGGCGGACGCGATTTCACCGACCCCGAGCATCGCACGGAGGTGGCAAGCGTCCTGGGCATCGGCGCAAGCCGGATTCCGAGCCGAAACAGTTGGGCCTACGACCAGATCGTTCAGGGCATCGAGGACGGCAAGATTCGCGGTCTCTGGGTGATCGGAACCAACCCGGCGCATTCCTGGATTCATCAAGGCCGGCTTCGCGGTCTGCTCGAGAAACTGGATTTTCTCGTGGTGCAGGACATGTATCGGACCACCGAAACCGTGGAGCACGCCGACCTGGTTCTGCCTGCGGCTGGCTGGGGAGAGAAGGAGGGCACCTTCATCAACTCGGAGCGACGCATCGGGATGGTCAAACGGGTCGCCAAGGCCCCCCGGCCAGGCCCTGTCCGATTTCTCCATCTTTCAATTGCTGGCAAAAACCTGGGGCTGCGGCGCATTGTTCAAGAATTGGGACACGCCTGAGAACGTCTTCCACATCCTCAAGCGTCTCAGTCGCGGCCGGCCTCGCGACATTGGCGGGATCCGGGACTATCAGATGCTCGATGACGCGGGCGGCATCCAGTGGCCACTCGCTGACCGAGCATCCTTGACCAATCCGCAGCGACGCCTGTTCGAGGACGGACAGTTCCACACGCCGGACAAGCGAGCGCGTTTCGTTTTTGAGGCGCCCTGCCCAGCCTCCGAAAGCGTGGACGAAGCATTTCCTTTCCTCCTGTTGACCGGTCGGGCCACTTCCGCGCAATGGCACACCCAAACAAGGACCGCCAAGTCGGCGCTTCTTCGCAGCTTGTATCCGAAGGAAATATACGTGGAGATCCATCCCGCCGATGCCCAAACTCTCGGCATCGAGCACGGCGACTTGGTCCGCGTGCAAACACGGCGCGGTTCGCTTCAGGCGAAGGCCATTCGCGTCTCCACCCTGCAGCCGGGTCAAGTATTCATCCCCATGCACTACCCGGAAGCCAACCGCTTGACGCATCCTTCGTTTGATTCGATTTCAAGGCAGCCTAACTACAAGGCCTGTGCCGCTCGCCTGGTTCCGAGCAGGGCCACGACCTGAGAACGAAGCTGCGGCCCTCCCCGTAAGGCCTGGTCGGAACTCTCCGCATCGCCGGGAATGGAATCGCGTGACGCATGGAAAACCCCATTCGCTCCGATTCGCGACCGATCCCATCGGTGTCCTGCCCATTCCCGATGGCGTCCTCGTCAAACGATCTGTGAGTCCAAAAATTGATCTTTGGCCAAAGATCATATACTTTTGGACCATGACTCTTCACCCTTCTTCCGGCGAGGTTGCCCTAGCCGAGGAGCCCCAGACCTCAGCCTCTGCCAAGCGGGCGTTCTTCACGATCATGCGCCTGTGGGGAGTGAGCGACGCCCAGGCCCGCCTCCTTCTCGGCAGCCCGAGCCGTGCCACTTTCTACACCTGGAAAAAGGATCAGGACGGAAAACTCGGCCGGGATGTGCTGGAGCGGATCAGCTACATCCTCGGGATCTACAAGGCTTTGCAGATCCTCTTTCCGGATCCCGCCCAGGCCGACGCCTGGATTTCCCGAAAGCCGAATGAAGCCTTCGGAGGGCAATCCGCCCTCGAACGCATGAGCGCAGGCAATCTGGCAGATCTCCACGCCGTCCGCTCCTACCTGGATCACATACGCGGAGGCGGTTCGTGAGGAGCCATGATGAGGAAGAGAATTCACCATGGCCACGCCCACCGCTGCGCCGAGTGCGCTGGCAGAAGCACTATCGGATGGTCCCCAGCCGCTATCCCCCGATCGATCTCTTTGAACGGGTCGGTCCTCCCGAGGAGTGGGAACTCCTCTCTAATCTGGAAGGACTGACCAATGATCGCCTGCGAGACCAGGTCGGCGACATCTCCCTGATTCCGCGCGAGGAACGGGTCTCAGGGCCGGGCGCTTCCCCGATCATGGCGGCCTTCACCCACCGGGGCCATCCCTCACGTTTCTCCCACGGTCAGTTTGGCGTCTACTACGCATCCAACCTCCTTGTCGGCGCCCTCCGGGAGGTTCTGCACCACCGCGCCCGATTTCTCAGCCGCACCGCCGAACCCAAAACCAATTTCGATCTTCGCACCTATGTCGGCGCCATCGACACCCGCCTCCACGATGTGCGCCAGGGTTGGCCTCAAGTGCATGACCCCGACGATTACACCGCCTCGCAATCCCTGGCAAACGCACTGCGGAGCGACGGTAGCCCAGGGTTGGTCTATCAGAACATTCGATTTCACCCCGCGCACAACCTGGCCATCTTCCGGCCCTCCGTGCTCGCCGCGAGGCGGGGCGCTCCCCACACCACCCAAGGCCTCCACGTCCGTGTCGAATGGAATGGCCGGAGAATGATCCGCTACATCGTCATCGGCGAACCGGATTGGGTTTTCCTTGAACCTTGAGAGAGGGAAAGCGCGCGCCGGTCAATTCGGCGGGCACTCCGACGAGCCCGGCTCGTGGTCGGGCTCGTCGCCCACACGATGGGGTGGGTTGCGGTGCTCGAGTTCTAACAAGAGCGCTGAATGGTCGTGCCCGCCCCCACCGCGTTCGAGAAAATCCTGAAAGAGATCCCTTACCCTCTGCAGAACGGGAAGCTCCACCCGACAATCCGCCGCCTGAGAGAGGACGGTGTCCAGGTCTTTGACCTGATGCACGACCGGCCCGCCCGGACGCCAGTCGCGTTGCAACATCCGCTGCCCGTGTTCTCGCAAAATCCGGCTATCGGCAAACCCGCCTTGCAACGCCCCCGCCACCGCTTCCGGTCGTGCTCCGCCCGCCTCCGCCAGCAGCAGCGCCTCCGACACCGCGCCGATGGTCGTTGCCACGATGACTTGATTGCACAGCTTGCTCAGTTGGCCGCTCCCGGCGGGACCCACAGCGGTCACCCGGCCGAGACGCTCCAAGGCCGGCCGGCAGCGCTCGATCACTCCGTCCTCTCCTCCCGCCATGATGGCCAGGCTGCCCTCCGCCGCGCCGACCGTACCGCCCGAGACGGGCGCGTCCACATGGCCGATTCCCCTCGCCGCCAAACGCGCGGCGTGATCCCGAGCGGTCGACGGTGGAATGGAACTCATGTCGATGAGCACTGACCCAGACGCCATGGCTGTGTCCACTCCCTGACCGAAGACCACCTCCTCCACCGCGGAACCATTCGACAACATGGTGATCACGAGATCCGCTTCCGTCACAGCCTCGGAGGGCGTCGCCGCGACGGTGGCTCCCATCGTCTCCAGCGGCTTCGATTTGGCGGCATCTCGATTCCACACCGTCACCCCGTAGCCGGCGTTGACCAGACGCCGGGCCATGCGGCTTCCCATGAAGCCCATTCCCAGAAAGCTAATCTTTTCGTCCTTCATCATTCAATCTCGTCCGACGCTCCAGACTTTCGTTCTGACATTCCCTCTAACGACTCAAGCGGTGGGAGCCGCCTTCTCCACCGTCTTCACCAGGGCTCGGTAAAACAGCGCCAGAGAGTGTTCCTTGCTGTCTTTGAAACGCTTGGCGACCTTCTCGAACGGGTACACCGTGGCCACCCCACCCACGTCGTGTAGACAGTAGCCGCGCTCGGGATCGTGATCCCACCGCCCCCCCCGAAGCCTACGGATGGTCTCCCCGAAGTAAGCGCCAAAAGTGAGCACCAACACATCGGTATTGGAAGGCAGCTCATCACCCCAGGCCTTGTCGATGAGAGAGTCGATCCTGGCCAAATCAGCCTTTTGAAACGAAAGGCTCTCCCCAAAACTCGTTTTCATCTGCCGGCGGTGCCGTTCAGCGATCTTCGGGATGCGCTCGATGAATGCCTCGTGATCCCGTCCGGAACGCATCAAATCGAGCGTTTCGCGATCCACCTTGTTGGAACGTTTCCACGACTTGACACCCAGGAAACAACGTCGCCCAAAGAGAAAACTGACAAGCACCGCAAAGAAGATAAGCAGGATGGTAATGCGTAGGATCATGATCGATCGGAGAGGAAAGGGCTTTGGATGCTTCCTGCGCCGGCATAGTTTCGTCCTTACTATGAGCCGTCTCCACTCGCTGGCAATCCTGATCCTCGCAACGCTCAACCTGGCCCAGTGCGCCCATTTCTCGCAAGCCCGTGAGGACTACATCGTCCGGGGAGAAGAACCAGAGGTCAACGGGGCGCACTTGACGGTCGAACCGATTCCAACGGAGGGCCAAGTGGATTACTCGCTGGCCGCCATGATCTACGTGGCCGCGGGTGAGACGGAAACCGGACCTTACAAGTGCCTGCTCACCGCCTGGGGTCAACGGGGCCAACACCGATCGATGCGCGTCCACCGAATCCAAGCCCGCCCTCGCAACGGCGGTCCCGCGTTCGCCTTCCCCCGAACCAATCGCCTTCGCCCCAGGCGTCGACGACCAGGGCTGGCAGGCGACCCGCCCTGCCTGGACTCCTTGACCTCAATCACGCAGAAGACGGAGACGTCACGCTCGAGGCCACCGTCAGCATCCGGAGCCACGCCCACGATCTCCGTGAAACGGTGTCCCTGGTGCTCTCACCCGAAAGCCGGCGCGAGACCCGCTTGGTCAGCATCGTCGATGACCTCCGGGGATCCCGTTCAGGAGATGAAGGTGAACTTCCCTATCACTAATTCCTCAAACAGCTCGCCAGAATCTCGCTTCCACAAGGACGCCTTGCTCGATAGGGTCCAGGAATGGCAGATTCAAAACTCTATCGTGTCGCCGTCATCGGTCACACGGGGCGCGGCAACTACGGCCACGGCCTCGACACCGTCTGGCGCGATGTTCCGAACACGGAAACGGTGGCGGTCGCCGATGCGGACCTGAGCGGCTTGGCGGCCGCAGTGAAGCGCCTGGGACCGGGCGTTCAGGGATTCCCCGATTACCGGAAAATGCTTGAGGAAATCCAGCCCGATCTGGTGAGCATCGCCCCACGCTGGCTCGATCAACATCACGCCATGGTCCTGGCCGCGGCAGAAGCCGGCGTCAAGGGCGTTTACCTGGAGAAGCCGATGTGCCGCACCCTGGAGGAGGCCGATCAAATGGTGGCCGCCTGCGAAACACACGGCCTGAAGATCGCCATGGCCTTTCAGACGCGCTACAGCCCGCTACTCCAGGTGATCAATGATCTGATCGACGGCGAGGCCATCGGCGAGGTCCTCGAATTCCGTGGAAGGGGCAAGGAAGACCGGCGAGGCGGCGGCGAAGATCTCTGGGTGCTGGGCGCCCACATCATGAACCTCATCCATCATCTCGGTGGCGCTCCGGAGTGGTGCAGTGCCCGCGTCTACCAGGGACGGAAGTTGGTCGGGAAGGAGCACGTCATCGAGGGCCAGGAAGGGATCGGCCCGCTCGCGGGCGATCGCTTGACAGCGATGTACGGACTGGAGAGCGGGGCCACCGCCTACTTTGCCTCCACGCGGGAGCAGGGATCCAATCCCTCACGTTTTGGCCTGCAGATCTTCGGTTCCAAGGGCGTCATTGAATTGCATGAAGTCGGCTACGTTCCCCGCGTGTTTTGGCTGCCCGACCCGGCCTGGTCCCCGGGACGATCCGGCAAGACATGGGTCCCGGTGAGCTCCGCAGGTCCCGACCAGCCCGAGACGATCACCGGTCAAGGACATCACCTTGGCAATGTCGCCGCCTGCCGAAACCTCATTCGAGCCATCGAGGGCGACGTCCAGCCGGAGGCCAGCGTGTTCGAGGGAAGAACTTCCGTCGAAATGATCGCCGCGGTGTTCGAATCGCATCGTCTTGGAGCGACCGTTTCCCTGCCCCTCGAGACGCGCGTGAATCCCCTGACATTGCTGTGAAGTTGCGTTTCCTCACATCTTTCTGGTACGTCATTTCCATGATTGCCGGGACGGCCCCGGTGTTGTCCCAGGAGTCCCCCGCGCCGGAAGCCGATCCCGCCACGCTGCCCCGGTTTTCGCCAACCGAAGCCCCGAACGCACTCGAGACCTTCGAGTTGGCGCCCGGCTACCGGCTGGAACTCGCCGCGTGTGAAACCCAGGTGATGGATCCCATCGCCATGGCCTGGGATGAAGACGAACGGCTCTTCGTGGTGGAGATGCGCGGCTACTCCGAAAGGCGGGAAGCGGCTCTCGGGCGCATCCGAAGGCTGGAGGATCTTGACGGCGACGGCTTCTACGAGACGAGCAAGGTGTTCGCCGACGGCTTGAAATGGCCCACCGGAATCGCCTGTCGCGGCACGGGCGTCTTCGTGATCGCCACACCGGATCTGCTCCACCTCCGGGATCGCGACGGCGACGGTCGAGCGGATGAGCGGGAAGTGGTGTTCACGGGCTTCGGGGTGAATCAGGACCGCCTCAACGTCCAGGCTCTCGCCAATGGGTTGACCTGGGGGCTCGACGGACGGATCCACGGAGCCACGGCGATGAACGGCGCCGAACTGCGGCGCCCCGGTCCCAACGAGAAATCGAGCCTCCGTCTGAGGGGCCGGGATTTTTCCTTCGATCCTGACAGCCTCGATCTCAGGGCCGAACCCGGCGGTGGCCAGTATGGCCTGACCTTCGATGACTGGGGAAACAAGTTCGTGTGCAGCAATTCGCATCACATGCAATGGATCGCCCACGACGGGACCGTGCCCGGCCTGCCCTCGCCGCTCGTCGACATTCCGGCGGACGGACCGGCCGCCGAAGTCTTTCGCCGAAGTCCGGACGAACCCTGGCGACTGGTTCGCACCCGATGGCGAGTCGCAGGCAAAGTGCCAGGACCGGTGGAGGGCGGCGGTCGTGTCTCCGGGTATTTCACCGCCGCGACGGGCATTTGCAGCCATCAGGGCGAACTCTTCACGGCCGACGCCGGGAGCAACCTGGTTCACCGCAAAGTCCTCGACTGGAACGATCGAGTCCAGCCGGTGGCACGACGGCCGGAGACCGAACGACGACGCGAGTTTCTCGCCAGCCGGGACAATTGGTTCCGCCCCGTGTTTCTGACCCACGGTCCTGATGGAGCGCTCTACATTGCTGACATGTACCGCGAGGTGATCGAACATCCGTGGTCGCTTCCGGAAGGCATCAAGAAACACCTTGATCTCAACGCCGGGAACGATCGGGGAAGGATCTATCGGGTTCGGGCGAACGATGGCTCCAAGTCGGACTCGGCTCGCCTTGGCGATCGATCCAACGCGGAATTGATCGGTGCCATGGAAAGCCCGGTCGCCTGGCGGCGCCTCACTGCCTTGCGACTTTTGAATCAACGTCAGGACTCTGAGAGCGCCCCACTCCTCCGGCGCCTCTATCAGAGCAGTGACCGGGCCGAGTCACGTCTTCTCGCTCTGCACGCCCTGGCCAAGCAAGGTTTTCTGGCTCCCGAGGATCTGAAAACGGCCTTTTCGGATTCCCATCCCTGGGTGCGCGCGGGCGCCATTCACCTGTCGCGGGAAATGCCGGAAGCGTCGTTGGCGCTCCTGCAAGCCCTTCCCGCCTTGATTCGAGATTCCTCCCCCAAGGTGCGGTTTCCCGCGTTGCAGGCCCTTCATGACCAGGACTGGGAAACGGCCTCGATGGACGTCGCATCGCTGGCCGACGAAAAGGATCCCTGGTGTCAAGCCACCCTCTCGGCCGCTCTCGGCGATGAGGCCCCTTCTCTCGTGATGGCCAGCTTGAGAGCCGGCCGGCCCGTGTCGAAGAAATGGACTCAACTCGCCGCGGAGAACGGTCCCCGGTCTCAGCTCCTCGACCTTCTTCCGTCACCGGATCGCCTCGTCTATCTCACCGCCCTCGCGGAGAGTGGTCATGAAATCGGCATGTTGTTAGACGACGAGTCGAAGGAGAGGCTGCGGCGACGCCAGGCTGAAATTGCCCTGAACGAGGAGGCTGCGCTCGACGTACGTCTTCAAAGCCTCTCCCTTTTGGGAGCGATCGGCGATTCAGAGGCCAGAGAGACGCTCAAGAAGCTTTTGGCCGAAACCAGCGACGTACGCCTTCATGAGAAACTCATCACCTTTCTCGGGAGCGACGCGCGCTTCGATCTTGAGACCCATTTGCTGGATCGCTGGCTGCACTGGTCCCCGTCCGTTCAAGCTCAGGTGATCGACCTGTGTCTACGCCGGGAGACGAGCACCGTGGCCTTGCTCGATCAAATCGATGCCGGAACGGTCCGACGCTCCCGCCTCAGCGGGGGTCAGATCGTTCGACTGCAGAATCACGGGGATGCGGCTATCCGCCGCCGCGCGCGGGCGGCCTTCGCGCCCAAGACCAAGGCCGAGCGGGAAGCGGCGGTCAATCGGGCTCGTCCCGCGCTCGATCGGGCGGGCGACGCCAAGCGGGGAAGCGTCCACTACACCCAGCGCTGCGCCTCCTGCCACGAACCGGCCGGTGAGCGCGGACTCACCTTGGGCCCCAGCCGCCAGGCGCTCGCGCAGAACGGAAAAGAGCGGCTCCTTATCAATTTCATCGATCCCAACCGTGAAGTGCTGCCGGGCTATTTTGCCAGTGTCGTCAATTTGAGCGATGGAACCGCCGCCAGCGGTATCATCGTCTCCGAATCCACCGACAGCCTCATGTTGCGCCAGCCCGGAGGCATCGACCTCACCCTCGAAAGAGATCGCATCACTTTGATCCTGACAGAGCAACAGTCCGCCATGCCGGAAGGGCTCGAAGCGGGCCTCAGTGAGCAAGACCTGGCGGATTTGCTGAGTTATCTCACCGAGTCAGGTTCCTGAGTGGGCAGACAAACCATTCGATCAGTCAACCAATGATCTCCTTGATCGCCCTCGCTTCCTCGACGCCGGTCAGCCGCATGTCGAGTCCTTGATAGGGCACCGAAAAGTGTTTGTGATGGATTCCGAGCAAGTGGAGCATGGTGGCGTGGAGGTCTCGCACGTGAACCACCTTGTCCACCGCGTGGTACCCGAGTTCATCCGTGTTGCCGTAGACCGTACCGGGACGCACGCCCCCGCCGGCCATCCACATGGTGAAGCCCTTGATGTGGTGATCGCGCCCGGGGCCGCCCTTGCCCTGAAACATGGGAGTCCGGCCGAATTCTCCTCCCCAAATCACCAAGGTATCATCGAGGAGTCCTCGCGCTTTCAAATCCGTGATCAAGGCCCAGGTCGGTCGGTCGGTCAAACCGCAGCAGATTCTCATGTAACGGTCGAGATCACCATGATGATCCCATCCCCGGTGGTAGAGATGGATGAAACGGACGCCCCGTTCCACCAGACGCCGAGCCAGGAGACAATTGGAGGCGTAGGATCCGTCACCCGGCTGCGCTCCGTAAAGCGCGAGTGCAGATTCCGGCTCATCGGAGACGTCCATCAATTCTGGAACGGAAGCCTGCATTTTGAAGGCCATTTCATAGGCGGCGATCCGCGTCTCGATCTCCGGATGAGGGGCCATTGAATGACGATGACGGTTCAGCGCGCCGATCACATCGACCAACTGGCGCTGTTGCGCCTGGGACACGCCTTGAGGATTGCGCACATAATGGACGGGATCTCCACTCGCATTGAATTCCACACCCTGGTATCGACTGGGTAGAAAGCCCGCCGACCACTGGCGCGAGGCAATGGGCTGCGGATTTCGCCCACCCACAGAAGTGAGCACGACAAAGCCGGGCAGATCATCGCCTTCACTTCCCAGACCGTAGTTGACCCAGGACCCCATGGAAGGCCGGCCGCTGATCGCCGTCCCAGTGTTCATGAACGTGTGAGCGGGGTCGTGATTGATCTGCTCCGTCACCATGGAGCGAATCACACAGAGCTCGTCCGCCATCCTGGCATGCCACGGCAGGTAATCGCTGATCATCAAGCCGCTCTGGCCGTGGCGACGAAATCCGATCATCGGTCCCTGACAACGCAATGGCTTTCCTTGGAGCTGAGCGATCGGCTGACCCTCGGTGAAGGAAGCCGGCATGGGCTGCCCGTGTCGTCTCGCAAGCTCGGGCTTGAAATCGAAAGTTTCGAGGTGTGAGGGCCCCCCCGCCATGCAGAGAAAGATGACTCGCTTGGCCTTCGGCGCCCAGTGGGCAAGGCCTGGAACCGGACCCGCCGAGGACGCACGGACCTCGCCCTCCTGGAGGAGGGAAGCCAGAGCCGTCGCGCCGACGCCCACGCCGGAGCGTCTGAGAAACGTGCGCCGCTTGAGCGCGTTGGCGTGCGAGTGCGTGATGGGGTCCATGTCAAGAACGGGTGATCGTTTCATCGAGATTGAGCAATGCGCGAGCGACCGCCGCCCAGGCAGCCCATTCCGCCGGATTCAGATCTTCCGCTACCGGTGCCTGGCCGTTCTCGTGCAGCAGCGCCTCCGTCGCCTCCGGGTGCTCCGCATAATGATTCCGCTCGGCGCGGAGCAAATTCCTCAGGAGTCGTCTCTCCTCGACGTCCGGGGCCCGGCAGAGCACGAGCAGGAACGCATGCGCCAGACGGGACGGTTCATCGCCGGGCACCTCGCGAAGAATGCGCTCCGCGAGAACGCGAGCCGCCTCGACGAAAGTCGGATCGTTGAGCAGTGTCAGGGCCGCCGTGGGAGTGTTGGATACCGGCCGTGCCGCCGTGCACTCTTCCCGGCTCGGCGCGTCGAAGGCTCGCAGCATGGGGTGAAGAAACTGCCGCTGCCAGTGCACGTAAAGACCGCGCCGCCACTGACGCTCGTCTCCATGGGCTTCATAGCTTCGCGTGGGGAAATTGAGATGACGGTAGTAGCCCTTCGGTTGATAGGGCTTCACGCTCGCGCCTCCGATTTCGGGATTCAACAAGCCGCTCATTCGCAGCGCCCCATCACGAATCATCTCGGCCGGCAAGCGGGACCGAGTCTGACGCGAGAAGAGGCGGTTCTCGGGGTCCCGAGCCCGGTCCCCGGCCGAGGCATCCGATCGCTGCCGATAAGTTCGGCTCATGACCAGGGTCTTGATAAAAGCTTTCACGTCCCAGCCAGTCTCACAGAATTTCAGAGCCAGATGATCGAGCAGTTCCGGATGGGTCGGCGGCTGGCCCTGACCGCCAAAATCGGTCAGGCTGCCACTCAAGCCGGCTCCGAACAGCAGATACCAAAACCGGTTGGCAAATACACGGGCGGTGAGCGCGCCGTTTCCATTCTCCACATCGGTCAACCAGCGCGCCAGATCGCGTCGCCTCGCTCTCTGGTCGCCCGCGGTTTGCAGATGCCCAAGAAACCCCGGAACGGCTGGCGCCACCACCTCGCCGCTTTCATCGAGCCAGTTTCCACGGGGAAGGATGCGGGTCACTCTCGGCTCCGCTTTGGCCACGGTGATCATCGTCCAACGCGCGCCGTCCTTCACCCGATCTCGCTCCGCCTCCAGACGACGATACTCTTGCTTCAAGGCCTCCCGCTTCTCGGGGTCGCCCGGCGCACAGGCGCGCAGCGAGGCATCACACTTGTCGAGAGAGGTCTGGATGTCCTCGAGGGCATGCCGTTCCCGCTTGGTCAGCACTTGCCGCTCGGGAGGTCTGCGCGTGGGCAAATCATTCGTCCCTCTGGAAAAGTGATCTTCCTCGTCGATGTCGGCGAAGAAAGCCGCCATCGCGTAAAAATCCCGCATGGTGTAGGGATCGTATTTGTGGTCATGGCACTGGGCGCACCCCAGGGTGCCGCCCAGCCAGACTTCCGACAGGTTGCGCACGCGGTCGGCGGCGTAAATGGCGAGATATTCTTTCGGTTGCACACCGCCTTCGTGAGAGGTCTGCAAGAGCCGGTTGTAGCCGCTGGCGATCAGCGGATCGATCGCCCCCTCGGAAACCAAGTCGCCCGCCAATTGCTCCAGCGTGAATCGATCAAATGGCACGTTGTCGTTGAAGGCATCAATCACGTAGTCGCGGTAGGGACTGATGCGGTGATCCTGATCGCCGTGATACCCAACCGTATCGGCGAAGCGCACCAGATCGAGCCAGTACATCGCCATCCGTTCGCCGAAATGCTCGGAAGCCAGCAGGCGGTCTACCAAATGTTCATAGGCGAGCTCGGAACCGTCATTGAGAAAGGCCTGCACCTCTTGCGGGGTCGGCGGCAGGCCCGTCAAATCGTAGGACAACCGCCGCAGCAAGGTCGGTCGATCCGCCTCAAGCGCCGGGCGGAGACCTTCCCTCTCGAGCCCCGCCAAGATGAATCGGTCGATCTCGCTCAAGGGCCATTTCTCATCCTCTACGTTGGGGATGGGCGCTCGCCGGGGAGGCCGGTAGGCCCAGTGCTCCTGCCATGCCGCGCCAGAGGCGATCCAGCGATCCAGCAGATCACGCTCCGCTTCATCGAGACGCTTGCCGGAATCCGGTGGCGGCATGATTTCCTCCGGATCCTCAGCGCGAATCCGTTCGACGAGCGCGCTCGACTCGGGCTCACCCGGCACGACGGCGGCGTAACCGCCCAGATCACTCTCGGCACCGGCTCGCGTGTCCAGCCTCAAATCCGCCTTGCGATGCTCCGCATCGGGACCGTGACAGGCAAAACAGCGATCCGAAAGCAGCGGGCGGATGTCGCGGTTGAAATCAAGGTCCGCCCCCACTCCGTCGACGATGAGGACGGTCAGCAGAGAGAGGAGCTCCGGGAATCGTTTCATGTCTTCTTGGGTAAACACCGAGGCCAACGGTGCGTATCATCTTCTCAACCGCTCACTTTCCCCACGCGCTGGATGAGAGGTTTGAGCGTGAGCCCCTGCACGGCGATGCTGAAGATGACGATGATGTAAGTCATGGTGAGAAACAGGTCCCGTTCGGCGCCCAGAGGAATGGCCAGCGCCAGCGCCACCGATATCCCGCCGCGCAGGCCGCCCCAGGTTAGGATGGGGATCACTCCCGTGCTGAACGCTCGCCAGGGCTTGAGCAACAGGACGGGGAGGGAGACCGCCAGACAGCGGGCTCCAATCACGATGGGAATCGCCAGTAGACCGAGGCTGAGGTTTCTGGTGGAGAGCGGCAAGATGAGAAACTCGAGCCCGATCAGGACGAAGAGAAGCGCATTGAGCACCTCGTCGATGAGTTCCCAGAACTTGTCCAAATGGTCACGCGTCGTGTCCGACATCGCTAAGCGCCGTCCATGATTGCCGATCATGAGGCCAGCCACCACCATGGCCAGCGGGCCCGACATGTGCCACGCCAGGGCCAGGCTATAAACGCCCATGACCAAGGCCAGGGTGACCAGCACTTCAACCTGGTAGTTGTTCACCGTCTTCAGCAGGTAATAAGCCAGGGCGCCGAAAACACCGCCCAGCAAAAGGCCTCCACCGGCCTCCAGCAGAAAGAGATGGGCGATCTCGCTCGCCCCGCCGTGGTGTTCGCCGGTCGCGATCCCGAGGATGGCGAGAAACACTACCACACCGATGCCATCATTGAAGAGGGATTCTCCTGTGATTTTCGTTTCCAGGGAACGGGGCACGCCGATGCTCTTGAGGATGCCGAGCACCGCAACAGGATCTGTCGGCGAGATCAGTGCACCAAACAGAAGGCAATAGGTGTAGCTAAATTCGATCCCAAAGGCCTTGAGCAAAAAGAAGACGACTGTCCCGATGACAAAGGTCGAAAAGACCACGCCAAAGCTGGCCATGATGGCGATCATCCGTTTCTGATTCGCCAGATCCTCTAGATCCACATGCAAGGCCCCCGCAAAAAGGAGGAAACTGAGCAGGCAATCGAGCACGGCCTTGTTGAAATCGATCCCATTGACGAGGGATTTGGCCGTTTCCATCAGACCGGGAGTCACCGAACCGATTCCCACCAGAACCAGGGAAAATGAGAGACTGATCAGCATGACTCCGATAGTGGTCGGCAACTTGATCCAGCGGTGGTTGGCGTAACCAAAAAGCGCGGAGAGGGTCACCAAGCTGGCGGCGATGTCGAAGATTCCCATGGCAGCCCAGCCTAAGGCAGCCCGCGAGGCGTTCAAGAGTGGATAAAGGCGGCGCTTGATGCCTCGCGACGACTTCTCGGTAGAAACGGGAGGCGTCATGGAGCGGATCAAGGGATTTGATTTCTCGTCCTCGCGGCCCAGGCCGTCACCCTGCTCCTTCTCACGACGGGCCTCGGGCTGGCCAAGGGCCGGGTCATCGAATGGACGCCGAGAACCTCACAGAACAACAGGACTTCGCCTTTCACCAAATGGCAGGGTCCGGGGTGAAGAGGATCCGTCGAGTCGTCCAACCTTCAGCCACCTGCTTCCCTTCCACTTGGCCAGGTTGACCGCCCCTGGGAAGGGAGACGAGACGAGTGGGCCGACCCGGCGGCGAATCCGCGATTCGCGAGAGGGCTTGAATCTCTCATAACTGCGAATTCCAGCAAATCTGCGTCTTACTCCTTGCATGGACTATAGAATTCATATAAAAGAAAGGGCGTCACCGCTGCGTCATGTTCCGTTTCCCGTTGCCCCGCCTTGCCTTCTCTCAGGCCTTTGCACGGGTCGTCTCGGGAGCCGTACTCGCCGGGTTTCTCTTCTGTACCTACGAGATCATTCGCATTGAAGTGGATGCTCAGTGGGAGAGCTATCCGCCGGCCGAGTTGGAGGAGATCACACCCTCAGGATCGGCGCCCGGAAGTGGGCCGAAAACGTCCGCACCGGTCCCCTCTCAGCCGCCCACCAAGCTCCAGCGCCCCCGGAAAGCCAAGCCCCTTCCCCGTGAAGGATCCCGGCGCGAGTGGTACGAGAAACGCAAGCGGCGTTGGTTCACGCCTCCGGATGCCGAGCTGGACCGCGGTCTCCCGAGGAGGGGCTCCAAGTTTCTCGGGTGGCCTGAGCCGAGGATCGACCGTCTCTGCGGGGACTTCCACTTTCTCCAGTCCTGCGGAGCGAAGTAATTTCAGTGGTTCTCTTTTTTGAGAAAAATATCTTCAATGAATTGAATTGATGCAATTTATTGGCAATTTCCATAACAACCACTTCTGCCAACCCCGCCAACTCGTTTTTCACGAGCCATGTCCACGCCGCCATTGCCCGACCCCCTTATCGCCCCTCACCGACGTCCGTCGAACTGGCGTTTTGCCTCCATGTTCCGGGAAGTACGTGAGAAGCGCGGAATGAGCCAGGAGACGGCGATTCGCTGTCTGGGAGGAATCTCGCTTCGTCGCTACCAGCGCTGGGAGCGAGGCCTGCTCACCCCATCGAGCTTCGTGCAAACGCTGGTGATCTGGCGTCTCAATTCCGGTCCCGGACTTACTCCGCCGAACCCGAAACGATCCCAAACTCCCTGGAAACGCCTCAAGAGCGTCCAGACCATCCTTCTCTTTTTCGCCGTGGTGGCGGCCGGAGGCGCGCAACTGGCGCGCTCCAAGACCTCTACCATGCCCTCGCTCGAAGCCATGGTGGCAGAGTCCGCGTCGAAGGCCCAGGGCGAGCTCATCTCCGCTGACGCCTGCCAGCCATACGCCGAGAGGCTGCGGTCGACTCTAACGCAGCTCGAGTCCAACGAACACAAAGAGGTCCTCGAGGAATTCTCGGATATGGCGAAGTCTGTCACCGGGGATAGCCTAACTGACTGACTGACTGAGTGACGCCGGCTCGCCAGCGCCCGGCAGCTTCCCGTCCGCGTTTCCCATTCACCACGTCGGTCGCATCGAAATTCGCCGCTCCAGCAGCCATCCTTTCATGACCGGGCCAGAAGGGTAATCCATGGCAACTCCGGGATCTCCTTCACCGGCTGACCTTCCGTTCACCTGGCGCCTTGCGATCCGAGCCGAACGGTGTCAGCGTGCATGAGCGCTAAAGTTTTCACGTCTCATGCCTGCCCGCCCCCTCGCCATTCTCTCTATCTTCGCCGCCCTGTCCCTCGGCAGCCGCGCTCAAGATTCGACTGCCACAGACCCCTTTTCCGGTCTCTCGAGCGCCCTGCCACCATCGGCTCCCGAGGTCACGCCAGCCCCGGCCAAGATGGCGGGCGAAGCGGCGGCGGCCGCGCCGGCCGATCCAGCGGCCGTGCTCTCCCAACCCAGCCCACCCAATTTCTTGGGGATGGAGTTGCCTTTTCTGGATCCGGGCTCCGAGGTCTTGTCCTGGAACGGTACCTCCTGGAATGTGGTGAACAACCGCATGTTCGGGGCACGATTTGAAAAATACCTCAATGCGCCCCCCGCGGATTCGCAGGAAGACCAAGCCTACCGAGACACGCTCCGGCAGATTCTCGACGCGCTTTCTCCGCACCAGCCGAACAAAGGCAATCTCTCCAAGGCGGTCGGGTTGCTGCCCATCGCCGCCGCTTACTATCACGATGCGCGCTTGTGTGAGTCTCTCTCCAACACGATTTACGGCATCTGGCTCGCTCGCCGCAATGTCAGCGAGCTGAGAAAGGCCAACGCCGAGATGGAGCGCCAAGCCAAACGCCAACTCTGGAATGCCAGTCTCTCCGCCGGCAACGATCCCCTCCGCGACCCGCCGCGGACGATCCCGTCAAACTCACAGCAGGGTTCGAACGGTAACAACAACAGTAGCGGCAACAACCCTTCCGGGAACAACAACGGCAACTCGGGGAGCGCCAACATTCCTGGGTTGAGCAATGTACTCGGAACCCAGGGTTTAACGGGCATGTTGGGGACCAGCCAGGGGGGCAATGCGGCGGACCAGGCGGCCTCCACGACTCGGGAGAATTTCGATTCCGCTTCGTGGGCTGCTTACTATCTCAAGAAGTTCACCGAATACGAGACCATGGCCGCCAAGAACAAGCTCGACATGACCATCAGCGAGCTGCAGCAGAAGATCGAGTTTCAAGGGCTGATTCTCCAGTATTTCATGCAGCGGCGATTCGAGCACGTGGTGATCGCGACCCGTCTCTATCGCCTGCTCTTCACCGATGGCAACGCGGCGATGCAGCTGGACGAAGACTCGGCCATTTACCGCAGTTTCAAGACTTCCCTCGGAACCACGCCCACCGTGAGCACCTTTGACGCGCTCGCCAACGAGGCCATCCGGGACGTCGATGAGAGCGTTCAGGCTTTCGAACATCTCACCTCCAAGAATGAACTGGAAGGCGCCACCAAGCGGCTCTCGGAGGCCTTCGCGGTGGGCGAGTATCTCCCCCGAATCCGCACCCTCCCCATGGAGAAAAAGGAACGCGTGCTCGAGTTCGTGCGACACTCCAATCAGCTTCTCTCCGCCCTTGAAGTCAAGAACTATCACCTGGCCGGTGAGATCGTCGAGAAAATGAAAGGAATCGCCAAAGACTTCGACTACGCCAAGGCCGAGGGCATGATCAACGCCACCAAGGTGACCGCCGAAATGTTGTTGAACAAGGCGCTCCTGGCCGCCCGCAGCGGCGACGAACTCGAGATGCAGAAAAACCTGGAACAGGCTCACGCGCTCTACCCCACCAACCCGGATCTCAAGAAGGTCTCCGATCTCATTCTCAAGGGAAGTGACACTCAAAGTCAGGCATTGAGCGATCTCGACCGCCTGATTGCCGAACACAACTACCGGGCCATTCAGAACGACGAGGCGCGTTTTGTCGCCGCGGTGGGCCTGGCCAACGATCCCCAGCGCATGGAGGCACTGATGTCAGTGCGGGAGACCCTCAAGGAACTGGAAATGCGGATGGAAAAGTCAAAGGCCCTCCTGGATGCCGGCAATGCCCCTGCGGCCTGGGAAACCATGCACGCCGCAGCCGATCGATTCCTCACCGACCCCGAATTCTCTCGGCTCTATTCGGAACTCACGGTGAATGCCGCCTCTTTCGTCCACATGATCGAGGAAGCCAACAAGCGCCTGGAAATGGAGCAATACGGATCGGGCCTGAGCTGGTATCTCAAGGCCCGGCAGGCTTACTTGAACAGCGAGATCGCCGCCAAGGGTATTGAGGAAATCATTGGCAAGCTCTTGCCGCCCGAAGCCCCTCCCTCGCCACCCGGTTCCTGAGCGAAATGCCAGGATAGGAGACGGCTCGCCACGACAGCGTCCCCTACGGGCGACGACGAGGGACTCACGGGAAAGAAAAGAAGGCCGCCAACGTCACGATGACGTTTCAGTGAGAGCGAAGAGGTGCTTGGCCCCGCGCATATAAAGGGTCTTCCCCACCGGAACAGGACTCGCGTCCATCGGCTCACCGAGTTCGTTGGTGGCGACAATCCTGAATTCAGGGCCATCCTCGATCACCACGGTGGTGCCATTCCGGCCCGTCAAATAGACGTGCCCCCCTGCAACGACCGGAGAAGCGTAGACCTGACGCAAACCCGAAACGCGCTGACGAAAGTAGTGGGGCTTGCCGGAGAGGGCATCCACACACGAGAGGATGCCGTCTCTTCCCGCATGGAAATAAAGCCGCCCTTCCGATAAGGCCGGCGACGGCACATCCGGAGTGCTCCGTTCCAGGGTCCACAGTTCACAATCGGTTCCCGTGATCTCTCCTCGCGCACCCTCGAGGCGGTAGGCTCCCATGAAGGAACCCTGATGACCACTGGCCAGGATCACGACGCCCTGATGGTAAACCGGTGTCGGCACCGGGCGCGTGGTCTGCCCATCGGCGCGCCAAATCTCCTTTCCCGTCTTCAAGTCATAACCACGGGCGTAACCGTGCCCATTCTGGATCACCATGCGCCGGCCCTGATGTTCCACGATCAACGGCGTTGCCCACGAAGTGGGCTCGTCCGGCCGCTCGGTCTTCCAGATCGTCTTGCCCGTCGAGGCGTCCAGGGCCGTGATGTAGGAACCCCGTTCCTGGTCCCAGGGAATCACCAGATAATTCCCGGAGAGCGCGGGACTCGATCCATCCCCGAACCCACCCCGCGTGTCCATCAAACCGAGGTCCGCTCGCGACCAGAGAAGTTCCCCATCGACGCTCAAACAGAAAGTCCCTCGGGAACCAAAGTGCGCCCACACCCGCTCGCCGTCCGTGATCGGTGAGGCCGATGCATAAAAATGATCCCGGTGGTGGCCGGAATGAGGCACCAGCTCAGCCACCGTCTTCTTCCACTTCACCGTGCCCGCCTTGCGGTCGACGCACATGACAATGAACTGATGGACTGTCTCGGGAGCGCCTTCGCCACTCCCAGCCGCCCCTCGAGAACCGTCTGGCTTCTTCCCACTGTCCACCGCCGTCGACACGAAAAGGTCGTTCCCAGCGATCACCGGCGTCCCGGACCCCGCGCCGGGAATGGGGATCTTCCAGGCGACATTCTCGGTGCCGCTCCAGTGGAGCGGCGGCTTGGCATCACTGGCAGCGCGCCCATCAAAAGTGGGGCCTCTCCACTGGTACCAATCGGCGAAAGTCCAGCTGGAGACACAGGCCAGGAGACACAGGACAAGGGGAATCGGTTTCATCTCCCATTTCCTCACAAACCGAAGAGATTCGCCAGACGAAACCGGCAAGTCGGAGCGGTTTCCCACGCCTTCACGCGTCGAAACGGCCCAAAGAGTCATCAGAATTCCTTCAATAAAGAATCATCCCAAATGGATGACTGCGGCGGCTCCCATCCTTGCCGAGCATCACGCAGGAAGAGGAAATCATCGTCTGGCCTGTGAGAGCTTATTGAGCGTCATCTCGGCACCGTCCGCGAAGTCCGAACTCCCCCTCGCCGCGGCGCGGGCGGCACATTTCAGGGAACCGGGGAAAACGAGTCTGCTGGTCGAGCGAATCGAATCAGCCATTGCCCACGGAGAGATCGAGGAAGTCCGCATCCTGCTCCGAAATCTTCGCGGCCTGCGCGGAGATCCCGGAGTCCTCCGCCGACTGGAGTTTCTCCTCGCCTGTGCTCTTGGAGAATGGAAAGCGGCGTGGGAACATTACCGGGGATCCCGTAGAGCTTCCGAGTCGCTGGCCCAACGCAAGCGGTAGTAACCGCGACGCCGAGTTCGGTCCGCCAAGGCTCGCGACCCGTCACGAAACACACGCCGATCACCATCTTGCAGGACGACTTCGGTGAGCCGCCGCCACTCTTTAAGGTCGTCGAGTGTTCCAGCCACACCTCGCGACCACCAGGCTCGAGACCGTGCACCGCCAGTCCTTGATCATTCCAGCGCAGGCGCGGAAGCGCTGCGGCTTCCGCACTCCACGCCATGCCGAAAGGGACCGCGAGATCGCTCCCGATCTCCAACAGATAGCGCCCACCCTTCAATTTTTTCAGGGTCTTCAGCAGAGTCTGTGGGTGAAATTCCGGATTTGCTCCGGGAACGCTGGACGCCGGGTCCCGCTGCCCCTGGACCCCAGAACTGCTGAAGACCCGAAACTACTTGTTTCATGGGCTGAGCCCTACCAGGGGCAGCCCCGGCGCAAGCGTTGTCCTCGCAAATCCGAGGTTTGGATGGGCAGCTGGCTTGTTGCCACAACTTTGATGCCCATTGAGATTGGATATAACTTGTTGCTGGTCAGGATTCTAGGTGAATCGCGCCGCCTGGGCACCCACAGATTCTGCTGAAGAGGCTTTTTTCAAATAGAGGTGCTCACGGTTTTCCGTGGGACTGTCACTTTCCTGAACAAGGACCCGGGAGCCGGCACCCTCGTCAACCCGGAAGAGCCGCAACTTCAAGTCGGCGATTTCCGTCGATTCAACCTGTCCCTTCCTCATCGAAACCGCGCGGTTCCAAACGGCCACGACGGACAACTCATTCCACGGTGCCTCGAGTTCCAGAGACAGCTCTCGCACACCTTGCTTGCGACTCGGTCTCGCCGTGGAGCCAGTGGCCTCGCAAGAGGAGGTCATGGCTGCGATCCACTCGAAGTTGGCCCGCTCCGAACACGGGATCGAACGGGCGTGACGTCTGGCGTTCCCATCGGGGAACGGCACGCTTGTCGGCGCCCGCCATGAGAGCCGCCCGCAAGACCTCGGAGGACAGGCCGTCGGACTCGCCTACCGCCTCGGAAAAACATTGACACAAAAAAGCTGCAGCGGAACTGATGACCGGGGTGGCGAAACTGGTCGCCGACAAGGGGGCGACCAGATCCGGCTTTCCCCGGCCCGGACCATCCAGGTCACCGCGCGTCACTCCCCGACTGTGCACTCCGCTCGCACAGCCGACCGAGAGCACGTTGTATGCGGAAGCCATCAAGGGAGGAATCGCTTCGTCAGGATCATTCCCCAGAGCCACCACGCAAAGAAAGTCGTCTCTCACCACGCTGTGATCCAGGCGGCGCAACACCTCATTGATGTAGTCTGGAGAACTCGTGCCCATTCTTCCAAACCACGAGTGATTTTTTTGGACTGGGTTAGGCTCAAACAATGGATCCTCGCGCCAACCGGCACGGAGAAAATCGTCTCCCAAATACTGTCGCACTCCCGCTCGATAGACATCGACCTCGACCACTCCAGGGGAAAGGCTACGCGCTCCAAATTCCTCCAACGAGATTTCGCCGTAGAGAAAGTGCCCCACGAGCTTCGCGTGTTCCGAGGCTGTTTCACGATCGGAAAGCGCATGAAACACCTTTCCTTCGAAGGCGTTCTTTCCCGCGAAGCAGCCTGAACCCTGTTGGGGGAAGGTAATCGCCTTCGCCTCCAGAGGCGGCCTCGACCTGGCTGACCCTCACCCCAGCCCCAGGCACGCTTGCGCCGCCCCATCGCGCCTCCAAAGCTCGATAACCCACCGCGTCCAACCAATCGCCACCGAGTGCAGACCCGGTTACGCCGACAAGGAGGCAGCCACTCAAAAACACGCGGATGAACCCTCGCCGACGGGTCGTGGATACGAAATCCGCCTCCAGCGGCCCATCGACCGTCACCGCAACGCTGATCATAGATGCAATAATTATTGCAGCCACGACTCTTTAGAAATAATATTTTCACTAAGTAACTCACTCGTGAGTGGGAAGTTCTCAGACCGGTTTCTCTTTGCCTGGCGTGTCTGTCTGACTGCGTAATAGAGCGATCTTCGCCTTGGATAGTTCAATGCTCAGATCGATCAGTTCGGTGGTCAGTTTCTTGAATTTCTTGTACTCCTCTGTTTCTTTTCGTAGTCCCTCCACGTGATCTGGCCAGACGTGTTCAGTCCGGCTCCTCATCTCATGCGTGTAGCTCAGTTGGTAATACACGCCGCGCTGGCGTTGTCGATCTCGGTATTGCTTGCTGATGCTCCCAGGCCGCATTGGCCCGATTGCAGCTAACTTTGCCGCAAGTTTCTGGACTCTTTTTTCAGTGATCTGATCTTTTTCATGGTCATTAGCTTATATATGCGAATGTCTAGGAAAATCAAATCATTTGTTATGGATCTCTGGATTTCTTGGTGGAATATCGTCTGTCTTCTGCGACCCGCTTTCTCGAGAGCCCGCACCTTTCTCTGGTTTCTGCTCGTCTTGGCCGCTTTCTCCGTGCGCAATGACCTCCTCGGGGTTTCCAGTTTCGTCCGCGCTCTCGGTTTGTCAGAACACTTCTATGAGCACTTACTCCATTTCTTCCACAGCAATGCCGTGAAGACGGACCGGCTTGCAGAACTTTGGTTCGCCATCGTGATCAAGCACTTCCCTGTCTACAAGATCGGTTGTCGCCCCGTCCTGGTTCTCGGCGGCATCAAGGAAGTCCAAGGAGGGCCGTAAGATGCCTGCGGTGAAGTATCTGCATCAACAGTCCGAGTCCAATTCCAAGCCTCACTTCATCATGAGCCATTCCTTTCAGGCCTTCGGCGTGCTCTGTCAGGTTGGCGGATACTTCTTCTGCGTTCCGGTCTGTGCACGCATTCACGAAGGTATCGTCACTTCAAACCGCGACAGGAGAACCTTGATCGACAAGGCCAACGAGATGCTCGCATCCGTCTGTAGAGGTCAGGAGTTCGTCTTGCTGGCCGACGCCTACTACGCCAACGGAAAGGTGATCCAGAGCACCAAGGAGCGTTCCGGTGTGCTGGTCACGAGGGTTCGACGCACGACAACCGGCTTTCGGCCTGCGGCAGTGCCACGCAAACGCAAACGCGGACGATCGAAAAAGTATGGCGCTGCGGTGAAGCTCCAGAATGTCTTTGGAACGGGCGGCTTCAGTTCCGTTCCCAGTCCCGTATATGGGGAGAGAAACATGAGAAATGACCGGAAGTTGTGGATGAGGGCGGTCGGAACACCATTCGAAGTTCGATCATGGGTTAGGCAGCGGTTTGCTGCTCGATGCCGTCCACGAAGATGATTCCTTGCACGACTTTGTCAAGTTGACGATATCCGTTCAGTCGACGCCAGCCTTTCTCGGCTTCCAGGCCGAGCTTGTAGACCATTGAAAGGGTTGCTTTCCTCGATCCGCACCCTTTGGTTTGTCGAGTCCGATGGCGGACCGTGGCAAACGTCGACTCAATCGGGTTTGTCGTCCGGATGTGTCTCCAGTGCTCGGCTGGAAAATCGTAGAACGTTAGTAGAGTTTCCTTGTCTTTCTTCAGGCAGGCGCACGCTTTCGGATACTTGGCTTCGTAGAGCGTGAAGAACTCGTCATAGGCCTCCAAGGCGGCCTTCTTTGTTTCCGCCATGTAGATTTCATGGATGCGTTCCTTGGCAAGGGGCTGCGCTTTCTTCGGCAGCTTGTCGAGGATGTTGGCTGTCTTGTGCACCCAACATCGTTGCTGTTTGCTTGTCGGATATTCCTCCTCCAAGGCGCTCCAGAACCCGAGAGCTCCATCGGCGATACTCAGTTTCGGAGGGATTTTCAATCCTCGTTTCTTGAGGTCTCTGAGCACATTTTTCCAGGACAGTTTGCTCTCTCGTTCTCCATCGCTGATGGTTACCAATTCCTTGGTTCCATCGGGTAAGGAGCCGACGATTACGAGAACACATGGGCGGTCGTCATTGAGCCTGACATTGAAGTAGATCCCGTCGGCCCAGAGATAGACGTATTCCTTGTCGCTGAGGTCACGCTCGCTCCATTGCTCGCGTTCTTTCTCCCATTGCTCTTCCTCGTCGAACGATGTTGGCTGCAGAAAGACCCGATGCGTTCTCACCGAGGATCGGCTCTAAGGCTCGACTCATCTCGGAGGTTGAGATTCCTCGCAGGTAGAGTGCCGGGATGAGGTTGTCCAGTGAAGCGACTCGGCGTAGGTACGGCGGAAGGATGGCGCTGGTGAACCGCTGGCCTGATCGGCGATCATTGATCCTGGGCTGCCGAACAGAAACGTTTCCTATTCCAGTCTGAAGTTGTCGCTGAGGAAGATGGCCGTTGCGAACGACTTGGCGATGACCCTGGTCATCACGCTGATGTTGATGGGCTTGAATGTAGTCGGAGACTTCGTTGTCGATGGCGGCCTGAAGAAGCACTTGGGCTCCTTGTCGCAGGGTGGCCTCAAGGGCGTTCTGGCAGACGGTGCTTGCTCCTTCCTGGCCGAGGATAGATGCGGATTCGGTGGGGTGGTTGGTGGTTTTCATTGGAGTTCAGTTGTTTTGGTAAATGGTTGAACTCTTCATGATGCCCCGACCGCCCTCATCCACAACTTCCGGTCATTTCTCGAGAAACATCTCTGTCCGGTTCAAGTCGGTGGATCTGTTGTGGAAGCCCGCCGGGGCGATGGTCCGCTTCATTCTCGTCGATCATCCCACGAGAGGGCGGATCATCCTCTTGTCTACCGACCTCACCATGGAAGCTCAGGAGATCATCTTGCTCTACAGTTTGCGTTTCAAGATCGAAGTCGCCTTCAAGCAAGCGGTGCATTCGGTCGGCTCATTCGGATACCATTTCTGGATGGCCGCTATGCGACCGCTCAAGCGTCGCAATGGTAACCAATACCTCCACCGGACTACCGAGAAATATCGCAGACAGGTGCAGAGAAAGATGCACGCATATCATGTGTTTGTGCAGACCGGCATGATCGCTCAGGGCATGTTACAGTACCTTGCCATGACATGTGACGGTCTGGCCTGGAAACACTTTGGAACCTGGATCCGAACCATCCGCCCAGACGTGCTGTCTTCGGAAATGATTGTCTCAGCCGCCTTGAAAAACACGCTGCCTGGATTTTTGCACCACGGCGGAAAAGGTTCAGCGTTCCGAAAATTCATCCTTGATAAAATAGACTTCACTCGCTCCGAAGGTTCACGCTTCGCCGCATGATGATCCAGTTACAGAACTTCTCACTCACGAGCACGAAGGTATCGTCACTTCAAACCGCGACAGGAGAACCTTGATCGACAAGGCCAACGAGATGCTCGCATCCGTCTGTAGAGGTCAGGAGTTCGTCTTGCTGGCCGACGCCTACTACGCCAACGGAAAGGTGATCCGGAGCACCAAGGGGCGTTCCGGTGTGCTGGTCACGAGGGTTCGACGCACGACAACCGGCTTTCGGCCTGCGGCAGTGCCACGCAAACGCAAACGCGGACGACCGAAAAAGTATGGCGCTGCGGTGAAGCTCCAGAATGTCTTTGGAACGGGCGGCTTCAGTTCCGTTCCCAGTCCCGTATATGGGGAGAGAAACATCTCTGTCCGGTTCAAGTCGGTGGATCTGTTGTGGAAGCCCGCCGGGGCGATGGTCCGCTTCATTCTCGTCGATCATCCCACGAGAGGGCGGATCATCCTCTTGTCTACCGACCTCACCATGGAAGCTCAGGAGATCATCTTGCTCTACAGTTTGCGTTTCAAGATCGAAGTCGCCTTCAAGCAAGCGGTGCATTCGGTCGGCTCATTCGGATACCATTTCTGGATGGCCGCTATGCGACCGCTCAAGCGTCGCAATGGTAACCAATACCTCCACCGGACTACCGAGAAATATCGCAGACAGGTGCAGAGAAAGATGCACGCATATCATGTGTTTGTGCAGACCGGCATGATCGCTCAGGGCATGTTACAGTACCTTGCCATGACATGTGACGGTCTGGTCTGGAAACACTTTGGAACCTGGATCCGAACCATCCGCCCAGACGTGCTGCCTTCGGAAATGATTGTCTCAGCCGCCTTGAAAAACACGCTGCCTGGATTTTTGCACCACGGCGGAAAAGGTTCAGCGTTCCGAAAATTCATCCTTGATAAAATAGACTTCACTCGCTCCGAAGGTTCACGCTTCGCCGCATGATGATCTAGTTACAGAACTTCTCACTCACGAGCTCGGTCCCGATGCCCTCGAAAATGGCCTCCCAGTTCACGTCGGGATCATCCCCGTCTTCCGCTCGAGCGAGGCTCGCGCCAAGGAACCAGGTCGCCAGGGCGATGGCCAGTGACAGGAGAAACGAGAATCTTGGCGTCGTTTTCATCATCATAAGAAGGGTCGTTTCTATAGAGACACCGCTTGCTCGGCCCCTGGATTCAACATTCTTGAAATTCCGGCCGGCACGCCAGCTTGCCGAACCAAAACTTCAGGGACAGCCCATACCTTGAAGCCCTCAAGGCGCGCAATCGTCTCCGTTCCCACGGCCGCCTCGCGAGACCCTCAAGGGTCCGGCATACCAGAGAGGAGCCTACCCCCGCCGTACGGAGAGTCGGTCGTCCATCAACAGAAACCACAAGAAAGTCGACAAATCACCCCGCCCCCAGCAGCTTGAGCCGAACCATTACCTCAAGCGAACTCCGAATCGGCCAGACGTGCGACTCCCGCCGCCCCGTCGGGGTTCCAGGTTCTTCCAAGTTTAGCTCATGATGATTCCCACTCTATTCTCACCGCGCCGGTGTTTCCGTCTCGCCGCTGGAGCCCTCGCCTTCACGTTGACTTCCATTTCTCTCGCCCGCGCCGAATTTGCCTTCGAAAAGGGCGACCACGTCGCCATCATTGGCAACGGCACTGCGGGACGCCTTCAGTACGACGGCTGGCTCGAGGCCTTTCTCCAGAGCAAGCTTCCGGATCATCAGCTTGCCATCCGCAACCTCGCCTTCCCCGGAGATACCGTGACCGAGCGGCCTCGAAACAAGGGGTTCACCTCCCCGGAAGAATACCTGAAGCACGTGGAAGCGGATGTCATTTTCGTCTTTTTCGGTTACAATGAATCGTTCGCGGGTCCGGAAGGCGTCTCCGCCTTCCAGAAGAATCTCGAGGAGATGATCGATCGCTATCGCGGGCTCAAGCCGAACGGCGAAACCGAGCCGCGCTTCGTGCTCTTCTCGCCGATCGCCCACGAGAACCTCAACGATCCCGATCTCCCGGACGGCTCGGCCAACAACGCCCGGCTGGCTCTCTACGCCCAGGCCGTCGAAGACGCGGCCGTGGCCAAATCGGCCACCTATGTCGATCTCTTTGAGCCGACGAAGAGGCTCTACCAGGAGAATGAGGCGCCGCTCACCATCAACGGCATCCACCTCAATGAGCGCGGGAATCGCCAGCTCGCCGAAGTCATCACCACAGCCTTGTTAGGCCCCGAGGCAAGCCAGGGCACACCCTCGGAAACCCTGAGAGAAGCCGTTGTGGACAAGGACTGGCATTGGTTCAACCGCTATCGCGCCACCGACGGCAACGACGTCTGGGGAGGACGATCGACCCTCAAGTTCACCGACGACCAGACCAATTACGAAGTCTTGCAGCACGAATTGGCGATGATCGACGTCATGACCGACAATCGCGACCGCCGAGTGTGGGCGCGCGCCCAAGGCAACGATCTTGAGGTCGACGACAGCAACGTGCCCCCGCCCGTTCCCGTGAAGACCAACGTCGGCGGCGGCAGCCGCAGTTCCAGCGCCGCCAAGGAGGGCAGTCTGGACTATCAGAGCGGCGAAGAAGGCTTGCAAGACTTGAAACTCAGTGAGCCCTTCGAGGCCGGACTCTTCGCCGATGAGGCCATGTTTCCCGAGCTGGTCAACCCCGTTCAAATGCAGGTCGACGCCAAGGGCCGGCTTTGGGTAGCCGCCTGGCCCACCTACCCGAAGTGGGAGCCTCTCAAAGAGATGAACGATCGCCTTCTCATTCTTCCCGATGAAAATCGGGACGGCGTGGCGGACAAGGCCATCACCTTCTGCAAAGTCCACAATCCTCTCGGCTTCGAATTCTGGAATGGCGGCGTCCTGGTCGCTTCACAACCGAACATCATCTTCTTCAAGGACACTGACGGCGACGACGTGGCCGATGTCCGGGAAGTCTACCTGCAGGGGATCGGCTCCGCCGACACCCACCACGCAGCCAACAACCTCATCTACGGTCCCGACGGCGGCATCTACTGGCAGAGCGGCATTTTCCTGCACAACAACATCGAGCATCCCTGGGGACCGTCCTTGAGCACCGGCGCCTCGGCCATGTACCGCTTCGATCCCCGCCGCTACACCATCGCCTTCCACGCCGGCAACAGCCCCAATCCGCACGGCATTTCGTTCGACTACTGGGGCTATCATTACGCGACCGATGGCACCGGCGGCAGAGCGTACCAGGTGCGGCCCGATGGCACGGGCTTCAAGATGCACGAGTTATTGAAAAAGGAAGTTCGCCCCGTGCCCGCCAACGAGGTCGTTTCGAGCGCACATTTCCCCGAGGACATGCAAGGTGATTTCCTCATTGGCAACACCATCGGCTACCTCGGCATCAAGCAGTATTCCCTGGAACGCAACCTCGAGAACGGCCATGTGTGGGGCACGCCCAAGGCCGATCTCCTTGTCAGTTCCGACAAGAATTTCCGCCCCACCGACGTCGTCTTCGGCTCCGACGGCGCCATGTATGTCGCCGACTGGCACAATGTCATCATCGGGCACATGCAACACAATGTGAGGGATCCCAACCGCGATCACCAGCACGGCCGCATCTATCGTGTCACTGCCAAAGACCGGCCCTTGCAGGACCCTGTGGCAATCGCCGGGCAGCCCATTCCGGCCTTGCTCAAAGTCTTGCAACATCCCGTGGACGGCGTGCGTCAGCAGGCGCGCGTCGAACTCAGCGGCCGGGATTCCCTAGAGGTCATCGCCGCCTGTCAGGAGTGGATGAAGGCCTTTGATCCACAGAAGCGTGAACACGCGCATCATCTCCTCGAAGCCCTTTGGCTGCACCAGCAGCACAACGTCCGCAACACCGAGCTGCTCAGCACGCTACTGGGATCGCCCGAACCCCACGCCCGGATCGCAGCCAACACCGTTCAACACCACTGGTACACTGCGGACCCGGCTCAGGGAAGCCGGGCGATTCCCGAGGAAGAAGTCGCGGAAATCCTGCCCTCCGGCGTTCTCAAGGAAACGGACTCCGAAGTCGAGGTGCGGATCGCCACCGTGGTGGAAAAGCTCCAGTACGACGTGAAGGAGTTCACCGTCAAGGCCGGCAAGACCGTGAAGCTCACCTTCGCCAATCCCGATTTCCTGCCCCACAACTTCGTAGTGGTTCAACCCGGCGCCGCCGATGAAGTTGGAAACGCGGCCATTCTCCTCGGCGCCGAGGGTTTTGAGAAAGATTGGCTTCCTCAGAGTGATCAAATCCTCGCGGCCAGCAAGTTGCTCGATCACCGCGGCGAAGAGTTGCTGGAGTTCGAGGCCCCGGAGCAAGCTGGCGACTATCCCTTTGTCTGCACGTTCCCCGGCCACCACCTTCTCATGCGCGGCTTGATGAAGGTCCGTTAGGAAGCCGAAGGAAGACAAGCACCTAACCAAAAACGCCAGCCCAGGCGGGTTCCGAAGAGAAGCGGCCGCCCGGGTGGGACAAATCTCCGCCTGCGACGCCTCAGGCTTTGTAATAGGTGTAGCTGGACAAGAGCGCGCCGTAAGCCTCCATGAAGGTTTCTCCTTCCGCTCGCGTGATCCTTCCCTGATCGATCGCGCACTGAGCCCTTTCGCGGAATTGGCGACGCAACCACTCCCGGTCGTGGTCCACCACGGCCAGGACATCGCTCACCGTGTCGCCGCTGTCTTCCGCAATAAGTTGCAATTCGTTGCGTTCGTCGAGCGCGACGTTCACGATGTGCGTGCGACCAAAAAGATTGTGCAAGTCTCCCAGAGACTCCTGATAGGCGCCCACGAGAAACACGCCGATCTCGTACGGCTCGCCATCCACCACGTCGGAACGGGAAGAGATTCCGTGACGCCGTGGGGTCCAAAAAAGCGGTCCAGACGGCCGTCGCAGTCACAGGTGAGGTCGGCGATGACCGCGGCCCGCCGCGGTTTCTCATCGAGTCGGCGCAGCGGCACCACCGGAAACGTCTGCCCGATGCCCCAGGCATCCGAGAGCGATTGGAACAGGCTGAAATTCCCGTAGTAGACATCCACCCCCAACTGGTGGATGGCCTGCAATTCTTCGGGCACCGTTTTCAGTTCACCTGCTCGCGCGGAGATTGCTTTCATCAACTGCGCGCAGATTGATTCGCCAAGCGCCCACTCACGCCCGCTCATCCCCCCTTGAAGATGGATCTGGCGAAGCTGGTCCCGATAAAACACGGTGTCGTTAAAGCACTCGTGCAGGGACCGATTATCCAAATCTGACCAGACGTCCACCAAATCCCCGATCACCGACGGCATGCCTTCCTCGATCTCGCCACCCGGGAAAGGGCCCTCCGGAAAGTAGCGATTGACGTCGAACACGTCGAACACCAGCACCGAGCAGTGAGCCACCACGGCCCGGCCCGATTCCGAGATAATGCCAGGGTGCGGCACGCCTTCATCGTCCGCCACTCGCCGGATCACATGCACAATGTCGGCACAGTATTCCTCCATGTCGTAATTGGAGCCGCCGGCTCCGTCGGCGTGATCAGCCTCGAACTCCACGGCCAAGCCGCCACCCACATCGATCAATCCCATGGGCGCACCCTCCTTGACCAGATCGGCGTAAATGCGCATGGCTTCCATCGTGCTCTGACGAATGGCGAGAATGTTGGGAATTTGACTGCCTTGATGAAAGTGTAGCATCCGCAGGCAATCCAGCTTGCCCGCTTCCCGCAATCGCTCGACCACCGCCATCAGCTGAGTCACCTGCAATCCGAACGCACTTTCTTCGCCCGAGGAATGCTGCCAATAACCCGTGCTCCTCGCCACCAGCCGCGCTCGGATCCCCAGTTGCGGCTCCACGCCGAGTTCCTGCGCCAAGCGGAGGATGAGGTCGAGTTCCCTCGGCATCTCCAAGACAAGAATCACATTCAGCCCCATTTTCTGCGCCCGCAGCGCCATGGTGACGAAACTCGGCATCCTTGTAACCGTTGCAGACCAAGTAGGCTCCATCGCTCTTCATGTAAGCCGCCGCGGCCATGAACTCCGCTTTGGAACCGGCTTCCAGCCCGTAGGCGAACTCTTCGCTGGCACCCACCACATGATCCAAGACCTGACGTTGCTGATTGACCTTGATGGGATAGACTCCGTGGTAGCGGCCGCGATAGCCCTCCTCGGCGATGGCCTTTCGGAACGATTCGTTCAGCCGCCGAATGCGGGCTTCGATCAATTCACCAAAATGCAAGATCACCGGAGGTTGGATGAATTGCCCGCGAAGCTTCCGCATGATCCGCGGAAGTGACACCGGCAAGACTTCGCCCTCGGCGCCTCGCAGTCTCACCGCAAGATCACCTTGCTTTGTGATTTCGAAGAAATCACTCGCCCATCGCGAAAGCCCATAAAGCGCCTCGGCGTCCGCAACGCCCCACAACGAATCATCGGATTGATTACCCATCGCTTCTCTCACCATGCATCACACACACTCACTTACTCTCACTGATTGACAGACCGATTCTCGCATTCGGGTCCGACGCTCACCATGATCGGTGAACGGCAATTCGCGAGAAAAAATTTGCCGACCCACGATCTAGTTTTCGCTCTCTTCCTCGCGCGAGGATCCCTGGTTCTCAAAGGCATCCATGAGGCGGCGATCCCGTTTGCTCGGACGCCCGCCTGCTTCGCTCCGATAGACCCGATTCGCCCTGGCCTGCTCCCGGACAGCCCTTGCCTTCTCCCATGCTTCCGGAGGCGTCATGTCCTCCAAGTACTCGTCGACCAGGCGCGCACCAATTCGCGACTCCAAAGCTCGCCGCACCCGCACCACCCGGTTGACCAAGCCTTTCTCAACCGTCAAGACCTCGCCGGGCCTCAGGAGGCGTCCAGCCTTGACCGTCTTTCCCTTGATCCGTACCTGATTCAAACGACAGGCGTGCGTCGCCTCGCCACGCGTCTTGAATAGGCGCACCGCCCACAACCATTTGTCGGCCCGCACGGCTTCCAACGGGAGTTCGGGATCCATCACCCCCACCCTCGCGGCCCCGTCGCTGCCGTCAACCGATGGCGTTCCGAGATTCCCTTGGAAAAAGTCGACGGCCGTGGAAGCAGTGCATCGCGGATGACACGCGATCATTCTTGTTCCAAGACCCTCGAGAGGCTGCTCAGACAAGCGCTGCACAAGCGCGCGTCGCTGACCGTCGAGGCCCCCCAGACCAACGCCTTCCGCCTCCTCGACGGGGAGGGCGACGGCACGCCGGGACTCTTTTTGGAGATGTTCGGCTCCGTGGGCCTCGTCTCCACTCGGGGCCGGTCCCTGCCAGAATTCTTCCGGCAACCGCAGGGGTCCACCATTCCCTGCCAGGCCCTTTATTGGAAACGGCTCGACCAGGACCAGAAAACCTCCCCGAAATTCCTGTGGGGCAAACCGCCGGAAGAACCCTTCACCATTCGCGAAGGCGGCGCCGTCTATGAGGTCTCCATGCGATCCGGCTATTCTCAGGGGATCTTTCTCGATCAACGGGCCAACCGAGCCCTCGTGCGAAAGGCCGTGCGCACCGGGCAGCGAATCCTCAATACCTTCAGCTACACCGGCGCCTTCTCCGTCAGCGCGGCCCTCGGGGGCGCGATCACCACCAGTCTGGACCTTTCTAAGCCCTATCTCGAATGGGGAAAGCGAAACCTCGCCCTCAACGGAATCGAAGCCTCGCGGCATTTCTTTTGCCGGGGCGATGCCATGGAGTGGATGGAGCGCTTCGCGCAAAAGGGCCGGACGTTTCATGGCGTCATCCTGGATCCACCGACCTTCTCGAGAACACCTAACCGCACCTTTCAGGTGAAGCGCGACTTCAGCAAGCTCGTGAAGTCGGCGGCTGCTCTCCTTGAACCAGGCGGATGGCTCCTCGCCTCTTGCAACGATCGTGGCCTCGGGCACGGCCGCTTCGAACGTCTCCTGCACGAGGGACTTACGGAAGCACGACGATCGGTCGACAAGCTCACCCACACTCAGATGCCACGGGATTTCACCGGACCGGCCTATCTGAAATCGGCCTGGGTCAGGCTGTCCGCCTGACCAATGAATGCGCCGACGAAAGGTTCGGCCTCACAACGACGCCCTGACGAAGTGCTTACCGGGAAGCTGCTTGACCAGGCGTCTCATCTCGAGGCGCATCAACACTGCGGACACGGCCTGCGGAGGTAACTGAACCCGTTGGATGATCTCCTCGATCCCCGTCTCCGTCGCGGATAGTAGCGCCCAGATGCGCGCTTCCTCCTCGTCCAAGTCCGCCGGCTCGCGACTCGAAGCCATGGATTCGCCAACCCCCGCCCTCTCGGCAACCGGCTCTCGGTCTCCGCTCGTGTCCGATGCCTCGCGACCGTCGTCCCTCATCGCAAGCGGGAGACGTCCGAAATCCTCCAGGATATCCTCTACCCCAATCACGAGCTTGGCGCCGTCCTGGATCAGCCGATGACAGCCGACCGAAGTCGGCCGGTCGATCCCCCCGGGCACCGCATACACCGAACGTCCCTGCTCCGCCGCTTGATTCGCCGTGATCAGCGCGCCGCTGCGCTCGGGAGCCTCCACCACCACAATCCCGCTGGCCCAGCCACTCACGATCCGGTTGCGCAAGGGAAAGGACTGTTTGTCCGGCAAGTAGAGCAGCGGGAACTCCGAAACCACCGCGCCTTGCTGGGCGATCCGCTCCGCCAGCATTTGATTCTCAGGTGGGTAGAGTTTGCCGAGCCCCGAGCCGAGAACCGCCACCGTGCGACCGCCGGCCAGAGCGCCCTCGTGCGCCGCGGTGTCGATCCCCCGAGCGAGCCCGCTGATCACCGTGAGGCCAGTCCGCGCCAGTTGGCAACTGAGCTTCTTGGCCACCTGCAGCCCATAATGCGTGACCCTCCGCGAGCCGACCACCGCCACCCCCTGCCGATCGGCGGGCGTCAATTTGCCCCAGACATAGAGAACCACGGGAGGATCATAGATCTGCCGCAGCGTCGGCGGGTATTCCGCGCATTCACAGGTCAGCACATCGACTTTGGCCTCGCGGATCAATCGCAATTCTCGCTGGAGATCGATCCGCTCCTCCCAGTGAACCAAAAGGTCCGCCATCTCCTGTCCGAAACCCTCGATCGCCATGATGCGATCACGCCCGGCTTTCAAGACCCCTTGCGGCGAGCCAAACACCTCCAGCAAGCGCCGCACGCGAACGGGGCCAATCTTGGGCAAAAGATTGAGAGCGATAAAGGCCTCTTTGTCAGTCATCCGCGTTATCAAATCGTCTCTTCATTCCTCGCAATCATCCCCTCACAGGCTCACACCATTCTCCCAAACTTCTTCTCCAGCTCACCGTAGGAAATCTGCACGAGTGTCGGCCGGCCATGAGGACAGCAAAAAGGAAGGTCACAGGCTAACAAATCCTCCAAAAGCTTTGTCAATTCCTTCGGGTGCAGGTCGTCGTTGGCTTTCACCGCGTGGCGGCAAACCGTCGTGGCCACGAGATCCTCACCGAGCCTCATGGCGGACATGCGTCCCGTCTCCCGCCGGACTTCCTCAAGGACATCGTTGATGAAACGGTTTCCATCGCGTTCATTGACGAAAGTTGGCAGGCAATCGATCTTCAGCGTGTTGGTTCCAAAGGTCTCCGCGCCGATCCCCAATTTCCTCAGGGTTTCCAGATGCCGCTCGACCAGATCGAATTCCTTCGGTGTCATTTCCAAGGTCACCGGCATCAAAAGCTGTTGCGTGGGCACACCCTCGGTCTCCATTCGCTTGCGCATCTGCTCGAATAGCACCCGCTCGTGCGCAGCGTGCTGGTCCATCAATACCAGACCCTCGGCGTTTTCCATCAAGACGTAGAGACGCCCCAAGACGCCCAGAATCCGAAACTCCTCCGGTCGGGGGACTCCCGATCGGGCGGCGTCGCCGCTCGCATTTTCCCCGTCAGCAGATTCCTCCGGGGAGGTCCCGCCCTCGTTCGGTTCGGGCCCGGGAGCCTCTGCTGCCGCTTCGAGATCCTCGCCACTCTTGGATTGGGCCGGCGGAACAGCGGGCGCCTCGGCCTCGCCCCTCGCGCGCTCCGATCCACCCGTGTCGGCCGGCCTACCCGGTTCGATCGGGCTCTCCTCATCGGAACGCAACAGGGGCGACCAATCTCGCCGCAAGGCCGTTTGCTCCCGTTCCGGGAGTAGGGCTTCCTGTCGCCAGCGGGCCGGGGCGGAGCCCATGTCCTCCACCTCCCTTCCTCGTCCCGCGTCTGCCGACACCTCCAAGGACTCACCGGAAACGGCTGGCGACGGCGTCGCGATCGAGGCCATTCGCGGAGCGTTGCGTCGCTCCAAGGTTTCCGCGATCGCCTTGACGAGGACCGACCGCATGAGGTGCCCGTCGTGAAAGCGAACTTCCCGCTTCGCGGGGTGGACGTTGACGTCCACGCGGCTGGGATCCATCTCGAGAAAGAGCACCGTCACCGGATGCTGGCCCTTCATCAGGGCCGTGTGATAGCCTTCACGAAGGGCGTATTGCAGCATGGCGCCCTCGATCGGCCGACGATTGAGAAAAATCATCTGCAAGCTCCGGTTGCTGCGGCTCAATCCAGGCTCGCCAATAAAACCCGAGACCGCGATCCCCTCCCGCTCAAGTCGCGGCATCTCGAGCAAGCGCAAGGCCAGTTCATTGCCGACCAGGCCGCGCACCCTTTCAAAAACCCGGTCCGTGGCCGGCAGATGAAAAACCGTCCGTTCGTTATGCACTAACAAAAAACGGATCTTCGGGTAAGCCATGGCGTGGACCCGCACTTGGTGCTCGATGTGGCTGAACTCGGTGTTCTCCGTCCGCAAAAACTTGCGCCGCGCCGGCAGATTGAAAAAGAGCGATCGCACCTCGATCTGCGTTCCCGGGGCTTCCCCGGAATCTTTCACCTCGACCAGCTTGCCCCCGTTCACCAGCACTTCGGTCCCCGCGAGCGCGTTGGCCTCCCGCGTGGTCAGGCGAAACTTCGACACGCTGGCGATGCTCGGGAGCGCTTCCCCGCGAAATCCCATCGTCAGAATCTTTTCCAGGTCCTCCGACTTACGCAGTTTGCTTGTGGCGTGACGCTCCAGCGCCATTAAAGCGTCCGTCTTGTCCATGCCCGCCCCATCGTCGACCACCTGGATCAAGGAAATCCCGCCCCGGCGCACGCGGATCTCGATCTGACCCGCACCGGAATCGATGCTGTTCTCGATCAGCTCCTTGACCACAGAGGCCGGACGTTCCACCACCTCCCCGGCCGCCACCTGGCTCGCAAGCGTGTCTGGAAGCAACTGGATCTTTCCCATGAATCCCTTTCAGTAAATCCAAGACCCGCCAGCCACACCAGAAAACTTCCCCCAAAGCGCGGAATCCGCACCCCATCGCTCGGGAATTCCGTCGCAAACCTCTCCCGCCCGTCGCCCCTCCCGTTCCGTCTCACCAAACGGCCCGGTCATTCTGCAGCATCCGGTTCCATCGACACCTGAAAGCGCGTGAAAAAACGAGGCTCATCGAGAGGACCCACCCGCTCGTAGGCGGCAAACTGCCAGGCTCCGTCGAGGATGGGTAGATCGACCGGCATCCAGCCTTCTTCGGGGCCCAAAACTCGCCAGGAATTCGCTTCCATGGTTGTGGAACCCTCCAACTCATAGCGCAAGCCCTCGCCCGCCACGCCGCTCAGGCGCCGAAAGAGGATGCGGTAGACCAAGGCCTCCTCGCCCCCGGTTCTTCGCTCTTCCCTCACCGTCACCAGGGGCGGCTGGGCGACCGTGGCCTCGGCGGGAGACATCGGCTCGTAATCGATGACCAGCGTCGCCGCTCGAGCGGGATCTCCCTCGAAGGTCGTGGCCAAGTGCAGTCCTTGGCCGCGCAATCGAATCAGCAAATCCGATCCCGGCTCCCAATCGCCTTCACCCGTGAGTCGCTGCAGCAGACCCGAAAAATCGGACGTTCGCTGTCTCGTCGTCCGGCGGCCCTCGGTCCAGAGGGCCACTTCCCACGACCGTTCCTAACCAAAGTCCTGCCAGGCCAAGGCCTCCTCCACCGCGAAGGTTTCGAGTTCCGGAGGTAGGACGGCCAGGGAAAGGCTCACGATTTCCGTGGCGGTCTCCGTCGCCCCCGCCGTGAACTGGAGGTGAGCCCGCGAAATCGTCACTTCCAAGGGCATCTCCAGGTCCCGAAATCTCAGAAAGCAGCCCTGCTCAGTGAACGGCATCACTGCGGCGTCCTCGTCCACTTCGACCCCGGCCCGCACGGAAAAATCGTCCTCCGGCAAGACCACCGGAACCCGCACGCCCTTGAACGGTCCCGGGCGGATCCATCCCGTCCGGGACACGGGACTCACCCGCTCTCCCTTGCGCCAGATCGACCGAGCGCTCAGGAAGACATCTTGATCCAGAAAAAGGGGACCCGTGTAGCGGGGGGACTCCGCCGTGACTTCGGAACCGTCCAGGGTGCAGTGAATCACCGCGTCCGGGGCCGGAGGATCCGGCGTGAGTATCAATTTCACGCGCCCGGATCCCAGCCAGGCCAACCTCACCTTCGGACCCGTCGGGCTCCAGGGATACGGTATCACTTTGGGCAGCGCCACCTGACCCGTCTTGATGATCTGAAAGCGGTCGCGCACCTGGCTCAAATGATTGATCATGAAGCCGGTGAGCCGATCTCCGTCGAGATCGAGCAGGAACGAACCCGCCTCGGGCACCGTCCGCCGCATCACCGGGCTCAGCCCGTAGTGTTGCGCCGCCCCGCGACCGTGACCCGCCACCACCGCCACCGTGCCTTCATGCGGATGAAGGTTCTCGCACTTCCGGTAGGCCCCCTCCCCGAAGGGATCACCATCACCGTCGTCCAAAACCACGCCTACCGCCACGGTCGGCGTTTCATAGGCGCCATCGATCAACATGGAACGCTCGTAGGTGTGGGAATGCCCGGCCAGCACCAAATCCACCCCATGGGATTCCAGGATGGGAAGAATGTGTTCTCTCATTTCCACCAATCGCCATTCCACATCACTGTCGTGCGTGCCCTTCGAATAAGGCGGATGATGAAAAAAGGCCACGAGCCATTTCGACTGCACCCGGCTCAGGTCCTCGCGCAACCACTGCGCCATTTCTCCCTCCGGCGCCCGACTGACATCGTGACTGTTCAGACAGACAAAATGGATGGGGCCGTAATCAAAGGCGTAGTAGCCCTCTGTCCCCGACGGCGCTCCACCGGCTTCCCCCTGCATCGGCACCACGTAAGCGTCAAAATAGGGACCCACTCCCAGGGCGCCGTCGGAGGCAATGCCCTCGTGGTTCCCCATGGTGGGCCAGGTGACCGTTTTCCGCAGCAGCGTCGCGTAAATCTCGAAGAAATTCTGTGAGAACTCGGCGTCCGCGCCCACCCGAGTAGGCCATGTCTCCCAGGTGCAAATAGGCATCGATCCCCCGCCCGGCCGCCGCCACCTGAGCCATCGCCGCGTCGTAGACCGCGCGCTGCAGAGCGCTGCCGTTGCCCGAATCGCCCACCACCCAGAACCGGGGCGGCCGCTCGTCCCCCGGCTCCGGGCTGGTCAAGGCGGAATGTTCCCCATCCCCGCCCGCGAGCCGATGCTCACCATCGTCGATAGCGTAGTGATAACGTGTGGACGGTTCGAGATCGGTCAGGGTCCACTCGTACTGAAACGTGTCGGAAGGCGCCGAGGAGAGGCGGAGCCGCCCAGCCATGCCCGGATCATCCTCGCCCGCAGGCGCCTCCTGACCGTCAGTCGGCGGGTAGCGCACGATTCCCTCCGTGATTTCCCGATCCAAATCGCCGGCCCGCAGGCCGTAACGCACCGAGGGCGCCGTCATCCGCCAAACGATCACCGCAGATCGCGGAGTGGTCAATTGCACGTAGGGCCTTCGTGAGAGTGCTGCCGCCGCCGCTGCCGCATCTTCTTCTTCCTCCTCCGTCGCTTCCTGAGCGAATCCTTCCATTCCCGCTCAATCCCATGGACAGAAACCACAGACATGACCAGGGCCAACCAACGTTCGAGCCGAAACCGTTCACACTTGCAAGATATAGACGATCCTCGCTGTCAGGCCACCTCGATTACCATTCGCTCGTTCTTGTCTTCCGCCGCAGGCCGTAAGTTTCCGGAATCTCCTCGCTCTTCCGATGCAAGACCGACGTCGTCACCTCCAGGACCGCCAGCGCCGCCTGCCCGAAAGCCCCCACGGAGAGGGCCGCTCTCCCCGCCTCCAGGATCTGATCCAGCATCGACTCCGAAACGAAGGGCTCCAGACCATAGCCGATCGACAGATTGGCCCGCCGGCGATCGACATCGATCAGGAGCAACGACGGCGGTGAGCTCACTGCTCAGACGGATGCCATCAAGCATCAGGGCGGCCCAGCGTTGCTCTTCGAATCTCCGCAAACGCAATTCTCTGAAGGAGGCGTGCGCCTTCTTCGGCCCACTGGCGACTGACTTCGGAGGCGCTGGCTCCCTTCTTCCAATCGATGGTTTCCTGCACGCCGCTTGCGGAAACGCCGTTGGTGTAGGCTCGGAAAATGGCTTCTTTGATTTTCGTTTTCTCCGCACCTTTGGCCGCTTCGTAGCTGGCAAGGCTGACCTCTCTTTCCTCCGTGCCTTCCTGCCGACGGACTCGCGGCCTCCTAAGCACTTCTCCCTCAACCTGAAGGCTTGATGGCGCACTCCCGGCTCGACGATACTCTCTCTGATCTCCTTGTCCGTAGGAATGGCGCAAAAATAAAATGAACAATTTAAAGTTTCTCAACCTTATTTCTATGCTACTGTCAGTGCCATGCCTGACAGTTCCGTTGTCGAAAGCATTCGCCGGAAGTTCGATTCCCTGAGCCACCTCATGGACGAGCGGGCCCGGAGGTGTTGGGCGGCGGCGGCGGCCATGGAATTGGGTTGGGGCGGCGTATCCGCAGTTTCTCTTGCGACATCGATGTCGCGGACGACGATCACTGAGGGCATCAAGCAGTTACGGCGCGGCGACTACACGGCCCCCGAAGCCGACGGACGCATCCGTCGGCTTCGGGGGCGGGCGCAAGCCGGTGACCGAGACCGATCCGGAACTGCTTGGGGCTCTTGAGCGGCTAGTTGATCCTCTCAGTAGAGGCGACCCTCAATCCCCATTGCGCTGGACATTGAAGAGCACTCAGAGGCTTGCCAGGGAACTCACATCTCAGAACCACCCGGTCGGTGCGCGTACTGTTGCCGCGTTGCTGCGCAAGGCCGGCTATAGTCTGCTGGCAAATCGCAAGACCCGCGAAGGGGCACAGCACCCGGACCGCAACAGGCAGTTCGAATACATCAACGATCAGGTGCGTCGCTTCCAACATTGCGGCCAGCCAGCAATCTCAGTGGACACCAAGAAGAAGGAGTTGGTGGGCGATTTCAAGAACGCCGGGAGGCAGTGGAGGCCGAAAGACAACCCTGAGCAAGTCCGCGTGCATGACTTCAAGGACAAGGACCTGGGCAAGGCAATCCCCTACGGCGTTTACGATATGCTCAACAACCAGGGCTGGGTTAGCGTCGGAATCGACCATGATACGGCCCAATTCGCGACCCGCAGCATCCTGTTGTGGTGGACGGAAATGGGCTCTGCGCGGTTCCCCCACGCCCGTCGGCTGCTAATCACCGCCGATGGCGGTGGGAGCAACAGCCACCGCTCGCGGCTTTGGAAGCTTTCGCTCCAGGAGTTGGCGAACGAGACCGGGCTGAAGTTGGTCGTCTGCCACTTCCCGCCGGGGACAAGTAAGTGGAACAAGATCGAGCACCGTCTCTTCAGCTACATCACCCAGAACTGGCAAGGCGAGCCACTGGCAACCCTGCAGACGATCGTCGAGTTGATTGGAAGCACAACGACGAAGGGAGGCCTGAAGGTCAGGGCCAGGCTCGATACCAAAAGCTACGAGACGGGGATCAAAGTGACGGACGAGGAACTGGCCGCCGTAAAACTGGAAAGGCACGAAACACACGGCTCATGGAATTACACAATCAAACCCTCGAAGTAAATGTTCACCTTATTTTTGCGCAGTTCCTTACTCCATTTCTTCCACAGCAATGCCGTGAAGACGGACCGGCTTGCAGAACTTTGGTTCGCCATCGTGATCAAGCACTTCCCTGTCTACAAGATCGGTTGTCGCCCCGTCCTGGTTCTCGACGGCATCAAGGAAGTCCAAGGAGGGCCGCAAGATGCCTGCGGTGAAGTATCTGCATCAACAGTCCGAGTCCAATTCCAAGCCTCACTTCATCATGAGCCATTCCTTTCAGGCCTTCGGCTTGCTCTGTCAGGTTGGCGGATACTTCTTCTGCGTTCCGGTCTGTGCACGCATTCACGAAGGTATCGTCACTTCAAACCGCGACAGGAGAACCTTGATCGACGAGGCCAACGAGATGCTCGCATCCGTCTGTAGAGGTCAGGAGTTCGTCTTGCTGGCCGACGCCTACTACGCCAACGGAAAGGTGATCCGGAGCACCAAGGGGCGTTCCGGTGTGCTGGTCACGAGGGTTCGACGCACGACAACCGGCTTTCGGCCTGCGGCAGTGCCACGCAAACGCAAACGCGGACGACCGAAAAAGTATGGCGCTGCGGTGAAGCTCCAGAATGTCTTTGGAACGGGCGGCCTCAGTTCCGTTCCCAGTCCCGTATATGGGGAGAGAAACATCTCTGTCCGGTTCAAGTCGGTGGATCTGTTGTGGAAGCCCGCCGGGGCGATGGTCCGCTTCATTCTCGTCGATCATCCCACGAGAGGGCGGATCATCCTCTTGTCTACCGACCTCACCATGGAAGCTCAGGAGATCATCTTGCTCTACAGTTTGCGTTTCAAGATCGAAGTCGCTTTCGAGCAAGCGGTGCATTCGGTCGGCTCATTCGGATACCATTTCTGGATGGCCGCTATGCGACCGCTCAAGCGTCGCAATGGTAACCAATACCTCCACTGGACTACCGAGAAATATCGCAGACAGGTGCAGAGAAAGATGCACGCATATCATGTGTTTGTGCAGACCGGCATGATCGCTCAGGGCATGTTACAGTACCTTGCCATGACATGTGACGGTCTGGTCTGGAAACACTTTGGAACCTGGATCCGAACCATCCGCCCAGACGTGCTGCCTTCGGAAATGATTGTCTCAGCCGCCTTGAAAAACACGCTGCCTGGATTTTTGCACCACGGCGGAAAAGGTTCAGCGTTCCGAAAATTCATCCTTGATAAAATAGACTTCACTCGCTCCGAAGGTTCACGCTTCGCCGCATGATGATCCAGTTACAGAACTTCTCACTCACGAGATACGAGGAAGAGAGCTTGAAAAAGATCTATGAACTCGATCATTACCTGCGGGACCGGACGCTCAAAGATCCCGACAACCAACGCATGCGCAATGAGCTTGGCCGGCACTTTGACCAAGGGAATTTAACGATGTTCCTGGAGGATCCAGAGGTAGAGCCGACCAACAACATCGCCGAGCGGATGCTCAGGCCGGCGATCGTCGCCCGCAAGGTGTCGCAATGTTCCAAGACGGAGCGGGGAGCCAATGCCTACGCGGCATTCGAGAGTGTGCTCTCGACTCTCTCGCTGCGAGGAGCGAGTTCCGTATTCAAGTCGCTTGCCAAAATCGTCGCAGGCGAGCGTACCCTTGCATGAGATGCCTGTGGCGTTTGCTGGTTAGGAGCGCTAATCAGTTACATCCACTGGATCGGCGCAGGTCCCGTTTCTACAAGTTCCACAAGGTTTTCATGTGTCTTATCGTGCATCTTATACTGGGCTACCGGATGCTTCGCGATTTGGACTACTACCGAAATGATCCCCTTGTACGACAGGTTTTGGGGATGCACCAATTGCCCAGTGTCCCAACGATGAGCCGGATGTTGGGAGAGGTCGATTGTCAAAGCCTTGAGAGGATGAGGGAGATGAATCATTTTGTTTGCCTGTCGCGACTTCAGGAGGAAGGAATCAAACGCATCACTACTGGGCTACCGGATGCTTCGCGATTTGGACTACTACCGAGATGATTCCCTTGTACGGCAGGTTTTGGGGATGCACCAATTGCCCAGTGTCCCAACGATGAGCCGGATGTTGGGAGAGGTCGATTGTCAAAGCCTTGAGAGGATGAGGGAGATGAATCATTTCGTTTGCCTGTCGCGACTTCAGGAGGAGGGAATCAAACGCATCACGCTTGATTTGGACGGAAGCGTGCAGAGCACGAGTCGCCATGCGGAAGGGACGGCTGTGGGATTTAACAAGAAGAAAAAAGGCGAGCGCAGTTATTATCCACTGCTCGCGACGATCGCTCAAACCGGACAAATCTTCGACTTCCTTCATCGAAGTGGCAACGTCCATGACTCCAATGCCGCAGTGGAGTTCCTCCGTTCCTGCGTGGAGAAGATTCGCAAGGTGCTGCCTGATGTGCAGATCGAGTTGCGCGCCGACAGCGCGTTTTTCAGCGATCAGATGGTTTCAGAGGCAAAGACCCTTGGCCTGGAATATATGTTCTCGGTGCCTTTCGAGCGGCTTGTGGAACTCAAGGGCATCATCGAGAAGCGCCGTCGCTGGTCCCGAACCCGAGGCGGAGAGGGAAAAACTCATCACTTCGAAATCCGCTGGAAGCCAAAAAGTTGGGCGCGCAAAGCGCGCATTTTGTGCATTCGAACCATGAGGCGCACTCAGCGCAAAGGACCGCTCCAACTGGATCTTTTCGAACCAGTCGAGGAGAACTATGAATACAAGGCGATCATCACCAACAAGACAAACACGGCCGCTCATGTGGTGAAATTTCATGAAGGACGTGGCTCTCAGGAGAAGATTTTTGGCGAAGCCAAGAGCCAGGCCCAGATGGACTATATTCCGGCCAAGCGACGTGCCGCCAACGAAGCTTTCTTTTTGGCCAGTATCCTCACCCACAATCTCACACGCGAAATGCAGATGCGATCTGCGGAGCGGTCACGCAAATCGTCCCCCCAAAGGGCTGCGGAGTGGATCTTTGAAGGACTCGGCACGATTCGCCGCAAAATCATCCAACGTGCCGGACGTCTGACTCGTCCTCAAGGTCGACTCACATTGACACTCGGAGGCAATCAGGCCGTCGAAGAAGAAATCGCCTACTACATGATGGTCTGACTGGCCATTTTATGAAACGCTGGGGTACAGTCTGCTTGACGGACTACACTAGCGTTCATCCGCCTCTCCCGTCATTGGAACAAAACGGACCGGCAAGACTTTGGTCCGGTGCAGTTCCCCGTCTCGCTTCTCCAAGAAGTAGAGCTCCTGAACCCGCATCGTTTCACCCACCGGAATGATCATCCGCCCTCCTTCCTTGAGCTGATCCACCAGGGGCTGGGGCACGTGATCCGGGGCACAGGTCACCATGATGGCATCGAAAGGCGCCTTCTCCGGCCATCCCTGGTAGCCGTCCCCCAGACGTGTGTGGACGTTTTCATGACCCGCCGCTTTCAAGGCGGCCTTCGCCCGCCCGGCCAGCGGCTCCACGATTTCGATCGTGTAAACCTCGGCGACCAATTCCGCCAGAACCGCCGCCTGGTAACCCGAGCCGGTCCCCACTTCGAGCACGCGATCACCGGGTTGCGGATCGAGCTGTGCGGCCATCAATGCCACGATGTAAGGCTGAGAAATGGTCTGCTCATGACCAATGGGCACCGCTCGATCTTCGTAAGCCAAATGCCGCACCGATTCCGGCATGAAACGGTGACGCTCGACTTCGCCCATGGCCGCGAGCACCTCCTTCCGTTTGACCGGCTCGCGATCACGGCCAGAAAAATGGGTCTCGACCATCTTCTTCCGCAGGGCCGCGTAGTCCGCGGGAGTCGATGATTGGCCACAGGACATGACCATGGCGAAAACCGCGATGATCAAGAACCACCATTCGGAAGAGGGACTAATCAGAAAGGCTAGATGGCTCATGGGGAGGTCGGTCGGAGTTTGGAAATGTGCGCCTGCCGTACCCTCGGCGGGCACCCGAAAAAAACAAATCGCTCGGGGAACGCCGGTGGCTTGCTTTCCATCATGGATTCTTGAGTCCGTCCGTCACGCTCCGATTTCCACGCCCAAAGAAATCCGAATCTCCCGTTGAACTAACCGGAGATTTCCAGAGAATGCTGCCTCACGCCCTCCGTCATTCATGAAGCGCACCATTCTCGTCTCCAATCGACTTCCTATCCGTATCAGGGAAGACGGCAAACCTGCCCGGACCACCGGCGGCTTGGCCTCGGCCTTGACCGGATCCGGGATCGAGGCGGCTTGGGTCGGCTGGCCGGGGATTGCCGCGGAACGCATCGAGGATGAAAAACGTCTGCGCGAATCGCTGAAAGAAGTCAACGTGACGCCGGTCATCATGACCGAAGAGACGCTTCAGGGCTATTACCACGGCTACGCCAACTCGACGATCTGGCCGCTTCTCCACTACATGTTGGAGCGAGCCCGGTTCGACCCGGCCTGGTTTCCTCACTACAAACGCGCGAATCAAGCATTCGCCGACGCGGTGCTGGAGATCGCCCAGGACGGCGACACGGTGTGGATCCACGATTACCACCTCTTCCTGCTTCCCAACCTCCTTCGCGCCTCCGAGAGGCAATTGCGGATCGCTTTCTTTCTCCACACGCCCTTTCCCAGCAGTGAGATTTTCCGGGCACTCCCAGAGCGCAATGCCATCCTGGAAGGACTGCTGGGCGCGGATTTGATCGGGTTTCACACCTACAACTATCTCCGGCACTTTCGCTCGGCCGTCCTGCGGGCCCTCGGTGTCGAGTCTGACGTTGACACCTTGAGGCGCGAGCAGCGCGAAGTGAGGCTGGGCGTGTATCCCATCGGTCACGACTCTCGCGGATTCTCGGCGGCGATAGATTCTGACGATTATCAACTGGCTCTGGACCGCCATCGCACGGAGCTGGCCGGCAAGAAACTGTTCCTCAGCGTCGAACGACTCGACTACACCAAGGGAATCCCGCAGAAACTCGACGCCATTCGCCTCTTTCTGAGCCAAGAACCAGCCCGCGCCACGGAGACGGTCTTCGTCATCATCGCGGTTCCGTCACGCGGAGACGTCGATGAGTATGTCAGTCTCACCGAGGAGGTACAACGTGAGGTCAGCGTGATCAACGGCAAGTTCGGCACGGTCGGCCATTCTCCCGTCCAGTTTCTGCATCGCAGTTTTCCTCAACCTGAGCTGGCCGCGCTCTACGCCCTCGCGGACACCTGTCTCGTCACCCCTCTCATCGACGGGATGAACCTGGTGGCCAAGGAGTTCATCGATTGCAAAAACGAGGCGACCGGCGCCCGGCCGGGCGTTCTCATTCTCAGCGAATTTGCCGGCGCCGCCCAGGAACTTTCTCACGCCCTGCTGATCAACCCCTACGACGTGACGGAAACCGCCCAGGCCATCACCCAGGCCCTCAGCATGCCCGACAAGGACAAACGCCAGCGCACGGAGGCCATGCGGGCCCGTCTGCGGGGCAACGATTCCAGCGCCTGGGCTCGCACCATCTTGAGTGAACTGGAGAGTATCCCCCTCTCCGATGACGCAATCGACACCTCCCTGCAGTTTCCCAACGTCACGCAGAGAATCGCTCAAACCGTCGGCGGAAATGGCGACCGAGTGGCCTTGTTCCTGGATTACGACGGCACCTTGCGGGGATTCGTGGCCAAACCCGAGGACGCGGTTCCCGACGCCGATCTCTGCCCCCTCCTCGAGAGCCTCTGTTCTCACAAAAACCTTCAAGTCGCCGTCGTCAGCGGCCGTCCTCTGGAGTTTTTGGACCTTCACTTCAAAGATCCCCGCATCACGCTGATCGCGGAACACGGATACCGCTGGCGCCGGCCGGAAACCGGCGAGTGGAGCCTCGTCCACGAACACATTGACACCGATTGGATCGAGGTCGTTCGGCCACATCTCGAACAAGCCGTGGTGCTGACGCCGGGCACTCACCTGGAGGAAAAACAGTCGTCCATTGTCTGGCACTACCGCCGCGCCGACCCGGAGTTCGGGCTTTGGCGCGCTCACGGCTTGCTCAGTGAATTGACGGACGTCACGGCCAATCTTCCGGTGGCCGTTCATCACGGGAAGAAGATTGTCGAGGTGGCCTCCCAGATGGTGAACAAGGGCATGGCCGTTAAGGCCTTGATCAACGAATGGAAACCTCAAATCGCCTTGGCAGCGGGGGATGATCAGACCGATGAAACGATGTTCGCCCTTGAACTTCCCGACGAGCTGGAGTTTGTGACCGTCAAGGTAGGCGCCAACGGCGCCACGCGAGCGGCCCGCCGAACGGATATCCGCGGTTTGCGAAGCTTCCTTGAATCACTGGATGCCGCGTTGTCCCAGCCAATAACAAAGACCTAACCGTTCCACTCCCCGCTCGTCGACTCACCTATGCTCCAAGACAACTACAATCAGGGCGTCATCGGCAACGGCCGTAGCTGCGCCATTGTTGAACCTGACAGCACCATCTCCTTTGCCTGTCTGCCGGATTTCGACTCCGGAACAGTCTTCGCGTCGCTCCTTGATCCGGAGAACGGCGGTTACAACCGCGTTGTCATGCTGAATGGACACGCCACCGGGCAGGCCTACGAACCCCGCACGAATATCCTGGTCACCACTTTCGAATCCGAGGACGGGAAGGACGCTTTCAAGGTCATCGATTTCATGCCGCGCTATACCTACGACGGACGCGCGGGAAGCGTCGGCGACGCCGCCTCCGATATTGTCAGGGTTCTCGAACCCTTGCGAGGGACGCCCCAAATTAAGGTCATTCACGATCCCCGTCCGGAGTACGCCCGTTTTGCCGCGCACACCCGCGAGGACCACACCAATCACAGCATCAAGACCAGCACAGAGGGAGTCCGCAAGGACGGCCACGAGGTCTACGAGTCGAGCTTTCTCTACACGGATCTCTCGACCCAAGCCATTCTGGACGGCTCCAAGATCGCCCTCGAGACCCGGCGATACGTGCTCATCAGCTATCACGATAAAGTTCAGCCGCCGAATCGTGAGACGGTCACGCTCATGCTTCAGCGCACGCGCGCTTACTGGCTGCTGTGGAGTTCCCGGACCCACCGTCCCGACCGCTATGCCGACGCGGTGGTCCGCTCGGCTCTGGCTCTCAAATTGATGCAGTTTGATATCACGGGCGCCCTGGTCGCCGCCGCCACCACCTCACTTCCGGAGACCCTCGGCGAGGAACGGAACTGGGACTACCGTTATTGCTGGATCCGGGATGCGTCCATGACGGTCTCCACCCTTCGCCGGATCGGTCATCCACGCATGGCCTCACGGTTCATCGATTGGCTGTTGCGTTCCGTTCCCACCAAGGATGACAATCTCCAGATCATGTACGGCTTGCGAGGTGAACGCGACTTGCCGGAGGAGACGCTCGATCATCTTGAGGGCTACGGCGGCTCAAAACCCGTGCGCGTTGGAAACGCCGCCTACACCCAGGAACAACACGATATTTACGGCATCCTGCTCGATGTGGTCTATCAAGATGTCGAAGCCCGCCATCGCACTCCCGAACGGCTGGACGAGGTGTGGACGCGGGTCCGTTCGGAAGCCCGCACGGTTGCCTTCCGTTGGCGCGAGCCCGATCGCGGCATCTGGGAAATTCGAGGCGAATCGCGGCATTTCGTCTTTTCCAAAGTGCTATGCTGGGTCGCCATCGATCGGGCCCTGAAGATCGCCCAGCTTCTGGGCAAGGATGCCTGGTATGCCCTTCACGCACCGCTGGCGGAAGAGATTCATTTCGACATTTGCAAGAAGGGCTGGAGTGAAGAGGCGAGAGCCTTCACCCAGGCCTATGGCTGCAACGACCTCGACGCTTCCAATCTCCTGCTGGCGCAGTACGGCTTTCTCCCCCCGCTCGATCCGCGCTTCGTCTCCACCGTGGAACAGTTGGAGAAGGTTCTCTGTCGCGATGGTTTGATGTACCGTTATCGAAACCGGGATGACTTCGGCGAACCCAGCAGCGCCTTCACGGTGTGCTCCTTCTGGATGGTCAAGGCCCTCGCCGCCATCGGCCGCCGAGCCGATGCTCGCCGCATGTTTGAAGACCTCCTGAGCTACGCCAATCCTCATGGACTCTACGCCGAGGACCTGGACTTCAAGACCCATCGGCATTTGGGAAACTTTCCCCAGGCCTACAGTCATCTTTCGCTCATCGATTGCGCCATGGAATTGGAGAGCGTCAACGACGAAGACGAAGACGAATTCGTCATCGAACCCTGACATCCATCCACACCGGGAGGGTCGCGTCGTGCCACGACTGGCGTCCTGCGGATTGGGCCACATCGTCGCACCGCAGACGGCGAGGACGCCGTCCCTCCAGAGTTCTACAGATTCGCTCCACGCCGGGAGGGTCGCGCCGCGTCGCGACTGAGATCAAGCGCTAATTCTGATAGTCCTCTCGCTTGCCCAGGACGGGGCGGGGCGGCGCTTCTGGGGGCGTCACTCCCCGTGCCAGCATCACTTCCGAAAGGGCGGCAATAGTGGGCGCCGAAGGTTTGAAATTGCCGTAGCGAAAGCCCTGCGCAATGAGCAAGGGAGTCCAGCCCCGCTTGTTCTTGCGGTTCCACACCGCGATGTCCGCTCCCTTCTCCGCCAGAAGGCGCACCAAATGGGGCGCTTGCTTGTAGGCCGCCGCGTGCACCACCGTGTCACCTTCATCATCGACATCGTTGATGTTCACTCCATGTTCTAGCAAATACTCAACAGCAGCCATCGCTTCCTTCTCCGTGGCCGCCTCATCCGCTTCGGGTCCCAGCGCGACTCCCGCTGCCGCCAGGAGCGGCGTCCGGCCCTGCTCGTTCGGTATGCGAAAATCAGCTCCTCGCTCGATCAACAACTTCATCAAGGGAAGATCGGCGGTGCGTGAGGCTAACAAGAAGGGCGTGCAGCCGGGCTTGCCAAGGTTTCGCGAGTTGGAGGATCCCCGGGTCAAGCGGAGGTTGACGTCGGCACCATGCTCGATCAACGATTCCACAAACTGAAGGCTGGTCACCCGCCCGGATGCCCGGGGCGGCGGTGCGCCATCAATGCCATCTCCCTTCACCGGCTTGCGCACCCATGAGATCACATGCAAGGGGGCGTAGCCTGAACGCAAGTCATTCGGATCGGCCCCGACCTCCAACAGACGCTGGGCCACTTCAAAGTGTCCGTTCTCCATCGCCAGCATCAAGGCACTGGTCCCCTTTCTGGGCGTTCGGCCCCCACCGCCGCCGTTGACCATGGGCGCGTTGACCTCCGCTCCATCGCCAAGGAGCACCTCAATCACCTCCAGATGACCTTCCCTGGCAGCAAAAAACCAAGCGGTGAATCCCGAGCGTCTCAGCCGCACCTCGCGATCGGCCCCGGCTTCTAACAAAATCTTTACGGCTTCCGCATGCCCTTCCACTGCGGCCCACATCAGAGCGGTCTGGCCTTGCCGATCCCGTGCGTTCACGGAAGCGCCCGCCTCCAAGAGCAAGCGCACCGACGCCGGCTTCCCAGTCCGTGCCGCCGCCATCAAGGAAGTGTGCTGGCGATCTCTTTCAGGCTCGGCCTTCGCACCGGCCTCCAACAGTGCTTTGACCAGGTCCGCGTTGCCATTGGCACAGGCCAGCCCTAGCGGATGAACTCCGTAGCGGTTCCGGGCGTTCGGATCGGCGCCGTCGCCCAGCAAAGCAAGAGCCTCCTCCGTCCGGTCCGCGTAGATGGCTCGATGCAAAGCCGGATCGACCGTGGTCGCCGCCATCGCTAGGCCCAGAGCGGCCAACCACCATGACACCACCACGAGGTCACCCTTGCGCCGAAGTCGCAGGAAGCGGGAAGTGCCTCGTAGATGGCTAAATGCCCAATTCCTGAACGAGTCCATTGCTGTCCGCAAATTTTTCCAGGTGCACGCCAACGCGATCGAGCAAGGTCAGATGGACGTTGGCCAACGGCGTCACCTCGTCGAACCGAATATGGCGATTGCCTTTGACTCCCGCCGATCGCCCTCCCGCCACGATGGTAGGCAAATTGCTGTGATCGTGTTTGTTGGGATCCCCCATGCCGCTTCCATACAAGAGCAGCGAGTGATCCAAAAGGGAACCGTCACCCTCGTCCACCGCGTCCAGTTTCTCCACGAACTCGGCGAAGAGCGACACGTGAAAGGCGTTGATTTTGGACATGCGCGCCACCTTGTCAGGATCGTTGCCGTGGTGGCTGAGAGGATGGTGAGGATCCGGCACACCGATCTCCGGATAGGTGCGATTGCTCGTCTCTCGCGCCAACTGAAAGGTGATGACCCGCGTCACATCCCCTTGCCAGGCCAGGACCTGGAGATCGAACATCAGACGGGCGTGGTCCGCGTATGCGGCCGGCACCCCCACGGGACGATCGAGGTCCGGGAGGGGATTTTCTTCCACATCCGCCTCCGCCTTTTGAATGCGGCGCTCCACCTCGCGAACCGTCTCCAGGTAGCCGTCCACCCGGTCACGGTCAGCAGGCCCCAAGTCGCGCTTGAGACGCGCCATGTCTTTCCTCAGAAAGTCGAGCAGACTGGCCCGACGTTGCAGAGCCGCCTGACGCTCGACCTTGCTGCCGCCGGCGCCGAAAAGACTTTCAAACACCAGGCGCGGATGCGCTTCCGCCGGAAGCGGCGTGGTCGGCGATGACCAGGAAAGGTTGTTCTGATAGACACAGGCATAGCCGTTGTCGCACTGACCCGCCATTTCCGTCAGGTCCATGGCGAGTTCCAAGGACGGCAATTGCGCGGCCTGCCCGATCTCCTTGGCCGCGATCTGGTCGACCGTCGTGCCGAGATAGTAGTCGGAACTCTCCGTCTGCTTGGCCCGCGCCGCACTGAGAAAGGCGGAGTTGGACGTGGCATGGGATCCTGGATAGGCGTTGCGAAGCTCGAGATTGGAGAGGACGTTGACCTTGTCCTTGACCGGCGCGAGCGATTGGAGAATCGGCGAGAGTTCGTTCAGCGTTTCGCCGGGCGGTGTCCACCGGCTTAGATCGGCACCCATGGGCATGAAGACAAACCCGAGTCTCTTCACCGATTTCGGCGAGGACGCACCGGCAGCCGCCGGGATCATTGCATCGAGCATGGGAAGCGCCAGCGAGGCGCCCATTCCTCGCAGAATGGTTCGTCTTGGAAGGGATTTCTTGGTGATGAACATGGCGTGAGGTCAGTCGTGCGGTGGAGGAGTTGGACGTTCAGGGTTGGGCATTCGCATGGTGAACAGCGCGCTGGCTGCGATCTCCGAGAGGATCGAGGAAAGTCGATAGTCATCCCGCTCCGCCACGCGCACGATTTGACGCACGAAGGGTGCATCCGTGGGTTCGATCCCGCGGCCGAGAGCGTAAGTCACTAGTTTTTCAACCAGCGCGCGGACGAAAAGTTCCGGTCGTGCCAGGAGACCGCTCTCAAATTCGCCAATCCCGTCAAAGGGCGTGCCGTCGGGGAGGCTCCCGGTGGCATCGACGGGATGATCGCCCTCCCGCTCTCTCCAGCGGCCCACGGCGTCGAAATTCTCAAAGGCAAACCCCAGCGGATCCATCACGTCATGACACTGCGCACAAGCGGGATTCTCCCGATGCGCGGCGAGGCGCTGTCTCACCGGCAGAGAGGCGTCCACCGGATTGTCTTCCAGGGCGGGAACGTCGGGCGGCGGCGGCGGTGGCGTTCCGAGGAGATTCTCCAAGACCCAGTGACCGCGCAACACCGGTGAGGTCCTTGTCGCGTAAGAGGTGACCGTCAGAACGCTGGCGTGCCGCAAGAGGCCACCCCGGCGGCTTTCACGATCCAGAGCCACTCGACGGAAGCGAGAACCGTAAACGTGGGGAATGCCATAGTGCTTGGCCAGACGCTCATTCAGGAAGGTAAAATCTGAGCGCAACAGCTCGAGCACGGGCCGATCCTCTCGCAGCACATGGGTCAACAGCAGTTCGGTCTCGCGCCGCATGGCCTGCCGGAGGTTGTCATCGAAATCCGGATAGAGGCGACCATCCGGCGTGAAGGCCTCCAGGTTGCGCAAGTAGAGCCACTGGGTTCCAAAATTCTCCACCAAGGCCATCGCCCGATCATCGGCCAACATGCGCTTCACCTGGTGGACAATCCCTTCTCTCGAGGCGGTCAACTCACCGGTATCCGCCGCCGCCAAAAGCGCTTCGTCCGGCAAACTGCTCCAGAGAAAGAAAGCCAGCCGCGAGGCGATCTCACGGTCGCTCAAGCGATAGGGCTCGCCCGGCTGGGAGCCCTCCGGATCCCGCTCGACCCGAAAAAGAAACTTCGGGCTGACCAGGATCGCCGCCACCACGGCTTCCATCCCGGCCTCGAACCCTCCTGTCGAGGCAGCCTCCCGGTAAAATGCGAGGACCCTGTCAAGATCATCTTCGACCACATCCCCTCGGTAGGCCAGCCGCATCAGGCGTGCGGCCACATGGCGCGCGCCGGACTCGTCCCGCGAGGACAAGCCTTGCAAGAGCTTTTGACGGCTTGTCAGTGTGCCCACCTCGCCCGCCTTGAAGGGCCCGGTGATCGAAACTTGATAGACCGCGGGCGACCGGCGGGGATGCCGATGCTTGTTGAAAGCCGATTGGTAGGGTTGCCTCAAAGTCTCAATCAAATCTGGCGGCGGCGCCACAAAGGTGACTCCGACCTCGCGATCCCCACCCTCCACCTCGAAGTCGGCAACCAGATGTTGGTCCACTTTGGTGTGATCTCGCGAGTTCTTGGGCGGCTCCACGACAAAGTCAGCGGCCACCTCGCCATCAAGCAGCACCTGCAAGACGTGCTCGCCATTCAATCCTTCCACATGCTCATCCCGATCTCGCATCAGATGAATGACCACGCGGTAAATGCCATCTCGCGGAAAGACATGTTCGAATCGCGTGCCACCCTGCGTTCCCAAGGGAAGCTCCTCCACGTGCGCTTCCTGCGTGAGATCCGGCGGCAGTCGCACGGTGAGCCCGTCCGGGGAAGAGCCCGTACGCCCGAGTGCCCGCTGGCTGATCTTCTGCGCCGCCCCAATGTATCGGTCCAACAGGGCCGGGGACAGGTCTCCCACCGTCACGTTGTCAAAACCATGGCTTGCCGAGTCGGCCGGCAAAAGCTCCGCGGCATCGATGTTCAGGCTCAACAGATCACGAATGGCATGCCGGTACTCCGTTCGCGTCAGCCGACGGAGCGACTCGGTCCGGCCCGGGTTCGGGTGTTCGCGAGCGTGGGCATCGAGGGCCGACTCCAGCGAGCCCACCCAGTCCCGATACCCGGCTTCGGTGGGGCGCGTCTCTTCAATCGGCGGCATCAGGCACAGCTGCAGCTGGCGCGTCACCTTTTCCCAGGTCTCCAGCCGCACCCCAAGGGGGTCGTCCAAAGCGGATTCCAGGTCAATCCCGCCCTTTTCCGTCAGCGAGTCGTGACACTCAAAGCAATAATCGGCAAGCATCGGCTCCCAGTCGGACGGTGCGACGCCCAGCGCTGTCTGCACGCCCAGCGCCAGGACCAACGTCCAGAGCCACCTCGTCGGTTGAACCCGTGATCTCATCAGGCACAACCTAAACGCGTCATCCTCCCCGGTGAAAGGAGAAATGGGGGTTTCAGGAGGCAGAAAACCTTCCATCGCTCCCTGAACCGCGCCGCCGGGCCCGTCGGCGCGCCCCGAACGGAAGCAGAAAGAGATAGATCCCCGTCGCCCACATCCCCAGGAGCACCACGGCCGAGGGCAGAAACACCCAGGTCTTGACCGCCGGATGGAAGAAGGAGCCGTCGTGAATCGCCTCGATCCAATCCGATCTCCGATAGGCCGCCTGCAAGACTTCACCGGTTCCCAAATCGACCTGCAATTCCCAGTCGTTCTTGGCCTGGACCTTGACGATGCCCTTCGCCGGGCGCACATCGAGCCTTTCGACATCGCTCCAGTCCGCGATGACCGCCTCGGCCACGCTGGAGGCCGCCCGCAAGATCGTCTCGAAGCCCACGCCGGGCGCGGGCGCTTGCACGGATCCCTTTTGCGTCGGGGGCTGGATCCAGGCCAGTTCCTTCTTCAAGAGCAGCAAGATCCCCGACCCAATCACCACCAAGAGCGGGAGGGCCACGAACAAGGAGGCTCAGTAATGCGTCTTCCGGGCAAGGCGCTTCCAGTTCCAGAAGCGCTTCATTCGCCGGAGTCGTGCTTCGGCAAGGGCCGCCCCGAGGTCCAAGGCACCCCCGCCGCTTCCAGTCGCTCGTGCAGCCGGGGCACCTCTTCCTCCAACAAGCGCGTGAACACGGCCTGCTGTTCATCAAACCGTTCCCTGATAATCTCCAACTGGTCGCGATCGGTGTCCGTGGGGCCATGCAGCGACCGGCGATTCGCACCGGCGTTCCCGAATCGAGGGCACCGATTCCACGTCATGCCTCGCCTTGAGAGGGTCGCCGTTGAACGCTTCCTCGATGTCGGCGAACTGCAATTCCAGGGAGCGAGCCTCCTCCGCGAGCGATGGCTCCGGCAAGCGAGCCCGCTCGATCGCCTCCTTGATCTCGTTCAGCTCTCCCCGGACTTCGCTCAGCCGCCGGCTGGCCACCCGGAACGCGCGCTGCCACTCGTCCAATCGCTCGTAAAAGTCGACCCGACTCTCCGGAGCTTCGGCCGTCAGCGTGCTCCCTTCATTGATGTCGACGATCTCCACCGACTGAGACCCCTCGATCTCGGAAGTCTCACCGTTCACCACCTTGACGGCGGAGACGGTGCAAACGCCAGGCTCCACGAAGGGGCCATCGTTGGGAAAATCATCGTTGTCATAACGCATGCCCCAGGTCACTCGGTGCAGGCCCGCACCGGTCGGCCCGTCAAAACGGCTCACCAGACGACCTTCCGCGTCCTCGATTCGAAACCGGAGCGCCGCGCTCACTTCCTCCCGTGCTTCTTCTTTCAAGGCATTCCATCCCGGGTAGACATTGTCCCCCCCCCTTTCTTCTTCGTTTCGCGCTCCTTCTCCAGTCGCTTCTGCCGCATCGTTTTCACCTCGATCGTCTCGGGATTGTAGTAGGTGATCATCGCTCCGACCGGCGGATTCTCAGCCGAGAAAAAACCGTCTCCCTGATATCCCTTCCGCCCGCCGATGCCGTAGTGCGGGATGAAACGAAAGGATTTTCGCACGGGAAAAATGACGAAGTCTTCCTTCTCCAGCAGTTCCTTGTCCAGCTCGCGAAGGAAAGCGTAGTCGTCAAAGACGTAAAAGCCTCGGCCAAAGGTCGCGCCCACGAGGTCGTTTTCTCGACGCTGAATCTCCAGATCGCGGAAAGGAATGGTCGGCACACCTCCCGTTAACTTGATCCAATCCTCGCCGCCATTGACCGAGGCAAACACGCCAAACTCCGTCCCCAGAAAAAACAGGTCGGCGTCCACATGATCCTGGATGATCCGCCAAACCAGGTGACGATCGGGAAGATCCCCACGCATGGATTTCCAGGTGCGCCCGCGGTCCGTGCTCGAGAAAACATAAGGCGTGAAATCACCCGTCTTGTGATGATCAAAGGTCGCGTAGACCCGATCGTGCTCGTGCAGATCGGCCTTGATGTCGTTGACGAAAGCCCCTTTCGGGAGATCGAACAACCGCTCCACCGTCCGCCAGCTGGCCCCGCCGTCCTCGGTGATCTGGATCAGTCCGTCGTCCGTGCCCACATAGATGAGCCCTTCAACCGGAGACTCGCAGATGGAGGTGATGTTGCCGTACTGTGACATGGCTCCGGTGTCGTAGATTCCCAGGTCAAGGCTCCACACCCTCCCCATGTGCTCGAGATGATAGCGATCGAGATCGCGGGACAAGGTCGGGGCTGATCGCCTCCCAACGGTTTCCCCGGTCCTCACTGCGAAAGAGCTTTTTCGCACCGTGATAGATGCGCGTGTGCGAGTGGGGGCTGATGTGAATGGGCGCGTCCCAGTTGTAACGCAAATTCTCTTCACCCCGGGCGGGACGGGGCTTGATGCTGATCGAGTTCCCCGTCACGCGATCGAAACGCCGGAGAACGCCTTGCTGGGATTCGCAGTAGATCACGTTGGGATCCTCGGGATCAATGGCGCAGTCGTGGCCGTCGCCACCGATGATCGGCCGCCAATCGGTGTTGAGAATGCCCGAAGAACTGCGGGTCCGGCTTGGACCGTACTGGGTGTTGTTGTCCTGCGTTCCGCCCACGATGTGGTAAAACGGATAGTCGTAGTCCACGTCGACCTTGTAGAATTGCGTCAGGGGAAGATTGGCGAAGTAATCGTAGGTCTGTCCACGATCGTAGGAACGATAGAGTCCGCCGTCGCAGCCGACGAGCAGGAAGTCGGGATCCGTCGGATGAAAGGCCACGGCGTGGTTGTCCACGTGTTTGTGCCGGCTCTCGGCCGACCGCCAAGTCCGGCCCCCGTCATCGCTGTGGCCCAGATAGACATTGGCCTGATAGAGGGAATCGAACCGGTGAGGATCGACGTAGAGTTCCTGATAATAGTGGGGGCCCGTGCCGCCACTGATATAATCGCTGCGCTTGCTCCAGGTTTTCCCGCCGTCTTCCGAGCGCCAGAAGCCGCCCTGCCGTTTGGCCAATTCGATGGTGGCGTAGACGACCTCCGGGCGCTGGGTTGAGATCCCCAGGGAGATTTTGCCCATGTCCTCACCCGTCAAGCCCTTGGTCAGTTCTTTCCACGTCGTACCGCCATCCGTGGTCTTGAAGATGCCGGTCTCCGGACCGCCATTGACCAATGCCCAAACCGTTCGGTGCCGTTGATGGGTCGCCGCATAAAGAACCTCTGGATTGGAAGGATCCATCACGACATCGGTCACGCCGGTGTATTCGCCCTTCGAGAGAATCCGGTTCCATGTCGCGCCACCGTCCGTGGTCTTGTAGGAGGCCCCGCTCACCGCCGGGAGACCAGAGCGGCCCCCGAGAGGCCACGTAGACCGTGTTCGAGTCCTCGGGATGAATGACGATCTTCGACAAGTGCTCGCTCTGCTTGAGGCCCACATTGGTGAAGCGATCGCCGCCGTCGGTGCTCTTGTAAATCCCATCCCCGAAACCCATGTGACGGCCGCCCACGTTCTCGCCCGTCCCCACCCAGACCGTGTCGGAGTCCGAGGGATCCACGGCCACGCAGCCAATGGAATAGGAACCGTAATTCTCGAAAATCGGTGTCCACGTCGTGCCCACGTTGATCGTTTTCCACACGTTTCCCGATCCCGCCGCCACATACCAGGTGTTCGATGCACTCGGATCGATGGCGATGTCCGCGATGCAACCGGACATCAGCGCCGGCCCAATGCCTCGCAGTTTCATATTCGATAACAAGCCCGAAGAAAAGCGCTTGTCCTGGTCCGCGCCCTGACCATCCTCGTCCTCACCCTCCGCCCATCCGAGCGGAGCCAAGGCCAGCGTCATCGCCATCACGCTTAATAATCCAGAAATCTTAATTATCATGAATTTCATGGTTTTCCTTACCACATGAAGAGCGGTTGCTTTGCAACTTTCGAAGCGGTCGCCTTGGCGATCGATGCCTCCATCGCCCCTGGAGCGGACGATCCACCTGGAAAAAAGAGTTTGGAAAACAGCCCGATTCCGATTGGGTTAAAGGGGTATGCGTTTCGCTTCGCTGCTCCCCTCCACCATTTCCGCGGCGACCTTCATCGGGCTGACTCTGACGGTGCCGCCCACGCTCGCAGCGGATCTGCAGAGCGATCTCAAACCCCTGCTGGAAGCCAAGTGCCTGGCCTGCCACAATCCAAACAATCCTAAGGGCGATCTCTCTCTCGCCACGGCCGCCGCCGTCCTGGATCCTGAAAAAACGCTGGTTGTACCGGGAAAGCCGGAGGAAAGCGATCTCTATCTGGCAGTGATCCCGCAGCCTGACGGAGAGCCGCCGCTCATGCCCAAGAAGGGTGAGCCCCTGAACGAGGAAGAGACTGTCCGGCTGCGGCAGTGGATCCTCGAGGGCGCCAGGTGGCCTGAGGGAGTCGTGTTGCACGAGGCCTCGACCGCCGACAAGTCCTGGTGGGCCTATCAGCCCGTGCGAAAGCTGAAACACGATTCGATCGATGCCTACCTTGAAGACGGTCTCTCCGCCGCCGGCCTGAAAATGAATCCGCCGGCCGATCCCCGAACGCTGATGCGCCGAGCGAGCTATGACCTTACCGGGCTGCCTTCCACGCCCGAGGAAGTTGACGATTTCGTGCAAAGTCAGGACGAGAACGCCTACGAAAAATTGATCGATCGACTCCTCGAATCGCCCCACTACGGCGAGCGATGGGGACGGCACTGGTTGGACGTGGTGCGCTTTGGAGAAAGCATCGGATTCGAGCGCAACGTGATCATCGACAATCTCTGGCCGTTTCGCGACTACGTCATCCGTTCCTTCAACGAGGACCGGCCCTTCGATCAGTTCATTCGCGAGCATCTCGCGGGAGACGTGACGGGAAAGGGAGATCCTGACATTGCCATTGGAAGCGCCTTTCTCGTGGCGGGACCCTACGACGATGTCGGCAACCAGGACGCAGAGGCGCAGGCCCAAATCAGAGCCAACACCCTGGACGAGATCATCAACGCGACCGGCGAGGCTTTCCTGGGAATGACGCTGGGCTGCGCGCGCTGCCACGACCACAAATTCGATCCCATTCGCCAGCGAGACTACTACCAGCTCTACGCAACCTTTGCCGCCGTCCGGCATGGAACGGCGACACTCGCCACGCCCGCCGAGCGCCTGGCTCGCCAGGAGGCCCTGGCTCCGCTTCGCGAGCGGAAAGCCAGGATCGAGAAAGCGATCGCCGCGGTCGAGACCTCTGTCAGGAATCGCTCCCTGGCCACCCGGCGCCGCGCCGCTCATGAAGCGGAATGGGCTCGCCCCCCAGTCGATCGTCGGGGAACCGAAGAGCGTTTCGCGCCCACCCGTGCACGCCTGGTCCGCCTGCGATGCGAAGCGGCGGATTCCAATCCGAACGCGAGGACTTTCAAACTCGACGAATTGGAGGTTTGGTCTGCGGAAGAGAGCCCCCGCAATGTCGCTCTGGCCAGTGAAGGCGCCACGGCGCACGGCGAGGCCCGGATCAATGAAGATTTCCCCGGCGTCTATGGCCCGCATCTTGCGATCGACGGCAAGGCGGGAGAACGGTTCCTGTCCGCCTCGAATCAGATCATCATCGAGCTGAAGAAGCCGACCCGAATCCATCGGGTGGTCTTTTCCAGTGCGCGGGACGAGGCCAATCCCGAACACGACATTTTCGGCGGCTTTCCGGCCGATTATCGAATCGATGTCTCCCTGGATGGCGAATCCTGGAATGAGGTTGCCCATGGGCGGGACCGTCAACCCGCCAACGAAGCCCATCGCAAACACCGACTGCGGGCCGCCGAAATCACCGCCGCCGAGAAGCGGGAGATTCAGCACTTGAGGGTGGCCCTGCGCGAGGTGGAGAGGGAGATGACGAAAGTGAAAGATCTCCCCGCAGCCTGGATTGGCACGCGCGATGCCCCCGGGGCCGACGGACCGTTCCACCTCTTCATCGGCGGCAGCCCGCAGCGCCCCGGTGAACCCGTCGCCCCCGCCAGCCTCTCGACCCTCGATGAGGTCATTCCGGCTTACAACCTGTCCAGCACGGCCCCGGAAGAACGCCGACGGCTGGCGCTGGCCCGCTGGATCACCCACCCCGACAACCCGCTCACACCCCGCGTCCTGGCCAATCGCCTGTGGCACTATCACTTCGGCAAAGGCATTGTCGACACACCCAATGACTTCGGCTACATGGGAGGCCGTCCGTCTCATCCCGATCTGCTCGATTTCCTGGCAGTCAGGTTGATGGAGAACGGCTGGCGACTGAAGCCGATGCACCGTCTCATCATGTTGTCGGCAGCCTACCGCCAGTCCTCCGCCTTCCGAGCCGAGGGTGCCGCCGTGGATGGCGGCGACCGATTGCTCTGGCGCTTTCCTCCTCGCCGGCTTTCCGCCGAGGAGATCCGAGATACCATGCTCGCGGGATCTGGAAAGCTCGACACCGCCATGGGGGGTCCGGGTTTTCGGCTCTACCGCTACCTGAACGACAACGTCTCGACCTTCCATCCACTCGACACGCACGGCCCGGAGACTTGGCGCCGAGCGGTCTATCATCAAAACGCCCGCGCTTCCGTGGTCGATCTGCTGACAGACTTCGATCAGCCGGACTGCGCCTTCTCCTCGCCCCGCCGGGCTCAGACCACCACGCCTCTCCAGGCTCTGACGATGCTGAATCACTCTTTCACGATCGACATGGCCGAAGCGCTGGCTTCGCGGGTCGGCGATGGATCCGCGGACGAACAGATTTCCCGTCTCTTCCTGCTCGCCTACCAGCGAGAACCGGATGAGCGGGAGCGGGCTCGCATGAGCGCTGCTCTCAAGGAGAGCGGGCTGCGGGCGGTTTGTCGAGCCGTCCTGAACTCCAGCGAACTCATCTTTCTCGATTGATTCCGCCCCTGCGGGTCGCCGAAACCACCGAGCTGCCATCATCCTCCTCCTCCCATGATCACCTCTCACCGCACCCGCCGACGCTTCCTCGGCAACGTCACCACCGGCCTGATGGGCGTTGGAATCGAGCACCTGCTGGCGGCCGGTGAAAACCGGGTGAGCCATTTCCCCGCCAAGGCCAAACGAGTGGTGCAGATCTTCTGCCCCGGAGCCGCTGCCCACATGGATCTCTGGGAGCACAAGCCCGAACTGGAGAGAAGGCACGGCCAGCCGCTGCCCGGCGAGGAGGACATGGTCAGTTTTCAAGGCAAGAACGGACCGCTCATGAAGAGCCCCTGGCCGTTCCGCCCGGCCGGGCAAAGTGGCAAGATGATTTCCTCCATGCTCCCGCACATGGCCCGGCACGTCGACGACATCGCCTTCTTCCACGGGATGCATTCCAAGACAAACACGCACGGGCCCGGCTGTGTCTTCGTGAATACCGGCCATGCCCGTGAAGGCTTTCCAAGCGCCGGAGCGTGGATCAGTCATGCCCTTGGAAGCCTGTCTGACGACCTGCCCACCTATGTGGCGATCCCTGACATCCGAGGCGAACCGCCCAACGGCAAAGCGAACTGGAGCAACGGATTCCTCCCCGCCAGGCATCAGGCCATCGTCATGGCCATGCACCAACCGATTCGCAATCTGAGGCCACCTGATCGAGTCAACCAGGCGGAGGAAACCACCACGCGCGAACTGCTGGAGTTTTTGAATCGGCGTCACGCGGCCGGACGCCTTCACGACTCCGACCTCCAGGCTCGCCTCGGTGCCTACGAACTCGCCGGCCGCATGCAGCTCTCGGCTCCGGAGGTGAGCGACCTCCCCAGCGAGCCCGCCCACGTTCACCGGCTCTATGGCACGGATTCTTCCAATTCCCTGAAGGCCGCCTACGCACGCAACTGCATGCTGGCGCGACGTCTGCTAGAACGGGGCGTTCGCTATGTCAATTTGTACTGCGCGTCGCGCGCCAGCGGGGTCGACGGATTGCTCAACTGGGACGCTCACAAAACCCTCAAACAAGACTACAGCCGTCACTGCCCCATCTTCGATCAGCCAGCCGCCGCCCTGCTCACCGACCTCAAACAAAGAGGTTTGATGGAGGACACCCTCGTCCTCTGGACCACCGAATTCGGCCGCATGCCCACGCGCCAGGAGGGCACCGTGGGGCGCGACCACAACCCTGACGGTTTCACGCTCTGGATGATGGGAGCTGGCGTGAAGGGCGGGACGAGTTACGGCGCCACGGATGATTTCGGTCGCCGAGCCGAGCGAAATCCCACCACCATCTGGGAATACTACTCCACCGTCTTGCACCTTCTCGGGCTGGACTACGAGGGACTGAGCTGGTACCACAATGGCCTCGACCGCAGACTCACGGATGTGCACGGCAAGGTCATCCGAGAGGTTCTGGCCTGACCAGCCACTTCAGCACGCCAGCACTCCTTCTTCCCACGAGCTCGCCCAATGGCTGACTCCCCGCCACACTCGCCTCGGCATGCCGACATCGTCTACGCAACCATCGCCGACAGGGAACTCGCCCTCGACCTCTATCAACCACCCGCAGAGTCCCATCCACCACTTCTCGTCTGGGTTCACGGAGGCGCCTGGTCGATGGGCAGCAAAGCGTCCATGCCCCTGGGCGGACTTCTGAAGCGCGGCTGGGCCATCGCCAGCATTGACTATCGCCTCTCGGGTGAAGCGCGATTTCCGGCCCAGATCCAAGATGTGCAGGCCGCGCTCCAATTCTTGCGCGTTCGAGGCCAAGAGTTTGGCGTCAATGCTGGCCGCATGGCCATCGGCGGCGATTCCGCAGGAGGCCATCTCGCCCTTTTCGCGGCACTCACCCTCGATCCACCGGCATTGGCAACCATTGAATCCAAATCGTCGCACGATCCAATCGTCGCCGCGATCAGCTTCTACGGACCAAGCAACCTGACGATCATCCTCTCTCAATCGACCCCCCACGGCCTGAACGTCCGGATCCCCGCCCTCCAATCCTTACTCGGCTGCCAGCCGGAAGAGGATCCCGAGCTGGCCCGGCAGGCCAGCCCGGTCTTTCACGTGCACCAAAACGCCCCGCCGCTCTTGCTCATCCACGGCGATCAAGATCCCCAGGTGCCAGTCAATCAATCGCTGGAACTACTGGGAGCCTACCAGGAAGCCGGTCTCGGAGACCGGATCCATCTGGACATCGTCCATGGGGCCGGCCATGGAGGTCCGCGGTTTTATGACAAAGATCGGTTACAACGCGTCGACGATTTTCTCAGGCGCGCCTTGGCACGGAAATAAGGCGTTTCCCCTCGGCGCTCAGTCGGCGTCCACAAAATACATCGAGGCGAAAAACATTTCCTCAAACGTCTGCTCGCCCCATCGAACCGCCTGACTCGGGTCTGGGTTGTGCGGATTGAGGGATGAGTTGTCCCACGCGTTGGTGATGACGATTTGGGATCCGGCTGGAATGGGCTGCGGCTCGACATAACGGTAGGTGCGCTGCCAGTTGAAATTGTAGTTCGGCACCGAGAGCAGTGGCCGCTGCTCTCCGTCCGGCAGGCGCAGATCAAAGCGCATCCACTTGCCGCGATAGTGCATGTGCGGATTCATTGCGTAGAGCAGCATGTTCTTTTTCACCGGTAAGGTGTAACGCTCAGAATGCTCCGGCGCATGAGGCGGAATTTCGAACTTGGGATGGTTGACAATGTGACCCTTGAATTCCTTCGCCGGTTTCTCTTTGGCCAAATGTAATCCCAAACGCGTCCGGTCGGTCTCCGCCTTCCCCGAGGTCGTGTAATGGAGCTGAAACCTCAGGGTCAATCCTTGGGGCAGGAAAACCCCAGTGCCCTCCGGCAGCCACTGGGCGCCGGTTCCCGGCGCGTAACCTGTGATCCAGCGGCCACCGCGGCGACGCTCGCGCTCCGAACTTCCCTTCGGGAAAGCCGTCACCACCACGTGGTGCAGGACCTGGGTGTTGCCAGGATTCACTTCCAGTCCGCTCAGCCACACATCTTCGTCAAAAGGTCCATCGACGTGGACGTAGCGATAGGGAATCACGCCCTCCGCAGGAACGCTCTGTTCCGGCAACTCAATCACTTCGTCCGGCTGGCCCAGCGCCCACTCCTTGACCTCGGGAGCGTAACCGTCGAGGCCGTCTTCACCCTCTCCCCGCGGTGCCCCTGCCCGAATCCAGGAAATCAGCGTCCGCTCTTCCTCCGGAGTCAAGCCAGCCTGCTTGCGGAACTTTCCGATGTGAGGATCGGCATGCCAGGGAGGCATCTGTCTCGTGAGAATGACCTCTTCCATCATTTCAGACCAGCCCCTCACCTTCCGGTAATTGGACAGGGCAAAGGGCCCGATCCCATCCTTGGTATGACAACTCACGCAGCGATTCTTGAGAATCGGGACAATCTGCTCCGAATAGGAAATCGTGGCCCCCTCCGCGCCCGGAAAGGAAACCTTGCAGCCGATCGCCTCGGTCTCGGCCGGAACGATCGGCTCACCTTTCAGCATCGCCTCGATGGCATCCTTCAAATAGGCATCCGAAGCCTCCGGCTTTTCTTTTTGATAGGACATGCGGTCGTCAACCGCCCCACGGTAGACAATCCTCCGCGAATCCGAGGCAATCAGAATCGCCTCACCGGTGCGATCAATGCCCAACATCTCGGCCACCATCTGCGATTCATCGACCAGGATGGGGAAATCGATGCCAAACTCCTCGGCCTCTTCCGCGATGTCCTCCCGCTCGTCTTGGTAGTTGACATTGATCATCGCAATCACAATGCCCCGATCCCCGTAGGCCTCTCTCAGTCGTTTCAGATGAGGCACTCGCTTGCGCACCAGGGGACAGCCATTCCCCTGAACGAACAACGCCAGCCCCTTGACCTCAGGCGAACGCAGGACGTAATCCAATTCGTGAAAGGTGCCGCGATGATCCAGCAGCGCGAAATTCGGCACTTCGCTTCGGCTCAATGCGTTCCTGGCATCCGTTTCGCCAGAGCCTCCCAAAAGTGTTCCCCATGGCAGGGCCGTTACGATCAAGGCCGCGATTCGGTGACGTTGTCTCATGTAAACAGTCGTGGTCGTTCTTTGTTGTTTGATAAAAGTGCTACGTATGGCGAGGGATTATCGACTCGGCGCCCTCACAGGATTCAATCTTTCGAAGAGGCTCGGTCCGCTTTCCATCCACCGGAATGCTCGCTGCCATCGCTACCGGTCAGCGACCATTCGCCCTTCAAGGCGCCCTCCACGACCTCAGCCTCAACGACGGCCTCCGTCTCACCGAAGGGGATGACGAACTTCACTTTGTCATCTTTCAGGCTCACCGACTTCAAATCGGTCTCGCCAAGATCGCTCTTCACGGATCCAGAGTAACCCTCCTCCCCAGAGGCGATCGTGTAAACGGAGGTGTGCTCCTCTCCATTGACTTGCGAAGTGGCGTTCCAGGTTCCCGCAAGATCAAAAGCCGGATTCCGCGAGAGTGTCCAACTGCCACCGGAACCTTCTTGACCCGTCAAATCGAGAATCACCCACTTGCCCTCGACCCGGTCCGCGCTGGTGGCGTCCCCGCGCAGGCGGAAATCACGCTCCTCGCCCTCGACATCCATGACAAACTCGCAAGTCACCTCTCTTCCCTCGATGGAGACCTTGCTGAAGGCGATCGGTTTTTCGTCCTTCTCAAAACTTCCGCTCCATTTCCCGTCCTTCTTCTCGAAGGTCGCCGGAACCACAATCTCGTCCTCACCCACGACCGCCGCAGACTGCCACTGGCCCGCGAGATCCAGGGTGAACTCTCGGTGACCCTTGGCGGTCCCGGCGTAGTATTCCGTGCCGTCCTCTCCCGTGACCGTCCACTTGCCCTCCAATTTCTCGCCGTCTTCCGAAACCTCGATCTCCACGTGGATCACCCCTTTCACCCCGTTGACTTCCATATCCGTTTCCAGAACCACCTGGCGTCCCTCCACCTTGACGCGGTCAGTTTTCCGCCGCCGCTCCTTGTCGTCGATGGAGTGGCCCAACCATTGGTCCTCCGCCCGCTCGAATTGAAAGATGTAAGGCCGATTCTCTTCTCCCACCTTGACATCCATTTTCCAGTCACCTTTCAGATCCAGGCCGGATTTTTAGGCGTGATGATCCGCTCGGGCGAGAGGGCCGCCAAGGGCGAAGAGGCAAAGCGCAGTAAACAAGGGTTTCAGGTACATATCGGTCGATGAATCAGTGGTTCAGTTGAGTGGTTAGAATAAGTAAATAAACGATAAGATCGTGGCAAGGATGATTCGTTCGTGGCGTCGCGGGGTCAGTCGATCGGCACCCCTTCCCGCCGCTTGCGTTCCATGTCCTTCAAAATCGGCAACTGCTCGGCATCCAATTTGGTGGCGATCATTTCATGATATTTTCGAATCACCTGCTCGACGCGTTCGGCTCCGCGGCGATGGATCAACTCCAGTTCTTCGCAAGCCTGGGCCACCAATGGCTCGATGACGGATACCTGATCCGGTCGCAACGAGAGTTTCTCCTCGAGCAATTCCATGATGTTGCGATTCAGGTTCTCGATCTTGGTGCGTTCCACCACGGCCGTCCGAGTGAGCCGGGAACCCACCAGCGCTCCCGCCACGCTACCGGCGAGAAAGATGAGAAGCATGCCAAGAAGGACTTTCGATTTGGGGGAAACCGTCATCATGGCTTGAGGACCAGTTGCGTGAATTGATGCTGCACGGCGAAATGGGTCGGGCTGGGGGGGCGTCACGGGAGCTTGCCGCACACTCAAAACGGCCACCAGAGCCGGCACGGCGAGAGACGCCGCCAATCCCCACCGCACCACCGGCACCGCCGTGACGAACCAATCTTCCTTTCGCCTTCCGGTCTCCCGAAGCACGCGGGCCGCCAGGCCGACGGGCAGCGTTTCCGAACTCGATTCCCGCGGAGCCCCACGCGCCGCTGTCAACAGACGCCTCAATGCTTCGCTCTCCGGACTCATGATCCTTCCACGTCCTCTCCCGTGAGCCTCTTTAAATGGGACTTGAGCCTTTGCCGGGCCCTCGCGGCGCGCACCCTGAGGGCCACCGACGTCGTTCCGAGAAGGACGGCTGCCTCCGCCGAAGTCCGACCCCCGAGATCGAGCATTTCGATCACCATCCGATCCTTTGCCGAAAGCGATTCCAGCAGCTTTCCCAACAATTCTCTCGCCGCAAACGCCTCGCCGGGATCGTCCATCGGATCCTCCGAGCGTGCCTTTTCCAGGGCCTCATCCTCTTCGGCCGACAAATCGGCTCGCCGCCACTCCAGGCGATGACGCGGCGCACGCATCGCGTTCAGACAGGTCGTCACCGCGATTCTCGCCACCCAGCGTTCGATCGGCACCTCGCCGCGATATTGACCAATCTTTCGAAAGACCTTCAGGAACACCTCCTGCGCAACATCCTCTTCCGGAAGCCTCAGTGAAAGACGGCTTCGAATCACCCGAATCACGATCGGATACAGAGCCGCCATGAGGCGTTCGCAGGCTTCCGGATCCCCTCCCGCGACCTGTTCCAGATCCGGGAGGTCGAGTCCCTGACGGCCTTCGCTCGAAGCTCGCTCGTCAGTGCGAGAGCACAGGGAGCCGGCGCCGCCTTTCTCCTTCAGGTTATCTCCCTGAAAGACCAAGGCCAGCGTCTCGAGTTGGGTGAGGGTCGCCAATGTCATCATTATCCAAGCGAGTGAAGGAGCGAAGCCGCCGCGGGCTCACACCTTCCTCTACCGTGAAGACACTCGCCGCTCCAAAACTGTTACAAGAAAAACAAAAGAATTTCACCGCAGTCCCGCCTTCCCATCCGCGCTCGATCTACCCCTCCGGCTCTTCGGTCGACTGTCTCCCCAGCCCCACCTCCTCCGGCTTGGGAATGTGCCACGCGGTCAGCCAGCGCTTGCCAATCCGCCGATAGCCCATCGCCCCCAGCCGATGTTCAAGATCCGGGCAATGAGCGGCCCCGAAAAAGATCGCCAGGCGCTTGCTCCCTTTTGCCACCTGCCCCTCCAAGACTTCGAGCGCGCGCTTGTTTCTTCCCGTCAAGAGCACGGTCTCGTCCTCCGCCGCCCCGATCAGCGACTCAGCCTCGGCCAGTTGCTCTGCCAGCAGGCTCTTGAGCGCACTGGCACGGTCGAGCGCGTAGAACGCCCGGACGAGTTGCCACATGCCCACCGGCTGAGCGCCCGCCTGTTCCCGTGCCATCTGAACTTTCATCGTCTTGAGCAAAAACGTGAACACACTCTCGCCACGTTCGTTCTGCTCTCGCAAGAACTCGTCCAGCGTGAGATCGGCATGGACGAAATGCGCCGGCGAGTAGTCGATCCCCGTCAATTGAAATTGCAATTTCAACACGTCCGTCATCATCATCTGCAACATGCGAACGACGTTAGGCGAAGCTTCCCTCTCTTCGATCAGCGTCAGAGCCTCCGGATCACCCACCAACTCGAAGAGCACGGCGTCGTATTCCGTGAATCGCTCGTTCAGTTCCCGGTAGTACCCCGGATCCGCGATGTGAACGGCCCCCACGAGATCGACCGCGATCCCGTCCTTGTTCAGGTAGGACCCCACCGCGACTTGCAGCTGATCCCGCGTTTCTCCCCCGACAAAGCGCACAAAATCCGCCGCCTCCGCCGCCGCCCGGCATTCCGGAGCTCCACTTGGCCCGACCAAGAGCATCCCGGCACAAGCCGCGCCAAGCGAAGGCCTCCAGGAAACCGGAGCTCGCCGATCGTCTCCCAGGCTGACCTTCCCACACAGAATCCGAACGGGAACCAGCTTGCGAGCGAACCAGGCAAACAGCAAGAACAGAGGGCTCACACAAAACAAAAAAGCGCTTGAGACCATGGTCCACTCTGGTCACGCAAACGCGGTTCCGCAATCTCAGCTTCACGCCGGCCCCTGCTCGGGAGGAGCTTCCAGCGGAAGCGAAAGCCGGAAACAGGCGCCCCTTTCGGTTTCTTCCAGCCGAACATCGCCCCCCAACTTGCGGCTCAATTGACGGCAGAGACCCAGCCCCAGGCCGATTCCAGGGGCTGAATGCGCCGCCTCGTGGGCGGATTTCTGAAAGGGACGAAACAGTCGTCGAGCCTCCGATTTAGGCACTCCCGGCCCTCCGTCCGCCACGTGAAACACCGCTTCACGGCCCTCGACACCCACCCGCAGGTGCACGGTCTCCTTCGACCCGCCCTGGCATCCATACTTGCAGGCGTTGTCGACGAGATTGAAAATGATTTGTTCGACCGCCATGACATCGGTCCGAAGTTTCTCCCGCTTGGTCTCCTCACCGACGGCCACCTCAAGGGCGCAACCATCCTGAACCACCCGCTGTTCAAGACGCGGCCGCAAGCGTGCCACCAGATCCGTCAGGCTCACGCACTCATTCTCCGCCCGCGTCCTGCCCCGTTCCAGCCGGGCGTAGGTCAGCACGTTCTCCACCAGATGACTCAATCGATCCGCCTCCGTGGTGAGGGTATTCAGATACCGCTCACGCTTCTCCGGTTCCCGAACCATGTCGCGTGACAACATTTCCGAGTAAAGACGAAAGGTCGTCAGGGGCGTTCGCATCTCGTGCGTCACCGCCGATACAAAAGCCGCTCGCCGCTCGCTCAGGGCCACGATTCCGGCCACCAGAAAACACGCTCCCAGCGCGGCGCCGATCACCGAAACCCAGGCCATCACGAGAGACCGGCCGACAGGCGAATCAGGCCATTCCGGAACCAAATCCATCACTTTGCCGGGATCGAGCTTGTAGGGAAGAGCCACCAGGCTTCGCGACAACGCACTCATCCCGCCCGTCGCCCAGAGGGAACTCGCCGGGTCCTCGCCGCGCGGGACCAGCTTTCCCTCCGGGAAAAGGTCGCGAATCTGTGAGAGAAACGTCTCCTCGATGGCACTCGCCTCCAGCCAGACAAATTGGGCCGCTCGGCTCCCATCCAAAAACGCTTCCCTTCTCAAGTACAATTCCCCGTCTCGCCAAACACCGGTATAGAGGTCCGCCGCGTCCGGGCGCTCCACGTTCACCCCCGCCGAGACGGCCTGCTGCAATGCCAGAGTGTTCTTGGTCTGCAGCTTGGCACTGCCCAAATTCACGGAAGCTTCCGCCTGATTGGAGGATGCCAGACGCGCCCGGCGCAGGAATTCCTGCCGGGCAGCCGCATCCTCTTCGTCATCGGCCCGCGGCGGTGGAGGCGGAACTGGAGGTGAATTGGCCTCTCCCGTCTGGAGCGTCTCGGAGGGCGAGTCCGCGCCACCGGAAAGGAAAGTCGAACCCCGCCACTGATCCCTCGCTTCGCCTAACCAAATCTGAGCCGCCTCGATCGCCTCCCGCGTGGTGTAGTTCTGTTCGGCCAAATCCCGATGGTTGCCCTCGGGAACCTGGGGACTCGAAAAAATCCCCTCATCATCGATCTGAAAGTAGAGTTTCGCGTGGGGAGGCACTTCATTGAGCATTGGCGAGGGCGCCATGACTTGACCCTTCTGCACCAGCTGAAAAGCATTGGTGTAAAGCTGGTCGGCCGCGTGAAAGGCCTTGAAGTGAGCCGGAGGCCGCGCGTTTTCGAGGAGCAACAAGCCGCCCGCTGCCGAATCCAATCGCCAGAGGGCCAGCCGCAGTCGAGCCTCCACGGCACGCTCTCTCACCGTCTCCCTGCGCGCCTCTTCCAAGCGGAGCGCGTGCGAGGTCACCCAGCCCATTACCCCCAGCACCACCAGGAAACAGACCGCGAAGCAGGTCCAAACCACCCGGGGACGCGACATTGATGCGCTCATGAAAGCGTCTCCTTGACCAGCATGTAGCCCTTTCCTCTCACCGTCATCAACACCTGCGGTCTCTGGGCGCTGTCGCGAATCTTACCTCGCAGATGCGCGATGTGCATGTCGATGGTGCGCGTCTCGGTCCGGTTCGGATTGATTCTCCAAATCCGTTGAAGCAATTCATCACGCGAGACCGCGAGACCGCGCCGGCCAGCCAAATAACGCAGGATGTCGACCTCCCGGCTGGAGAGCTCCGAGCGCTCGCCATTCACATAGCGAATCTCCGAAGCCGCGAGGTTCACCACCCCACAGGGAAGCGTCACTTCGCCGATCGGCTCCGGCCGCTCAGGTGACCGTCGCAAGACCGCTTCCACCCTGGCCAACAGCTCGCTGAGGCCAAAGGGCTTGACCACGTAATCGTCCGCCCCCTGTTTCAACCCGCGCACCCGGTCGGCCTCGTCCCCGCGTGCCGAGAGGATGATGACCGGCGTCGTCGGCCGGACATCGCGCAGGGCGGCGAGGATCTCAAAGCCTGAATGAACGGGCAAGACGAGGTCTAACAACACCAGATCAAACGTCGCCCCCACCGCCAGTTCCATCCCCCGCTTTCCGTCCTCGGCTTGCAAGATGTCATACCCCTCGAAAGCCAGGGCATCCACCACGCCCGCGCGAATGGCGCGATCGTCTTCGATGACGAGAACGGTGGCGTTTCCCATGCCCAAAGGCTTTCTTGACTGACTATGAAGTAACCCCGCGCCTCTCAGGGAGCGTCGGAGGGCGAGGCCTCGGGCCCACGACTCTTCGCGGACTCGAATCGCACTCCCTTGGTCGAAGCCTGTCGACGGACCACCTCCGCCACCGCGCTTCCCAGCGTCCGATCCTCTCCCAATTCACGTCGTTTGTCCGCGACGAAGTTTTCCCGCGTACGCGTCAGATCGAGAATCTCCTGCTGCAATCGCTCACGCTCCTCCCGCTTCCTGGACACGTAAGCCTTCAGTTCCTCCGTCGAGAGTTCCCTCAACTCCGCGGGAAGGCTCTCTTCGTCCAGGCCGTCCCAGTGAAAATCCTCCTGCAGGGAGGCGTCGACGATGTCCCACGAGGCGTTGAAGTAGTTGGCTGAAGCCTTGGTCCGGGCCCGAGCCGCCAGATTGCTCACCGCTACCCCACCGGCGTTGGCGTCCTGTGCCAGTTGATTGGCTTTGTTAGCATCGGCTTCCAGCCCAAAGGCGACATAGGTGTCGTTCAGGGCCCGGTTCAAAGATACGATCGCCTCATCCTGAGGCGCCGCGATCTGGGCGACCGCTTGGTTGTGATCGATGTGAAGATACTCTCCGTCGGACCGCAAGGCGCCCTCCTTCCACCCCAGGCGAATCCCTTCCGCCTCGGCCCCGCAGAATACGGTGTTGACGATCACGCCTCTCTGGATGGCCGCCAGACAAGCCCGATTGGGCGAAATGTCTCCCTGGGCGAAGGATTCATTCCCCGCAATGAAGACGGCCTTGTAAATTTGGGAAGATGAATGCCAGTCCAGGCTCTTCGCCGCCTTCATGATGGCCGTGCCACAGTATTCGCTGCTGCCGCTCCTGGTGGCGGCCCGGAGGGAAAACAACGATTGTGACAGGGCATCCAGGTCGCGGGTCAATGGCTGCACGGTCTGGACCCACCGGTCATCCGGGCTCAAACCGTTGTTGCCGTATTCGATCAGCGCCACTTGAACCACCGGCGCCTTCCCTTCCTGTTTCGCGGCGACAAACTCGTTGACCACTTGCCACAACTGCGTCTTGGCCTGATCAATCAAGCCGCTCATGCTGCTGCTGGTGTCTAGCAAGAGCGCGAGTTGAACGACGGGACCGTCCTTCGCCTGGACCTTGTGACCCGGCTGGGCACCGGCCACACGCCGTTCCTGCTTGGACGGCTCCGTTTCCTCCTGCGCGAAAAGGCTCGTCAGGCCCGCACTCAAAACAAGGGCGAGAACGCCGGTCAGCTTGGTTTCGATTCTTCTTCTCATCGGGATCTTTGTCGACTGGGTTTTCATGGTTTGGTTCGTTCTTACGTATCTCAAATCGCGTTTGCGGGATGTTCAGCTTCCTTCACTTCACCAGCACGGTATTTCCATCGATCTTCAAGAGCAGTTCGCCTTGGAGTGCGAAGCAACCGAGACGGTTGTCCGAGGCCAGCCGATCCACTAGGTTGGAAAACTCCGGCGTGCCGATTTCGATCACCTTGTCCGGCTTGGCCGCCGCCGCCGCCCCTTCGCTCACCAGGCTGTCCACCCAAAGGGCGCCCCGCTTGTAAAAGGCCCGGTCATTGACTTGTTGCACCGCCGCGATCTCCACCGACTTCAACTCGGCGTCCCAGAAACGATTGCTGCGATTGAGTGATTTCTTCTCGATCTGAGACTTCAAATTCGATTCCTGGTTTGCCGCCGCGAGCCCGAATCGCGCACCCCCGGCGCGTTCACTGAAATTGTCCGAAGCTCGCCGGAGATTCGAGAAGGCGTCTGCCAGATTGGTCCCCTCCTCGGCGAGAAAAGCTGTGTATTCTGTCAGGATACCGAACTCCTGCGAGAGCCTGACAATTTCGTCCACCAATTCCTTCACTCGGGGATCGGTCGGCGAGGGACGCGGATTCGTCAGACCCGGCCCGTCAGCGCCCAGGTCGCGAATGGCTTCCGCCAGCACACCAATCTTGTTGCTCGCCCAGAGCCGGGGTACGAAGGCGTTAACGGTCGTGGCCTTGTCAAACTGGAATTCGAATTCAAAGGTTCGCGGGCCGTGACGGTCACGTCCATTCACCCGGAAGGAGATGGGATCCGAGCCGATGTATTTCCCCAGCACCACCATTTGCTCGCCTTCAAAGATATCTGGCAGCGTGCTCGGCAGCAAATCGGTCACTCTGGCAGGAACGGGCTTTCCCGCCCGGTTCGTCACCGTCAGCGCAGGCTCCGCCAACACGGGACCGCGCAGTCGGGAGTAGACCTGCCCCACCTTCACCTCGACATCTTCCTTGGGCAGCACGTAAGTCGCGGTGGCACGGCTTTCCCGCGCCAAACGGCTCAGCAGGGGCGTGTTCACGTCGACTCCCACGCCGAAGGTAAAGATTCGACGCCGATGCTGATTGCCCTGGGCCGCGGCATCCCGAATCGCTTTTTCGGAGGTTTGACCAATCGTGGGCAGACCATCGGTCAGAAAGAGAACGATGGGCAAGGTGCCCTCGGGAGGCGGCTGACGCAGGGCTTCCACCAGCGCGTCGTGGATGTTGGTGCCGCCGCTCACCCGAAGCGCGGACAAATAGTCCCTTGCCCTCTGCATGGTCTCGCGTCCCTTGATCACGGGCTGGGGCGAGAACATCTCGACCGACTCATTGTAGGCGATGATGTTAAACGCCTCACCGTCATTCAAGCCTTCAAGGATTTGGTGAGAGGCTGCTCGTACTTGTTCCAGTTTTTCTCCGGCCATGCTGCCGGATCGATCCAGGACGATCGTCACCTCCCGTCGCAAAGGAGCCGCATCTGGGTTGTCCACCGAGGCCGGCGGCGCCATCAAGAGTAGAAAATAACCCCCACCCACCTTCGGATCGGGATAGGCGATCAGGGAGGATGTCAGTCCATCGCCTCGCTGACGCATCGTGGAAAACTGAAAGGATCCCGGCTCGGTCGTGCGCTTGACCGAAGCGTGAATCTCTGACGGGCTGATCCGCTGCACGTCCAGCTCATGGCTGGGCGAGTAGAGAGAAACGATCGGCTCGGGAGATCGAACCTTCACCGTGAAATCCCATGGCACGCGATAATCGAGGGTCTCGGACCGCGGCAGTTGGTAGTCGATCCGCACGCCATCTCTTGGCAAAAGCCGCTCAAAAACCACGCGCACCTTCTGCTCGCCATGCGCCGGCACGGGAAAGACGCTGGATTGTAGCAAGCCCGTTCCAACAAACTCGAGCAAGGCGGGATCCCGAGTTTGCGCCACGATGGACTCGTAGATTTGCCGGGCTTCTTCCCTTGGCAGGATCTTGGCCGTGGCCTCAAGCTGGGTTCCCGAAAAACTGAATCCCCGAAAAATCGATCCGTCCGGCACCGGGAGGATCATCTCCGATTCGACCTGGCGCGGATTCGGATTTCTCAGGGAAATGTCCAGCCGAGTGGTCGCCAATTGATCGTTGATCTCGATCAGCGCATCGACCGCGGTCACCTCCACAGGACGGTCGACCGGAGCCGGCAGGCGCGGATTGGGGTGCATCGGCCGGGTGAACGGCAAGATCCAGTGGGAGTGAGGATGCTGGTGGACCGGGACGATCCGTCGGTCCTCGCCCGCACCACCCGCAGGCAGCGGCTGCTGCGCGACGCTCCCAGCCGTCATGGCAAGAATGGCACCAAGACCCGCCCAGTACCGCGAAAGCGAAAACAAGAGATTCATCTTCATGTTCACAGAGTAACACGTCCGCCTTCCCCGTCTGTAAACTCCGTGTAAAGGTTCAGATCTCCAGACAGAAACGTCTCGAATAGGGAGGGAAGCGCTCCTGTGCTTCCGTGATGTCTGGATGCGCCGATCCGGCCCGCAACGTGGTGAACGTCACGGCGGCCGGGGAGAGGCCGTCTCAAAATGGCCCAGGACCGCCTCACAAAATATGAGAATTTTAGTTTCGATGATGGTTGATCTCACATTCCGGCGGAATTCCGCGGTGCCCTCTCGACCGAGCTTCGTCTATCGCGACGCGGTAGGGCGCGAATAGCGCATCTACCTCGGTTCCAGCGCGACTTCAGGCCGCTTTGGCTTGCTTTCCTGTTCCGTCGATTGGCGCGTTCTGGGCGGCCATCCAGTGCCGATACATCACTTTCAAGTTCCAACTCGTACAGAGCATCATCCACTGCGTCCTCACTTTCTCCAATCCCTTGAACTCACATCTGACCGATAATTCGAGGGCTTTACGCTAGTCTATTCCGAAGACTTCAGCGCATTGATCAGATTCAAGTGATCCGGGATCCATATGGAGGGCTCGATTCAGGAAATCTTCCACTTCGCTGTCGATGGCTTCGAGAATGCGGTCGAGAGTTTCTTTCCCAAACGTATCGGCTAGGGCGTCCAGGGCGCCCTCGATGAGGCTGCGAAACAATTGCCAAAGCAATCCCGCGAAGCACAGCACTCGAAGATACCCAGTTTGCCGGTCCCGCACCTCCCCGTAGCTCGAGCGACCACTCCGAAGCTCGTGAGTGGGAAGTTCTCAGACCGGTTTCTCTTTGCCTGGCGTGTCTGTCTGACTGCGTAATAGAGCGATCTTCGCCTTGGATAGTTCAATGCTCAGATCGATCAGTTCGGTGGTCAGTTTCTTGAATTTCTTGTACTCCTCTGTTTCTTTTCGTAGTCCCTTCACGTGGTCTGGCCAGACGTGTTCAGTCCGGCTCCTCATCTCATGCGTGTAGCTCAGTTGGTAATACACGCCGCGCTGGCGTTGTCGATCTCGGTATTGCTTGCTGATGCTCCCAGGCCGCATTGGCCCGATTGCAGCTAACTTTGCCGCAAGTTTCTGGACTCTTTTTTCAGTGATCTGATCTTTTTCATGGTCATTAGCTTATATATGCGAATGTCTAGGAAAATCAAATCATTTGTTATGAATCTCTGGATTTCTTGGTGGAATATCGTCTGTCTTCTGCGACCCGCTTTCTCGAGAGCCCGCACCTTTCTCTGGTTTCTGCTCGTCTTGGCCGCTTTCTCCGTGCGCAATGACCTCCTCGGGGTTTCCAGTTTCGTCCGCGCTCTCGGTTTGTCAGAACACTCCTATGAGCACTTACTCCATTTCTTCCACAGCAATGCCGTGAAGACGGACCGGCTTGCAGAACTTTGGTTCGCCATCGTGATCAAGCACTTCCCTGTCTACAAGATCGGTTGTCGCCCCGTCCTGGTTCTCGACGGCATCAAGAAGTCCAAGGAGGGCCGCAAGATGCCTGCGGTGAAGTATCTGCATCAACAGTCCGAGTCCAATTCCAAGCCTCACTTCATCATGAGCCATTCCTTTCAGGCCTTCGGCGTGCTCTGTCAGGTTGGGAGAAATGACCGGAAGTTGTGGATGAGGGCGGTCGGGGCATCATGAAGAGTTCAACCATTTACCAAAACAACTGAACTCCAATGAAAACCACCAACCACCCCACCGAATCCGCATCTATCCTCGGCCAGGAAGGAGCAAGCACCGTCTGCCAGAACGCCCTTGAGGCCACCCTGCGACAAGGAGCCCAAGTGCTTCTTCAGGCCGCCATCGACAACGAAGTCTCCGACTACATTCAAGCCCATCAACATCAGCGTGATGACCAGGGTCATCGCCAAGTCGTTCGCAACGGCCATCTTCCTCAGCGACAACTTCAGACTGGAATAGGAAACGTTTCTGTTCGGCAGCCCAGGATCAATGATCGCCGATCAGGCCAGCGGTTCACCAGCGCCATCCTTCCGCCGTACCTACGCCGAGTCGCTTCACTGGACAACCTCATCCCGGCACTCTACCTGCGAGGAATCTCAACCTCCGAGATGAGTCGAGCCTTAGAGCCGATCCTCGGTGAGAACGCATCGGGTCTTTCTGCAGCCAACATCGTTCGACGAGGAAGAGCAATGGGAGAAAGAACGCGAGCAATGGAGCAAGCGTGACCTCAGCGACAAGGAATACGTCTATCTCTGGGCCGACGGGATCTACTTCAATGTCAGGCTCAATGACGACCGCCCATGTGTTCTCGTAATCGTCGGCTCCTTACCCGATGGAACCAAGGAATTGGTAACCATCAGCGATGGAGAACGAGAGAGCAAACTGTCCTGGAAAAATGTGCTCAGAGACCTCAAGAAACGAGGATTGAAAATCCCTCCGAAACTGAGTATCGCCGATGGAGCTCTCGGGTTCTGGAGTGCCTTGGAAGAGGAGTACCCGACAAGCAAACAGCAACGATGTTGGGTGCACAAGACAGCCAACATCCTCGACAAGCTGCCCAAGAAAGTGCAGCCCCTTGCCAAGGAACGCATCCATGAGATCTACATGACGGAAACAAAGAAGGCCGCCTTGGAGGCCTATGACGAGTTCTTCACGCTCTACGAAGCCAAGTATCCGAAAGCGTGCGCCTGCCTGAAGAAAGACAAGGAAACTCTACTAACGCTCTACGATTTTCCAGCCGAGCACTGGAGACACATCCGGACGACAAACCCGATTGAGTCGACGTTTGCCACGGTCCGCCATCGGACTCGACAAACCAAAGGGTGCGGATCGAGGAAAGCAACCCTTTCAATGGTCTACAAGCTCGGCCTGGAAGCCGAGAAAGGCTGGCGTCGACTGAACGGATATCGTCAACTTGACAAAGTCGTGCAAGGAATCATCTTCGTGGACGGCATCGAGCAGCAAACCGCTGCCTAACCCATGATCGAACTTCGAATGGTGTTCCGACCGCCCTCATCCACAACTTCCGGTCATTTCTCTCAGGTTGGCGGATACTTCTTCTGCGTTCCGGTCTGTGCACGCATTCACGAAGGTATCGTCACTTCAAACCGCGACAGGAGAACCTTGATCGACAAGGCCAACGAGATGCTCGCATCCGTCTGTAGAGGTCAGGAGTTCGTCTTGCTGGCCGACGCCTACTACGCCAACGGAAAGGTGATCCAGAGCACCAAGGGGCGTTCCGGTGTGCTGGTCACGAGGGTTCGACGCACGACAACCGGCTTTCGGCCTGCGGCAGTGCCACGCAAACGCAAACGCGGACGACCGAAAAAGTATGGCGCTGCGGTGAAGCTCCAGAATGTCTTTGGAACGGGCGGCTTCAGTTCAGTTCCCAGTCCCGTATATGGGGAGAGAAACATCTCTGTCCGGTTCAAGTCGGTGGATCTGTTGTGGAAGCCCGCCGGGGCGATGGTCCGCTTCGTTCTCGTCGATCATCCCACGAGAGGGCGGATCATCCTCTTGTCTACCGACCTCACCATGGAAGCTCAGGAGATCATCTTGCTCTACAGTTTGCGTTTCAAGATCGAAGTCGCCTTCAAGCAAGCGGTGCATTCGGTCGGCTCATTCGGATACCATTTCTGGATGGCCGCTATGCGACCGCTCAAGCGTCGCAATGGTAACCAATACCTCCACCGGACTACCGAGAAATATCGCAGACAGGTGCAGAGAAAGATGCACGCATATCATGTGTTTGTGCAGACCGGCATGATCGCTCAGGGCATGTTACAGTACCTTGCCATGACATGTGACGGTCTGGTCTGGAAACACTTTGGAACCTGGATCCGAACCATCCGCCCAGACGTGCTGCCTTCGGAAATGATTGTCTCAGCCGCCTTGAAAAACACGCTGCCTGGATTTTTGCACCACGGCGGAAAAGGTTCAGCGTTCCGAAAATTCATCCTTGATAAAATAGACTTCACTCGCTCCGAAGGTTCACGCTTCGCCGCATGATGATCCAGTTACAGAACTTCTCACTCACGAGCTCCATAGTTATCGCCCCCTAACTCGTTTGCGAGTCTAGTGAGTTGGTAGGTCACACCTGAGTTTTGAGGACGCCCTGAGACGCCTACCACATCCTCAGAGCCAGTCAGCGGACTTATTGGTCGAAATGGTCGAAAATTATACCATACCGCAACGAGTGCGAGAATTATGAGCAGGAGAATTGCAAGTAAGGAGCGCATCGGACACAGGAACGTTATCCGCAAGATACCTTATTGTGATTATAAAGATATGCTAACGACTCTCGGGAACTAAATGTAATCTCATCTAGAGTCCTCGTGAGTGAGAAGTTCTGTAACTGGATCATCATGCGGCGAAGCGTGAACCTTCGGAGCGAGTGAAGTCTATTTTATCAAGGATGAATTTTCGGAACGCTGAACCTTTTCCGCCGTGGTGCAAAAATCCAGGCAGCGTGTTTTTCAAGGCGGCTGAGACAATCATTTCCGAAGGCAGCACGTCTGGGCGGATGGTTCGGATCCAGGTTCCAAAGTGTTTCCAGACCAGACCGTCACATGTCATGGCAAGGTACTGTAACATGCCCTGAGCGATCATGCCGGTCTGCACAAACACATGATATGCGTGCATCTTTCTCTGCACCTGTCTGCGATATTTCTCGGTAGTCCGGTGGAGGTATTGGTTACCATTGCGACGCTTGAGCGGTCGCATAGCGGCCATCCAGAAATGGTATCCGAATGAGCCGACCGAATGCACCGCTTGCTCGAAAGCGACTTCGATCTTGAAACGCAAACTGTAGAGCAAGATGATCTCCTGAGCTTCCATGGTGAGGTCGGTAGACAAGAGGATGATCCGCCCTCTCGTGGGATGATCGACGAGAACGAAGCGGACCATCGCCCCGGCGGGCTTCCACAACAGATCCACCGACTTGAACCGGACAGAGATGTTTCTCTCCCCATATACGGGACTGGGAACTGAACTGGAGCCGCCCGTTCCAAAGACATTCTGGAGCTTCACCGCAGCGCCATACTTTTTCGGTCGTCCGCGTTTGCGTGGCACTGCCGCAGGCCGAAAGCCGGTTGTCGTGCGTCGAACCCTCGTGACCAGCACACCGGAACGCCCCTTGGTGCTCTGGATCACCTTTCCGTTGGCGTAGTAGGCGTCGGCCAGCAAGACGAACTCCTGACCTCTACAGACGGATGCGAGCATCTCGTTGGCCTTGTCGATCAAGGTTCTCCTGTCGCGGTTTGAAGTGACGATACCTTCGTGAATGCGTGCACAGACCGGAACGCAGAAGAAGTATCCGCCAACCTGACAGAGCAAGCCGAAGGCCTGAAAGGAATGGCTCATGATGAAGTGAGGCTTGGAATTGGACTCGGACTGTTGATGCAGATACTTCACCGCAGGCATCTTGCGGCCCTCCTTGGACTTCCTTGATGCCGTCGAGAACCAGGACGGGGCGACAACCGATCTTGTAGACAGGGAAGTGCTTGATCACGATGGCGAACCAAAGTTCTGCAAGCCGGTCCGTCTTCACGGCATTGCTGTGGAAGAAATGGAGTAAGTGCTCATAGAAGTGTTCTGACAAACCGAGAGCGCGGACGAAACTGGAAACCCCGAGGAGGTCATTGCGCACGGAGAAAGCGGCCAAGACGAGCAGAAACCAGAGAAAGGTGCGGGCTCTCGAGAAAGCGGGTCGCAGAAAACAGACGATATTCCACCAAGAAATCCAGAGATCCATAACAAATGATTTGATTTTCCTAGACATTCGCATATATAAGCTAATGACCATGAAAAAGATCAGATCACTGAAAAAAGAGTCCAGAAACTCGCGGCAAAGTTAGCTGCAATCGGGCCAATGCGGCCTGGGAGCATCAGCAAGCAATACCGAGATCGACAACGCCAGCGCGGCGTGTATTACCAACTGAGCTACACGCATAACTCGTGAGTGAGAAGTTCTGTAACTGGATCATCATGCGGCGAAGCGTGAACCTTCGGAGCGAGTGAAGTCTATTTCATCAAGGATGAATTTTCGGAACGCTGAACCTTTTCCGCCGTGGTGCAAAAATCCAGGCAGCGTGTTTTTCAAGGCGGCTGAGACAATCATTTCCGAGGGCAGCACGTCTGGGCGGATGGTTCGGATCCAGGTTCCAAAGTGTTTCCAGACCAGACCGTCACATGTCATGGCAAGGTACTGTAACATGCCCTGAGCGATCATGCCGGTCTGCACAAACACATGATATGCGTGCATCTTTCTCTGCACCTGTCTGCGATATTTCTCGGTAGTCCGGTGGAGGTATTGGTTACCATTGCGACGCTTGAGCGGTCGCATAGCGGCCATCCAGAAATGGTATCCGAATGAGCCGACCGAATGCACCGCTTGCTTGAAAGCGACTTCGATCTTGAAACGCAAACTGTAGAGCAAGATGATCTCCTGAGCTTCCATGGTGAGGTCGGTAGACAAGAGGATGATCCGCCCTCTCGTGGAATGATCGACGAGAACGAAGCGGACCATCGCCCCGGCGGGCTTCCACAACAGATCCACCGACTTGAACCGGACAGAGATGTTTCTCTCCCCATATACGGGACTGGGAACTGAACTGGAGCCGCCCGTTCCAAAGACATTCTGGAGCTTCACCGCAGCGCCATACTTTTTCGGTCGTCCGCGTTTGCGTGGCACTGCCGCAGGCCGAAAGCCGGTTGTCGTGCGTCGAACCCTCGTGACCAGCACACCGGAACGCCCCTTGGTGCTCTGGATCACCTTTCCGTTGGCGTAGTAGGCGTCGGCCAGCAAGACGAACTCCTGACCTCTACAGACGGATGCGAGCATCTCGTTGGCCTTGTCGATCAAGGTTCTCCTGTCGCGGTTTGAAGTGACGATACCTTCGTGAATGCGTGCACAGACCGGAACGCAGAAGAAGTATCCGCCAACCTGACAGAGCACGCCGAAGGCCTGAAAGGAATGGCTCATGATGAAGTGAGGCTTGGAATTGGACTCGGACTGTTGACCCCATAGTTTCATAAATCGGGGCAAGAATCCAAAGAAAATAGTGGCAGGGGCCTTTGGGATAAGGTTGATTTGGAATCTACCAAAACACCAAACACTTCAACCCAAAAGCCACCTACAGTGAGAGTAGCACGACGTACGATTAATGCAAAGTCCAGAACGATTCCGGCGATCAAATTTGAAGATCAAGAACTGACCTCTTTCGGCGGTCTCGTTATCTTTCAGAACTCGTGAGTGAGAAGTTCTGTAACTAGATCATCATGCGGCGAAGCGTGAACCTTCGAGCGAGTGAAGTCTATTTTATCAAGGATGAATTTTCGGAACGCTGAACCTTTTCCGCCGTGGTGCAAAAATCCAGGCAGCGTGTTTTTTCAAGGCGGCTGAGACAATCATTTCCGAAGGCAGCACGTCTGGGCGGATGGTTCGGATCCAGGTTCCAAAGTGTTTCCAGACCAGACCGTCACATGTCATGGCAAGGTACTGTAACATGCCCTGAGCGATCATGCCGGTCTGCACAAACACATGATATGCGTGCATCTTTCTCTGCACCTGTCTGCGATATTTCTCGGTAGTCCGGTGGAGGTATTGGTTACCATTGCGACGCTTGAGCGGTCGCATAGCGGCCATCCAGAAATGGTATCCGAATGAGCCGACCGAATGCACCGCTTGCTTGAAAGCGACTTCGATCTTGAAACGCAAACTGTAGAGCAAGATGATCTCCTGAGCTTCCATGGTGAGGTCGGTAGACAAGAGGATGATCCGCCCTCTCGTGGGATGATCGACGAGAATGAAGCGGACCATCGCCCCGGCGGGCTTCCACAACAGATCCACCGACTTGAACCGGACAGAGATGTTTCTCTCCCCATATACGGGACTGGGACGGAACTGAAGCCGCCCGTTCCAAAGACATTCTGGAGCTTCACCGCAGCGCCATACTTTTTCGGTCGTCCGCGTTTGCGTTTGCGTGGCACTGCCGCAGGCGAAAGCCGGTTGTCGTGCGTCGAACCCTCGTGACCAGCACACCGGAACGCCCCTTGGTGCTCTGGATCACCTTTCCGTTGGCGTAGTAGGCGTCGGCCAGCAAGACGAACTCCTGACCTCTACAGACGGATGCGAGCATCTCGTTGGCCTTGTCGATCAAGGTTCTCCTGTCGCGGTTTGAAGTGACGATACCTTCGTGAATGCGTGCACAGACCGGAACGCAGAAGAAGTATCCGCCAACCTGACAGAGCACGCCGAAGGCCTGAAAGGAATGGCTCATGATGAAGTGAGGCTTGGAATTGGACTCGGACTGTTGATGCAGATACTTCACCGCAGGCATCTTGCGGCCCTCCTTGGACTTCTTGATGCCGTCGAGAACCAGGACGGGGCGACAACCGATCTTGTAGACAGGGAAGTGCTTGATCACGATGGCGAACCAAAGTTCTGCAAGCCGGTCCGTCTTCACGGCATTGCTGTGGAAGAAATGGAGTAAGTGCTCATAGAAGTGTTCTGACAAACCGAGAGCGCGGACGAAACTGGAAACCCCGAGGAGGTCATTGCGCACGGAGAAAGCGGCCAAGACGAGCAGAAACCAGAGAAAGGTGCGGGCTCTCGAGAAAGCGGGTCGCAGAAAACAGACGATATTCCACCAAGAAATCCAGAGATCCATAACAAATGATTTGATTTTCCTAGACATTCGCATATATAAGCTAATGACCATGAAAAGATCAGATCACTGAAAAAAGAGTCCAGAAACTTGCGGCAAAGTTAGCTGCAATCGGGCCAATGCGGCCTGGGAGCATCAGCAAGCAATACCGAGATCGACAACGCCAGCGCGGCGTGTATTACCAACTGAGCTACACGCATGAGATGAGGAGCCGGACTGAACACGTCTGGCCAGATCACGTGAAGGGACTACGAAAAGAAACAGAGGAGTACAAGAAATTCAAGAAACTGACCACCGAACTGATCGATCTGAGCATTGAACTATCCAAGGCGAAGATCGCTCTATTACGCAGTCAGACAGACACGCCAGGCAAAGAGAAACCGGTCTGAGAACTTCCCACTCACGAGTTTCAGAAGCTCTTTCAGGAATTGGATCTGGAGGGGAAGCTTCAGCAGTGCTTTGATCCACTGGATCGGCGCATGTCCCGCTTCTACAAGTTCCACAAGGTTTTCATGTGTCTTATCGTGCATCTTATACTGGGCTACCGGATGCTTCGCGATTTGGACTACTACCGAGATGATCCCCTTGTACGGCAGGTTTTGGGGATGCACCAATTGCCCAGTGTCCCAACGATGAGCCGGATGTTGGGAGAGGTCGATTGTCAAAGCCTTGAGAAGATGAGGGAGATGAATCATTTCGTTTGCCTGTCGCGACTTCAGGAGGAGGGAATCAAACGCATCACGCTTGACTTGGACGGAAGCGTGCAGAGCACGAGTCGCTATGCGGAAGGGACGGCTGTGGGATTTAATAAGAAGAAAAAAGGCGAGCGCAGTTATTATCCGCTGCTCGCGACGATCTCCCAAACCGGACAAATCTTCGACTTCCTTCATCGAAGTGGCAACGTCCATGACTCCAATGGCGCGGTGGAGTTCCTCCGTTCCTGCGTGGAGAAGATTCGCAAGGTGCTGCCTGATGTGCAGATCGAGTTGCGCGCCGACAGCGCGTTTTTCAGCGATCAGATGGTTTCAGAGGCAAAGACCCTGGGCCTGGAATACACGTTCTCGGTACCTTTCCTCGTGAGTGGGAAGTTCTCAGACCGGTTTCTCTTTGCCTGGCGTGTCTGTCTGACTGCGTAATAGAGCGATCTTCGCCTTGGATATGGATAGTTCAATGCTCAGATCGATCAGTTCGGTGGTCAGTTTCTTGAATTTCTTGTACTCCTCTGTTTCTTTTCGTAGTCCCTTCACGTGATCTGGCCAGACGTGTTCAGTCCGGCTCCTCATCTTATGCGTGTAGCTCAGTTGGTAATACACGCCGCGCTGGCGTTGTCGATCTCGGTATTGCTTGCTGATGCTCCCAGGCCACATTGGCCCGATTGCAGCTAACTTTGCCGCAAGTTTCTGGACTCTTTTTTCAGTGATCTGATCTTTGCCTCTTCAGCAGAATCTGTGGGTGCCCAGGCGGCGCGATTCACCTAGAATCCTGACCAGCAACAAGTTATATCCAATCTTAATGGGCATCAAAGTTGTGGCAACAAGCCAGCTGCCCATCCAAACCTCGGATTTGCGAGGACAACGCTTGCGCCGGGGCTGCCCCTGGTAGGGCTCAGCCCATGAAACAAGTAGTTTCAGCAGTTCTGGGGTCCAGGGGCAGCGGGACCCGGCGTCCAGCGTTCCCGGAGCAAATCCGGAATTTCACCCACAGATTCTGCTGAAGACCCTGATCTTTTTCATGGTCATTAGCTTATATATGCGAATGTCTAGGAAAATCAAATCATTTGTTATGGATCTCTGGATTTCTTGGTGGAATATCGTCTGTCTTCTGCGACCCGCTTTCTCGAGAGCCCGCACCTTTCTCTGGTTTCTGCTCGTCTTGGCCGCTTTCTCCGTGCGCAATGACCTCCTCGGGGTTTCCAGTTTCGTCCGCGCTCTCGGTTTGTCAGAACACTCCTATGAGCACTTACTCCATTTCCTCCACAGCAATGCCGTGAAGACGGACCGGCTTGCAGAACTTTGGTTCGCCATCGTGATCAAGCACTTCCCTGTCTACAAGATCGGTTGTCGCCCCGTCCTGGTTCTCGACGGCATCAAGAAGTCCAAGGAGGGCCGCAAGATGCCTGCGGTGAAGTATCTGCATCAACAGTCCGAGTCCAATTCCAAGCCTCACTTCATCATGAGCCATTCCTTTCAGGCCTTCGGCGTGCTCTGTCAGGTTGGCGGATACTTCTTCTGCGTTCCGGTCTGTGCACGCATTCACGAAGGTATCGTCACTTCAAACCGCGACAGGAGAACCTTGATCGACAAGGCCAACGAGATGCTCGCATCCGTCTGTAGAGGTCAGGAGTTCGTCTTGCTGGCCGACGCCTACTACGCCAACGGAAAGGTGATCCGGAGCACCAAGGGGCGTTCCGGTGTGCTGGTCACGAGGGTTCGACGCACGACAACCGGCTTTCGGCCTGCGGCAGTGCCACGCAAACGCAAACGCGGACGACCGAAAAAGTATGGCGCTGCGGTGAAGCTCCAGAATGTCTTTGGAACGGGCGGCTTCAGTTCCGTTCCCAGTCCCGTATATGGGGAGAGAAACATCTCTGTCCGGTTCAAGTCGGTGGATCTGTTGTGGAAGCCCGCCGGGGCGATGGTCCGCTTCATTCTCGTCGATCATCCCACGAGAGGGCGGATCATCCTCTTGTCTACCGACCTCACCATGGAAGCTCAGGAGATCATCTTGCTCTACAGTTTGCGTTTCAAGATCGAAGTCGCTTTCAAGCAAGCGGTGCATTCGGTCGGCTCATTCGGATACCATTTCTGGATGGCCGCTATGCGACCGCTCAAGCGTCGCAATGGTAACCAATACCTCCACCGGACTACCGAGAAATATCGCAGACAGGTGCAGAGAAAGATGCACGCATATCATGTGTTTGTGCAGACCGGCATGATCGCTCAGGGCATGTTACAGTACCTTGCCATGACATGTGACGGTCTGGTCTGGAAACACTTTGGAACCTGGATCCGAACCATCCGCCCAGACGTGCTGCCTTCGGAAATGATTGTCTCAGCCGCCTTGAAAAACACGCTGCCTGGATTTTTGCACCACGGCGGAAAAGGTTCAGCGTTCCGAAAATTCATCCTTGATAAAATAGACTTCACTCGCTCCGAAGGTTCACGCTTCGCCGCATGATGATCCAGTTACAGAACTTCTCACTCGCGAGAAAATAGACTTCACTCGCTCCGAAGGTTCACGCTTCGCCGCATGATGATCCAGTTACAGAACTTCTCACTCACGAGTGTGTGTGCCACGCCTTCGAAAAGTGATTGATGGATCAGATAATGGGGGGATCACAAATGATGTAGGGTGGAAAGGCGGCGGTGGTTTCCGCTATTACACCTTAGCTCCTTCGCTCATCAAAGAGGACAAATGGGGAAACAAGGTAATCAATCCAGATTTCAATCCTGAGATGCTCGCGGAAGCGGTGTGCAAGTTGGAAGGGTTTCGCTACGAGCCGAGCCCGGAAACATATTGGCTCCATGGTCGATCGACTGAAAAGGACTTCCTCTACGTTACTACCCAGACGATGACGCGAGCCATGCTCGAACGTCTGAGCGAAGAAGTCGGTGAGGAGCGGACTCTCCTTGTCTGTTGTGCAGCCTTCCGCGTGAAGAAGGACACATTCCCGAACCTAACCCCATAGTTTCATAAATCGGGGCAAGAATCCCAAGAAAATAGTGGCAGGGGCCTTTGGGATAAGGTTGATTTGAAATCTACCAAAACACCAAACACTTCAACCGAAAAGCCACCTACAGTGAGAGTAGCACGACGTACGATTAATACAAAGTCCAGAACGATTCCCGCAGTCAAATTTGAAGATCAAGAACTGACCTCTTTCGGCGGTCTCGTTATCTTTCAGAAGCTCTTTCAGGAATTGGATCTGGAGGGGAAGCTTCAGGAGTGCTTTGGTCCACTGGATCGGCGCATGTCCCGCTTCTACAAGTTCCACAAGGTTTTCATGTGTCTTATCGTGCATCTTATACTGGGCTACCGGATGCTTCGCGATTTGGACTACTACCGAGATGATCCCCTTGTACGGCAGGTTTTGGGGATGCACCAATTGCCCAGTGTCCCAACGATGAGCCGGATGTTGGGAGAGGTCGATTGTCAAAGCCTTGAGAGGATGAGGGAGATGAATCATTTCGTTTGCCTGTCGCGACTTCAGGAGGAAGGAATCAAACGCATCACGCTTGATTTGGACGGAAGCGTGCAGAGCACGAGTCGCCATGCGGAAGAGACGGCTGTGGGATTTAACAAGAAGAAAAAAGGCGAGCGCAGTTATTATCCGCTGCTCGCGACGATCGCTCAAACCGGACAAATCTTCGACTTCCTTCATCGAAGTGGCAACGTCCATGACTCCAATGGCGCGGTGGAGTTCCTCCGTTCCTGCGTGGAGAAGATTCGCAAGGTGCTGCCTGATGTGCAGATCGAGTTGCGCGCCGACAGCGCGTTTTTCAGCAATCAGATGGTTTCAGAGGCAAAGACCCTTGGCCTGGAATATACGTTCTCGGTACCTTTCGAGCGGCTTGTGGAACTCAAGGGCATCATTGAGAAGCGCCGTCGCTGGTCCCGAACCCGAGGCGGAGAGGGAAAAACTCATCACTTCGAAATCCGCTGGAAGCCAAAAAGTTGGGCGCGCAAAGCGCGCATTTTGTGCATTCGAACCATGAGGCGCACTCAGCGCAAAGGACCGCTCCAACTGGATCTTTTCGAACCAGTCGAGGAGAACTATGAATACGAGGCGATCATCACCAACAAGACAAACACGGCCGCTCATGTGGTGAAATTTCATGAAGGGCGTGGCTCTCAGGAGAAGATTTTTGGCGAAGCCAAGAGCCAGGCCCAGATGGACTATATTCCGGCCAAGCGACGTGCCGCCAACGAAGCTTTCCTTTTGGCCGGTATCCTCACCCACAATCTCACACGCGAAATGCAGATGCGATCTGCGGAGCGGTCACGCAAATCGTCCCCCAAAAGGGCTGCGGAGTGGATCTTTGAAGGACTCGGCACGATTCGCCGCAAAATCATCCAGCGTGCCGGACGTCTGACTCGCCCTCAAGGTCGACTCACATTGACACTCGGAGACAATCAGGCCGTCGAAGAAGAAATCGCCTACTACATGATGGCCTGACTGGCCATTTTATGAAACGCTGAGGCTAACATTGAAGAAAATTCCCAAGGCGGTGCTCCACAAGTGCGAGTGGGGGAAAGATGACTATAGCCTGAGGGTCGCGAATCTCCCTCAGGCTCCCGACAAACTCGAACAGGAGGAGATGGAACTTAGCTGATGAACGAAGACGTTAAATCGATCAGCCAAAGGCTGAGTTTGAGAGAGCCTCAACATGAGAGCCTCGAAATTCTCCATGAGCTTGCTCACTTGTTAGGGATCGATTCCGGCGAAGTTCCGGAGAATCCGCTCGCAGCGATTCAGGAGCAATTTTCTCAGATTGAATCCTTCGAGAGGGATTTCCCATCGCTGTGCTTTGCGCTTGCGACCGGGGTTGGAAAAACACGCCTCATGGGAGCATTCATTGCCTACCTCCATCAGGCGCACAACCTGAAGCATTTCTTCGTGTTGGCACCAAACCTGACCATCTACGATAAGCTGGTTACAGACTTCACACCGGGGACACCAAAATACGTCTTCACGGGACTCTCGGCGTTCGCGACCGAGGCACCCGTGCTTATTCACGGCGAGAACTACCAGGATTTCCGAGGTTACGATGGCGACCTGTTTGGAGGAATTCTGGTCGGAATTTTCAACATTTCGAAGCTCAACCGGGATGCGAAAGACGTGACCAGGGGCAAGGACAAGGGCATTGCCAGGATTCGTCGTCTTCAGGAGGAATTAGGAGAGAGCTTCTTTGAGTATCTGAAAGGGCTTCCCGATCTGGTGCTCCTCATGGATGAATCGCACCGCTACCGCGCGGATGCCGGAGTCGCGGCCTTGAACGAGCTGAATCCGAGACTTGGCCTCGAACTGACGGCCACGCCTTACACCGGAGATAACGGAGAAAACCGTTTCAAGAACATCATCTACGATTACGGGCTCGCGGACGCAATCGACGATGGTTTCGTCAAAGAACCTGCGGTGGTGACGCAGCGCGATTTCAACCCGAAGAACTTCGACAAAGCGAACCTTGAGGTGGTGAAGCTCGAAGACGGTGTGCGTGTTCACGAGGAGGTGAAGGCGGAGCTGCAGACCTACGCGACGCAAACCGGTGACAACCTTGTGAAGCCGTTCATCCTGGTCATTTCTCGGGACATTGAGCACGCCAAGGAACTTCTCGGGACGGTTGAGAGCGATGAATTCTTCGGCGGCCGTTACAAAGGGAAAGCGTTGCAGGTGGATTCGAGTACGAAGGGGAAATCGGCAGACGACAAAATGGTTCAGGCGCTCTTGTCCGTCGAGAGCACCGAGAACCCCATCGAGATTGTGATTCACGTCAACATGCTCAAAGAGGGCTGGGACGTGACGAACCTCTACACGATCGTTCCTCTCCGAGCGGCGAATGCCCGCGTGCTCATCGAGCAGAGCATCGGGCGCGGGTTGCGTCTTCCGTATGGAGTGAAGACCGAGGTCGATGCAGTCGACACACTCAACATTATCGCTCACGACAAATTTCAGGAGATCATCGACGAGGCTGAGCGACCTGGAGGAGCGTTGCGTCGCATTAAGAAGCGTGAGATCGAGAAGCCCAGCGGTTACAAGAAACCGGTCTCGGTCGTGGTGAAGCCGAACATCGAGACTCAGCTCGAACTGCCCGCAAAAGACGCAAAGCCTGAGCCGGGAGCGAAGCCGACCAAGGTCAAGACGAAGGGGGAGAGCGTGCTCGCCAAAACCGCCCTGGAGGTGATTCGTCGGAAAGAGGCCTTGAAGTCATCGCGGCAACTGACGACTAAAGAAGTGCTCAAGGAGGTGACGAAAGAAGTCATCGAGCGTCATCCCGAAGCTGCGCAAAAGGAACTCGGAATCGAGGGCAAAGTCGATGTCGCCGGGATCGTCAAGGAGGTGGCCGAGACTGTCGTCGCTGGAACCATCGACATTCCGAGAATTGCAGTGGAACCGGTTGGAGAGGTTTACGGGAAGTACAAGACGTTCGAACTGGACTGCGCCGGATTCAATCAAGAACACATGGACAACGAGATTGTGCTACACAATCTCCACACGAAGAAACAGCGGACGCTCAACCGGGCGACAGGCTGGAAGGCCAAGCGGCTCGAAGATCACATTGTGGGCGAACTTATCAACTACGATGAAGTCGACTATGACCGGAACGCGGACGTGCTCTACGACCTGGCCGGCCAAGTCGTGAAGCACCTGGTCGGTAGACACGGTGATGAAGAGAAAGCTCGCGACGTGCTGCGCCAATATTACCGCGTCATCGCTCGCCTAGTCTTCGCTCAGATGCAGGAAAACTACGACGATAGCGAGACGAAGTACGAAGCCCGCGTGAGCAAAGGGTGGATGGCTTTGCGCGAAACGGCCTTCAACGCGGAGTCCGGGAAGGAAGCCGTGCCGTTCAGAAACCCCGTGGACAACAAGCGCGAGATTCGAAGAATGGTCTTCACCGGATTCCCGAAGTGTCTCTATCCCCGGCAGAAGTTTGACTCTGACACCGAACGGAGGCTCGCCATGATTTTCGAGGATGCCGCCGAGGTCGAAAAATGGTTCAAGCCTGGGAGGAAGCAGTTCAACATTACTTACCGTCACAAGGGCAGCGATCACCCGAACTATGAGCCGGATTTCGTCGCCGAACTGACCGACAAGAAGCTTATCCTCGAGACGAAGTGGGAGAAGGGGGCAGATGACGACCTCGTGAACGCCAAGAAGGCGGCGGCCGTCGAGTGGTGCAAGAACGCCTCAAAACACGAAGGAGAGCACGGAGGAAAGCCGTGGCATTATCTCCTTATTCCGCATGGCGAAGTGCTGGCGAACGCCACGATTGACGGGCTCGTCGCGAAGTACGGGTGCTAATATTCAGAGCTGCTGATGAAGGATTTAACTTCCAAGATTAAGGAGTGGGCTCAGGAGAGGCGGGAGTGGCAACAAGAAGCGCTCCGGAGGCTTTGGGGCAGTCAATCGCTTAGCGATGCGGACATCGAGGAACTGACCGAACTGTGCAAGAAACCGCATGGACTGAGCGACACAACCATTGAAGTAAAGGCGCTGGGAGAAACAGTGGGGGAGAGTAGTGTAGAGGATGTTCTACTCAAAAGCATCACGCATAACGGCAACGTAAACGCTCTCGCTGCTGGGCAAAAAATCCTGTTTGGCAAGAATCTGACCGTGGTCTACGGAGAGAACGGCGCGGGAAAATCCGGATACGCGAGGATTCTCAAGAGTGCCTGCCGTGCCAGAGGAACAGAGGAAATTATTGGCAACGTTCTCAGCGGTGAAGCGCCCGGTGTGCCCTCAGCGACGATCTCTTTGTCTGTGCAAGGAGAAGAGCGTTCAACAGAATGGCACGATGATCAGCCGGAGCCGCTTTTGAACAACGTCAGCGTCTTCGATTCATCCTGTGCAGTAGTCTACTTGAAGGACAAAACCGACGTGGCCTACCGCCCCTTCGGTCTGGATTTATTTGATAAACTTTCGAGCGCCTGTAATGAAGTCCGAGCGAACCTGGAAAAGGAAAAGCGAACCCTAGAACGACTCATCGCGCTACCAGAGCTTCCGCCTGGAACCAAAGCGGCCACCTCTTTATCGAACCTTTCGAGTCTGACAGAGATCAAGCTGATTAGAACGCTCCTAGAACTCGATGAGAAAGAGGAGAACCGACGGAAGGAGCTTAAAACCCAACTGCAAACTCTCGCAGAAGCCGATCCTGACAAGGCTATCAAAGAACTTGAGCTAAGGGCGGGAAGGGTACAAGCTCTCGCAAAACGTGTTGCACAAATCGAGTCGTTTTTGCCACAGACGAAGCTCAAAACGTTGGCGGAGAATCTAAGCCAAGAAGCCTCCGCTCGTGAAGCCTTGAGCGATCTCAAGCGAGAGGCATTCAGCACCCAACCTCTGCCCGGAACTGGAACCGAAGAGTGGCTTCAGTTGTGGAAAGCAGCGGAACGCTTCTCCAAGAGCCAGGCGTATGTCAGCCAACCCTTTCCTGTGAGCCTTCCCGAGGAGCACTGCTTGCTATGCCAGCAAAAGCTGGGAGATGAAGGTAAAACGCGATTGGAGGGATTCGCGGAGTTTCTGGCTTCGAGCCTGTCACAACGTGCATCCGAACTCAGAGCGTCCACGGAAGATATTTGTGCTGGATTCAAGGCCATTTCCTTTGATGGCGTGGAGGAAACTATCGGAGAGCTCAAGTTAGAATCGGAGGAGCTGGGCGGGGCGGTAGAAGAAATGGCCACTCGTTGGGGTAGTATATGCGAGCGTGTCGCAATGGTAAGTGATCCAAGCGCAGTGCCTAGTGGGGAGGAGGTGCCGAGCAATCTCAGCAACGAGATCGAACAAGTCGCCGAGAATCTTATAGCACGCGCAGCTGAGCTGTCCAAAGCGATGGACCCAGAGCAGAAGAAGCAGCTGTTATCGGATTCACGAGAGCTTGAAGCACGAAAGCTGGCACTGGACAAGTTCGATGCCTATGAAGAGGAGGTCGACCGTTTAAAGCGGCTAGCGGCTTACGAGCTCGCGCTGAAAGACACCAACACGAACAGAATTACAAGGAAGAGCGCGGAGTTTACTCGGGAGACGGTAACGAAAAAGCTAATCGAAGGATTCAAGGCGGAGATTGATTCGCTGAAGTTCCGGCACATCGAGGTAGAACTTCAAGAAGCGGGTGGTGGTCGAGGTTCGTTGTACCACAAGCTTGCACTGAAGCGAAACAGCGGTGTTACGGTGGCGAAAGTAGTGAGTGAGGGAGAGGCCAGATGTCTGGCTGTGGCAGCATTTTTTGCAGAGCTAGCAACTGGCGGGGCAGGCGCACCGATCGTCTTCGATGACCCGGTTTCTTCTCTCGACCATGTTTGGCGAGAGCGAATAGCCAACCGGCTGGTCAAGGAGTCATCAACGCGCCAGGTGATCGTATTCACGCACGACATCGTTTTTCTGCTCGCTCTCAAGCACTCGTGAGTGGGAAGTTCTCAGACCGGTTTCTCTTTGCCTGGCGTGTCTGTCTGACTGCGTAATGGAGCGATCTTCGCCTTGGATAGTTCAATGCTCAGATCGATCAGTTCGGTGGTCAGTTTCTTGAATTTCTTGAATTTCTTGTACTCCTCTGTTTCTTTTCGTAGTCCCTTCACGTGGTCTGGCCAGACGTGTTCAGTCCGGCTCCTCATCTCATGCGTGTAGCTCAGTTGGTAATACACGCCGCGCTGGCGTTGTCGATCTCGGTATTGCTTGCTGATGCTCCCAGGCCGCATTGGCCCGATTGCAGCTAACTTTGCCGCAAATTTCTGGACTCTTTTTTCAATGATCTGATCTTTTTCATGGTCATTACCTTATATATGCGAATGTCTAGGAAAATCAAATCATTTGTTATGGATCTCTGGATTTCTTGGTGGAATATCGTCTGTCTTCTGCGACCCGCTTTCTCGAGAGCCCGCACCTTTCTCTGGTTTCTGCTCGTCTTGGCCGCTTTCTCCGTGCGCAATGACCTCCTCGGGGTTTCCAGTTTCGTCCGCGCTCTCGGTTTGTCAGAACACTTCTATGAGCACTTACTCCATTTCTTCCACAGCAATGCCGTGAAGACGGACCGGCTTGCAGAACTTTGGTTCGCCATCGTGATCAAGCACTTCCCTGTCTACAAGATCGGTTGTCGCCCCGTCCTGGTTCTCGACGGCATCAAGAAGTCCAAGGAGGGCCGCAAGATGCCTGCGGTGAAGTATCTGCATCAACAGTCCGAGTCCAATTCCAAGCCTCACTTCATCATGAGCCATTCCTTTCAGGCCTTCGGCGTGCTCTGTCAGGTTGGCGGATACTTCTTCTGCGTTCCGGTCTGTGCACGCATTCACGAAGGTATCGTCACTTCAAACCGCGACAGGAGAACCTTGATCGACAAGGCCAACGAGATGCTCGCATCCGTCTGTAGAGGTCAGGAGTTCGTCTTGCTGGCCGACGCCTACTACGCCAACGGAAAGGTGATCCGGAGCACCAAGGGGCGTTCCGGTGTGCTGGTCACGAGGGTTCGACGCACGACAACCGGCTTTCGGCCTGCGGCAGTGCCACGCAAACGCAAACGCGGACGACCGAAAAAGTATGGCGCTGCGGTGAAGCTCCAGAATGTCTTTGGAACGGGCGGCTTCAGTTCCGTTCCCAGTCCCGTATATGGGGAGAGAAACATCTCTGTCCGGTTCAAGTCGGTGGATCTGTTGTGGAAGCCCGCCGGGGCGATGGTCCGCTTCATTCTCGTCGATCATCCCACGAGAGGGCGGATCATCCTCTTGTCTACCGACCTCACCATGGAAGCTCAGGAGATCATCTTGCTCTACAGTTTGCGTTTCAAGATCGAAGTCGCTTTCAAGCAAGCGGTGCATTCGGTCGGCTCATTCGGATACCATTTCTGGATGGCCGCTATGCGACCGCTCAAGCGTCGCAATGGTAACCAATACCTCCACCGGACTACCGAGAAATATCGCAGACAGGTGCAGAGAAAGATGCACGCATATCATGTGTTTGTGCAGACCGGCATGATCGCTCAGGGCATGTTACAGTACCTTGCCATGACATGTGACGGTCTGGTCTGGAAACACTTTGGAACCTGGATCCGAACCATCCGCCCAGACGTGCTGCCTTCGGAAATGATTGTCTCAGCCGCCTTGAAAAACACGCTGCCTGGATTTTTGCACCACGGCGGAAAAGGTTCAGCGTTCCGAAAATTCATCCTTGATAAAATAGACTTCACTCGCTCCGAAGGTTCACGCTTCGCCGCATGATGATCCAGTTACAGAACTTCTCACTCGCGAGTCAAGCAATTCGCCGAGGATCAAGGGACTGCTTCGAATTTCCAGTACCTCCGGAGGGAAGCTCTCGGAGCGGGAATGGCAGCAGAGGAACTTCCATGGCCAGCCTTGAACACCAAAAAACGGATTGGTGTTCTCAAGAACCGATTTCAGGCGGCTTCGAAGTCTTTTCGCGACGGCGACATTGACGACTACAAGACCAAAGGCCTGATGATTTACGGTTTACTTCGCGAAACCTGGGAGCGTGCGTTTGAAGAGATTCTCCTGGGCGGTGTCGTTGAGCGGTATCGAGGGAGCATTCAAACGATGCAGGCTAAACACCTGTCCGACATCACGGAGGAGGATTTGAAAACACTTGAGGCAGGCATGTCGAAAACCTCTCGATGGCTTCCGGGACACGACCTTGCAGCCGCCGAAGGTGTTTCCTTCCCCGAAGCAGATGAATTAGAATCTGACATCGGTGAGATGGAGCAGTGGGTGAAAGCGATCCGTTCTAGGCGAAGAGAGAAATGACCGGAAGTTGTGGATGAGGGCGGTCGGGGCATCATGAGGAACTCACATCTGACCGATAATTCGAGGGCTTTACGCTAGTACAGGCTGGCGGAAATCCGCGATACAAACACCTTTCAAACATAGATTTGTTATGGAAATTCAGAAATTCGAGGTGCTTTCTGACTTGAAACGCTACTTTTAGATATCAATCTAAGGGCTGCCAGCAACTCGCGTAAAATTAAAGCCCGCCCCACGATACTCGTGAGTGGGAAGTTCTCAGGAGAAATGACCGGAAGTTGTGGATGAGGGCGGTCGGGGCATCATGAAGAGTTCAACCATTTACCAAAACAACTGAACTCCAATGAAAACCACCAACCACCCCACCGAATCCGCATCTATCCTCGGCCAGGAAGGAGCAAGCACCGTCTGCCAGAACGCCCTTGAGGCCACCCTGCGACAAGGAGCCCAAGTGCTTCTTCAGGCCGCCATCGACAACGAAGTCTCCGACTACATTCAAGCCCATCAACATCAGCGTGATGACCAGGGTCATCGCCAAGTCGTTCGCAACGGCCATCTTCCTGAAGCGACAACTTCAGACTGGAATAGGAAACGTTTCTGTTCGGCAGCCCAGGATCAATGATCGCCGATCAGGCCAGCGGTTCACCAGCGCCATCCTTCCGCCGTACCTACGCCGAGTCGCTTCACTGGACAACCTCATCCCGGCACTCTACCTGCGAGGAATCTCAACCTCCGAGATGAGTCGAGCCTTAGAGCCGATCCTCGGTGAGAACGCATCGGGTCTTTCTGCAGCCAACATCGTTCGACGAGGAAGAGCAATGGGAGAAAGAACGCGAGCAATGGAGCAAGCGTGACCTCAGCGACAAGGAATACGTCTATCTCTGGGCCGACGGGATCTACTTCCATGTCAGGCTCAATGACGACCGCCCATGTGTTCTCGTAATCGTCGGCTCCTTACCCGATGGAACCAAGGAATTGGTAACCATCAGCGATGGAGAACGAGAGAGCAAACTGTCCTGGAAAAATGTGCTCAGAGACCTCAAGAAACGAGGATTGAAAATCCCTCCGAAACTGAGTATCGCCGATGGAGCTCTCGGGTTCTGGAGCGCCTTGGAAGAGGAATATCCGACAAGCAAACAGCAACGATGTTGGGTGCACAAGACAGCCAACATCCTCGACAAGCTGCCGAAGAAAGCGCAGCCCCTTGCCAAGGAACGCATCCATGAAATCTACATGGCGGAAACAAAGAAGGCCGCCTTGGAGGCCTATGACGAGTTCTTCACGCTCTACGAAGCCAAGTATCCGAAAGCGTGCGCCTGCCTGAAGAAAGACAAGGAAACTCTACTAACGTTCTACGACTTTCCAGCCGAGCACTGGAGACACATCCGGACGACAAACCCGATTGAGTCGACGTTTGCCACGGTCCGCCATCGGACTCGACAAACCAAAGGGTGCGGATCGAGGAAAGCAACCCTTTCAATGGTCTACAAGCTCGGCCTGGAAGCCGAGAAAGGCTGGCGTCGACTGAACGGATATCGTCAACTTGACAAAGTCGTGCAAGGAATCATCTTCGTGGACGGCATCGAGCAGCAAACCGCTGCCTAACCCATGATCGAACTTCGAATGGTGTTCCGACCGCCCTCATCCACAACTTCCGGTCATTTCTCCGTCTTTTGCTAGCCGACGCCTACTACGCCAACGGAAAGGTGATCCGGAGCACCAAGGGGCGTTCCGGTGTGCTGGTCACGAGGGTTCGGCGCACGACAACCGGCTTTCGGCCTGCGGCAGTGCCACGCAAACGCAAACGCGGACGACCGAAAAAGTATGGCGCTGCGGTGAAGCTCCAGAATGTCTTTGGAACGGGCGGCTTCAGTTCCGTTCCCAGTCCCGTATATGGGGAGAGAAACATCTCTGTCCGGTTCAAGTCGGTGGATCTGTTGTGGAAGCCCGCCGGAGCGATGGTCCGCTTCGTTCTCGTCGATCATCCCACGAGAGGGCGAATCATCCTCTTGTCTACCGACCTCACCATGGAAGCTCAGGAGATCATCTTGCTCTACAGTTTGCGTTTCAAGATCGAAGTCGCTTTCAAGCAAGCGGTGCATTCGGTCGGCTCATTCGGATACCATTTCTGGATGGCCGCTATGCGACCGCTCAAGCGTCGCAATGGTAACCAATACCTCCACCGGACTACCGAGAAATATCGCAGACAGGTGCAGAGAAAGATGCACGCATATCATGTGTTTGTGCAGACCGGCATGATCGCTCAGGGCATGTTACAGTACCTTGCCATGACATGTGACGGTCTGGTCTGGAAACACTTTGGAACCTGGATCCGAACCATCCGCCCAGACGTGCTGCCTTCGGAAATGATTGTCTCAGCCGCCTTGAAAAACACGCTGCCTGGATTTTTGCACCACGGCGGAAAAGGTTCAGCGTTCCGAAAATTCATCCTTGATAAAATAGGCTTCACTCGCTCCGAAGGTTCACGCTTCGCCGCATGATGATCTAGTTACAGAACTTCTCACTCACGAAGGCAGAAGTAAATGTGTCCGAGACACCCTCGCACACTGTCAGGCTCGATGCGCTCGGAGACATACGCCAGTTCGTCGGCGCTGGGCAAACGGTGATTACCGAGCCAACGGGTCCAGCCGCTCTTGTTCCGGTGTTGCTCGAGTTCGTTGAAGCTTGGTAACCGGCAGCAGAACATGGCGAAGAATGCTGCCGGGAAAACTCGAGTGGGAATCTGTGGTTTGGGACGAGAGTCACGCACCCGCAGCCTCCACTGTTGGCGGAGGCTGAAAATCTTGTCCGCGTAAGTTAGTAGTCGCGTGAGAATGGTCGCTTCTTTTTTGGTGGAGAATTGCGCCCGGACTTGGCTTTGCCGGCTGATTTCTTACCGGTCTTGCCCTTCTTCTTGGCGGAGCTACTCGCCGCTCTGGCCTTGGTTTTTGCCTCCTCGAGTCGGAGGCGCCCCTGCTCGTCGAGCCTGAGCTTCCAACGGTCTGGGGACGTGCAGCATGGTGGTCTTGCCCTTGCGAGTCTGAGCGATGGCCTAGGAGCGATGGCGCAAGGAGTCGTCGGAAGCGCAACGGCAAGTGGGCTTGCCGCATTTACGAGAGAGTTCGATGGGCGAGCCGTGAAGGAAGCCTTCGGCCTGGTCGAGGAGCTGGCGGAGGCGGCTGCGAATCTGGCGTTCGGTGGGGGGCAGGGAGTTTCTGCTTGGCATGAAGGTCGGCTCGTTCGGCGAACTGTAATATAAGACTATTACAGAAACAAGCTTAAAAAAGATGAAATAACGAATGCGAATTTGCCATGGAGTCAAAAATGGGCGCTGCCGATCCGAATTACCCAAAAATACAGGGCTTGAGCCGCCTCAGCCGCCTATCTTACGGAATCGCTGGGCTTCCGGGAGCGGCACTGAAGAAACCAGCGCCTCGTCACAGGCCGGGAGGATGGCGCACCACGAAACTCGACGTTTTCCTGCTGAAGGGTTTCCACTGCGGTCCGGTGTCTTCGTTGGTGCCCCCGGTGTCCAGGCGGAGGCCGGCGATGGTCACGAAAGCATGCCCCTCGCGGGCGTAGATGGTGATCCAGCGGCCGTGACCCGGTTTTCCGTAGTCGAGGAATGCGCTGGAGGTGAGCGGGCTGCTGAGGAGGCCGGCCTTGTTGAGCACGTAAGAAACGGTCCCGGAACAGTCGTAGCCGCTGTCCTCGAAGCGGACGTGACCGCCGCCATAACGATAGGGACGCCCTTGCAACTCGTTGCCGGCTTCGATGGCGCGATGGACGGGGTCCGGCGCATGGCTGGGCGCCCAGGCCAAATTGTCCTGGATCAGGGCGGTCTTTCCGTGTTCGAACCGGTAATGATAGCGTTCGGCCGCACGGACTTGGCGCGACGAGCAAGAGGTGCTGAGAAGCCCGGCCGTGCCCAAGGCAAGTAGCCAGGCGAGCAGCCACGTCCAGGGGAGGCGTGCGCGATGAGCGCTCTCGAGGACGGGGCTGAGACGAGGGCTGGAACTCGTGCGAATGGCCGGCGCGGGGACGACGCCCTGTTTGGTGGCGCGGAGCTTTTCGGAAGCGTTCATGGGCAGGGACGGCATGAATCCGGTTGGTATTGCACAGACAGAGACGATCATCGCAGGCCCGTCATTCACACGAAGCCGCTTGGTGATGCCACTCCGACACGGTGAAAAACAGAGAAGACGAAGTCCGGCGTTCCCGCCAGCGGAAAGTAGGCCGATGAAGATGCCGCTCGCCGGACTTTTTCAAATTTCGAAAAAATGCGGAGAGAGCGGGATTCCAATGAAGCGCGATCGGATCGGAAGCGAGGAAGTGACGAAGTTTGATGGGGACCCGTCGGCTGGATCGAGATGGACAGGATCGAAATCAATTCTATTGATGGGCCGTGCGCGACCTTCTCACAGATCCCTTGTGGCGGCCGGAAGACCTGGGCAAGCCCATTCCGGATTCGCCTCATCCGGTGTCGGCGACGATGCCGACCTGGGACGCCGTGATTGGATACGAGGAGCAGGATCCCCGGGTGGTCGACGCCTTGCAATGCGGCTATCCGCGTTTCTTCTGTCATCCGACCGTGGAGCGCCTTTTCGAGGAGGCGACGTGCTGCGAAGCTACCGGAGAGGGTGAATGTGCCCTGGTGTTTGCCAGTGAGGCGGCCGCCGAGCGCGCCCTGCACTACCTCGAGAGCCGGGCGGTGGCGAGTTCAGACGGCGGTGGACGCAGTGAATCAGGGCCCGGGCTGAGGCTTGGCGCCGCGGGTCGAGTGCGGTCATGGGAGGGAGCTGGTGGCCTGATCATTCCCCGGGATTGGCGTGTGGAAGCCTTGCGCTACTGGCGCTACACCGGTGAGATCGTGAGCAGCCGCCAGGCCGCCGCTTCGTTGGGGGAGGTGGACAGATCCACCGGGCTGGCCGCGAGCATGAGTTCAGATGCCATTGCCATTGATCAGGAGCTTCGCTCTCGTCTGGCCGCGTGGGCGGGTGAGGCTCCGGAAGATGGTTTTCTCTACACCACGGGAATGGCGGCCATCTTCGCATCCTCCCGTGCGGCCGAGGCGGTGGGATTG
>CBDBEZ010000136.1:0-263723 GCA_965204485.1 Verrucomicrobiales bacterium
CCAGAGTTCTCTCACGCGGTCTTCAAACCGGGTGAGGCTTGCAGGAGCAATCCCGATGAGCAGCGCGCTGGTGATGATGAACCCCAGGAACTTCCGTTCCCAAGGCCTCCCCACCCCGCTTTTGCTCTCGCTGACCTCCAGCCGGAGGTGGCGCTTGATCCAGCCAGTGAGGCTGGCAAGCACACGCTCCGCGGCGGCTTGGCTCTTTACGTAAATGTTGCAGTCATCGGCGTAGCGGGCGAATCGCAGTCCGCGTTTCTCCAGCTCCTTGTCCAGCGCGTCGAGGTAGATATTGGCCAGTAGCGGCGAAAGCGGGCCGCCTTGCGGCGTTCCTTCTTCGCTGCTGACCTTTAACCCGTCGGGCATCACCACCCCGGCTCGCAGGTATTTGCCGATGAGCTTCATCACGGCTTTGTCCCCTATCACGGTCCCAATTTTACTCATCAGGATGTCGTGGTTCACCTTGTCGAAGAACTTGGTAATGTCCATGTCGACGACGTGGGTAAACCCCTCCCGGGCAAAGCTCTGGGCGGCTTCCACCGCATCGTGGGCGCTGCGTCCGGGACGAAATCCGTAACTGCTTTCGCTGAAACGGGGTTCGAACACCGGCCGGAGCACCCCGAGCAGAAGTTGCTGCACGAAGCGATCTTGCACGTTTGGGATGCTCAGCGGGCGGGTTCCGCCGCTGGGCTTGGGGATGTCTCGACGCTTTGCAGCGCCGGGCTTGTAGCTGCCCTCTAGCAGCCTCTTCTTGATCACTTCGCCATGGATGGCGAGGTGTGCTCTGAGTTCGTCGGCCCTCATGCCGTCGGGGCCGGGTGCCCCGTCATTACGCTCAACGGCGTAAAGAGCGGCTCCCCAGTTTCCCGACCTGATGGCCTTCTCCATCAGTCCCTCCAGCTTTGCTGTCCGTTCGCGGTTCACGCGCACCTCCAGGAGTTCCTCTCTCCGCAGGGCTTGCCGCGACTGCATCGCGTGGGCTCTTTGGGTTCGCCCAGGAATTCGGGATCCTTTGTCCGTAAGTCCTGCTGACGTCGGGGCGTATTCTGCCCTGGGGTGCAATGCCCCGTAGAGCGCTGCTGTTGGTTCCTTCCGCCCTTCACAGGAGAGAGTTTTCCGGTTTCACAGTTTCCACGGGCTTCTTCCAGCCCCCGGCTCTGCTCTCTGCTACTATGGCTTCTGCTGACTTCTCTCCTGCTCTCACAGGAGAGATCTCCCCGGGTAAGGTCCTTAACTTTCTCCGCATCCCATCCGGCTCTACTTGCTGTGTCTTGATGAGCTTTGGGCTTCGCGTTTACTAGCACGCTCGCCGCCCACAGCCTGCCTCGCTGCCGGTTCGTGTTCCTATGGCTGCGGATTTGCCTGCCGCTTCCTTCAGCTCCACCCTCGCGGGCGTCGCCTTGCGGTTCAGCTACGGTTGCTCTCATCAGCTCCGATGTCATCGTTTCATGTCATTAGTTAAGGCCCATGCCGGGCACACGAGCCAATGCCTACGCGGCATTCAAGAGTGTGCTCTCGACTCTCTCGCTGCGAGGAGCGAGTTCCGTATTCAAGTCGCTTGCCAAAATCATCGCAGGCGAGCGTACCCTTGCATGAGATGCCTGTGGCGTTTGCTGGTTAGGAGCGCTAATCAGTTACAGATTCTCGATTACCTTCATCGAAGCGGCAACGTCCATGACTCCAATGGCGCGGTGGAATTTCTTCGCTACTGCGTGGAAAAGATTCGCAAGGTGCTGCCTGATGTGCAGATCGAGTTGCGCGCCGACAGCGCGTTTTTCAGCGATCAGATGGTTTCAGAGGCAAAGACCCTTGGCCTGGAATATACGTTCTCGGTGCCTTTCGAGTGGCTTGTGGAACTCAAGGGCATCATTGAGAAGCGCCGTCGCTGGTCCCAAACCCGAGGCGGAGAGGGAAAAACTCATCACTTCGAAATCCGCTGGAAGCCAAAAAGTTGGGCGCGCAAAGCGCGCATTTTGTGCATTCGAACCATGAGGCGCACTCAGCGCAAAGGACCGCTCCAACTGGATCTTTTCGAACCAGTCGAGGAGAACTATGAATACGAGGCGATCATCACCAACAAGACAAACACGGCCGCTCATGTGGTGAAATTTCATGAAGGGCGTGGCTCTCAGGGGAAGATTTTTGGCGAAGCCAAGAGCCAGGCCCAGATGGACTATATTCCGGCCAAGCGACGTGCCGCCAACGAAGCTTTCCTTTTGGCCAGTATCCTCACCCACAATCTCACACGCGAAATGCAGATGCGATCTGCGGAGCGGTCACGCAAATCGTCCCCCAAAAGGGCTGCGGAGTGGATCTTTGAAGGACTCGGCACGATTCGCAGCAAAATCATCCAGCGTGCCGGACGTCTGACTCGCCCTCAAGGTCGACTCACATTGACACTCGGAGACAATCAGGCCGTCGAAGAAGAAATCGCCTACTACATGATGGCCTGACTGGCCATTTTATGAAACGCTGGGGGTTACTGACCTTCTACGACTTTCCAGCAGAACACTGGAGACACATCCGGACGACAAATCCGATAGAGTCGACGTTTGCCACGGTACGCCATCGAACTCGACAAACCAAAGGATGTGGATCGAGGAAAGCAACCCTTTCAATGGTCTACAAGCTCGGGCTGGAAGCCGGGAAAGGCTGGCGTCGACTCAACGGGTATCGTCAACTTGACAAAGTCGTGCAAGGAATCATCTTCGTGGACGGCATCGAGCAGCAAGCCGCTGCCTAACCCATCATCGAACTTCGAATGGTGTTCCGGTAGCTGCCCTCATCCACAACTTCCGGTCATTTCTCTTTCACCGCCTGAGTCTACCCAACACGCTCAACACCACTTTTCTCAGCACCAACAACATTGAGAATGCCTTCCGCAATACTCGCCGGAAGATTGGCCGGGTGACGCGCTGGCGGGAAGAAACGAACCAGGCTTCGAAATGGCTGGCCTACGCGCTAACGAAGGCAGAGGAAGGTTTCCGGCGGATCAAAGGCTTCCAGGAAATGGGAAAGCTCCACGCAGCCTTGAAGCGGGAAAAAGTCAGCGCCTGACGGCGGACCTTTGGAAAGGTTTTCAAGGCATGGGTTCCCTCAAAACGATGGACATCGAAAAAAACCATTTTACAAACTCTCGAATTAATCTAAGCTTAACCCAGTCGTCTTCCAAAGTTTAACAATCCCAGGGCAATCCCCTTTTCAGTGTGCTCAAATTGATAACGTTCGTGCGACCCTTCGACGATACGATCCGAAAGTTCCTGGCGAAGTTGATCGAAATCGATGGCTTTGTTGACATTTCCCCCGTCGTCACGGGATTCGGTGACGCAAGTGGGGAACAGCGCGGCGATATTGGCGATGTTCTCGTTTACGAGGTCCGGTGTGTGGAGTTTGAGTTTGTCCATGGGCGTCAGTTGAAAAGCTGGAGATAAGGTTCGAAAAAGTAGGTGCGGCCGCGCTGGGCGCCTGTGGTTTCACGGAGCAGGCCGCAGTCGCAGAACTGACTGAGGATTTTGTAGGCCGTGGGTGGCGAGACCGAAGTAACCTCGGCGGCGATGGCGGCGTTGACCCAGGGATGGTTGAACAAATGCTGGAAAAGGGCGGCGCCACTGGTGGCGTGGCGTTTCCAGCGCTGGATTTCCGCGTCCCAGTGCTGCTTGAAACGGAGGATCTTGTCAAAGGTGGTGACGCCCTTGGCCGAAGTCTCGGCGATGCCATCGAGGAAGAAGTGGAGCCACGCGGCGATGTCATCCTTTTCTCGGGCGAGGGTGAGGCGATCGTAGTATTCCTGCCGATGGCGCTCCAGGTAGTCGGAAAGGTAGAGCACGGGCGCCTTGAGAATGCCGCGCGAGATGAGGTAGAGCGGGATCATGAGGCGGCCGATGCGGCCATTGCCATCGAGGAAGGGATGGATGGTCTCGAACTGGTAGTGCATGAGGGCGACACGGACGAGCGGCGGCAGGTGGATGTCGTCATTGTGCGCAAAGCGCTCCAGATCCGACATGAGTTCGGGAACGTTTTCCTGAGCGGGTGGGACAAAGCGGGCATTGCCCGGATTTGACCCGCCGATCCAGTTCTGGCTGGTGCGGAACTCGCCGGGCAGCTTGTGCTCGCCCCGCGCACTGGCGAGCAACGTGGCGTGGGCCTGACGCAGGAGCCGGACGGAGAAGGGCAGTTCGGCAAGCGCGGCCCGGGCCTCGTTGACGGCGGCGATGTAGTTGTTCACTTCCCTCCAGTCGTCGCGGCGTTCGGGATCGACTTCCTCCTCAGGGAGAATGGCTTCCTCCATTTCCGTGCAGGTGTCCTCAATGCGGGAGGATTTGGTCGCCTCCTTGGTGACGTGCATCTGGACGAAGAGGTCGAGATTCGGCACGTATTCGGAGAACATGTCGAGCCGACCCAACTGGCGGTCTGCCTGGCTAAGGGCATCGAGCACTTTCGGGTCGTCCACCAGCCAGGCACGGTTGATCGGCGCTGGCTCGAAACTTCGGTAGCCAGTGCGCTTCATCCAATGGCCTGCCTGGAAGGAATGCATGGAAAGTCAGGTTTTAGAGGAAAAGCCCCACTTTTGGGGAGTGCCCCGTGCTTTACTAGCGCGGGTGCTTAATTAAGAAAAGCAGGAAATCTTTAAATAAAAACCCGCCCAAATTAATCCTCGGGCCACGCCGACGACGAGGCGATGGCTCCTTAAAACTGCCGCAAGTGGCTGTTCAGCGCGATCTTGCGGTTGCATTGACACCGACCGCATCATTCCGGCTCGCTTCATGAAGTGCGTCACCTTCGACGGACTGGGAGACTATCTTTTTTACGACATGCGTCACGAGGAAGATGGCACTCCCAAGAACCACCCCTTGAATGAAGAGCGTTACGAGGGCGCGAGCATTTTTGTCTCGGGAGTCAACTTCGGCTGCGGCAGTTCCCGCGAACACGCTCCCCAAGCGCTTTACCGGGCCGGCTTCCGGGCGGTCATCGCCGAGATCTTCGCCGAGATCTTTTTTGGAAACTGCGCCACCCTCGGCATCCCCTGCGTCGCCGCCACCTCCGAGGACATCGCCGAGCTGAGCCGGGCGATCGAAGCCGATCCCCAGCTTGAAGTGGTCGTCGACGTGGACAAAGCCCGCGTCTTCTTCAGCGAAAAGAACTGCTTCACGAGTACCGTGGGCACGAGTTGATCGCGATCTCCCTGGAAGACCATGACCGGATCGTCGTTCGTCTCCCGATCAGAAGATCGGTTCTTCCATCACACTGCCACCACCGGCGGCACCGCCATCGCCGCCGAACCAGTCGGTGACGTCGAAGCCGGTGATGAAGATCATGAAGCCGATGAGCAGAATGGCACAGCCGCCGTAAGCCACGTCCAGCAGGCGCTTGCTCAACGGGCGCCGACGGACCGCCTCGATCAAGGCCATGGTGATGTGTCCGCCATCCAGGACGGGCAGCGGAAGAAGGTTCAGAATCGCCAGGTTGATGTTCAAGACCACACTGAACCACAGCGCGAGACGCCAGCCGTCCTTGTGCTCAAACAAACGATAGTATAGGCGCATGATTCCCACCGGGCCGCTCAGATGCTTCGCGCTGATACTGGAAGAAGGCGAGACCACGGCGGAAAGCGTGTTGTACATCGTCTCGACCGAATCCTTGATCTGCTCCCTGGGAGGCGTGCGCTTGAGCACGGTCACTCCGGTGTCATCCCACCGAATTCCGAGCATCGGCTTTTCGATGTTGGCCTTTTCGGCATTCTTGGGAAGCGCGGGCGTCACCGAGAGCGGCAAGCGTTCATCATCGCGCTCCACCACCAGATTGAGCGCTTGGTCAGGATTTTGCTCAATCAAGTCGCTGATCATCACCATGCTGGTCACCCGCTGGCCGTTCGCCTCGACAATGACATCATTGGGTCGCAGCCCCGCTTTTTCTGCGGGACTGTTAGGAAAAAGTTTCCCCACCATGGGCTGGGCCTCGGAAGCGATCCCCATCCGCTCCACGCGGCGCAGCTCCGGCCGCTTGAAAAAGCCCGAGAGATAGGAACCCACCTGGGAGACCAATCCGCCCGGCGCCTCCTCGCCCGCCTCCTCGCCCATTGGCGGCGCCGCCAGCGACACCTCGATGGGGTCGGCCACGGCCTCGCGCCGGACGGTGAAGGGAATCCGGTCACCCCCGCTGCTGATGACGTTCCACATCACGCTGTCCACCATCCCGCTCCAGGTATCGACCGGCTTGCCATCCACCGCGATCACCGTGTCGCCGACTTGAAGCTCCTCGGCGCCATCCACGGCATTGGGCGAAATGTAGCCGATCTTGGTGGTGATGGCCGAGTTGCTCACGGGATGCTTGACACCCCACACCACCACGGCAAAGGCGGCCGCCAGCATCAAGCTGAAGAGCGGCCCGGCAGCCGCCACGATGATCTTGTCCAGCGGACTCACCTTGGGCAGCTTCTCGGTGCCCTCGCCCGAAGATGATCCCTCCAGCATCTCCATCGGATTCATCTGCGGCAAGGCCACGAATCCCCCGGCGGGAATCCACCCGATCCCCCATTGGACCCCATTGATCGTCTTCGACCAAATGGGCTTCCCAAACCAAATCTGAAATTTGTCGATCTTGAGGCCCCGCCAGCGCCCGGCCAAATAATGCCCCAGCTCGTGGACCAGGATGACGAAGTTGAAGAGAATGACGATCTCTATAATAATTCCAATTACCGTAAGGGCGTGCATAGGTCCCCGGAGTATACCTCCTCCTGCTCACCCTGCAAACGACGGTTGGGATTCCTTCCCACCGGGCTCGCCGCACCCATGGGCTCGCTCGAAAGTTCCTCCAGCGCTTCGTTTTCAACGAGATCTCCCCTTGAAAGAGTGCGTTTCTCTCCTTAGGTCGCCCGATGAATAAGAAGATTCTCGCTGAAGCCGCCGCTCAGGCCCGCGGCCTGGCCATCGATGCCGTCCACGCCTGCAGCTCCGGCCATCTTGGTCTCCCACTGGGGGCGGCGGAAATCGGCGCTGTGCTCTTCGGGGAAGCCCTTCAGTATTGTCCCGGAGAGCCCCGCTGGTTGAACCGGGATCGTCTCATCCTCTCCGCCGGTCACGGGAGCATGTTTCTCTATGGCTGGCTCCACCTCGCCGGCTACGACCTTCCCTTGGACGAGGTCAAAAACTTCCGTCAACTGGGAAGCAAGACCCCGGGACATCCCGAGTTCGGTGAAACGCCGGGCGTGGAGGCGACTTCCGGCCCGCTCGGCCAAGGCGTGGGCAATGGGGTCGGTTACGCGATCTCCGGCAAGATGGCCGCCGCCCGCTTCAACACTCCTGAGCACACCGTCCTCGATCACCACGTGATCGTCCTGGCGGGGGACGGCTGCCTCCAGGAGGGCGTGGCCCAGGAAGCCTCCGCTCTCGCCGGTCACCTCGGCCTGGACAACTACATCCTCATCTACGATTCCAACGACGTCACCCTGGACGCCATGGCCGAGGTCACTCAGAGCGAGGACACCGCCAAGCGCTTCGAAGCGTACGGATTCGACGTGGTCACCATCGATGGCCACGACATAGACGCCGTCTTGCAAGCCGTTCAGGACGCCAAGGCCAACGACAACAACAAGCCCAAGCTGATCATCGCCCGGACGGAGATCGCTCGCGGCATCCCCGAAGTCGCTGGCACCGCCAAGGGACACGGAGAAGGCGGCGCCAAATTCGCCGAGGCCGCTCGCCAGGGCCTCGGCTTCCCTAAAGAGAGCTTTTTCGTATCCCTGGACGTCCGGGATTTCTTTGAAGACCGGGCCAAGAAACTCGCCGAACGGCAAGCCGCCTGGCAAAACACTTTCGAATCCTGGCAAAAGGCGAATTCCGAATCGGCCAAGGTGCTCGCGGACAGTCTCGAACATCGTCTCCCGGCAAACCTCCTTGAGCAGATTCCCCACTTTCCCGAAGACGCCAAGCTGGCCACCCGCGCTGCGGGTGGCGAAATCCTCCAACCACTCGCCAAAGCCCTGCCCCTACTGATTGGCGGGAGCGCCGACCTCTACGGGTCCACCAAGAACTACTTCAAGGGCGCCGGTGATTTTTCCCGGGACGATCGCCAGGGCCGAAACGTCTGGTTCGGCATCCGGGAGCACGCCATGGGCGCCATTCTCAACGGTCTGGCCTATGACGGGATCTTCCGGCCTTCCGGCGCCACCTTTGCCGTCTTCGCCGACTACCTGCGGCCCTCCATTCGCCTGGCCGCCCTCGCCAAACTTCCGGTCCTCTACGTCTTCACCCATGATTCAGTCGGGGTCGGCGAGGACGGCCCCACCCATCAGCCGGTCGAAACCTGCTCAGGCCTGCGTGTCATTCCCGGGCTGGACGTCATCCGCCCGGCCGATCCCGAGGAAACGGCGGGTGCTTTCGTCGCCGGTCTCGAGCGCACCGACGGACCGACCCTCCTCCTCCTCACCCGTCAAGGCGTCCCGATGCTGAACCAGGCCTCACCCGACGCCCGGCGCGAAGGCGCGCGGGAAGGCGGCTACATCCTCATCAAAGAAACGGCGACGCTCGAAACCATCCTCATCGCCACTGGTAGCGAGGTGCAGCATGCCGTGGCCGCCGCTGGAGAACTCGGCCCGGGAATCCGTGTTGTCTCCCTGCCCTGCATGGAACGCTTCGACCGGCAATCCGACGACTATCGGTCCGAGGTCCTGCCGCCATCCTGCAAGCACCGCGTCGCCATCGAAGCCGGCGTCACCGGTCTCTGGTGGAAATACGTCGGCGAGCAGGGCACCGTGCTGGGGATCGATCGCTTCGGGCTCAGCGCACCCGGCGGTGCCGCCATGAAAGAACTCGGAATGACCCCCGAGGCGGTCGTCGAGGCCGTTCAAAATCTGGGCTGAGCTGGGCTGGGCTGGCTCGAGTCGGCCCGTGCGCCCATCCCGCCCATCCGGGAATCGCTGGAGCCGACGGAAATCCTCGCGCGCCTTTCCAGCCAACGGAACCCCGGCCTCGGGGACCTCGGTTGACTCCTGCCCCGCCCAATCGTATCCCCTAACGTGAACATGGTCATTCAGGAACCACCGGCTTCCCCTCGGGCGAGAGGCATGGACGTCGATCGCGTCCGGCAAGATTTCCCGATTCTCTCAACCCGCGTCCACGACAAGCCACTGGTCTACCTCGACAACGCCGCCACAGCTCAAAAGCCCAAGGTCGTCATCGAGACGGTGGACCACTTCTATCGCAAGGAGAACGCCAACATCCATCGCGGTGTCCACTTCCTCAGCATGCAGGCCACGCAGCGCTACGACCAGGCACGGGCCCGCATCGCCCGCGCGCTCGGCGTGGCCGAACCGCGCGAGATCATCTTTGTGCGTGGCGCCACGGAGGGAATGAACCTCATTGCCCAGTGTTTTCTGCGCCAGCGCCTGCGCGAGGGCGACGAGATCGCGGTGACCACCATGGAGCACCACGCCAACATCATTCCCTGGCAGCTGATCGCCGCGGAAAAAGGCGCCACGGTGCGGGCGATTCCCATCCGCGACGACGGCCAGCTGGATCTCGCGGAGGTCGATGCCGGGCTCAACGAGCGCACCCGCCTCTTCGCCTTCACCCACGTCTCCAACGTGCTGGGCACCATCAACCCCGCGCGAGAATTGACGAGCCTCGCGAAGGCCAAAGGCATCCCGGTGCTGATCGACGGAGCCCAAGCGATTCCCCACGGGCCGGTGGACATCACCGCCTTGGGCTGCGACTTCTACACCTTCTCGGGCCACAAGGTTTACAGCCCGGACGGCATCGGTGTGCTGTGGGGCCGCGCCGAATGCCTCAATGATATGCCCCCCTATCAGGGTGGCGGCGACATGATCGAGCGCGTCCGATTCGAGGGCTCGACCTTTCGCGACATTCCCGAGCGATTCGAAGCCGGCACGCCGAACATCAGCGCCGCCCTCGGTCTCGCAGCTGGCTTTGACTACCTCGAGCAGCTCGGCTGGCAAGACATCCAGGAACACGAGCGCAAACTCCTAGAGCACGCGGTCGCTCGTCTCGAAGAGATCCCGGGTCTGACCCTGTTCAGCCCCTCGGAGAACCGCGCCTCCGTCGTCTCCTTCGCCATGGAGGGGGTTCACCCCCATGACATCGGCACCTTTCTCGACGGCGAGGGAATCGCCATCCGCGTGGGTCACCACTGCGCCCAGCCCTTGATGGAACGTCTGGGCGTCGGGGCCACCACGCGCGCCTCCTTCGCGCTTTACAACACCCTCGAGGAAATCGATCAACTCGCCTCGGCCCTCGCCAAAGTGCACCGCTTCTTCGCGGCACCATCCTCTTCATGAGGGTGGCCGTCACGGGCGTGACCGGGCGACTCGGCGGCGCCCTGCTCCGCTGTCTGAACCAGCGTGGACACCAGGTCTTGCCGCTGGATCGACAAGCGCTCGATCTCGCACGGCCGGAAAGGGTGCGCGACCACCTCCAGGCACACACCTTTGACGCCCTCATCAATCCCGCCGCCATGACGAGTTTGGAAACCTGTGAGGACAGCCCCGAAATCGCGCGCGCCGTCAACGCCCTCAGCCCGGAATGCCTGGCGGCTCATTGCGCCGAAGCCGGAAAGGCCTTTCTCCACGTGAGCACGGACTATGTCTTCGACGGATGCGAAGCTCACGCCCTGCGGGAAACCGACTCGGCCCGGCCCATCAATCACTACGGGAAAACCAAGCGCGAGGGTGAGGAAGCCGTGCTCGCCACCCACCCGGCGGCCTGGGTCGCTCGCGTCTCCTGGGTCTTCGGCCCCGAGAAACCCAGCTTCGTCGAAACCATGTTGGACCGGCACGAGCGCAGGGAGCCCCTCACCGCCATCGACGACAAGTTCTCCTGTCCCACCTACACGGACGACGCGGCGGAAGCCTTCGAGCGGCTCTTATCACTTTCCCTCAATGCGCCGGGCCGGGCGGGGGGACTGGTGCACGTGTGCAATCCCGGCAGCGTCAACTGGCTCGACTACGCTCGCGAGATTTTCCGACTGGCTTTTCCGGAGCGGCCGGTTCCCGAGATTCAGCCTGTCAAACTCGCCGAAATGAAAGCCTTTCGCACCCCGCGGCCCGTCCACACCGCCATGGATCCCGAACGCCTCGGAAAACTCACGGGATGGACGATGCGCCCCTGGCGACACGCTCTCGGAGAATACCTTCGGCGGCACTCTCCTCACTCTTTCACCTCATAGCCGGAGGTATCCGGCGTGAAGGTGCCTTCGGGCACTTCGCGATTCGGGTAGACCCGCGTGAAGCGATTGTAGATCGTCGATTTGTCCCGGAAAAAAAGCTGGAAGGCCTTCAGTCCGTGGTCCTTTTCGTAAATCTGGAAGATGATCCGGGTCAGGGCCAGGGAAGCCTTGGCGTCCCGAATCTTTGCCTCTACATTGTAATAATCTTCGACCTTGGAGACCTTGGTGACCTGGAACCCTTCCTCAAATTGCTCCAAGGTGCGGGGAAAACCCGCTTCCATGAAAGCGACTCCGCGGAAGCGCTCCTCGTCCTTCAGATCATCGATCACGTAACGCCGCATCTCCTGCTTCTTCGGCTCCAGGATCAAGACCTCCTCCTCGTTCTTCACCGCCAGGTAATCCTCGCCAATCTGCCAGCGCACGCGGTCAGGGGCCTGAAACCAGAATTCTCCCTCCTTGGTGAACGTTCGCTTCACCGAACGCATCTTGCGTTCCTGAACGAAGGTCCCGTGTAGGCTGCGCAGCTTGGACTGCGCCTCGATCCACTTTTTCACCGGCTGCATGTCCACCTCGTCCCGCCCCCATGAGGCAGGGATCAGCCCAGAAAAAAAGAGCGACACCAGCGAAAAGAGACACAGACAACGCGGGAGAGAAGACATCGGAGAGAGGGATTGGAGAACCGGAAGAGGGTGGCGCACGCCACGGTGGCTGGCTCATTGCGCACCGCCGACCGATGCCATAGGGTCCCGCCTATGTCAAAAGATGGGGCTGGAGAAGACGGCGAGGCCCCGTCACGTCTCGGGTTGGTGAGCATGCCAGAGCTTGAGAAACTGGCGGCAGCCATCACGCGACCCGGAATTCGCGCCGTGCGCACCTTCGATCAAATCGCCGAGCCTGCTCAGGCCTTCTGGATTACCTGGTTTCTCGATGAACTCACTGCCCGGCGCCCGGGTGGGGGCCACCTCTGGGTCCTCTGCCGCGACGTCACTCAGCAAGACCGCCTGGCCAACGAACTGCCCGTCTGGTCCCGCCATCCAGTCCTCTACTTCCCCCAGCACGACGCCGTGCACTTCGAGGGTGCCTTGCCCGATCCGGAAACCGCCTCGGAACGCCTTCAAACCCTTCACGCCCTCGACCAAGGCCAGGGCAATTGGCGAGTGATCCTCGCCCACCACGAAAGCCTGGATGAAACAGTCCCCGCTCCGGGCTCGCTCGAGCGCGAAGAAATGGCCATCGAGGTCGGGGCCGCCTGGGACCTGGAGTTCCTGGCCCAGAATCTTCAGGAGGCCGGCTTCGAGCGGGTTCCCCAGGTCTACGTACGCGGCCATTACGCACAGCGAGGCGGAATCCTCGACGTCTTTCCCTGGCAGGCCACCGAGCCCGTCCGCATCGAGTTCTTCGATCGCGATGTCGAATCGATCCGCGTCTTTGACATCGACTCCCAGATTTCGGTCAGACAGATCGAGCGCACGACCCTCCTCCTCCGGGAGGCCGGGGAAGCTTTCGACAAACTGGAATCCTACATCGCCCGCGAAGATCCGGTGGTGGCGCTGGAGTGCGGCGAAGCCGTCCCCGAGCGGGCCAAGATCCATTTCACCGAGTTCTCGGCCTCCTCGCATTCCCGGACATCCGCCTGGGCAAGCACCGACAGCCCGCTGGGCGAGTTCCACGCCGGCGACTTCGTGCTGCAGGAAGCCCGCCGCGAGGCATTCACTCAGCAACTCCGGCTCTGGTCCGATGAGGGCTGGTGCATCCGTCTCTACTTCAACAATCGCGGAGAGGTCGACCGTTTCGAGGAACTTGTCCCACGCGCGGTCTTGCGTGAGACGGGCGTGGAAATCTGTGAGGGTCGGCTGGCCAAAGGCTTCACCATCCCCGCCGCCCGGCTCGCCATTCTCACAGATGCCGAGATTTTTGGCCGCTACCAGCACGGCCGCACCCAGCGGCTCTTCAAGCGCGTCAGCCGCCAGCGCCGCTTCACCAAGCCTTCGGACTTCACGCAGTTCCAGCCCAATGATTTCGTCGTCCACGCCGAGTACGGCATCGGGCGTTACCTGGACATCATCAAGCGCGAGAGCCAGGGACGCGTGGAGGAAGTGCTGGTGATTGAATACGCCGAGGAAGCCAAGCTCTACGTCCCGCTGGAACACGCCCATCTCGTCTCTCGCTACGTCGGTGTCGGAAGCGGCGTCCCCAAGCTCAGCAAGCTTGGCAGTGGCCGCTGGATGAAGGTCAAGAAGGCCACCGAGCGGGCCATCATGGACTACGCGGGCGAACTCCTCAAGCTCCAAGCCTCCCGCCAGACCTACCAGGGCAGCGCCCACGCCGAGGACACCAAGTGGCAGTGGGAATTTGAAAACGCCTTTCTCTACAAGGAAACCCGGGACCAGCTCAAGGCCATCCACGAAACGAAGACCGACATGGAAAGCGCCCTCCCCATGGACCGGCTCATCTGCGGCGACGTCGGTTTCGGAAAGACGGAAGTGGCCATCCGCGCGGCGTTCAAGGCGGTCATGAGCGGCTACCAAGTGGCCATGTTAGTACCCACGACGGTGTTGTCCCGGCAACACTATCAAAACCTCAGCGAACGGATGTCCGATTATCCGATCCGGATCGAGCACCTGGACCGCTTTCGCAAACCCGCGGAACAACGGGCCATCGTTCGCGACCTCGCCACGGGTAGTGTCGACATCGTGATCGGCACCCATCGGCTCACGTCGAAGGATGTCGTGTTCAAGAAGCTCGGCCTGGTCGTCGTCGACGAGGAGCAACGCTTCGGCGTCCGGCACAAGGAAAAGTTCAAGGAGCGCTTTCACCTGGTCGACGTGCTGACGCTCTCCGCCACGCCCATCCCGCGAACGCTCTACATGTCGCTCATGGGCGTGCGCGACATGTCCACCATCGAGACGGCCCCTCCCAACCGCCTGCCCGTCCACACGAGCATCTGTGCCTACGATGAACGTCTCGTTCGCGAAGCCATCCAGCGAGAGCTGCGCCGAAACGGCCAGGTCTATTACCTGCACAATCGCATCGAGAGCATCGAGAACGTCGCCGGCAAGATCCGGCAACTCTGCCCCGGATCACGCGTCGGCGTGGGCCACGGGCAGATGGACAAAGACCAGCTGGAGATCGTCATGCAGCGGTTCATCGATGGCGAACTCGACGTTCTCGTCTGCACCACCATCATCGAGAGCGGCATCGACATCCCCAACGCCAACACCATCGTCATCGATCGCGCCGACCGATTCGGACTCGCCGATCTCTACCAGCTCCGCGGACGGGTGGGCCGGGCCCAGCGCAAGGCCTACGCGATTCTCATGCTGCCGCGGCACCTCTTGACCACCGGCGATGCCGGCAAACGCATGAAAGCCATTCGCGACTACTCCTCGCTGGGGGCGGGCTTCAAGATCGCCATGCGCGACCTGGAGATTCGCGGCGCGGGCAACCTCCTCGGCACCCAGCAGAGCGGCCACATCATGGCGGTGGGATTCGATCTCTACTGTCAGCTCCTGAAACAGTCCATCGCCGCCCTCCAGGGACGCCACACCGTCACCCGGGTGGATGTCCCGATGCGGATCGATTTCCTCACCAACGCCGTATCTCACCCTGAGGAGGACGGTCAGGACCTCGAACGCGTGCCCGCTTTTCTGCCTTCGGCCTACATCGAGGAGGCACCGCTGCGGATCCTCGCCTACCGCCAGCTCGCCGAGTTGACGACCAAGAGCGAACTCCGGACCCTGGAAAAGCAGTGGCGCGACCGCTTCGGGCCACCGCACGCGCCCGTGGGAAACCTCTTGGCCTGCACCGAGCTGAAGATCGCGGCGGCCCACGCGGGCGTCCAGGTCATCGAGATCAAGGAGGGAAAACTGATGCTCACCAAAGGCGGCCAGTTCCTCACGGTGGACGGCAAGTTTCCCCGCCTGGAGGGTTCCACCAATCGGGATCGTCTCTTTCACGCGGTGGGCCTGACACAGAGCCTGGCGAACTGAGCTGAGAAGGAGTGTCGCGGAGGATGCTCCGGCCGTTGACAGCCTTCGCGCCCACATGGTTAATGCTCGACGATGATCCTGACGGCAGAATCAACCCGTGCCCTGGCCCTCCGCTTTGACCGGAAAGAGGCGGCTTGCCGCCAGAGCCGCCGGGGAATCGAGGTCGACCTGCCCGTCCCCGTCCTCGCTGGCCCCCGGGAAGAGCGGCTGGCCGCCATTCCCGCCACGGCATCGGATGTCGAGGTCTCCTTGGAGAAACACGGCACGTTCTCCATCCTCCGCCACCCCACCGGCCTCGCCGGCGTCTGCGTGTGCCCGGCCGATCGCGACCTCGAGCTGCGGGCCTATGAGTGCTACCGCGACCTCTTTGACATTCTCAGAGCGGATCAGCACGCCTATCGGATCTGGCACTACGTTCCCGACATCAACGGTTCATCCGGCGGCCTTGAGAACTACCGCCACTTCAATATCGGAAGGCGGCGGGCTTTTGACGAGGCCTTCGGACCTCGCGCCGAAACCCGGATGCCTGCCGCCTCGGCTGTGGGCATACCGACCAGCGACTTTGTGATGGCTTTCGTCAGCGGTCCCCAGCCACCTCGTTACCTGGAGAATCCCCGGCAGACACCCGCCTACCACTATCCCGACTGTTACGGTCCCAAATCCCCCAGCTTCGCCCGGGCCGCCAAGGCCCATTCTGCGGTCTACATCTCGGGAACCGCCAGCATCCTCGGACACGAAAGTGTCCACAAAGGCGATCTGCCACGGCAGTTCTCGGTGACGGCCGAAAATCTGGGACACCTCGCGGCCACGCTGGGCCTGGGCTCGTGGGAGGAGGTCGCCGCACTCCCGGACTACCGTCTCAAGGTGTATCTGCGCCACGCCGAGGACCTTCCGCGGATCCATCCCTTGCTGAAGGACCAACTCCAGGCATCTCCCGACAACACCATGATCCTGCTCGCCGACATTTGCCGGGCCGATCTGGACTTGGAAATCGAGGCTTCGTTCTTGCTCCGGTGAGCTTTTCGCTGGCAAACCGGCCCGGGCGCCCTATCCTCGGAGGTTGATGCAAGGCAAGAAAATCCCCCGCAAGGACCTCGTCTTTTTCGCGCTGGCGATCGTCACCATGGCGCTCATCCACTCCTGCGCTTCCGGGCCGGGCTGAGGAACCTGACCGAGCACCGGTGACTCGTTGAGTGACCCATCAGTGACGGCCGGTTGACCGTCAAAAATCGAGGTAGATTTCCGCCCGGCGATTCCGTTCCCGACCGGAGGGGTTGTCCGTCCCATCCGGGTTGAGATTCGGGCGCAGGGGCTGCCTTTCCCCAAAAGCCTGGAACTCGAGCTGGCTGGAACGCACGCCAAAGGATTTCAATGCCTCGGCGACCCGCTTGGCCCGGCGCTGCGACAACTGATCGTTGTACTGGTCTTCACCCAGGGCGTCCGCATGACCGCCCACGTGAATGCGTTTGTCCGCGCGGTTCTTGAGCATCGCCGCCACCACCGACAACTGCTTGAGGGAACGGGGGGTCAATTGGTCATCGTCATAGCCAAAGTAGAGGACGATCGATTCCTCGCCGCTAGGCGTCTCGACCAAGGGTGGATTGTAGGCATCTTCCCGAGCCGCCACGCCCGCGAACTCTCGCATCAACCGAGATAGATTGATCTGCTCCACCAACCAGCGGTCACCCACCCGCTTCATCTCCAGGCCAAACTCGGAATCCACGCCATAAGTTTCCGAATGCACCTTGGCAATCACCCAGGCGTGATTCTCCGTCACGTTGGTTGGGCGCAACGACCCGGCGCCGCCCGATGCCGGGCGGAAACGCGCCTCGTCGAAAATGATGCCGAGGGCCGCCAACTTCTCATTGGGCACCGACTCTTCCAACACAAGCTCTGACAAACCGGCGAACTCCAGCGCCGTCAGCCGTTCCAAGAACGTTTTGGCCTGGGACAAGGCCGCGCCCGACTGGCCCAGGGCCGCCGAAAGCGCCTCCGGCCAAGCCACCTCGGAAAGAATCCACTTCCCCGCAGAGTCCTGGCCGAAAACCAGGACGAGGCGATGGCTCTCTCCGGACGCCACATGGACCAGGTTCACCGCCCAGGACTCCACAAACTCCGTGCGTCCCAAATCCGTCACCGGCTGCTGACGATCCACACGAACCCGCTCATCGGCCACCGCTCCTAACAAGGCCTTGATCTCCCCATCGGGAACCTTTCCCTTCAGCCAACGCTCCCAGGATTCACCCTCCCGCAAAGCGAGACCGCGCACCATGCTCTTGACGATCTCGGTCGGCTCCTGAGCCTCCCTGTTGGCAGCCTGGCCGCTGCCCTCTTCCATCGCGATCCCATTGGAACCAGAAGAATCGCCCTCTCCTCCAGGACCGGACACGCCAGAACCTTCCAGTCCACTTTCTCCCGGCGCCACCACCACCACCGGCTCCCCCTGATTGGCCGCAGATCCTCCCTCGCCATCCGGTTTGTCGCGAAGCAGCCAGAGAAAAAGCGCCCCGGCCCCTCCGAGCGAGAGCGCGGTGACAAAACCCGCGATGGCCGCGCTGCTGGTGGGTTTCATTCCTTCTCTCGTGAAAGGCGATTCGTCGGGCGGCAACCCGTGTGGAGGAGGTGGTGGTCCCATAGTTCAGCGTTGTTGAAATCTTAACCTAACCAAGCGGCATCCGCAAATCCACGAGTCCGCGACGTCCCGGCGAGCTGATCGTCAGCTGAATGGCGGCTTGATCCTTCCGCGCCGAGACGATCTTATAGAAATCCTTCGGGGTCTGTGTGGGCACCTGATCCACCCCGTGAATATTCAATCCCGGTTGCAAGCCCATGCGCTCGGCGATCGACCCGGGACGCACCTCGGTGATCTCGACCATGGCCCGGGACGGCTCATAACCCCGTTGCCGACGCTCGCTGGCGGGCACGTAGGCCACCTCCAACCCCGTCAGCTCCCAGATCCCGCTCACCAGGGCCTCGGACGGCTCGGGAATCTCGACCGATCCATTTCCCTGAATCACCGCCGTCAGCTCTTGCTCCATGCGATCCCGCACGATGGTCAACACCACCGACTTGCCGATCGGCGTCGACTGGATCAACTGCACCAGCTCTGGAATGCCCGAAAACTTCTGGCCGTCGTAGCGGAGGATCACATCATGCTTGCGGATGCCCGCCCGATAAGCCGGGGAGCCCGCCAAGGTGCCGTACACCAGACAACCCTCCGTGCTCGGCAATCCAAGATCGATCGCTTCGAGCAGGTAGATCTCTTTCAAATAAACGCCCAGATAGCCGTAGCTCGGCACGCCTTGATCCAGGACGATGCGCTCCACCACCGTGCGCACGACATTGGCGGGAATGGCCAGACCATAGGCCGTGCCGCTCTGACTCACCGAATCGGCCCCATTGTAAATGGCGCTGTTGATCCCGATCACTTCCCCCCGCGCATTCACCAAGGGCCCGCCGGAGTTGCCCTGATTGAGGATGGTGTTGGTCTGAATGAGGGGCGGTGTACTGTCACTCATTCGGCGGGGAACAGCGCTGCTGATGACGCCATCCGTGAACGTCCCGTCCAGCCCGAACGGACTCCCTACCGAAAACACCATATCGCCCTGGCGCACTTCATTCGAGTCGCCCAGGGGCAACGGCGTGAAACGCAAGTCCGGTTCCACATCGAGCTTCAAGACAGCGACGTCGGCCACGGGATCCGCCCCCAGCAAGGTCGCGCGAAACTGACGCCGATCGGCAATCATCACCATGATCGATTCCGCCCCTTCCACAACATGATAGCTGGTCACGATGTGCCCTTCCTCGGAAAGAATCACCCCCGATCCCTGTCCGGGCTCGATGCCCCGCTCGGGAATGACAAGCTCACGGTCCAGCGGCCCGCTCCGCACCACGCGGGAGATCTGGACCGGTTTCTCCGTCTCGATGGAGACCACCGAGGGCACCACGGCCGCCGCCAATTGCGCCTTTTGCTCGCTCAGTTGCAGGAGGATCGAGAGGCGTTCGAGATCGACCAGAGGCCGCATCCCCGGCGTAAAGGGATGGGAACTGCCATTCTCGTTCTCCTCCAAGAACGGTTTGGGAACGGGCGCGGGCTCGCCCCGCAGAAGGTTGAAGAGCCCATACTGGCCGCTCGAACCCCGAACCCAGTAAGTGATCAGGAGCGCCCCGCACAAAACGATCATCAAGACGCTGAGGCGACGGACTCCATCGTACATGAGAGCCACGCTACGGTAAAAAGCCGGGCTGCCAACTTGGATGGCTAGAGGATCCGTCCGAGACGCCCGAGGGAAAGCTGGATCGGCGAACGACGCGGGCCGGAGGGGTCGCCCAAGCCACCACACGGGCAAAAATCACTTCACGGTCTTCACTCGGCGCCAAGGGCCCGGGAAATCTCCACCCAAGACATGCCCGCATTGCTGCCAGTGCGCTTTCTTGCCGTTCGAGTTCGGCGCGAGCTTCCAGAATCTCCGCCACCATCCGGCGTTCTTCGAGCGTCGGCGGCTCCTTTTCCCTATTAATTGCCATGGCGTGCTTCGCCATTTCCAGCTTGGTATGCAAGGTCGCTCGAAAGGCCACCGCCACTTCGTGCATCCGTTCCCGTGTGGCATCCAACTGAACGTTGATCCGCTGGACACGCAGATCCTCGACACGCAGTCCACGGTCTAACAGATCTTGCCATTCTTGTTCCTGCTTCTGATAGTCTGGCCAGAGCACCTGCAATTCCCAACACTCCTGACCGCCCATTTCCATCATCGCCACGTGACGAATCAGATCGTCCTTTTCCAAGCCCTCAAGCAGCTCGGCGGCCATCTTCAACTCGGCAATGGCCGACGGCGCCCTTTCTCTCCGCTTCTGCGCGACAGCCGGATCCGCCAAATCCACAAACAGAGAGAAATCCCTGCCCGGAATGCGTTCGACCAAGACCGCCCATCTTTCCCGCGCCTCCTCGACTTCCTTCTCTTGTCCCTTCAGTCTTCGCACTCCCTCGGCAAGCCATCGACGCAACAAATCGTTCGTTCGCTTCGCGGCTTCGACCGGATCGGGGAGCCGCAAACCGACGGCAAATCGCCAGGAGTCATCGTTAGGCCCCGGGGGCACAATCACCAGACGCGCCGGCAAATCCGCCCTCACGCCCATCAACCGGGCCTGTTCTTCAAGCCAGACTGGGTCCCGAAGCCAGGACCATGGCGGAAGGCCGAGATCGTTCACCAAATCCTGGCCGGTCATCTCGATCGTGGCCGTGGCCTCATACTCCGGCGGCACGCGCGAGAGGCGGACGATCCCCAACCAGCCGAGCCCGACCGCCAGGCTCCCGGTGAAGGTAAGCCAAGAAAGCCACCGCCAGGCGAGGCTTTTCCTTCTGCCCTCATCAAGGTGGTCGGCCTCTCTGTCTTTGGCGTCGTCGGTGTTCATCCGTGAAGAGCCACTCCTCGGGAATCGCGGGCTCATGGTCTGTGACCACGCGCATTGGTTCCCGTTCAAACGACGGATCCCCGGGTGGCGCCTGGAACCCGCTTGCATTTGCCACGGCCCCGTCCATGCTCAGAAATTCGTGCTTCTCTGAAATAACTGAAGGCTCGCGCCCGTCTTACCCGGTGAAGCCAAAACGCACAACGCACCTACCCTCTAAGACCTTATGAAACTCTCTCTCCCCGCCTGGACCGCTCTCCTGACGGCCGGCCTCCTCGCCAACGCGCCCGCTCAAGATGAGCCAGCCGAAAAGAAAATCGCATCCGCTGAGGCCGAATCCCACGCCGTGCAAACAGAGGGCGCCGCGGTCGGCAAGTGGACCATGGACTACGCCACCGCCACCAAGCTGGCCAGTGAAAAGAAGCTGCCCATGCTACTCAACTTCACGGGTTCCGACTGGTGCGGCTGGTGCAAGCTGATGGACCAACAGGTCTTCGCCCAGGACGAATGGAAGAAGTTCGCCGCCGAAAACGTGGTCCTCGTCACGCTCGATTTCCCCAATGACAAATCGATCGTCCCCGAGAAATACGTCGAGCGGAACAACGAATTGCAGCAGAAGTTCGGCGTCCAGGGTTTCCCCACCTACATCATCCTGGAAAGCGACGGCGAGACCGTCCTCGGTCAGCTTGGCGCCGGCCGGGAAAAGACTCCGGAATCCTTCATCGAGGAATTCAAAGGGGTCGTCCAGATGAGCGAATCCAGCATCGCGGCCTATATGAAGGCGAACCCCGACAAGGCCGACGCCTACAAGGATGCCATCGCTGACTATCAAAAAGCCAAGAAAACCCTCACGGATTGGATTGCCACCGGCCTCGTTCGCAACGAGGAAAACAACAAGATTTACGCCGACCATCTGGAGAGCATTCAGAAGGCCGAGGAAGCGCTCAAGGCATTCAAGTAAAACGTCAGAGGCTCGAGCCTCTCTCATTTTCCAACTCCCCAGCCCCAGCGAGCGAGCCCGCTCGTTGGGTTTTTTTCATGCCCTCGCGAAGGCGCCGCTCGCCCGCCTCAAGCGCCCGCCGGAGGATATTCGTGACACAATAGCCGGTAGGGCGGCTCGTCCTCGACGATCTCCGGGAAGCGTCCCAAGGGTTCGAGGAAGCGATTGTCCCGGTGATCGTCGTTGGTTCGCGACACCTCGCCCGCCAGTACCGGCCCGCCACCCGGCCTCCCGTAGAATTGATGATAGAGTCGCGGCGGAAGCGTGATGCTCTCCCCGGGGCTCAGCGCGACCCTTCCCCGCGCCAGCACACGGCGCACCACGCCGTCACACGAGACCGTCACCTCATCGTCCGACAAGCCGGCCTCCTCGGGCGTGGCCCAGGCAAGCTCCACGACCAGCTCACCGCCACCCCGGTTGATGATGTCCTCGGCCTTGCGCCAGTGAAAATGCCAGGGTGTCACCTGGCCCTCGCCCACCATCATCACCTTTTCCGCGTAACACTTCGCGTCTCCTGGCCGACGGATGTCGCCATTGCGCAAGGTGAACAGGACGAGACCCTGGCGATCGAAGCGAGCCTTGCCCAGGTCCGTCACGTCCCATCCCAGACCGCGTTCCCGGATCTCGTCGGCTTCCGGCCCCATCGATCGCCAGTCTTCCGGTGTCCAGAGGGCAAAGGGAGGAAGCCGAAACCCCATCTCCGCGAAGAATGCCTCCGCGATGCTCAGGTGACGGTTGATCTCACTTCGCTTCATGGTGGAATGGAGAGGAGCGCCGACGCCACCGCCCGGACAGAGCCAGAATCCCCAGGTCGCTCCGGGTCATAACGGGAACGGCGCTTGAAGTCCAGTCTCGGCCTTCCCTCAACGCTTGGCCGACCGCCACTCCAGGCGAGAGCGGGACGGGAATCGCAACCATCTTTGCCTTGACCCTTTTCTGTGAGCCAACGAAGCTGCCGCCCCTTTTTCAAGCAATTCGAACCGCATCCGTACCGCCATGGCCAATCCCTCCCTTCCTCGCCCGCACTCCTCTCCCGTGGTCGATGGCGCCGATCGCGCCGCCAGCCGAGCGATGCTGCACGCGGTCGGTCTCACGCGGGAGGATTTCGAGAAGCCCCAGATCGGCATCGCCTCGACCTGGAGCCAGGTGACCCCTTGCAATGTCCACCTGGATCGCCTGGCACGGGAAGCCGCCAAGGGAGCGGACGCAGCCGGCGGGAAATCGATCATCTTCAACACCATCACGATCTCCGACGGGATTTCCATGGGGACGGAGGGCATGAAGTATTCCCTCGTCTCGCGCGAAGTCATCGCCGATTCCATCGAAACCGTGGTGGCCTGTGAGGGCATGGACGGCGTGGTCGCCATCGGCGGATGTGACAAGAACATGCCCGGCTGCCTGATGGCTCTGGCAAGGCTCGATCGGCCCGGTGTGTTCGTCTACGGAGGCACCATCCTCCCGGGCGATTACTGCGGTCGTGACGTGGACATCGTTTCCGTGTTTGAAGCCGTGGGACAGCACGCCAACAAGGAGATCAATGACGAGGAACTGCAGGCCATCGAGGCCTGCGCCATCCCCGGCGAGGGCTCCTGCGGCGGCATGTACACCGCCAACACCATGGCCTCGGCGATCGAAGCCCTGGGAATGAGCCTGCCCAACAGCTCCGCCCAGGCCGCGGTTTCCGATGACAAGATGCGCGACTGCTTCGATGCCGGCGCGGCAGCGGTGAACATGCTTCAGTTAGGCATCAAACCCTCGGACATCATGACCCGCCAGGCCTTCGAAAACGCCATCACTCTGGTGATCACACTGGGCGGATCCACCAACGCCGTGCTCCACCTGCTGGCCATGGCACACAGCGCCGGCGTGTCCCTGACACTCGACGACTTCGTGCGCCTCGGCGAGAAAACTCCCGTGCTGGCGGATCTCAAGCCGAGTGGCAAGTATGTGATGGCCAAGCTGGTGGAGATCGGCGGCACCCTTCCCCTCATGAAACGTTTGTTAGCCGCCGGCATGTTGCACGGCGATTGCCTGACGGTGACCGGAAAGACGCTGGCTCAAAACCTGGCCAAGGTCGACGCAGACTATCCCGAGGACCAGCTCATCATCCGTTCCCTCGACGATCCCATCAAGCGTGACAGCCACCTGGTCGTGCTCCATGGCAACCTGGCCCCTGACGGCGCGGTGGCCAAGATCAGCGGCAAGGAAGGGGAAGCCTTCACCGGGAATGCCCGCGTGTTTGAATCGGAGGAAGGCGCCATGAAAGCCATTCTTGAGGGCGAGATCGTGGCGAGCGACGTGATCGTGATTCGTATGGAAGGGCCCAAAGGCGGCCCGGGAATGCGTGAAATGTTAGGCCCCACCTCCGCCGTGATGGGCCGCGGTCTGGGCGACCAGGTGGCCCTGATTACCGACGGCCGTTTTTCGGGAGGCAGCCACGGATTCGTGGTGGGCCACATCAGCCCCGAGGCCTACGTCGGCGGCCCCATCGGGCTGGTGCGGGAAGGGGATGCCATCACCATTGACTCGCGAGCGCGGAAGATCGAGTTCGCGGTGAGCGAGGACGACCTGGAAGCCCGGCGGCGCGATTGGCAACAGCCGGAGCCGCGCTATCGGAAAGGCACGCTCGCCAAGTACGCCAAACTGGTGACGAGCGCTTCGGAGGGCGCGGTCACGGACAAGGGCCTCTGACCTAACAAGACAAGAAAAGCCACCGGGGCCAACGCCCGCACGTCCCGGATCGTCGAGGCACGAACGTGATCCTGACTTGGGAGGATGCCCGCCCGGTCAAGGGGCGCGTATTTGCAATGTCACGCCAATGAAACTAAATTGTAACCATTTGCGGGGTTGCACTTGTCTTCGCGATTCCGTCCCCCGATAATCCCCCCCTCTCCCTCGTCATGAAACGCCTTCTCCCCCGCCTCGCCATCTTCGTTTGGCTCTCGTTGTTCTCCGCTCGTGCGGCCGTCCTGCTCAATGAGATCAACATCAACCCCGCCGGCGGAGACGACGCCGCTTGGCAGTACGTGGAGATTCTCACCATCAACGCCGACGGCCAGCCCGAATCTCAGACCCTCGGCGACATCAGCATCCTCTTCGTGGATTCCAACGGGGACCAGGTGGGCATCGTCGAGGAGGCCCTCCACCTCGAAGGGCTTTCCACCGGCACCAACGGCCTGCTCCTCATCGGAATCGGCTTTGACCGACACGCGGACGTGCCCTGGGAAGTGCTGGCCGCGACCGCCGTGGCCGACTTCAACGCCATCAAGGGGGTCGGGGGCACGGGCGATATCGATCCCAAGGGCGGCTTGAGCGTGCTCCTGGTGGAGAACTTCACCGGCAGACCGCAAGATGACCTCGACGGTCTCAACACCGGCGAGATCGGGCGCGACGACCTCATCGGCCGCGTGCTGGACAGCGTGGGCTATGGCGACCTCATCGCCTATGAAACCCGGCTTACCGTCGATTTTTCTCCCGACAACCTCTCCCGAGTCGCGGGCATGAATCGCGCCAACGTGCAGTCACCCTGGATCGGCGGTGAGTTCCAGGACACTGACAAAGGCCCGCTCGAAGTGAGGTTTGTCGAGACCTTTGGCGACTTCACCGGGCTCGCCACCCCTGGACACCCCAACCCGGCGCCGCCCTCACTGACTCCCATCCGCATCAATGAGGTGCTGATCAACCCACCGGGAAATGATGACAATGTGGAGTTTATCGAACTGATCTCCATGGGCGAGGGCGCCACGCCCAGAGGATTCACCACCACCAACAACCTCTGGATCCTCATCGTCGAATCTGACGCCGAGGCGGCGGAGAGCGGCAACGAACGCGGTGAGATCCTGGATGCCTGGGACCTCAACGGCCGGTCCACGGGATCTAACGGCCTCCTCGTCCTCGGCAACAATTATCGGCCCTCCTCGAATCCCTGGAAGGATGTCATTTCCAAGGAAACTGAATTGTTCGATCCCGAGGGGAATGACCTCACGGGTGCCTCCGGGATGGGGAGCGAGGACATTGGCCAAGGAGGTTCGATCAGTGAGTCCAACCGGGCCATTTCCATTCTCCTCGTTCAGAACTTTGTGGGGACCGCTAAATCTGGCGCGACCGCTGGCACAGATCTCGATACCGATGACGACGGCCTCATCGATCAGCGGCCCTGGGACACTTCCACGGGATCTCAAGGCATTCTCGACAGCATCGGGTTCGACCATCTCAACGGAGTCACCGGAGAATTGCGCTGGGAGACCTACGCCGTTGCTGACGTCACCCAGACGGGCAATCTCGCATTGACCGAGCCCGACTCCCTCGTGCGGCATCCCAATCGGATGGAGGCCAACGACGCCTCCGCCTGGATGGGGGGCTCCATCGGGGGGACGAGCACCACGGGGATCGCCTACCGGCCGTCCGCCAATTTCGGAGACTTCCGGACGCAAATCTCGCCGGGCCAGCCCAACCCCGATAGCGCTCCTGACCAAGCGCTCATCCTTTTGAACGAAGTTCACCTCAACCCTCCGGGCGCCGACGACGCCAGCCCGACCGAGTTCATCGAATTCTTGAGCCCTTCGAGAACGTTCTCCGCATTCCAGGACCTCACCCTGCTCGTCGTCGACCTGGAAGGACTCAACAAAGGTGAGATCACCAACCGGATTGTCATGAACGGTCTCTCGACGGGCGGCACCGGCCTCCTGGCGATCGGTGACAGCTTTGACGATAGCACGCCTTACGACACCAAAATCAACATCTCACCCTCCGTGCATCTCGAGGATCCCGACGGCTACACGAAAGGCGACTTCGGTCCCAATGAAAATGTCGCCATTCTGCTCGTGCAGGGATTCACTGGACAGCAAACCGACGACCTCGACACCGACGATGACGGCATCTTCGATGTTCATCCGTGGGAACTCGTCATGGATTCGGTGGGCCTCGGCGACGGTCTCGGCGAGCAGGAAAACCTCGCCAATTTCAACGCTGTCGGAATCACCCCGGATTCCCTCTGCCGCATTCCGGGAGATTTTCGGCAGAATGCCGTGGATGCCTGGTATGGCGGCACTCTTGTCGGCCCCGAGCTCACCTCGTTGGTTTACGAGAAATCCTTCGGCCCATTCGTGGGAGAAGCGACGCCCGGCCAATTGAATCTCGCCGGGCCGCGTCACGCCAGCGCGATCCTTATCAACGAGGTACACGTCAATCCGCCGGGGAATGACGACAACTTCGAGTACGTCGAACTGATCAGCCCTACCGGAGGCCGTCAGTCAACCAACGACCTCTCGCTCGTCGTTCTCGAGAGCGCCGGCAACAACGTCGGCGACATTCTCGAAGTCTGGGCGCTCGACGGGATGTCGACCGGAACCAACGGGATCCTCCTCCTCGGAAACGATTATCCGCTCCTCGTGAGCGGCCAAGTTTTCCGCGATGCTTACTGGGATCGTTCCCTGTTTCCCCAATTCTCCCCCAACACACCTTTTGATAATTTCAAGGTCGACAACCAGCTGACGGCCGTCGGTGATCCACCCGATCTGGGCAACGACAACATCGGGCCCAACGATTCCTTCACGTTGGTGCTGGTCAGAAACTTCACGGGATCGGTGGGCGACGATCTGGATGACAACAATGACGGCGTTCTCGACACCGCCGATCTTCCCTGGAACACTTCGGGCAGCGTCAACGGCGTCATCGACGGCGTCGGCTTCCTCAGTTACGACGACAGCGCCACCCCCGCGGCGTTCAACGGCCACACCCTGGTCGCCGCGGACCTCAGCGCCGCCTACGAGGAACTGAAGCTATTTCAGCCTGACAATGTTTCACGCCGCGTGGGCAACTTTGATGCCAATAGCGCGGCCGCCTGGTTCGGTGGCGATATCAGCGTCGACGAGCCCGATGGTCTCGACTTCAGCTTCGACGTCTTTGGCATCTCGCCAACCCGAGCCGCCACGCCGGGCCTGCCCAACGCGGCGCCGGCCGAAGACACGGACCAAGACGGTATCTCCGATGCCGGACGAAGCCATCGCGGGCACCGGCCCCAACGACCACACCGACTTCTTCCACCTGACCTCCGTATCCGCGACGCCGCCGGAGTGATGCTGTCGTGGTCCAGCGTGCCGGGGAAAACCTACACTCTCAGTACTCCGCTAACTTGCGGGCCGATTCCTGGATCGCCGTCTCCGCCGTTCCGTCTGACGGAACACTCACCAGCTTTCAAGATGACGACCCGGCCCGCGTGAATGCGGTGGACGGCTTCTATCGCGTCCGCGTCTCTGCGGGCGAATGACCGGGATTCGCACGGCGTTCCCCTCCGCCTTCACGGGGAGTCGAACCAAAGGCTGGCCAGCGCGAACCCGGCTGCTAAGCCGTCGCCCATGGACGCTTTCCCCAAACGCTTCCAGGGTCGCAGCGCCATCGTCACCGGTGGCGCGGATGGCATCGGCGCGGCGATCGCCGAACGCCTCATCAACGAGGGCGCGCACGTCACGTTGCTGGACCAGGACGCCCGGCGCACACGAGAAGCGGTCGAACGCCATTCGCGGAAGGGCTTCGAAGTGGACTCCTTCACCCTTGATGTGGGAGGCGAAACGGCCGTCGAGGAAGCCTTCACCGCGGTGGGTGAAAAACGAGGCAAAATCGATGCCGTCGTCCACGCCGCCGGGATCGTGGGCCCGAACGCAACCAAGGCTCTGGAGGTCCGTGTCGAGGACTTCGACGAAGTGTACCGGGTGAACTTGCGCGGATCCTTCCTGGTGGCTCGGGCGGCCATTCGCCAGATGGAACCGCAGGGCTATGGCCGCATCGTGCTCTTCGCCTCCATTGCCGGGAAGGAAGGCAACGCGGCATGTCGCCCTATTCCATGTCCAAGGCCGGAGTCATTGGCCTGACCAAGTCACTGGGCAAGGAATACGCGGAAAGCGGTATCACCATCAATGCCATCGCACCGGCCGTGATTCGCACGGCCATGTCGAGAACATGGAAGAATGGCAGGTCAACTACATGACCGACAAAATTCCCATGAAACGCTGCGGAACTCTGAATGAAGCCGCTTCCCTCTCTTGCTGGCTGGTCTCAGCGGAAGCCAGCTTTTCAACCGGCACCGTTTTTGATCTGTCCGGTGGGCGCGCGACCTACTGAGACACCCCGAGAAGCATGGCCTCCCCGCATCCACTCGCACAATCTCAAGGCCGCAATCCAGCGCGACCTACTGAGACACCCCGAGAAGCATGGCCTCCCGTTCGATGGCTACTCACCATCCGGTCAAAATCATCCTGGCTCGAGAGCCACGGAATTCGCGAATTTATTTAAGAATTCTTGACCTCGTGAGTGAGAAGTTCTGTAACTAGATCATCATGCGGCGAAGCGTGAACCTTCGGAGCGAGTGAAGTCTATTTTATCAAGGATGAATTTTCGGAACGCTGAACCTTTTCCGCCGTGGTGCAAAAATCCAGGCAGCGTGTTTTTCAAGGCGGCTGAGACAATCATTTCCGAAGGCAGCACGTCTGGGCGGATGGTTCGGATCCAGGTTCCAAAGTGTTTCCAGACCAGACCGTCACATGTCATGGCAAGGTACTGTAACATGCCCTGAGCGATCATGCCGGTCTGCACAAACACATGATATGCGTGCATCTTTCTCTGCACCTGTCTGCGATATTTCTCGGTAGTCCGGTGGAGGTATTGGTTACCATTGCGACGCTTGAGCGGTCGCATAGCGGCCATCCAGAAATGGTATCCGAATGAGCCGACCGAATGCACCGCTTGCTTGAAAGCGACTTCGATCTTGAAACGCAAACTGTAGAGCAAGATGATCTCCTGAGCTTCCATGGTGAGGTCGGTAGACAAGAGGATGATCCGCCCTCTCGTGGGATGATCGACGAGAACGAAGCGGACCATCGCCCGGCGGGCTTCCACAACAGATCCACCGACTTGAACCGGACAGAGATGTTTCTCTCCCCATATACGGACTGGGAACGGAAACTGAAGCCGCCCGTTCCAAAGACATTCTGGAGCTTCACCGCAGCGCCATACTTTTTCGGTCGTCGCGTTTGCGTTTGCGTGGCACTGCCGCAGGCCGAAAGCCGGTTGTCGTGCGTCGAACCCTCGTGACCAGCACACCGGAACGCCCCTTGGTGCTCCGGATCACCTTTCCGTTGGCGTAGTAGGCGTCGGCCAGCAAGACGAACTCCTGACCTCTACAGACGGATGCGAGCATCTCGTTGGCCTTGTCGATCAAGGTTCTCCTGTCGCGGTTTGAAGTGACGATACCTTCGTGAATGCGTGCACAGACCGGAACGCAGAAGAAGTATCCGCCAACCTGACAGAGCACGCCGAAGGCCTGAAAGGAATGGCTCATGATGAAGTGAGGCTTGGAATTGGACTCGGACTGTTGATGCAGATACTTCACCGCAGGCATCTTGCGGCCTCCTTGACTTCCTTGATGCCGTCGAGAACCAGGACGGGGCGACAACCGATCTTGTAGACAGGGAAGTGCTTGATCACGATGGCGAACCAAAGTTCTGCAAGCCGGTCCGTCTTCACGGCATTGCTGTGGAAGAAATGGAGTAAGTGCTCATAGAAGTGTTCTGACAAACCGAGAGCGCGGACGAAACTGGAAACCCCGAGGAGGTCATTGCGCACGGAGAAAGCGGCCAAGACGAGCAGAAACCAGAGAAAGGTGCGGGCTCTCGAGAAAGCGGGTCGCAGAAGACAGACGATATTCCACCAAGAAATCCAGAGATCCATAACAAATGATTTGATTTTCCTAGACATTCGCATATATAAGGTCTCGCGAGTGAGAAGTTCTGTAACTGGATCATCATGCGGCGAAGCGTGAACTTCGGAGCGAGTGAAGTCTATTTTATCAAGGATGAATTTTCGGAACACTGAACCTTTTCCGCCGTGGTGCAAAAATCCAGGCAGCGTGTTTTTCAAGGCGCTGAGACAATCATTTCGAAGGCAGCACGTCTGGGCGGATGTTTCGGATCCAGGTTCCAAAGTGTTTCCAGACCAGACCGTCACATGTCATGGCAAGGTACTGTAACATGCCCTGAGCGATCATGCCGGTCTGCACAAACACATGATATGCGTGCATCTTTCTCTGCACCTGTCTGCGATATTTCTCGGTAGTCCGGTGGAGGTATTGGTTACCATTGCGACGCTTGAGCGGTCGCATAGCGGCCATCCAGAAATGGTATCCGAATGAGCCGACCGAATGCACCGCTTGCTTGAAAGCGACTTCGATCTTGAAACGCAACTGTAGAGCAAGATGATCTCCTGAGCTTCCATGGTGAGGTCGGTAGACAAGAGGATGATCCGCCCTCTCGTGGGATGATCGACGAGAATGAAGCGGACCATCGCCCCGGCGGGCTTCCACAACAGATCCACCGACTTGAACCGGACAGAGATGTTTCCTCTCCCCATATACGGGACTGGGAACGGAACTGAAGCCGCCCGTTCCAAAGACATTCTGGAGCTTCACCGCAGCGCCATACTTTTTCGGTCGTCCGCGTTTGCGTTTGCGTGGCACTGCCCCAGGCCGAAAGCCGGTTGTCGTGCGTCGAACCCTCGTGACCAGCACACCGGAACGCCCCTTGGTGCTCCGGATCACCTTTCCGTTGGCGTAGTAGGCGTCGGCCAGCAAGACGAACTCCTGACCTCTACAGACGGATGCGAGCATCTCGTTGGCCTTGTCGATCAAGGTTCTCCTGTCGCGGTTTGAAGTGACGATACCTTCGTGAATGCGTGCACAGACCGGAACGCAGAAGAAGTATCCGCCAACCTGACAGAGCACGCCGAAGGCCTGAAAGGAATGGCTCATGATGAAGTGAGGCTTGGAATTGGACTCGGACTGTTGATGCAGATACTTCACCGCAGGCATCTTGCGGCCCTCCTTGGACTTCTTGATGCCGTCGAGAACCAGGACGGGGCGACAACCGATCTTGTAGACAGGGAAGTGCTTGATTACGATGGCGAACCAAAGTTCTGCAAGCCGGTCCGTCTTCACGGCATTGCTGTGGAAGAAATGGAGTAAGTGCTCATAGAAGTGTTCTGACAAACCGAGAGCGCGGACGAAACTGGAAACCCCGAGGAGGTCATTGCGCACGGAGAAAGCGGCCAAGACGAGCAGAAACCAGAGAAAGGTGCGGGCTCTCGAGAAAGCGGGTCGCAGAAAACAGACGATATTCCACCAAGAAATCCAGAGATCCATAACAAATGATTTGATTTTCCTAGACATTCGCATATATAAGCTCGTGAGTGAGAAGTTCTGTAACTGGATCATCATGCGGCGAAGCGTGAACCTTCGGAGCGAGTGAAGTCTATTTCATCAAGGATGAATTTTCGGAACGCTGAACCTTTTCCGCCGTGGTGCAAAAATCCAGGCAGCGTGTTTTTCAAGGCGGCTGAGACAATCATTTCCGAAGGCAGCACGTCTGGGCGGATGGTTCGGATCCAGGTTCCAAAGTGTTTCCAGACCAGACCGTCACATGTCATGGCAAGGTACTGTAACATGCCCTGAGCGATCATGCCGGTCTGCACAAACACATCACGCCGAAGGCCTGAAAGGAATGGCTCATGATGAAAGTGAGGCTTGGAATTGGACTCGGACTGTTGATGCAGATACTTCACCGCAGGCATCTTGCGGCCCTCCTTGGACTTCCTTGATGCCGTCGAGAACCAGGACGGGGCGAACAACCGATCTTGTAGACAGGGAAGCGCTTGATCACGATGGCGAACCAAAGTTCTGCAAGCCGGTCCGTCTTCACGGCATTGCTGTGGAAGAAATGGAGGTAAGTGCTCATAGGAGTGTTCTGACAAACCGAGAGCGCGGACGAAACTGGAAACCCCGAGGAGGTCATTGCGCACGGAGAAAGCGGCCAAGACGGAGCAGAAACCAGAGAAAGGTGCGGGCTCTCGAGAAAGCGGGTCGCAGAAGACAGACGATATTCCACCAAGAAATCCAGAGATCCATAACAAATGATTTGATTTTCCTAGACATTCGCATATATAAGGTACTCGTGAGTGGGAAGTTCTCAGACCGGTTTCTCTTTGCCTGGCGTGTCTGTCTGACTGCGTAATAGAGCGATCTTCGCCTTGGATAGTTCAATGCTCAGATCGATCAGTTCGGTGGTCAGTTTCTTGAATTTCTTGTACTCCTCTGTTTCTTTTCGTAGTCCCTTCACGTGGTCTGGCCAGACGTGTTCAGTCCGGCTCCTCATCTTATGCGTGTAGCTCAGTTGGTAATACACGCCGCGCTGGCGTTGTCGATCTCGGTATTGCTTGCTGATGCTCCCAGGCCGCATTGGCCCGATTGCAGCTATCTTTGCCGCAAGTTTCTGGACTCTTTTTTCAGTGATCTGATCTTTTTCATGGTCATTAGCTTATATATGCGAATGTCTAGGAAAATCAAAATCATTTGTAATGGATCTCTGGATTTCTTGGTGGAATATCGTCTGTTTTCTGCGACCCGCTTTCTCGAGAGCCCGCACCTTTCTCTGGTTTCTGCTCGTCTTGGCCGCTTTCTCCGTGCGCAATGACCTCCTCGGGGTTTCCAGTTTCGTCCGCCGTCTCTCGGTTTGTCAGAACACTTCTATGAGCACTTACTCCATTTCTTCCACAGCAATGCCGTGAAGACGGACCGGCTTGCAGAACTTTGGTTCGCCATCGTGATCAAGCACTTCCCTGTCTACAAGATCGGTTGTCGCCCCGTCCTGGTTCTCGACGGCATCAAGAAGTCCAAGGAGGGCCGCAAGATGCCTGCGGTGAAGTATCTGCATCAACAGTCCGAGTCCAATTCCAAGCCTCACTTCATCATGAGCCATTCCTTTCAGGCCTTCGGCGTGCTCTGTCAGGTTGGCGGATACTTCTTCTGCGTTCCGGTCTGTGCACGCATTCACGAAGGTATCGTCACTTCAAACCGCGACAGGAGAACCTTGATCGACAAGGCCAACGAGATGCTCGCATCCGTCTGTAGAGGTCAGGAGTTCGTCTTGCTGGCCGACGCCTACTACGCCAACGGAAAGGTGATCCGGAGCACCAAGGGGCGTTCCGGTGTGCTGGTCACGAGGGTTCGACGCACGACAACCGGCTTTCGGCCTGCGGCAGTGCCACGCAAACGCAAACGCGGACGACCGAAAAAGTATGGCGCTGCGGTGAAGCTCCAGAATGTCTTTGGAACGGGCGGCTTCAGTTCCGTTCCCAGTCCCGTATATGGGGAGAGAAACATCTCTGTCCGGTTCAAGTCGGTGGATCTGTTGTGGAAGCCCGCCGGGGCGATGGTCCGCTTCATTCTCGTCGATCATCCCACGAGAGGGCGGATCATCCTCTTGTCTACCGACCTCACCATGGAAGCTCAGGAGATCATCTTGCTCTACAGTTTGCGGTTTCAAGATCGAAGTCGCTTTCAAGCAAGCGGTGCATTCGGTCGGCTCATTCGGATACCATTTCTGGATGGCCGCTATGCGACCGCTCAAGCGTCGCAATGGTAACCAATACCTCCACCGGACTACCCGAGAAATATCGCAGACAGGTGCAGAGAAAGATGCACGCATATCATGTGTTTGTGCAGACCGGCATGATCGCTCAGGGCATGTTACAGTACCTTGCCATGACATGTGACGGTCTGGTCTGGAAACACTTTGGAACCTGGATCCGAACCATCCGCCCAGACGTGCTGCCTTCGGAAATGATTGTCTCAGCCGCCTTGAAAAACACGCTGCCTGGATTTTTGCACCACGGCGGAAAAGGTTCAGCGTTCCGAAAATTCATCCTTGATAAAATAGACTTCACTCGCTCCGAAGGTTCACGCTTCGCCGCATGATGATCCAGTTACAGAACTTCTCACTCGCGAGATATAAGGTAATGACCATGAAAAAGATCAGATCACTGAAAAAAGAGTCCAGAAACTTGCGGCAAAGTTAGCTGCAATCGGGCCAATGCGGCCTGGGAGCATCAGCAAGCAATACCGAGATCGACAACGCCAGCGCGGCGTGTATTACCAACTGAGCTACACGCATAAGATGAGGAGCCGGACTGAACACGTCTGGCCAGACCACGTGAAGGGACTACGAAAAGAAACAGAGGAGTACAAGAAATTCAAGAAACTGACCAACCGAACTGATCGATCTGAGCATTGAACTATCCAAGGCGAAGATCGCTCTATTACGCAGTCAGACAGACACGCCAGGCAAAGAGAAACCGGTCTGAGAACTTCCCACTCACGAGCTCCTTCAACGCTAGCGGTCGCAACGGCGATCACCTCACCCTTGGATGAGAAAACCGGTGACCCGCTCGAACCCGGTGAAATCGGAGCCGAGATTTGTAGGACATTACCCTCATCTCCACGAAATGAGGAAACACTCCCTTCGGACAGTGAATTAGATAGCCCGACAGGGGAGCCAATGACACAGATCGAGTCGCCCACCTCGACGTCTCCCCCCGTATCAGCAATGCGACAGGGCATCGGTAGCAGACGCTTGGGAACTTTCAGAACGGCGAGATCGTCTTCCTCCGAGATGGCCACGACGCCCTCCGCAATGCGTTCCCTCTCATCGGAGAAGGTCACGTATACCGAGGCAGACGACATAGGAATCACATGCAGATTAGTTACCAGCAGGCCTTCGCGGTTAATCAAGAAGCCGGACCCTTGTGAGATCGTGCTGCCCGACCTATCCTTAGCTTCCAGTGTCGCAACCGATCGAGAGAATAGCCGAAAGGTCCGCTTGTTGTCCTGTTCCTTCGGCTTACGAGAAACTGTGTCCGCAAGAGTGACCGCTGCAGGAGGCTTGCGGACATCCTCGGAAGCTGTCTCGCCCCTACTCTCTGGCTCATCCCGACTAAAGAGGCTGATCAGCCCAGCCAAAACTCCCAGGATAGCCAAGATCCGCCAACTCCCCGCGATCGTTCTCCTATGGCCAGTTCCAGAGGCTCCGAAATCGACGCCATTGGATACGTTGATTACAGGCTCTGAGTCCGGTTTGATGACATCATCATATGCGTTTCTCTCTTGTTTCATTGTCCTCGCAGATCAGCCGGAACGCCGATTCGGCATTTTAGTGAAATCGCAGCCGCAGCGCCAAAAACGCTCACCTTTCCTCATTCGAAGTAAGAGCTCCCGCCGTTCCCCGCCGTGCAAAGAGCAGCGCTATGCTACCCCACGAACTCTCAGATTCCCCTGCCCAGTTCGCTCAAGCCTTCCAGCTTCTACCAAATAAACGACCCGTCCTTCGATTGTCTCTCTCAACTTCTGCCTAAGCGAGCCAAAGCCGAATGCGTCGGCGACTACCTTGGCCACCTCCTTCTCCTGGAGACCGTGACATCGCTTTTGTAAGATCAACGATCGCAGCGTCGATTTCGGCAGGCGGCAGATACTCTGGCTTCCGCAATGTCGAAGAATCCACCCCGTTGCGACTTCGAATTCTTAGCTTGGCATTGCGATGCATCAAGAAGCCGTCCCCTTGAGGCACCGAGTCTTCCGACCGCTCAAAGTTTGCAACAGCAGCTACGACAGCCTCCCGGATCAGCCTACCCGCGCGGCCAAGCCCCCAGAGCAAACGCACCCGCTGAACAACTTCATCCACATGAATCGGGGCCTCCACTCGAATGATCTTTTCGACGATGTCGTTCATCACCGATATCGGGACATCGGGGATATCAACGGTCGTTGGCACGCGGAACCGGGCCTCTTTATAGGATGAAAAAGTGTAGGTTTCATCAACCTCCTGGTCATCCCCAGCAGCGACCATGGGTTCACGTTCGACTACGAGGGTAGGTTCCTCGGCGTCATCGAGATCATCGACCTCGTCCAGTTCCTTCTCATGGGGAACGCCGACCTCCTGTGCCTTCCGCCGAGCTGCTTCGACCGCTTCGAGAGCCGCCTTCATTTGCTCCTCGGGTCGCTGGAACCAGTTTGTGCTCCAAATTCGGTGGATGGTCCATCCGTGATCCTCCAGGACCGTTTGCCGCTGTCGATCTCGCTCCCGAGCGGACCGCGCCGAATGATACGATGCCCCATCGCACGCGATCCCAATGAGGTAGCGCCCCGGATTGTCAGGGTCCACGATCGCCAGATCAATGAAGAATCCAGCTGTACCCACCTGCGGTCTCACTTCATACCCATGCTTCTCAAGCGCCGCCTTCACCGCCTCCTCGAACGGACTCTCTGGTTCTGTGCCATCGTAAGCGTCGGGCACACCCATAATGCCCGTTTGAGCGTACTTGAGGAAGGTCTTCAAGGCCACCACACCACGTTTGTTAGACCGCGAGAGATCCACATCGTCGGCCACAATGGATGAAAAAACTTCGCAGCGATTCTTTGCTCGCGTGATGAGTACGTTGAGCCGCCGCTCCCCGCCATCGCGGTTCAGTGGCCCAAAGTTCATCGGGAACGACCCACTCTCGTCCGGGGCATAACCGACAGAAATGAAAATCACATCTCGCTCATCGCCTTGTACATTCTCCAGGGTTCTTCACGAAGAACGGCTCATACGGATGCCCCATAAAGAATTTCTCTGTCTGTGGGTTGTGCCGCCGCAGAAGCTCCAGTTCATCGATGATTGCATCCCGCTGGCTTACGGAGAAGGCCGCCACACCCAACGTTTGCTGCGGATGATGCGTCGCATGGTCAATGACGGCCTGCGCTACCGCTTGGGCTTCCACTCGGTTCCGCTGAGATCTCCCACGGTCAAAAGTGCCGCCCCTCACATGATGGAAAGCGAGACCCACCTGCTCATTCCTTTGCACGGGGCTCGGGATGATGAACAGTTGATGCTCGTAGAATTCGGCGTTGGATACCGCGATGAGAGATTCATGCCGACTGCGATAATGCCAACGAAGCATTTTGCGCGGCAATCCCCTAGCTTCTGCCAGGCCCAGCACACTCTCAATGTCGCCGGCCGAAGCCGAGCCGTCACCTTCCCCATCTTCATCGTCATCAGCCGCCCCCAACTTGCTGAAGAAGCGTGTGGGCGGCAACTGCCGTTCGTCCCCAACCACGACCAGTTGTTTGCCCCGTGCGATCGCCCCCAGGGCATCCACGGGTTCCACTTGGCTCGCCTCGTCAAACACTACCAGGTCAAACTCTACGACTCCAGGCTCCAGAAACTGGGCCACGCTCAGGGGACTCATCATGAACACCGGCTTGATCGCCTGCACGGCTGGCCCCGCCTTAGCAATCAGCTTTCGAATAGGCATGTGCCCACGCCTCCGCCTCATCTCGCCTAACAAGACACCTACTGCACCCGCCGCCCCCACCGTCGACGGCATCGAGGTGTGATGCTTCAACAGCGTCTCGTACCGCGCCATATTGATCCGATCCAGGTCCGACTCACGGAAGCGCTCTACTCTATGGTCCTGCTGGTTCCCATCGAAGTTGCTCAGCTCCGGTGATTCCTCAAGGAGCTGGCGATACAGCTGGCGATAGTACTCGAAGAGAAAGACATTCTCACCATTCTCTACACCAATCGCCCCACTCTCGAAGGCATTGACAAACGGAATCAGTTCAAGAGTCCACGCCTGCTCCACTTTCCTTTGAAAAGTCATCCACTTGGACAGGGACTCATTCTCCTGACGCCAGACACCCAATTGCTTCTCCAGGGCATCGAGTGCCACTCCAGACAACTCGTTCACACCAAACGCCCGCTGAACATCCAAATTTAGTTTTGTATCACAAAGGGCACTAAGAGCCTCCTTGAACCTGTCGTAACCTCCAGCCAATTCTTCGGCGAGGGCGCCACACGCAGCTCGATCTGAGACCTTCGCCACCATCGCCACGAACCCATCGTCGTGCCCTTTTGCGTAAACCTCGTCCACCCAATCAACAAGCTTGGCCAGCCTCTCCCAATCTGAGCGCGAGCGCTCCCACAAGCTGCCGAAACAGCGATTGCCCAGCTCGTTCTCCTCCTCATCCAATCGCTTTCGGGCAGCTTTCGCCGCCGCAAGAGTGTCGAGCCACTCCAGACGTTCATCCACCGCCTTGGGAACCACGCCATCTTTGAGGACGGCACGGAACTCGGCCATCGCATTGCGATACGCACCATTGAGAACACGCATGAGCGATCTCCCGTGTGCCGCGATTTTCATTCTCACCTGCGACAGGTCCGTTGTCCATGCAGCCTCGGCAAAACGGCCCTCCGACTCCGCCTCAATCTTGACAAACTCCGTCCCCACCTCCGTCAATTCTCGCAGCCGAGCACGTGCCGTTGTCCAGGCCGAGTTGGCGATCGCTGCGGGGTCCATATCGGGAGCGCTACCTACCATTCTAGCGAGATCGAAGTAATAGCCTATTTCGCCCACGGTCTCCGGCTGACTCACCCCGAGCGCGTCGGCCAAGCGCTTCCCGGCCGCTCGTTGCTCGATCAATAGGCCTAACACATCGGAGGCGTCGGAGACCACGCGATCGATATCAAACCGATCCAGCTGGCTACTCTGCACACCATACCACGGATGATCGGCAGGTCGCCCGAGTTGCTCGATGTCGCGTTCCAGGTCTTTGATCATCAACCTCCTCTCCTCCAGAGCCTCCTGAGACCACTCGACCGCGTGCTCCAACGGCGGAATCTCCTCAATCCCGTCCACCTTATCCTGCAAGTTGCTCAGATGCCCAAGCACGTCGATCACCGCATACCCAAAGGGCTCACGCTTGGTGTTGAGCAAAGCCGCATGGCGATTGAGCCCATCCCGGCAAGTTTGCAACTGTGCTAACGATCGATCATGCCGCTCGCCCCGCGGCTTCCCTAATTCCAAAGTCTTCCTGAGCTCATCGAGTACACTTCGCTTGTTGGCTTTGTGACTGTGCAGTTCCAAAGCGATGGGCCCTAGACCAATGCCCTCCAGTTTGCGGCTCACCACCTGCAAGGCTGCCAACTTCTCCGCAACAAAGAGGACCTTCTTACCATCGAGCACCGCCGTCGAGATCAGGTTGGTGATCGTCTGCGATTTCCCAGTGCCCGGCGGTCCTTGCACGACAAGACTCTGCCCCCTTCGAACTTCCTCGATGGCGAGCGCTTGAGAAGAATCCGCATCCACAACGTGGCTCAGCCTCTCCACGGATACTAAGGCGTCTAAATGCTGATCATCCGTAAGGAGCTCCTCCTCCACACGGAAGCCATCCCCCATCAAGCCCTTGATCAGATCGTGCCTCTCAAGCGCATTCGCCCCGGGCCAGTTCTCAGGCTCGAGATCCCGGAACATGATGAACTTCGCGAAAGAAAAGAACCCGAGCACCATCGCATCCGGTAGGATCTCCCAGTCCTCCATGGTCGCGATCCGCTCCTGGTACTCCTCGAAATATTCGGTCGGCGAGAAATCATCTGCCCATTCGAAGGCCGGGGACACCAGGCCGAACTCCTTCAGTTTCTCCGTAAGCGAGAGGTTATCGCTGGGCTCCTGATCCAGCACCCTCAGCTTGAACTGGGCCTGCGCGCTGCTCCGCTTCAGCTCCACCGGCACCAGGATCAGAGGCGCAAACCGATCGACCCCTGGGGTCGATCCCTTGCTATCCCGCCACTTCAGTTGGCCCAGCGCCAGATACAGGGTGTTCACTCCCTGCTCCTCGATCGCCGTGCGGGCGTCGTTTGAGATGCCCAGCAAGCGATTTTGAAGCGCCTCTTCCGACATGGCCGTCTGCAGGCAAGTGTCACGGTGCCTCGCGGCCACGCCCCGCTCATCAAGATCCTCCTCCTCCTCTTGAAGTTCCTTTGGAATACCAAGCCCTGCCCCCAACTCCGTAATCAAACCATCATCTTCCGCCCCTTCAGAATCAGCATTGAGGGTCTCTTCGTCCTCCTCCTTGGGCAAGAAAGTAAACGGCCGCTTCTCCCATACCAGCATACGCAGAATTTCCTCACTCAGCTCATCCACCACCACGACCGACTTGCTGCGAGTCGTCTTCGGCAAGCTCAACAACCGATTGCGGGTTGTCAGATCCAGCAAGTGTTTCCGTGCTTTAGTTAGTGAACTGGATATGTCGTAGATCATGACTTCGTAAAAGGATCAGATGCGGAAGTGGAGAAATCACCTCATAGTTTCATAAATCGGGGCAAGAATCCCAAGAAAATAGTGGCAGGCAGCGATTCCGTAAGACGGCGTCGGAAAGAGTCGTAATGGCCTGAATTGGTGGGTGTTGAGCGTGTTGAAGCTGGCGCTAAGAGGGCGAACAGTTTCGTGTGGCGGTTCTCGGGCGAATTTCGGAGGGCTCGAGCCGCGAAATGGATCCCCCTGTCGGCAATAGGCAACAGGAAGCCAGACCGCTCCGATGGCGGACGTGAACCCAAGGTTACCGAGAGCGCAGGGCGGGCGTTCCTCAGCCCGGAGCCGGTGGCGGCCACCATCGATCCTCTCGCATGGAGGCGGCGATTTGACGGGCAAAATAGATGGCCGTGTGTCCACGGCGTATCTCTGGCTTCAAGTTGCGCTTGTGGAAGCAGTGGAACACGGCGTGGGCCATGAACATGATCAGCCACAGAACGAGAATGGAATTGGGATGATGATGATAGCAATGACCGGAATGCCAGCGGGAGCAGAGTTCGTTAAAGCCTTCGTTTTCGACCTTCCAACGGTCGTGCCCGAAATGGAAGATGGTCTTGGCATCGGCCATTGAGCGGGGCATGGTCGTCGCCCACCACCAGTGGCTATCGATGGGAGTCTCGACCCAATCCCCAGCGACGCGCTCGCGACGGATACCAGTCTCATGGGAATGAACAACGCGAAGAGGAGTGTGAATGGATTCAGTGCAGAAGCCCTCAGCCTCTTGTAAATGAACGTGCCGCGCGGGCTTGCCCGGTGCAGCCGGAGTCTCAAATGATTCTGGCTCTTGCTCCTCAAGGGGCAGGAGCGTGCGGGCTTCGGACAATAGCTCAGGCTGATTATCCTTGAGTACGGCAACAAGGTATTTGCCGTGGTCTTCAAGAAGATTGATCACGGAGGGACGCAGGTAGAGCGCATCGGCAGTGAGCACGTCAAAGCAGCGTGGGTGGTCCTTAAGGACGCGAGTTATCAGCCGTATAGCCGCAGCGACTTCGTCGTCTCCAGGATCTCCGTCTTCACCAGGCTCAAGCATTTCCACGTCGAGAAGCAATTGAAAATCCTCACAGATAATCTGAAACGCGACCAAGCGGTGGTAGAACTGTGTTTTGACCTCGTCTCCGACGGCGATCCGGCGTTGGAGACACTTTGGACAACAACGTTTGTAGCTACAGTGAGTTTCGTGACCATCGACGGCGGCAAGCATCCAACCGCGCTGTGGGGCAAGGATTTTGTTGCGTTTGAGGCAGAAGTAAATGTGTCCGAGACACCCTCGCACACTGTCAGGCTCGATGCGCTCGGAGACATACGCCAGTTCGTCGGCGCTGGGCAAACGGTGATTACCGAGCCAACGGGTCCAGCTGCTCTTGTTCCGGTGTTGCTCGAGTTCGTTGAAGCTTGGTAACCGGCAGCAGAACATGGCGAAGAATGCTGCCGGGAAAACTCGAGTGGGAATCTGTGGTTTGGGACGAGAGTCACGCACCCGCAGCCTCCACTGTTGGCGGAGGCTGAAAATCTTGTCCGCGTAAGTTAGTAGTCGCGTGAGAATGGTCGCTTCTTTTTTGGTGGAGAATTGCGCCCGGACTTGGCTTTGCCGGCTGATTTCTTACCGGTCTTGCCCTTCTTCTTGGCGGAGCTACTCGCCGCTCTGGCCTTGGTTTTTGCCTCCTCGAGTCGGAGGCGCCCCTGCTCGTCGAGGGCTTCCAGCAGAGCATTCGCCTTCTGGAAATCATCGATCCAGCGTCTCGCCTGAGCTTCCAACGGTCTGGGGACGTGCAGCATGGTGGTCTTGCCCTTGCGAGTCTGACCGATGGCCAAGGAGCGATGGCGCAAGGAGTCGTCGGAAGCGCAACGGCAAGTGGGCTTGCCGCATTTACGAGAGAGTTTGATGGGCGAGCCGTGAAGGAAGCCTTCGGCCTGGTCGAGGAGCTGGCGGAGGCGGCTGCGAATCTGGCGTTCGGTGGGGGGCAGGGAGTTTCTGCTTGGCATGAAGGTCGGCTCGTTCGGCGCACTGTAATATAAGACTATTACAGAAACAAGCTTAAAAAAGATGAAATAACGAATGCGAATTTGCCATGGGGTCAAAAATGGGCGCCGCCGATCCGAATTACCCAAAAATACAGGGCTTGAGCCGCCTCAGCCGCCTATCTTACGGAATCGCTGAGTGGCAGGGGCCTTTGGGATAAGGTTGATTTGGAATCTACCAAAACACCAAACACTTCAACCCAAAAGCCACCTACAGTGAGAGTAGCACGACGTACGATTCATGCAAAGTCCAGAACGATTCCGGCGATCAAATTTGAAGATCAAGAACTGACCTCTTTCGGCGGTCTCGTTATCTTTCAGGGTCTTCAGCAGAATCTGTGGGTGAAATTCCGGATTTGCTCCGGGAACGCTGGACGCCGAGTCCCGCTGCCCCTGGACCCCAGAACTGCTGAAACTACTTGTTTCATGGGCTGAGCCCTACCAGGGGCAGCCCCGGCGCAAGCGTTGTCCTCGCAAATCCGAGGTTTGGATGGGCAGCTGGCTTGTTGCCACAACTTTGATGCCCATTAAGATTGGATATAACTTGTTGCTGGTCAGGATTCTAGGTGAATCGCGCCGCCTGAGCACCCACAGATTCTGCTGAAGAGGCATCTTTCAGAAGCTCTTTCAGGAATTGGATCTGGAGGGGAAGCTTCAGCAGTGCTTTGATCCACTGGATCGGCGCATGTCCCGCTTCTACAAGTTCCACAAGGTTTTCATGTGTCTTATCGTGCATCTTATACTGGGCTACCGGATGCTTCGCGATTTGGACTACTACCGAGATGATCCCCTTGTACGACAGGTTTTGGGGATGCACCCATTGCCCAGTGTCCCAACGATGAGCCGGATGTTGGGAGAGGTCGATTGTCAAAGCCTTGAGAGGATGAGGGAGATGAATCATTTCGTTTGCCTGTCGCGACTTCAGGAGGAAGGAATCAAACGCATCACGCTTGATTTGGACGGAAGCGTGCAGAGCACGAGTCGCCATGCGGAAGGGACGGCTGTGGGATTTAACAAGAAGAAAAAAGGCGAGCGCAGTTATTATCCACTGCTCGCGACGATCGCTCAAACCGGACAAATCTTCGACTTCCTTCATCGAAATGGCAACGTCCATGACTCCAATGGCGCGGTGGAATTTCTTCGCTACTGCGTGGAAAAGATTCGCAAGGCGCTGCCTGATGTGCAGATCGAGTTGCGCGCCGACAGCGCGTTTTTCAGCGATCAGATGGTTTCTCAGAGGCAAAGACCCTGGGCCTGGAATATACGTTCTCGGTGCCTTTCGAGCGGCTTGTGGAACTCAAGGGCATCATCGAGAAGCGCCGTCGCTGGTCCCGAACCCGAGACGGAGAGGGAAAAACTCATCACTTCGAAATCCGCTGGAAGCCAAAAAGTTGGGCGCGCAAAGCGCGCATTCGAACCATGAGGCGCACTCAGCGCAAAGGACCGCTCCAACTGGATCTTTTCGAACCAGTCGAGGAGAACTATAAATACAAGGCGATCATCACCAACAAGACAAACACGGCCGCTCATGTGGTGAAATTTCATGAAGGGCGTGGCTCTCAGGAGAAGATTTTTGGCGAAGCCAAGAGCCAGGCCCAGATGGACTATATTCCGGCCAAGCGACGTGCCGCCAACGAAGCTTTCCTTTTGGCCAGTATCCTCACCCACAATCTCACACGCGAAATGCAGATGCGATCTGCAGAGCGGTCACGCAAATCGTCCCCCAAAAGGGCTGCGGAGTGGATCTTTGAAGGACTCGGCACGATTCGCCGCAAAATCATCCAGCGAGCCGGACGTCTGACTCGCCCTCAAGGTCGACTCACATTGACACTCGGAGGCAATCAGGCCGTCGAAGAAGAAATCGCCTACTACATGATGGCCTGACTGGCCATTTTATGAAACGCCGGGGAGAATTCGTTTCATGCCTTTTCCTTGCCAGAGAAGGAGCAACGAAACAAGGCTCAATTGACCTGGAGAAAACAACCTCGCCTCGACGAAGCGCAGCAGCCGTGATAGGTACGGCTACTGCCCCTTTCAGAGATATCATGATCTATCTGGACAACAATGCCACGACCCCGCTGCACCCGGCCGTTGTGGAGGCCATGATGCCCTTCCTGACCGAACATTTCGCCAATCCCTCAAGCGGCTACGGCGCTTCGCGTCCCGTCAAGCGGGCCGTGGATCAGGCCCGGGAACAGATGGCTTCCTTGTTAGGAGCGGATCCCGGCGAGATCATTTTTACCAGCGGCGGCACGGAGGCGGACAGCACGGCGATCGCCTCGGCGGTGGCCTGTCTTCCCCAACGGAAACACCTGGTTGCCAGCACCGTCGAGCATCCCGCGGTTCAACAGTTTTTCGAGATGCTTGAAAAAGAGCATGGCTACCAAATTTCCACGGTCCCCGTGGACTCTCGAGGTGAACTCGATCTCGATCGCCTGGAGGAGACCGTCGATCCGGAACAGACGGCCCTCGTCTCCTTGATGTGGGCCAACAACGAGACCGGAGTCTTGTTCCCAATCCCCGAAATCAGCGAGCGACTCACCCGGAAGGGCGTGTTCTTTCACACCGACGCCGTCCAAGCCGTGGGAAAGACCCCCATCAATGTGAAGGAGACTGGTGTGCATTTTTTGGCGCTCTCCGGGCACAAGTTTCATGGCCCCAAGGGAGTCGGTGCTCTCTATGCCAGTTCCAAGGTTCGCCTCAAACCTCGAATCATCGGCGGTGCCCAGGAGTCGAGCCGGCGTGGCGGAACGGAGAACGTGGCCAGCATCGTCGGTCTGGGGAAGGCCGCCGAATTGATGCAGCAAAAGCTCGAAGATGGCGGCCACCTCACGCTCCGCCGGGAACGGGATGACTTTGAGGCCAAACTCGTCCAGCGCCTGGGTGGTGTTCACATCAACGGCCATCCGGAACATCGGCTCACCAACACCGCCAACCTCGCCTTTGAAGGGATCGAGGCCCAGGCCCTCTTGATTCTGCTCGATGAGTTGGACATCTGCGCCTCGGCCGGCTCGGCTTGCCACACCGGCGCTTTGCACGCTTCACCCGTGCTTTCAGCCATGGGCCTCAGCCGCGAACGCGCTCTGGGAACCGTCCGTTTTTCACTCTCGGCCTTCACCACTCGCGATGAATTGGACCGAGCCGTCGGCGCCATCAATCGATCCGTGGAGAAGCTTCGCCGACTGCGCCCGGGTACCGTGACCTAACACAATTAGCAGGTGTTTGAGGGCGATCACATTGAACACCCCTGAGCGCGGTCGTCCCCGGCCACCATGACTTCTCCTCCGCCTGGCCACGGAGAGATCACGGAAGCGCAGGAGCGCTTCCCTCCCTCGAATGAATCTCATCCATTTCCCACACACACCCAGAAACCTAACGGAGTGCTATTACTCGGCATCGCCGCGTCAGCCACCACCCCAGCGCTCCCCCTATCAAACCCATCACCGAAGGCTCCGGAACGGTCTTCGGGATGATCGCGAATTCCAAGACACCCGCCCCGTCTTCCCCCCAGCCGGGCAAGCGATAGTGCCCGGCCACCAAGTCATCAAACGTGTTGCCGTCCTCCAGAGTGAACGTGCCCGAACCCGTCACGGAGACGGTGAGTCCAGCGGGATAATCGGGATAGGTCTGTGTCGATCCGAACCGAAGATCGAAATCATCGCCGCCCGCCGTGACGTCATCGTCCAAACGCAGCGACTCCACCGCGAAACTGAAAGCCGAGGACCCGGTGCCCACCACCCGCAAGTCGCCTTCAAGCAACAGCTCCCGACCCTCGCTGGTTCCCTTCGCCCAACCCGGCCCCAGAAAATCGCCGACATTGTTTCCCACACGCTTCCATTCGGCTTCATCCCCAGGGAGATGGAAAAAGCTCGATCTCTTGGCCTCGGCGGCCGAGCCCGTGGTCGCGACCGATCCCCTCCTGTCAATCGCCATCCGGGACGATCCCGGAGTTCCGGTCACGGTCAGCACCAAGGCTCCGAAAGCCGTCGACGCAAACGCGCCCCACCATCCGACCAGCAAAGCCACCCAAACGACCACAGCCCAGCGCCGACGGCTTACCAACGTGCCCCGCACCCCGCCCCACCTCCTCCCCGACCGCCACGGAACGCCCACCGTCGTGAGTTTCCGGCTCCTCGTCGCCACAGGAACGGTGGGATCGTTTCCACCCCGGCCGGGCACCCTTTCCCCAAAGCTCATGACCATCGACTCCTCAAGGTTTGTCGCCCCTCCCTCCAAGCTTCCGCCACCGCGCTTCGCCGCCGTTGGAAGAGCACGGACATCACCACCCCCATGAGCACCAGAGAAGAAGGCTCCGGAACGGCCTGAGAGATGACAAGGTCGATCGACCTCGCTCCTCCGTTCCCGAATCCGCCCAGCGAATAGGTGCCTTGGATCAAGTCGTCGAAGCTGTTCCCATCTCCCAGGCTAAATGTCGATGAACCCGCCAGCATCACATCGATTCCTGACGGATAGTCAGGATAAGTCTGCGTCGAATCATAACGCAAATCCAGGTCGTCACCCCCAGCCCCCGCATCATCATCCATTCGCAAGTGATCAAAGGTGAAACTGAAATCGGATGAGCCGCTTCCCACCAACCGCAAATCCCCCGTCGAGGAAAGCTCCCGTCCCACCGTGCCAAAGTTGACCCAGCCGGCCCCAAGGAAATCTCCCCAGTTGTGGCTAGCGACCTCCCAGGCAGGGTTTCCGTCCGGAATCATGAGAAAACTGGAGCCAGCTCCACTCGCTGGCGATCCCGAAGAGGCGATGGAGCCCGTTCCCGAAATCGTCAGGCTCGACGAGCCCGGACTGCCAGTGATGGTTAGAATCAAGTCGCCGAACACTTCGGCAGGCCAGCACCACGATCCCAGGACGATCGTCGCCATCAAACGGCCTCCGGGGAGGCCTCGCTTTCTTATCCGCTCTTTTTTCATTTTAACGCTAACATTTTGCGTCATGACTCGACGCACGATTCAGTTTACCCTTCACCTCGGTTACTACGTGGTCGGCTCCGAATTATTCCGTCCGGCGGGGAAAAAAATGGAGACACCGCTTCGGAAGGCGCCCATGGGGTCCCGTCAGATGGCCGCGAGACCTCCGTTCACGACGCACCGCGCGGCGGCTCGCGCGGTCCACCTCGGGCAGCCGTCCGTTTCTCCCGGCGTCGATCCGCTAGGAAGAATCCTTGCGCCAGGGTTTATCGGCGACGAAGCGCTCGATCCGAGCGCTGATGGCCTGCACCAGCTCTGATTCTCCAGTCGCTCGTGCGATCCGGCGAGCCGCCTTCGCGTAACTCACTGCCTCGGAGAACTCCCCGGCTTGCGCATGCGCCACCGCGAGAGTGTCCAGCGCCCGGGCATCCTGAAATTGAGTCCACTCGCCCAGGCGCTTCGCCAGTTCCAAGGCGCGCTCGGTTTCTTGGCGATCGGCCTTCTCCCGCGTCGCAAGCGTCCACGCCAGACGATGGGTCGCCGACACCGAATCTCCATTCTCGCGCAGCAGTTCCTCGTAAAGCGCGATTCCCGCGTCCACCTTTCCCGCCTCTAACAGGGCACGTGCCAAATGTTCTCGACGACCCGACCGCTCAAAATAACTCACCGTCTTTTCCGCGTCCCCGATCTGCAAGTGCGCCCTACCCAAATCCGTCCACAAACCCGGACGTTTCGCTGCCAGCGCCTCCGCCCGCTCGAACCGGCGCTCCGCCTCTTCCTGCCGGCCGGATTGCCAGAGCGCCACGCCCAGGGGCACGTGAATGGCCGTTTGCTCCGGCGACGCCTCCAGCACCGCTTCGTAAGCCCGCACGGCCGCCTCCCAGTTCAGTTGAGCTTGCTCCAGAGTGGCCAGGTAATAGCGCTCCTTCAGACTCATCCCCTCCCCCAGCGCTTCGATGGTTTGCCGCGCCTCGGCAAGATAGCCCCCAGACTGATAGGCTTGAGCAAACGCCAGCGGCGTCAGTGAAAACAGTTCCACGCCGTTGCGGCCAGGGAATGGAAAAGCCTCCGCTTCAACGGTTTCGGGAGAGGCCTCCAGCAAGGCCACGTCCCCCAACAATTGCTCCGGAGTCACCGGACCAAAGTACAGCAGCCCCGCTTTCCCCTCCCGATCTAACAAAAAACTGGTGAGCATCGTCAGCGGGCGCACCAAGGCGACGGCACGCTGCAGCAGACCGGTTAGCGCTCGCAAACCCACCGGGTCAATCACTCCCAGCCGAAAGAGATACGCGTTCCGCTCCACCAAAGTCTTGGCGGCCTCCAGATCGGCTTGGACACCGTCCTCCACGATGGCATCCGTGCTCAAGGCCACCAACTCCACCTTCGCTTCCCGAAGGCGATCGTGGCTCTCCGAGAAGGTTGCCAGCTCCTTGACGCACGGCTGACACCAGCTCGCCCAGAGATTGACCAGTACCGGCCCCGTTCGCTCTTTGTCAGGATCAAACCGCTCAATTTCGCCCTCGAAATTCACATAATCTAAGGACGGAAAAGGCAGACGCCGGACGAGAACCAGGCGCCGATTGGGCTCCGACGCCGGCACTTTGGGGTTCGATGCTGTCAACTTTGCCGTGCCTTTTCTCGCTTCGCGGGGCACCGCCTTTCCCTCTCCTTCTTTGACTTCGTAAAAACGGTTCACCTCATCCACCACGATCCTCTCGGGTTCGGCGCTGCCGGGCCAGGTCACCGAACAGGTCCGAGGCACCTCGTTGTCTAACAAACCAAAATGCAAGCTTTTCCCCGATTGACTGAGAAAGCCGTCTCCCGCCCTCAGCGTGCGGCGCAGGATTCGTCCCCGATCGGTTTCCACGGTCACTCTCGCTCCGATGGCATCCCGGTTGCTCGAAACACCCTCCAACCGGAAGGCCAAAAAACGATTCTCGCCCAAGACATCATTCCTCACAAAGCGCAGCCTCGGGCCATTGCGTTGAGTCATCCACAAGTCGAGATCTCCGTCCCCGTCCCAATCCGTCACCGCCAAGGCTCGGCCGTCGTCTTCCCAGTCGAGACCCGAGACCGCCGAGATGTTTCCAAAAGCCTCCTTCCCGCCCGTGTTGAGAAAGACGCAATGACGTTCCCGTCCGCTGAACGAACGGCCCTGCGAAATGAGCGAACTCAAACGGTTCCAATTCTCAAGGTAGGGATCGTCTGAAGAGAGACTTTCCTTCGCCTCCAGAGGCGATTGCGCCACGGCCTGGCGCCAGTAAAAACTTCACAAATCACCCGTGTCATCCGGCTGGATGATGAAGCCGTTGGCCACCACCAAGTCGTCCCATCCATCGGTGTTCAAATCGACAAAACGCGAGCACCAAGCCCATCGTCCCATCGTCACCGCACTCTCCAGTGCTAACATCGCGAAAGGTCCCGTCGTCCGCGTTCATGAAGAGCGAGTTTCCCCGCGCGTGACGCCGCATCTCCGCCAGGGCCGCCTCGCCGGCATCCGTTTGAAACTGTCTCTGATAGGCCACGCGGTTGCCCGCCGAAGACCACATATTGCTCACGTAGAGATCCATCCATCAAGATTGTAGTCCCCCCAGGACACTGACATTCCCGCCGAAATGTCTTCCACGCCGGCCTCCTTGGCCACATCGACAAACCGGTGATTGCCGTCTTCGTCACGGTCATTGCGATAGAGATTGTTCCTCCCATAATCGTTGGCCACGTAGAGATCGGGATCTCCGTCGTTATCATAGTCCTCCCATGAGGACGCGAAGCTGAAGCGCCGATTGTTCACGTCGAGCCCAACCTCCCGCGTCGCCTGGCGAAAAGTCCACTGGCGATCGTTGCGCAGCAGCACGTTGCGCCCTTCGTTATTGGCATCGTGATAGGGAATAGGGCGCCCGAGGATCTCCGCTTTTTCCCCGGCGCGCCGGCGCGAATAACAGGCTGCGCAAAGGTCGAGGTCTCCATCCAAAAATCAAAATCAGCGCTGCTCAGCCCCATGGGGGCGGCCTCCGGCAAAAGCTCGCTCACCTTCACCGTGAAGGCGCCCCGCCCGTCGTTGGCCATGAGAAGCAAGCCCAAGGTCGTCGCCAAGGCCAAATCCTGATCCCCGTCGTTGTCCAGATCCACCAGGAGCGCCGACTGGGTTTGCAAGCGCCAGTCGACACCCGAAAACGAGGAGGCGTCAAAGACCGTGCCGTCCGGCTTTTGCAAGAACAAGCGGTTCGGCAATCCACCAGGCTGACAAACATAGACATCATCCAGGCCGTCACCATTGACGTCGCCCAGCGCCAAGCTTTCCCAGCCCGACACATTGACGCCAAAGGTCGCCTCCAGCCGCTCCTCCCAGTGATCGATTCCGTGAGCCAACTGATCGGCATAGGTCTGGACGCTATCGAACACCGCTTCGGTGCAATCGTTGAGAGGACGCGCCTCCGCGCCGGTCCTGGCTTGACTCATTTCATGACCGGTCACCTCAATGAATTGCATGAGCGGCGGGTCATCCGTCGTCCACACACAAGTCCAGGTCGCGGATTCCTGTCGCCAGCCGTCATCGACGGCACCGGAGAGATTGGCCCAAAGCCGCGTCGTCGTGCCGGTGGGTTCCTTCTCGACCTGGAAGATCTTGAACCACGCTTCCACGGTACCCGGCCGGTAAGCGGTCGCCCAGGTCTCCAGAAACGGGCCACCCTCGGCGGCATCCGCATCGCGCTCGAAATCCTCGGGTCCAGCGCGATCGACCACGAATCGAGATCCCGTGAAAATCGTTTCCGGACTCACGGGACGCAGGGGACGATCGACAAAGGACGCCGCCCGCAAGCCCTCGGGAAAATCCCCGCCCTTGGTGAGATAATGTTTCAAACGGTCAAGCTGGGCCTTGGCTCGCTCGTGGAAGACTTCCGTGGGCCAGGCATCGGCCGGCATCTCCCCCTCCACACCGAGGACACGCAGCGAGAGCTGAGCCTCCCTCGATTCCGCGACCAGCGGTTTCACGGGAGCCGCGGACCTCGCCTCCACGGCGCTCCCCGGCGAATCGCTCCGAGCAGGTCCGCTCTCAGAGGAATCCCGCTTTCCCGGTTCCCCGCATCCTGTCATGATCAAGATCACCACGGCCCCCCAAACCACGCGCCAGAGGGAATCGGGGTCACCGTCCCGCATCCGGAACCCACCCTGCGATCCTCTCGTTGAAACGCGAAGCAACCTACGGTTCAATCCCATCGACTCATTGAAGCATCGCCCATCCAGCTTGCCCAGTCCGGATCCTCGCCGGCTACTGTCCGCCGCCGCGCGGAGCGCCATCCTCGTTCTCGGCGCCACTCTGCTCATGAGTTGCGGCACCCCCAAGGACCGCGACCCTGAGCCAATGGAAATCGAGATCGTTGGGCAGAATCGCCAGTGGACCGCGCGCTACGCCGGTCCCGATGGGAAGCTTCACTCGGAGGACGACATCCTGACGCCCGGCGAAATCACCGTCTCCCGCGGCGTGCCGGTCACCCTGCATCTCAAGAGCCGTGACTACCTCTATCTGTTCTCGCTGCCCCACGAAAATCTCTCGGAAATCGCCGTCCCCGACCTGGATTTTCAGATCGAACTGATCGCTCGGGAGATTAGCGACTTCCCGCTCGTGGGCGGCGAGCTCTGCGGTCGTGCCAACACGGTCCACGGCATCCTTCACGTGAGGGATCCGCGAGATTGACACCTGCCCCTCCCTCGCGCCGTCGCTACCGTGACCCCGGGAAATTTTTCACCTCCGCCTCATCACCCACTCTCCATTCCTCTCCATGACAAGAGCCCAGACCCTCATCATCCTGGCCGTCCTCAGTGCGTTGACTGCGATCCCGAAGCCAGTGGCCACGGCTGCCGATCCTTTTCCCCATCCCCGTGACGTGATGGATCCGGAATGGTAACTGATTAGCGCATCTAACAAGCTCTTGACAGCTTCGATAATTAAGACATCTCAACCATTGATGTCGTCCGATTCTCTTGAATCGCTCCCCACGAGAGAACTGATCCGGCTCGTCCGCGATCTACGGGAGCGGTTTGCTCAGTTGGAGGCGGAGAATCTGAAGCTTCGCGAGGAAAATCGAAGACTGCGCAAAGAATTGGATGAGTTGAAGCGCAAGCAGAACAGATCGGCGGCTCCGTTCTCGAAGGGAAAACCCGAGGCCAACCCGAAAAGACCGGGACGCAAGCCGGGCCAAGGGTCCTTCCGGCGGCGGGAGGAACCGGAGATTGGGCCGGATGACAATGTTCGAAGCATGGAAGCCCGATTGCCCAAGGGGCGATCGTCAAATTGTCCTCGATGCGGAGGCAGGCTTGGAACTCGTCTGGAGACGGCAAGCACGGTCGATGTGCCGGAAAAGATTGCCCGAGACATATCGATCTGGAAAGTGGAAGTCGAAGCATGCAGTTGTGGCTACTGCGCGCGAGGAACTCACCGGGACTTGCCGCTCGACCCACACGGGGCCACCGCTCACCGTGTGGGTCCCAGGGTTCGGTCGTTTGGACTGGCTCTGCACTATCACTTCGGGGTGACTCTACGCAAAGTTCCTCCGATTGTTCGCGAGATTTGCGGCATTGATCTCAGCCAGAGCGCCCTGACACAAGACGCCCTGAAATTGGGAAACGGCGATGGAGCGATCAGCCAAGAGGCGGAGCGAATCAAAGCAGCCATCCAGCAATCCGATGACGTCAACACGGATGATACGGGATGGCGAACGGGGGCAAGACGAGTTGCCTGATGGGATTCGTGAGCCGCCAGGAGAATGCGATGTATTTTCAGGGGTCTTCAGCAGAATCTGTGGGTGAAATTCCGGATTTGCGAGGACAACGCTTGCGCCGGGGCTGCCCCTGGTAGGGCTCAGCCCATGAAACAAGTAGTTTCAGCAGTTCTGGGGTCCAGGGGCAGCGGGACCCGGCGTCCAGCGTTCCCGGAGCAAATCCGGAATTTCACCCACAGATTCTGCTGAAGACCCCATTAAGATTGGATATAACTTGTTGCTGGTCGGGATTCTAGGTGAATCGCGCCGCCTGGGCACCCACAGATTCTGCTGAAGAGGCATTTTCAGATTCGATCACGCCACCGAGCCGAAGAAGTGGCCGAAGTCATTACGGCGGCCTGTGAGTGTGTGCTTGGAACCAATCGGTTCCGGAGCTACGACGCGGAGCGATTTTCGCAGATGGACATGCAACTCGCGAGTGAGAAGTTCTGTAACTGGATCATCATGCGGCGAAGCGTGAACCTTCGGAGCGAGTGAAGTCTATTTTATCAAGGATGAATTTTCGGAACGCTGAACCTTTTCCGCCGTGGTGCAAAAATCCAGGCAGCGTGTTTTTCAAGGCGGCTGAGACAATCATTTCCGAAGGCAGCACGTCTGGGCGGATGGTTCGGATCCAGGTTCCAAAGTGTTTCCAGACCAGACCGTCACATGTCATGGCAAGGTACTGTAACATGCCCTGAGCGATCATGCCGGTCTGCACAAACACATGATATGCGTGCATCTTTCTCTGCACCTGTCTGCGATATTTCTCGGTAGTCCGGTGGAGGTATTGGTTACCATTGCGACGCTTGAGCGGTCGCATAGCGGCCATCCAGAAATGGTATCCGAATGAGCCGACCGAATGCACCGCTTGCTTGAAAGCGACTTCGATCTTGAAACGCAAACTGTAGAGCAAGATGATCTCCTGAGCTTCCATGGTGAGGTCGGTAGACAAGAGGATGATCCGCCCTCTCGTGGGATGATCGACGAGAATGAAGCGGACCATCGCCCCGGCGGGCTTCCACAACAGATCCACCGACTTGAACCGGACAGAGATGTTTCTCTCCCCATATACGGGACTGGGAACGGAACTGAAGCCGCCCGTTCCAAAGACATTCTGGAGCTTCACCGCAGCGCCATACTTTTTCGGTCGTCCGCGTTTGCGTTTGCGTGGCACTGCCGCAGGCCGAAAGCCGGTTGTCGTGCGTCGAACCCTCGTGACCAGCACACCGGAACGCCCCTTGGTGCTCCGGATCACCTTTCCGTTGGCGTAGTAGGCGTCGGCCAGCAAGACGAACTCCTGACCTCTACAGACGGATGCGAGCATCTCGTTGGCCTTGTCGATCAAGGTTCTCCTGTCGCGGTTTGAAGTGACGATACCTTCGTGAATGCGTGCACAGACCGGAACGCAGAAGAAGTATCCGCCAACCTGACAGAGCACGCCGAAGGCCTGAAAGGAATGGCTCATGATGAAGTGAGGCTTGGAATTGGACTCGGACTGTTGATGCAGATACTTCACCGCAGGCATCTTGCGGCCCTCCTTGGACTTCTTGATGCCGTCGAGAACCAGGACGGGGCGACAACCGATCTTGTAGACAGGGAAGTGCTTGATCACGATGGCGAACCAAAGTTCTGCAAGCCGGTCCGTCTTCACGGCATTGCTGTGGAAGAAATGGAGTAAGTGCTCATAGAAGTGTTCTGACAAACCGAGAGCGCGGACGAAACTGGAAACCCCGAGGAGGTCATTGCGCACGGAGAAAGCGGCCAAGACGAGCAGAAACCAGAGAAAGGTGCGGGCTCTCGAGAAAGCGGGTCGCAGAAAACAGACGATATTCCACCAAGAAATCCAGAGATCCATAACAAATGATTTGATTTTCCTAGACATTCGCATATATAAGCTAATGACCATGAAAAAGATCAGATCACTGAAAAAAGAGTCCAGAAACTTGCGGCAAAGATAGCTGCAATCGGGCCAATGCGGCCTGGGAGCATCAGCAAGCAATACCGAGATCGACAACGCCAGCGCGGCGTGTATTACCAACTGAGCTACACGCATAAGATGAGGAGCCGGACTGAACACGTCTGGCCAGACCACGTGAAGGGACTACGAAAAGAAACAGAGGAGTACAAGAAATTCAAGAAACTGACCACCGAACTGATCGATCTGAGCATTGAACTATCCAAGGCGAAGATCGCTCTATTACGCAGTCAGACAGACACGCCAGGCAAAGAGAAACCGGTCTGAGAACTTCCCACTCACGAGATGCAAAAGTGCATGAGCCATATTGTGAAGAATCTCTCTGAAGTTCTGGAGAAGAAGCGAGGGCGGGCACGAAGTTTTTGCGAGGGACTGAAGAATTCGCTCCGACAGTGTCTGAGGCTTTGGCAGCAGTACCACAACGGCGAGTCGACTTTAAACCAATACGAGGAAGAGAGCTTGAAAAAGATCTATGAACTCGATCATTACCTGCGGGACCGGACGCTCAAAGATTCCGACAACCAACGCATGCGCAATGAGCTTGGCCGGCACTTTGACCAAGGGAATTTAACGATGTTCCTGGAGGATCCGGAGGTAGAGCCGACCAACAACATCGCCGAGCGGATGCTCAGGCCGGCGATCGTCGCCCGCAAGGTGTCGCAATGTTCCAAGACGGAGCGGGGAGCCGATGCCTACGCGGCATTCGAGAGTGTGCTCTCGACTCTCTCGCTGCGAGGAGCGAGTTCCGTATTCAAGTCGCTTGCCAAAATCATCGCGGGCGAGCGTACCCTTGCATGAGATGCCTGTGGCGTTTGCTGGTTAGGAGCGCTAATCAGTTACAATCTGCCGATCAACCGGAAGGAATCCCTTTTCACCGGCGATGCCAAGCTCCACCACTTGGTGACCTGTGACATAGCGGTTCTCCGTGTGGTCCCAGTGCAAAGAGGAGCCCTCGACCTTCTTGCCCCGTCGCACCTTGATTGTGTCGTCGATGACGAACGCTCGCTGATCGTCTGGACCCACGGAGTTGGCGTTGAAAATGCTCTTGCAAAGCTCGATGGCCATCGTCCGCCAATTGACGTCCTCACGGCGCATGACACGATAAAGAATGTTCGCCCTGTATTTGCAGTCATCTACGCGGCCCTTCAAGAACTGGCCAAGCTCCGAACAGAAAGCATGAATACTGGAATTCTCGAGTTTGAGGATGGGCCATACCAGCAGGGCGGCGAGGATGGCCCCTGGGCATTCGCCATCGATGCGGCGTGCCTTACCGAAGACGGCCCGAAAAAGGTTGACCATCCCATGAGCGCGAATACCATTTCCGAGTTCGGTATCAGCAAAGACTCTGGGGTCGCTCAGGGCCTGAGAGATCGGTTGATAGCTCCGAGAAGCGTTTTTTCGGCCGGATTCGCCGCCTGTCTTTTTGTGTTTTTTTTTCACACAAGACCTTAAGGGCAGGCGGCATATAACGCAACATAAACTAACACTTTGGGCAAGAAAACTGAGCTGATTTATCGGTCAGATGTGAGTAACGATGTTCCTGGAGGATCCGGAGGTAGAGCCGACCAACAACATCGCCGAGCGGATGCTCAGGCCGGCGATCGTCGCCCGCAAGGTGTCGCAATGTTTCAAGACGGAGCGGGGAGCCAATGCCTACGCGGCATTCGAGAGTGTGCTCTCGACTCTCTCGCTGCGAGGAGCGAGTTCCGTATTCAAGTCGCTTGCCAAAATCATCGCGGGCGAGCGTACCCTTGCATGAGATGCCTGTGGCGTTTGCTGGTTAGGAGCGCTAATCAGTTACTCGTTGAATTCCATCCTCGCCCCGCCTAAGGAGGAGAGCATAAGCGTGAAGCAAATCTCGGCGCCATCTCTTGTCTCAACCCATTTCTTGTAGGACGGCCATCGCGGCTTCCCGGATCGACCGGCAAGTTTCCCTATCATTCACCTATCACGAGAAGAATTTGGTGCTGCCTCGCCTTCAAATCCAGATGCGACCGCGAAGCGAAATATTGATGATGGAGGTTTATAGTGGACTCTGTTAGGTCCTAAGCTAAGCAATGCCACGAGCGAGCCATCTCGAATCCAACCAAACCAACGAGTCCCGGTGTTCTCCGATTCGCTTCAAAAGGCATTGTCAATGCCCTACGCTTGCCCAGCAACGGCTTCGCGATGGCGCCTGCAAGAGCCATGGCTTCGAGCCGTCGCCACCGAGGCGACCGGGATCGTGAACTCGCCGCCCTCCACCATCGCCAACGGCCGCTACCTCAAACGCGAGCGCCGCCGCCTGGTCTTCTCGCTTCAAACCGGGAAGACGCCGCTCTTGATCAAGGCCATGCCGCTCGACTCGCTCCGCGCTCGTCTGCGGCAAGGCCGCTACGCGCCCGCCGAGGCCGATCACCTCGCCCAAGCCGCCGAGCGCGGTCTGCCCGTTCCGCAGGTCTTGGGCCTCGGCCATCAACGTGGCCTCGCCCTCGTTCGATGGAACGCGGTCATCATGGAGTTTCTCCCCCATGTTTCCCTGCGGGAGCGCTTCCTCAAGCACCCTCCAGAAGATGAATCGTCCCTTTGGGGCCTCCTCACCCGCTCTCGCCGGCTCTTGACGCACCTCTATCAGGCCGGCTGCAACCACATCGACTTCGGTCCCCACGCCGTCATGCTCGACCCGCACCCAGAGGGCGAGGACGATCGCGTCATCGACTTCCAATACTGCCACTTCCACGCCCAGCCGCGTCCCGAGACGCTCGCTGCCCAGGCGGGCTACTTCGCCTGGTCGATCTCGACCAACCGAGACTGGGTGGCCGTACCCATGATCGAAAAATGGTTCGACACGCTCCTGGAGGAATGCGGGCTCACCAGCGACGAGGCCAAGCTGAGACCGCTCTTTGAAACGGCCAGGAAACGGCGAGCCAGCATTCGGGAACGCCTCCATCGATAAGCGGCGCCGGGCCACCGGTGTCCCCGGAGCGGACCCCATTGGTGCGCACCATGAACTCAAGCCACACCCGAGCCAACCGCCCCCGATTTTCCCGATTTCCTGCTCGACAGGACGAGTCGATTGGCTATCTCAGGTCAATGTCGGACGCCATCACCTCAACCCCGAGCCAGCGCTGAGCCATGGCGGTGGACCCGGAAGCCGAGGTGCTCCTCAAACCGGTCGATCTCGCCCACAAGACCCGGCGATTGGCCCTGCAGATTTTGGAGCGTCATCCCCTGGGCGGGCTGCAGTTTGTCGGCATCCATACGCGGGGCGTTCTGGTAGGCGAACGCGTGCGGGAATTGCTGCGGCCGGACCTCGGTGAGATCCCCATGGGCGCCCTCGACATCTCTCTCTACCGGGATGATTTGGACGATTTGGGCGCCATGCCGGCACTCAAGGAGACCGCCATCCCTTTCTCCATCGACGACGCGCACATTATCCTCTTCGACGACGTCCTCTTCACGGGCCGAACCATCAAAGCCGCCATCGACGCCCTCACCGACTACGGTAGGCCTCGATCCATCGAACTCGCCGTTCTGATCGATCGCGGAAACCGCGAACTGCCCATCGCCCCCGATTACGTGGGGCTCAAGGTGTCCACGGCGAAGAACGATTACATCTGGGTTCGTTTGCGAGAACTCGACGGCGAGGATGGCATCTACCTGACCAGGAAACCGTGACCGGAACCATGGAACCGCGCAAGGACCTTCTCGATATCGCCTCCCTTTCAATGGAAGAGATCGAGTTCGTCTTGAAAACGGCGCGGCCCTTCAAGGAGCTCTTTACCAAGTCGATCAAGAAGGTACCCCCGCTGCGCGGCAAGACCGTTCTCACGCTCTTTTACGAGCCATCCACCCGGACGCGTTCGTCCTTCGAGATCGCGGCCAACCGAGTGTCGGCCGACGTGACCAATTTCGCCGTCAGCGACTCCTCGGTGGTCAAGGGCGAGTCCATCTTGGACACCATCGACACCCTTCAGGCCATGAAATGTGACTACATCGTGGTGCGTCACGGCGCGGCGGGCGTGCCGAACATGATCGCAAAGCACACCAAAGCCTCCGTGGTCAACGCGGGCGACGGATTTCACGCCCATCCGACCCAGGCCTTGCTGGATGCCTTCACGCTCCGGGAAACCTTTGGCGACCTTCACGGCAAGAAGATCCTCATCGTCGGGGACATCCTTCACTCTCGCGTCGCTCGTTCCGTCGGGAGAATCTGTCAGATGCTGGGCGTGGAGGTGGGCGTCCTCGGGCCGGGCTCTCTCATTCCTTCCTCACGCCCCCGCTTCATGCGCATGTTCCACAGTTTCGACGAGGCCCTCAAATGGAAGCCGGAAACGGTCTATCTCCTCCGCGTCCAGTTGGAGCGGCAGAAAGACCAGTTCTTTCCCAGTCTCAACGAATACCACAACGTCTACGGCCTCACCGATGAGCGCCTGCGTCACTTGAAAGACCTCGGCACCTGGGTGATGCATCCAGGACCGGTCAATCGCGGCGTGGAGCTGGGCGATGACGTGATGACTTACGAGCGCACGCTCATCAACCAGCAGGTCGAGAATGGCATCGCCGTTCGCATGGCCGTCCTCTACTGGCTGAAACCCCAAACGAATTGAATCCCCTTTTCCCTGAAGCATGAGCGACGAAGCCTTGATCCTTCGAAACGGCCAACTGGCTCGGGAAGACGCGCCCGACCTGACTCCCACCGATCTCTTCATCGAGAAGGGCCGCCTCAAAGCCGTCGGCGAAAACCTGCCTTCCGTGGAGGGCGTTCGGGAAATCGACTGTTCGGGCCGCGTGTTTCTTCCGGGCCTCTTCGATGTCCACGTTCACCTGAGAGAACCCGGGCGAGAAGACAAGGAAACGGTCTCCAGCGGTTCGGAAGCGGCCATCAACGGCGGCGTCACGGGCATCGTGGCCATGCCTAACTGCACGCCCGCCATCGACAGTGGAGGCATGGTGCAATCCGTCCTCGACATCGCCTCCCGCGAAGCCCGGATCCCGGTCTTCACCACCGGTTGCATCACCAAGGGCCGCCTCGGTCTGGAACTGGCCAACATCGGCGGCATGCACGCGCGCGGAGCCGTGATGATCACCGACGACGGCGATTCGGTGGGGAACCCTCAGATGCTCCGCCGAGCCATGGAGTATGCGCGCGAGTTCGGCCTCATCGTGGCCAGCCATTGCGAGGTCAAGGAACTCTCCGGAGTCGGAGCGATGAACGAGGGAAAGGTATCGTATCGACTGGGAATCCCCGGCATCCCCGCCGAAAGTGAGGAGATCTGTATCAGCCGCGACATCCGCCTCGCCCACTTGACGGGTGCCCACGTCCACATCCAGCACGTCACCACGGGGGAGGGGATGCGGATCATCGAGCGCTTCAAGGAAGACGGGATCCGGGTTACCTGCGAAGTCGCCCCCCATCATCTCATTTTCAACGAGTCCCACATCGAGGATTACGACACCCACTACAAGATGAATCCTCCGCTGCGGACCAAGGAAGACAACGCCATCCTCCTGGACGGATTGAAGCGAGGTGTCTTCGATGTCATCGCCACCGACCACGCGCCGCACACGGACTTCGAGAAGATGCTCGATTTCTCCAGCGCACCCTTCGGAATCACCGGACTGGAGACCGCTCTCCTCTCGCTCTACGAATCGTTCATCAAGCCGGGGCACTTCGGCTGGGACCTCCTGGTGAAACGCTACTCCGCCGAACCCCGGCGCCTCCTCGGCATGGAGCCCGTCCAATTCAAAGAGGGCGCTCAAGTCAACCTCACGGTCTTCGACTCTGACAAAACGACTCGTTTCACCGAGGAATTCATGCGCTCGAAAAGCCGCAACACTCCCTACCTGGACAAGGAAGTCCAAGGTCAGGTGGAAATGGTGCTCCTCGGCGACCACATCTTGTTAGACCGTTCCTCTCATCACGCCGCATGACCTACGCCGAACTCCAATCGCAGCGCATCGCGGAGGCGCAATCCCACCTCTGCGTGGGCTTGGATCCCCGGCTCGATCTCATCGAGGGAGGCGACGTCGAGAGCTTCCTCCGCCGAGTCGTGGAAGAAACCGCCCCCTACGCCGCGGCGTTCAAAGCGAACATGGCCTACTTCGAAGCCCTGGGCTCCCGTGGATTGGCCATTCTCGAACGCGTCCTCGGGGATCGTCCGCGCGAGGTCCCCGTCATTCTCGACGCCAAGCGAAGCGACATCGGAGAGACCCAAAAATACTACGCCAAGGCCTGTTTCGAGCATCTCCGCGTGGAGGCCGTGACCCTCAACCCCTTCCTGGGCTACGATTCGCTCGAGCCCTTCCTGGCCTATCCCGACCGGGGAGTCTTCCTCCTGGCGATCACTTCCAATCCCGGTTCCCGCGACATCCAACGGCAGCCCTGTGGCGACGGTTTCGTTTTCCACAAGGTGCAGGAGATGGCCCTGCGCGCGCCCGCCGGTTCGACCGGGATGGTGGTGGGCCTCACCAACGCCGAGCCCGGGCTTCTCGACCAAATCGCTGATCTTCCTCTCCTCCTGCCCGGCCTCGGCGCCCAAGGCGGCGACCTCCAGGCCCTGGCCGGCCAGGGCCGCCAGGCGCCCATTTTGGTTAATGTCAGTCGCGGCATCCTCTTTGCCTCGGATGATCGCACTTTCGCGCAACGCGCCCGGGACTATTCCCGGCAGATCCAAACGGCACTCCACACTTAGTTAGCTCCTCCTTTCCCGCCCTCCGCCCATGAATCCAGACATCCCCTTAGGCCTCAGTTTCGACGACGTTTTGATCCAACCCGGTCTCAGCGAAATCCTGCCGGGAGATGCCGATGTCTCGACCCAGCTCACCCAGACGATTTCCCTCAACATCCCCATCCTCTCCTCGGCCATGGACACCGTCACCGAGTCCGAACTGGCCATCGCGCTGGCTCGGGAGGGCGGATTGGGGGTCATTCACCGAAACAGCACGATCGAGGAACAAGCTGAACACGTCGCCAAGGTGAAGCGCTCCGAGAACGCAGTCATCCACGACCCGCTCACGGTCCCCGCCGATCTCCCCATGCGTGAACTGGAAGCGGTCATGGCCCGCCACGGCGTCTCTGGATTCCCGGTGGTGGACGAAGAGGGCCGCCTCGAGGGCATGGTCACCAGCCGTGACCTGTGGAACGTCTCGGACGAGACGACGAAGGTCGCGGAGATCATGACGCCGCGCGATCAGCTGATCACGGGTCCAGCCGACACCGATCTCGAGGAGGCCCTGCGCGTCCTGGCCAAGGGCCGCATCGAAAAACTTCCGCTCATCGATCCAGAGGGAAAACTCACCGGTCTCATCACTCGTCAAGACATCGAGAAGCGCCACATGTTCGGTAACGCCTGCAAGGATCCTCAGGGCCGGCTACGCGTGGGCGGCGCCGTGGGTGTCGGACCCGACTGGAAAGATCGTGCCCAGGCATTGGTCGGATCCGACACGGACGGCTTGTTCATCGATGCCGCCACCGGACACACCAGCCGCGTCATCGACCTCGTTCAGCAGCTCAAGTCCGAGCACGGCGACAAAGTCGTGGTGGTCGCCGGAAACGTGGTAACCGAGCAGGGCGCCAAAGATCTGGTGAGTGCTGGCGCGGACGCGACCAAGATCGGCGTCGGTCCGGGTTCCATCTGCACGACGCGGGTCATCTCCGGCGTTGGCATGCCCCAATTCTCGGCCGTTCGCGAAGTGGCGGAGCACTGCCGGGCGAACGGAGTGGTTTCCATCGCCGATGGCGGCATCCGTTACTCCGGAGACATCGTAAAGGCTCTCGCGGCCGGCGCCGACTGCGTCATGCTCGGTTCCCTGCTCGCCGGCACCAAGGAGAGCCCAGGTGCTATGGTGAAATGGCAGGGGCGCACCTTCAAGGAATATCGAGGCATGGGCTCGCTCAAGGCCATGCGCAAGGGCTCGGGAGATCGCTACGGTCAAAACGCCAGTGGCAAGCTCGTGGCGGAGGGCGTCGAAGCCCGCGTTCCCTACAAGGGCCCGCTCTCCGAGATGGTCTTTCAGCTTCTCGGCGGCTTGCGCTCAGGCATGGGTTATGTGGGAACTCACAACTTGCAAGAACTGCGTTCCAAAGCCTCCTTCGTGCGGATCACCGCCGGCGGCCTCCGCGAGAGCCATCCCCACGACATTGTGATCACGGAGGAACCCGTCAACTATCAAAGTCCTTGAAGCGGACGAGGAAACACCGCTTTTCCCTAACCAAATAGGTGGTGGTTCGTTTCTTCGGCGGTCGCCACCGAAGTCGGGACTGAGTCCTCCCATGTGTCATTCGTGGGAGGGCAGTGCTCCTGAGGCCGTCTCAAAATGGCCCAGGACCGCCTCACAAAATATGAGAATTTTAGTTTCGATGATGGTTGATCTCACATTCCGGCGGAATTCCGCGGTGCCCTCTCGACCGAGCTTCGTCTATCGCGACGCGGTAGGGCGCGAATAGCGCATCTACCTCGGCTCCAGCGCGACTTCAGGCCGCTTTGGCTTGCTTTCTTGTTCCGTCGATTGGCGCGTTCTGGGCGGCCATCCAGTGCCGATACATCACTTTCAAGTTCCAACTCGTACAGAGCATCATCCACTGCGTCCTCACTTTCTCCAATCCCTTGAATGTCCAGCGCCAGAACTCTCCGTTCTTTTTGATCTGGCCGAATACCGGCTCCACGATTCCTGCCCGTTGCTTGAGAAGCTCCTTGTTTTCTTCCTTGTTCATCTTCTCTTTGTGCCTCTCCACCGACGCATTCCAGGGGCTGATGTCGATGGTCCGCCCGTGGCGATCCTTCGTGCATGTTCCAAAGGCGGGGCAATTCTTGCAGGTCGACGGAGCGCCGCGATAGACACTCACCGGAACACCTTCTTTGACTCGTTCACGCCTGAAGGGGAGCGATTGGCCTTGGGGACATGTCACCACGTCGGCCTCAGCGTCATAGACGAAGTTCGATGCGTGATACTCTTCGTCCTTCTTGTTGACTGATTGCGGAGGCAGAGGCATCACCACCTCATGAGAAATGACCGGAAGTTGTGGATGAGGGCGGTCGGAACACCATTCGAAGTTCGATCATGGGTTAGGCAGCGGTTTGCTGCTCGATGCCGTCCACGAAGATGATTCCTTGCACGACTTTGTCAACCCCATAGTTTTATAAATCGGGGCAAGAATCCCAAGAAAATAGTGGCAGGGGCCTTTGGGATAAGGTTGATTTGGAATCTACCAAAACACCAAACACTTCAACCCAAAAGCCACCTACAGTGAGAGTAGCACGACGTACGATTCATGCAAAGTCCAGAACGATTCCGGCGATCAAATTTGAAGATCAAGAACTGACCTCTTTCGGCGGTCTCGTTATCTTTCAGAAGCTCTTTCAGGAATTGGATCTGGAGGGGAAGCTTCAGCAGTGCTTTGGTCCACTGGATCGGCGCATGTCCCGCTTCTACAAGTTCCACAAGGTTTTCATGTGTCTTATCGTGCATCTTATACTGGGCTACCGGATGCTTCGCGATTTGGACTACTACCGAGATGATCCCCTTGTACGACAGGTTTTGGGGATGCACCAATTGCCCAGTGTCCCAACGATGAGCCGGATGTTGGGAGAGGTCGATTGTCAAAGCCTTGAGAGGATGAGGGAGATGAATCATTTCGTTTGCCTGTCGCGACTTCAGGAGGAGGGAATCAAACGCATCACGCTTGATTTGGACGGAAGCGTGCAGAGCACGAGTCGCCATGCGGAAGGGACGGCTGTGGGATTTAACAAGAAGAAAAAAAGCGAGCGCAGTTATTATCCACTGCTCGCGACGATCGCTCAAACCGGACAAATCTTCGACTTCCTTCATCGAAGTGGCAACGTCCATGACTCCAATGGAGCAGTGGAGTTCCTCCGTTCCTGCGTGGAGAAGATTCGCAAGGTGCTGCCTGATGTGCAGATCGAGTTGCGCGCCGACAGCGCGTTTTTCAGCGATCAGATGGTTTCAGAGGCAAAGACCCTGGGCCTGGAATATACGTTCTCGGTGCCTTTCGAGCGGCTCGTGGAACTCAAGGGCATCATCGAGAAGCGCCGTCGCTGGTCCCGAACCCGAGGCGGAGAGGGAAAAACTCATCACTTCGAAATCCGCTGGAAGCCAAAAAGTTGGGCGCGCAAAGCGCGCATTTTGTGCATTCGAACCATGAGGCGCACTCAGCGCAAAGGATCGCTCCAACTGGATCTTTTCGAACCAGTCGAGGAGAACTATGAATACGAGGCGATCATCACCAACAAGACAAACACGGCCGCTCATGTGGTGAAATTTCATGAAGGGCGTGGCTCTCAGGAGAAGATTTTTGGCGAAGCCAAGAGCCAGGCCCAGATGGACTATATTCCGGCCAAGCGACGTGCCGCCAACGAAGCTTTCCTTTTGGCCAGTATCCTCACCCACAATCTCACACGCGAAATGCAGATGCGATCTGCGGAGCGGTCACGCAAATCGTCCCCCAAAAGGGCTGCGGAGTGGATCTTTGAAGGACTCGGCACGATTCGCCGCAAAATCATCCAACGTGCCGGACGTCTGACTCGCCCTCGAGGTCGACTCACATTGACACTCGGAGACAATCAGGCCGTCGAAGAAGAAATCGCCTACTACATGATGGCCTGACTGGCCATTTTATGAAACGCTGGGGTCAAGTTGACGATATCCGTTCAGTCGACGCCAGCCTTTCTCGGCTTCCAGGCCGAGCTTGTAGACCATTGAAAGGGTTGCTTTCCTCGATCCGCACCCTTTGGTTTGTCGAGTCCGATGGCGGACCGTGGCAAACGTCGACTCAATCGGGTTTGTCGTCCGGATGTGTCTCCAGTGCTCGGCTGGAAAATCGTAGAACGTTAGTAGAGTTTCCTTGTCTTTCTTCAGGCAGGCGCACGCTTTCGGATACTTGGCTTCGTAGAGCGTGAAGAACTCGTCATAGGCCTCCAAGGCGGCCTTCTTTGTTTCCGCCATGTAGATTTCATGGATGCGTTCCTTGGCAAGGGGCTGCGCTTTCTTCGGCAGCTTGTCGAGGATGTTGGCTGTCTTGTGCACCCAACATCGTTGCTGTTTGCTTGTCGGATATTCCTCTTCCAAGGCGCTCCAGAACCCGAGAGCTCCATCGGCGATACTCAGTTTCGGAGGGATTTTCAATCCTCGTTTCTTGAGCTCGCGAGTGAGAAGTTCTGTAACTGGATCATCATGCGGCGAAGCGTGAACCTTCGGAGCGAGTGAAGTCTATTTTATCAAGGATGAATTTTCGGAACGCTGAACCTTTTCCGCCGTGGTGCAAAAATCCAGGCAGCGTGTTTTTCAAGGCGGCTGAGACAATCATTTCCGAAGGCAGCACGTCTGGGCGGATGGTTCGGATCCAGGTTCCAAAGTGTTTCCAAACCAGACCGTCACATGTCATGGCAAGGTACTGTAACATGCCCTGAGCGATCATGCCGGTCTGCACAAACACATGATATGCGTGCATCTTTCTCTGCACCTGTCTGCGATATTTCTCGGTAGTCCGGTGGAGGTATTGGTTACCATTGCGACGCTTGAGCGGTCGCATAGCGGCCATCCAGAAATGGTATCCGAATGAGCCGACCGAATGCACCGCTTGCTTGAAAGCGACTTCGATCTTGAAACGCAAACTGTAGAGCAAGATGATCTCCTGAGCTTCCATGGTGAGGTCGGTAGACAAGAGGATGATCCGCCCTCTCGTGGGATGATCGACGAGAATGAAGCGGACCATCGCCCCGGCGGGCTTCCACAACAGATCCACCGACTTGAACCGGACAGAGATGTTTCTCTCCCCATATACGGGACTGGGAACGGAACTGAAGCCGCCCGTTCCAAAGACATTCTGGAGCTTCACCGCAGCGCCATACTTTTTCGGTCGTCCGCGTTTGCGTTTGCGTGGCACTGCCGCAGGCCGAAAGCCGGTTGTCGTGCGTCGAACCCTCGTGACCAGCACACCGGAACGCCCCTTGGTGCTCCGGATCACCTTTCCGTTGGCGTAGTAGGCGTCGGCCAGCAAGACGAACTCCTGACCTCTACAGACGGATGCGAGCATCTCGTTGGCCTTGTCGATCAAGGTTCTCCTGTCGCGGTTTGAAGTGACGATACCTTCGTGAATGCGTGCACAGACCGGAACGCAGAAGAAGTATCCGCCAACCTGACAGAGCACGCCGAAGGCCTGAAAGGAATGGCTCATGATGAAGTGAGGCTTGGAATTGGACTCGGACTGTTGATGCAGATACTTCACCGCAGGCATCTTGCGGCCCTCCTTGGACTTCTTGATGCCGTCGAGAACCAGGACGGGGCGACAACCGATCTTGTAGACAGGGAAGTGCTTGATCACGATGGCGAACCAAAGTTCTGCAAGCCGGTCCGTCTTCACGGCATTGCTGTGGAAGAAATGGAGTAAGTGCTCATAGAAGTGTTCTGACAAACCGAGAGCGCGGACGAAACTGGAAACCCCGAGGAGGTCATTGCGCACGGAGAAAGCGGCCAAGACGAGCAGAAACCAGAGAAAGGTGCGGGCTCTCGAGAAAGCGGGTCGCAGAAAACAGACGATCTCGCGAGTGAGAAGTTCTGTAACTGGATCATCATGCGGCGAAGCGTGAACCTTCGGAGCGAGTGAAGTCTATTTTATCAAGGATGAATTTTCGGAACGCTGAACCTTTTCCGCCGTGGTGCAAAAATCCAGGCAGCGTGTTTTTCAAGGCGGCTGAGACAATCATTTCCGAAGGCAGCACGTCTGGGCGGATGGTTCGGATCCAGGTTCCAAAGTGTTTCCAGACCAGACCGTCACATGTCATGGCAAGGTACTGTAACATGCCCTGAGCGATCATGCCGGTCTGCACAAACACATGATATGCGTGCATCTTTCTCTGCACCTGTCTGCGATATTTCTCGGTAGTCCGGTGGAGGTATTGGTTACCATTGCGACGCTTGAGCGGTCGCATAGCGGCCATCCAGAAATGGTATCCGAATGAGCCGACCGAATGCACCGCTTGCTTGAAAGCGACTTCGATCTTGAAACGCAAACTGTAGAGCAAGATGATCTCCTGAGCTTCCATGGTGAGGTCGGTAGACAAGAGGATGATCCGCCCTCTCGTGGGATGATCGACGAGAATGAAGCGGACCATCGCCCCGGCGGGCTTCCACAACAGATCCACCGACTTGAACCGGACAGAGATGTTTCTCTCCCCATATACGGGACTGGGAACGGAACTGAAGCCGCCCGTTCCAAAGACATTCTGGAGCTTCACCGCAGCGCCATACTTTTTCGGTCGTCCGCGTTTGCGTTTGCGTGGCACTGCCGCAGGCCGAAAGCCGGTTGTCGTGCGTCGAACCCTCGTGACCAGCACACCGGAACGCCCCTTGGTGCTCCGGATCACCTTTCCGTTGGCGTAGTAGGCGTCGGCCAGCAAGACGAACTCCTGACCTCTACAGACGGATGCGAGCATCTCGTTGGCCTTGTCGATCAAGGTTCTCCTGTCGCGGTTTGAAGTGACGATACCTTCGTGAATGCGTGCACAGACCGGAACGCAGAAGAAGTATCCGCCAACCTGACAGAGCACGCCGAAGGCCTGAAAGGAATGGCTCATGATGAAGTGAGGCTTGGAATTGGACTCGGACTGTTGATGCAGATACTTCACCGCAGGCATCTTGCGGCCCTCCTTGGACTTCTTGATGCCGTCGAGAACCAGGACGGGGCGACCAGCGATTCCGTAAGATAGGCGGCTGAGGCGGCTCAAGCCCTGTATTTTTGGGTAATTCGGATCGGCGGCGCCCATTTTTGACCCCATGGCAAATTCGCATTCGTTATTTCATCTTTTTTAAGCTTGTTTCTGTAATAGTCTTATATTACAGTGCGCTGAACGAGCCGACCTTCATGCCAAGCAGAAACTCCCTGCCCCCCACCGAACGCCAGATTCGCAGCCGCCTCCGCCAGCTCCTCGACCAGGCCGAAGGCTTCCTTCACGGCTCGCCCATCGAACTCTCTCGTAAATGCGGCAAGCCCACTTGCCGTTGCGCTTCCGACGACTCCTTGCGCCATCGCTCCTTGGCCATCGGTCAGACTCGCAAGGGCAAGACCACCATGCTGCACGTCCCCAGACCGTTGGAAGCTCAGGCGAGACGCTGGATCGATGATTTCCAGAAGGCGAATGCTCTGCTGGAAGCCCTCGACGAGCAGGGGCGCCTCCGACTCGAGGAGGCAAAAACCAAGGCCAGAGCGGCGAGTAGCTCCGCCAAGAAGAAGGGCAAGACCGGTAAGAAATCAGCCGGCAAAGCCAAGTCCGGGCGCAATTCTCCACCAAAAAAGAAGCGACCATTCTCACGCGACTACTAACTTACGCGGACAAGATTTTCAGCCTCCGCCAACAGTGGAGGCTGCGGGTGCGTGACTCTCGTCCCAAACCACAGATTCCCACTCGAGTTTTCCCGGCAGCATTCTTCGCCATGTTCTGCTGCCGGTTACCAAGCTTCAACGAACTCGAGCAACACCGGAACAAGAGCAGCTGGACCCGTTGGCTCGGTAATCACCGTTTGCCCAGCGCCGACGAACTGGCGTATGTCTCCGAGCGCATCGAGCCTGACAGTGTGCGAGGGTGTCTCGGACACATTTACTTCTGCCTCAAACGCAACAAAATCCTTGCCTCACAGCGCGGTTGGATGCTTGCCGCCGTCGATGGTCACGAAACTCACTGTAGCTACAAACGTTGTTGTCCAAAGTGTCTCCAACGCCGGATCGCCGTCGGAGACGAGGTCAAAACACAGTTCTACCACCGCTTGGTCGCGTTTCAGATTATCTGTGAGGATTTTCCATTGCTTCTCGACGTGGAAATGCTTGAGCCTGGTGAAGACGGAGATCCTGGAGACGACGAAGTCGCTGCGGCTATACGGCTGATAACTCGCGTCCTTAAGGACCACCCACGCTGCTTTGACGTGCTCACTGCCGATGCGCTCTACCTGCGTCCCTCCGTGATCAATCTTCTTGAAGACCACGGCAAATACCTTGTTGCCGTACTCAAGGATAATCAGCCTGAGCTATTGTCCGAAGCCCGCACGCTCCTGCCCCTTGAGGAGCAAGAGCCAGAATCATTTGAGACTCCGGCTGCACCGGGCAAGCCCGCGCGGCACGTTCATTTACAAGAGGCTGAGGGCTTCTGCACTGAATCCATTCACACTCCTCTTCGCGTTGTTCATTCCCATGAGACTGGCATCCGTCGCGAGCGCGTCGCTGGGGATTGGGTCGAGACTCCCATCGATAGCCACTGGTGGTGGGCGACGACCATGCCCCGCTCAATGGCCGATGCCAAGACCATCTTCCATTTCGGGCACGACCGTTGGAAGGTCGAAAACGAAGGCTTTAACGAACTCTGCTCCCGCTGGCATTCCGGTCATTGCTATCACCATCATCCCAATTCCATTCTCGTTCTGTGGCTGATCATGTTCATGGCCCACGCCGTGTTCCACTGCTTCCACAAGCGCAACTTGAAGCCAGAGATACGCCGTGGACACACGGCCATCTATTTTGCCCGTCAAATCGCCGCCTCCATGCGAGAGGATCGATGGTGGCCGCCACCGGCTCCGGGCTGAGGAACGCCCGCCCCGCGCTCTCGGTAACCTTGGGTTCGCGTCCGCCATCGGAGCGGTCTGGCTCCCTGTTGCCTATTGCCGACAGGGGGATCCATTTCGCGGCTCGAGCCCTCCGAAATTCGCCCGAGAACCGCCACACGAAACTGTTCGCCCTCCTAGCGCCAGCTTCAACACGCTCAACACCCACCAATTCAGGCCATTACGACTCTTTCCGACGCCGTCTTACGGAATCGCTGCGGGGCGACAACCGATCTTGTAGACAGGGAAGTGCTTGATTACGAACAACCAGGGCTGGGTTAGCGTCGGAATCGACCATGATACGGCCCAATTCGCGACCCGCAGCATCCTGTTGTGGTGGACGGAAATGGGCTCTGCGCGGTTCCCCCACGCCCGTCGGCTGCTAATCACCGCCGATGGCGGTGGGAGCAACAGCCACCGCTCGCGGCTTTGGAAGCTTTCGCTCCAGGAGTTGGCGGACGCCTACTACGCCAACGGAAAGGTGATCCGGAGCACCAAGGGGCGTTCCGGTGTGCTGGTCACGAGGGTTCGACGCACGACAACCGGCTTTCGGCCTGCGGCAGTGCCACGCAAACGCAAACGCGGACGACCGAAAAAGTATGGCGCTGCGGTGAAGCTCCAGAATGTCTTTGGAACGGGCGGCTTCAGTTCCGTTCCCAGTCCCGTATATGGGGAGAGAAACATCTCTGTCCGGTTCAAGTCGGTGGATCTGTTGTGGAAGCCCGCCGGGGCGATGGTCCGCTTCATTCTCGTCGATCATCCCACGAGAGGGCGGATCATCCTCTTGTCTACCGACCTCACCATGGAAGCTCAGGAGATCATCTTGCTCTACAGTTTGCGTTTCAAGATCGAAGTCGCTTTCAAGCAAGCGGTGCATTCGGTCGGCTCATTCGGATACCATTTCTGGATGGCCGCTATGCGACCGCTCAAGCGTCGCAATGGTAACCAATACCTCCACCGGACTACCGAGAAATATCGCAGACAGGTGCAGAGAAAGATGCACGCATATCATGTGTTTGTGCAGACCGGCATGATCGCTCAGGGCATGTTACAGTACCTTGCCATGACATGTGACGGTCTGGTCTGGAAACACTTTGGAACCTGGATCCGAACCATCCGCCCAGACGTGCTGCCTTCGGAAATGATTGTCTCAGCCGCCTTGAAAAACACGCTGCCTGGATTTTTGCACCACGGCGGAAAAGGTTCAGCGTTCCGAAAATTCATCCTTGATAAAATAGACTTCACTCGCTCCGAAGGTTCACGCTTCGCCGCATGATGATCCAGTTACAGAACTTCTCACTCGCGAGGTCTCCAGTGCTCGGCTGGAAAGTCGTAGAACGTTAGTAGAGTTTCCTTGTCTTTCTTCAGGCAGGCGCACGCTTTCGGATACTTGGCTTCGTAGAGCGTGAAGAACTCGTCATAGGCCTCCAAGGCGGCCTTCTTTGTTTCCGCCATGTAGATTTCATGGATGCGTTCCTTGGCAAGGGGCTGCGCTTTCTTCGGCAGCTTGTCGAGGATGTTGGCTGTCTTGTGCACCCAACATCGTTGCTGTTTGCTTGTCGGATATTCCTCTTCCAAGGCGCTCCAGAACCCGAGAGCTCCATCGGCGATACTCAGTTTCGGAGGGATTTTCAATCCTCGTTTCTTGAGCTCGTGAGTGAGAAGTTCTGTAACTGGATCATCATGCGGCGAAGCGTGAACCTTCGGAGCGAGTGAAGTCTATTTTATCAAGGATGAATTTTCGGAACGCTGAACCTTTTCCGCCGTGGTGCAAAAATCCAGGCAGCGTGTTTTTCAAGGCGGCTGAGACAATCATTTCCGAAGGCAGCACGTCTGGGCGGATGGTTCGGATCCAGGTTCCAAAGTGTTTCCAGACCAGACCGTCACATGTCATGGCAAGGTACTGTAACATGCCCTGAGCGATCATGCCGGTCTGCACAAACACATGATATGCGTGCATCTTTCTCTGCACCTGTCTGCGATATTTCTCGGTAGTCCGGTGGAGGTATTGGTTACCATTGCGACGCTTGAGCGGTCGCATAGCGGCCATCCAGAAATGGTATCCGAATGAGCCGACCGAATGCACCGCTTGCTTGAAAGCGACTTCGATCTTGAAACGCAAACTGTAGAGCAAGATGATCTCCTGAGCTTCCATGGTGAGGTCGGTAGACAAGAGGATGATCCGCCCTCTCGTGGGATGATCGACGAGAATGAAGCGGACCATCGCCCCGGCGGGCTTCCACAACAGATCCACCGACTTGAACCGGACAGAGATGTTTTCTCTCCCCATATACGGGACTGGGAACGGAACTGAAGCCGCCCGTTCCAAAGACATTCTGGAGCTTCACCGCAGCGCCATACTTTTTCGGTCGTCCGCGTTTGCGTTTGCGTGGCACTGCCGCAGGCCGAAAGCCGGTTGTCGTGCGTCGAACCCTCGTGACCAGCACACCGGAACGCCCCTTGGTGCTCCGGATCACCTTTCCGTTGGCGTAGTAGGCGTCGGCCAGCAAGACGAACTCCTGACCTCTACAGACGGATGCGAGCATCTCGTTGGCCTTGTCGATCAAGGTTCTCCTGTCGCGGTTTGAAGTGACGATACCTTCGTGAATGCGTGCACAGACCGGAACGCAGAAGAAGTATCCGCCAACCTGACAGAGCACGCCGAAGGCCTGAAAGGAATGGCTCATGATGAAGTGAGGCTTGGAATTGGACTCGGACTGTTGATGCAGATACTTCACCGCAGGCATCTTGCGGCCCTCCTTGGACTTCTTGATGCCGTCGAGAACCAGGACGGGGCGACAACCGATCTTGTAGACAGGGAAGTGCTTGATCACGATGGCGAACCAAAGTTCTGCAAGCCGGTCCGTCTTCACGGCATTGCTGTGGAAGAAATGGAGTAAGTGCTCATAGAAGTGTTCTGACAAACCGAGAGCGCGGACGAAACTGGAAACCCCGAGGAGGTCATTGCGCACGGAGAAAGCGGCCAAGACGAGCAGAAACCAGAGAAAGGTGCGGGCTCTCGAGAAAGCGGGTCGCAGAAGACAGACGATATTCCACCAAGAAATCCAGAGATCCATAACAAATGATTTGATTTTCCTAGACATTCGCATATATAAGCTCTCGTGAGTGGGAAGTTCTCAGACCGGTTTCTCTTTGCCTGGCGTGTCTGTCTGACTGCGTAATAGAGCGATCTTCGCCTTGGATAGTTCAATGCTCAGATCGATCAGTTCGGTGGTCAGTTTCTTGAATTTCTTGTACTCCTTTGTTTCTTTTCGTAGTCCCTTCACGTGGTCTGGCCAGACGTGTTCAGTCCGGCTCCTCATCTTATGCGTGTAGCTCAGTTGGTAATACACGCCGCGCTGGCGTTGTCGATCTCGGTATTGCTTGCTGATGCTCCCAGGCCGCATTGGCCCGATTGCAGCTAACTTTGCCGCAAGTTTCTGGACTCTTTTTTCAGTGATCTGATCTTTTTCATGGTCATTACCTTATATATGCGAATGTCTAGGAAAATCAAATCATTTGTTATGGATCTCTGGATTTCTTGGTGGAATATCGTCTGTTTTCTGCGACCCGCTTTCTCGAGAGCCCGCACCTTTCTCTGGTTTCTGCTCGTCTTGGCCGCTTTCTCCGTGCGCAATGACCTCCTCGGGGTTTCCAGTTTCGTCCGCGCTCTCGGTTTGTCAGAACACTTCTATGAGCACTTACTCCATTTCTTCCACAGCAATGCCGTGAAGACGGACCGGCTTGCAGAACTTTGGTTCGCCATCGTGATCAAGCACTTCCCTGTCTACAAGATCGGTTGTCGCCCCGTCCTGGTTCTCGACGGCATCAAGAAGTCCAAGGAGGGCCGCAAGATGCCTGCGGTGAAGTATCTGCATCAACAGTCCGAGTCCAATTCCAAGCCTCACTTCATCATGAGCCATTCCTTTCAGGCCTTCGGCGTGCTCTGTCAGGTTGGCGGATACTTCTTCTGCGTTCCGGTCTGTGCACGCATTCACGAAGGTATCGTCACTTCAAACCGCGACAGGAGAACCTTGATCGACAAGGCCAACGAGATGCTCGCATCCGTCTGTAGAGGTCAGGAGTTCGTCTTGCTGGCCGACGCCTACTACGCCAACGGAAAGGTGATCCGGAGCACCAAGGGGCGTTCCGGTGTGCTGGTCACGAGGGTTCGACGCACGACAACCGGCTTTCGGCCTGCGGCAGTGCCACGCAAACGCAAACGCGGACGACCGAAAAAGTATGGCGCTGCGGTGAAGCTCCAGAATGTCTTTGGAACGGGCGGCTTCAGTTCCGTTCCCAGTCCCGTATATGGGGAGAGAAACATCTCTGTCCGGTTCAAGTCGGTGGATCTGTTGTGGAAGCCCGCCGGGGCGATGGTCCGCTTCATTCTCGTCGATCATCCCACGAGAGGGCGGATCATCCTCTTGTCTACCGACCTCACCATGGAAGCTCAGGAGATCATCTTGCTCTACAGTTTGCGTTTCAAGATCGAAGTCGCTTTCAAGCAAGCGGTGCATTCGGTCGGCTCATTCGGATACCATTTCTGGATGGCCGCTATGCGACCGCTCAAGCGTCGCAATGGTAACCAATACCTCCACCGGACTACCGAGAAATATCGCAGACAGGTGCAGAGAAAGATGCACGCATATCATGTGTTTGTGCAGACCGGCATGATCGCTCAGGGCATGTTACAGTACCTTGCCATGACATGTGACGGTCTGGTCTGGAAACACTTTGGAACCTGGATCCGAACCATCCGCCCAGACGTGCTGCCTTCGGAAATGATTGTCTCAGCCGCCTTGAAAAACACGCTGCCTGGATTTTTGCACCACGGCGGAAAAGGTTCAGCGTTCCGAAAATTCATCCTTGATAAAATAGACTTCACTCGCTCCGAAGGTTCACGCTTCGCCGCATGATGATCCAGTTACAGAACTTCTCACTCGCGAGATAAGCTAATGACCATGAAAAAGATCAGATCACTGAAAAAAGAGTCCAGAAACTTGCGGCAAAGTTAGCTGCAATCGGGCCAATGCGGCCTGGGAGCATCAGCAAGCAATACCGAGATCGACAACGCCAGCGCGGCGTGTATTACCAACTGAGCTACACGCATGAGATGAGGAGCCGGACTGAACACGTCTGGCCAGATCACGTGAAGGGACTACGAAAAGAAACAGAGGAGTACAAGAAATTCAAGAAACTGACCACCGAACTGATCGATCTGAGCATTGAACTATCCAAGGCGAAGATCGCTCTATTACGCAGTCAGACAGACACGCCAGGCAAAGAGAAACCGGTCTGAGAACTTCCCACTCACGAGAGACACGCCAGGCAAAGAGAAACCGGTCTGAGAACTTCCCACTCACGAGCTTGAGGTCTCTGAGCACATTTTTCCAGGACAGTTTGCTCTCTCGTTCTCCATCGCTGATGGTTACCAATTCCTTGGTTCCATCGGGTAAGGAGCCGACGATTACGAGAACACATGGGCGGTCGTCATTGAGCCTGACATTGAAGTAGATCCCGTCGGCCCAGAGATAGACGTATTCCTTGTCGCTGAGGTCACGCTTGCTCCATTGTTCGCGTTCTTTCTCCCATTGCTCTTCCTCGTCGAACGATGTTGGCTGCAGAAAGACCCGATGCGTTCTCACCGAGGATCGGCTCTAAGGCTCGACTCATCTCGGAGGTTGAGATTCCTCGCAGGTAGAGTGCCGGGATGAGGTTGTCCAGTGAAGCGACTCGGCGTAGGTACGGCGGAAGGATGGCGCTGGTGAACCGCTGGCCTGATCGGCGATCATTGATCCTGGGCTGCCGAACAGAAACGTTTCCTATTCCAGTCTGAAGTTGTCGCTGAGGAAGATGGCCGTTGCGAACGACTTGGCGATGACCCTGGTCATCACGCTGATGTTGATGGGCTTGAATGTAGTCGGAGACTTCGTTGTCGATGGCGGCCTGAAGAAGCACTTGGGCTCCTTGTCGCAGGGTGGCCTCAAGGGCGTTCTGGCAGACGGTGCTTGCTCCTTCCTGGCCGAGGATAGATGCGGATTCGGTGGGGTGGTTGGTGGTTTTCATTGGAGTTCAGTTGTTTTGGTAAATGGTTGAACTCTTCATGATGCCCCGACCGCCCTCATCCACAACTTCCGGTCATTTCTCTGCGGAGAAAGTTAAGGACCTTACCCGGGGAGATCTCTCCTGTGAGAGCAGGAGAGAAGTCAGCAGAAGCCATAGTAGCAGAGAGCAGAGCCGGGGGCTGGAAGAAGCCCGTGGAAACTGTGAAACCGGAAAACGCTCTCCTGTGAAGGGCGGAAGGAACCAACAGCAGCGCTCTACGGAGCATTGCACCCCAGGGCAGAATACGCCCCGACGTCAGTAGGACGTACGGACAAAGGATCCCGAATTCCTGGGCGAACCCAAAGAGCCCACGCGATGCAGTCGCGGCAAGCCCTGCGGAGAGAGGAACTCCTGGAGGTGCGCGTGAACCGCGAACGGACAGCAAAGCTGGAGGGACTGATGGAGAAGGCCATCAGGTCGGGAAACTGGGGAGCCGCCCTTTACGCCGTTGAGCGTAATGACGGGGCACCCGGCCCCGACGGCATGAGGGCCGACGAACTCAGAGCACACCTCGCCATCCATGGCGAAGTGATCAAGAAGAGGCTGCTAGAGGGCAGCTACAAGCCCGGCGCTGCAAAGCGTCGAGACATCCCCAAGCTCAGCGGCGGAACCCGCCCGCTGAGCATCCCAAACGTGCAAGATCGCTTCGTGCAGCAACTTCTGCTCGGGGTGCTCCGGCCGGTGTTCGAACCCCGTTTCAGCGAAAGCAGTTACGGATTTCGTCCCGGACGCAGCGCCCACAATGCGGTGGAAGCCGCCCAGAGCTTTGCCCGGGAGGGGTTTACCCACGTCGTCGACATGGACATTACCAAGTTCTTCGACAAGGTGAACCACGACATCCTGATGAGTAAAATTGGGACCGTGATAGGGGACAAAGCCGTGATGAAGCTCATCGGCAAATACCTGCGAGCCGGGGTGGTGATGCCCGACGGGTTAAAGGTCAGCAGCGAAGAAGGAACGCCGCAAGGCGGCCCGCTTTCGCCGCTACTGGCCAATATCTACCTCGACGCGCTGGACAAGGAGCTGGAGAAACGCGGACTGCGATTCGCCCGCTACGCCGATGACTGCAACATTTACGTAAAGAGCCAAGCCGCAGCGGAGCGTGTGCTTGCCAGCCTCACTGGCTGGATCAAGCGCCACCTCCGGCTGGAGGTCAGCGAGAGCAAAAGCGGGGTGGGGAGGCCTCGGGAACGGAAGTTCCTGGGGTTCATCATCACCAGCGCGCTGCTCATCGGGATTGCTCCTGCAAGCCTCACCCGGTTTGAAGACCGCGTGAGAGAACTCTGGAACGCCCGGCAACCACTGACCAGCGAGCAACTGCGCGATCAATGGCGAAGTTACGTGAACGGCTGGTGGGGCTACTACCGGCGCTGCGAATGGCGACGGGACATCTACCGGAAAGAACCGTGGATCCATCGCCACATTCGCAAATGCTTCTGGCAACGTTGGCATAAAAGCAAGGGACGGAAATCCGCCCTGCGCCGACTCGGCCTACCGCCGAGTCGAGCCATCGTCGGGAGGAGCAGTCGTGGAGCGTGGCGCATGGCGGGAAACCCTGTCATGCACGAAGCCCTCAACAACCGAACTCTGAGACGCTACGGGTTCCTGATGCCATCAGACCTCAAGAGGTCACCCCAGCGTTTCATAAAATGGCCAGTCAGGCCATCATGTAGTAGGCGATTTCTTCTTCGACGGCCTGATTGTCTCCGAGTGTCAATGTGAGTCGACCTTGAGGGCGAGTCAGACGTCCGGCACGCTGGATGATTTTGCGGCGAATCGTGCCGAGTCCTTCAAAGATCCACTCCGCAGCCCTTTTGGGGGACGATTTGCGTGACCGCTCCGCAGATCGCATCTGCATTTCGCGTGTGAGATTGTGGGTGAGGATACTGGCCAAAAGGAAAGCTTCGTTGGCGGCACGTCGCTTGGCCGGAATATAGTCCATCTGGGCCTGGCTCTTGGCTTCGCCAAAAATCTTCTCCTGAGAGCCACGCCCTTCATGAAATTTCACCACATGAGCGGCCGTGTTTGTCTTGTTGGTGATGATCGCCTTGTATTCATAGTTCTCCTCGACTGGTTCGAAAAGATCCAGTTGGAGCGGTCCTTTGCGCTGAGTGCGCCTCATGGTTCGAATGCACAAAATGCACAAAATGCACAAAATGCACAAAATGCACAAAATGCGCGCTTTGCGCGCCCAACTTTTTGGCTTCCAGCGGATTTCGAAGTGATGAGTTTTTCCCTCTCCGCCTCGGGTTCGGGACCAGCGACGGCGCTTCTCGATGATGCCCTTGAGTTCCACAAGCCGCTCGAAAGGCACCGAGAACGTATATTCCAGGCCCAGGGTCTTTGCCTCTGAAACCATCTGATCGCTGAAAAACGCGCTGTCGGCGCGCAACTCGATCTGCACATCAGGCAGCACCTTGCGAATCTTCTCCACGCAGTAGCGAAGAAATTCCACCGCGCCATTGGAGTCATGGACGTTGCCGCTTCGATGAAGGAAGTCGAAGATTTGTCCGGTTTGGGAGATCGTCGCGAGCAGCGGATAATAACTGCGCTCGCCTTTTTTCTTCTTGTTAAATCCCACAGCCGTCCCTTCCGCATGGCGACTCGTGCTCTGCACGCTTCCGTCCAAATCAAGCGTGATGCGTTTGATTCCCTCCTCCTGAAGTCGCGACAGGCAAACGAAATGATTCATCTCCCTCATCCTCTCAAGGCTTTGACAATCGACCTCTCCCAACATCCGGCTCATCGTTGGGACACTGGGCAATTGGTGCATCCCCAAAACCTGTCGTACAAGGGGATCATCTCGGTAGTAGTCCAAATCGCGAAGCATCCGGTAGCCCAGTATAAGATGCACGATAAGACACATGAAAACCTTGTGGAACTTGTAGAAGCGGGACATGCGTCGATCCAGTGGATCAAAGCACTGCTGAAGCTTCCCCTCCAGATCCAATTCCTGAAAGAGCTTCTGAAAGATAACGAGACCGCCGAAAGAGGTCAGTTCTTGATCTTCAAATTTGATCGCCGGAATCGTTCTGGACTTTGCATTAATCGTGCGTCGTGCTACTCTCACTGTAGGTGGCTTTTGGGTTGAAGTGTTTGGTGTTTTGGTAGATTCCAAATTAACCTTATCCCAAAGGCCCCTGCCACTATTTTCTTGGGATTCTTGCCCCGATTTATGAAACTATGGGGTTAAGACCAAATGGATCCAATCGCCGGATGCGGTCCCGCATGTCCGGTGGTGTGGGAGGGGCGGCAGGCGCAATCCTGCCGCCCCGACCCGATCAGGACGCTTCGCGAGGAGGGAAGATTTTTTTGGGGATCGGCACGGCGAACGAAATCCTCGAGAGCCTTCGGTCACGTGCGAGTCAGCTGAGCCTTGAGCGCGGCCCATACCACGCCGGAACTGAGGAGGATGAACAGAATGACCACGTAGAGATTCACGCGGACGGTATCGAACTTCATGCTGAAATAAGTCTTCTCGGTGCCGAAAAAGACGTTGAGCGGCTCGCCGGGGTCGCGGCGATAGTCCATCACTTCGATGGCCGAGCGCTCGAGGAGATCGTGAATCTTCTGGTTCCGGAAGACCTCCTTTACATTGATGTAAGGTTCTTCCGGCGGATCTTCGTAAGTCTTGGCGGAGAAGGAATTCTTGAGAATGCGCCGATGGATCCGGCGGACCTCCCGAGCAATCTTCCGGCCATTGCGTGCTTCCAACTGGAGCACGATCGTGCGGGCCTCCTTCAAGGACTGAAGTTCCTCCAACTGGGTCTCGGTCAGGCTTGGTTGAAGGGCCAGATCTTCCTCCCGCTCGCTGATGGTGCGGAGTAGCTTGGAAAGGGGGTTGTCGTGTCCCTGCGAGACGACCAGGCCCTCGTAGGACCAGCGCAGGGGCATGAACTCGCAGATGAGGGGGACTTGCAGGGGGTTCTCGACCTCCTCGGTCGACTGGCTGGTCCAGCGCTTGATTGCGGAGAGGATCGGCAAATCCCGATTCATCTCCTGATACTTGATCAGGGCGCCACCGAGAATGATTTGTGGGAGGAGAATGAGAGGAATGATGTTCAGTGCCGTTTTGACATCGTCGACCAGAGACGAGATCAAGAGGCCGACGGAGACGCCGCAGACCGTGGTGAGGAAGAGCCACTGAAAGTAGGGCCAGAACATGCCGCGAATTTCCAGCACGGTGTTTCCGATCAGCACGTAAATCGCGCACTGCAGCGCCGCAAAAACGCTCAGGGTGAGCAGCTTTGCTGTCAGGTAGGTCGGCAGGCGGGTGCCGAAGTTTCGCTCGCGAGTGAGCAGCGCGCGATCGCGAATGATCTCATCGGCGCTGTTGGTCAATCCCAGAAACATGGCCACGACCAGGCTGAGAAAGAGATAGGCGGGGATGTGAAAGGCGTCGCCAAAAGTGTAGTCGTCCTCGACCGACCAGCGCATCACCAGCGAGATCAAGAGGGCGAGCAGCGAGGCTTCCAAGAGGGTGGTGGCCAGATTGCCCCGGTTGCGCAGCTTGCTGAGAAAAGCTCTCTGGAAATAGGCGCTAACGCCGGAGAGACGCCGGTGGCCGCGTCGCCGGGGTCGACCGTGCGATTTGGGTTCGGGAGTTTGAGTCTGGGCGGGTTCCGCGCCGAGGTCGGAGACTTCATGCATGGTTCGGCGGGCCTGAAAGTGGTCGCGCCAGAACTCGGGGAGAAAGCGGCGAGCGAGCGTCAGATGGCCCCCCGCGTCCTCTTCGTAGATCACGCTGCCACTGAGGTCGCGCAAAGGGGTCTCCAGGACATCGAAAATGAAGTCGGGCGTGGTGGGTGGGCCGTCGACGGGATCCTCGGTCCCGTTCGGCCGCTCGATGGGAGTCGAGATGCTATGAGCGCTCTGCGCCTCTGGATCGAGGAACTCCCGCCGGGCCTCGTCGAAGTAATGCAACATTTGATCGGGAGTGCCGAAAAAGGCCAGCCGCCCTCCCTGATCAAGCAACATGGCCTTGTCGAACATGCGGAAGAGGCGCGCACTGGGCTGGTGAATGCTGACCAGGACGATCTTGTGCCTCGAGAGCCCGTGGATGATTTCCAGGACGTGTTCGGAGTCCTTGGAAGAGAGGCCGGAAGTGGGTTCATCAATGAGGTAGACGTCGGCCAGCCCGATCATGTCCATGCCGACGTTGAGCCGTTTGCGTTCGCCGCCGCTGAGGTGTTTTTCCTTGGGCGTGCCGGCCAGGCGGTGGCGTCGCTCGTTCAATCCCAGCTCCACGAGCTTGGCGTCCACGCGTCGTCTCCGCTCGCGCCGGCTGAGATTGGGTGAACGGACCGTGGCGGCGAAATCGATGTTCTCCTGAATGGTGAGGAGCGGATCGAAGGCGTCCTCTTCGGGGATGTAACAAATATAGGGAGTGAGCTCCTGGTGGTATTGATAGAGAGAGGTACCGTTCAGACCGACTTGTCCTTGGCTTGGATTGAGGTGGCCGGAGAGGACGCGCAGGAGCGTGCTTTTCCCGCAGCCGCTGGGTCCCATGACACAAATCATTTCACCGCGCCTCGCGGTCATGGTGATGCCGTCGAGCGCCGTCTCTTTCTGGTCGTAGGAATGGCTGACGTCGGCGATCTCCAGTCGGTTGATCACGTTGCGTTCTTCCTCGATGATGCCGTCTCCGAAGTGGCAGCGAAGGAACAGCCCTTTCTCGATGGTGATGGTGGCGTCTTCTCCCAGGATGGCGCGGTCCTTCACTGGCACGTCCTCGACGAGAATGGGATGGCTGGCGGTGAGGACTTCCAGTTCGCCCCGTCTGCGATCGTCGTGGCAGGTGACCCTTAGGACGACGTCGTGGGTCACGCCCTCTGAGAGCAGGATGTCGCCGGGACGCAACTGACTGGGATCGTTTGACACCAGGTACTCCGATCGGCTGGGATGCAGTTCGAACCGGCTCCCGAGCTCGCGGGCGCGGCGGTGGAGTTCTCGGAACGAGATCTCCGTAAGGTCGCCGAAACGGATCTTTTCGTGCAGTGATACCGTGAGGGTGGCTCCGGATCGGAGGGGCGTGCCGCGAATGCTGGCGTCGGTATCGCGAAGTACCTTGACCGTGATCTTCAATCCGAAGCGAATGTCGAGGTGACTTTGCTTGCTCGGGGATCTCTCGAGGATGGGATGCGCGTCTGAATCGAATCCCAGGTAGAGCTGGGCGGAGGAGAGGTCTTTCTTGGCGTTGAAATAGAAGCTGAGATCCTGGTAGTTGAGAACGGAATCGGCTAACAAAACGCGTTGGCCCTGGTAGAGGCGGCAGAACTCTCCCTGGTGCAACTGGCGTCCTCTCACGATCAGTGGCAGGGTGCCGATGTTTTTCAAGAGCACCTGGGTTTGAAAACGGAAGGCCAGCAGTGCCTGGTTGGGCGGGAGGGTGTCGAGCTGGAGATCCGCCGACTCCTCGCGGCTGATGCGCAGCACCTCGAGCGGACGGCTTTCTTCCGGCTCATCGAGGCCGCTCTCACCGTCTTCGTTCAATTGGTAGACCAGATCGATGGCCTCGGAAGCCACGTCGAGGTTGGTCATGAAGGTATAGAAAGCGATCAGTTGTTCCCGGCGCAGGCGGACGCCGCGGGAGACCAGGACGTAGAGCCGAACGCCGAGAAGGATCTTTTCTTCGAGCGAAAGCAGACGGCCGAGTTCGGCGGCGATCTCCTCCAGGTCTTGAGATTCTCTCAAGGCTTCCGCGTAGAGGGAACGCAGCTCCGAGTAGACGGCCTCGGGGTAGTCGTAACGAAGGAATCCGAGGCTGGAATCGATGTCCTGCTCGTCGACTTTTCCGTCCATCTTGCTGAAGCCGGCGAAGACCTTGATGAGAACCGGCATCAGGCTGTAAGCCGTTTTGGTCTTGGGCGCTTTGCGCAGCCGGCGGCTGAGCAAGCGCCAAAAGGGACGCAGTCGCCACGAAGGAGCCGGAGGGGCCGCCGAGCGTTTGCGGGCCGCTCGCCAGCGCGCTCGCCAGGAGCGCAAACTCTGGCGGAGGCTTGAGGCAGCTCGATTCTCGGACATGTGGCTTCGGGCCGATCCTCGCATGAAAGCCGAGGAAGGAAAAGCCTCTCGGTGAGCGCCCAGCGAGCCGTCGGCCGGAACGGACTGGCCGACGCACGGCGTCCCCTTCAGGAACCCTCAGCTGCGGTGGCGAAGCAAGAGGGTCGGCGTCCGGCTGTCGAATTCCTTCTGACTCTTGCTACCGTCCGGCCAGATGACTTTCACCATCCCTTCGCCGACGGTGTGGAGGCGGGGAAAGAAGATGCGGTTGGGGCTTTGTGCCAGATAGCCGCTTCCAGCGTTGAGTTCGGTGAAAAGCCTCAGCTTTCCGCGCCACTCCACGGCGATCTGTGAGCCGGTCGCCGTGATGTTCCTCAGGGGTCCATGAAACCGGATCGAGAGCCAGTTGGTCTGCGTTGGCCGATGTTCGAGAGCAATGATCGGGCCGTTGTTTCGTGCCACCAGAAAGTCGGGTGCTTCGTCGCCGTTGATCTCTGTCAGAGCCATGGCGGTGGGAACTCCGGGTACGATGAACCCGCTCTCGTAGGGTGTCCAGGGCTGAAAACCGCCCTCCGGTTTTCGGCGAAGGGCGAGGCCCACGTCCTTGACCGGAGGGTTGCGGGGAAAGGTGAATGCGCGTTGGTTCTGCAGGATGAATAAGTCTTGCCAGCCGTCGCCATTGGCATCCAGCCACTGAGCGCCGCGCGCGGGGACCGAACCCGGACGCGACGGCAGCGCCTTCCAGGAGAGACGGCTGGCGCCGTTGTTCATCAAGAGCCCACATTCACCCGACAGGTTGGTGAGGGCGTAATCGATGGTGCCATTGATGTCGCTGTCGAGGGGAGCGATCGCCGACCATTGACCAGGCGGAAACGAAACATCGAAGCTTTCTTCGACCAGCTGGCCCTCGCGGTTTTTCAAGAGACGCGCTCCCCGGCTTTCATCCACGACCATGAGATCAAGCCAGCCGTCCTGATCGATATCCGTCCAGACCGCGCTGGAGATCCGGCCTTCGAGGGAAAAAGGAGCCAGAACGAAACGCGGTGGACGGCCGGGAAAATACTTGTTTTCGAGGAGTCGGCTAGGGCTGGTCTGACCGGGCTGGCCCGGGATGGCGCGGCCACCGATGAAGAGGTCGAGATCGCCGTCTTCATCGTAGTCCCCCGCGCTCACAGGGCCCCCGCTCTCCTTCAAATCGGGCAAGGCTCCCTCGGCGTGCACGAAGCCTCCGCGGCCGTTGCCACGGTAGAGACGGTCTTGATAACTGGCGTGGCCTGCGGGTGCGCGGGTGCCGCCACTCACCACGTAGAGATCGAGGTGTCCGTCGACATCGAAGTCGGCGAACACGGCGCCGAGGTCCTCGCTGACCTGGTGCGGCTCGAAGGGCTCGCTGAGGGCCTCGCGAAAGCCGTAGGACTTGCGGAGAAACACCCGACCCGGGGATCCCCCCGCTCCACCGAGATAGATGTCGTCGAACCCGTCGCTATTGATGTCGGCACAGGCCATCCCCGGCCCGTAAAAGGCCTCTGGAGGGGACGAGGGAGAGAGCGAGGGCTCGAGGTCGGCGTGACGAATTCCTGCGGCCATGTCCGACTGCTGGAACAAGGGATGGACGCGATCGGGAACCGGTTCGCTGTCCTCGTCGGGCTCCGCCGCCCGGAGCTGTTGGTTCAAGGCTTCATCGGCGAGAACGTGCTGGCCACCGCTCGGCCATCGAATCGTGAGGCTTTCGAACCTTTCCGTGGTTGTGGGAAGGGTCAGTGACAGCCGAAAGGCGTCACCGCTCGACGGCGCGCCGTTCTCTTGAGCGACGGTGTGGACCAAGGTCTGGCCATCGACTTCCAGCTGAACCCGGGCCCCGACCGGCGGGTTGGGACTTCGTGTTGAGACCATTGTCAGGACGAGACGGGCGCCGCCGAGAGCGGTGTTCTGGTGCAAATGGAGGACGCCGTCGAGCGATTGAGAGATCACGTCGAGATCGCCGTCGGCATCGAGGTCCGCACAGGCCAGGCTCCGAACGGGATCACGATCCGTCAGTCCCCAGGAGTCCTCCGGGGAGGTGAAGGTCATGGCGGAACCCGCAACGAGGGAGGTTTCGCCCTTGCGAGCGAGCAGTCCGGACTCACTCGAGGCAATGCAATCCATGACGCCATCCAGATCGAAGTCACCTAACAAGGGTTGCCATGCCGAGCGGTCCAAACTCAGGCCGAAGACGGCGGAAGCCTCACGGAAATAGGGAGTGCCCGTGGCCTGCCACAAGGCGCTTTCGACGCCTGCCGGCGGGTCGGATTTGAGAGCGATCGGCTCGAAGGCCTCCGGAAGGCTGCTCTCGGGCCCGGCCGCCAGGGTGAGGAGATCGAGCAGGCCATCGCCGTCGACGTCGCCCACGGCGCTGCCTCGCGCCGCCCACTGGCGAAAGGGGAAGGACTTTGCCGAGACGTCGCGGAACGACTTGCCGCCGTCGTTATGATAGAGTCGAGTGCCCTCGATCCCTTCGTTGGCCACGTAGAGATCCAGGTCACCGTCCCGGTCGTAGTCGAGCCAGACGGCCGAGTTTCCACAGTTGGTGCGGGTGCACAGATCGCCGGCGCGGTCACTCACGTTTTCGAACGTCCCGTCCCCCCAGTTGCGAAACAGGAAGTCGCGTTGGCCTGCGGGAAGGACGTGGTAGCGGGGACCGTCGGGTGACGGACTCTCATGGATCTTATAATAGCGCTCGTATTCCGGTCGGATCACCCTTCGGTCGCCCGAGATGGCGAGGACATTGTCGGGAACGCCACCGGGAAGCTCGAAGCAGTTGGTGAGGAAGTAGACGTCGAGATCGCCGTCGTTGTCGTAGTCTGCCAGAGCGGGGAGCAGGCAGGCGCTGGTCACGTCCAGGCTCAGGGAGGCCGCGCTCTCCTTGAAACGTCCTTGGCCCTCGTTGAGAAAGCATTGGATGGGCGCGTCAAAATTGCAGACGAGGAGATCGAGCAGGCCGTCGCCATCGAGATCGGCGAAGGCCGCGCCGGTCCCCCAGGAAGCGCCGCCGTCCACGCCGGCTCGCTCGGTGATGTCCTCGAACCGCATGGGTGCGATCTGCCGGAAGAGCCGGTTGGGGCCGGGTCCGGAAGTCACGAACAGGTCCAGCAAACCGTCTCCGTCGACGTCCCCGATGCAGAGGGCTTGGGTGGAGAGAGCGGGCAAGCGTTCCAAGCCGGCCTCGTTTTGCTGATGAGGGCTGGAGAAGTGCAGCCCGGTGACTTCGGGAGGGAGGCTTTCGAAGAGCGTGCCCTGGGATCCCATCGCGGGAAGATCGAGTTTCGAAAAATGGAGGGGTGACTTCGGCGTGTCGTCGCGCTTGGCCTCCGGTTCACCGGAAGTCTGGGAGCCGCCGCATCCCGCCAGGCATAGCGCCAGGCAGACAGCGAGACAAGCCCGGCCGTGGAGACCCGTGAAGCCTGGGCGGAGGAGCTGTCTGCAGGGAGGAAGCATGGGCGTGATCACATGGGTTGAGTTCCGAGATGCGTGTTTTCGCTCCCAATCGCGTGCAGCCCCGACTGGATGGAGGATTCGAACTGGCGAGTGAGATCACTCACGCATTCGCGAGCATCGGTGGTGAATGGTTCGAGGTGATCGGCAAGCTTGATAGGACGATTGATTCGTACGATGGCCTCGCGATCGCCCAGAGGAGGCTGTATTTCCGAGTAAACGTCTTCTAGCAGTTTCTCGACGGATTCCGCGCAGCGGTCGACCGATGGCGCCTCGTCGAGATAGTTTCCCGCATAACTGAGAATGCGCAGTGCGAGGATGGCCTCGTCCGCCCAGGTGATGGCGACGGGGTGATCCGCCTTGGCCTCCGGGTCGGTGCGGGTTTTGTGGATGCGGCTTCGGATCTTGCGGATGCGGTCGTTCAAGCCTGTTCGGGGGCGCGGTCGAAGGCCCATCTTGCCCTCCAGGCGCTCGATCATGAGCGTGGCGCAGTGTTCCAGATGGCCGCGAATGTCGTTCCCTGCCGGTTCTTGCGGGATCAGGCCCCGGTGTTTCAGCGAACGTTCCAAAGCGACCATGCCGATGCGTTTGACCTCATCGGGAAACGGGGCCGACTCGTCGAATCGGGTTTCCATCGCATCGGCCAGGCGGCCGAGCCGTTCCCGGAGGTGCGGGCGGACGTCCGTGGTGTGGGTGGCCTTGATCGATACCGGCACCACGTAGATCGGGGCCGCGTTCCCGAGCTCCTTCTGTGCCTTCATGCCGATGAAGGCAGCCCCGTCGAGAAATGGGCTCACTCGGTCGTTCATCAGGTAGACGTTTCCCTCGGGGAACACGGTGAGGCCGAAGGGGGTCGAAGTGAGGATCCGGATGGCTTCTCGCATGGCGCGACTGTCAGTGCCGTCGCGGTTGACCGAGAAACAGCCGGTGTGCTGCATGACCCAGGCGCAGAACTTGTTGCGCAAGAACACGTCGTAGGCGGCCATGAAACACGAGTGGGCGCCCAGTCGCCGCTGGGTCTCGAGAATGATCTGGGGGTCGCTATGGGTGGAATGGTTGGCGATGAAGAACCAGCGCTGAGGTGCCTGACGGCGGGCCTCTTTCAGGTGTTCGTCACCCGTGACGCGCACGTCGGGGATCCGGTGATTCGGTCCGGGAAGAATACGAAGGCGGTTCGCCGTCCGAGCCGCCCACATCACCGGCTTCACCGGTTTGGCGGGATAGAAGATATGGGGCGTGTCGGCGAACGCGAGCATGCTGAGATCTTCGGGGAACTGGAGGACAATGCAAGCCCGGGGTGCCTCCTGCAGCGATTCCGTAAGACGGCGTCGGAAAGAGTCGTAATGGCCTGAATTGGTGGGTGTTGAGCGTGTTGAAGCTGGCGCTAAGAGGGCGAACAGTTTCGTGTGGCGGTTCTCGGGCGAATTTCGGAGGGCCCGAGCCGCGAAATGGATCCCCCTGTCGGCAATAGGCAACAGGGAGCCAGACCGCTCCGATGGCGGACGCGAACCCAAGGTTACCGAGAGCGCGAGGCGGGCGTTCCTCAGCCCGGAGCCGGTGGCGGCCACCATCGATCCTCTCGCATGGAGGCGGCGATTTGACGGGCAAAATAGATGGCCGTGTGTCCACGGCGTATCTCTGGCTTCAAGTTGCGCTTGTGGAAGCAGTGGAACACGGCGTGGGCCATGAACATGATCAGCCACAGAACGAGAATGGAATTGGGATGATGGTGATAGCAATGACCGGAATGCCAGCGGGAGCAGAGTTCGTTAAAGCCTTCGTTTTCGACCTTCCAACGGTCGTGCCCGAAATGGAAGATGGTCTTGGCATCGGCCATTGAGCGGGGCATGGTCGTCGCCCACCACCAGTGGCTATCGATGGGAGTCTCGACCCAATCCCCAGCGACGCGCTCGCGACGGATGCCAGTCTCATGGGAATGAACAACGCGAAGAGGAGTGTGAATGGATTCAGTGCAGAAGCCCTCAGCCTCTTGTAAATGAACGTGCCGCGCGGGCTTGCCCGGTGCAGCCGGAGTCTCAAATGATTCTGGCTCTTGCTCCTCAAGGGGCAGGAGCGTGCGGGCTTCGGACAATAGCTCAGGCTGATTATCCTTGAGTACGGCAACAAGGTATTTGCCGTGGTCTTCAAGAAGATTGATCACGGGGGGACGCAGGTAGAGCGCATCGGCAGTGAGCACGTCAAAGCAGCGTGGGTGGTCCTTAAGGACGCGAGTTATCAGCCGTATAGCCGCAGCGACTTCGTCGTCTCCAGGATCTCCGTCTTCACCAGGCTCAAGCATTTCCACGTCGAGAAGCAATTGAAAATCCTCACAGATAATCTGAAACGCGACCAAGCGGTGGTAGAACTGTGTTTTGACCTCGTCTCCGACGGCGATCCGGCGTTGGAGACACTTTGGACAACAACGTTTGTAGCTACAGTGAGTTTCGTGACCATCGACGGCGGCAAGCATCCAACCGCGCTGTGGGGCAAGGATTTTGTTGCGTTTGAGGCAGAAATAAATGTGTCCGAGACACCCTCGCACACTGTCAGGCTCGATGCGCTCGGAGACATACGCCAGTTCGTCGGCGCTGGGCAAACGGTGATTACCGAGCCAACGGGTCCAGCTGCTCTTGTTCCGGTGTTGCTCGAGTTCGTTGAAGCTTGGTAACCGGCAGCAGAACATGGCGAAGAATGCTGCCGGGAAAACTCGAGTGGGAATCTGTGGTTTGGGACGAGAGTCACGCACCCGCAGCCTCCACTGTTGGCGGAGGCTGAAAATCTTGTCCGAGTAAGTTACTCGTGAGTGGGAAGTTCTCAGACCGGTTTCTCTTTGCCTGGCGTGTCTGTCTGACTGCGTAATAGAGCGATCTTCGCCTTGGATAGTTCAATGCTCAGATCGATCAGTTCAGTGGTCAGTTTCTTGAATTTCTTGTACTCCTCTGTTTCTTTTCGTAGTCCCTTCACGTGATCTGGCCAGACGTGTTCAGTCCGGCTCCTCATCTTATGCGTGTAGCTCAGTTGGTAATACACGCCGCGCTGGCGTTGTCGATCTCGGTATTGCTTGCTGATGCTCCCAGGCCGCATTGGCCCGATTGCAGCTAACTTTGCCGCAAGTTTCTGGACTCTTTTTTCAGTGATCTGATCTTTTTCATGGTCATTAGCTTATATATGTGAATGTCTAGGAAAATCAAATCATTTGTTATGGATCTCTGGATTTCTTGGTGGAATATCGTCTGTCTTCTGCGACCCGCTTTCTCGAGAGCCCGCACCTTTCTCTGGTTTCTGCTCGTCTTGGCCGCTTTCTCCGTGCGCAATGACCTCCTCGGGGTTTCCAGTTTCGTCCGCGCTCTCGGTTTGTCAGAACACTTCTATGAGCACTTACTCCATTTCTTCCACAGCAATGCTGTGAAGACGGACCGGCTTGCAGAACTTTGGTTCGCCATCGTGATCAAGCACTTCCCTGTCTACAAAATCGGTTGTCGCCCCGTCCTGGTTCTCGACGGCATCAAGAAGTCCAAGGAGGGCCGCAAGATGCCTGCGGTGAAGTATCTGCATCAACAGTCCGAGTCCAATTCCAAGCCTCACTTCATCATGAGCCATTCCTTTCAGGCCTTCGGCGTGCTCTGTCAGGTTGGCGGATACTTCTTCTGCGTTCCGGTCTGTGCACGCATTCACGAAGGTATCGTCACTTCAAACCGCGACAGGAGAACCTTGATCGACAAGGCCAACGAGATGCTCGCATCCGTCTGTAGAGGTCAGGAGTTCGTCTTGCTGGCCGACGCCTACTACGCCAACGGAAAGGTGATCCGGAGCACCAAGGGGCGTTCCGGTGTGCTGGTCACGAGGGTTCGACGCACGACAACCGGCTTTCGGCCTGCGGCAGTGCCACGCAAACGCAAACGCGGACGACCGAAAAAGTATGGCGCTGCGGTGAAGCTCCAGAATGTCTTTGGAACGGGCGGCTTCAGTTCCGTTCCCAGTCCCGTATATGGGGAGAGAAACATCTCTGTCCGGTTCAAGTCGGTGGATCTGTTGTGGAAGCCCGCCGGGGCGATGGTCCGCTTCATTCTCGTCGATCATCCCACGAGAGGGCGGATCATCCTCTTGTCTACCGACCTCACCATGGAAGCTCAGGAGATCATCTTGCTCTACAGTTTGCGTTTCAAGATCGAAGTCGCTTTCAAGCAAGCGGTGCATTCGGTCGGCTCATTCGGATACCATTTCTGGATGGCCGCTATGCGACCGCTCAAGCGTCGCAATGGTAACCAATACCTCCACCGGACTACCGAGAAATATCGCAGACAGGTGCAGAGAAAGATGCACGCATATCATGTGTTTGTGCAGACCGGCATGATCGCTCAGGGCATGTTACAGTACCTTGCCATGACATGTGACGGTCTGGTCTGGAAACACTTTGGAACCTGGATCCGAACCATCCGCCCAGACGTGCTGCCTTCGGAAATGATTGTCTCAGCCGCCTTGAAAAACACGCTGCCTGGATTTTTGCACCACGGCGGAAAAGGTTCAGCGTTCCGAAAATTCATCCTTGATAAAATAGACTTCACTCGCTCCGAAGGTTCACGCTTCGCCGCATGATGATCTAGTTACAGAACTTCTCACTCACGAGTAAGTTAGTAGTCGCGTGAGAATGGTCGCTTCTTTTTTGGTGGAGAATTGCGCCCGGACTTGGCTTTGCCGGCTGATTTCTTACCGGTCTTGCCCTTCTTCTTGGCGGAGCTACTCGCCGCTCTGGCCTTGGTTTTTGCCTCCTTGAGTCGGAGGCGCCCCTGCTCGTCGAGGGCTTCCAGCAGAGCATTCGCTTTCTGGAAATCATCGATCCAGCGTCTCGCCTGAGCTTCCAACGGTCTGGGGACGTGCAGCATGGTGGTCTTGCCCTTGCGAGTCTGACCGATGGCCAAGGAGCGATGGCGCAAGGAGTCGTCGGAAGCGCAACGGCAAGTGGGCTTGCCGCATTTACGAGAGAGTTCGATGGGCGAGCCGTGAAGGAAGCCTTCGGCCTGGTCGAGGAGCTGGCGGAGGCGGCTGCGAATCTGGCGTTCGGTGGGGGGCAGGGAGTTTCTGCTTGGCATGAAGGTCGGCTCGTTCAGCGCACTGTAATATAAGACTATTACAGAAACAAGCTTAAAAAAGATGAAATAACGAATGCGAATTTGCCATGGGGTCAAAAATGGGCGCTGCCGATCCGAATTACCCAAAAATACAGGGCTTGAGCCGCCTCAGCCGCCTATCTTACGGAATCGCTGTGCCTCCTGGCGGTTGGGTGGAAGCAGGAATCCGGCTTGACGCGGCAGGCTTCCTGCTGACGATCTGGACTGATTCATGCTTTCACGATTGCTGGCCAGAGACCGTCCCGTTCATGTGCTTTTCGTGTGCACCGCGAACTTGTGTCGTAGCCCGATGGCGGAAGCCATCTGCCGCTCTCTGGTGGGGAATCGTCCCTGGCAGCTTTCCTCCGCCGGCTTTTTCTCCGACCGCCCGCAGCCGCCGGTGCCCGAGGTGGAGGCGCTCCTGAGATCCAAGGGGTGCGATACCTCTCGGCTCACTAGCAAATGCGTCGAGAAACCGCTCGTTCGGCAAGCCACGGCCATTTTTGCCATGGCCGAGATGCATCTGGCGACCTTGCGCCGGCAGTATCCCGGGGTGAGCGGGCGAGCCCACCTGCTCACGGAGTTTTCCTCGCTTCCTCAATACCAGGGGAGCGACGTTCCCGACCCCATCGGGATGGACCTTGAGGTATTCGAGGAAACCTTTCAAATTTTGCAGGATGCGATGCCCCGCGTCATCGCCCACGTGGACCGGATCGCCGGAGCCTGAGAGGGCTTTTGCCGGGGATGTGCGGCGACCGGTCGAGACCCTTTCCCGCGTCTTGCATCCGGACGGCAAAGCCTTAGGGTGGACGTTGTCTCATGAAGATCGAATCCTACATCACGATGGGCGTGGCTGCGGTCGCCGTCACGCTGTCGCTATCCGGGTGTTCCAAGGACCCCGCCATCAGCTCGGGCGGAATCCTCAAGTTCACCGCCATTCCGGATCATGACAAGGTTGCCTTGCAGGCGAAGTATGAACCGGTGGCAGAGTATCTTTCGGAGACCCTAGGGGTGCCGTGCGAGTATGTCCCGGCGATCGATTATGACGCCTCTGTGCGGATGTTTGAGAATGGTGATGTGCACCTCGCCTGGTTCGGTGGATTGACGGGGGTGCAGGCGATGCACAATGTCCCGGGTGCGCGAGCCATCGCCCAGGGCGTGGAGGACCCGAACTTTCTCTCTTATTTCATCGCCCACCAATCGACCGGGTTGACCCTCTCGGAGGAGTTTCCGATGGAGATGGCGGGCAAGACCTTCACCTTTGGTTCCAACAAGAGCACTTCCGGAAGGCTGATGCCCGAGTATTTCATCCGGGAACGCACGGGGAAATCGCCCGAGGAGTTCTTCGGTCAGAAACCCGGTTTCTCTGGAGCCCACGACGCCACGATCGAACTCGTCGCCTCTGGCCAGGTCCAGGTCGGCGCGGTCAACTACAAGACCTACGATGCCTGGGCGGCGAAGGAGGGTTCCAACACGGATGCCTGCCGGATCATCTGGAAGACACCGACCTACGCGGACTACAACTTCACGGCACATCCCGAGTTGGAAACGATGTTCGGCGAAGGATTCATCGACAAGCTGCAAGAGGCGGTGGTGGGCATGGACGGCTCTCAGGCACAATCCGCATTCAGTCGTGAGCGCTTGATCGCGGCGGAAAACGAAGATTTCGCCACTATCGAAGGGGTCGCGAGGGATCTCGGATTCATTCGATGACGGAGCGAGCCGCGCCGGCGGCTGGGGAAGCCGCGTTCGAGCTGCGCGGCGTCACCGTCCGATTCCCCGGCGTGACGGCGCTGGATGATGTGTCCTTGACGATCGCGCGCGGCGAGCTTGTGGGACTGGTGGGGCCGAGCGGTGCAGGGAAGACCACTCTGCTCCAGTTGCTCAATGCCGGCCAGGCCCTCGATGGGGGAACGGTGATCGCTCTCGGCCGTCGCCTCGATCATCTCAATGCGGCTTCGCTAAAGCGCTTGCGCGGCCGGATCGGCTTCATTCCGCAGCGATTCCACCTCGTGCCCAGTCTTCGCGTGCTGCAGAACGTGATGCTGGGTCGTTTGGGGCAGCAGGGATTTTGGGCCAGCCTGCGGTCCTTTCTCACGCCCGGAAGCGCGGAGCAAGAAGCGGTCTATCAGATCCTTCAGCGTGTGGGTGTGGAAGAGAAGCTTTTTGTCAGGACAGATCACCTCTCCGGAGGGCAGCAGCAGCGGGTGGCCATCGCCCGCGCTCTCTACCAGAAGCCTGAAGCCATCCTCGCCGACGAGCCCGTGGCCAGCGTCGATCCCGCCCGCGCCGTGGCCACCATGAAGCTCTTGACGCGATTGGCTGGGGAAGAGGGCCTCACCTTGGGAGTGAGCTTGCACGATCGGGATCTGGCTCGCGCTTTTCTCCCGCGGCTGATCGGCATTCGTGGCGGGCGGGTGTTCAAGGATGCTTCTTCGGACGATTGGTCAGCTTCTGATTTTGCAGCGCTCTACGCGTTCGAGGAGGGCGGCGAGCCGGACGGGAACCAGCATCGGAAAGTCGGTGCGAAGGGCGATAGGGAGCTCAATGAGAGCGTCGGCGCTTGACTCCACTGCCCTCTTGAAGAGCTGGGCGGGGCCGCGGCGGAGTGTGATGGCACTCATCGTTCTGGCGGGTCTGGTGGCGGCCTGGTCGATGGGGCTGAGCGTGGCGCCTCTTTTTTCCGAGGCGCAGTGGCATCATCTGGGAAGATTTTTCGCGGCGGCCCTGCAGCCCGCCCTGGCTTACGAGGATGGATCGCCGGCTTCGGAAGACCCGTTCCTCGGAGAGATCGTGGTGGCGACCTACAAGACGCTCGTTTACGCAGCGGCGGCCATCTCACTTTCGCTGATCGGCGGGTTGATCTTTGGCGTGTTGGGTTCGGCGAGAATCTGGCTGGCCCTGTCGGCCAGTGGCGGTGACCCCGATCTCCATGGAGATGGTGTTGACGCGGAGGTTCGTGGTCGCGCCTGGGGGCGTCGCTCGGTGCGGGGGATGACCTTGGCGGGGCTCTGGGCCGTGCGTTTTTTGATGGCGATCCTGCGCTCGGTCCATGAGATCGTGTGGGCCATCCTCTTCTTGCAGGCTCTGGGAACGGAGCCCTTGGCGGCCGTGATGGCCATCGCGATTCCCTACAGCGCCACTCTTGGAAAGGTGTTTTCTGAGTTGATCGACGAGGTCCCGCAGGCCACGGCTCAAGCCCTCAGGCACAACGGGGCTTCGGTCTTGCAGGTCTATGTCTTTGGCTTGCTCCCCGCAGTGATGCCCGATTTGCTGGCCTACCTTCTCTACCGTTTTGAATGCGGTTTGCGGTCCGCGGCCGTGCTCGGTTTTTTCGGGGCACCGACCTTGGGCTACTATCTGGTCCTTTCCTGGGACGAGCGTCATTACCACGAAGTGTGGTCCTATCTTTATGCCTTGCTGGCGCTGATCGTTGTTTTTGATTACTGGAGCGGGGCCGTTCGAAGGCGTCTGACGGTGAGGGAGGAAGGCTGAGATGAGTGCCCCGCAATTTTCTGTGGCCGATCGCGTGGCGGCCCTCCGTCGTCGGCGTCCGCGCGATCGCTTTCTTCGAGTCGGTCTGGGATTGTTCGCCTCGATTCTCGTCCTTTCGTGGTTCACTCCCGAATTTCGCCTGAGTGCCTTCGATTGGGAAAGGCGTTGGGAAAACTGCCAGCGCTTTCTGGGAAATGCGCTTCCCCATCCGGTGCAGCAAGCCGCGGAGGCTTCCTGGATGGAGAAAGGACGGCTTTCGGTGGCCTGGGCGGGAGAACAGTGGCGGGCGGCTGGCGGGGAAGCTTTTCGCTACACCGTGAGTTTGGCGGTGGTGGCCATCGTCCTCGCGGGTATCGCGAGTTGCTTCGCCCTGCCTCTGGCGTCCCGTCGGCTGGCGACCGATGCGCCGCTCTTGCCCGAGCCGGGTCGGGATCCGCTCTGGCGTCGCTGGGCCTGGCGATTGACGGGCGTTTCGAGCCGCTTTCTTCTGGTGCTTTGTCGTTCGGTGCCGGAATACGTGATCGCCTTTTTCCTGGTGGTGGCTCTGGGATTCACGGCCTGGCCGGCCGTGCTGGCCTTGGCGATCCACAATGCGGGGATCCTCGGACGATTGGGGGCCGAACTCGTGGACAACATGCCCAGTGCCGTGCCGGCCGCCCATCGCGCCCTAGGGGCGAGTCGATGGCAGGTTTATGCTTTCGCTAGTGTGCCCTCACTGTTTTCCCGTTTTCTCATCTATTTCTTCTATCGATGGGAGACCTGCGTGCGTGACGCCACGGTCTTGGGAATGTTAGGTATCCCGACCTTCGGCTACTACTTTCTGGAAGCGCGGGCCAAGGATCGCCTCGACGAGATGTTGTTTTTCGTGGGCCTGGGGAGCATGGCGGTGTTGTGCGGTGATCTCCTGTCCTATTGGGTGCGGTCTCGTTTGGAACGCCGACAAGCCGCGGCGTGACCCGATTTCAGAAGTCGTGGTGGAGTAGGCGCGTTTTCCCGGTTTGGCATTGAACGTGCTCCCCAAGGGTAACACGAACCGTGCCGATCGTAGTACCGGCCCATCAACTGCTCAGTCATCACTGTTATCCATGAAGAACAACGTGCTCACAAGTTTGTTGGCCCTGGGGGTTACCACCCTTTTCTTTGCCTCTTGCAGCAAGCCGGAGTTCGGACCCCTCACCAGAGCTTGCGGAGGCGCCCTCCGCGGGACCCCCGCTCAAAATCGGTTACAGTGACTGGCCCGGTTGGGTCGCTTGGGAGATCGGGATTCAGAAAGGGTGGTTCGCCGAAGCGGGAGTCGAGGTCCAGTTCGAGTGGATGGATTACGTGGCCTCCATGGTAACTGATTAGCGCTCCTAACCAGCAAACGCCACAGGCATCTCATGCAAGAGTAAGCTCGCCCGCGATGATTTTGGCAAGCGACTTGAATACGGAACTCGCTCCTCGCAGCGAGAGAGTCGAGAGAGTCGAGAGCACACTCTCGAATGCCGCGTAGGCATTGGCTCCCCGCTCCGTCTTGGAACATTGCGACACCTTGCGGGGATTGTCCTGGGATTGTTAAACTTTGGAAGACGGCTGGGTTAAGCTTAGATTAATTCGAGAGTTTGTAAAATAGTTTTATTCCGTTTGATCGCATTAGAAAGACTAGCTTTCACCGATTTTTTTCATGACATTTTCCTGGACAAGTGCCGATTGTCCTGTTAGTGTTACAGCAGCTGAGAAAACGGAAGCGATCTCTGCCGGTGAGCAACTCGCCGAGGGATACTCAGTCGTGACCGAGAGACGATGGACTACTGCTCACTCTGTCCACTCTGCCCACTCTGCCCACTCTGCCCACTCTGCCCACTCTGCCCACTCTGCCCACTCTGCCCACTCTGCCCACTCTGCCCACTCTGCCCACTCTGCCCACTCTGCCCACTCTGCCCACTCTGCCCACTCTGCCCACTCTGCCCACTCTGCCCACTCTGCCCACTCTGCCCACTCTGCCCACTCTGCCCACTCTGCCCACTCTGCCCACTCTGCCCACTCTGCCCACTCTGCCCACTTGTTCTTTGACAACTCTTTTTCCATGTTTTTTCCCGCTTCAAGGCTGCGTGGAGCTCTCCCATTTCCTGGAAGCCTTTGATCCGCCGGAAACCTTCCTCTGCCTTCGTTAGCGCGTAGGCCAGCCATTTCGAGGCCTGGTTCGTTTCTTCCCGCCAGCGCGTCACCCGGCCAATCTTCCGGCGAGTATTGCGGAAGGCATTCTCAATGTTCTCGTGAGTGAGAAGTTCTGTAACTGGATCATCATGCGGCGAGGCGTGAACCTTCGGAGCGAGTGAAGTCTATTTTATCAAGGATGAATTTTCGGAACGCTGAACCTTTTCCGCCGTGGTGCAAAAATCCAGGCAGCGTGTTTTTCAAGGCGGCTGAGACAATCATTTCCGAAGGCAGCACGTCTGGGCGGATGGTTCGGATCCAGGTTCCAAAGTGTTTCCAGACCAGACCGTCACATGTCATGGCAAGGTACTGTAACATGCCCTGAGCGATCATGCCGGTCTGCACAAACACATGATATGCGTGCATCTTTCTCTGCACCTGTCTGCGATATTTCTCGGTAGTCCGGTGGAGGTATTGGTTACCATTGCGACGCTTGAGCGGTCGCATAGCGGCCATCCAGAAATGGTATCCGAATGAGCCGACCGAATGCACCGCTTGCTTGAAAGCGACTTCGATCTTGAAACGCAAACTGTAGAGCAAGATGATCTCCTGAGCTTCCATGGTGAGGTCGGTAGACAAGAGGATGATCCGCCCTCTCGTGGGATGATCGACGAGAATGAAGCGGACCATCGCCCCGGCGGGCTTCCACAACAGATCCACCGACTTGAACCGGACAGAGATGTTTCTCTCCCCATATACGGGACTGGGAACGGAACTGAAGCCGCCCGTTCCAAAGACATTCTGGAGCTTCACCGCAGCGCCATACTTTTTCGGTCGTCCGCGTTTGCGTTTGCGTGGCACTGCCGCAGGCCGAAAGCCGGTTGTCGTGCGTCGAACCCTCGTGACCAGCACACCGGAACGCCCCTTGGTGCTCCGGATCACCTTTCCGTTGGCGTAGTAGGCGTCGGCCAGCAAGACGAACTCCTGACCTCTACAGACGGATGCGAGCATCTCGTTGGCCTTGTCGATCAAGGTTCTCCTGTCGCGGTTTGAAGTGACGATACCTTCGTGAATGCGTGCACAGACCGGAACGCAGAAGAAGTATCCGCCAACCTGACAGAGCACGCCGAAGGCCTGAAAGGAATGGCTCATGATGAAGTGAGGCTTGGAATTGGACTCGGACTGTTGATGCAGATACTTCACCGCAGGCATCTTGCGGCCCTCCTTGGACTTCTTGATGCCGTCGAGAACCAGGACGGGGCGACAACCGATCTTGTAGACAGGGAAGTGCTTGATCACGATGGCGAACCAAAGTTCTGCAAGCCGGTCCGTCTTCACGGCATTGCTGTGGAAGAAATGGAGTAAGTGCTCATAGAAGTGTTCTGACAAACCGAGAGCGCGGACGAAACTGGAAACCCCGAGGAGGTCATTGCGCACGGAGAAAGCGGCCAAGACGAGCAGAAACCAGAGAAAGGTGCGGGCTCTCGAGAAAGCGGGTCGCAGAAAACAGACGATATTCCACCAAGAAATCCAGAGATCCATAACAAATGATTTGATTTTCCTAGACATTCGCATATATAAGCTAATGACCATGAAAAAGATCAGATCACTGAAAAAAGAGTCCAGAAACTTGCGGCAAAGTTAGCTGCAATCGGGCCAATGCGGCCTGGGAGCATCAGCAAGCAATACCGAGATCGACAACGCCAGCGCGGCGTGTATTACCAACTGAGCTACACGCATAAGATGAGGAGCCGGACTGAACACGTCTGGCCAGACCACGTGAAGGGACTACGAAAAGAAACAGAGGAGTACAAGAAATTCAAGAAACTGACCACCGAACTGATCGATCTGAGCATTGAACTATCCAAGGCGAAGATCGCTCTATTACGCAGTCAGACAGACACGCCAGGCAAAGAGAAACCGGTCTGAGAACTTCCCACTCACGAGTTCCAGTTGTTCGAGGTGGTGATCAAGGATAGTTCGCTCTCGGAACGGCGCCAGAGGATGGGGCTTGAGCCATTCGCTTGGCTCATGAAGCAGGTGTTAAAGCCCCTCGCCGATGGACGCGTACACAAGGGATGTTTCTACAAGGGGCTGCGCCTGTGCGGGATCGATGGCTCGAAATGGAGCGTCACGAACACGCCGCAGGTTCTGGCTGCCATGAGCAAGGCGGCCTCCAGGAGAATGACCGCCGCCTTTGCGAAAATAGAGATGTGCGCGCTCGTGGAACTTGGCATCCACAACCCGTTGGCGGCGACGGTCGGCCTGAAAGGAGAAGGCGAATGGACCCTGGCCAAAGAACTTCTCGGGAGTCTGCCGAAGAGGAGTCTGCTGATTGTCGACCGGCTTTACGGTTGCGGGAAGTATCTCGACGAACTCGTGAAATCATGCCGGGCGGCACATAGTGAATTGTTGGTGAAGGCACGCGGCAGCAACAAGAGCCATAAGACTGAAAGGCTCTCCGATGGAAGCGCGCTGGTCAGCATCAGGGTGCCCAGAAAGAAGGCTGATGGGCCGCGGGAGAATCAAAGGGGAGATCCGTATCCGTGAGATTCGAGGCCGGATCAGGAAGCCGGGGGCACGACAGTGGAGCGAGGAGAGGCTATGGACGACGCTTATTGATGAGCAGGAGTATCCGGCGCAGGAATTGCTGGAGCTCTATGCCCTGCGCTGGGAACACGAGATATTCTACAAGGAACTCAAGCTCCACATGCGCGGGAATGACGTTCTTCATAGCCATACGCCAGAAACAGCGGCCCAGGAGGTGGCGGCATTGCTCATGGCCTGCTCGATCATCGCGCAGGAGCGATGCGAAGCCACGAAAAGCGGCAACATCCAGCCGTTGAGCATCAGTTTCCTGAAGACGCTCGACAAAATGAATTCACTATGGGCAGTGTTCGAAGTGTCCGAGGGACTGCTGACCGAAGAGACAAAACAGGAGATGGTAGCGCGAGTCAGAGAATTGATCGTTCGGGAGGCAATACCGAAAAGACGACAAAGGAGTTGCCCGCGCAAAGTCCGCCAACCGGTGACGAGTTGGCCTAGGCTAACAGAAAACGACTCTCGTGAGGGCGAGTTCCTGCTGGAGATTGTTAGCTTTCCCTAAAGGCATTGTCCTTAAGGACGCGAGTTATCAGCCGTATAGCCGCAGCGACTTCGTCGTCTCCAGGATCTCCGTGAGAAATGACCGGAAGTTGTGGATGAGGGCGGTCGGCACACCATTCGAAGTTCGATCATGGGTTAGGCAGCGGTTTGCTGCTCGATGCCGTCCACGAAGATGATTCCTTGCACGACTTTGTCAAGTTGACGATACCCGTTGAGTCGACGCCAGCCTTTCTCGGCTTCCAGGCCGAGCTTGTAGACCATTGAAAGGGTTGCTTTCCTCGATCCGCACCCTTTGGTTTGTCGAGTCCGATGGCGGACCGTGGCAAACGTCGACTCAATCGGGTTTGTCGTCCGGATGTGTCTCCAGTGCTCGGCTGGAAAATCGTAGAACGTTAGTAGAGTTTCCTTGTCTTTCTTCAGGCAGGCGCACGCTTTCGGATACTTGGCTTCGTAGAGCGTGAAGAACTCGTCATAGGCATCCAAGGCGGCCTTCTTTGTTTCCGCCATGTAGATTTCATGGATGCGTTCCTTGGCAAGGGGCTGCGCTTTCTTCGGCAGCTTGTCGAGGATGTTGGCTGTCTTGTGCACCCAACATCGTTGCTGTTTGCTTGTCGGATATTCCTCTTCCAAGGCGCTCCAGAACCCGAGAGCTCCATCGGCGATACTCAGTTTCGGAGGGATTTTCAATCCTCGTTTCTTGAGGTCTCTGAGCACATTTTTCCAGGACAGTTTGCTCTCTCGTTCTCCATCGCTGATGGTTACCAATTCCTTGGTTCCATCGGGTAAGGAGCCGACGATTACGAGAACACATGGGCGGTCGTCATTGAGCCTGACATGGAAGTAGATCCCGTCGGCCCAGAGATAGACGTATTCCTTGTCGCTGAGGTCACGCTTTCTCCCATTGCTCTTCCTCGTCGAACGATGTTGGCTGCAGAAAGACCCGATGCGTTCTCACCGAGGATCGGCTCTAAGGCTCGACTCATCTCGGAGGTTGAGATTCCTCGCAGGTAGAGTGCCGGGATGAGGTTGTCCAGTGAAGCGACTCGGCGTAGGTACGGCGGAAGGATGGCGCTGGTGAACCGCTGGCCTGATCGGCGATCATTGATCCTGGGCTGCCGAACAGAAACGTTTCCTATTCCAGTCTGAAGTTGTCGCTTCAGGAAGATGGCCGTTGCGAACGACTTGGCGATGACCCTGGTCATCACGCTGATGTTGATGGGCTTGAATGTAGTCGGAGACTTCGTTGTCGATGGCGGCCTGAAGAAGCACTTGGGCTCCTTGTCGCAGGGTGGCCTCAAGGGCGTTCTGGCAGACGGTGCTTGCTCCTTCCTGGCCGAGGATAGATGCGGATTCGGTGGGGTGGTTGGTGGTTTTCATTGGAGTTCAGTTGTTTTGGTAAATGGTTGAACTCTTCATGATGCCCCGACCGCCCTCATCCACAACTTCCGGTCATTTCTCGATCTCCGTCTTCACCAGGCTCAAGCATTTCCACGTCGAGAAGCAATTGAAAAGCCTCACAGATAATCTGAAACGCGACCAAGCGGTGGTAGAACTGTGTTTTGACCTCGTCTCCGACGGCGATCCGGCGTTGGAGACACTTTGGACAACAACGTTTGTAGCTACAGTGAGTTTCGTGACCATCGACGGCGGCAAGCATCCAACCGCGCTGTGGGGCAAGGATTTTGTTGCGTTTGAGGCAGAAGTAAATGTGTCCGAGACACCCTCGCACACTGTCAGGCTCGATGCGCTCGGAGACATACGCCAGTTCGTCGGCGCTGGGCAAACGGTGATTACCGAGCCAACGGGTCCAGCTGCTCTTGTTCCGGTGTTGCTCGAGTTCGTTGAAGCTTGGTAACCGGCAGCAGAACATGGCGAAGACTCAGCTCAAAGGCCGTGAGTTCAATAATGCCCGTTTCCGCGGAGATCAGTCACGACGGCCGAGGACGACCGCCCTCCCTCACAGAAAATTGCCTCTTCAGCAGAATCTGTGGGTGCCCAGGCGGCGCGATTCACCTAGAATCCTGACCAGCAACAAGTTATATCCAATCTTAATGGGCATCAAAGTTGTGGCAACAAGCCAGCTGCCCATCCAAACCTCGGATTTGCGAGGACAACGCTTGCGCCGGGGCTGCCCCTGGTAGGGCTCAGCCCATGAAACAAGTAGTTTCAGCAGTTCTGGGGTCCAGGGGCAGCGGGACCCGGCGTCCAGCGTTCCCGGAGCAAATCCGGAATTTCACCCACAGATTCTGCTGAAGACCCAGAAAATTTTCGCAGTGAGGCGCAAGGGTCACGGAGGCGATTGCTCAGGGCTTTACCCACCCTAACCGTTTGGCGGCGTGATGGGGCCTCCGGGATTTGGCCCTTGCGGAGCGGCGTTGCGTTGGACGCGCAGCGTGTAGTCGGCGAAGCGCCAGCGATTCACGTCCACCAACCACCACAGACGAACGAAAATCGTCCGATCCTGATTGGGAATCCCCGTCACTTCGACGGAGGTGCTGGAGGGATCGATCAAGCCCGAATTAAACAAGTCTCGGCCGCCGACTGTGGAGCCCACGTAAACCCAGTAGGCAAAGAGGGTGGCCCCGTTGGCTCCGAAAAAGAAGCGCGGAGCGACGGCCCCGCTGATGATCGAACCCGGCGCCGGCTCCAAGAGCGCCGGCTCCACCGGGCTCTGGACCTCGTAAATGAAATCGGCGAAACTCCACTGAAAGCTGTTGGGCAGGTGCCACAAGCGCACCCAGACTTCGCCAGAAACCTCACTGGGAATGGAAACGGTCCGCTCACGCTGGTCGAAGAGCAAGGTCCCCGATTGAAAGAGATCCGTCCCTCCCTTGGTTCTGCCAACACTCACCGCCCAGGCATTTCCGACCACGCCATTGTCGTCCCAGGCAAAGTTCACCACGGGACCGGAAATCTTGGTCCCCGGGGCCGGGAAAGTCATTTTCGGCAGCCGCCGACTCGAGTAGAGATGATCCCGCTGGTTCCAAATCTCTCCCACTCGATAGAACAGCCTCACATAAAGGTTACCGCCATCGGTCGGGAGGTTGTTGACCATCACCGAAGAGGCGGTGCCCATGTCCTTGTTGAAGATGCTCGAATCTCCGGCAGAACGACCGACATAAATCCACCACTGCTCGACGTTCACCGTTTTGGCCGTCCACTGAAAGAGAGCCTGAGCCCCCACGATCTCCGTTCCGGGAGGGGGATTGTAGACCTGGGGAGCGGCGTCCCCATTGGGATCGTAGGCATACTCGAAATCCTTGGCGATCCAGGCCGCGTTGGTCTCGTAGAGAAGGCGAATCCAGAAGGTCGTGGTGCCGCCCGGCAAGGCGTTGACCGTCGCCGAGCGCGTTTCCTCGCCCAGCAGCCCGGTGTCCAGAATGTCGGCGGTTCCTCGCACTGTGCCCACCTTCAACTGCCAACGGGTCACCGTCGTGAGACTCGGAGACCATTGCGCCACGAAGGGCACCGTGGCCACGGTACTTCCGGACGCCGGTGTGGTCACGATGGGCGTCGTCGAGGTGATCTTTGCCGTGAACTGGTAGTCGATATGCCGCCAAATGTTGCCAAAGAAGTAGTGAAAGCGGACCCAGACCGGCGAGCCATCCGCGGGCAGACCGGTCACTTCGAGCGAACGCACGGCGGTGCCGATCGTCTTGTCCTCAAAATCCGAACCCCCAATCGTTTTCCCAACCTGGAGCCGCCAGCTGGTCGCAGCGGTGCCCCGGTCTTCCCAGCGAAACACCACGCTCTCATCCTGGAGGATACTTCCGGGGGCGGGAGCGGTGAGCGCCGGGGGCGCGGGCAAGGGGGTGCTGAAGGTGTAATCCGTGAAGAGAAAATGAAATCCCCTCTCCGAGGTGCGTACCATGTAGAAGAGGCGGACGAAGATGCCCGAGCCGTCGACGGGCAGTCCACTCACCGATTGAGAACGAGCCTCCGGCCCGTAGCCACGGCTGAAGAGGTCGTCTTTCCCCTGCTCCGTTCCAACGGCCAAGTGCCAGTAAAACACCTCGGACGTGTCAGGCGTCCATTGGAACGTCACGGTCGAACCGGAGAGTGTGCTCTCGTTGACCGGACTGGAAAGCCGGGGAGCACCCGAGGCAGCGACGAGGCTCGTCGCGAGAAAAAGGAGAACGAGACGCAGATTCATGTTGAAAGGATGGGTTGGCCGAACACCGAAGATGGCAGGGGCCCAAGAACGGGCACACGAAGCCCTTAGTTTCAAGCAGAGTTTATCAGGATTCAACTGGGAACGCAAGTGGGCGGACCGGTGACGTGGAATTCTTGGGGGCCCCACACTCCGTTTGCGTAGCCCCGAAGGGGTTTCCGGAATCGAGAAAGCTCCTTCCTCCAACGAAAAGCGGCCAGCAGGGGTAACCCGCTGGCCGCTCTCGAAGTTAAGAAGTGATTGAGTTCGCGATGCGAACGATCAATTCAGATGGCCTTTAGGCGCCATTGTTATTGCCGGTGTCATCCGTTCCACCACCGTTGGGGAAGGGAACACCGCCGCCACCGCCGCCACCGCCGCCACAGCCAGCTTTGTTGGTGAAGGTGAAGTCGAGCCGGTTCCACTGGAGGGAAGCATCGAGCCACCAGAGCGTGACGTAGAAGGTGCCACAAGGCAGACCATTGACCTGCTGTTTCACATCGACTCCAATTTCACCCGGCTGGATGAAGCCGGAGTTGAAGATGTTGAAGCCGCCAGCACCGCCGCCTTTCGTGGTATCCGTGTTGGCCACGTAGAGCCACCATCCGAAGACCACCGTGTTGTTGGCGTTCCAGACGAACTCCAGGTTGGTCGCGTTGACTTCGTCCGGCTTCGCGGGATCCGGCACAAGCAGCTTCGGAGTCGGCACGTTGTCGGAGGACAGGTAGCAGAAGGTCCGGAATTTCCAGGTCGACACCTGATTGTTCGTCACCAACCACCATAGTGTCACATAGACATTGGTGTTGTCGATGGGCAGGTTACGGATCGTGTAGGACGGCGTGTTGCCACCCAAGAGGTTGCTGTTGTCGATGTCCGCCGCGCTGGGAACCGGATTGCAGGTATCGCCACCCGTGGGGGGCAGAGAAGACACCGTGACCCAGAGGCCGTCCAGTGCGATGCCGTAACGATTGATCGTGACGACGCGTTGCTGACCCACAATCGTTCCGCCAAAACCGGGATTGGTGATCTCGGGGCATTTTGGATTGGTGAAATTGAAATCACGTGCTCTCCATTTCCGCTCCACCGTCGTGGTATCCTGCGTGGTTCCGGTGCCGGGACTGCCGCTGCCGCTGCTTGAAGTCGTGGTCACAATCTCCTGCAACCACCAGAGGCGGATCCACAAGGACTCCCCGTTGGTCGGCAAGGTCTTGACCAGCTGTTCCAGGGTGGAAGCACTCAATTCGCCACTGTTGAAGTACTCAAAGCCTCCTTGGGAACCCCCAACATACAGCCAGTAGGCGAGCGGTGATGGCGAGATTCCCCCATTAGCCCACTTAAACAGAACCTCGTTGCCCAGGGAGTCAGGGAAACACTTGCCGATGCTCGCCGGCGCCGTGAGGTAAGGCACGTTGCGGGTCTTGAAAGGACAGATGAGCGCGTCGGTGAAGAGATTCTCGGCGAGACCGGCATTCACCCAGTAGCGAAGGATGATGTAAACCGTCCGTCCGTCCGTGGTGAACTTGGAATTCGGGATTGAGGCCTCGCGAACGGCGGCGCCCAAGAGGCCGCTCTTCCACAGTCCATTGTCGGAGGCGTCGCCGCTCTCATTCAACACGACTTGCCATTGCGCGGCCGCAGTGCCGTTGTTCTGCCAGACCACTTTCTGAACGTTGTCAGGGCTGGTGAGATCCGTGGGAAGTTTGTCGGGAGTCTCACCGCCCTTGACGGGAGAGGTGATCGTGGGACCGCTCGAAGCGGTGTAAGTAAACTGACGACACTTCCACCTGTCTGGCCCCTCGCCCTGAAGGCGCCACCACAAGACCACCTTCACGACACTCCCGTCAGCGGGAGCATTCGAGTAAGCGGCGATTGAGGTCGTGGAACCGTCCGGACTGGAGATCACTTGACCGTTACTGAAGTACTTGAAGGGATCGCCATCGATACCCATGTAGATCCAGAAGTGGCTCACGAGGAGCCCATTTGGGTCCAACTCCAGGCTGCCCGAAGTACCGGGAAGCTTCCCGCCAGGGGTCGGCGACTTGATCGTCGGGAGGCGGCTCGTCTGGTAGACGAATTCGTTTCTCGACCACGCGCCGAAACTACCGTCACGATTTTGCTTCCGCCACCACAAGGTCGCGTAGACGGTCCGGCCGTCCGTGGGCACGTTCGAAACCGTCCAGCTCCTGGTATCACCGGTCAAGACACCGCTATTGGCGACGTCGAAGCCCAAAGGCGTGCTTCCTAGGTAGAACCACCACTGCGCTGGCTGCCCGAGAGCGGCCACCACTTCCCAGTTGAACGCCACGATGGGCGGCGCCTTGCAGCCGTCCACGTCCTGCAGAGACAGCCTCGATCCCGGAGCGGGGCTGCTGATGTAGTGCGTGTTCGGGAGAAGAAAGCAATAATCCTTCCACTTCTGCGTTTCGATCAACACACCACCGTTGTCGGTGATTTCCGTCCAGTTCAGTCGCACCCAGAGCTTTCCGCCGGTCGTAGGCAAATTGAGCACGGCGTTGTAATTGCCCCTGTTTTTCACGGTGGGAATGAGACCCGTGCGTCCGTAATCAAAAAATCCTTGGAGGGATCCGACCCAGATTTCCGACTGCTTGATTGACTCGTGGTTGCCCGTCACGATCCTCCAAGTGAAATTGAAGACGCCGGTAGAAATCCGGGTCAATTCGACCGTCGGAGTGCCGGGAGGCTTGGCGCCAGCCGTGGTCAACTCCATTTCTGTTTGGGCGATCGAGGAGGTAACGAAGAGGGCCGAGAGCAAAGCGATGAAAAGTCCTCTCAACGAACTTCCCATGCCGGGACTCAAACCTCTCCGTTTTTCCCGATACCCTGGGACACTAATTCTCGATGTCATACTCATAGATAGGTTTATCTTTAGGGTTGGTGTGTTGATGAGGACGTTTTTTCTGGTTTGTTTTGATTGATTGCAAAGGGTCGGACCGTCCACGCGAAGACGCAGGAGGTCCTATCCAAACTGGTATCTCCCTGAGAAAGGAAGAAACCAGGGTCCAAGTAAAGCCTTCGTAGTCTACCCGTCAAGCGCTTAAATTGCACCGATTTTGAAATGGTTTTCGCCCTGCCAGTCCCGGAGAAGTCTTTTTTGGCGGATTCATCCCGGAAAAATCGCGCGGGCACAAGAAACCAGGATCTCTGAAGCTTACGACGCCCCGGATAATCGCTGTTCATTGATTGTCATTATTGAGAACGAGAATCGCCTCTGTCAGGGCACTTCTTCTCGCTATTCGGCCTCGCTGGCAGACTTGATACTCACGTCGTCTTGCGCTTGAAGCCGCCGGATCAAGCGACCGGTGGCGTTGCCTTCCTCCTCGCCATTGGATTTGAGATGAAGGTAATCGAAGATCTGCTCAAAACTCACCGGAACTTTCTCCTGTCCCGGGCGAGTCAAGCGTCCCTCAGCCGTGATGTCCGGCACCTGATAGCCCTCGAGGGTGTCACCGCGCCAAGTCTCCAACCGGAGCCACCGGTATTCCTCCTCCACGAAGACTTTGACCAACAAGGTCTCTCCCTCGGGCAGACCCTCCTCGACCAATGCCTGCTTCCTCTTCAGAGCGGTCCGCGCTTCCTCGCTCAGTTCCATGAGCCGCTCGCGCTGCTCCCAAAGCTTGAGCAGTCGGCCTTCTTCCGGCTGAAACCAGGCCGATAGCGCTCGGAGTTGTTTCTCCTGGTAGCTTTCCCCGGGAAACTCTCGAAAATCGACTGTGAGTAAGTCATTGCGCGGGTCCCCCTCGTCACGCGGAGCCGGAATCAACTCGAGCGGCCGGTCCCCGAGCCCATCTCGCCCCAAGATCTTCTCCAGCTCTTCCGCCGTCCACCGTGTCTTCGGCCGCAGAGGTCCCTCCGTCCCGATCTGCGTCACCAGGAAACGCATCATCTCCGACACGGGATCCCAAAAAGCCCGCGGAAACTCCGCCACGCCCAGGTCCGGCAGACCCAGCTTGCGCAGTCCAAACGTGACGGAGCGGTAGTTTTGAGAGGGCAGTTGATATCCGTGCATCGAGGTGTTGGCGAAGGCCACGTGGGCCTCGGCGAGGCGCTTCCCCTTCCATGCCTCCGGAGAATAGAGCTCAAGCGTCTCCTCATCCCAAATCAAGCCGCCCGTGGTCTGCGCCACTGCGAGAGCCAACTGGTTCGCCACGCTCAGGTATTGATAATTCGTGGGCTGTACGATGAAGAAATCCAGGACCAACACCGTGCTGCTCTCTTGAACCACCCTTCTGAGGTCGGCGTTCAGGCCAAAACCCTTGTTCTCCAGATACACTTCCTCGGGCGGGGCGTAGGTGGTGTTGGGGTCCACCTCACGAAACTCGACGTACTGTCCCTTGACGAATTTCACCACCCCCGCGCGGTAGGTGAAGAACTTATCGAACCCGGCGTGAAAGACCTTCAACGCCCGATCCATGACCTCTCCGTCTGGGGTCGGCGCGAAAAAGAGGGCGTAGTGAAAATAGATCCCCTCCGGCTCGGCCGCGGCTTCTTCCTCCTTGGTCGCTGCCACTTCAGTTGAATTGGCAGCCTGCTCCTGTGCCAGAGCTGAGACCGAGATGGAAAGCCCCCAGAAAAAACAGACCAGCGCCCTCCGGCCCATGACCACGCATCGTATTGACATGGTAAGGACTTTACGAATCGATCAACGGGATTCCAGGAGAAAGAAAAACCTCAGTGGATCTCACCCTTCCCAGGCAAGGCCCGAGTTTTCTCGCGCAAGCTCCACTCGCTTCGCTGGCCAAGGCCAATTCACGCAAGGCTGGCGCCAGAGCAGTTGCAAGCTTCTCGATTCCATGATCCAATTGCCCTCTTCCCCCCTGCCGCGAATGCGCCTCTCCTCTCTCCTCGTTCTGGCCCTCTCGATCGGTGGGCTCCTCATCTTTCCCGGACAACTCTCCCCGCTCCACGCACAGGAAGATGGGCTCTTTGCCACCTTCCAAACCTCTCTGGGGAATTTCCGAGCCCGGCTCGCCTCCAGCCAGACACCCACCACCGTTTCCAACTTCGTCGGGCTGGTGGAGGGGCAGCAGCCCGCGCTCCACTTTGAGAAAGGCCGCTTGATCACTTCCGGCTATTATGAGAACAGCCCTGTCCACCGGGTGGCCGAAGGTCAATGGATCGAAGCGGGAATGCCCGCTCAGGCGGAGGGCCAAACGGGACCGGGCTACACCATGCCCTACGAGTTTCATCAGGATCTCCACTTCAACGAGCCTTATCGTTTGGCCATGGTGAACGACGGTTCACGATCCAGCGGCAGCCGGTTCGTCATCACCGTGGCCCCCGCGCTGGAATTCTATGAAATCCGCAGCGTGTTTGGTGAGGTCATCGAGGGCGAGTCCGTCGTCGAGGCGATCGCCGCCGTGGAAACCGACTCGGACGGGCGTCCCATCGTCCCGCTCGCCATCGAGTCGGTCTCCATCGAACGCGAAGGGGCCCTGGGAAAGGCGTTCGTCCCCGATCTCGCCGCGCTGCCCCAGGTGGGCTTTGCCCGCGTGCGCTGGGCCTTTCACTCAAATCCCCGCTCCCTCAACCTACCCTTTCAATTGGGATCCGAGTACTGGCTACTCACCTCGCCGGATCTCCAATCCTGGTCTTCGCACAGCGTCGGCTTCTTCGAGGAAACGGTCCCTGCCAAGCCAGTCTACGATCTTCCCTCCGCCGTTACGGAGGGACAGAGAGCCGGTTTCTTCAAGATCGCCGAGATCCGCTATCCGCTCGTCGTCCTGCCGCCGCCGAGCCTCGTGGGAAAATCTCTCAAGATGGAACTGACCTTTTTCGGAGATCTGGCGACCCGATCCTCCCTCGAGTACAGGATCTCCGGGGCCGGCAGTGGGGAAGGCTTTCTCGGGTCCAGCGCGCCGGCCGCCATCCGAAACTACAGTTACAAACCGGTCAGCGCGACCCGGGCGTCTTTGATCGTGCCGTCGAGCCTCTCGGCACCGTTCAACCTGGCCCAGATCGCCCTGGCCTTCACGTCCGAGACCACCGGGAATTTCACCGCCATTTTGCCCGCGGCTTTCCCGGCCCCCACGCTGATCGCCGGGACGTTTCGACTCCATGACGCGTAGACGCTTCGCGGCCCTCGCCACGCTGAGTGCCGCCTGTCCCCAGAGCAACGGGGCCGTCTCCGCTCCAGAGCCGGCCTCGCGTTTCGAGCGGCTCCACCCCACCATGGGGACCCGATTCCTCCTCGTCATCTACGCGGCGGACGCCCACGAAGCCGGAACCGCGCTGGACGCCGCCTCGGCCCGACTCGACGCGCTCAACGCCTCCCTGAGCGATTACCTTCCCGACAGCGAGATCTCACGACTCTCGCGAGCCGCCGGCGATGGCAGCTGGCGGCTTGTCCTCGACGATGTCTGGGAGGTCCTGTCCTGGGGTCAGAAGCTGGCGGCTCAGACCCAGGGCGCATTCGATATGACGCTCGGGAGCCTCACCCGGCTCTGGCGAATCTCCCGACGCAACGGAAAAATGCCGACGGCATCGCGTTTGCAAGCGGCCCTCCGGTCATCCGGATTCCAATCGCTGGCACTGGATCCCTCTCGTCGGCGCGCGAGATTGAGCATCCCGGGAACCCGCCTCGACCTGGGCGGCATCGCCAAGGGCTTCGCGGTCGACGAGGCCCTGGAAACCCTCCGCCGAGCAGGCATTCAAGCCGCCTTGGTCGATGGAGGCGGTGATCTCCGGGCCCACGGCAAGCCGCCCGGCGCCGCAGGATGGCGCCTCTCGATCGGCGACTTGCGCACACCGGAGGGCTCCCCTCAGCCGACCCTTCTCACCGACCGCGCCGTGGCGACCTCGGGCGACGTCTTCCAGTCCGTCCAGATCGGCGATCGGGAGTTCAGCCACCTCATCGATCCGCAGACGGGGCTGGGCCTGGAATACCGCCGGACCGTGACCGTGCTGGCCAGCGAGACCATCACCGCCGACGCGCTCGCCTCCGCCTTGAGCGTGCTTCCCATCGAGCGGTCATGGGAACTTCTCGCGCGCCATTATCAGGATTGCGCGGCCCGCATCCTCACGCGCGAGCGCGGCGAGATTCGAGAGACGCTCCTGGGCGAGGAGGCCTTACTGGCTCCATTCCGGTCCCGGTGATCTCCATCTGATCTCCATCTAGGCGGCGCCGGCACCCTTCCCCGCCGGCGGCGTCAAGGGCCGTCGCAACATCTTCTCGTAGATGTCAAAATACTGTCGGGCAGTGGCCTGGTGATTGAAGCGCTCCTTTCCATCCCGCATCACCCGAGCAACCTCGCGGGCACGGAACTCCGGATCGCGGCGATAAAACGCGACCGCCTGATCGATGGCCCAGCGGAAGCCCAGGGTATCGTAATCCTCGAAAACGAAGCCATTCCCCTGCCCGCCATCCGTATCCAGGGGAGAAATGGTGTCCCGCAAGCCTCCCGTGGCGTGAACGACCGGCAAAGTGCCGTAGAGCGTGCTCACCATCTGCGGCAATCCGCAGGGCTCGAACCGCGAGGGCATGAGCATGCAATCGGCGGCGGCGTACCCGAGCCTCGAGAGACTCTCGTCGAAATCGGCCAGAGAAACGCGTCCCGCCAAATCGTGCATCTTCACAATGTTGTGAAAATGGACTTGATGTTGCCCGTTGGCCACCACGGCCAGCTGCAAGCCCACGTCCTCGAAGTCGCGGATGAGTTGATAGAGGATGTCCGTCAACAACTCGCAGCCCTTCTGCATGGGATCGAGCCGCGAGGGCCAAAAGAGGAGCGGCGCATCCAGATTGGCTTTGAGGCCCATCCGCGTCTGAAATTCCCGCTTGTTGGCCCGTTTACCGTCCATGTGGGAATCAGCATCGTAGTGGACGGCCAGCGAACGGTCGGTCTCCGGGTCAAAGGAGGCATCCGGAGCATTGAGAATTCCCAGCGCACAGCCGGCCTGCCGCTTGTTGGCGATTTCCAACTGAACAGGCCCGGGTACGAAGGCATGCAGATTGTCGGCGACCTCGCGCAGGAAACTCGGGCTGACCGAGTTGATGAAGTGTGAGGCGAAGATGCCACTCGCCAGCATGTCCACCGGCACGGAACAGCGCGCTTCCTCGTAAGAGTGAGGTGGACGCTGATAAAACAGCCCCTCCCAGAACTCCGCGGCGTCGATCCCGATGTCTTCGATCCTCTCCAGCGTGGCCAGCTCGGTGTGAATGTTGTGCACGGTGAACAGACAGGGAATCTCCAGCCGACGGGCGTGGGCGGGGATCAGGCCGGTCATCCAGTCGTTGCAATGAATCAGGTCAGGCTGCACCCGGGGAATGATGTTGTTGATCACTTCCCGCTGAAAAATCAGAGCGATACGGGTGTTGTCCTCCTCGTAAGAGCTGTAGACCTTGTCTCGATAGTAAAAAATCCGGTCCTCCGCCAGGTGGATCCGGTCGGCCGGGAGCTTGCCCTTGTAGAGCCGCAGCTCTTGGCTGACGAGGTTGAACACATCCATGTTGAACATCCGCCGGTAGTTCGGCAGCGCCACATGCACATCGGCGCCCAGTTCAAAAAGCGCCGCCACCAACGAGGCCGAGACATCCGCCAGTCCACCCGCCTTGGCCTGCATACGCTGCGCAAGGTTTCCCATGCCTTCGGGCAAATAAGTGATTTCCGGGGTGACGACGAGAATGCGCGGGCTGGACACAAGACCAGGATAGGGACCGAAGCCTTCCCCGGTCAAGCGCTCGGCCGTTCCAGGTCCGACAAAGGCCGAGGATCACGGGAATGCCCAACCACCAAGCGTCTCTCTTCATTTTGTTCTGGGTTTTATCTATAAATATGAAATTTGTTGTCTTCTGAACTTTCTTTGGCCTTGGACCATTCATCCTTCATGAATTTCTCCTTTCCCTGGTCTTTTCCTGGCGCTCGCCCGTGCCCGGCATCGCGGGGATGTCGCCTTGCACTTTTTCTCATCGTCTGGAGCGCCTCTCTCATTCTCACCGCTCCAGCTGCCATCAGCTTTCTCTTCGACTACGGCACCGAAACGAACGGCTTCAACGGTCCCTTGGTGGGTGCCCAGCGCCGGGCCGCCTTGGAAGACGCCGCCGCCACCCTGGGAAGCTGGTTCAATCATGACACCACCATCCAAATCAGCGCCCAATCGTTCCACGACAGCGGTGACCAAACGCTCGCCTACGCCGGCAGCAACTTCGCAGTGACTTCCGGCTTCCGCGGCTACCTGCAGGGAATCGTCGGCCAAAAAATTCTCTCCAACGGTGCGGTCGACGGAAACGGCATCAGCGCAGACGGCCAGTTGACCGTCAATTTTGGCCACTCCTGGGATCTGGGCGACGCCGTCGACCCCGGGTCCTTCGATTTCAAAGCCACCGTCATGCACGAGATGCTTCACGCCATCGGCTTCGCCTCGGGTATCAACGCCGATGGATCGGATATCTGGGGCGCCGAGACCCCGACGGAATCCATGCCCGGTGGCGGCTCTCACGGAGGCATCTGGGCCCCGTTCGACGATTATCTCATCGACGTGAGCGGCACCTCGATGATCGACGTGAGCGGCACCTCGATCATCGACGACGACGATCATTCCAGGGTGGGGCCGGGCCCGACGGTGGCCTTTTCTTTGACGGGGAAGACGCCAGGGCGGCGAACGAAGGTCAAGCCGTGCCTCTCTACACTCCCAAGCCCTTCGCCGCGGGGAGCAGCGTCAGTCATCTCGACACCGAGGTCCCCGAGTTTCGAGGCCGCTTCTTGATGACCCACTCATCGGCCAAGGGCCAGCGGATCCGCACGCTCTCGACCGTGGAGCAGGGCATGTTGAGCGACATGGGTTTCAACGTCATCCCGGAGTCCTCCAGCCTGATTCTCCTCTTCACGGGAGGCCTGCTGACGCTTCGCCGCGCGCGATCTCGGCGTCACTGACTGACTCCCCGGCAATGTCTGAACCTCCGTGCCCAGCGATATGAACTCAAACCGCCCAAGCCCATCCACCATTCGCCGCCCTCCTTGGATCGAACAGGAGCTTTCCTGGGATGGGAAGGCCGGGGCGCCGCCCTGATGGTCGCCCTGACAAGAAAACCGGGTCCTCATCGCCGGCCTTCTCCTCCTCGCCCTGGTCGCCCTGGTCGCCCTGTGGCCGCTGCTGCTGCACGAGCGGCGTGCCTCCATGGCCATCGCCGACAACCTGCTCCTTCCCCAACTCGATGCCACGGCGTCCCGAGACTCGCTCTCGCCTCGTGCCATCGCGGCTGACACCCGACGGGCCGTCACGAAATTCTTCTCCGCGGACACGATCGATGAAAAGCTGCGCTTCGTCCGGCGCCCGCTCACCGTCCGGCGCATGATGGAAGACTACTATGGCCGTTTCCCGCGCCACCCGCTTTCCGTCTCCGTGGAACGGGTCCACGTGGTGGCGACCAACGACTCCTCGCAGCGCGAAAACCCGCTCATCCTCGCCACCGCCCAGACTCCCCAGGGCCGTCTGCTTCCTGTGATGCTGGAGGTAACGAACGGCCGCTATCGGGTCGACTGGGAGTCACAGGTCGGTTACAGCCCGGCATCACTCGCGCGTTTCCGGCAGGCTCCGTCGGGGAGAACACGGTGGTTCCGGGTTCACGCCAGTCGCAGCAGTTACCACAATCACAGCTTCGATCGCCCGTCCGAAGCCATCGCGCTTCGGCTCGATTTCCCCGGTGCCACGGCTCCTTCCTACGGCTACCTCGAACGCAGCCACCCGCAGTTTAGCGAATGCGTGAGACTTCTCGACGGCCAGGCGTCCCCCGAAGCCAGGAAACAGCACCAGTTCGAAGTCGTCCGGCTCAACCAGGTCGGCTGGCTGATCGAGGAAACGTCCCGGGTTTACACCGAGGCTTGGGCGGCCCGCTCTCCGCGCTGACCAGTACCCTTTACCCTCAAGACGCTGTTGAGCGTGCCAAAGGCGTTGGACGTGAAGGCGGGACACCGAGGATCGGCGCTCCACGATCCATCGATCACGCACTTGTACTGGTAGTCGCCGGGTAACAGATACACCACACGCTCGAAACGGCCCGCGGTCGCCGTTTCCTTGAGCACGTGGGCGCCGGGATCCCATCCGTTGAAACTACCGGCGACCGAGACCCGGCTGCCCGGCTCGGCCTCGACGATGAAGCGAACTCGGCGGCGGCCGCGAGTGCCGCTGGAAGCGGTTTGGACTTTCTTGGATGAACGTTGACTCATGGCAAAAAGAGAGGACATGCGGAAGGCGACCCGCTCCCATTCGGGCGGGGCGATCAGTTAAGCAGAAAGCGTTCCCACGCAACTTAGAATTTGAGGTCCTTGGAACAATATCGGATCCCCCGAGAACCTGGCAGTTTCACGTGCCCGGCCAAGCGACCGCGAAAGTCCGCCAGGTCGCGTGTGCTCTGGCGGAGACCAAAAAACCTCCGCCAGAGCACACATCCTGGGGAAGACGGCGTACTCCAGTTCCTCGGGAGTTCGGATATACTCCGTCCAGACATTGGCCTGACTTCCCAGCACGTGCAAGGCCTGCCCTCCCGTCAGCGAAGCCGGGAGAGGCTCGTATCCATAACACTGATTCAAATCGCAGACATCCAACGGCCGCCCCACGGTCTCGCCCGGATCGTCGATCTGCTTGTGGTCCAAGTAGCAATGGCTGTTCGGGCACATGATCACATCATGCCCCGCGCGCGCCGCGGCGACGCCGCCCTCCTCCCCTCGCCACGGCATGACGATGGCCTGAGGCGCCAGGCCTCCTTCCAGGATCTCGTCCCAGCCAATGAGCTTTTTCCCCCGTTCCTGCAACATCTCCTCCACCCGGCGAATGGTGTAGCTCTGCAGCTCCTCTTCGCTGGCCAACCCCTCCCGGCGCATCCGCTCCTGACATTTCGGACAGGTCTTCCAGCGGGTCTTGGGACACTCATCGCCGACCACATGGATGTAATCCTCGGGAAACAGGCGACACACTTCGTCGAAGACTTCCTCCAGGAAGGTGAAGAGTTCCTCCTTTCCCGGACAGTAGACGTCCTCAAAAACTCCCCAGCGCGTCTCGACTTCCAACGGACGCCCCTCGCATCCCAATTCCGGATAGACCGCCAATGCCGCCACCGCATGACCCGGCACTTCGATCTCCGGCACCACGCGGATCGACCGAGCTGCCGCATGATCGATCACTTCCCGCACCTCATCTTGGGTGTAGAAACCACCGTAACGGCCCCCCACTCCATCATCGCGCCAAGCCCCGATCTCCGTCAGCCGGGGCCGGCTCTCGATGGGTAGGCGCCACCCCTGGTCCTCTGTCAGGTGCCAGTGAAACACATTGAACCTGTGCCAGGCGAGCCAGTCGACAAAGGCCTTCACCGTCTCCACGGAAAAGAAGTGACGGCACACATCGAGATGCCCCCCCGCCAGGAGAAGCGGGGAGCGTCGCGAATCGTCACCGCCGGCAAGGGCCGTTTCTCCCGGAGCGCCTGGGACACCAACTGTTCCAAGGTTTGACGCCCATGCGCCTCCCCCGAATCCCTTCGGAGCGAACCCTCAACTCATACTCTTCGAGACCCCAGCCTTCCTCCGGAGACGAGCGCAAACACTCATCCGGCCGCATCCCGACTCCGGGAGCGGGACCCGTCTCGCCGCGATGCCAGACAAGGGACGCGGAACGAGATCCAAACGATCGGGCCTCATGCCCTCCCCTACTTCTCGAGACCCAATTTCTCAAGCTTGGGAGCGATCACGCGGCGGCAGTAACCGACGTTGCCAAAGGGGTTGTTCTTATTCAGCCGGTAGTAATCCTGGTGATAATCTTCCGCCACGTAAAAGGTCGAAGCCTCGGTGATCTCCGTCACGATGGGATCTTCGAAAACCTTGGCTTCCTCCAACTTTTTGACCTGCTCCTCGGCGGTTTTCCGCTGGTCCTCGCTGTGATAAAAAATCGCCGAGCGGTATTGCGTGCCCACGTCGTAACCCTGCCGGTTGAGCGTCGTCGGGTCATGCAACTTCCAGAAATAGGAGAGGAGCTCGCCAAAACGAACCACTTTGGGATCGAAAGTGATCTGCGCGACCTCCGCGTGACCCGTGTCCCCCCGCACCACGGCCTCGTAAGTGGGATTCTTCGTGCGTCCGCCCATGTAACCGGAGACGACCTCTTTCACACCCTCAATCTGCTCGAGCACTGCCTCGATGCACCAAAAACAACCCGCCCCCAAGGTGATCACCTCGAGGCCCTCTTTCTTCGCTTCCACGGTGGCGTCGTCGGCTTCCTTCACGGCATTCTCCGGCTTTTTCGAGTTGTTCGCGGCCTCCTTCTCACCCCCGAAACAACTGGATAGGATGAAAGCCAAGGCTAGGGCCGGCGCGGAAGCAAAAGAAAACGGGAAGGGCCTCATGACAAGCAAACAGGTGCAGTGATCGGTTCGAACCCCGCATCTTGGCCGTGGATGGTCAAATTGTCAATGCGGTCGCAAGTGGTCGCCCCCCCACCGAGGGCCATGCGCGAATGGTCGTGCAGACCGCCCCTCAGCCCCTCCGCAGCACGCACTTGCCAAGCTTCCGTTTCCGGGAGAATTTATACTTGATTATTATTAAAAATATATTAAATCCTGTAAATACTCTAAATTCTGCAGATCCATGAATCTCCACCGCTTCAGCCTCGCCGCCGCCACTCTCCTGGCTCTCAGCCATCTGCCCGCCGGTGAGACCCGGTCTCGCCTCGACAAGAATCCCATCGACAATAATCCTCCGATCCCGCCCACTCCGATCTTTGTGGAGCCCCCCGCCCTCAACCGTTTCGGCGTTCTCGCCACGGGCGGCTTTGGTGTGGACGCCGAGTTTGTGAGCGATGTCTTCACCAAAAGCCTCTTCAGCAGAATCTGTGGGTGCCCAGGCGGCGCGATTCACCTAGAATCCTGACCAGCAACAAGTTATATCCAATCTTAATGGGCATCAAAGTCGTGGCAACAAGCCAGCTGCCCATCCAAACCTCGGATTTGCGAGGACAACGCTTGCGCCGGGGCTGCCCCTGGTAGGGCTCAGCCCATGAAACAAGTAGTTTCAGCAGTTCTGGGGTCCAGGGGCAGCGGGACTCGGCGTCCAGCGTTCCCGGAGCAAATCCGGAATTTCACCCACAGATTCTGCTGAAGACCCCACCAAAAAGGATCCCACCAAGAAGATCCCTCTCACCTCCTACGAATCGGCCGAGGACGACGATTTCTCGGGTGGCGTTGAACTGTTCTACGAGCGCATCCTCTCGGATCCTCTCGCCCGCCAATACTGGGGACTGCGAGTGGGCGTCGGCTACTCGCAAATCGAGATGGACGACAACTTCCGGGATGCCGGCACCGGCTTCGAGCTGGGGCACGATCTCGACGCCGACCTCTTCCATCTCAATGTCGGTCCCTTCTTTGAGCACCGCTTCACTCCGCGGTTTTACGGCCAGGTGAGCGCTGGCCCGACGGCCGCCTACATCGACGCGGAACTGAGCACGCGCGACACCACCGGGTTGCTCGACGCCGATGCCGCCGAGGATGAGTTTCTCTTCGGCGCCTACACATCACTGGCCATCGGCTACGAATTCACGCCCTGCTGGAGCCTCATGGGCGGCGTCCGCTACCAGTATCTCGATTCCTTCGAGATTGACAATGGCAGCACGGAGGCGGAACTCGACTTCGACAGCAGCTTCTTCGCCTTCCTCGGCCTTCGCTGCTCCTTCTGATTCCCTAAATGGGCCTTCCGGGCCCCACTCGTCCGGTCGGGGCGCCCCCCTTCTGCCTTGCCTTTCAGGCCTCGTCTTGCTGCGGGGTGGCCTTGGCGGGGTTCATCATGACCCTGAGCGGGACTCTCGTGAGCATGCGCTCGCCGTCCTGAATATCGATCGAATACTGCCCCGGCGCCTTGAACTGCAAACGCTGAATATTCAAGACCAGGTTCCGGGTGATGAAGTAACTGTCCCCCGGGAAAGAGACCTGAATCTTGGGCTCGAAGGGAGGCATGACCGGTTTCCCGTCGTCATCGATGAAGGCGATGCGAAAGCGGTGTTCGCCCTCGTCTTCCGGGCGAAAGCAAATCCTCAGGGCCAGCGAGCACTGTGGATGGACCACGGGCATCTGCGCCGCACAGATCGTGTCAAAACAGCCCAGCATGCAAAGCTTGCCGTGGTAATCGTTGGCGGAATCGCAGAGCGACGCGACGAGTAACTCCATGGCGCCAACCAAGGGGTGGCCCCTGACCTTGGCAAGCGAAACCAGGACCCGCCGGCGGCAAACGGGACTAACCGGTCTCCAGGACAACTTCCAGCCCGAACACCTGCTCGAAGAGATCCGCCTTGGAATTGAGCGCCAGTTCTTCGACCTTCACATTGACCATGTTCCCCACATGGAGGAGCAGGCGATCCTTGTCCACTCGAGCCCGGTGGACTTCCAACCGTTGCGTATGGCTTCGATCCAGCGCATCGGCGACCCGCAGGAGAGCCGCCAGCTTGGCCACCCGAATCCTCCCCTCCCGGGAAAGGTCTCTCATGACGGGATGGACCGGCTGAGGTAAGGAACGGCGGTGATAACGGGCCACCAAGGCGACGAGTTTGGTCTCCTCGTCGTTCAATCCGAAGATTTCGCTGTTCGCGATGATGTAGAGGGAGTGCTTGTGATGGTTGCGCCGGCTGATGAATGAGCCCACCTCGTGGACGATGGCGGCGACCTCGAGCAACAAGCGGTCCTGGGGAGGCAGGCCGAGCACCTCCTGCAACTCGTCGTAGATCTTGACTCCCAGGGCGGCCACATGCCGCCCGTGCTTGCCGTCGTAACGGTACTTTTTTCCCAGGGCCCGGGCCGACTGAATCACCTCTGAGCTGAAGCGCTTGGTGGGGAATTCATCTCTCGCCAGGGCCGTCAGAAAGCGTTCTTGAAAGCGCCCGCCGGGCACATAAATCTTCTCGTGTCCCAACCGATTGACGATGGCCAGATAACACACCAACCCCTCCGGCACGGCGTGGGCCGCGAAGCGGTTGGAATCGAGCCGCGAGGCGATCTCGCTGTCCTCCATTCCCACGAGCCGTTGCATGAGGCGCCGCAGGGCCGAGCACTCCACGGTGATCAGTTCGGCCTGCCCCTCCAAATACTGTGCGGCCAGCTGGATCTCCTGGCCGACAGCCATGATCGCCTCGATTCGTTCCCGCCCGAACGACGCCTCGATCTGCTCGATGGTGCCATTGATGTGACCCCCGATCAGTTCCGACATGGAATCCGAGTCCGACGGCATCCGCTCCACCGCTTCGATCACCCGGTGAGCGCCCATGCGATAACTGTTGTACTGCTCGATCCTTCCCCGGTTGATCAACATCACACGGGTGTTTCCCGGCCCCAAATGGATGGCCAGTAGCCGCGCCTTTTTCAATTCCGCGTTCCGCTTCACCAGACTCACGACGGAGGAGTAAATCAAGCGGGTCATGTCTCCCTCATCCAGCGCTCTGACATCAATCCCACAGGCTACCTTCAGGCGATTGTAAAGGACTTCGCTATTCCGGGCCTCTCCCAGGATATTGGTGGCGATGCCATCCACGTCCCGTCCCATTTCAAGACCGTACTCGCGCAAAGTGATGGCAAATCGCCCCAGGATGCGCACGCAGCGTTCGATGGTCGGCCGCGAAAGCTCGCCGTTCCGGAAGACGTCCTCTGCCATCGGCAATGGCTGCTCAAGCATCTCCAAGACTTCCGGTGAAGAGGGTCGATCGGGAGAATACTCCACGACGGTCATGCTCACCGCGCTCGCGCCCAGGTGCACCACCGCGCGTTGTGACAACTCGCCGGCCGATCCCGCCTGGGTCACCGACTTCGATGGGTCCACTTCGACGATCACGAGGCCGCCCCTCCGTTGAGATTCTCCACCTCCGTGTAAGCGGCCGCGCCCATGACTCCGGCATCGTCTCCCAGGGCCGCACGGCAGACCTTGAGATCCTCAACCAGCTCGGGCGTCACCAGCTTCACCAACTCCTTCTTCACACCCTTCTCATATCGCTCAGGGAAACGTTCCACCAGTCCGCCACCCAGCACGATGACTTCGGGTGCCAAGAGACTCACGACCCCCGCGAGGCCCCGTCCAAGAATGGCGATGGATTGCTCGAGGATGGCTTCCACGGCTTCCTCCCCCGCCTCGATCGACTTGGCGATCGCCTTGCTCTTGATCTTGGTGATGGGCAAACCCTCCAACGAAGGCGCCTTGCCCCGGAACGCCTGCACCGCGATCGCCGAGGTGATCGCCAGACGGCTGGTCAGGTCCTCCAGCGTGGGCCACTCATCGACCGGCCGCAACAGGGTGGCTCCCCCCATCCGCACATCCCCCAATTCCATGCAGGTGTAGCGGCGGCCGTGCATGATCTGGCCGCGAAAGATGAACCCGCCTCCCAGCCCCGTTCCGGGAAAGACACCCAGTGCGGAGGCCGCGCCTTCCGCCGCGCCAAACCGGACTTCTCCATACGTGCCGGCGTCCACGTCATTGAGCACGGTGACCGGGCAACCGAAGGCCTCCGACAAGACTCGCCTGATGGGCACGTTCTTCCAACCGAGATTCGGGGCCACTTGAAGAACCCCCTTCGGTAGATCCACCACCCCGGGACAGCCAATCCCCAGACCGGCGAGATCGGAGGCCGCCATCCGGGCGCTCTCCAGTGCTTCCCGGCCGGTCGCCACCAGGTTCTCCAGCCCTTTGGACACCCCTTCGTGACCATTACTCGGCCGGCGCGCCGAGCCGATGACTTTATTGCGGTCGTTCAACACGGCGGCATACATCTTGGTGCCCCCGAGGTCGATGCCCATTCTGAGATTGGAGGGAGTCCTCATTCTTGAATTCCGTCTTCTCTAGAGACGCGCCGGTCAAACGGCAAGGTCTTACGCGGTTCAATCGTGGAAACTCAGCACGCTCCACCCCGAGGCGATCCTTTTGCTCCCTCGGTGGCACCGCACGCTCCTCAACGCGCCGCCAAGACTCGGTTGACCGACGGCCGGCGGGATGTTCCCATCCCGTCTTTGAATCGAAGACCTCCATCGCCTCGGGCAGCCGAGCTGAATGCCTGACCTCTTGCGCGCGTGAAATGGCGAATCTACACCGTGGGAAAGCCGGCCTTGCCCTATGCCCGGGCGGGTGCGGAGACCTATCTCAAGCGTTTGCGGCGGCTCGTCTCCTGCGAGCATCACCTCATGCGCAACGGCGATCGGACGGAAATCCAGGGGCTGATGGGGCGTTCCCGCGATGGCGTTCTCAACGTCGTTCTCGACGAACGCGGTCAGGCGGTCACCACCGCGCACTTCGCCGACCGCGTCCGGGATTGGCAGTTGAACGCCGTCAAATGGGTCCACTGCTTCATCGGCGGGGCCGATGGCCATCCTCCGGATGTCCGGGAAACGGCCGACTGGGTGCTCACCCTCAGCGCATTCACCCTTCAGCACGAACTCGCCCTGGTCGTCCTGCTGGAGCAAATCTACCGCGTTCACACCCTCCTCAAGGGCGAACCCTATCATCGCTGAGGGAAGTCTCCTCTTTGCCTCAGCGATTCCGTAAGATAGGCGGCTGAGGCGGCTCAAGCCCTGTATTTTTGGGTAATTCGGATCGGCAGCGCCCATTTTTGACCCCATGGCAAATTCGCATTCGTTATTTCATCTTTTTTAAGCTTGTTTCTGTAATAGTCTTATATTACAGTGCGCCGAACGAGCCGACCTTCATGCCAAGCAGAAACTCCCTGCCCCCCACCGAACGCCAGATTCGCAGCCGCCTCCGCCAGCTCCTCGACCAGGCCGAAGGCTTCCTTCACGGCTCGCCCATCGAACTCTCTCGTAAATGCGGCAAGCCCACTTGCCGTTGCGCTTCCGACGACTCCTTGCGCCATCGCTCCTTGGCCATCGGTCATGGCTCGCAAGGGCAAGACCACCATGCTGCACGTCCCCAGACCGTTGGAAGCTCAGGCGAGACGCTGGATCGATGATTTCCAGAAGGCGAATGCTCTGCTGGAAGCCCTCGACGAGCAGGGGCGCCTCCGACTCGAGGAGGCAAAAACCAAGGCCAGAGCGGCGAGTAGCTCCGCCAAGAAGAAGGGCAAGACCGGTAAGAAATCAGCCGGCAAAGCCAAGTCCGGGCGCAATTCTCCACCAAAAAAGAAGCGACCATTCTCACGCGACTACTAACTTACGCGGACAAGATTTTCAGCCTCCGCCAACAGTGGAGGCTGCGGGTGCGTGACTCTCGTCCCAAACCACAGATTCCCACTCGAGTTTTCCCGGCAGCATTCTTCGCCATGTTCTGCTGCCGGTTACCAAGCTTCAACGAACTCGAGCAACACCGGAACAAGAGCAGCTGGACCCGTTGGCTCGGTAATCACCGTTTGCCCAGCGCCGACGAACTGGCGTATGTCTCCGAGCGCATCGAGCCTGACAGTGTGCGAGGGTGTCTCGGACACATTTACTTCTGCCTCAAACGCAACAAAATCCTTGCCCCACAGCGCGGTTGGATGCTTGCCGCCGTCGATGGTCACGAAACTCACTGTAGCTACAAACGTTGTTGTCCAAAGTGTCTCCAACGCCGGATCGCCGTCGGAGACGAGGTCAAAACACAGTTCTACCACCGCTTGGTCGCGTTTCAGATTATCTGTGAGGATTTTCCATTGCTTCTCGACGTGGAAATGCTTGAGCCTGGTGAAGACGGAGATCCTGGAGACGACGAAGTCGCTGCGGCTATACGGCTGATAACTCGCGTCCTTAAGGACCACCCACGCTGCTTTGACGTGCTCACTGCCGATGCGCTCTACCTGCGTCCCTCCGTGATCAATCTTCTTGAAGACCACGGCAAATACCTTGTTGCCGTACTCAAGGATAATCAGCCTGAGCTATTGTCCGAAGCCCGCACGCTCCTGCCCCTTGAGGAGCAAGAGCCAGAATCATTTGAGACTCCGGCTGCACCGGGCAAGCCCGCGCGGCACGTTCATTTACAAGAGGCTGAGGGCTTCTGCACTGAATCCATTCACACTCCTCTTCGCGTTGTTCATTCCCATGAGACTGGCATCCGTCGCGAGCGCGTCGCTGGGGATTGGGTCGAGACTCCCATCGATAGCCACTGGTGGTGGGCGACGACCATGCCCCGCTCAATGGCCGATGCCAAGACCATCTTCCATTTCGGGCACGACCGTTGGAAGGTCGAAAACGAAGGCTTTAACGAACTCTGCTCCCGCTGGCATTCCGGTCATTGCTATCATCATCATCCCAATTCCATTCTCGTTCTGTGGCTGATCATGTTCATGGCCCACGCCGTGTTCCACTGCTTCCACAAGCGCAACTTGAAGCCAGAGATACGCCGTGGACACACGGCCATCTATTTTGCCCGTCAAATCGCCGCCTCCATGCGAGAGGATCGATGGTGGCCGCCACCGGCTCCGGGCCGAGGAACGCCCGCCCTGCGCTCTCGGTAACCTTGGGTTCACGTCCGCCATCGGAGCGGTCTGGCTCCCTGTTGCCTATTGCCGACAGGGGGATCCATTTCGCGGCTCGAGCCCTCCGAAATTCGCCCGAGAACCGCCACACGAAACTGTTCGCCCTCTTAGCGCCAGCTTCAACACGCTCAACACCCACCAATTCAGGCCATTACGACTCTTTCCGACGCCGTCTTACGGAATCGCTGCATCCGGCACTTCGCCGTTGACTTTGAGGAGGGAGGCGCTAGGTTGGGGGGCTGGTCGCGATGCCCCGCTTCTTTGAGTATAGACCGAAACGAGCCCGATGCCCCCGGTGACTGCAGTGGACCGGAGCGGCGGTCGTCGTTCTCAGGTAGACTTTCAGCTAGTCAGTCCTGAGGAGGTGGCGGGGCTCTTGGCACCCTCGCGCGAGGGATCTTCCTGGAAGTTGCTGGAGGCGCACTTCACTTCCGTCGACCATCCGCCTGCTCGTGATGCGAATGAATTGCTCCACATTCCCGGATCCATTCGAATGCACCCGTCTTATCTGGAAGCGGGAATTGAGTGTTCGAAGTACTATCCGGACTATCTGCATCCCGATGATGCCAGCCTCCTGCCTGACGAAGAACTCGGCCGAGCCCTTTGGCGCTTGGGGATCACGACAGACACGCTGGTGGTCGTCTACGGTCGTGGCCCGGATGGCGCCATGGCCGCTGCGCGCATCGTCTGGGCATTGCTTTACGTTGGCGTGAGCAAGGTGAGGCTGCTGGATGGAGGTTTGAGCGCGTGGTTGGCAAGTGGCGGGCCCACCTCGCCGTCAATCGAGCTCGCCCATGAACGGAGGAGAGAAGGCGAGGAGGTTTTTGAATGCCCATCTCCCTGGAGAGTGCGCCCGGAGTTGCTCGCCCAAACGGTGGATGTGCGCGAGCTTGTCGAAAAAACGAATATGGAAGGAGCAAGACTCGTGGATGTACGTAGGCGAGGGGAGTGGGAGGGAACGTTGAGATACTGTTATCCTTTCTTTTCCGAAGCCGGTCACATCCCCACCGCCCTTCATCAGGGAGACTGGGAAAACCTGGTCGAGCCGCGGACTCACAAGATGGGTCCGATGTTGGCGACCGTGGAACAGCGCTGGAGGGAATTGGGAATCGTCGACGGGGCGGTCGATGAAGGAAGGGCCGCGCTGATTTTTTATTGCGGCACGGGATGGCGTTCGAGCATCGCTTTCTTGATTGCGGTGATCCTGGGCTTTCGAGCCAAGAATTACGATAGTGGCTTCTTCGGTTGGTCCTGGTCAGAGACGAACCTGATTGTGAGGCCAAGTCCCGTCGAAGAGACGACTCTCTCCCATTCGGTCAATCTCTCCGTCCCTGAAGTGACTCGCTTCTCGCATTGAACCCACCGAACTGAAAAAATGAAACCGATAGAGTGCCACCCAATGTCAACGCTTTCTCCCGAAATTATCGCTGACCCGTCTCGACGAAAGTTTCCGCCCTTTGATCTCGTCCGGCTGTTAGGAACCGTCTTCAACCCCACCGAGGGATGCCGCATCTGTATCCTCACGGATTTCGAGGATCCGGAGGCGGAGATGAAGGAATTTCGCTTTCTCCAATCCCCCGGCGCCAATCCGATTCAAGTTTGCGCCCATCGTGAGTTCTACGAGGCGCTGCGTGACGGAGCCATGGAAGCTCTGGGGCTGCACGGCGGGGAGATGTTCGCCTACCGCAGCACGATGGGTTCGAACCTCGATCTGCGGGATGCGTGCTTCGGTCGGGAAGGGAATGCGCTCTCGCTGGATCGTGATATCTACGCGGTCTACGATATCATCCTTTGCATTTCGACGTGGAGCGCGACGGCGCCGTTGACCGCGAAATGCAAGGAATTCGGATTCCGAGGGGCGACGATGCATGGCGTGAATGACGTCATTTTGAGCAGCGGTCTCGCGGTGGACTATGAGGAGGTTTCGGCCGATGCGGAACGCCTGCGACTCGCCATGACGGGGGCTGACGAGGTGGAGATCGATTTCGCCCTGGAGGACGGGCGGGTGTTGACGGCCGTGCTCGGGTTGGGTGGGCAGGAGGCACAGAAATCCCACGGCCTCTGTAGAGGCACGGCGCCGGATGTGGCGAACCTTCCTGCCGGCGAAGTCTACTTTGTGCCGAGAGATGCGAATGGTCAGTTTCCGATGAAGTATGACGACGGCACTCTGGGTGTCCTCGAAGTGAAAGATCGCTCGATCATCGAGAGCCAGTTGATTTCGGGCAGTCAGTCAACCATCGACGCGCACAATGCCAGACTCAAGGATGACCCCATGACGGGCACCTTGGGAGAGCTGGGATTTGGCACCCAGGTGCTGCCCGTTTCCTATTCGGATATTCAAGATGAAAAGGTCTTGGGGACCTGCCATCTGGCCACAGGCCGAGATGACCATCTCGGGGGCGACATCGTTCCGGAAATGTTCAAGCGCCATCAGAACTCGACTCACGATGACATCTTGTTCGCCCCTCACAAGACACCCAATTTCAACCTCGCCCAGGTCCGAATGAAGCGGGACGGACGTCGCGAGACCCTCATCGAGAACTTTCGACCCACCCAGTACCTTGTGGACGCTTTGCTGGGCGCCGATTGAGCGGTTTCGAGGAGGCGAGCGGTGGTGAGACGGATCTCTTGCCGCTGGTGATCCACCGGGTGCCTTGCTCTGAACGCCTCCCTATGAGTCGGCGGTGCTCAGATCCTTGAGCAGCCGATCGACAATCTGTTCTTCGTATCCCGCCAGGCCGCGTTTCCGCGTGGCCGCCACCAGGTCCTGGCACCAGTCCGGACTGAACTCGCAGCCGGCCAGGGGCACCGAGGCGGGGATCGTCTCGTAGGTGGCAGCGTCCATTCGCCAGAGTCGAGTGCCGGGCATCGTGAGGAGGTGGTCGACGATGTGCAGGCCGGTCCAGTCATAGTCGGCTCGAAGGTGAATACGGCTACCGCTTTCCGCGAGTTGCCGGAGGAGCCGTTTGGTGGCTGAGGCAGGGATGCCCTCGGTGCAAATGAGAGGACGACACTTCGAGCCGAGTTGGGTGGCGGCCGCCTCCACGATGGCGGGATTCTCAACGACGAAGACGTCCTCCATGCCGGACACGGCTTCGAAGGCGCCGTGGTCCTGAATCTGTTGATAGGTGAGGTAGATAGGTTGACCTTCGCGACGATGAATGGCGAGGGTCTGACCGAGCGCTGAACCCGCCGTGGTTGCGAGATTGAAAGTGAGCACGGGAGCGCTGAGTCGGTCAACCACCACGCCGACGGCCTCCCAGGCGTGTCGGCGAGACTCGGCGTTTTGGTTTCCATCGTGACCGGTGCGGAAACGCAAGCCGCGCAGGAGGATCGGGGAGAGTGGCTGACCGCGATCCAGGGCGTGGGTGTCTCCGGTCAGGTTGCTTGCGAACTCCGCGAGGGTGACGGATCCCGCCGGCAGTTTTTCCCAGATGGCGCAGGCATGGGAGAGAAGTTCGGCTCCGGTTTGGGGATCGCTCTTGGCGAGTCGCTTCAGCAGACCGTCGGACTCCAGACTGCGCAGCCAGCTCATTGCCGCGCGATCGGGATCGAGGCGCTGGCGCGCCGTCTCGAACAGAGATCGCCAGGCCATGGCCTTGGCGAGCGCAGCCTGGCGCCGATCGCTGACATCGCCGCAGCAGACGGTGACGACCTCGTGAAGATCGTTGGCCAGGCCGGTTTCGCGAAGTTGCCTGGCGAGAGTGTCCAACGAGAGCGTCAGTCGGGAACCTCGGGTGGCCGGCCTGCCGAGAAGGTCGTCCAGGGCTCGCCGCTCGGCGGTGCGGGCGGTCGTGAGCGTGACGGTGCCCGTGAGATGCTGGCCAAGCTGGACGCGGCGCTGCAGCCGCTCGATCAACCAGGCCAAATCCAGATGGAGAAAGATCTCACGCAGTCGTTCTCGCGCGGTCATGACTGGCCGTCGCCTTCGACGCGGTCTCGTCCGTTCCAAACCCAGCGGGTGACGTGAACGGCGGCGATCTCGGGCCGGGAAGAGAGTTGATAGATGGCCAGGCTCGGCAGGGTGGGATAGCAGCCCCACTCGCGCTCGCTGGTCATGACGAAGTCGAGATCGAAACTGTGGAGCAGGCCCATGAGTCGGGAATGTGTCGGGCCGTCGATCCCGACAAAGACCTCGTCCAGGAGGATCATTCTGGGAGCCGTCGAAGCGGCGCTTTGATAGTGCGCAGCGGCGGCGGCGAATTGAGGGCCCGTCAGGGTCAGCGCCTTTTCACCGCCCGAGCTGGTGCCGTAGGTCCGTTTGGTCAGCCGCTTCCACTGGCCGTCCTGGTAGCGTTCGACTTCAAAACAATGCCAGGCCCGGTAGTCAAGGGCGGCGGTGAGGTGTTCTTGCCAGGAGGCTCCCTCTTTCTGGGCTTGTTCGGCCTGGATGCGTTCGTGGAGGAAATCGCCGATGGCCTGGCGCTCGCCCTGCGACCAGGCGGTGGTGGTGCGGAGGATCTGTCGCCGGGCCTCGGCCAGTCCCGCCGGGCCCTCCGGATCCGGACTCCAGGCAAATCGCAGTTTGATGCCGCTGCTCGTCGGCCGCCGTTCCAGCTCTTCGTTGACGTCGTTTCGCCAGGTGTCGCCTTCGCGAATGCGCTGCTGGAGTTCGGTGGCCACTTCGCCGATGAGATGATTCTCAATCACCTCGCGTTCCTTGGCGTCGAGCATGCGCTCGCGCTGAGTGACCTCGTCCTGCAGCAGATCGTGAAGTTCGTGCATGGTGCGGTCTTTGCCTTGAAAGGAGCAGGTGACCTTGAAAGCGCCGGCGTCGATGGCTTCGATCACCGGATGATGTTCTCTCATTCCTAACTGATCATTCAGCGTGGTGAATTCGGCCTGCAGGCGAGTCTGAGCGCGCCGCAGGCTCTCGTCATCGAGCGCGACCTCTTGAAAACGTTGTTCCGTGCGACGCGCAAGATCGACTGCGGGGGAGGTTTTGAGTTCCTTGTCAGGGGGTTGGAGTTCCGGATCCGCCTCCTCAAAGATGCGGTGTTCGACCAGGGCATTGAGCGTGTCCACCGTGGCGGCGCGTCGTTCGGATCGTTCCCGCAGCGTGTCGGTGGCGATCTCTCGTTCGCGTTCGTTGATGCGCAGTCGAGTGGCGGCTTCAGTCTCCTCCTCGCGAAGTCGCTCCACCTCGGCTTCCAGGTGGCGGATGGCGGCCTGCGTTTCCTCCAGGCGCCGGAGCACTTCCCTCGCAGACCCACGCCTCGTGGGTCTGCTCCCAGGCGAGGCCTGCGTTTCCTCCAGGCGCCGGAGCACTTCCCTCGCCGCCACGCCCACCGTGGAGTTCAGGGTTTCGTAGTGGGCCTCCGCCTCGTCGGCCTTGGCCCTCGCCGCGTGCTCGTCTCGCTCGGCCACTTGCCGCCGCTCGACGGCCTCGGCGAGGCGTTGCTCGGCGGTGCGCAGGGCGCTCGCCGCGTCGAAGGCCGCCTGGAGTTGTGGCCAGGCACCGGCCGCCAGTTCCCGAACCGAGGCCAGGAGATCTTTCAATTCGGTGAGCCGGGGCGGCTCGCGCCAAGCCCGTAGCCCGAGATCTTCGGCGTCGCTGTCTCGCTTGCCGAGGGCTTCGTCCCGGAGTTCGACCGTTTGGCGGTGGCTGGCCTCCGCTTCCTCGAGACTCGCCCGCCGGGCGTCCAAGGCCTGCAGCGTGTGTTCCACCGCGAGCGCGGCTTCCACGAGCTTGTCTTTGGGTGGCGCTTGCTGCACTTCCTTCGCCAAACGCTCCAATCGATTCGAGAGCTCGTTCTCGGCGCCCTTAAGTTCACTGAGCTGCACCTCGATCGCACGAAGGGATTTCTCGTGTTCGGCGATTTTGCGGCGTCGGCTCTCCTCGCGGGCGGTGACGCCGAGAAATTCCACATTGTTTTTCTTCCAGGATCCGCGCGCGGGACCATTGTTCCAGCGCCCATCGGGCGCGACCCAGGTTTCGCCGGCCCCAACGTCGGCACCGATCCTGGCCAGCACGCGGTGAACGAGACCGGCCTCCACCGTGTCCCCCTCCACCACGAGAACGGCATTCAAGCCCGTCCCGGCGTCGATTGAATCGGAGCCTTTGTCAGGGACGAGGAAAACATCGTGCGACTCCGGGTGGTGAAGGTTGCCGTCGGGATCGAGCCAAGCATCGAGCAGGCCCGCGGCTTCCAGCGCCGCCTCGTACCCCATACGGCGTTCGGGCGCGATCTCCTCCCGAAAGCCGCAAAGTCTCCAGAGCGGGGCGCCTGGACGGGCGTCACGGGTGTCCTGGGCGCGCGTGTAGGGGGGTGGCGGCTCGGGAATGCGGCCCTCGCGAAGCGTGGCGAGGGCCTCCCCGATCTCAAGCGCCTCCGCCTCCAGTCCTTCACGCTGGCGGGCGAGTTTTCCGCGATGGTTGAGCAGCTCGGTCTGGGCGTCCCGGTGGGCCTTGGCGATCGATTCCTCGAGGGGAAAGGAGCCGGTGCGGGTGTCGAGCCAGTCTTCCGTTGATTCCCACCAGTCCTCGCGTGACTCGAGAGGAAGTTCGCTCAGGTCGTTTTGCCAGGCGTAGAACTCGACGAGGAAACGATCCAGGGTTTCTGCGAGGGTTTTCCGGGCGCGCCCATGATCTTCTTGCCCGGCTTGCATCTCCTGCCGGCAGCGCTCTTCCTCGCGTTGGGCGATGGCCTGAGTTTCCCGGGCGCGGGCCAGCTCGGCGTTGAGGGATTCCAACTGACGAATGCCGGCCTGCCGTTTGGTCAGTTGCGCCTTGAACTGCTCGCGTGCCTTGGCCATGTCGGCGGGGGAAGCCCACGCGTCCACTTCCCAGTCCGTTTCCATGTCCGCTTCGCGGGTGGCGGCCCGCACTTTCTCAAACTGGGCGTTGGCCTCGCCCCGGCGCTCTTGCAGAAGGCCCTGGGTTCGGTCTCGCTCCGCGGCGGCAGTGCCTTCGGTGGCCTGGGCGCACGTCGAATCGGTCTGGGCACGTTCGGCATCCCGGCGGCGTTCGGTGCGATTCTCGAGAGCGCGTTCCAGTTCGGCCGCGCTCTTCATCTCGGGGCTGGCTCGCAGGGTTTGTTCCGTGACCCGGCTCTTGTGGAGTTCGGTGGTGCCCGTCTGTCGCCGAGACTGTAGATCCTGGCAGAGATTCAATCCCTCCTGGTGAGCGGTCTCCAGCCGCCGGATCTCTCGCCCCTTTTCTTCGCAGGCGCTGTGGGCGTGACGCAGGTCGCTCGAAATCTTGCGCACCGTGAGTTGGGCGTAGTGCCGGTAGGTCTTTCTGAATTCATTGACGTTCTCGCGGGCGAGACGGAATTCATTCATGTTGTAGCGATCGTCTTCGATGCCTCGAAAGGCGGCGGCCACGTCGTCGATCAGCTGGGGTGACAGCGGCGGCAGGGCTTCGCTGAGGATTCCCGAGAGCCATTGAATGTCCAACTCGCGCAGAAGCTGCGGTTGACGCAGGCGAATCAAGAGTTCGACGAGGGCGCGGTAGCGCGGTCCTAACTGAAACAGGTGATCGTCGACGGCCTTGCGGTAGTTTTTGGCGCTCCGATGGACCGTTCCCTCGTCCTGGAGATCGGCTTCGAGGTGGCTTCGAGTGAGGGGCACGCGCTTTTCGTTGAGAAGGTGGAGCTGAGTTCTGATTCGTTTGGTAGTGATGAAGAACCAGCGTGATTGCGGCGGGATGCCGACTCCCTTTCGCGCGTGCAAGCCGCAGCCCAAGGTGAGGAAGTGTTCTCGTCCTTCTTCGTCGCGGCGACCGAACTCGATCCAGGTGTAGCCCAGGCGGTCCTCGTGCCGGTTCATCAAGAGGTTCCACTCCATTTTCTTGGCGGGATCCCAGTCCGGTTCCACACGGTGAGGACTCAGCTCGCCGTCGAGAAGGAACGGCAGTTGAAGCGCGAGAATTCGCAATTTTCCAGCGCCGTTGTTTCCGCGAAGGAGAAGGCGTCCGTCTTCGAACCGGAATTCCTGGTCCGCGTATTTGAACAAGTTGATCAGGCCGCTGCGCAGCGGCTGCCACCGGTGGCGCGTCGCACGCGGCAACCCGATGGCTTTCTCGGGGGTGGTGTCCGCGGGGATGATCTCCTCGTCCATGGCGTCTCCGGAACTCATCTCAGAACAGGTCGGCAAAGAGTGATGGTTCTCCTGCGGGATTTGCTCGCTCGGCGTCCGAGGGTGAGGAGCCGGTCTCTTTCGTCAGGGCGTAGCGGCCCAGGGCGGGAAGGGGAATGACCGTGTCCAGTCCCTCACGTCGAAGGAGACTGAGGGCTTCCAGCCGTCCGATCACCAGGGAGGTGAGGACGCGGTCTTGTCAGCCTTCGCGAACGCCTTTTCGCCAATGACTCTGGTGTTTCTTGATCTGCTGGGCGGTGAAATCGACGAGGTCGGCGATGGACACGCGACATCGTTTGTCGGGACGGGCGCGGAGGGTATCGGCCAAGTGTTCCGCTAGGAGCAGGGTGAGATGGCCTTCCGTGCCGTCTTCGGGGAGTTTGTAATCCGTGAGAGTGCCTTTCGGATCAACCATGGCGATGCCCTCGGCTCGCACCTCGCGGACCAGACCAGTGGCGCGCTCGATCTCTGATAGGATGGAGGTACGTTGCCGGTCCAGGTAGGCGCGTTCCGCGTCATCGAGGGTGTCGTAGTAGAGAACAGGGTCATCAAGGAGGCGCCGGAAGAAATGGGTTCGCCAGCGGCGGTGACGGCCTTCCTCGCTCTCGCCCAGCGGGCTGGCGTGGGTGGAGGCGAGACGTTCCTCGAAGGATTCAGTGGGAGTGAGTGAGGGGGCGGTGGTCGCCGCCAGCAAACGAGAGAGGATGGGACGGTTCACCGAATAGAGCACATCGGCCGCCTGGTCGCGCATGAAGGATTCTTCATGGCCCTGGACTCGGACGAGGACGTTCCAGGAAAGCAGAACGCGAATGGCGTCCACCAGTTCGCGCCGGTCGCCGGGCGTGTCCAGGGCGGCTCGCATCCCTTGGTCTTCGAAAACGGGATCCGATCTCAGATGGCCTCCCAGTTGCTCCGCCAGCGTTCCCAGCGTGGTCTGCCAATCCAAGCGGACGAGAGCGGCGATGAGGAGGCAGAGATAAACATAGCCGCGGCGCGTGAGGGTCGTGCTCGATTTGGGATCGCGACAGGGTCGCGACGCGTCCTCCAGCCCGGCGGGTGTCTTGCGCAGCCGGGCGGCTTCGCTGGTGATCGACAATTGCCAATCGACGTGGTGAGCGAACCACGTGCGCAGCCATTCGCCGTGCGCACGGACGACGCGGTAGGCCTCGTGTTCCACGGTGATCAAGGGCTGGCGTAGAAGCGCGCGCATCGCGCGTTGCCGTTCATGGGCCACGCCGGCGTCAAAGGCTTCCTCCAGAGCGGTGAGTTTTCGCCGCCGTTGTTTGAGGACATCGATTCCGCGATCCATCAGGAAAAGGCTGGCCTCGGTCTCAGGCGATGGCTTCGGGTTGAGCGGGTTGGTAGGCCTCGCGGATGGTGACCCAGGCGTCTGGACCGGTGAGAGTGCCCTCGCTACTCCGAATGGTGGCGAGGCCGCCTCCGGAGATGGGCTCCAGGCGGATGGTGAGGGAGCCGTCGGTGGAGGTCGCTTCCGCAGCTTCGGAGTCGGCGGTTCTGGAAGAGAGGGCCTCGCCTAACAAGTCAAGGAACAGTTCTAGCGAGGCGGCGTTCATGGTCGCCAGATCCGAGAGGCGCAGGCACCGTCCGTTGGCCAGCAAGCGGCGTGCTTCCCCGAGTTGGCCCGCTTCATCGGAGGCCATGCGTGCCAGCCATTCCTTTTCCTTTTTCAAATCGATGACCGGCGCGGGGCCGCCCCGAACGGCTCGCCCGGTCCGGCGAAATTTGGGCGACACCCAAACGGGCTCGGCTTCCAGCCAGCTTGTTCGCGGGGTCTCCTTCGATTGATCCCGCTGGGAAAGCGTTTCGTCGTTGATTTGTAAGTGTCGTGCCGGGGCCAGGGCAAAGGCACCGCGCCACAGACGGTGCGCCGAGGGGTCATCCGGGGCCTCGGCGAACCAGCGAGCCAGGGTCTTCCAGTCGGTGACGCGGTCGCTGCGAGAGACCCGGCGCTCGTGGATGGCGCTGAGGGTGTAGAGAAGCGCTGGGATGGCTTCGCGGGACTTTCGACGCAGGATCTCGGCCTGGGAAACGCCGCCGGCGCCACCAAGAAACCATCGCCGAAAGCCGATTCAACGGCCGATCCAACGGCCGCGTTCCTCCGCTTTGAGGGATTCTGTCGAGTCGAGCACGTCGGCGAGGGCTCTCTCGGCAACCTCGCTCAGAACAGCTTCCACGTCGCCAATCTGGGTGAGACGTTCGGCGATTTCACTGGTGGCCAGGACGAGTTCGCTGAGAAATCGTTCCAGGTATTCGATGAGCATTTCCTTGTAGTCGAGGAATTGCGCGGCGGTCATGCCCTGGAGATCGATTGTGCCTTGAAGATTCCGCATGAAGGCCTGTGCGCGCGAGGTCAGTTCTTCGAAGCGATCGAAGAGACCGCGGAACTCGGCGTGGAGCTTGCCCACGTCGAGCGCGGCTGGTTTGGAGAGTTCGCGGATCCGCTCGAGCGAATCGATCAGATCCCGGAGGGCGGTGGCCTGCAACTCGCCGGGTCGCTGGATGAGTTCGAGGAAAAGGTTGAGAGCGCTCTCGGCCGCCTCGCCTTCCGCGGTGAGTTGGTAGAGGAAACGGGCCCGGTAGAATCCCTCCACGGTGGCGACATCGGCGGTGTCTCGCGTGGCGGTGAGATTTCCCCACTTGTTGAGCTGGGAAAGGCTGTTCGTCAGCTCCTGCTCCTCGAGAGAATCGTACCCCGCCGTGCGCAGTCCCTCGCGGATATCGGCCGATCGGAGATGGATTTCGAAGTGCTCGCGAGCCGCCGAGAAGATCCCGAGGATGGCTCGGTAGAGGGGGCGTTTTCCGCCGAGAGATGGGCGAAGGCGGAGAACGTGGGTGGGGGCTCGGCGGGCATCTAGTGTAGTCCGTCAAGCAGACTGTAGTTTATTCACCCCAGCGTTTCATAAAATGGCCAGTCAGGCCATCATGTAGTAGGCGATTTCTTCTTCGACGGCCTGATTGTCTCCGAGTGTCAATGTGAGTCGACCTCGAGGGCGAGTCAGACGTCCGGCACGCTGGATGATTTTGCGGCGAATCGTGCCGAGTCCTTCAAAGATCCACTCCGCAGCCCTTTGGGGGGACGATTTGCGTGACCGCTCCGCAGATCGCATCTGCATTTCGCGTGTGAGATTGTGGGTGAGGATACTGGCCAAAAGGAAAGCTTCGTTGGCGGCACGTCGCTTGGCCGGAATATAGTCCATCTGGGCCTGGCTCTTGGCTTCGCCAAAAATCTTCTCCTGAGAGCCACGCCCTTCATGAAATTTCACCACATGAGCGGCCGTGTTTGTCTTGTTGGTGATGATCGCCTCGTATTCATAGTTCTCCTCGACTGGTTCGAAAAGATCCAGTTGGAGCGGTCCTTTGCGCTGAGTGCGCCTCATGGTTCGAATGCACAAAATGCGCGCTTTGCGCGCCCAACTTTTTGGCTTCCAGCGGATTTCAAAGTGATGAGTTTTTCCTTCTCCGCCTCGGGTTCGGGACCAGCGACGGCGCTTCTCAATGATGCCTTTGAGTTCCACAAGCCGCTCGAAAGGCACCGAGAACGTATATTCCAGGCCAAGGGTCTTTGCCTCTGAAACCATCTGATCGCTGAAAAACGCGCTGTCGGCGCGCAACTCGATCTGCACATCAGGCAGCACCTTGCGAATCTTTTCCACGCAGTAGCGAAGAAATTCCACCGCGCCATTGGAGTCATGGACGTTGCCGCTTCGATGAAGGTAATCGAGAATCTGTCCGGTTTGGGAGATCGTCGCGAGCAGCGGATAATAACTGCGCTCACCTTTTTTCTTCTTGTTAAATCCCACAGCCGTCGCCTCCGCATGGCGACTCGTGCTCTGCACGCTTCCGTCCAAATCAAGCGTGATGCGTTTGATTCCCTCCTCCTGAAGTCGCGACAGGCAAACGAAATGATTCATCTCCCTCATCCTCTCAAGGCTTTGACAATCGACCTCTCCCAACATCCGGCTCATCGTTGGGACACTGGGCAATTGGTGCATCCCCAAAACCTGTCGTACAAGGAGATCATCTCGGTAGTAGTCCAAATCGCGAAGCATCCGGTAGCCCAGTATAAGATGCACGATAAGACACATGAAAACCTTGTGGAACTTGTAGAAGCGGGACATGCGCCGATCCAGTGGATCAAAGCACTGCTGAAGCTTCCCCTCCAGATCCAATTCCTGAAAGAGCTTCTGAAAGATAACGAGACCGCCGAAAGAGGTCAGTTTTTGATCTTCAAATTTGATCGCCGGAATCGTTCTGGACTTTGCATTAATCGTACGTCGTGCTACTCTCACTGTAGGTGGCTTTTGGGTTGAAGTGTTTAGTGTTTTGGTAGATTCCAAATCAACCTTATCCCAAAGGCCCCTGCCACTATTTTTTTGGGATTCTTGCCCCGATTTATGAAACTATGGGGTTCAGTTTGGCTCTACTGCGCTTGACCTTTTCGAGAATATCAGAGGCAGCTGCGGTCCAGATGAAAGGAGATGGGTTTTCGTTGTGAGCTTCGATATAGCCTACCAACGCCTGTTCGAGGTCAGCTACACTGGTGAACACGCCTCTCCGCACACACTTTTCACTCGTGAGTGAGAAGTTCTGTAACTAGATCATCATGCGGCGAAGCGTGAACCTTCGGAGCGAGTGAAGTCTATTTTATCAAGGATGAATTTTCGGAACGCTGAACCTTTTCCGCCGTGGTGCAAAAATCCAGGCAGCGTGTTTTTCAAGGCGGCTGAGACAATCATTTCCGAGGGCAGCACGTCTGGGCGGATGGTTCGGATCCAGGTTCCAAAGTGTTTCCAGACCAGACCGTCACATGTCATGGCAAGGTACTGTAACATGCCCTGAGCGATCATGCCGGTCTGCACAAACACATGATATGCGTGCATCTTTCTCTGCACCTGTCTGCGATATTTCTCGGTAGTCCGGTGGAGGTATTGGTTACCATTGCGACGCTTGAGCGGTCGCATAGCGGCCATCCAGAAATGGTATCCGAATGAGCCGACCGAATGCACCGCTTGCTTGAAAGCGACTTCGATCTTGAAACGCAAACTGTAGAGCAAGATGATCTCCTGAGCTTCCATGGTGAGGTCGGTAGACAAGAGGATGATCCGCCCTCTCGTGGGATGATCGACGAGAATGAAGCGGACCATCGCCCCGGCGGGCTTCCACAACAGATCCACCGACTTGAACCGGACAGAGATGTTTCTCTCCCCATATACGGGACTGGGAACTGAACTGGAGCCGCCCGTTCCAAAGACATTCTGGAGCTTCACCGCAGCGCCATACTTTTTCGGTCGTCCGCGTTTGCGTTTGCGTGGCACTGCCGCAGGCCGAAAGCCGGTTGTCGTGCGTCGAACCCTCGTGACCAGCACACCGGAACGCCCCTTGGTGCTCCGGATCACCTTTCCGTTGGCGTAGTAGGCGTCGGCCAGCAAGACGAACTCCTAACCTCTACAGACGGATGCGAGCATCTCGTTGGCCTTGTCGATCAAGGTTCTCCTGTCGCGGTTTGAAGTGACGATACCTTCGTGAATGCGTGCACAGACCGGAACGCAGAAGAAGTATCCGCCAACCTGACAGAGCACGCCGAAGGCCTGAAAGGAATGGCTCATGATGAAGTGAGGCTTGGAATTGGACTCGGACTGTTGATGCAGATACTTCACCGCAGGCATCTTGCGGCCCTCCTTGGACTTCTTGATGCCGTCGAGAACCAGGACGGGGTGACAACCGATCTTGTAGACAGGGAAGTGCTTGATCACGATGGCGAACCAAAGTTCTGCAAGCCGGTCCGTCTTCACGGCATTGCTGTGGAAGAAATGGAGTAAGTGCTCATAGGAGTGTTCTGACAAACCGAGAGCGCGGACGAAACTGGAAACCCCGAGGAGGTCATTGCGCACGGAGGAAAGCGGCCAAGACGAGCAGAAACCAGAGAAAGGTGCGGGCTCTCGAGAAAGCGGGTCGCAGAAGACAGACGATATTCCACCAAGAAATCCAGAGATCCATAACAAATGATTTGATTTTCCTAGACATTCGCATATATAAGGTAATGACCATGAAAAAGATCAGATCACTGAAAAAAGAGTCCAGAAACTTGCGGCAAAGTTAGCTGCAATCGGGCCAATGCGGCCTGGGAGCATCAGCAAGCAATACCGAGATCGACAACGCCAGCGCGGCGTGTATTACCAACTGAGCTACACGCATGAGATGAGGAGTCGGACTGAACACGTCTGGCCAGACCACGAAAAGAAACAGAGGAGTACAAGAAATTCAAGAAACTGACCACCGAACTGATCGATCTGAGCATTGAACTATCCAAGGCGAAGATCGCTCTATTACGCAGTCAGACAGACACGCCAGGCAAAGAGAAACCGGTCTGAGAACTTCCCACTCACGAGATGCTATACATAAACACGCGAAAGTTCGCGCGTGAATTTCAAGGCGACCACGCATCCACATCCACTTCACACCTAAGGAATTGCGCAAAAATAAGATGAACATTTACTTCGAGGGTTTGATTGTGTAATTCCATGAGCCGTGTGTTTCGTGCCTTTCCAGTTTTACGGCGGCCAGTTCCTCGTCCGTCACTTTGATCCCCGTCTCGTAGCTTTTGGTATCGAGCCTGGCCCTGACCTTCAGGCCTCCCTTCGTCGTTGTGCTTCCAATCAACTCGACGATCGTCTGCAGGGTTGCCAGTGGCTCGCCTTGCCAGTTCTGGGTGATGTAGCTGAAGAGACGGTGCTCGATCTTGTTCCACTTGCTTGTCCCCGGCGGGAAGTGGCAGACGACCAACTTCAGCCCGGTCTCGTTCGCCAACTCCTGGAGCGAAAGCTTCCAAAGCCGCGAGCGGTGGCTGTTGCTCCCACCGCCATCGGCGGTGATTAGCAGCCGACGGGCGTGGGGGAACCGCGCAGAGCCCATTTCCGTCCACCACAACAGGATGCTGCGGGTCGCGAATTGGGCCGTATCATGGTCGATTCCGACGCTAACCCAGCCCTGGTTGTTGAGCATATCGTAAACGCCGTAGGGGATTGCCTTGCCCAGGTCCTTGTCCTTGAAGTCATGCACGCGGACTTGCTCAGGGTTGTCTTTCGGCCTCCACTGCCTCCCGGCGTTCTTGAAATCGCCCACCAACTCCTTCTTCTTGGTGTCCACTGAGATTGCTGGCTGGCCGCAATGTTGGAAGCGACGCACCTGATCGTTGATGTATTCGAACTGCCTGTTGCGGTCCGGGTGCTGTGCCCCTTCGCGGGTCTTGCGATTTGCCAGCAGACTATAGCCGGCCTTGCGCAGCAACGCGGCAACAGTACGCGCACCGACCGGGTGGTTCTGAGATGTGAGTTCCCTGGCAAGCCTCTGAGTGCTCTTCAATGTCCAGCGCAATGGGGATTGAGAGTCGCCTCTACTGAGAGGATCAACTAGCCGCTCAAGAGCCCCAAGCAGTTCCGGATCGGTCTCGGTCACCGGCTTGCGCCCGCCCCCAAGCCGACGGATGCGTCCGTCGGCTTCGGGTGCCGTGTAGTCGCCGCGCCGTAACTGCTTGATGCCCTCAGTGATCGTCGTCCGCGACATCGATGTCGCAAGAGAAACTGCGGATACGCCGCCCCAACCCAATTCCATGGCCGCCGCCGCCGCCCAACACCTCCGGGCCCGCTCGTCCATGAGGTGGCTCAGGGAATCGAACTTCCGGCGAATGCTTTCGACAACGGAACTGTCAGGCATGGCACCGACAGTAGCATAGAAATAAGGTTGAGAAACCTTAAATTGTTCATTTTATTTTTGCGCCATTCCTAACCCAGCCCTGGTTGTTGAGCATATCGTAAACGCCGTAGGGGATTGCCTTGCCCAGGTCCTTGTCCTTGAAGTCATGCACGCGGACTTGCTCAGGGTTGTCTTTCGGCCTCCACTGCCTCCCGGCGTTCTTGAAATCGCCCACCAACTCCTTCTTCTTGGTGTCCACTGAGATTGCTGGTTGGCCGCAATGTTGGAAGCGACGCACCTGATCGTTGATGTATTCGAACTGCCTGTTGCGGTCCGGGTGCTGTGCCACCTCGTCCTAGGATCTCCCTAGGCACCATTCGGGGTATTCGAACTGCCTGTTGCGGTCCGGGTGCTGTGCCCCTTCGCGGGTCTTGCGATTTGCCAGCAGACTATAGCCGGCCTTGCGCAGCAACGCGGCAACAGTACGCGCACCGACCGGGTGGTTCTGAGATGTGAGTTCCCTGGCAAGCCTCTGAGTGCTCTTCAATGTCCAGCGCAATGGGGATTGAGGGTCGCCTCTACTGAGAGGATCAACTAGCCGCTCAAGAGCCCCAAGCAGTTCCGGATCGGTCTCGGTCACCGGCTTGCGCCCGCCCCCGAAGCCGACGGATGCGTCCGTCGGCTTCGGGTGCCGTGTAGTCGCCGCGCCGTAACTGCTTGATGCCCTCAGTGATCGTCGTCCGCGACATCGATGTCGCAAGAGAAACTGCGGATACGCCGCCCCAACCCAATTCCATGGCCGCCGCCGCCGCCCAACACCTCCGGGCCCGCTCGTCCATGAGGTGGCTCAGGGAATCGAACTTCCGGCGAATGCTTTCGACAACGGAACTGACAGGCATGGCACTGACAGTAGCATAGAAATAAGGTTGAGAAACCTTAAATTGTTCATTTTATTTTTGCGCCATTCCTAAGAGCGCATCGTGGCTCAACATGGTAGAGCGGTTCTTCCGTGACCTGACTGAAAACTCGTGAGTGGGAAGTTCTCAGACCGGTTTCTCTTTGCCTGGCGTGTCTGTCTGACTGCGTAATAGAGCGATCTTCGCCTTGGATAGTTCAATGCTCAGATCGATCAGTTCGGTGGTCAGTTTCTTGAATTTCTTGTACTCCTCTGTTTCTTTTCGTAGTCCCTTCACGTGATCTGGCCAGACGTGTTCAGTCCGGCTCCTCATCTCATGCGTGTAGCTCAGTTGGTAATACACGCCGCGCTGGCGTTGTCGATCTCGGTATTGCTTGCTGATGCTCCCAGGCCGCATTGGCCCGATTGCAGCTAACTTTGCCGCAAGTTTCTGGACTCTTTTTTCAGTGATCTGATCTTTTTCATGGTCATTACCTTATATATGCGAATGTCTAGGAAAATCAAATCATTTGTTATGGATCTCTGGATTTCTTGGTGGAATATCGTCTGTCTTCTGCGACCCGCTTTCTCGAGAGCCCGCACCTTGCTCTGGTTTCTGCTCGTCTTGGCCGCTTTCTCCGTGCGCAATGACCTCCTCGGGGTTTCCAGTTTCGTCCGCGCTCTCGGTTTGTCAGAACACTCCTATGAGCACTTACTCCATTTCTTCCACAGCAATGCCGTGAAGACGGACCGGCTTGCAGAACTTTGGTTCGCCATCGTGATCAAGCACTTCCCTGTCTACAAGATCGGTTGTCGCCCCGTCCTGGTTCTCGACGGCATCAAGAAGTCCAAGGAGGGCCGCAAGATGCCTGCGGTGAAGTATCTGCATCAACAGTCCGAGTCCAATTCCAAGCCTCACTTCATCATGAGCCATTCCTTTCAGGCCTTCGGCGTGCTCTGTCAGGTTGGCGGATACTTCTTCTGCGTTCCGGTCTGTGCACGCATTCACGAAGGTATCGTCACTTCAAACCGCGACAGGAGAACCTTGATCGACAAGGCCAACGAGATGCTCGCATCCGTCTGTAGAGGTCAGGAGTTCGTCTTGCTGGCCGACGCCTACTACGCCAACGGAAAGGTGATCCGGAGCACCAAGGGGCGTTCCGGTGTGCTGGTCACGAGGGTTCGACGCACGACAACCGGCTTTCGGCCTGCGGCAGTGCCACGCAAACGCAAACGCGGACGACCGAAAAAGTATGGCGCTGCGGTGAAGCTCCAGAATGTCTTTGGAACGGGCGGCTTCAGTTCCGTTCCCAGTCCCGTATATGGGGAGAGAAACATCTCTGTCCGGTTCAAGTCGGTGGATCTGTTGTGGAAGCCCGCCGGGGCGATGGTCCGCTTCATTCTCGTCGATCATCCCACGAGAGGGCGGATCATCCTCTTGTCTACCGACCTCACCATGGAAGCTCAGGAGATCATCTTGCTCTACAGTTTGCGTTTCAAGATCGAAGTCGCTTTCAAGCAAGCGGTGCATTCGGTCGGCTCATTCGGATACCATTTCTGGATGGCCGCTATGCGACCGCTCAAGCGTCGCAATGGTAACCAATACCTCCACCGGACTACCGAGAAATATCGCAGACAGGTGCAGAGAAAGATGCACGCATATCATGTGTTTGTGCAGACCGGCATGATCGCTCAGGGCATGTTACAGTACCTTGCCATGACATGTGACGGTCTGGTCTGGAAACACTTTGGAACCTGGATCCGAACCATCCGCCCAGACGTGCTGCCTTCGGAAATGATTGTCTCAGCCGCCTTGAAAAACACGCTGCCTGGATTTTTGCACCACGGCGGAAAAGGTTCAGCGTTCCGAAAATTCATCCTTGATAAAATAGACTTCACTCGCTCCGAAGGTTCACGCTTCGCCGCATGATGATCCAGTTACAGAACTTCTCACTCGCGAGCTTAAGGGCAGGCGGCATATAACGCAACATAAACTAACACTTTGGGCAAGAAAACTGAGCTGATTTATCGGTCAGATGTGAGTTCCAAGGCACTCCAGAACCCGAGAGCTCCATCGGCGATACTCAATTTCGGGGGGATCTTCAATCCTCGTTTCTCGAGATCTCTGAGCACATTTTTCCAGGACAGTTTGCTCTCTCGTTCTCCATCGCTGATGGTTACCAATTCCTTGGTTCCATCGGGTAAGGAGCCGACGATTACGAGAACACATGGGCGGTCGTCATTGAGCCTGACATGGAAGTAGATCCCGTCGGCCCAGAGATAGACGTATTCCTTGTCGCTGAGGTCACGCTTGCTCCATTGCTCGCGTTCTTTCTCCCATTGCTCTTCCTCGTCGAACGATGTTGGCTGCAGAAAGACCCGATGCGTTCTCACCGAGGATCGGCTCTAAGGCTCGACTCATCTCGGAGGTTGAGATTCCTCGCAGGTAGAGTGCTGAGATGAGGTTGTCCAGTGAAGCGACTCGGCGTAGGTACGGCGGAAGGATGGCGCTGGTGAACCGCTGGCCTGATCCAGCGATTCCGTAAGATAGGCGGCTGAGGCGGCTCAAGCCCTGTATTTTTGGGTAATTCGGATCGGCGGCGCCCATTTTTGACCCCATGGCAAATTCGCATTCGTTATTTCATCTTTTTTAAGCTTGTTTCTGTAATAGTCTTATATTACAGTGCGCTGAACGAGCCGACCTTCATGCCAAGCAGAAACTCCCTGCCCCCCACCGAACGCCAGATTCGCAGCCGCCTCCGCCAGCTCCTCGACCAGGCCGAAGGCTTCCTTCACGGCTCGCCCATCGAACTCTCTCGTAAATGCGGCAAGCCCACTTGCCGTTGCGCTTCCGACGACTCCTTGCGCCATCGCTCCTTGGCCATCGGTCAGACTCGCAAGGGCAAGACCACCATGCTGCACGTCCCCAGACCGTTGGAAGCTCAGGCGAGACGCTGGATCGATGATTTCCAGAAGGCGAATGCTCTGCTGGAAGCCCTCGACGAGCAGGGGCGCCTCCGACTCGAGGAGGCAAAAACCAAGGCCAGAGCGGCGAGTAGCTCCGCCAAGAAGAAGGGCAAGACCGGTAAGAAATCAGCCGGCAAAGCCAAGTCCGGGCGCAATTCTCCACCAAAAAAGAAGCGACCATTCTCACGCGACTACTAACTTACGCGGACAAGATTTTCAGCCTCCGCCAACAGTGGAGGCTGCGGGTGCGTGACTCTCGTCCCAAACCACAGATTCCCACTCGAGTTTTCCCGGCAGCATTCTTCGCCATGTTCTGCTGCCGGTTACCAAGCTTCAACGAACTCGAGCAACACCGGAACAAGAGCAGCTGGACCCGTTGGCTCGGTAATCACCGTTTGCCCAGCGCCGACGAACTGGCGTATGTCTCCGAGCGCATCGAGCCTGACAGTGTGCGAGGGTGTCTCGGACACATTTACTTCTGCCTCAAACGCAACAAAATCCTTGCCCCACAGCGCGGTTGGATGCTTGCCGCCGTCGATGGTCACGAAACTCACTGTAGCTACAAACGTTGTTGTCCAAAGTGTCTCCAACGCCGGATCGCCGTCGGAGACGAGGTCAAAACACAGTTCTACCACCGCTTGGTCGCGTTTCAGATTATCTGTGAGGATTTTCAATTGCTTCTCGACGTGGAAATGCTTGAGCCTGGTGAAGACGGAGATCCTGGAGACGACGAAGTCGCTGCGGCTATACGGCTGATAACTCGCGTCCTTAAGGACCACCCACGCTGCTTTGACGTGCTCACTGCCGATGCGCTCTACCTGCGTCCCTCCGTGATCAATCTTCTTGAAGACCACGGCAAATACCTTGTTGCCGTACTCAAGGATAATCAGCCTGAGCTATTGTCCGAAGCCCGCACGCTCCTGCCCCTTGAGGAGCAAGAGCCAGAATCATTTGAGACTCCAGCTGCACCGGGCAAGCCCGCGCGGCACGTTCGTTTACAAGAGGCTGAGGGCTTCTGCACTGAATCCATTCACACTCCTCTTCGCGTTGTTCATTCCCATGAGACTGGCATCCGTCGCGAGCGCGTCGCTGGGGATCGGGTCGAGACTCCCATCGATAGCCACTGGTGGTGGGCGACGACCATGCCCCGCTCAATGGCCGATGCCAAGACCATCTTCCATTTCGGGCACGACCGTTGGAAGGTCGAAAACGAAGGCTTTAACGAACTCTGCTCCCGCTGGCATTCCGGTCATTGCTATCACCATCATCCCAATTCCATTCTCGTTCTGTGGCTGATCATGTTCATGGCCCACGCCGTGTTCCACTGCTTCCACAAGCGCAACTTGAAGCCAGAGATACGCCGTGGACACACGGCCATCTATTTTGCCCGTCAAATCGCCGCCTCCATGCGAGAGGATCGATGGTGGCCGCCACCGGCTCCGGGCTGAGGAACGCCCGCCCCGCGCTCTCGGTAACCTTGGGTTCGCGTCCGCCATCGGAGCGGTCTGGCTCCCTGTTGCCTATTGCCGACAGGGGGATCCATTTCGCGGCTCGAGCCCTCCGAAATTCGCCCGAGAACCGCCACACGAAACTGTTCGCCCTCTTAGCGCCAGCTTCAACACGCTCAACACCCACCAATTCAGGCCATTACGACTCTTTCCGACGCCGTCTTACGGAATCGCTGGGCCTGATCGGCGATCATTGATCCTGGGCTGCCGAACAGGAACGTTCCCTATTCCAGTCTGAAGTTGCCGCTTCAGGAAGATGGCCGTTGCGGACGACTTGGCGATGACCCTGGTCATCACGCTGATGTTGATGGGCTTGAATGTAGTCGGAGACTTCGTTGTCGATGGCGGCCTGAAGAAGCATTTGGGCTCCTTGTCGCAGGGTGGCATCAAGGGCGTTCTGGCAGACGGTGCTTGCTCCTTCCTGGTCAAGGATAGATGCTGATTCGGTGGGGTGGTTGGTGGTTTTCATTGGAGTTCAGTTGTTTTGGTAAATGGTTGAACTCTTCATGATGCCCCGACCGCTCTCATCCACAACTTCCGGTCATTTCTCGTGGCGAACCCTGGAGATGTGGATGCGAGGCAAGAGACTGGGAGATTGCTCCCGGCAGTTGCTCAAGGAGGTGGCCACTGTGAGGAGTATGGATGTCGTGCTCCCAGTCCGGGGCGGGACAGAGATGCGCCTTCGCGTGGTCGCACGGCCCGACCGGCAAGTGGCAGAACTGCTGGCTCACCTGGGGCTGGAATTGCCGACACTTCCAAAACTGATCGAAAATGTAGTCCCAAAAAGCGGAGGTCAGATTCCTCGCGAGTGAGAAGTTCTGTAACTGGATCATCATGCGGCGAAGCGTGAACCTTCGGAGCGAGTGAAGTCTATTTTATCAAGGATGAATTTTCGGAACGCTGAACCTTTTCCGCCGTGGTGCAAAAATCCAGGCAGCGTGTTTTTCAAGGCGGCTGAGACAATCATTTCCGAAGGCAGCACGTCTGGGCGGATGGTTCGGATCCAGGTTCCAAAGTGTTTCCAGACCAGACCGTCACATGTCATGGCAAGGTACTGTAACATGCCCTGAGCGATCATGCCGGTCTGCACAAACACATGATATGCGTGCATCTTTCTCTGCACCTGTCTGCGATATTTCTCGGTAGTCCGGTGGAGGTATTGGTTACCATTGCGACGCTTGAGCGGTCGCATAGCGGCCATCCAGAAATGGTATCCGAATGAGCCGACCGAATGCACCGCTTGCTTGAAAGCGACTTCGATCTTGAAACGCAAACTGTAGAGCAAGATGATCTCCTGAGCTTCCATGGTGAGGTCGGTAGACAAGAGGATGATCCGCCCTCTCGTGGGATGATCGACGAGAATGAAGCGGACCATCGCCCCGGCGGGCTTCCACAACAGATCCACCGACTTGAACCGGACAGAGATGTTTCTCTCCCCATATACGGGACTGGGAACGGAACTGAAGCCGCCCGTTCCAAAGACATTCTGGAGCTTCACCGCAGCGCCATACTTTTTCGGTCGTCCGCGTTTGCGTTTGCGTGGCACTGCCGCAGGCCGAAAGCCGGTTGTCGTGCGTCGAACCCTCGTGACCAGCACACCGGAACGCCCCTTGGTGCTCCGGATCACCTTTCCGTTGGCGTAGTAGGCGTCGGCCAGCAAGACGAACTCCTGACCTCTACAGACGGATGCGAGCATCTCGTTGGCCTTGTCGATCAAGGTTCTCCTGTCGCGGTTTGAAGTGACGATACCTTCGTGAATGCGTGCACAGACCGGAACGCAGAAGAAGTATCCGCCAACCTGACAGAGCACGCCGAAGGCCTGAAAGGAATGGCTCATGATGAAGTGAGGCTTGGAATTGGACTCGGACTGTTGATGCAGATACTTCACCGCAGGCATCTTGCGGCCCTCCTTGGACTTCTTGATGCCGTCGAGAACCAGGACGGGGCGACAACCGATCTTGTAGACAGGGAAGTGCTTGATCACGATGGCGAACCAAAGTTCTGCAAGCCGGTCCGTCTTCACGGCATTGCTGTGGAAGAAATGGAGTAAGTGCTCATAGAAGTGTTCTGACAAACCGAGAGCGCGGACGAAACTGGAAACCCCGAGGAGATCATTGCGCACGGAGAAAGCGGCCAAGACGAGCAGAAACCAGAGAAAGGTGCGGGCTCTCGAGAAAGCGGGTCGCAGAAAACAGACGATATTCCACCAAGAAATCCAGAGATCCATAACAAATGATTTGATTTTCCTAGACATTCGCATATATAAGCTAATGACCATGAAAAAGATCAGATCACTGAAAAAAGAGTCCAGAAACTTGCGGCAAAGTTAGCTGCAATCGGGCCAATGCGGCCTGGGAGCATCAGCAAGCAATACCGAGATCGACAACGCCAGCGCGGCGTGTATTACCAACTGAGCTACACGCATAAGATGAGGAGCCGGACTGAACACGTCTGGCCAGACCACGTGAAGGGACTACGAAAAGAAACAGAGGAGTACAAGAAATTCAAGAAACTGACCACCGAACTGATCGATCTGAGCATTGAACTATCCAAGGCGAAGATCGCTCTATTACGCAGTCAGACAGACACGCCAGGCAAAGAGAAACCGGTCTGAGAACTTCCCACTCACGAGCAGATTCGATGAAATCCTAGAAAACCAGGGATTTAAAGGATTTCGGTCTCCACAGCTGACGAACTTGGGGTAGCGCCCCAGGGTGGACGACATCAAAGCACATCTATTCCTTGTCTCCTCTGTTCGGCCGCCGGCTCTATTTCGATCCCACGGGCACGAACTCGGGATCTTTCAGCAATCGATTGATCAGACAAACCAGCTTTCGCATCACTGCAATCACAGCCACATGATGGCATTTTCCCTTACTTCTCAAGCGGCTGTAGAATTCCGACAATACCGGATTGAACCGACTCGCTGCCATCGCTCCCAAGTAGAGACCGCGTCGTGCCCGAGCTCTCCCTCCTTGGGTCAGCCTCTTGCCGCGATGCTTTCCACTGTCTTCTGGGAAGGGCGCGACGCCCACGAGAGCAGACGCTTGTTTCGATGTTAGCGTTCCCATCTCCGACATCTCAGACAGGATCGTGCTGGCCGACACCCGTCCAATTCCTTTGATGGATTCCATTCGTTTGCGCTTGGCACGCAATTCTTCGTTTCCCTCAACAAGTCGATCGACCTCTTTTTCGAATTTGATCAATCGCCCTTCAAGCCCGCGTATGCTTGATTGCAAGTCTCTTCTCACCATGGGATGCTCGGCCTTTTTGAGGGCGTTCTTCTCCTGTGTGAGCTTGTTGACTAGGCTTTGTCGTCGGCGGCCCAAAGCTTGGAGGGCCTCTTGCGTGGCGCTGGGCGGGGCCAGGGCCGAGGGCTTCTTGACTTCGGCAAAGTGGGTAATCACCTCCGCGTCGATGCTGTCGGTCTTGGCGTGTTGGCTCATCGCATCGGCAAACGACCGGACGCAGCGCGCATTGATCAAGCTGATCGGTCGCCCGGCTCGGAACGCAGCCTTGAGCAAAGGCTTCTCATAGCCCCGCTGGCCTCGCAGACGAGATGTATATTTTCGTGTTGCTCAGCGAGTTCTGCGATGAGGCGCTCGATGCTTTTGGCGCGATTGGCGATGGTTCGGACGCGTTTGTCGCGGCGAATGAAGACATCAAGATTCTCTTTGCTTACGTCGATGCCGATGTAGTAGGTTTCGGTAGTTTTCATCTGTGGTTCATACTTGGATCTACGAGCTCTAGGGCTCAATCAACCCCAGCGTTTCATAAAATGGCCAGTCAGGCCATCATGTAGTAGGCGATTTCTTCTTCGACGGCCTGATTGCCTCCGAGTGTCAATGTGAGTCGACCTTGAGGGCGAGTCAGGCGTCCGGCACGCTGGATGATTTTGCGGCGAATCGTGCCGAGTCCTTCAAAGATCCACTCCGCAGCCCTTTTGGCGGACGATTTGCGTGACCGCTCCGCAGATCGCATCTGTATTTCGCGTGTGAGATTGTGGGTGAGGATACTGGCCAAAAGGAAAGCTTCGTTGGCGGCACGTCGCTTGGCCGGAATATAGTCCATCTGGGCCTGGCTCTTGGCTTCGCCAAAAATCTTCTCCTAAAGAGCCACGCCCTTCATGAAATTTCACCACATGAGCGGCCGTGTTTGTCTTGTTGGTGATGATCGCCTCGTATTCATAGTTCTCCTCGACTGGTTCGAAAAGATCCAGTTGGAGCGGTCCTTTGCGCTGAGTGCGCCTCATGGTTCGAATGCACAAAATGCGCGCTTTGCGCGCCCAACTTTTTGGCTTCCAGCGGATTTCGAAGTGATGAATCTTTCCCTCTCCGCCTCGGGTTCGGGACCAGCGACGGCGCTTCTCAATGATGCCCTTGAGTTCCACAAGCCGCTCGAAAGGCACCGAGAACGTATATTCCAGGCCCAGGGTCTTTGCCTCTGAAACCATCTGATCGCTGAAAAACGCGCTGTCGGCGCGCAACTCGATCTGCACATCAGGCAGCACCTTGCGAATCTTCTCCACGCAGGAACGGAGGAACTCCACCGCGCCATTGGAGTCATGGACGTTGCCACTTCGATGAAGGAAGTCGAAGATTTGTCCGGTTTGAGCGATCGTCGCGAGCAGCGGATAATAACTGCGCTCGCCTTTTTTCTTCTTGTTAAATCCCACAGCCGTCCCTTCCGCATGGCGACTCGTGCTCTGCACGCTTCCGTCCAAATCAAGCGTGATGCGTTTGATTCCCTCCTCCTGAAGTCGCGACAGGCAAACGAAATGATTCATCTCCCTCATCCTCTCAAGGCTTTGACAATCGACCTCTCCCAACATCCGGCTCATCGTTGGGACACTGGGCAATTGGTGCATCCCCAAAACCTGTCGTACAAGGGGATCATCTCGGTAGTAGTCCAAATCGCGAAGCATCCGGTAGCCCAGTATAAGATGCACGATAAGACACATGAAAACCTTGTGGAACTTGTAGAAGCGGGACATGCGCCGATCCAGTGGACCAAAGCACTGCTGAAGCTTCCCCTCCAGATCCAATTCCTGAAAGAGCTTCTGAAAGATAACGAGACCGCCGAAAGAGGTCAGTTCTTGATCTTCAAATTTGATCGCCGGAATCGTTCTGGACTTTGCATGAATCGTACGTCGTGCTACTCTCACTGTAGGTGGCTTTTGGGTTGAAGTGTTTGGTGTTTTGGTAGATTCCAAATCAACCTTATCCCAAAGGCCCCTGCCACTATTTTCTTGGGATTCTTGCCCCGATTTATGAAACTATGGGGCTAAGATTCCCCACATTAGGGGGCGGCGCTGGGGTGTCTGGGCGAGGTGCACGGCGATGATCAGCGCCGTGCAGTACCGGAAATTGATGAAAGTCTACCGAGAGACCGACAACCTCAGTGAAAGCGCCCGCAAGGCGGGCATCGACCGAAAAACAGCCCGCAAGTGTATCCACGGAGGGCCGCCCCAAGGCCGTCGCGGCCCCCGGACATGGCGGACGCGAGAGGATCCCTTCGAGGGCGTTTGGAAAGAGATCGAGGGCCTACTTAAGCAGTGGCGACAGCAGCACGGCGAGACACCGGAACTCTACTTTCCACAAGAACATCGCCCTGGAAAACAGCTGCAGTTGGATTGGTTTGGGGGGAAGTCCCTCGGGATCACCATCGCCGGAGAGCCTTTCGTGCATCTGCTCTGCCACACAGTGTTGCCGTTCTCGAACTGGGAGTGGGTCATACCGGCGCGCAGCGAATCGTTTCTCTCCCTGAAGCGAACCTTGCAGGCCAGCGATTCCGTAAGATAGGCGGCTGAGGCGGCTCAAGCCCTGTATTTTTGGGTAATTCGGATCGGCAGCGCCCATTTTTGACCCCATGGCAAATTCGCATTCGTTATTTCATCTTTTTTAAGCTTGTTTCTGTAATAGTCTTATATTACAGTGCGCCGAACGAGCCGACCTTCATGCCAAGCAGAAACTCCCTGCCCCCCACCGAACGCCAGATTCGCAGCCGCCTCCGCCAGCTCCTCGACCAGGCCGAAGGCTTCCTTCACGGCTCGCCCATCGAACTCTCTCGTAAATGCGGCAAGCCCACTTGCCGTTGCGCTTCCGACGACTCCTTGCGCCATCGCTCCTTGGCCATCGGTCAGACTCGCAAGGGCAAGACCACCATGCTGCACGTCCCCAGACCGTTGGAAGCTCAGGCGAGACGCTGGATCGATGATTTCCAGAAGGCGAATGCTCTGCTGGAAGCCCTCGACGAGCAGGGGCGCCTCCGACTCGAGGAGGCAAAAACCAAGGCCAGAGCGGCGAGTAGCTCCGCCAAGAAGAAGGGCAAGACCGGTAAGAAATCAGCCGGCAAAGCCAAGTCCGGGCGCAATTCTCCACCAAAAAAGAAGCGACCATTCTCACGCGACTACTAACTTACGCGGACAAGATTTTCAGCCTCCGCCAACAGTGGAGGCTGCGGGTGCGTGACTCTCGTCCCAAACCACAGATTCCCACTCGAGTTTTCCCGGCAGCATTCTTCGCCATGTTCTGCTGCCGGTTACCAAGCTTCAACGAACTCGAGCAACACCGGAACAAGAGCAGCTGGACCCGTTGGCTCGGTAATCACCGTTTGCCCAGCGCCGACGAACTGGCGTATGTCTCCGAGCGCATCGAGCCTGACAGTGTGCGAGGGTGTCTCGGACACATTTACTTCTGCCTCAAACGCAACAAAATCCTTGCCCCACAGCGCGGTTGGATGCTTGCCGCCGTCGATGGTCACGAAACTCACTGTAGCTACAAACGTTGTTGTCCAAAGTGTCTCCAACGCCGGATCGCCGTCGGAGACGAGGTCAAAACACAGTTCTACCACCGCTTGGTCGCGTTTCAGATTATCTGTGAGGCTTTTCAATTGCTTCTCGACGTGGAAATGCTTGAGCCTGGTGAAGACGGAGATCCTGGAGACGACGAAGTCGCTGCGGCTATACGGCTGATAACTCGCGTCCTTAAGGACCACCCACGCTGCTTTGACGTGCTCACTGCCGATGCGCTCTACCTGCGTCCCTCCGTGATCAATCTTCTTGAAGACCACGGCAAATACCTTGTTGCCGTACTCAAGGATAATCAGCCTGAGCTATTGTCCGAAGCCCGCACGCTCCTGCCCCTTGAGGAGCAAGAGCCAGAATCATTTGAGACTCCGGCTGCACCGGGCAAGCCCGCGCGGCACGTTCATTTACAAGAGGCTGAGGGCTTCTGCACTGAATCCATTCACACTCCTCTTCGCGTTGTTCATTCCCATGAGACTGGCATCCGTCGCGAGCGCGTCGCTGGGGATTGGGTCGAGACTCCCATCGATAGCCACTGGTGGTGGGCGACGACCATGCCCCGCTCAATGGCCGATGCCAAGACCATCTTCCATTTCGGGCACGACCGTTGGAAGGTCGAAAACGAAGGCTTTAACGAACTCTGCTCCCGCTGGCATTCCGGTCATTGCTATCATCATCATCCCAATTCCATTCTCGTTCTGTGGCTGATCATGTTCATGGCCCACGCCGTGTTCCACTGCTTCCACAAGCGCAACTTGAAGCCAGAGATACGCCGTGGACACACGGCCATCTATTTTGCCCGTCAAATCGCCGCCTCCATGCGAGAGGATCGATGGTGGCCGCCACCGGCTCCGGGCTGAGGAACGCCCGCCCCGCGCTCTCGGTAACCTTGGGTTCGCGTCCGCCATCGGAGCGGTCTGGCTCCCTGTTGCCTATTGCCGACAGGGGGATCCATTTCGCGGCTCGAGCCCTCCGAAATTCGCCCGAGAACCGCCACACGAAACTGTTCGCCCTCCTAGCGCCAGCTTCAACACGCTCAACACCCACCAATTCAGGCCATTACGACTCTTTCCGACGCCGTCTTACGGAATCGCTGGGGTCGAGGAAACCGCCTTGCCATTGAAGAGGAAAAAGAGAAAGCTCACGCGGGCGCTTTGTATCGATTACTTTTGCGGGGAACGTCTGGGCCTTTCGGAACGCCTCGTCGCGGACCTTCTGAGCGGGCTGCAGGCAACCGTTCCCCAGTGGAAAGAACTCGTCGCACGCTGTCAGCTTTCCGAAGCGAAAAAGCATGCTTACCTGGTTTTGCTCGAGGAAAGGCTCGTTAGATTGGGGCTTGCGTAAGCCGGCGTGGCTTCAATGATATTACCGAAACGATCTCCCAAAATCATCGAATCGAGCCGGCCTGGCCTGCCGCCGCATGATCACAAGCGCTTCCTCCAGCCAATCAGTCCGTTTGTGTCAATGCTGGGAGTGGCACTACGGAAGCACACCGGTCTTCAGAGCGTCGCCGCTTTCTACTCCGCGTCTCCAGACTCCGCCCCTTCCAGGAGTTCTCTCACCTGTTCGCGCAGCATCTGGTGCCGAAGAACGTCTTCGATTCCCACGCCCATGTTGGCCAGGGAAATCCCCCTTTAGCAAGATGACTCAACCAGATGCTCAGCAAGCCCGGGCGCTCCCTCGGGCGGTGGGAAACCTCTACAGACACACCTTCGCGCGCGGGAGCACCCGATCCACCTGGCGCACAGAATCATCTCTCCGAGGTTGCGTGCCGCCTGTGCCGTTGAGCACGTGCCATTCGGGCCTGCCTCCACACGCACTCAATCGGATGCCGCCCTTGTTTCGAAGCGACCGGTTGCGCCCTATTCGCTCAGGCGATCGGTGACAGTGAGAAAACCGTCCTCATCAATGGCGACAAGGTCCCCTGTGACAAACCAGCCATCCCGAAACACTGCTTCCGTCAGGTCCGGCCTTCCGAGGTAACCTTTCATCACGTTAGGCCCTTTCACTAGCAGTAGGCCCGCCTCGCCCACAGGCAATGGCCCAAAGGTTTCGGGAGCGACGATGCGCATCGAAAGCCCCGGGAGTGGCCGACCAATCGTCCCGGCCCTGCCGCCGGCCTGAACCTGGCCTTCCACCTGGAAATCCCGCGTGTTGGCCGCCACGGCGGGAGCGCATTCTGTGCATCCATAACCCTCCATCGGCCGGATCCCAAAACGTTCTTCGAAGGCGTCCGCCAGATCCGCCGAAAGCTTCTCCCTGCCAGTCATCACCCAACGGAGGCTTCTCCAGGGCTCTGGACGACACCTGCTCAGGTAACACTGAAGAAAGGTCGGCGTGGATAGCAAAAAAGTGAGTCGATGCTCTTCAGCCAGCACTCCCACACCCGTGGCATCGAGCGGATCGGGGTGATACGCCGCCCCCACTCCCAGGACGGCGGGAAGCGCCAATGTCCCGGTGAAACCGAAAGAATGAGAGAACGGCAGCACAGCCAACACCGCGTCGTCCTCCCGGAAAGCGACAATCTGGTTCAGCTGGGAAACATTCGACACAATGTTATAATGAGAGAGCATCACACCTTTGGGCTCGCCGGTGCTGCCGCTGGAAAAGATCACCGTGGCCAAGTCATCGAGTTCGGGTCGTCGACGGCATCCCAGGAATCGCTCGATCAACCTCGCGGGAAAGGCCCAGGCCGCCAGGGCGGCCAGACGCTTCTCGCCCCCGCGCACGGGAGCCTCCATCACGTCCTCTAGCCGAACCACCGGAACGAAAAGGTCGACCTTCAGGCGATCGAGAACCGGCTGCGACGTCAGGATTTTGCTGAGACCACACTGGGAAATACAGGCATCCAGGGCTTCCCGCGACCAGGTGTCATTCAGATTGACCGGCACCTTGCCCATCAACCAGGCAGCGTGGTTGACCGTGGCCGCCGGCACCGTCGGCGGCAGAAGAATACCCACTTTTTCATCATCACCCCACACCGCGCGCAATCGTCGCGCCATCAGAATGACCCGAGCCAAGACCGCATGGAAAGGCAGGCGGGGCGAGGAGGCATCGGTCATGGCAAACCGGAACGGGTGCCGACGGGCCGTCCTCACCAGGCAGCGGCCCAGCGGCCGCATCCGGTCGCGGCGGCATTCCCAGGCCTCGACTCCAAGATCTTGCACCGCCTGGCGCACTTCGTGGGGAGTGGCCGTGGGCGGCAGCGGCCGACCATAACTCACCGTCACCGGGTAGGGAATCCGGTGCGGCTTCTTCCAGTAAAACTTGCCGCGTTCAAAGCTGAAGATGCTGCCCCAGACATTGTCGAGATGCACGGGTACGATGGGTGCGCTGGCCTCCACCGACTTCATGATCCTCGCCAAACCCTTGCGGAATGGCAAAAGCTGTCCCGTACGCGTGATCTGCCCCTCGGCGAAGATGCACACCACGTGACCCTTGTTGATCCACTCCGAAGCTTCTTTCAGAGACCGGATCAAGGCCTTGGGACCAAGATGCGCGGCGATGGGGATCACTCGCAACATACGAGCCCAGGGGTGGAGCCACCACTTCCGGTACATGCGCTCCTCCATCAGAAACCGGATCCGCCGGTCGGTCGAGGCGATCAAAAAGCAGGCATCGGCCAGGGAGAGATGATTGGAAACAAATAGCGCCCCGCCTTTCTCGGGAATGTTCTCCCGATGCATCACACAGACCCGGTAGAGTGTGTGGGTCACCACCCAGATCAGCAGTCGCATCACGGAGTCCGGCAGTAGCCACACGGCATAGGCGGTTGCGACGAATGTCAGGACGCCTCCGACCAGGAAAATCTGCGGGGGCGAAAGGCTCAAGAGATCCGTCAAGACCCAGAAGGCTCCCGAAGCAAAAAAGACGCCCAGGGACGTCATCCAGCCATTGGTCGCCACCGTGGATCCCTTGTCTCTCGCCGAGGGCCTGTGCTGAACGATCGCCGCCAGCGGCACGATGAAGAAGCCGCCGGAAACTCCCAAAGCAAAGAGCAGCCCAGCCACCGATTTCACCGAAAGTCCTGGCAAAGCCATCAATCCGGCCGACACCGCCAAGCCCATCGCGCCGAGCGGGACCAAACCATACTCGATCTTTCGGCCCGAGACATACCCTGCGGCGATGCTCCCCACGGCGATGCCGATCGCCAGGCTGGCGCGGAGCATTGCAAACTGATCCTCCCCCAGGTGCAGCAAGTCCTCGTTATAGACCAACAGGGCCGGGTCTCCCAGGAGCGCCCCAAGGAACCAAAAATACGTCCCCCCGATCACGGCCAGGAAAAGCACGCGATCCCGCTTGATCTTGGCGAGGTTCGCTCCCAGGTCCGTCAGGAAGTTCCAGCGGAATCGCTTGTCGGGAGCCGCCGCCGCTATCTTTGGCACGAGATAAGAGAGCGCCAGGCCGACCAAGGCCAAGACCACCAGCGCGCCGCCCCACACCAGCGGAAACCCAGCCAGCGACTTGTAGAGCACGCCGGCCACGATTCCCCCGGTGATGATGGCCACGAAGGTGCCGAAACTCAGAATGCCATTACCCCACGACAAGCGATCTTCCGGCAGGATCTCCGGCATGGAACCATACTTTGCCGGACTGAAAAACGTGCTTTGCGTGCTCATCAAGAAGATGACCGCCCAGAGAACCAGCAAGTTCCCTGTCACCAGGCCGATCGTCCCCACAGCCATCACGCCAATCTCCATCCACTTCGCGCCGACGATCAAATTCCGCTTGGGATAACGGTCCGCCAGACAACCGGCCGCCATCGAGAAGAGCAGGAACGGAAGAGAAAAAATGGCAGCGCTCAGAGCGATCAGCTGATTGCGCTCATTGATAGAGTCAACCGCGTCCTTGACGATGAAGAGGACGAGAAACTTGAAGATGTTATCGCTCAGCGCGCCCTGAAACTGGACGGCAAACAAACTCCAGAATCCTTTCTTCCAGAGCTTGTCCGAATTCGGGAAGACCTCCGTGGAAACGTCTTTGGCGAGGGGTGAGGGTTCCGCGCTCATCGAGTGTTGAGTAACCGAAGGGCACAAGGCAACTCGCGGCGCAATGGGTTCCGCTCAGGCCGATCCCGATCACAGTGGCGCGAGGAATTCAGCGACTCGCCGAGGCCATTGGAGGAACACGGCCACTCGCGGACCCTTGCCGACAAGCGGGGAGCGGACCGGGACGGCTGAATTCCCCGACGGAAAGCCCGTTCTCCCATACGGGCAGCGCGCGAATCAAGGGCCAGGCAACTCATCACGCCACGAGCATCGCGCATCAATAATCGATGTCCATGAAATGAGTTCTCAACTCATCCGCCTGATGGAGCATGTGATCGCTGTTCTGTCGCAATCGCCGACTCATTTCCTTGGCCAGCATCTTCATGACCGCATAGCCGACGGCGACGTCCTCGTCCAGGAAACGCAAGAGATCCTCCCCTGCCACCGTCCATACCCGGGCAGGCTGGCCCGGCTTCTGCACTCGGACATCGGCACTGCTTTGCTGGGAATCCAACAGTCCCATTTCTCCCACCGTGTGCCCCGGACCCAAGGTGGCGAGTTCCACGTAATCGCCGTGAGCATGACAGGAAACGACCAGCGTCCCCGAAACGATCACCGAGAGCGCGTGGTGGTCTTCACCCTGGCGAATGAGAGCATCGCCAGGTTCAAACGTTTCAAAGCGGCCACGCTCCGTGAGACGCTCACGAAGGTCTGCCTCCAACTCCGTCAAGATCCCCAATGGCGGCAATTTCTCTCCATCCGGTCGTGTCATGGGGGCAACCTCCCGGATTCTGGGCGTCTGGCAACGCCTATCCATGCCGTTTTTTGACGGGGAAAGGAAGGCAGCAGGACCAAAGCAACCCGCTCGGAGAGGCAAAAAGGCCCCTGAACCGCCAGGGGTTCAGGGGCCGAGAGGATCGAAATCAATGATCCGGCGACGGCCATGAGCCGTGCGTCGCCGATTAAGTCAAGGTCGCCAAGGCTCCGTAGCCGGCCCGTGGTTCGCGCCAGGCGAGATCGTTGATCTCCGGGTGATTCGTGATCACGCCCGCTTCGTTCAATTCGAGACGCTTGCCCGCACGAGCACAGAGATTGCCTAACTGAATGTTGGCGGTCATCGGCCCGGAATAGCCGAAATTCGACCGGCTGAACTCACGGGGCTTCTCACCGCGGCAAGCCATGATGAACTCCTCGTGATGACCGGGAGAACGATCCAACAGCTGCTCTGGACGCCCGAAGGCGCGGCGAGCGGCGTTGGGGATGATGTAGGGGCTGTTCCAGTAGTCGCCTTCCACCAGCATTTTGCCCGTGGTCCCAATGATCAAATTGCCGGTACGCGGAAGCTTGCGATTGTCTTCGGCAAGCTCGGGCGGCGCTTCTGGCATGTTGTCAGAACCATCGGCCTTCTTGCCTTCATACCAGTAAGTCGCAAAGCCCGGACGATCTCCCTTGGCCCGGTAAGTTGCTTTGATGGTCATGCCCGCGGGGTACTGATCGCCCACGGGGGCGGTCATGAAAATAGGCTCTGCGGAGGCGGCGTAGCCACAGTCCATGATCGCGTAGATGCCGTCCGTGGTGTGACAGGCCATGTCTCCCAACGCGCCGGAGCCGAAATCGACGACTCCCCGCCAGTTGAAGGTGTGATAGGCGTCCTTCTTGAAGGGACGCATCGGCGCCGGGCCGATCCAGGATTCCCAATCCAGGGTTGGGGGAATGGGATCGGAACCCTTGGGACGGTCTCCGCCCTGAGGCCACACCGGGCGGTTGGTCCAGGTATGGAACTCCACCACATCGCCCACGGCCCCGCCTTTGATCAATTCGTAGGCGATGCGCCAACCCTGGCCGGCATGGCCTTGGTTGCCCATCTGGGTCACGACCTTGGGATTCTTCTTGTAAGCTTCGGTCAGCATCTGCGCCTCACGCACGGACCAGGCAAGCGGCTTTTCCGTGTAGCAGTGGATTCCCATCGCCACCGCGGTCATGGAAGGGGCAAAGTGGGTGTGGTCTGGAGTGGCCACGAAGATCACATCGAGCTCCGAGCCGTGATTCTCGAACAGCTTGCGCCAGTCGGTGTAGCCCTTGGCCTCATTCCAGCCCTCTTTCTCATGAATCCCTTTCCAGGAGGTCTTGTCCACCTCGGCAAAGGCGATGCACTGCAATCCAGCCGCCTGGGCCGCCTCAGTGTGGGCGTTGGCCCGGCCGCCGGTGGCGACGAACCCGACCTGGAGTTTGCCGTTCTGATTGTGCCCACGCACAATGGCCGGGAAGGCGAGGGCTGAAGCACCGGCACCAAAACCGGCCTTCTTGAGGAAACTACGACGTGATGGTGACTGAGACATGGTGATCTATGGTAAGCTAAGCTAAGGGTTTTTCTGGGTTCTGGAATGCCGACGCATCTAAACAGCGCCACTCGCGCTTTTCAAGACGGATGCCCTCTTTCCACTCAATTTCCCCGGCGGTTGGCATTTCTCGCCTTTTTCATGTAGATTTTCGGTCATGGCATTCCTCTTCAAACGCTGGCGCTGGGGGCTCTGTGCCGCCGGAATCGCTCTCGGGGCGGTGATCTGGTTCCATGGAGTTAAGGACGATCCGGGTCACGCTTTTTTTCACGGTTTGTTCGCCATGACCATCAGTTTCTTTCTGGTCTCCGCCAGCGTCGCCGAATGGCTGGCCAGCCCTCTGCTCCGCTTCATTGACTCCATCTACCTGCCCGGCTCCCACGGCGGCAAGCCCCCGCTCAGCTACGAATTGCCCATCTACTACGAACGCTATTTTCGCGGGGACGAGGCCCTGGAAGCCTACCTCGCCATCATCAAACACTACCCGAGACAGATCAACGCCTACGCCGGCGCCATCCGCGTCTGCGAGCAGCAACTGGACGATCCCGCCCAGGCCCGGCAATGGCGACGCGTGGCGGAGCGCTCATTCGGCCGGGAAGCAGTGCAAAAGGCCGTGGCCAAGACCGCCAACGAATGGTACGCCGAGAAGATCAAGTCCAACTTCCCCCCGTGCCCCACGCCCCAGCCCGGCCCCGCCCCGGCGGCACCGGCTTCCAAGATCCAAATCTGACGCCAATCCGCCATCGACTTCGACACCGACCGTTGCCCGAACGGCTTTCCCGCCTAAATTCACCACAAGATGGCTCGCCGACGACGTTCCCAATGCCCCTCACCCGTGGTGAGTGTCCTGATCGTGGCCGCCGTTCTCGGCCTGGGTTACCTCGGCTTTCAACGCTTCGCCACCGGCGGGCCGGATGAGTTTCGCGGACTGACACATCTCGACGTCGCGGATTACCTGGAAAACTCCCTCAGTCTTCAGGGCAACGTCTACAAGGTCGAAGGGCGGGTGGAAGATCAGTTAGGATGGTCGCCCAGTGGCCGCGTCCTCATGGTGGTCTCGCAGGGAAATCCCATCGGCTTGAAAGTCCCGGACACCTTCAACGATCAGAACATTCAAGCCGGCCAGTCCTTCGCCTTCAAAGTGCGCGTGAGCCAGAACGGCGTTCTCACCGTCGAGGCCTTGACGAAGGCCTGAGCCGTGCGCTCCGTTCAGGATTGAGTCGACCCGGGCAACCCAACCCGCTTAACTCGGGGCCATGTTCGCGTCCGATTTCCATCGAATCCTCGCGGGTAGCCTCATGCTATTCGCTCTCGGAGCCTCTCTCAGCAACGCCCGGGAGACCCCCAATCTCATCTTCGTCATGGCCGACGACCTCGGCTACGGCGATCCTCGATGTTATCACGCCGAGTCCAAGATACCCACCCCGCACATGGACCGCCTGGCCCGCGAAGGGTTGCGTTTCACCGACGCCCACACACCCTCGGCCGTCTGCACGCCGACGCGCTACGGCGTCCTCACGGGACGCTATTGCTGGCGCAGTTCGCTCAAGCGGGGCGTGCTTTGCGGCGACAGCCCGGCTCTCATCGAAGAGGGCCGATTGACGGTCCCCTCCATGCTTCAGTCCTACGGCTACCACACCGGTGCGGTGGGCAAATGGCACCTCGGCCTCGGAGACGGCCTGGGCAAGAACACGGACTATGCAAAACCGATTCCCCGAGCCACGCGCGCGGTGGGGTTCGATCGCTCCTTCATCATCCCCGCCTCCCTGGACATGGCACCCTACCTCTGGTTGCAAGACGACCTCGCCGTGCAGGCTCCCACGGTTCAGGATCCGGGTTCGAAACGCGTGTGGGATGGCGGCGAAGGATTCTGGCGAGCCGGACTCCGGGCTCCTGACTTCGAATTCGATGAAGTGCTTCCCACCATCGCGCGCGAATCCCGGCGCTACATCGCCGGACGCGCCGAGAAGCCGGACCAGCCGTTCTTCCTCTACGTGCCCCTGGCCTCGCCCCACACCCCCTGGGTGCCCTCACAGAGTTTCGAAGGGAAGACCGACATCGGAGCTTACGGGGATTTCGTCTACCAGACGGACTGGGCCCTGGGCGAGATCCTCGCCGAACTCGATGCCCGAAATCTCACTGACAACACCCTCATCATCTTCACCTCCGACAACGGCTCACATTGGCCGCAGCGGATGATCGAGGAGACCGGGCACCTGGCAAATCTCAACTGGCGCGGCCAAAAGGCTGACATCCACGAAGCCGCGCATCGCGTCCCTTTTCTTGCACGCTGGCCCGGACACATCGAAGCCGGCACCGTCAGCGACCAGCTCGTTTGCCTAACGGATCTCATGGCCACCGCCGCCGCCCTGGTCGGCCACCCCCTCGACGAAGACGAGGGAGAGGACAGCGTCAACCTGCTTCCCATTTTCAAGGGCTCGGCAACGAAACCGGCGCGCAAGACCATCGTGCACCATTCCTTGGGAGGGATGTTCGCCATTCGGATCGATGCCTGGAAACTGATCCTCGGCCAGGGCTCAGGCGGTTTCACCCGTGTTCCCACCAAGCCGTCCGATCCGGAAGGCCAGCTCTATCACCTGGACGAGGATCCTCGCGAAACCAACAACCTCTACGAAGAGCGACCCAAGATCGTGGCCAAGCTCCGTGACACTCTCGAACGGTATCAGCGTGAAGGGCGAAGCCGTCTTCCCGGCGAGGTGGCCCAGCTCCTGCAGCGACTGCGCAAGGATCAATTCAAACGGATCCACCAGGAAATCTTCCGCACCATTCTCGAGGGCCGGCCGCGGGTGGCCTTGAGGGCCATGGACCGGCTTCCCGCCAAACTCGCCGACGATGGCGAATCCCACTACATGCGAGCGGTCGCTCACACGGCCATCGGCCAAGCCGACCGCGCCGTCGCCAGCGCCCTGGAAGCCACCGCCAAGGGCGTTCCGGTCAGCCGTTTCCTCGGCGGCACGCGGCACGGTCTCGAACCCTTGCAGAAGCACCCGGTCATCGAGGCCCTCCGCCAACAGACTTCAAGAATCGCCCACGGACCCATGCTGGGCCAGATCACTGGCAGCAGTGCACGGGTCTGGGTCCGCACCACCACAGCGACCACCGTCCGCGCAGCCGTTCCCCGTTCACCGGACGACTTCTCAGACGCCATCCTCTCGGAAAGCGCCACCGCCTCAGCGGAAACCGATTTCACGGCCACCATCCCAATCTCCGGACTCCAGCCGAACACTAACTATCATTATCGCGTCCTCTGCGGCGATCAGAAACCCACCGACGCCACGGTTCCCGTTCACGCACTGCAAACCCTGACAGACCCAGGTGAGCCCGTGGCCTTTCGCCTGGCTTTCGGCGGCGGGGCCGGTTACGTCCCGGAGAACGAGCGGGCGTTCGACACCATCCGGCTTCAGGAATCCGACGTGCTCCTCTTGTTAGGCGACAACGTCTACAGCGACGCTCCCGAGAGCCCGGCGATGCAGCACTACTGCTACTACCGCCGACAGTCCCGCCCCGAGTTCTCCCGTCTCGTGTCACAGACGCCTGTCTACAGCATCTGGGACGATCACGATTTCGGACTCAACGACTGCGTGGAGGGTCCGGAAATCGACGTCCCTGCCTGGAAACGCCCTGTGTACAGAGTCTTCCGCAACAACTGGGTCAACCCGGGCTATGGCGGCGGCGAGGATCAGCCCGGCTGCTACTACGACTTCCACATCGGCGACGTGCATTTCATCATGCTCGATGGCCGCTACTACCGAAACCTCGATCCCGAGAAAAGCGAAGTGTCCATGCTCGGCCTCGTCCAGCGCGCCTGGCTTCTGGACACCCTTCGCAAGTCAAACGGGACCTTCAAAATCCTCTGTTCGCCTGTTCCCTGGGTTTTCGAGGCCAAAGGCGACAGCCAGGACACCTGGAACGGTTTCAAGCACGAGCGCGGCATCCTGTTCGATTTCCTCGCGGAACACAATGTCGAGGGCGTCGTGTTGATGTCCGCCGACCGGCACCGATCCGATCTCTGGAGGATCGAGCGCGATCCCGACTATCCGCTCTTCGAATTCAACAGCTCGAGACTGACCAATCAACATGTCCACAAGACCATGGACCAAGCCTTGTTTTCCTACAACGCCAAGCAATCCTTCGGTCTGGTTGACTTCAACACCACGATCGACGACCCCACCGTCACTTACTCGGTGGTCACCATCGACGGCGAAGTCGTGAACACCTTCCGCCTCCAGCGGAGCGAACTCGTGAACCGGCCATGAAATCGATCTCTCTCCTCGCCCTCGCCGCCGTCCAGGCGGCCCCGGGAGAAACGCCGGCCCTGGAATCCTGGCGGGACCCTCTGAAAGACATCGTCCCGCGTCTGGCCAGCGAAGAGGGACCGACGGCCGTCGAGGAGTTTGCCTTCACCATGGTCCACCCCTCCGCCAAGATGGTGATGGAATGCCGCCATCAAGAAGGCGCATCGAGGATCCTCACCCGGGACGCCGTCACCGGCGGGGTCATCGCCTACAGTGGCGATGGCTTCACCCTCTTTCTTCACCCGGATCGCCCCGGACGCTTCATCATGGTGAGGCCGGTCGACGCGGCTCATCTTGCCGTAACCATCGAGCGACACAGTCTGGTTTTCTCCCTCGGATTCAACTCGACAAGCGATGGGGGCGCACTCCTGGACTTCACCGACTGGCGCGACCAGCTCATGGAAAAGCCTTTTCCCGGAGGCCTGGTGGTCCGGGAACCCTCGAAGGGCGACACGGTCACCTTCACACAATACGAGAGAGCGATGGCCAAACGCATGCTTGTCTCGACCAAACCCGATCCTTTTCCCCTCCGTGAAATCACCGTCTCCAAACCGGAATCCATCGCCATCCATGTTCGCGAAATTCAATCGGGGACGCTAACATCCACAGCCTGGAGGTCGATCGGCGAGGAGGATCTACTCGAGTCCGAAATCTGGTACGACAACGAATCGATCTTCTCAGAAACCCGTGCCCGCGAGGTCATCAATCTTTGGCTTCGGTTCATGCAGAGTCGTGAACCACGCCGATCCCAGCCATCCCGCGAAGTGGGCGGCAAGCTGGAACGCTTGCTGACCGGTGAGCACGACCCACTACCTGAACCCGCCATCAACTTGCCTGCCTGGCCGGAGGAGGCCCTGGCCGTGGCTCATCGTCACACCGAAACCCAGGACGAGGCGCCCCGAATTCAACGAGGCCACCATGTCATTCAGGGTCGACAGGCCCGCGGGATCCTTGAATTGCCCGTCCAAGTGAATGAACTGGAGCCCGTCTGGATGGGCCTCGATACTGGCTCCACGACCGATTTGTCTTTGAGCCAACGACGCGTTGATTCCTGGGACCTGGTCGGGATGACCGAGCAAACCACGGAAGATCCCGAGGCCGGATCCAAGAGCATCTCCGCGTCCGCCGCCGCCTTCAGCGAAGGCGCCGCCTTCGATCTCTCTGGCACCTTCACCACGCGCCACTACCCGGTGAACTCCGTGCACGTCGGAAGCGACTCCATTCCCGTCGAGCATCTCGATTCGGTGCGCGCGACGCCCATGGGGGATACTCGCGACGGTTTGTTAGGAAACGCGCTGCTTCAAGACGCGCCTTTCACGATCGACTATCAAAAAGCGACGCTGACCATCCATCCCCAGGAAGCCTTTGTGCCGCCTCCCGGAGCGATCGAATTTGCCCTGCGAAAGGATGAGGGCCACTGGTTGGTGGACGGTCAGTGGTTCACTGACGCCGAGGACGAGGGCAAGGCCGTTCCCATCACCGTGGCAATCGACACGGGCTATGGTGGATTGCTCGGTTTGTTTAAGGACTACTCCGATGCCCACTCCACCGTCCTCCAGAGCGGCTCGCTCGGCGAAATGGCGATGAAGACGGTCGTCTCCACGGTCGAGATGGATCTCGTCAAACTCCCAGGAATCGAGCTTTTCGGCGAGCACCTCCACGAGGTGATGGCCCACCGTGCCCGGCGATCGGTCTCCGCCTCCTTTGACGGCCTGGTGGGAAATGAGTGGTTGCGCCGTTACCGGGTGAGCGTGGATCCGCGAAACGCCCGACTCTACCTCGATCGGGTCACCGACGCGGAATTCCTCGTTTCGGCACTGGCACAATCGCTGGACGAACCGCCGCCCCACGCGGAACACACGCCGCTGATCGAAGCAATCCTCATGGGCAACGAACGCCTGGTTCAAAAGCTGCTCGAACTCGGCGCCTCGCCGACCGTTGGCAATCCCTTGACTCGCGCCATCTTGGGCCTTCACGAGGATTGCGTCGAAACGCTCTTGAAAGCGGGCGCCGACCCAAACGAAGACGAAGGGGCTCCTCTCCGGCTGGCCGCCCAGTTCGGCAACACCGCTTTGGCAACCAAACTGATAGACTCGGGCGCTCGAGTGGCTTCCTTCAAGGACGAAAACGGTCACACCGCCTTCCACCGTGCCTGTACGAATGGCAGGTTGGAGACCGTCAAACTGCTCATCGAGGCCGGCGCCGAAGACACGGAACGCGCCCAGGGATACACCCCTTTGGCGATGGCTGCCAGCCAGGGCCATCTGGACATCATCGACTTCTTCTTGGCTCGTAGCGTCGACCCGAACGCCTTGTCTGATGACGGTTACACGGCGGCCCATTCCGCAGCGCAAGAGGGTCACCTTGAGGTCTTGAAACGACTGGCGGAGGCCGGGGCCTCGCTCGACATCATGAAAGCCGACGGACCGACCCCGGCGGGACTGGCGGCCGCCAACGGCCACACCCCGGTCGTCCGTTATCTGGTCGACCGGCTCGGCAGCGTTTCCGCCGCGGGAGGGCCCCGCGTGCCCCTCCTCCTGGCCGCCGCAGCCCATGGACGAAAGAATCTGCTTCAGTGGCTGCTCGACGCGGGCGGCGATCCCAACGTGGTTTCGAGCACACCAAGCTACGGGACACCCCTTCTCGGAGCCATCCGAAACCAACACAGCCCCTGCGCCCTCGCACTGCTCGAAGCCGGCGCCGATCCCAACGTCCTTGTCGATCTGCCCAACCGAGGTGAGCAATTCCCCTTATTGCTGGCCGGTCACCATGGACTCACGGAAGTCGTGCACGCCTTGTTTCGGCACGGGGCCACACTCGCGGGGCATCGTGCGCAGAGGGTGGCGGTCGCCACGGCCAGCGCCAAACACTGGAAGACGCTCAGCGCTCTGCTCGGTCCGGACAAAGTGGAAAGCCTCGAAGACGCCACCATCACCGAGATCCACCGCCATCTCGTGCAGGATTCAAGTTCGGAAAGCTTTCTCGAGGCCTTGATGCCACACATTCCCTTTGGCGGGCTCGACGATACTCGCATTCAAATCATTCTCTACACCATCGGGCATGGTCACCACGGCTACTTCAAAGCCCTCCTCGACCGAGGGCTCGATCCCAACCTCAAGTGGTTGAGCGAGGAGCACGGATCCATCGCCCTGATCTGGGCGGCCGCCAGCGAAGGCAATGACGTCGCCCTCACATTTCTCCTCAACCGAGGGGCCAAGGTCGATGTCACCTGCGGCAAGTTCGAGGACACGCCCTTGGCTCGAGCGGCCGTAGAGGGTGATCCGATCATTGTCCAACGCCTGCTCGATGCCGGTGCCGAGGTGGACTCCGAGGACCTGGACGACATCACGCCCCTGATGAAGGCGGCGGTCCAGGGTCATGCCATGGCTGCCAGCACCCTCCTCGAGGCCGGCGCCAATCCAGACAAGAAAGATTTCCTGGGCCGGACCATCGAGGAGCTCATCGAGGACGAAGAACGACGAAAACAATGGCGCGAGGCTCTCGATGAATGGAAAGAAAATCAGCGCGAGGACGCCGTTGAATCGACGTCCATCGAGCCCCACGTCGAGGTCGAAGAAACGGTCTACACCTACAGGCCCGCCAACAATGGCGCCGGTCCCATGTGGTGCGCGGGCTCCACCTCCCTGGTGCGGGTGAATGACCGCGTCTTCGCCACCGGACTGGAAACCCTGGCGGATGCGCAGCCGCTCAACAATTGCCGGTGGATTCTCTACGAATGCACGGCCCAGGGCTGGGGAGCGGTTCACCGGAACGACGGCCACACGCGGGAGCCCGCGCCCGTGGCGGCCTTCGCTGACGGGACGGTTTGGGTCACCGGCAATCCCACCCGGGGCACCGGGCCCGAGCCGGGTGGCGGACCAACGGAGCCCGATCTTTGGCGCTTTCAAGGAGAGGAGAGCGAAAGGTTATTGCCAATGTGGCAGGGTAATCCGCCCTTTCGCGAGCACTCCTACCGCAGCCTGGCGGCGGATCCCCAGGCGCGCCAACTGATCCTCTTTCAAAACATCGGCTACGATCACGCCGAATGGGCTTTCCGCGATGCCGAGGGCCAGTGGAGCGCGCAAGGCCAGTTGACCTGGCCCTGGGGCGCCGACTACGAGGAGCCGAAGCCCGTGCGCCTCTGCTATCCCAACGTAGCGGTGAAAGACCAGGTCGTCCATTTCTTCGGCGTGGAGGACGTGACCGAGCCCGTGAAAACCTGGCAAGCCCACAAGAGTGAACTCACTGGCCGAACATGGGACTATGTCTTTAGGCGGCTCTACTACACCCACTCGCCAGACATCACGGCCGAACCTTTTCGTCCCCGGAAAGAGATCGTCAATCTGCAAGCAACCGCGGGACACGTTTGGCCCTGCGATCTCCATCTCGACGAGGATGAGAGGGTTCATCTCCTGTGGAGCGAGCGGGCGCTCGACGAACGTCTCCGCGAAAAGTTTTTTCCCGATGCCAGGCAGGCGCATCGACTCCGCTACGCGGTCCTGGCCAATGGCGAAGTCATCTTCCGCGCGGCCCTTCTCGAATCGACCGAAGACCAGCCGGGGCTCCATGCAAGTCGGGCCCGTTTTCATCTCCGGCCCGATGGTCAGCCTCTGCTCCTGGTGGCTCACGTCACCGGCACGGACGCCGATGGGATAAGCGTGAACGAGAATCGCCTCCTTGAACTGGACGCCGCCGGGGAAGTCGTCACGATGGTCGCCATCCCCTTCCAACAGCCCTTCACGAGTTTCTTCACCACCACGCCACGGGCTGGTTCAGCACCGTCACAGTGGCTGGAACTGTTGGGCACGCAGTCCGGCCATCCCGGTGAGATCCGTTATGGACGGGTGAGGCTGTGAGCCGTGGTGGCTTGTCCGCCGCATCTTGACATCGGTAGGAGGTCCGACATGATGACAGCATGAGGACCACCATCCGTCTCGATGACGACCTGGAAGGAGAACTGCGTTCAAGGGCCGCGGCGGAGGGCCTCACCTTCGGCGGACTGGTCAACCGGCTCCTGCGGCAGGCAGTCAAGGCGAAACGCCAACATCGGCCGTCGGCGCCCCGTCACCGCGAGCGTCCAGCCCATCTGGGCGAACCCTTGATGGAGGTCACGAAAGCACTCGAACTGGCCGCCCAACTCGAAGATGAGGAAACCGTCAGGAAAATCCACCTCCGTAAGTAGACAAGGCAAGTTCCGCGTCAAAGTGAAAGTCGTCGACCTGAACGTTCTCCTTTACGTCATTAATGCGGATGCCCAGCATCATCGGTCTGCCCGGCGGTGGTGGGAAAACGCGATCAACGCAGACGAGCCCGTGGCCTTGACGTGGATCGTTATCATCGGTTTTCTGAGGATCTCAACCAGCCGAAGAGTGTATCCCAATCCCCTCACGGCCGACGAAGCGTTGACGCACACCAAACGATGGCTCGACCTTCCCACCATCACGATTCTTCAAGAAAGCAAAGATCACATGATTATGTTAGATCAGCTTATTCGGAACTGTGGAACCGCCGGCAATCTCACGACGGATGCCCATTTGGCCTGCATGGCCATCAACCACGGCGCCACACTCGTTTCCTACGACCGCGATTTTCTGCGCTTTCCGAATCTCCGATGGGAATGCCCGGAGCCCGGTGATTGAGGTGCCTCGGCGACGACGCCAGAAACCAAGTTTCTCGACCACCGGCATTCCCATCACGCCTTCGTCTCTCCCGCCGCGCCATCCACGATCGTCACTCTCACATCATCCTTGCGCACTTCGATCCGGTCCAGGCGCCAGTTCCCTCGCTCGGCCACGCTTTCGCCTAGCGCCGTGCTACCCAAGACGCCATTGAGCATTTTTGCCGAGCCCTCTCGCATCACCTGGATCACGTGCTCCGGAACGCCTTCCAGAGTGATCGAGGTCACCTCCCGGACTCCGAGGACGAGTCCCGCGGGATGCTCGCTCAGCCGCAGGTCCAGCGAGGCCAACAGACGCCCCACGTGTTTCGGGTCCCGCGGATTCTCAGGAGGATGCATCGCCGGCCGTAGGATGTTCACTTCCGGAAAAACCAGGGCCTCCAGGCGCATTTGATTCGCCGCCGAATCCAATATCACCCGGGGAGACGCCAGTTCGACAGGAAAACCCGCGTTCACCTTGAGAGGAAACGCCGCCGCCACGCTCGTTTCGATCGCCCCCGCCGCGATCTCTCTGTGAACGCTCGTCGGCCCCGATCGCGGGGGGTCGGAACAAGCATTCACGCAAAGGCCAATCGCACACATCGCCCCGAGGCGTTGAATGAATCCCCGCTTTAGCATCGTCATCCTGGGACCTTTTAAGCCCGCCTGGGAAAAAATCCAGCAGAGGCCGTCCTCAACACCTCCATCAGCCTCAAATCTCGCGTCGCGCGTTTGCCTCGCCGCCCGGACCCCGTAAGCTGCCGCCATGACGCAATGGGCTCTCTTCCTCACCCGCTTCCACCGTGCGACCAGGGGCGTCGCCGCCGTCGCCTTGCTCGGCATCACGCAGGCCCAGGATTCTCCCGATGGCGAAGCCGCCTTTCTCGACAAGGTCCGGCAATTGACCTTCGCGGGCAAGCGTGCGGGGGAAGGCTATTTCAGTGCCGACGGCCGCCAGCTGATCTTTCAAAGCGAGCGCGACGCCGAAGACCCCTTTTTCCAGATCTTCCTCATGGACCTCGAGACGGGCGATGTGGACCGTGTCTCTCCCGGCCATGGCAAGACCACCTGTGCCTGACTGCACCCCAACGGTGAAAGGCTGCTCTTTGCCTCCACGCACGAAGATCCCGAGGTGCGGGAGAAGCAGAAAGAAGAACTCGAATTTCGCGCGTCAGGAAAGGAACGCCACTATTCCTGGGACTACGATGAGAACTTCGATCTTTTCTCCTCGACGACCGAAGGCTCCGACCTCGTCAATCTCACACAAACGCGCGGTTACGACGCGGAGGGCAGCTACTCTCCCGATGGCGCATGGATCGCCTTCGCTTCCAATCGACCCGCCTACACGGAGGATCTCACCGAAAAAGAGGAAGCTCGCTTCGAGATCGACAAATCCTACCTCATGGAGATCTATCGCATGCGGGCCGACGGCAGCGAAGTTGAACGTCTCACCAGTGTGAACGGCTACGATGGCGGGCCATTCTTCAATGCGGACGGAAGCAAGATCTGCTGGCGACGGTTCAACGAGCATGGCGATCGTGCCGAAATCTGGGTGATGAACGCTGACGGCTCGGAACCCAAGCAGCTCACTCAGTTAGGCGCCATGTCCTGGGCGCCGTTTTTCCATCCCTCGGGCGAATACCTCATCTTCACCACCAACCTCCACGGCTTCGGCAATTTCGAACTCTACCTGGTCGATGCCACGGGCGAGGGCAAACCGGCGCGCGTGACGCACACCGATGGCTTCGACGGCCTGCCGGCTTTCTCTCCCGACGGCCGCCAGCTGAGCTGGACGAGCAACCGCACGCCCGACAAGACCTCGCAACTCTTCTTGGCCGACTGGAACCACGAAGCAGCTCTCGAAACCCTGGCGACTTCCGCCAGCAACCACGACTTTTCCGGCACCACCACCACCATCAGCATCGAGGACCTCACCCAGCACGTGGGCTACCTGGCCTCGGAAGAACTCGAGGGGCGGCTCACCGGCACCAAGGGAGAACAGCTGGCCACGGCTTACGTGGCCGATGCCTTCGCTCATCTGGGGCTGGAAAAAGCCGGTGACGGGGAGAGCTACTTCCAGGAGTTTGCGTTCACGGCCGGCGTCGACCTCGGGGAAGAAAACGCGCTCGACCTGGTGGTGGAAGACGCCGACGCCTCACCGACGCTGGAAATCAACAAGGACTGGGTCCCCCTCTCGTTTTCCAACACTGGCGAAGTCCAACCCGCCGAGATCGCCTTCGCGGGTTATGGCATCGAGGCCCCGGAGGAGACCACCGAAGACGGTGAAACGTTCGAGGCTTACAGCTCCTACTTCCATCTCGACGTCAAAGACAAATGGGTATTGGTGTTCCGCTATGCGCCTCACAAAGTCTCCGACGCTCAACGGCAACGCCTGGCCCGCTACAGCAGCCTGCGTTACAAGGCCTTGACCGCTCGCGAGAAAGGCGCGCGCGGCCTCCTCGTGATGAGCGGCCCCAATTCCAAAGTCAATCGCCAGCTGGTGCCCCTTTCCTTCGACGCCTCGCTGGCGGGTTCGGGCATCGCCGCGATCTCCATCAGCGATGCCTTCGGCCAGCGCTTGCTGGACGCCGTCGGAAAGAATGTGAAGAAGTTACAGGACCAGTTGGACGGCGGCGAAATGAGCGAGGGAGTTCCTCTGGAAGGCCTCCGGCTCGGCGTGCGCATCGACATCGTGGAGGAGCGGCGCACCGGCCGCAACGTCATTGGCATGCTCCCGGGCGATTCTCCCAATCCTCACGAACCCATGGTGATCATCGGCGCCCACGTCGATCATTTCGGGCGCCAAGCGGGCGCCAATTCGCGCGCCAAGGAGGGTGAGGAAGACGCCATTCACCACGGCGCCGACGACAACGCCTCAGGCGTCGCCGGGATGCTCGAGATCGCCCAATGGCTCGCCGCGCTCAAGGCCGACGGAAAGCTTGAGCAGAAACGCAGCATTCTCTTTGCCGCCTGGTCCGGCGAAGAACTGGGATTGTTGGGCTCGGCACATTTCACCCGCCAATGGGCCAAGATGTTTGGCGACGAGGACGCCAAGCTCGGGGGCTTGTTCGCCGCCTGCCTCAACATGGACATGATCGGGCGATTGCGGAAGTCGCTCATCCTCCAGGGAGTCGCTTCCAGTGATCGCTGGCCCCGGGAGATCGAGCAGCGCAACGTTCCGATCGGTCTGCCGATCCTCACGCAGAATGACACCTACCTGCCCACCGACGCCACCTCTTTCTATCTCCGTGAGGTCCCCATCCTGAGCGCCTTCACGGGGGCGCACGACGAATACCACACTCCTCGGGATACGATCGATCTCATCAACTTCGAAGGCACGCAAAAAATCGCCAAGTTCATGGGCCTGATCCTGCGTTCTCTGGCCACCAGCGAGGAAACACCCGCTTACAACGAAGTCGCTCGGCCGGAAAACCAGGGCAATCGCGGCGGGCTCCGGGTCTACCTGGGCACGATCCCCGACTACGCCCAAGGAGACATCCAGGGAGTGAAACTCTCCGGGGTGCGCAAGGACGCTCCCGCCGCCAAGGCGGGCATCGAGTCAGGCGACATCATTGTCAGCCTCGGCGGCAAAGAAATCAAGAACATTTACGATTACACCTTTGTGTTAGGAGCGTTGAGTGTCGGTGAAGAAACGGAGATCGTCGTCGAGCGCGACGGCGAGAAGAAAACGCTGAAAATCGTGCCGGCGTCGCGGGATTGAGGGACCCGTGGGCATTCACTGGACCCGCAGGCCCGCCTATTCCTGGTGCGCCCGGTATTCCGCCCCCGCGTTCGAGCGACGACAGGACGCCAGCCATTCAAGGGCCGCCTCCCGCATCCGGGGTGCCGTGAAGATACTGCTGAGTCCCTTCTGAAAGCGCCAGTTCTTCGTTTCTCCCAGATCGTTATCCAACTTATACCACTCCCTCATCCCGGCAGGTCCATCCTCATCGAACACCAGCTTGTCGACACCCTCATGCCAGGCCACCCGGCCCCGGGAGAAAAATCCGATGGGTTCGGCCCGCTGATCCACCTCACCGCGAATCAGCGGCATCAAGCTCGTTCCGTCCAAGGTTCTTTCAAAGCTATCCAGTCGTCCTAACACGTCTAGCACGGTGGGAAAGTAGTCGCTGGTCACCGCCGCGAAATCCGTGCTCCGGGCCTGCTTGACCATGGCCGGCCATTCCAAAACACCCGGCACGCGCACGCCACCTTCATAGAGAGAGCGCTTGCGTCCCCGAAACGGCCCGGCCGATCCCGGGGCCCCGGCATTGCCTTCGGGACCGTTGTCGCTGCAAAACCAGAGCATGGTGTCGTCGGCCACGTCGAGCGCTCTGAGCGATTCGCGCAGACGCCCCACCTGCTCATCGAGCGCGGTGATGCAGCCGTAGTAGTTGCGCTCGTGCAGGGGATACTCTTCATAGGGTTTCCGATGACGATCGCTGGCCACCACGGGAAGGTGCGGCGCGTGAAACCAGATGACCGCCAGGAAAGGCTGCTCCTTCTCAATCGCCCGTTCCATGAAAGGCAGGGTCCGATCCATGATCTCTTTGGAGTCATCGTCTAACAAGGGCTCCGTCACCTCCTCGCCACGCTCGTTCCAGTAACGCGTGTTGTAATGTTCCCATTCTTCCTCGGGATCCAGGGAATCCCAGCCGATTTTTCGGCTGGCGCCCTCCGCGAAGACCTTCGGCACACGCAGTGGGGCATGCGTCGGCACCTTGGATTCCGTGGAGAAGCAAACGTCAAAGCCGTGCTCCTGGGGCGGCGCGTAATGGGCCTCTCCGCGTGGCCCTCCCCGATTGGCGTCATTCACCGTCTTGGTCAAGGTTCCCAGATGCCACTTGCCAAAATGAGCGGTGGCGTAGCCCTCATCCTTGAGAACTTCCGCCAGGGTGATCTCTTCCGGTTTGAGATGACCGGAGTTGGCGTAAGGGATTCCGTAACGGAAGGGATGCCGTCCCGTCAGACAACTTCCTCGCGTGGGCGAGCAAACCGGCGCAGCGGCGTAGAAGCGCGTGAAACGAATGCCATTGGCCGCCATGGCGTCCAGGTGCGGAGTCTGGATGACCCGGTTCCCATTGAACCCCACATCGCCCCAGCCCAGATCGTCGGCCATCAAGAGCACGACGTTGGGCTTGGCCGCCTGAAGACCACCTGTGAACAGGCACCACCAGCCCAAGCAGAGGCAGAAAGAACGGCGCACCGCCCATCCACTTTCGAAACGGGTGGCCACGCTATCCCTTCGTTCCCAAATCGAGATCCAACCAATCTCCAGTCTCCTCCTGCAGAGCCCGCAAGGTGCGGTCCATGTCCGCCATCCTCCATTTCTGCGAGGGATCTTCGGCCAAATTGTAAGTCTCTGTGGGGTCATCGCGCAGGTTGAACAAGAGACGTCTGCGAATGGCCGGATAGACGATGAGTTTGTAATCGCCCTCCACCACCATGCGCTGCAGGCTCCGATAAGCTCCGTAAATGGCGTCCCGCCCACGATCGGTCTCTCCTCGCCAAATCGGAACGAGGCTTTCAAACTGCACGCGCTCGGGAATGTGAGCTCCCGTGAGTTCCAACGTGGTGGGCATCACGTCCTGCAAATAGATGGGCGCCGGAGTCCGCGTGTTGGCCTCAATGTCAGGACCCGCCGCGATGAAAGGCACGCGCACGCTGTGATCGAAGAGATTCTGTTTGCCCATCAACCCATGGTGACCGCATGCCAATCCGTGATCTGCCGTGAACACGATGTAGGTGTTGTCAGCTTTGCCCGACGATTCCAGGCCTTCGAGGATGCGCCCTACCTGATCATCCATGTGCGTGATGATGGCGTAGTACTCGGCCCGATTCACTTTCACCGACCGTTCCGTTCGCGGAAACGGCGCCAGCTTCTCATCCCGCAGCTTGGCACTGCATCCGATGCCGTCCTTGTAGGGATATTCGGGATAAAACGGCTGCGGCAAGGAGATCTTGTCGATGGGATAGCGCTCCACGTACTCCCGCGGCGCCTGGCGAGGATCGTGGGGCGCGTTGAAGGCGATGTACATGAAAAAAGGATTCTCGCTCGCCTTCGCCGTCTCCAGATAATCCAAGCAGTCGTCCGCCACGATCTCGCTCCAGTGCTTGCCGCCCTTCCAGAAGCCGCCAAACTTCGGATCGGAGGGATCCCACGGATCCGGCTGGCCATCGATCGGGCGATTGTAACCCTCCGGCGTCTGGTTCGGCATCCCGGGACGGATATGCCGCGCCGTCTGAAAAATCTTGTCGGCATCGGCCTGCACGTGCCACTTCCCCGTGAAGTAAATGTCGTAGCCGGCCGAAGCTAACAACTGTGGCCAAAGCTCCTTCTCCTCTTGCAGCTTTCCCCGGATGTCCTTCTCGCCCCGCCGCACATGCCAGAGATACTGCCCCGTCACCAGCATGGAACGACTGGCCACACACACCGCGCCGTGGTAGCCGCCCATGTTGTAAGCGTGCGTGAAAAGCTTGCCTCGGGCCGCCAGGGCGTCGAGATGCGGCGTTTGCACTTCGTCGTTTCCATAGGCTCCCACGGCGTCATAGGCGAAGTCGTCCGCGAAGATGAAAAGGAAATTCGGTTTCTCTTCGGCCCCCGCCATGGCGAGGCCAAGGGCGAGCGAAGCGGTGATCCAGGAGAGGAATTTGCGTGATGAAATCATGGCGTACTGTTGAGCCTCTCACGGCGCCTTCCGCGCCTCAAGCGGAATCGTTTTCGAACCACAGGGGCCGCTATCGGGATCGATCGTGCCGGCAATCCTCGACCACGCTACAACGCCATGGGCTCATCGAACTCCAGATCGACCACGTCCTCGATCGTCTCGCGCCGGGACATCAGCGAGACGGTGCCATCCTCCTCCAGCCAGACCTGAGGCGCCCGCCCGAGGGAATTGTAATTGGATGCCATCGCGTATCCGTAGGCTCCCCCGTCGTGCAAGGTCATCAGGTCGCCGGGCACGGGACGCGGAAGATCGCGAGGTCGCAGGAGTTCGGCGTCGTCCCGCGTGAAGACGTCGCCGCTCTCACAGAGAGGCCCCGCCACCACGATCGGCTCGGTCGCTTCGCCCTGTCTTCCCATCACCTCGATGCGATGCCAGGAACCATACATCGCCGGACGCACGAGATCGACAAAGCCCGCATCGATCATGGCAAAGGTCGCGCCTTCGCCCTTCGCGTTGGTGCGGGTCGTTTTCACATCGTGTACCCGCGCCACCAGAGTGCCTGCGGGAGCCACGTAGAACCGCCCCGGCTCGATCTCGAGATGAAGTTCGCGCCCGGCCACCCGCGAGAGATCCTGCTGAGCCTTGGTGAAGAGCGAACGCAGCATCTCGAGCGGGAACTCCGCCTGCGGATTCCGATAGTCATGCGGAATCCCGCCGCCCAGGCTCACTGACCGCAGCTCCGGGAAAAAGGGGATCACGGCGGCAAAGTCCTCGGCCAAACGGCTAAGATTCTGATGCAATTCCTCAAACTGCGGGCCGCTCCCGATATGAGCGTGCAGCATCGTGATCTCCTGCCCGACCGAGGCCGCCGAATCGGCAATGGCCCGGGCCTCTTCGAACCATACGCCATGTTTCGAACTCGGCCCTCCGGTGTCGCAGGCATTGACGTGGCCATGCCCGAAACCTGGATTGAACCGCACGGAAATGGGTCCCCGGTAGCCCGCCTCGGCGAGTTGCCGGATCATGTTGGGCGATCCAATGTTAGGAAGAATCCCATGTTTCAACACGATCGACAGGGCCTCGTCCCGAAACACATCGGCGGTGAAGCAGATCTTGACGGGATCCTTGCCTCCCGGATACCCCGCGCCCAGGGCTCGCAAGACCTCGTTTCCCGAAACCGCATCGATCCAGATCTCGTGGGAAAGCATTTCCTGGAGAATCCGGCGCGCCGAGTTGGCCTTCATCGCATAACGCGCCTGCACTCGGGGCGGCGTGGTCAGAGCCTTCACCTGGCGAATGCGAGAACGCAGCACCTTGGCATCCACCACCCAATGCGGTGTACCAAGACGTTCTGCCAGGGACTGCAGGAGAGAGGGATCAAGACTCATCACCGCCGACTGTGTGCCCATCCTCCAAAATCGCAAGGCTGTCCACGCCCGGAGAACGCGCCGGCCGCCCGGAAACGTCCCCACGTGAAATGCTTGGACTTGCGAAACTTCCCGTTTTCTGCGACGCATATCATGGAATGGGGCGGCGCTCAAGGAATCGAAAAAAGAAGCAGAAACAAAACGAAAGGGCCGCTCCCACGCCAGCGCCCCTCAACACGCCCGAAGCCATGGATCGCGTTCGGACCCGGGCCGAGGCGGACATGGCGGAAGGGAATCCCCGTCGCGCCCGGGAAGGCTTTCGCCGTCTGGCACGCGCCGGAGACGAGCAGGCCCTGGACCGCTTTCTCGAGGCCACCGGTCTCCACCTGGAGACGCTCTTCGCCGGGGGCCACGCAAGGAAGGCCTCACCGCTGCTCAAACAGGTGCGGGATTTTGAAGGGGAGAAAGTGGACCGCTGGGCGACACCCTGGGAAACCCGTCTGGCCATCGCTCTCGAGGAGGACTGGTCAGCCAAGGCGAGCCTGGCACGAGAGTTTCTTCAGCTCCCAACAGCCCCCGAAACGCCCTCTGTGTGGGCGATCGATACCGTGGTGTTGGGATTTGATCCGCCCTCGGCAGGTGAGGCCGATTCCCTGGCAAGTGACTTTCAGGGAATCCACCGGGCGCTGCTCGCCCTGCTCGGACGCGATCGCGAGGAGCTGGATCAGGCATTGAAAGCCATCGGACGGAGATCGCCTCTCGCCGAGTGGAAATGGATTCTCAAAGGTTGGGGCCGGCTGATCGAGCCCACTGACACCGACCAGGCCCTGAAGTGTTTCGAGCAAATCCGCGGCGGCGGCCTGCCCGGAAAAGTCGCCTCTCTGTTGCTCACTCTCTTGAACGGCAAACCACTCATCGAGCCGGATCAAATCGGCGCCCTTTGCGGGTGGTCCGGTGACGCCTCGCTCGCCAAGATCCTTCCCAAGGCAGACGCTCACTGGCGGCGGGGTGAGCTCCGCCTCGCCTACCTCACCCTCCAGCGGGGCCTCGATTTCCCTGGAACGGGGGCTGACCTGATCGGCGAACTCTCGAATCTCTTCATCGGGGAACAGCGGCATTCGCGAGAACACTACGAGGAACTGGGCGACGAGTTTTCTCGCCGGATCGATCATTTCCGCTTCCGTGACAATCACGAAGCCATGTGTCTGTCGCGCTGGGCAGTTCCAATGGAATCCGAGCCCAAAGCCATTGAGACCCGGTGGCTCACCTTTCTGGAAGCTCACGAGAGAGAATACGGCAAGCGGCCGGAGCTGGCGTCTCTCGTGCACGAGCGCATTGGCAGAGCGGTCCTGCGAGGCCTCACCTCGAAATCGATCGGAGGGCCAGCCGCCCAACTGGTCCTTCGACACTGCGAAAAAGCGGAACCCTTGGCGCCGCCGCGCGCTTCGCTCTACGAGCTTTGGATCGAAGCCTTGGAACGGAGTCGAGAAAAGGCGGCGCGAGATCGCGTGCTGGAACGCGCCATCAAGGTCTTCCCCGACAACCCCAAGCTTCTGCTCGCGGCCGGATCGGCGGCGGTCGGCAGGAAGGCCTATGTCAAAGGATCACGGTATCTGAAGCGGCTCGTGGAGATCGATCCCGCAAACCGGGAGGGGCGAACCAACCTCGCCATCGGACTGCGGGCAACCGCCCTGAGTGCTCTCAACAAGGGCAAAATGGCCCTGGCTCGCCAGCGTCTCGACGAGGAGTGGCAAATCTGCCTCGCAGGCGAGATCGACGACTCCAGCGTGGGGCGCGCCTACCAGGCGATCCGGCGAGCAGCCATCGAGAGGGCCGCAGAGGACATCGGACGCGGCGACGAGGACACGCGATCCCAAATCGAACGCTGGGAAGCGGTCGCCGCCCAGGAGCTTCCGCCCGTCGTCTTCACCTTCACCCATTTCTTCTTCTGCCAATGCTTCCAAAACGGTCGCAGCGCGGAACAACTTCGCTTCCGACGGGTCATGAAAGGCCAGACGCCCAACATCCGGGAAGCCACCATCCTGATCAAGTTCCTTGACGCCAATAACGCCGCGGAGGACAAACCTTATTTCTCAAAAGTCACCGAGTTCGCGGAGAACTATCTCAATCAGCTCGGAAAGCGTGGTGAACTTTCGAAAGAGGGAGTTCGGGACATCCTCCGGCGTGTGGAATTCGAGGAGACGCCTCTCGAACTCCCCGTTCCCTTTCTCAAGCGAGCGCACAGGGAATGGCCCGAGGATCCCTTCATCAATCTCGTCTGGATTGTCAACGGGCGAGGGTCGCGCTGGGACTTCGGTCAATGGGTGGACGTGGCGGAGGAAGCGAGAGATCACGACGCCATCAATTTCGCCAGGCAAGTCGAAGGCGATGCCTTCGGAATGGCACCCGTTGGATGGGACGATGATGACGACTTTGATCGTGATCCATTCGATTTTGCCTTACCTCAGGGCAGCCCGAGCGCTGGCCCCGGCGGGCTGGATGACGAGACGATCGAGTTCCTCAAACACGCGCCGCGGCCGGTCCTCAAACAAATCGCCAAGGAATTGGGGCTTCCCCTTGAGGCCCTGCAGGCTCTCATCAATCTGTCAGGAAATTTACCGTTCAACGCCCCCGGCTCCGGCGGAGGACCCAAGAAAAAGCAGCGGAGGAAGCCGGCGAAAAAGAAGGCCCCCCGCAAAGCCGCTCCAAAGAAGAAACCGACACAGGCCGCACCCGCGAAAGTCGCTTCTCCCAAAAAGAAACCGGCACCCAAGAAGAAGGCCGCTCCGGACCCTCGAGATTCATCCCCCAGGTACCGACAGATTGAACTCTTTGACGAGGACTGAATGAGGTCGGTGCCCCGATGACTTCGATCCACGCCACGGCACGACACCCGACCGCACCTTTCTCCCCGATCCAATGACACCCTACCAAATCCTCCAAGTCGAGCCGGACGCCAGCGACGAGGCGATTCGCGCCGCCTACCTGGCGGCGGTGAAACGCTGTCCGCCGGAGCGCGATCCCGTGCGCTTCCAGCGCTTCGCGGACGCCTATGAACGCATCAAGGATGCACAGAGCCGCCTCACTCTCATCTTGGAGCCGGCCCCTTGCGAATCGGAATCTCCAGCCGAAGTGCTCGCGGACCAATTCCGCCACGAGAGAGGCCTCCCAAAGGACATCGAACGCCTGAAGGCTTTTTTGCGCCACCTTTCATGAATCCAGACGAACCCACCCATCCCGACACACCCGATCTTCCCGACGATCCCACTCCATTCGAACCCGACTGGAAAACCCGGATCCGAGACGAGTTCGAGCAAGTACTGGCGAGCTTGGAGGACTCTCCCGAGAGCTCACCGGACCCGCCAACTAAAAGCGAGGGTGAGGGTGAAGACGATGGCGATTCCGTCCCGGACATCTACACCTTCTACGAGACGCTGGCAGCCTTGCGGCACGAGATTCGTCAGGGCAATCGCCGCACGGTCGAGGCCTACAGCCAGGTCACCGAGGCACTCACTCATTTCGATGGCGAGTTGAAATGGCTGCGCAATCAACGGGAGTCCGAAGCGAAGCATGCCCCCTCCTCCGGCCAGGCCTCCGATCCCTCACCCGCCTGGCTGCTCCAGATCGTCGAACTCGCGGACCGGATCAAGCGTCTGCGAAAGTCTTTTGGCGAACGCCCCAATCCATTCAGCGGCTGGTTCGCAAGCAAGGGAAACGCCGAGTGGGAGGGTGCCTGGGAAGAACGCGAAACCGCCTGTGCCCTGCTGGCCGACCAGATCGAGGGGCTGCTGGCCTCAATCGGCCTCACCCCCATCCCCGCCCAGGGCTGCCCTTTCGACCCCAAGCAAATGATTGCCCTCGGAAGAGAAGCGCATACCGGCACCGAGACTTCTCTCGTCGTCATCGAAGAGATCATCCGTGGCTACACCCACCAAAACCGAGTCGTCCGATTGGCCGAAGTCCGCGTCGGTCCGCGCCCACTCAAAGACTAACTAAACCACCTTGCATTCCATCTCATGAGCGAATCTATCATTGGCATCGATCTGGGAACGACCAATTCGGCGGTCGCCATCGTCGAGGACGGAGTCCCTGTGATCATCCCCGTCGACGGCCAACCCACCATGCCTTCCTGCGTCGGTCTGAATGCGGAAGACAAGTTCGTCGTCGGACAGACCGCCCTCAATCAACTGGTCGCCTCACCGGAGAGAACGGCGATCTCCGTCAAGCGTCTGATGGGCCAAGACACCCAGATTTCACTGGGCGATAAGACCTTTTCGCCAGAGGAAATCTCCGCTGTCATTCTGGGGCGATTGAAGGAGGCTGCGGAAGCCTACTTGGGCAGGCCCGTGAGCCAGGCCGTCATCACGGTACCGGCATACTTCGACGAGGATCAGCGCAAAGCGACGCGAGACGCCGCCCGTCTGGCCAATCTCGACGTCCCGCGAATCATCAATGAGCCGACGGCCGCTGCCCTCGCCTACGACGCCGAAAACTCGCGGAACCAGAAAATCCTGGTCTACGACCTCGGCGGAGGCACGTTTGACGTCTCCGTGGTGGTGGTCGAGGACGGCGTGGTCGAAGTGAAGGCCAGTCACGGCGACACCCAACTGGGAGGCGACGACTTCGACGAAGAACTCATCAAGCACGCCGGCGCACGCTTCGAGGAGGAGCACGGCATCAAGCTTGGCGATGATCTCAAGACGCATCGACGCCTCAAGGTGGCCCTGGAACGCGCCAAGTGCGCGCTCTCCGACCAGCCATTCGTCCAACTTCAGGAGGACTTCATTCAGGAAAACAAGCATCTCACGGGCGAAATCGAACGGGACGTCTACGAGAAACTGATCGCCACTCACCTGGAGAAGACCCTCCACTGCATGCGCCTGGCCATGAAGGACGCTACCCTCGTCCCCAATCAGCTTGATCAGATTCTGCTCGTGGGAGGCTCCTCGCGGACTCCTGCGGTGAGTGCTCTGATCGAATCGAATTTTGGGATCAGTCCACGCTCCGAAGTGAATCCCGATCTCATCGTCGCCATGGGCGCCGCGGTGCAGGGCAGCTCGCTCGCCGGCCTGGAAAGCAAATCCATCTTGGTGGACATCACCCCTCACACCTTCTCAACACGCATCTTGAGGATGGGAATGCAAGGCGACTACCTCGCCTGCACTCCGCTCATCAAACGAAACACGCCGCTGCCCTGCCGGAAGGCCGATGTGTTTTTCACGGTCAGCGACTACCAGGAAGAAGTGCGAATCGATGTCTACCAGGGCGAAAGCGAAAACCCCTCTCAAAATCTCTTGATCGGTGACTTCATCATTCAGGGTCTCAGCTCCGTCCCGGCGGGGAACGCCATCGTCATCGAGTTCGCTCTCGACCTCAGCGGAATGCTCGAGGTCACCGCGACGGAAAAGGCCACCGGCCTTTCCAAGAATGTCGTGGTGGATACGAGCAAACAAACGCGGACGTTCAATCTGGAGGAAGCGCGCGAGAATCTCGCCGCCGTAGAGAATGACTGGGGGAGCTTCGACGCTGCCGGTGAAGACGACGACTGGGATGAGAAGGGTGCGGACGACGAGGGTATCATTGAGCTTTCAAACGCGAAGGAGGAGAAGGAGGATCATCAGAAACTCCTGACGGATACCAAAAACCTACGCAAACGGGCGGAAGCTCTGGCCGCGTCCGGGATCGCCGAAGAAGACAGCTCGGAGATCAAAGATCTCATCCACCAGACCGCGGCGGCGGTGAAAGACCAGGACTGGGATCGGGTGAATCATCTCAACCAAACGCTGAGCGATGTTCTCTTCTACCTGGAAGACTAGCAAAGCACCCGTTCGATCCGGGCGCGCCACGCCTGCATTCGAAGGAGATAGCAACCGATGGAAGAAACCATGAAGGAAGACATTCTCACCTGCCCGGCCTGCCGCAAACGGACAGCCCTTCCACTCGACGAAAAAGCCTGTCCGCGCTGCGGCCTCGACTTCCGAGAGTTGCTCAACATTCGGGAGACTGCCCGAAGGATCTCCGTGAACGCGCTGGATTCATTGCGTCGCGGCGACTACGCGCAGGCTTATGAGCAGTCTACGGAAGCCTGGAACTTGAAGAACGATCCGCAGAGCGCCCGCACGGCCTATCTGGCGTGCCTGCTGAGCGGTGATCTAGAGTCGGCTTCCTCCTGGCGAACGGTCATGGCGGCCTGAGCCCGGAGAAACTTCCGATCGTCGCCGATATCCCCGTAATCCGGTATTCCCGCCGCTGGATGGCGTAGAAATCCACGACTTCCACCCGTCCCTCATTCTTTGCCAGGGTTCTTCATGCCTCTCCGATGCCGTTTCGCCCCTCTCCGAGGCCCCCGTTTGTCCCTCCGCTCGGAGCCCTACCGGCTCCTTTTTCCCGCCGGCATCCTCGCGAGCGTGATCGGGGTGAGTCTCTGGCCTTTGCTCTACGCTGGATGGCTCGCCTACTACTCCGGCGAGGCGCATGCCCGTTTGATGATCCAGGGCTTTGTGGGTGCCTTCGCCATAGGCTTCCTAAGCACGGCCCCCTCCCCAAGATGATCGAGAGCCCCGCCTTGACCTGGCCCGAGCTGGGCTTGCTGGGTCTCGGATGGATCTTCAACGTAACCTTCGCCGCCACGGGACACATTGCGGGTGCCGACGCCGCCTTCCTCTTCACCTGGGTTCTCCTGGCGGGAGCCTTTGCGACTCGAGTGGCATTCCTGCGTCAAGACCTTCCACCTCCCGGGTTCGTCCTGGCCGCCATGGGCATCCTCGCCGGCATCACCGCAGCGGTCCTCTTGCTCACGGTTCGCCTCGTCCCGTCCACGCTGTTCCAGCGGCACCTGGCTCACCTCCTGCTCTACGAGGGATTCATCCTCGGCCCGATTCTCGGCGTGGGCGGATTTCTCTTCCCACGCTTCTTTCAGCGCGCCGAGGGCGGCGCCCCTTCCCCACGCACCTGGACGTCCCGCGCCACGGAGTCTTTTCTCGTGGGGCTCCTGCTGCTCGGCACCTATCTCGCCCAGGCGGCCGGCGAGACGCGAGTGATGCCCATCGTGCGGGGCATTCTCATCATCGCCTACCTCGGCCGGCACCTCCCCCTCTCTCGCTTTCGTCAGGGCACCGGAACCCTGTCCACGATGCTGCAGCTTTCTTTGCTATCGCTTCTGTTAGGCCTTTGCCTCTCCGGCCTCTCCGCAGTGTTCACGGTGGCAATCAAGCACCTCCTCTTCATCGGCGGCTTCGGCCTGCTCATCCTCGCCATCGCCAGCCGAGTCACCTTGGGTCACGCGGGGCGGGTCGACCTGGCCCAGGGCAAGCGGCACTCACTGCGCTGGATCATGGGAATCGTGCTGCTCGGCGCTGCCACTCGGGTGGTCGCGGACTTCATCCCCGAAATTCGAGTTTCTCATCATCTCTACGCCTCCCTGGCCTGGATCCTGGCGGCGGCCGTCTGGTCATGGGCCGTGCTGCGCTACGCCTGGCAGCCGGATCCGGAGGATTCCAGCCACTCGCCCTCCTGATCCGCTTGGATCCTCCATGGATCATACTTTGCCTACATTACCGAAACCCTTGTCACGAGATCGTTGCCAATGACCTAGCGGAAAGAGAATTCGCGAAATCGATCAAGCCGATTGTCTTGGGACAGATGCCTCAAGAGTTGACTTTTAAACTTCTCCGCGCAATTGACATCAACGATAATCCGAGCGAGTCTACCCGTCATGAATGAACCCCATTTACTAACATTTTCCCACGAATTATCCACCGTGAAGCCGGTCTGGGCGAAGAACTTGAACTACTTGATTAGCCCGGATGACGGAAGCCCTTTGACTCTCGTGCAAGAGGGCGACACTCAGGCACTCTACAGCGAATCATCCGGCTACCTCCATCCAGTGATCGACGACATCCCAGTCCTCTTGGGGGAGGTAGATCGCTCTCACGTTCTCGAATACGATGCGGTCGCGAAGTTTTCAAGAAGCGATGCTCAAGACCTCCGCCAAGCCGCTGCCAAGACACTCGAGATCCTTCGCCAGAGGGAAGCCGAAGGGGGAAAAAGCTTTGCGTGGGAAGATGAGGAGACCTGGGATCGCGAGTATTCCAAGGAGGTCTATCGCCAGCTCAACGATTGCCGGTGGAACGATCGGTTATGGCAGCGGACACCCATGGTCAACCACGCCTTCTCGGGACCGCGCGGAAACCCCCAAGTGATCCTCGACGTCGGGTGCGGCGAAGGCTATAACTTTCGAAATCTACTCAAGGATCGAATGTCTCAGGAGTCGCTCTACATTGGCGCCGACATCTCCATCGCAGGCATCCGCCGTCACCGCTTTCATTCGACCTTCCTCGAGAACACGGTTTACATTCTGTGTTCCGCGGATCGGCTCCCAATTCAAAAATCGTAACTGATTAGCGCATCTAACAAGCTCTTGACAGCTTCGATAATTAAGACATCTTAATCATTAATGTCGTCCGATTCTCTTGAATCGCTCCTCACGAGAGAACTGATCCGGCTCGTCCGCGATCTACGGGAGCGGTTTGCTCGGTTGGAGGCGAAGAATCTCAAGCTTCGCGAGGAAGATCGAAGACTGCGCAAAGAATTGGATGAGTTGAAGCGCAAGCAGAACAGATCGGCGGCTCCGTTCTCGAAGGGAAAACCCGAGGCCAACCCGAAAAGACCGGGACGCAAGCCGGGCCAAGGGTCCTTCCGGCGGCGGGAGGAACCGGAGATTGGGCCGGATGACAATGTTCGAAGCATGGAAGCCCGATTGATTGCCCAAGAGGCGGTCGTCAAATTGTCCTCGATGCGGAGGCAGGCTTGGAACTCGTCTGGAGACGGCAAGCACGGTCGATGTGCCGGAAAAGATTGCCCGAGACATATCGATCTGGAAAGTGGAAGTCGAAGAATGCAGTTGTGGCTACTGCGCGAGAGGAACTCACCGGGACTTGCCGCTCGACCAACACGGGGCCACCGCTCACCGTGTGGGTCCCAGGGTTCGGTCGTTTGGACTGGCTCTGCACTATCACTTCGGGGTGACTCTACGCAAAATTCCTCCGATTGTTCGCGAGATTTGCGGCATTGATCTCAGCCAGAGCGCCCTGACACAAGACGCCCTGAAATTGGGAAACGGCGATGGAGCGATCAGCCAAGAAGCGGAGCGAATCAAAGCAGCCATCCAGCAATCCGATCACGTCAACACGGATGATACGGGATGGCGAACGAGGGGCAAGACGAGTTGCCTGATGGGATTCGTGAGCCGCCAGGAGAATGCGGTGTATTTTCAGATTCGATCACGCCACCGAGCCGAAGAAGTGGCCGAAGTCATTACGGCGGCCTGTGAGCGTGTGCTTGGAACCGATCGGTTCCGGAGCTACGACGCGGAGCGATTTTCGCAGATGGACATGCAAAAGTGCATGAGCCATATTGTGAAGAATCTCTCTGAAGTTCTGGAGAAGAAGCGAGGGCGGGCACGAAGTTTCTGCGAGGGACTGAAGAATTCGCTTCGACAGTGTCTGAGGCTTTGGCAGCAGTACCACAACGGCGAGTCGACTTTAAACCAATACGAGGAAGAGAGCTTGAAAAAGATCTATGAACTCGATCATTACCTGCGGGACCGGACGCTCAAAGATCCCGACAACCAACGCATGCTCAATGAGCTTGGCCGGCACTTTGACCAAGGGAATTTAACGATGTTCCTGGAGGATCCGGAGGTAGAGCCGACCAACAACATCGCCGAGCGGATGCTCAGGCCGGCGATCGTCGCCCGCAAGGTGTCGCAATGTTCCAAGACGGAGCGGGGAGCCGATGCCTACGCGGCATTCGAGAGTGTGCTCTCGACTCTCTCGCTGCGAGGAGCGAGTTCCGTATTCAAGTCGCTTGCCAAAATCATCGCAGGCGAGCGTACCCTTGCATGAGATGCCTGTGGCGTTTGCTGGTTAGGAGCGCTAATCAGTTACCTCAACCGAAACGCCAATCGCCTATTGAGCCTCATCGATCGCTGCTGTCTCGCAATCCTCGGCCCAGTCTTGCCATGGTTTCGAGGAGGTGAAGTGCTCGCCGTGCTCGACAAAAAGGACGAGGGTTGAAGTTTCTCCTCAAGCGACACGTGTCCGACTCCACCGTCGAAACCTTCCTCAGGGAACGGGGATCTCGTTTAGGGTGTAGTAGGCGTGAACGTGCACCAAGGGATCTCCCTGCTGGGAACGCATCTTGGGGAGGGCGAACTCGTGTACGTGCCCCTTCATCAGGCCATCGATGGATAGGTTGACTTCCAAACCATCTTCGCTCACCTCGGCGCGGGTGACTCCGGGATGAGTCTGGTCCACTTCCGGACTTCCGTAGCCCTGCTGGTAGGTGTGAGTGTAAGTCTGAATCTGGTAAACCGCCGGATGGGAGGCCACTTCGGCATCGACCGCTTGCGTGAAAGCAAGGCGAAATCCTTCCGGCAGCGCCTTGATTTCCTTGATCCCAAACGGCGTCTTCCCCGTCCAATCGATCCGCTCCAGCACGTTCTCCCGATCACCGCGCACCGGCCACCCGCGATTGGTCCCTCCCGTGATGAGCCGCCCGGAAGGCGTGAATTGCAAATTGAGGAGTCCCGTGGAGAGCCCTTCGCGGAAGGGATAACAGGCGCCCGGCCACACCCCGTTGACCTCCTCCATGGTGGCTCGCATGATCAGGCTGAGGGTGTAGTCGCCGATGAAGAGCTGATCCGCGAAGGGCCCGAACTTCCCGCCGCTCCGATCGACCGTGAAACCGGAGATGGATTGTCCCACCTTGCGATAGGGAAACACCACCGCGTAGGGAACAAGTGCCTTCACCCGCTCGCGCTCAAGGGTGAGACGTGAGCGCGTCTGCGGCTCCAAGGGCGCAGGACCCATATTGGGGGCGAAGGGATACCAGTTGAAGCTGACGGGATGCCCCATGAAACCGCCCGGTTTGAGATGTTTGAGAGAGCAGGACCCATTCCAGGGACCCTGGCTCTCGGCGTAAATCATCACGCCTTGCGGATTCATCCCGATCCCCAGAGCTCACATCTGACCGATAATTCGAGGGCTTTACGCTAGTCTATCCCGAGGACTTCAGCGCATTGATCAGATTCAAGTGATCCGGGATCCATATGGAGGGCTCGATTCAGGAAATCTTCCACTTCGCTGTCGATGGCTTCGAGAATGCGGTCGAGAGTTTCTTTCCCAAACGTATCGGCGAGGGCGTCCAGGGCGTCCTCGATGAAGCTGCGAAACAAGTGCCAAAGCAATCCCGCGAAGCACAGCACTCGAAGATGCCCAGTTTGCCGGTCCCGCACCTCCCCGTAGCTCGAGCGACCACTCCGAAGCATGGCCTCGAAAATCAGAGCGTATCGCATCGCAGCCAGATGCACCGAGGCATAGGCATACTGATAGGCGCCACTCTGTTCGGCGAGCAGGCCAAAGTTCTGTTTCGCCTCTTTAAAGTAGACTTCCACAGACCATCTCAAGGCATATATTGAAAGCGTCTTCTCCACGGAGGCCTCGATGTCCGTGGTCAGGAACACCACCCACGCTTTCTCTGGAGAGGCTCCAGAACTGGGATTCACCGGGGCGCTGAAGATGAGTGTCACCTCCTGCCATTTTGTTTGGGGCTCGCTTGGCCTCTGTCTCCAAGTTGATCCAGACCTTGACGTGATAAGTCCGGTAGCGCGCCTTGGATCTCGATGCCTCGAGCTGACGCTTGTATTTGTTGAAGAGTTGAGGCGCGGTATAGCTCTTTGCTTTCCGGTTGGTTTGCGGATTCGCCAACCAGTAATTCATGTTGCCCCGCTTCATCTGGAAAATGGCGACGAGGCCGAGATCCAGGGAGGCTCGAATGTTCTCTTTGCAACCGAACCAAGCGTCGCCCAGCACGTAGGCCGCTCGAAATCCCACATCCAGCGCCGACTTGAGCATCCTTCGAAACATCGTGTGTTTCGATTCATTTTTTGCCCTCTCCATGTCTCTCGCGGCGGCACATCTCTTATCTCGGAATTCGTTCTCAGGCGCTTTTCCTACCGCTTCCTTTTCGCCCATGAAAATCTGCCGATCAACCGGAAGGAATCCCTTTTCACCGGCGATGCCAAGCTCCACCACTTGGTGACCTGTGACATAGCGGTTCTCCGTGTGGTCCCAGTGCAAAGAGGAGCCCTCGACCTTCTTGCCCCGTCGCACCTTGATTGTGTCGTCGATGACGAACGCTCGCTGATCGTCTGGACCCACGGAGTTGGCGTTGAAAATGCTCTTGCAAAGCTTGATGGCCATCGTCCGCCAATTGACGTCCTCACGGCGCATGACACGATAAAGAATGTTCGCCCTGTATTTGCAGTCATCTACGCGGCCCTTCAAGAACTGGCCAAGCTCCGAACAGAAAGCATGAATACTGGAATTCTCGAGTTTGAGGATGGGCCATACCAGCAGGGCGGCGAGGATGGCCCCTGGGCATTCGCCATCGATGCGGCGTGCCTTACCGAAGACGGCCCGAAAAAGGTTGACCATCCCATGAGCGCGAATACCATTTCCGAGTTCGGTATCAGCAAAGACTCTGGGGTCGCTCAGGGCCTGAGAGATCGGTTGATAGCTCCGAGAAGCGTTTTTTTTGCCGGATTTGCCGCCTGTCTTTTTGCGTTTATTTTTCACACAAGACCTTAAGGGCAGGCGGCATATAACGCAACATAAACTAACAACTCGTGAGTGGGAAGTTCTCAGACCGGTTTCTCTTTGCCTGGCGTGTCTGTCTGACTGCGTAATAGAGCGATCTTCGCCTTGGATAGTTCAATGCTCAGATCGACCAGTTCGGTGGTCAGTTTCTTGAATTTCTTGTACTCCTCTGTTTCTTTTCGTAGTCCCTTCACGTGGTCTGGCCAGACGTGTTCAGTCCGGCTCCTCATCTCATGCGTGTAGCTCAGTTGGTAACACACGCCGCGCTGGCGTTGTCGATCTCGGTATTGCTTGCTGATGCTCCCAGGCCGCATTGGCCCGATTGCAGCTAACTTTGCCGCAAGTTTCTGGACTCTTTTTTCAGTGATCTGATCTTTTTCATGGTCATTAGCTTATATATGCGAATGTCTAGGAAAATCAAATCATTTGTTATGGATCTCTGGATTTCTTGGTGGAATATCGTCTGTCTTCTGCGACCCGCTTTCTCGAGAGCCCGCACCTTTCTCTGGTTTCTGCTCGTCTTGGCCGCTTTCTCCGTGCGCAATGACCTCCTCGGGGTTTCCAGTTTCGTCCGCGCTCTCGGTTTGTCAGAACACTTCTATGAGCACTTACTCCATTTCTTCCACAGCAATGCCGTGAAGACGGACCGGCTTGCAGAACTTTGGTTCGCCATCGTGATCAAGCACTTCCCTGTCTACAAGATCGGTTGTCGCCCCGTCCTGGTTCTCGACGGCATCAAGGAAGTCCAAGGAGGGCCGCAAGATGCCTGCGGTGAAGTATCTGCATCAACAGTCCGAGTCCAATTCCAAGCCTCACTTCATCATGAGCCATTCCTTTCAGGCCTTCGGCGTGCTCTGTCAGGTTGGCGGATACTTCTTCTGCGTTCCGGTCTGTGCACGCATTCACGAAGGTATCGTCACTTCAAACCGCGACAGGAGAACCTTGATCGACAAGGCCAACGAGATGCTCGCATCCGTCTGTAGAGGTCAGGAGTTCGTCTTGCTGGCCGACGCCTACTACGCCAACGGAAAGGTGATCCGGAGCACCAAGGGGCGTTCCGGTGTGCTGGTCACGAGGGTTCGACGCACGACAACCGGCTTTCGGCCTGCGGCAGTGCCACGCAAACGCAAACGCGGACGACCGAAAAAGTATGGCGCTGCGGTGAAGCTCCAGAATGTCTTTGGAACGGGCGGCTTCAGTTCCGTTCCCAGTCCCGTATATGGGGAGAGAAACATCTCTGTCCGGTTCAAGTCGGTGGATCTGTTGTGGAAGCCCGCCGGGGCGATGGTCCGCTTCGCTCTCGTCGATCATCCCACGAGAGGGCGGATCATCCTCTTGTCTACCGACCTCACCATGGAAGCTCAGGAGATCATCTTGCTCTACAGTTTGCGTTTCAAGATCGAAGTCGCTTTCAAGCAAGCGGTGCATTCGGTCGGCTCATTCGGATACCATTTCTGGATGGCCGCTATGCGACCGCTCAAGCGTCGCAATGGTAACCAATACCTCCACCGGACTACCGAGAAATATCGCAGACAGGTGCAGAGAAAGATGCACGCATATCATGTGTTTGTGCAGACCGGCATGATCGCTCAGGGCATGTTACAGTACCTTGCCATGACATGTGACGGTCTGGTCTGGAAACACTTTGGAACCTGGATCCGAACCATCCGCCCAGACGTGCTGCCTTCGGAAATGATTGTCTCAGCCGCCTTGAAAAACACGCTGCCTGGATTTTTGCACCACGGCGGAAAAGGTTCAGCGTTCCGAAAATTCATCCTTGATGAAATAGACTTCACTCGCTCCGAAGGTTCACGCTTCGCCGCATGATGATCCAGTTACAGAACTTCTCACTCACGAGGTGAGTTATACTGGGCTACCGGATGCTTCGCGATTTGGACTACTACCGAGATGATCCCCTTGTACGACAGGTTTTGGGGATGCACCAATTGCCCAGTGTCCCAACGATGAGCCGGATGTTGGGAGAGGTCGATTGTCAAAGCCTTGAGAGGATGAGGGAGATGAATCATTTCGTTTGCCTGTCGCGACTTCAGGAGGAGGGAATCAAACGCATCACGCTTGATTTGGACGGAAGCGTGCAGAGCACGAGTCGCCATGCGGAGGCGACGGCTGTGGGATTTAACAAGAAGAAAAAAGGAGAGCGCAGTTATTATCCACTGCTCGCGACGATCGCTCAAACCGGACAAATCTTCGACTTCCTTCATCGAAGTGGCAACGTCCATGACTCCAATGGAGCAGTGGAGTTCCTCCGTTCCTGCGTGGAGAAGATTCGCAAGGTGCTGCCTGATGTGCAGATCGAGTTGCGCGCCGACAGCGCGTTTTTCAGCGATCAGATGGTTTCAGAGACAAAGACCCTTGGCCTGGAATATACGTTCTCGGTGCCTTTCGAGCGGCTCGTGGAACTCAAGGGCATCATTGAGAAGCGCCGTCGCTGGTCCCGAACCCGAGGCGGAGAGGGAAAAACTCATCACTTCGAAATCCGCTGGAAGCCAAAAAGTTGGGCGCGCAAAGCGCGCATTTTGTGCATTCGAACCATGAGGCGCACTCAGCGCAAAGGACCGCTCCAACTGGATCTTTTCGAACCAGTCGAGGAGAACTATGAATACAAGGCGATCATCACCAACAAGACAAACACGGCCGCTCATGTGGTGAAATTTCATGAAGGGCGTGGCTCTCAGGAGAAGATTTTTGGCGAAGCCAAGAGCCAGGCCCAGATGGACTATATTCCGGCCAAGCGACGTGCCGCCAACGAAGCTTTCCTTTTGGCCAGTATCCTCACCCACAATCTCACACGCGAAATGCAGATGCGATCTGCGGAGCGGTCACGCAAATCGTCCCCCCAAAGGGCTGCGGAGTGGATCTTTGAAGGACTCGGCACGATTCGCCGCAAAATCATCCAGCGTGCCGGACGTCTGACTCGCCCTCAAGGTCGACTCACATTGACACCCGGAGACAATCAGGCCGTCGAAGAAGAAATCGCCTACTACATGATGGCCTGACTGGCCATTTTATGAAACGCTGGGGTAATGTCAGTCGGTAACTGATTAGCGATCCTAACCAGCAAACGCCACAGGCATCTCATGCAAGGGTACGCTCGCCTGCGATGATTTTGGCAAGCGACTTGAATACGGAACTCGCTCCTCGCAGCGAGAATCGGGTCGAGGCGGCAGGATTGCGCCTGCCGCCCCTCCCACACCACCGGACATGCGGGACCGCATCCGGCGATTGGATCCATTTGGTCTTAACTCTTGAGGTCTGATGGCATCAGGAACCCGTAGCGTCTCAGAGTTCGGTTGTTGAGGGCTTCGTGCATGACAGGGTTGCCCGCCATGCGCCACGCTCCACGACTGCTCCTCCCGACGATGGCTCGACTCGGCGGTAGGCCGAGTCGGCGCAGGGCGGATTCCCGTCCCTTGCTTTTATGCCAACGTTGCCAGAAGCATTTGCGAATGTGGCGACGGATCCACGGTTCTTTCCGGTAGATGTCCCGTCGCCATTCGCAGCGCCGGTAGTAGCCCCACCAGCCGTTCACGTAACTTCGCCATTGATCGCGCAGTTGCTCGCTGGTCAGTGGTTGCCGGGCGTTCCAGAGTTCTCTCACGCGGTCTTCAAACCGGGTGAGGCTTGCAGGAGCAATCCCGATGAGCAGCGCGCTGGTGATGATGAACCCCAGGAACTTCCGTTCCCAAGGCCTCCCCACCCCGCTTTTGCTCTCGCTGACCTCCAGCCGGAGGTGGCGCTTGATCCAGCCAGTGAGGCTGGCAAGCACACGCTCCGCTGCGGCTTGGCTCTTTACGTAAATGTTGCAGTCATCGGCGTAGCGGGCGAATCGCAGTCCGCGTTCCTCCAGCTCCTTGAGAAATGACCGGAAGTTGTGGATGAGGGCGGTCGGAACACCATTCGAAGTTCGATCATGGGTTAGGCAGCGGTTTGCTGCTCGATGCCGTCCACGAAGATGATTCCTTGCACGACTTTGTCAAGTTGACGATACCCGTTGAGTCGACGCCAGCCTTTCTCGGCTTCCAGGCCGAGCTTGTAGACCATTGATAGGGTTGCTTTCCTCGATCCGCACCCTTTGGTTTGTCGAGTCCGATGGCGAACCGTGGCAAACGTCGACTCAATCGGGTTTGTCGTCCGGATGTGTCTCCAGTGCTCAGCTGGAAAATCGTAGAACGTTAGTAGAGTTTCTTTGTCTTTCTTCAGGCAGGCGCACGCTTTCGGATACTTGGCTTCGTAGAGCTTGAGAAACTCGTCATAGGCTTCCAAGGCGGCTTTCTTTGTTTCCGCCATGTAGATTTCATGGATGCGTTCCTTGGCAAGGGGCTGCGCTTTCTTCGGCAGCTTGTCGAGGATGTTGGCTGTCTTGTGCACCCAACATCGTTGCTGTTTGCTTGTCGGATATTCCTCTTCCAAGGCGCTCCAGAACCCGAGAGCTCCATCGGCGATACTCAGTTTCGGAGGGATCTTCAATCCTCGTTTCTTGAGGTCTCTGAGCACATTTTTCCAGGACAGTTTGCTCTCTCGTTCTCCATCGCTGATGGTTACCAATTCCTTGGTTCCATCGGGTAAGGAGCCGACGATTACGAGAACACATGGGCGGTCGTCATTGAGCCTGACATGGAAGTAGATCCCGTCGGCCCAGAGATAGACGTATTCCTTGTCGCTGAGGTCACGCTTGCTCCATTGCTCGCGTTCTTTCTCCCATTGCTCTTCCTCGTCGAACGATGTTGGCTGCAGAAAGACCCGATGCGTTCTCACCGAGGATCGGCTCTAAGGCTCGACTCATCTCGGAGGTTGAGATTCCTCGCAGGTAGAGTGCCGGGATGAGGTTGTCCAGCGAAGCGACTCGGCGGAGGTAAGGCGGGAGGATGGCGCTCGTGAATCGGTGGCCTGATCGGTGATCATTGATCCTGGGCTGCCGAACAGAAACGTTTCCTATTCCAGTCTGAAGTTGTCGCTGAGGAAGATGGCCGTTGCGAACGACTTGGCGATGACCCTGGTCATCACGCTAATGTTGATGGGCTTGAATGTAGTCGGAGACTTCGTTGTCGATGGCGGCCTGAAGAAGCACTTGGGCTCCTTGTCGCAGGGTGGCCTCAAGGGCGTTCTGGCAGACGGTGCTTGCTCCTTCCTGGCGAAGGATAGATGCTGATTCGGTAGGGTGGTTGGTGGTTTTCATTGGAGTTCAGTTGTTTGGTAATGGTTGAACTCTTCATGATGCCCCGACCGCCCTCATCCACAACTTCCGGTCATTTCTCTTGTCTTTCGGCCTCCACTGCCTCCCGGCGTTCTTGAAATCGCCCACCAACTCCTTCTTCTTGGTGTCCACTGAGATTGCTGGCTGGCCGCAATGTTGGAAGCGACGCACCTGATCGTTGATGTATTCGAACTGCCTGTTGCGGTCCGGGTGCTGTGCCCCTTCGCGGGTCTTGCGATTTGCCAGCAGACTATAGCCGGCCTTGCGCAGCAACGCGGCAACAGTACGCGCACCGACCGGGTGGTTCTGAGATGTGAGTTCCCTGGCAAGCCTCTGAGTGCTCTTCAATGTCCAGCGCAATGGGGATTGAGGGTCGCCTCTACTGAGAGGATCAACTAGCCGCTCAAGAGCCCCAAGCAGTTCCGGATCGGTCTCGGTCACCGGCTTGCGCCCGCCCCCAAGCCGACGGATGCGTCCGTCGGCTTCGGGTGCCGTGTAGTCGCCGCGCCGTAACTGCTTGATGCCCTCAGTGATCGTCGTCCGCGACATCGATGTCGCAAGAGAAACTGCGGATACGCCGCCCCAACCCAATTCCATGGCCGCCGCCGCCGCCCAACACCTCCGGGCCCGCTCGTCCATGAGGTGGCTCAGGGAATCGAACTTCCGGCGAATGCTTTCGACAACGGAACTGTCAGGCATGGCACTGACAGTAGCGTAGAAATAAGGTTGAGAAACCTTAAATTGTTCATTTTATTTTTGCGCCATTACTTATATATGCGAATGTCTAGGAAAATCAAATCATTTGTTATGGATCTCTGGATTTCTTGGTGGAATATCGTCTGTCTTCTGCGACCCGCTTTCTCGAGAGCCCGCACCTTTCTCTGGTTTCTGCTCGTCTTGGCCGCTTTCTCCGTGCGCAATGACCTCCTCGGGGTTTCCAGTTTCGTCCGCGCTCTCGGTTTGTCAGAACACTCCTATGAACACTTACTCCATTTCTTCCACAGCAATGCCGTGAAGACGGACCGGCTTGCAGAACTTTGGTTCGCCATCGTGATCAAGCACTTCCCTGTCTACAAGATCGGTTGTCGCCCCGTCCTGGTTCTCGACGGCATCAAGGAAGTCCAAGGAGGGCCGCAAGATGCCTGCGGTGAAGTATCTGCATCAACAGTCCGAGTCCAATTCCAAGCCTCACTTCATCATGAGCCATTCCTTTCAGGCCTTCGGCGTGCTCTGTCAGGTTGGCGGATACTTCTTCTGCGTTCCGGTCTGTGCACGCATTCACGAAGGTATCGTCACTTCAAACCGCGACAGGAGAACCTTGATCGACAAGGCTAACGAGATGCTCGCATCCGTCTGTAGAGGTCAGGAGTTCGTCTTGCTGGCCGACGCCTACTACGCCAACGGAAAGGTGATCCAGAGCACCAAGGGGCGTTCCGGTGTGCTGGTCACGAGGGTTCGACGCACGACAACCGGCTTTCGGCCTGCGGCAGTGCCACGCAAACGCAAACGCGGACGACCGAAAAAGTATGGCGCTGCGGTGAAGCTCCAGAATGTCTTTGGAACGGGCGGCTTCAGTTCAGTTCCCAGTCCCGTATATGGGGAGAGAAACATCTCTGTCCGGTTCAAGTCGGTGGATCTGTTGTGGAAGCCCGCCGGGGCGATGGTCCGCTTCGTTCTCGTCGATCATCCCACGAGAGGGCGAATCATCCTCTTGTCTACCGACCTCACCATGGAAGCTCAGGAGATCATCTTGCTCTACAGTTTGCGTTTCAAGATCGAAGTCGCTTTCAAGCAAGCGGTGCATTCGGTCGGCTCATTCGGATACCATTTCTGGATGGCCGCTATGCGACCGCTCAAGCGTCGCAATGGTAACCAATACCTCCACCGGACTACCGAGAAATATCGCAGACAGGTGCAGAGAAAGATGCACGCATATCATGTGTTTGTGCAGACCGGCATGATCGCTCAGGGCATGTTACAGTACCTTGCCATGACATGTGACGGTCTGGTCTGGAAGCACTTTGGAACCTGGATCCGAACCATCCGCCCAGACGTGCTGCCTTCGGAAATGATTGTCTCAGCCGCCTTGAAAAACACGCTGCCTGGATTTTTGCACCACGGCGGAAAAGGTTCAGCGTTCCGAAAATTCATCCTTGATGAAATAGACTTCACTCGCTCCGAAGGTTCACGCTTCGCCGCATGATGATCCAGTTACAGAACTTCTCACTCACGAGAACTGACTTCTTTCGGCGGTTTCGTTATCTTTCAGAAGCTCTTTCAGGAATTGGATCTGAAGGGGAAGCTTCAGCAGTGCTTTGATCCACTGGATCGGCGCATGTCCCGCTTCTACAAGTTCCACAAGGTTTTCATGTGTCTTATCGTGCATCTTATACTCTCACATCTGACCGATAAATCAGCTCAGTTTTCTTGCCCAAAGTGTTAGTTTATGTTGCGTTATATGCCGCCTGCCCTTAAGGTTTTGTGTGAAAAAAAAACACAAAAAGACAGGCGGCAAATCCGGCCGAAAAAACGCTTCTCGGAGCTATCAACCGATCTCTCAGGCACTGAGCGACCCCAGAGTCTTTGCTGATACCGAACTCGGAAATGGTATTCGCGCTCATGGGATGGTCAACCTTTTTCGGGCCGTCTTCGGTAAGGCACGCCGCATCGATGGCGAATGCCCAGGGGCCATCCTCGCCGCCCTGCTGGTATGGCCCATCCTCAAACTCGAGAATTCCAGTATTCATGCTTTCTGTTCGGAGCTTGGCCAGTTCTTGAAGGGCCGCGTAGATGACTGCAAATACAGGGCGAACATTCTTTATCGTGTCATGCGCCGTGAGGACGTCAATTGGCGGACGATGGCCATCAAGCTTTGCAAGAGCATTTTCAACGCCAACTCCGTGGGTCCAGACGATCAGCGAGCGTTCGTCATCGACGACACAATCAAGGTGCGACGGGGCAAGAAGGTCGAGGGCTCCTCTTTGCACTGGGACCACACGGAGAACCGCTATGTCACAGGTCACCAAGTGGTGGAGCTTGGCATCGCCGGTGAAAAGGGATTCCTTCCGGTTGATCGGCAGATTTTCATGGGCGAAAAGGAAGCGGTAGGAAAAGCGCCTGAGAACGAATTCCGAGATAAGAGATGTGCCGCCGCGAGAGATATGGAGAGGGCAAAAAATGAATCGAAGCACACGATGTTTCGAAGGATGCTCGAGTCGGCGCTGGATGTGGGATTTCGAGCGGCCTACGTGCTGGGCGACGCTTGGTTCGGTTGCAAAGAGAACATTCGAGCCTCCCTGGATCTCGGCCTCGTCGCCATTTTCCAGATGAAGCGGGGCAACATGAATTACTGGTTGGCGAATCCGCAAACCACTCGGAAGGCAAAGAGCTATACCGCGCCTCAACTCTTCAACGAATACAAGCGTCAGCTCGAGGCATCGAGCCCCAAGGCGCGCTACCGGACTTATCACGTCAAGGTCTGGATCAGCTTGGAGACAGAGGCCAAGCGAGCCCCAAAATGGCAGGAGGTGACACTCATCTTCAGCGCCCCGGTGAATCCCAGTTCTGGAGCCTGTCCAGAGAAAGCGTGGGTGGTGTTCCTGACCACGGACATCGAGGCCTCCGTGGAGAAGACCAGCGATTCCGTAAGATAGGCGGCTGAGGCGGCTCAAGCCCTGTATTTTTGGGTAATTCGGATCGGCGGCGCCCATTTTTGACCCCATGGCAAATTCGCATTCGTTATTTCATCTTTTTTAAGCTTGTTTCTGTAATAGTCTTATATTACAGTGCGCTGAACGAGCCGACCTTCATGCCAAGCAGAAACTCCCTGCCCCCCACCGAACGCCAGATTCGCAGCCGCCTCCGCCAGCTCCTCGACCAGGCCGAAGGCTTCCTTCACGGCTCGCCCATCGAACTCTCTCGTAAATGCGGCAAGCCCACTTGCCGTTGCGCTTCCGACGACTCCTTGCGCCATCGCTCCTTGGCCATCGGTCAGACTCGCAAGGGCAAGACCACCATGCTGCACGTCCCCAGACCGTTGGAAGCTCAGGCGAGACGCTGGATCGATGATTTCCAGAAGGCGAATGCTCTGCTGGAAGCCCTCGACGAGCAGGGGCGCCTCCGACTCGAGGAGGCAAAAACCAAGGCCAGAGCGGCGAGTAGCTCCGCCAAGAAGAAGGGCAAGACCGGTAAGAAATCAGCCGGCAAAGCCAAGTCCGGGCGCAATTCTCCACCAAAAAAGAAGCGACCATTCTCACGCGACTACTAACTTACGCGGACAAGATTTTCAGCCTCCGCCAACAGTGGAGGCTGCGGGTGCGTGACTCTCGTCCCAAACCACAGATTCCCACTCGAGTTTTCCCGGCAGCATTCTTCGCCATGTTCTGCTGCCGGTTACCAAGCTTCAACGAACTCGAGCAACACCGGAACAAGAGCAGCTGGACCCGTTGGCTCGGTAATCACCGTTTGCCCAGCGCCGACGAACTGGCGTATGTCTCCGAGCGCATCGAGCCTGACAGTGTGCGAGGGTGTCTCGGACACATTTACTTCTGCCTCAAACGCAACAAAATCCTTGCCCCACAGCGCGGTTGGATGCTTGCCGCCGTCGATGGTCACGAAACTCACTGTAGCTACAAACGTTGTTGTCCAAAGTGTCTCCAACGCCGGATCGCCGTCGGAGACGAGGTCAAAACACAGTTCTACCACCGCTTGGTCGCGTTTCAGATTATCTGTGAGGATTTTCAATTGCTTCTCGACGTGGAAATGCTTGAGCCTGGTGAAGACGGAGATCCTGGAGACGACGAAGTCGCTGCGGCTATACGGCTGATAACTCGCGTCCTTAAGGACCACCCACGCTGCTTTGACGTGCTCACTGCCGATGCGCTCTACCTGCGTCCCTCCGTGATCAATCTTCTTGAAGACCACGGCAAATACCTTGTTGCCGTACTCAAGGATAATCAGCCTGAGCTATTGTCCGAAGCCCGCACGCTCCTGCCCCTTGAGGAGCAAGAGCCAGAATCATTTGAGACTCCAGCTGCACCGGGCAAGCCCGCGCGGCACGTTCGTTTACAAGAGGCTGAGGGCTTCTGCACTGAATCCATTCACACTCCTCTTCGCGTTGTTCATTCCCATGAGACTGGCATCCGTCGCGAGCGCGTCGCTGGGGATCGGGTCGAGACTCCCATCGATAGCCACTGGTGGTGGGCGACGACCATGCCCCGCTCAATGGCCGATGCCAAGACCATCTTCCATTTCGGGCACGACCGTTGGAAGGTCGAAAACGAAGGCTTTAACGAACTCTGCTCCCGCTGGCATTCCGGTCATTGCTATCACCATCATCCCAATTCCATTCTCGTTCTGTGGCTGATCATGTTCATGGCCCACGCCGTGTTCCACTGCTTCCACAAGCGCAACTTGAAGCCAGAGATACGCCGTGGACACACGGCCATCTATTTTGCCCGTCAAATCGCCGCCTCCATGCGAGAGGATCGATGGTGGCCGCCACCGGCTCCGGGCTGAGGAACGCCCGCCCCGCGCTCTCGGTAACCTTGGGTTCGCGTCCGCCATCGGAGCGGTCTGGCTCCCTGTTGCCTATTGCCGACAGGGGGATCCATTTCGCGGCTCGAGCCCTCCGAAATTCGCCCGAGAACCGCCACACGAAACTGTTCGCCCTCTTAGCGCCAGCTTCAACACGCTCAACACCCACCAATTCAGGCCATTACGACTCTTTCCGACGCCGTCTTACGGAATCGCTGGGAGAAGACGCTTTCAATATATGCCTTGAGATGGTCTGTGGAAGTCTACTTTAAAGAGGCGAAACAGAACTTTGGCCTGCTCGCCGAAGAGAAATGACCGGAAGTTGTGGATGAGGGCGGTCGGGGCATCATGAAGAGTTCAACCATTACCAAACAACTGAACTCCAATGAAAACCACCAACCACCCTACCGAATCCGTATCTATCCTCGGCCAGGAAGGAGCAAGCACCGTCTGCCAGAACGCCCTTGAGGCCACCCTGCGACAAGGAGCCCAAGTGCTTCTTCAGGCCGCCATCGACAACGAAGTCTCCGACTACATTCAAGCCCATCAACATCAGCGTGATGACCAGGGTCATCGCCAAGTCGTTCGCAACGGCCATCTTCCTCAGCGACAACTTCAGACTGGAATAGGAAACGTTTCTGTTCGGCAGCCCAGGATCAATGATCGCCGATCAGGCCAGCGGTTCACCAGCGCCATCCTTCCGCCGTACCTACGCCGAGTCGCTTCACTGGACAACCTCATCCCGGCACTCTACCTGCGAGGAATCTCAACCTCCGAGATGAGTCGAGCCTTAGAGCCGATCCTCGGTGAGAACGCATCGGGTCTTTCTGCAGCCAACATCGTTCGACGAGGAAGAGCAATGGGAGAAAGAACGCGAGCAATGGAGCGAGCGCGACCTCAGCGACAAGGAATACGTCTATCTCTGGGCCGACGGGATCTACTTCAATGTCAGGCTCAATGACGACCGCCCATGTGTTCTCGTAATCGTCGGCTCCTTACCCGATGGAACCAAGGAATTGGTAACCATCAGCGATGGAGAACGAGAGAGCAAACTGTCCTGGAAAAATGTGCTCAGAGACCTCAAGAAACGAGGATTGAAGATCCCTCCGAAACTGAGTATCGCCGATGGAGCTCTCGGGTTCTGGAGCGCCTTGGAAGAGGAATATCCGACAAGCAAACAGCAACGATGTTGGGTGCACAAGACAGCCAACATCCTCGACAAGCTGCCGAAGAAAGCGCAGCCCCTTGCCAAGGAACGCATCCATGAAATCTACATGGCGGAAACAAAGAAAGCCGCCTTGGAAGCCTATGACGAGTTTCTCAAGCTCTACGAAGCCAAGTATCCGAAAGCGTGCGCCTGCCTGAAGAAAGACAAGGAAACTCTACTAACGTTCTACGACTTTCCAGCCGAGCACTGGAGACACATCCGGACGACAAACCCGATTGAGTCGACGTTTGCCACGGTCCGCCATCGGACTCGACAAACCAAAGGGTGCGGATCGAGGAAAGCAACCCTATCAATGGTCTACAAGCTCGGCCTGGAAGCCGAGAAAGGCTGGCGTCGACTCAACGGGTATCGTCAACTTGACAAAGTCGTGCAAGGAATCATCTTCGTGGACGGCATCGAGCAGCAAACCGCTGCCTAACCCATGATCGAACTTCGAATGGTGTTCCGACCGCCCTCATCCACAACTTCCGGTCATTTCTCCTCGCCGAACAGAGTGGCGCCTATCAGTATGCCTATGCCTCGGTGCATCTGGCTGCGATGCGATACGCTCTGATTTTCGAGGCCATGCTTCGGAGTGGTCGCTCGAGCTACGGGGAGGTGCGGGACCGGCAAACTGGGCATCTTCGAGTGCTGTGCTTCGCGGGATTGCTTTGGCAATTGTTTCGCAGCCTCATCGAGGGCGCCCTGGACGCCCTCGCCGATACGTTTGGGAAAGAAACTCTCGACCGCATTCTCGAAGCCATCGACAGCGAAGTGGAAGATTTTCTGAATCGAGCCCTCCATATGGATCCCGGATCACTTGAATCTGATCAATGCGCTGAAGTCCTCGGAATAGACTAGCGTAAAGCCCTCGAATTATCGGTCAGATGTGAGTTATACTGGGCTACCGGATGCTTCGCGATTTGGACTACTACCGAGATGATCCCCTTGTACGACAGGTTTTGGGGATGCACCGATTGCCCAGTGTCCCAACGATGAGCCGGATGTTGGGAGAGGTCGATTGTCAAAGCCTTGAGAGGATGAGAGAGATGAATCATTTCGTTTGCCTGTCGCGACTTCAGGAGGAGGGAATCAAACGCATCACGCTTGATTTGGACGGAAGCGTGCAGAGCACGAGTCGCCATGCGGAAGGGACGGCTATGGGATTTAACAAGAAGAAAAAAGGCGAGCGCAGTTATTATCCGCTGCTCGCGACGATCGCTCAAACCGGACAAATCTTCGACTTCCTTCATCGAAGTGGCAACGTCCATGACTCCAATGGCACGGTGGAGTTCCTCCGTTCCTGCGTGGAGAAGATTCGCAAGGTGCTGCCTGATGTGCAGATCGAGTTGCGCGCCGACAGCGCGTTTTTCAGCAATCAGATGGTTTCAGAGGCAAAGACCCTTGGCCTGGAATATACGTTCTCGGTACCTTTCGAGCGGCTTGTGGAACTCAAGGGCATCATCGAGAAGCGCCGTCGCTGGTCCCGAACCCGAGGCGGAGAGGGAAAAACTCATCACTTCGAAATCCGCTGGAAGCCAAAAAGTTGGGCGCGCAAAGCGCGCATTCGAACCATGAGGCGCACTCAGCGCAAAGGACCGCTCCAACTGGATCTTTTCGAACCTGTCGAGGAGAACTATGAATACGAGGCGATCATCACCAACAAGACAAACACGGCCGCTCATGTGGTGAAATTTCATGAAGGGCGTGGCTCTCAGGAGAAGATTTTTGGCGAAGCCAAGAGCCAGGCCCAGATGGACTATATTCCGGCCAAGCGACGTGCCGCCAACGAAGCTTTCCTTTTGGCCAGTATCCTCACCCACAATCTCACACGCGAAATGCAGATGCGAGCTGCGGAGCGGTCACGCAAATCGTCCCCCAAAAGGGCTGCGGAGTGGATCTTTGAAGGACTCGGCACGATTCGCCGCAAAATCATCCAGCGTGCCGGACGTCTGACTCGCCCTCAAGGTCGACTCACATTGACACTCGGAGGCAATCAGGCCGTCGAAGAAGAAATCGCCTACTACATGATGGCCTGACTGGCCATTTTATGAAACGCTGGGCTCTACTCTTCGCCGGGGACACCCTCACAGAAATCCTGCTCTGGCCCTTCGACGAAGCCGGAGCTTGTGGGCTTCGTGACGGCACGGGCGTCGACCGGATTCTGCCGCTCACCCAAAGCAAGGTCACGGCAAGCGAGACGCTTTCCCAACAAAAACCACAAAATCTCTTGTAGCGCTAGGGCGGCCGACCCGGCTACCAGGTGACTCGGAGTATCGCGAACACCTGGGACACTCCTCGGCGAGCGAAGCGCTTACCCGCCGAGCAAAGCAGGCGCTCCTTGGACGAGCGGGCCGGTGTTTCCGTTCGCAGCCGCCAACAAGATCGTGCCACCCATCGGCCGGTCGACTAACTCACGTGGTTTTCCAGAACCCCCAGGCCATCGATTTCAATGCGCACCTGATCTCCCGAGGCCAAGGAAAAATCATTGGGAGGCACGATGCCGGTGCCGGTCATCAACCAGCAGCCGTCGGGAAACTCGTTGTCACGAAAGAGATAATCCGCCAGTTCCTCGAGAGATCGCTTGAGTTGCGAGAGATCCGTCTCGCCCGAAAAACCCACCCCGCCGTTTCGAAGAATGGTCAATTGAATCCGCGCACTCACGGGAGGCGGATCTCCCACGCAAAGGGCGGGGCCCAGGGAACAGGATCCCCGATAGACCTTGGCCTGGGGAAGATACAGGGGATTCTCGCCTTCGATCGAGCGCGAACTGACATCGTCTCCAACCGTGTAGCCGAACACTCGCCCCGACCGGTTGATGGCGATCGTCAATTCCGGTTCCGGAACGTCCCAGGAAGAATCCGAACGAATGCAAATCGGAGCGCCGTGCCCTCGCGCCCGGGCCGGGGTCGCCTTGAAAAAAAGTTCCGGCCGAGCCGCCTCATAGACTTTGTCGTAAAAAACGTCACCGCCAGCGCCTTCGGATTCCTCCATCCGCGCCTGCCGGCTCCGGTAGTAGGTCACCCCGGAAGCCCAGACCTCCTGGGACTCAAGCGGGGGAAGCCAGGCCTCGCGCTCCAGAGCGTTCTCGGAAGCTGGAACTCCTTCTTCCATCGCTTCCCGCAAAAAGGCCTGAGGATCGTCCGCGCGGAAAACCTCGTCGAAGGAGAGCGCTTCGTGCCGACACACCCGATCCCCCATCACGATGACCGCCCCTTCTGAGCTTCGATAGACCTTGATCATAGACCGCCATTCTAGTAGGCCACCTACCGAAACGCAACCCATACGACATGCTCAACTCTCAGAATCGATCTCCCGGACACTCGCTCCGCCTGGCGCTCCGTCTTCTTATGTTAGGACTCTGCTTTTTGGGAAGCGGTTGTCTCAAAGAAACCGGCCTGATCTCCAAACAGCGGATGGAAGCCTTCGTCGAGAGCCTCGGTCCGCAAGCCCTCCCCGTCCTCGTCGAAGAGGGCTTCGCCGAAGTTCAATTGAGAGACGAAGATCAGACCACCTTGGGCAGGCTCCAGGTCACCGATTTGAGTGTGGACCCCGAAGCGCTCGCGCTCTACACCAATGGAAAGATCCGAGTGGCCGGCTATCAGGCGCACTCCGCCACGAATCTTGGCAACGAGACCAACGTTTTGGTGAGTGACCGGTTTCAGATCAAGCTTCGCTCGGAAAACGAGGCCTTCGACGAGGCCGCCCGGATTCAGTGGCTCGAGTCCAATGCCATGACCCTCGGCAAGCTGGCCCGCACCACCGGACCTTCGGTTGCTTGGCTAGTCTCCGTCCTCGGCGTCTCCGTTGTCTTCCTCCTGGTTCTCATCCTGGTCTTCAAGATGCAGGCCTTTCTCGCGCTGCTCATCGCTTCGATCATTGTGGGGATCGGCGCCGGCATGGACCTCATGGAGGTGGTTCAGAGCGTCATCGACGGCATGGGCGGCAGCCTCGGTTTCATCGCCACCATCATCGGTCTGGGCGCCATTCTCGGGAAGGTCCTGGAGTTCTCCGGAGGGGCCGAGAGTCTGGCTCATTCGCTGATCAAGGCCTTCGGCGAGAAACGCGTTTCCTGGGCCATGGTCCTCACCGGCTTTCTCATTTCCATTCCTGTCTTCTTCGATGTGGGACTGGTGATCGTCATTTCGATCCTTTACGCCATGGCGCGCGACACCAAGAAATCGCTCCTCTACTTCGGCCTGCCGCTCACCGCCGGCATGGCCACCACCCATGCCTTCATTCCACCCACTCCCGGCCCCATTCTCGTGGCCGGAAACCTCGGCGTGGGCCTGGGATGGGTGATTCTCTTCGGTTTCATCGTGGGCCTGCCCACGGCCATCATCGCCGGCCCCTGGATCGGCTGCAAACTCGCCGAGAAACATTTCGTTCCCGTCCCGGACATCTCACGATTGGGCCTGGAGAACCAGCGAGAGGGCACCGCAATGGAGCTTCCCAGCCTCGGCATGATCCTGCTCATCATCGGCCTTCCCATCACGATGATCCTGGGCGGCACCGTTTTGGATCTGCTCGTCGATCAAGGCCGCCTCGGAAGCAATACGGCGGTGACTGTCTTCATCTTTCTGGGTCACCCGATCATCGCCCTCATCATCGCCACTCTGCTCTCTCTTTATTTGTTAGGAACCCGGCGAGGCGTCTCACGCAGCAAGCTCATGGAGCTGAGCACGGCATCTCTCGCTCCGGCGGGAATCATCATCCTCGTCACCGGAGCCGGCGGCGTCTTCAAGCAAATGTTAGGAGATAGCGGCGTGGGCCAAACGCTGGCCGATCTGATCGCGAGCTCTTCGCTCTCCACCCTGGTCCTGGCCTATCTCTTCGCCGTGATCGTCCGCGTCACCCAAGGATCCGCCACCGTTTCCATGATCGCCGCTTCCAGCCTCATTGCTCCTGTCGTCGAAGCGGCCAATCTGGGCGAGATGCACAAGGCGCTGGTCGTCATCTCCATCGCCGCCGGGGCCACCATCCTTTCACATGTCAACGACAGCGGCTTCTGGATCGTCAATCGCTACTTTGGCATGACCGAAAAACAGACCCTCCAGACCTGGACAGTCGTCACCACGGTAATCTCCGTGGTGGGTTTTTTCATCGCCTGGCTCCTGAGCTTGGTGATCTGAAACCCAAACGGCCTCCCCCATTCGTCAAGCGGTCTGGAGCAACCCTGCACAGAACCGTGACCGGCAACCCGCCGTCCAGATCCAAAATCTTCGCATTTTTGGTAATGAGTCGGCCCAGCACCACAAAAACTTTGAGTGATTACAATGATCATGGGACCGTCGGCGATGTTCGCACGAAATTCGTTCGTGGCATTCCTTGCGGGACTGAGCCTGGCTTCGACGTCGACGTCCCTCGTTTTCGCCGAGGATCGCCCCAACGTGCTCGTCATCCTGGCGGATGATCTCGGATATTCCGATCTCGGTGCCTTTGGAGGAGAGATCGCCACGTCAAACCTGGATCGCCTGGCGGCTCAAGGTTTGCGCTTCAGCCACTTCACGAACTCCGGTCGCTGCAGCCCTTCCCGGGCCGCGCTCCTCACGGGGCTCTATCCTCATCAATGCGGCATGGGATGGTTGACCGCCGCCGATCTGGGTCAGCCGGAATACCGGGGAGAACTCAGCCCGGACTCGGCCACCCTCGCGGAAACGCTGTCGGGCTCCGGTTACCGCACCTACCTGAGCGGAAAGTGGCATCTCACTCACCGCGATCACCAAGGGATCGAGTCATCCCAGGATTCCTGGCCGCTCCAGCGCGGATTCGATCGCTTCTATGGCGTGCTTCGGGGTGGGAGCTATCACGCTCCTGACACTTTGGTAGAAGACAACGAACATCTCAGCACGCCCCGGAACGAGGCCTTTCACCTCACGGACGCCCTCTCTCAAAAAGCGAATACCTTCATCGAGGACCATGTTCGCCAACATCCGAAAACGCCCTTTTTCGCCTACCTCGCCTTCACCGCGCCCCATTGGCCCCTGCACGCACCTGAGGACGACATTGCCCCCTACCGTGACGTCTATGCCCGGGGCTGGGACGTGCTCCGCGACGAACGCTTTCACCGACTGCGCTCACTGGGTCTCATCGACCACGAACTCACCCTGCCTCTCCGGTCAGAGTCCGTCCCGGCCTGGGACAGCCTGGATCTCCCGCAACAGGCCGACCTCGCGGAACGGATGGCCATCTACGCGGCCCAGGTCACTCAAATGGATCGCGGCATCGGCTCTCTTATCGAAACCCTGGAGAGCGTCGACCAGTTGAACGACACCTTGATCCTCTTCCTCGCGGACAACGGCGCCAGCGACATGGGCGGACCGTTCGGTTTCAATCGTCGACCGAATCAGCCGCCCGGCAGCCCCAAGTCCTTCGCCAACTACGGAGAGGGCTGGGCTCAACTCTCCAACACGCCGTTCCGCAGTTACAAGCGGTCTTGCCGCCTTCGGCTTCCTCGCCTTCGGCCTGCTCAACTCTCCAACACGCCGTTCCGCAGTTACAAGGGCAGTGTCTACGAGGGCGGCATCGCCACGCCCTGCATCGCTCACTGGCCACGCAAGATCGTCGAACACGGTCGCATTCGCACGGAGGTCGCCCATCTTGTCGACGTCTTCCCCACCTGCCTCGAGATTTCAGGCGTCCCACACTCGGGAAATCCCAAAGGCCGTCCGAGCTCGCGCCTGTCAGGCCGCAGCCTCGTTCCCGTCCTCAAAGGGATGAGCGGGAGCGAACGAACGCTATTCTGGGAACACGAGGGCCATCGCGCCGCGCAGAGGGGCCCGTGGAAGGCGGTCTCTCCCCACGAAGCGCCATGGGAACTCTACGATCTGGAGAACGATCGCGGGGAATCGCATAATCTCGCCGGAGAACTGCCCGCCATCGTCCGAGACCTGAGTAGCGCCTGGGATACCCACGCTGAACGCAACCCAGTGCTTCCCCTGGACGGGCGCCCCTGGAAGGAACGGATCGCGAGCACAGTGTCAGTCACCACCACCGAAGTTCTGGAGACTCCAGATCCTCCGGTGGATCACGGCACGGAGAAGCCCAACATCGTGCTCATTCTCTGTGACGATCTGGGCTACGGTGATCTCGGCTGCTACGGATCCACCCAACACCCCACGCCCCGCATCGATCGCATGGCCGAGGAGGGGGTTGTCCTGACCAGCTTCTACTCGACGAGCGGATTCTGCACACCCTCGCGCGCCTCTCTTCTCACCGGCTGCTACGCTCAGCGGATCGGGATGCACATGAACTACCTGCCGCCGGGAACCAGCACCATGCGACAGGTACTCTTCCCAGCCGCCTGGAAGGGCCTTCACCCTGACGAAATCACTGTCGCCGAGGCGCTCAAGCCGCTCGGCTACGCCACCGCCTGCATCGGCAAGTGGCACCTCGGCGACCAAAAAGAATTCCTTCCCACCCGACAGGGATTCGACTCGTATTTCGGCATTCCCTACAGCAATGACATGGGCGCTCGACAATTCCCCTTCAATCCGCCGCTTCCTCTTCTCCGGAACGAAGTGGTGATCGAGGCGCCGGTGGAGCAGGAGACCCTGACAAAACGTTATACAGAGGAAGCCATCGAGTTCATTCGCCAGCGCCAGGAAACACCCTTCTTCCTGTATCTCCCGCACACCATGCCACACAACCCCGTCCACGTCAGCGAGGACTTCAAGGACCAGACGGGTCAGGGCCTCTACGCGGACTGTGTCGCGGAACTCGACGCGTCGACGGGCCGAATCCTCGACACCATCGATTCCCTGGGGCTCGCGGAGAAGACCTTGATCATCTTCACCTCAGACAACGGCGCCGCGCGGGCTTGGGGCAGCGGGAACGCGCCGCTCTCGGGTTTCAAGGGGACCACCTCCGAGGGCGGCATGCGCGTGCCCTTCATCGCTCGATGGAAAAACCGGTTTCCGGCGGGTCACCGCACGGATGAGATGGCCAGCACGCTCGACTTGCTCCCCACGGTACTCGGCATGGCCGGCGGCTCACCTCCGGAGAATCGCGTCCTCGACGGTCATGACATCTTCCCGCTCCTCTCGGAAACCTCCGGCATCACCTCCCCCAGCGAGGCATTCTATTACTACCAACAAGATCAACTCCAGGCCGTCCGCAAAGGGAAGTGGAAGCTTTACCTTCCTCTAGCGGCCGTTCGCCAACCGCTGAGCCTCATCGTCGCCAGCCAAAACCGTGCCCCGCGACTCTACGATCTGGAGACAGACATGGCAGAGAAGAACGACCTTGCCGACGCTCATCCGGAGATCGTCGGCGAACTGACCGCTCATGCGGAGAAGGCGCGTGAAGAACTCGGCGATCTCAATCATCCCGGCAAAGGCCAACGTCCCGCCGGCATGGCGAAGCGGCCCGTTCCTCTCACCAAAACACCGTAAGCCGAAAGCAGCCGATCCCTGGTGAAAATCCCTCACCTCAACACACGGCAGCGCTGGGAGAGGCTGCCGTCCCTGGGTGAAGAAGAACCGGTCTCCCACCCACGCAGACTCCGAATCACGGCCGGCTCCGCTCATCCGGAACCCAGGCGCCGCAGCACGACGTAGTATGCGCCGACTTCATCGCCCTCTCGGGTGTGAAAGACGGGGCTCAGCCGATGCTTGCCCTCGGTGAGCCGTGCCTTGAAGACCACTTTGCGATCTCCGTCCTTGACCGGACCGGACGCCAGATCCTGCTCATTCACACGCAGAGTGGCCCGGGTGATGTCGAAGGCCGCCCCCGGGACACCTCGAAAAGCCGTGGTGGCTCCCGGCACATCCTCACCGGGCGGGAGGCCTGCGCGGATCGGAACATCCGTCTCCATCGGCCAGCGTCTCAATTCCACCGCATACTCCCCGGCCCGCTCGACCTTGATGGCCCAATGCCCGGAGTGCTCGGCCCCGGGTCTTTCACCATCCACCTCCCCATCCCCGTCATCGCCACGCCGAGACCGGCGGTCTCCCCGGGGCCGGTCTATCAAGCCATTCCGGATGTGCCGTTGATTCCATGGCGTGCCCGCGTTGTGAATCCAATCGTGGGCCGTCAAGGAGACGAGCGGATGATCGGGATGCCCAATGATGATCTCGGTGGTCTGGGCAAAGGTCGGCTCCAGTTCCGACCACCAGGCTTCATAAAAGGCTCGCATTTTCGCCACTTGCTCCGGATGCTGACTCGCGACGTCATCGGTCTGGCCCGGGTCGGATTCGATCAGGTAGAGCTCCTTCCCGTTGATCAGTCGAAAGCGCTCGGACATCACCGCGGAAGTCTTCCATTTGATCGGATCACGCACTCGCTGAGAATCGGTCACCAGAAAACGGTCCGGCCAGGCCGTCGACTCTTTCCCGGGCAACAGCAGCGGCTTGAGAGAGAGACCGTCAAAACGGGCGGAGGCGGGCGGTGTCACTTCCGTCAAGTCTAACAAGGTGGGCACCACATCGACGGCGTGGGTCAGGGTCGCCACCTCCCGGCGTTCCGCCAAGCCGGCGCCAGGCCAATGAAGAAAGAGAGGCACGCGGTGACCGCCATCGTAAGCCGAGCCTTTCTTGCCGCGCATCCCGGCATTGAAAACCTTCTCGCCGGTGGCCGTGCCATTGTCCGTGGTGAAGATAAACATCGTGTTCTCCTCGATGCCCAACTCTTTGAGCAAGGCTCTCGTTTTCCCCACATTGTCATCGATATTGGTGATCATGCCGAAAAAGGCCGCCAGGGAGGGCGAGAGATGGGAATAGAGATCGAGATACTTCTGCGGGCAATGGAGGGGACCGTGCGGCGCATTGGCACAAATGTAGGCAAAAAACGGCTTTTTGGCTTCGGCGCAGCGCTTGATGAAGGCATTTCCCTGCTCGAAGAACACATCGGTGCAGAATCCCTTGGCCGGCTTCACTTCGCCGTTGTGGAAGTACTGCCCGTCAAAGTAGGCGTTGTCCCAAAGATCAGGCGTCTGACCCACACCGCCCCCGCCGTGCCGGTAAACCTCCTGGAAACCGCGGTCCTCCGGGCGATAGGGATAATTGTCTCCCAGGTGCCACTTCCCGAACATGCCGGTCGCGTAGCCTCCGCCCTGGAGGTAACGCCCCAGCGTCACCTCATTCGCCCGCAGCATCGAACGGCCGTTGATGGTATGCCAAACTCCCGTCCGGTTCGTCCAGTGGCCGGTGAGCAGAGCCGCCCGGGTCGGCGAGCAGGTGGGGGCCACATGGTAGTCCGTCAAGGAAGTCGACTCCGCAGCCAGAGCGTCAATGTGAGGGGTCCGGATCTGCTGATTGCCATGACAGGCGAGATCGCCGTAGCCTTGATCGTCCGTGATGACGAGCACCACATTGGGTTTGGGCTTCGCGCTCGCCCATGTGATCAAGAGCAGGCACCAAAAGAGAATCGCCGCAGTGCTTTTCATGCGTTCGACTCAAGGACAAACCAGCCGACTTGCAAAGCAGATTCATTCAGACCGGTCATTCGCCGCGGCCATGCGCTCGCGGTAGTCCGCCTCCGGGCGGCGCCAGGCCAGCAAGATGCCCAAGCCGTCGTTGGAAACCTGTCGCCCCCCGGACTCCGCCGACATCGGGATCAGATTGAGCACGGCGCCGGTCACGGCGGCACTGGCGAAGGCCTGAATCGCCAAGATACCGAGTTGATCCGTTAAAGTGAACATCACCTCGGCACCCAGAATCAGTGTCAGCAAAGTGGCCGCCAGAAGCTCGATCCCCGGACCGGCCGCGTAAATCAGGGCGTCCTTGGCCCGCGGCAGTGTGAGATCGCGCGGATAGGGCTCCACGAAACCTTCAATGGGAAAAAGACGCCATTCCACCCGCGTTTCTCCCACCCGAAACTGAAACACGGTTCGTCCGAACCCGATCACCACCCGGCGCACGCCCCAGCCGCACATCCAGGCCATGAGGGCGTGCCCCATCTCGTGCACCGCCACCAGAGCCAGCCAGGAGACGAGGAAGAAAACCGCCGCCAATTTCCGCTGCTCATAGTTGACCACGATCTCCGCCCCAAACAATAACAGGATCACCGCGAGACTCACCCAGTAACCGATGCGCTCTCCGCGCGTCATCGGTTCGCGGCGGAACGAGGGCTCAATCACCGAAAACCTCCTTCCTGCCACTCAGCGACCGCCGAACCACGCGGAGACCGGTGAGAAAGACCGCGATCCAAGGGTTCCGAGCCCAGCGAGCAAGACAGGAAACTTCTTCAGTCATCTCTTCTCATTTTGTTTCGATATTTCGCAAACCGCACACTAGCTCCCTGGGATTCGCAAGACCTGACCGACCCGAATCGTGACATCCGGAAGCCCGTTGAGGCTCCGCAAGGCATGCACCGTCACGCCGTAGCGGCGGCTGAGCCCGAAGAGTGTGTCACCCTTCTTCACCTCGTGACGGCTCGGGCGCGGCCGTTCCCCCGATTCTGAGGAGCCGCTCCCGAATAACGATCCCATCCAGCCATCCAATGCTTCACCACTCACCCACTCCTCTCGATAACGGCCACGGTCGTCGAAAGGATACTCCTCGCGAGAGAAGGTGTGTGGAGGCGTTTCGAGAGAATCCTCAATGCCCCGAGGCGCCAGTTTCCCGATCTTCGCCTTGATGTGAGGCGGCATCTTGCGCCCGTAGTTCTTCGGTGGGGTGCGGCATTGCGTTAGCAGCCCAACCCACGCCATGATGAGCACCCCGAGGACGAAGAGCCGCCCAATCCTCGACCTCAACCACGCCATGTTAAACCGTCGTCTGAGGCAGAGGCACGGCTCGCCGAGGCACCTCGGCGGTCCAATCATCGATCTTGACCTCCACGCGGTTTGACTGCACCGCGCGAGAAAGATCGCTCCCGGGAAACCCTCCGAAGTATTCGAGCTGAATCGTCTGGGTGAGCTCGCGATCCACGATCATGGGATACTCGTCATTCGGGATGGCCGGCCCCACCAGCGTGGCGGAGCTGAGTTCGACCACCGAGGCGCCCTGCTTCAAACGATGCCACTCGCCCTGGATCAAAGGCTCCGTCCACAGCGTGTGCGTCGTGGTGGCCAGTTTTTCGCCGTTCTCGTCGCGGATGCGCAGGCGAAGATCATCGAAAGCCGAGCCGAAATAGCTCAGCACTTGTTGATCACGCCCCGATCCGTTCTCCACGCGCACCACGCACGAAGTCCGCAACATGAAAAAATCCCCGGCCAGCTCCATGCCCTCCGGCTCCGCCACGCGATGAAGCGACGCTTCCGCCTCCACGATCTCAATCGACGCCGCGTAGGCGTCTTCCACGGACGAGGGCTGCGGCATCCATTGACATCCCATCGATGCCAACATGGCCAGCGATCCCCAAATTGTGATCATTCTGCGAGCGGGCATGGCGGTCAGTTCTCGGTCATTCTGGGCGCTGAGAGGTGATTGTAAAGCAGCATTGCCTCCGCCCGTCGCCGCGCGCGACGTTTCTTTGCTGGCCCGCGCCGCGCTCCGTGGCTTATGGTGCGCGCATCATGCAACGCTTGCTCACTTTGGCCGTCGTTTGGTCGGCCTCCGCCATGACGATGACGACCGCCACGGAGCCAATCGAGTTCCGGGATGGCGACCGAATCGTGTTGATCGGCAACACTTTCATCGAACGCGCACAGACGCACGGCCACCTCGAAACCTGGCTCACAACGGCGCTGGCCGACCGCCATCTGAGCTTTCGCAATCTCGGATGGAGCGGAGACACCGTCTTCGGCCACGCCCGAAGCTATTTCGGTCCGCCCGCCGAAGGACTCGAACGCCTGACGAAACACCTGGAAGAAATCAAACCGACTCTCTTGATCAGCGCTTACGGTGGCGTGGCCGCCTTTGAAGGCGAGGCAGGTCTCGAGGACTTTGTCAGTGGCTATGGCAAGCTTCTCGACATCTTCGCGGACACCGGCGCCCGCGTGGTCCTCATGTCGCCGCCTCCCGCGGAGAATCTCTCCGCTCCCCTGCCCAACCAAGACGCCCACAACGAACGACTGGCGCTTTACCGCGACGCCATCGAAAACCTGGCGGCCGAGAAAGCCCTGGGCTTCGCCGACGTCTTTGGAGTCCTCCGCGCCGCCTGGTCAGACTTGCCCCATCCCCTCACAGACAACGGTATGCACTTTACCAGCGATGGCTACGCGGCCATCGCCCCGCTGGTCGGGAAAGCGCTCGGCATCGATCCCACACCCCTCGAACTCTCCCTCGACGTCACGTCGGGCAAGATCACGAGCACCGGCCTGGCGGTGGAGAGCCAGGCCACCGGCCCTTCGGGCGCCACCCTCGGCCTCCGCATTCACGCACCCGTCCCAAGCCCGCTCACCCTCGCGGTCAACTGTCTGGAAGAGGGCCGCTACCACGTCCGCGCCTACCGGCCGCTCGCGCGGACAGGACAGGACCGACTCGCCGAAGGCCTGACCCTGGCGCCGGAGGAATGGAATCACCGCCTCGACGACCTGCGACAAGCCATTCTCCGGAAGAACGAACTCTTCTTCCATCGCTGGCGCCCGCAAAACGAGACCTACCTCTTCGGTTTTCGGAAACACGAGCAGGGAAACAACGCCGCCGAAATTCCCCGCTTCGACCCCTTGATTGAACGCCAGGAAACCCTGATCGCAGCCCTCAAGCATCCCGTGGAGCTTGTCATCACGATCCATCGCTAATCAAAGCCAAGCCAAGCCTCGACTTACAGTCATGCCAACACCAAGAATGATCACCCGACGCACGGCCTCAGCCGCCTGGACCCCGCCGAAGCAGCTCTGCCTTCAAGCCGTCTTCGTTCTGGGCCTCGCTCTTGGAACCACCCCACTCAGCCCGGCCCTCGCCCAGCGCGATCTCAAACACATTCCCGATCCCGATCCTCACGCCCAGCGGGAGAGCTTTCGGGTCGCCGAAGATTTCGAGGTCAATCTCTTCGCCAGCGATCCCATGATCGCCAAGCCCGTGCAAATCAACTGGGATGCCCGGGGCCGCCTGTGGATCGTGAGCAGCAAGGTCTACCCACAAATCGAGCCCGGTCAGGAGGCCCAGGACGAGATTCTCGTCCTGGAAGACACCGACGGAGACGGCACCGCGGACAAGAAGACGGTGTTCGCCGACGGTCTCCTGATTCCCACCGGTGTCCTGCCCACCGATGGAGGAGCCTACGTCGCCAACTCCACCGAACTGCTTTTTTTGGAGGACACGGACGAGGACGGGCGAGCGGATCGCCGGGAGATTCTCCTCAGCGGGTTTGGCACCGAAGACACTCACCATATCATCCACACCTTCCGGGGAGGCCCCGAGGGCATGGTGTATTTCAACCAGTCGATCTACATCCACAGCCATGTCGAGACGCCGTGGGGCGTCCGGCGGCTGATGGGCGGCGGTCTCTGGCATTTTCGCCCCGAGACGCGTGAACTCAAGGTGTTCTGCAAGGGCTTTGTCAACCCCTGGGGACACGTCTTCGACCGCTGGGGCCAGTCGTTCGCCACCGATGGCGCCTACGGCGAGGGCGTGAACTACGTCTTCCCGGGATCCGTCTTCTTCAGCTCACCGGGCGCCAAGCGCATCCTCAAAGGTCTCAAGCCCGGCCAGCCCAAACAGTGCGGCATGGCCGTGCTCAGCGGGCGCCACCTACCCGAGGCCTGGCGTAGACACATCGTGACCAATGACTTTCGCGGACACCGGGTGAATCGTTTTTCCCTGCAAGAAGAGGGCAGCGGCTATCAAGCCCGGCAACAGCCCGATCTCCTCTGGACCACGCACGCGGCTTTCCGGCCCATCGCCGTGGAGATGGGGCCGGACGGCGCGATCTACGTCGCCGATTGGTACAATCCCATCATCCAGCACGGAGAGGTCGATTTCCGCGACGAGCGCCGCGACCAGACTCACGGACGCATCTGGCGGCTGACCGCCAAAGGTCGTCCGCTCGTTGAGTGGCCGGACATTCCCGAGGCCACGATCCCGGACTTGTTAGACTTGCTCCGGACGCCCGAGGACCTGACACGCTACCACGCGAAGCAGGAACTCCGTTCGCGACCCGCGGATGAGGTCCTCGCGACCCTGAACCGTTGGGTTCAGGACCTGCAACCGGCAGACCCGCTCTACGAACACCTCCGTCTCGAGGCCTTGTGGGTCTATCAGGCGCTCAATCGGCTGGAACCTGCTCTGCTGCGGGAGATCCTGCGTTCGAACGATCACCGGGCTCGCGCCGCGGCCGTCCGGGTTCTCTATCACTGGCCCCATCGGCTTCCCGATGCTCTGGAACGGCTCGACGAGGCCATCCGGGATTCTCATCCACAAGTGCGGTTGGAGGCCGTGAACGCTCTCCGGAGTCACGGTACGTTGAAAGCCTTTCAAAAGGCGATGCTGGCCCTGGAATCCCCCATGGATGAAAACCTCGACTTCGCTCTTTGGCTGACCGCCCGCGAGCTGGAAGACCTGTGGCTGCCCGCCTTGCAAGCAGGCTCGTTTCGCTTCGAGGCCAACGCCGCCCGCCTTTTTGCCCTGCGCGCCATCGAGAACCCCGAGGCGCTCCGGCCCCTGATCGCCACGCTGACTTCGACCGACGCTCCGGATCCCGAGGTCACGGAAGTCCTCAACCTGATCCGTGACCTCGGCAGTCCCGAGGATCTCGGCGAGACGTATCGCATCGCCCTGGAAAAGCCTCTCGCCCTCAAGACCGAGATGCTCCAGGCCATTCTCGCGGCCACCGAGCAGCGAGACGTGGTTCCCCAGGGCGACCTCGGCGAAACGGGAAGCTACCTGGATCACAACGACGAATCCCTGCGCGCTCTCGCCTGCCGCGCCGTCGGCCACTGGAAACTTGAGGCGCACCGTCCCGCACTGGAAGCGGTCGCCCAGGCGGCCGACACCCCCGCCCCGGTCTACGAGGCTGCTCTCGACGGCCTGCAAGCCTGGGGCTCTTCCAGTGTTCCGCTTCTCGCCGCGCTGTCCGCTTCACCCGATCACACACTCGATCAACGGCTTCAGGCGGCGACGCGACTGGCGCCCCTGGACCTGCGCGAGGGACTCAGACAAATGGTGTCTTTGCTGGAGAGCGCCGAGGAGGATTCTCCCGTCCTTCAAGAAGCCTGGACCCGTTTCCTTTCCCTCGCGGAAGGTCCACAAGCGCTGGCCGACGCTCTCGAGCAGAAAAGGCTCGCTCGCCCGGTGGCCTACGCAGGTTTGCAGAAAGCCAGTGGAGCGGGTGATCGTGGCGTTCCCCTGGTGCAAGCGCTCACCCGCGCGGGAGACCTGTCTTCGGTCGACCAGGACCTCACCCAAGAGGAGATGGCCGCCCTCATGGAAGAGGTTGCCTCGCAAGGCGATCCCCACCGGGGCGAGTTCATCTACCGGCGCGAGGAGCTGCAATGCACGGTCTGCCATGCCCTGGGAGGAGCGGGAGGCAATTTGGGGCCCGACATGATCAGTCTCGGAGCCAGCGCCCCGGTGGACTACATCATCGAATCGCTTCTCTCGCCCAACCGTAAAATCAAAGAGGGCTACCACATGACCACCGTGTATACCGAGGACGATCAGGTCCTGTCGGGCTTCATCGCCCGCGAAGACGAACGTCAACTGGTGCTTCGCGATGCCACCGGGCAGGAAACGCCCATTCAGCAATCCCAAGTGGTGAAGAAGGAAATCGCCCCGATCAGCATGATGCCTCCCGGCCTCACCGCCTCTCTGCGTCGCGACGAATTCATTCATCTTGTCCGGTTCCTCTCCGAACTCGGCAAGGAAGGCTCTTTCAAGGTGCCCCCTCGTCGCCTTGTCCGCCGATGGCGTGTCCTCAACTTCACGCCGGAAATCGATGAGCCCGTCCGCAAGGGCGACCAGCGCTTCTACGCGCTCGATGACGATGCCAAGGAATGGTTGCCCGCCTACAGCACCGTCCGCGGTGTCCTCCCGGTCAGCGCCATTCCTTCCGCCCAGCGCTGGCTCTACCTCGTCGCGCCGGTTCGCTTCGAAGTCGACGTCACCGTGCCGGGAGAGATCGCCATTCAATTCAACAGCACGGAAGGCATGCGTGCGTGGATCGGAGAAACCGAGGTCCCTCTCGAAGCGGATCGTCTCACCAAACAATTGGACTCGGGCCGCCACACCGTCACCTTGGTGCTCGATCGCAATGCCTTTCCCAAGCCCACTCTGGAGGCGGAACTCATCGATGTCCCCGGCTCGCCCGCGAGTGTCCAACTCGTCAACGACATTTGATCCAGGGCGGCGTCATCGGACGGCAAACGGACCTTGCTCTCCCCCACACACAAGCACTACCAGGCTTTAAGACAAGGCCTGCGAAGGGCGCGTCCATGGGAGACATCCGACGTCTCGCAGATTCGCCACGACATCCCCTCCGTCCGACTCCGGGTAGGCGTACAGCTTGAGTGCCGAGCGAGAGGATTCCACTCCTTCCAACACGCATCGAAGTGCCTGATTGTAATGGGCGTCCTGGGCCTGGGTGAATTCGCCGATCGAGGTCAACTGAAACTCAGCGTCCTGCGTGAAAAGTCCCCACACATACGCCAACTGAGCCACGCCATCGATCATCGCCGGGTGAAATACCGGCGCCTCGCGGGACCAATTTGCCTCTTCGGGCGGCACAAACCGTGCCAGCGCCCCTTGTTTCGAGACGCCATCCACCCGGTGGATGACTTTAAAAGCCGGTCCGTGAAACAAAGAGCCGGGACCATAAACGTGATTCCCCGTCCACGCGGTGCGCTCGAGTGAGAGTTCAGGGGCCGGAAGCAGACCCGCCCCTCTCGCCGCCGGCGCTTGTCCATCGCCGACCATGCCCACGATCCCCGCGAATCGCGATTCTCCGCCATCGTCCACCAACCGCATGCCTGTCTCTCGTCCGGCCAGGAAGCCGGGCAAATCTTCCATTTCCAGCGTGAACGAGTCCTGGTCCTTCTCGAAATCCAACAGGACGATGGGCTTTTCCTGACAAAACTCACGACAGAAACAGCCCCCCCGAAGACCGCCAACTTGCCGGCCAAAACGCAACAGCCATTCCATGGCCATCGTCGCCGGAACCATGCAAGTTCCCTCGACCACATAGTCTTCCAATTGCGGAACGGTGAGCTTGCTCACGTGCCGATCGACTCTAACGTTAAACCTGTGATAGGCACCCGGACGTTTCAAGTTCCCGGGCGATCGCGATGCCGCCAGCACCACCTGAGTCTCGCAGCGCAAGGGATTGGTCCACTCATCGGCAATCACCCTGCCGAACTGCCGCCGTGGAATGAGGTCGTTGCCCTCGCTCCGCAGACTTTCCCGGGCTTCGCTACCGTAAGTTCCGTCGTCGGCATAAGCCCACTGAATCAATCTCGCCACGCAGTCGGACCCCCGACGACCTGCCTCGACCGAGAGCAAACGGCTGAAAATCTCGTTGCCAGCGGCCACTGGCACTTCACCCTTGAGCCCCCGTCCGCACGAGCAAGGCGATAACAAGCCAATCAGGCGCAGAGAATCCCCCTGCAGCAATTTCAAGAGATTCGCAATTCCCGCCACTTCCGTCCGGAGTCGACCCTCAAACGCCTCCGCCGAGGGCGTGTCCCCCGCAATCGAAGGCTCTCCGGGATTCTTGCCGCCTCCCGCATGAACCACGGCCACCGGATCTCCCCATTCCGTGCGCATTTGACTCAAGATCAGCTCCAGGGCAGTCACATCACCCGAATCGATCGCGGAATACACCACACTCGAGCCGAGCGCCTCCAAACGTCTCTTGAGACGCCCGATCTCGCGCTGCGCCATCACCGTGCGGAACCGCTCGTCCAGATCCGCCTGAGGTGCTGCCAGCTTGGCGATTGCGTGCCGGATGACGTCGGGATCGCTCGTATCCCCAAAAGGATCTTCCGAGGCTTCCTGACAAATCACCGAACCTAACAAAACGAAGCGCAAGGACTGCCGCCTGGCCAATTCGAGAACGGGCTCCGAAAGGATGCCTTGTCCGGCACCGTGAACGATCACCAGGCCATTCTCTGGAAGCGGCATCCCTCGTTCCACCAACTCCGTCTCTTCGCACACCTTGCTCAAACGGGTACCGTCGGCACTCAATCCCACTTGAATCTCCGGTCCCCCCTCAACCAGTTCCCGAAAGATCTTCCGAGCCAGTGCCTCGGCCGTGCGCCCCTCGCATTCCATGTCCAAGGCCTTGAGGGCGAGTCGCGGATGGGCTCTGCTCAATCGCTTCACCAAACCCGAAGTCGCGCCCAGCCAGGCCTTCGCCGTGCCCGACGTGATCCCGAAATCGCCTCCCGTATCCTGCACGGCGACGAACAAACCCTCTTGATTTTCCAGCCCCGCGCTGACCGCCAGGGCCGCCTGAAAAGCCTCTCGCTGGAGGGCCAGCCCTTCACTCGCCGAGGTACCCTCGACAAGCCCGTTGAGAACGATTGCTCCCCTCGCCGTTTCCGGCACCGTGGAGGAGATCTCCACAGCGTAGGACTCAGAGACCAGCAGCTCCTTCAAAGCATGCGCCACGCGCTGGTCACGATCGGGAACAATGGTGAGCGTTCCCACACCGCCCAGCCGGGCCACGCCAAAACCGCAAGCGCTGGCCACCCGGCTCCGGACCCCGTGTCTCACCAGCTCCACCTCGATCTCCGCCTCCACCTCGGCCTCCATCTCCGCAAGCGCCGAAGCCTCATTCCATGCGGGCGATGGCGGAATCTCCTTCGCCGCAGTCGACGCAGAGGCCGTCACCGGCTGAAACGGCGAAGTCACCGTCGAAGGGTCAAGCGGCAACCTCCCCATCGCTCTCCCGACGGGCGGGAGAGGCGCCGATTCCGAAGGCGGCCCTTGAATGGGCGTCCCCGAGGAATCCTGAACCGACATCGCGGCGCCGGTTGAAGGAGCCGGCGGCGGCGCGTGGGAGGCGGATGGCCTCGCAGACGGCGTCGATTGGGACAGGAAAACGATCAAGGCATCGAGGGTCGCCATCTCCGTCATTCTCGAAACGTCCAGTGCCGGTGCCGAGGGAAAGCGACTGCCAAGTTCTTTGAAAATCTCGATCAGTTTCGGCGACGCCAATTCCAAGGTGATGCCCGAGTTCAAATACTCGTCCAGCATCTCCCTGGGAAAGCCGGTCTTCACCGATACCGCTTCCAAGACTTCAGCGCGAGGCAGTCCGGGAGAGGAAGAGGAGGCCGCTACCCGCTCGGTCGCCCCAGGCGCGGACGGACCTGCGGGCAGCGTGGAAGGCAGAGTCTCTTGGGTCGGGAACGGTGGCTTCGGCGGACAAGCGGTGGCAGGGATCGGCGGAAACCCGTTCCTCAAAACCGTCTCGCTGGAGGGCTCGAGCCGCTCGGCGGCCAATTGCTCCTCCAGCGCGAGCACTCGCTCACGCGCCTCGGCGAGCAAGTGCTCGGACTCGGCGCGCCCCTTGGCCCAGGCCGCTTCCATGGCCTGGTGCAAGGGGCTCTCGACTGTTTTCAAATGATCCTTCATCCGCTCTCGCACCGACCGGACCGCGGAGTCCATCTCAGTCTGCAAGACCGCCAGCAGGACATCCACCTGAGAATCGACGGGAGTGGCGCGAGCATGCTCCCTCGGGAAACCGGGAGACTGATGGGTAACACATTCCATGAAACCAAAATAACCGTTTTTACCATAAATAATAGTAATTATAGGCCATCAACACGAATCTCGAGGCAATTTCCTTCTCTCGCTCTCGCGTCTCAGCCCCGACATGGTTCTCAGCACGGTTGACCGCCTCCGCTCGCCGATTTCTTACCCTCTGCTTACTCCAGAATTACAAGTGAGTAATCGCAGGGAGCGACGACGAAAGAAGACACAAATCCCTCATGGTCATTCGCTCGTTAGGAAAAGCAGCGCGAGGTGGCTGCGGCAGGTTGCCGCAAGTCTCACTTCCACACAAACGAAAGAAAATAAACCCACTGACACCTTACCACCTGACCACCACCATGAAGACTCCTCGAAATACCATTGCCTTTGCCGTCGGGACAGCGGCGACGCTTGGGCTGGTTGGGCTGGCCGCCTTTCTCACGGCCGCCGACACGCCGACCACTCCCCTTTCGGAGCGCATCAACATCGATTCCTCGCCGCCCTACCGTGAAGGGCCCTTGGGCGGTTTCGCTCAAATCGTGGAAAAGGTCGGCCCCAGCGTCGTGAGCGTCTCCACCTCCAAGGCGCTTCCGACCCCTCGCATCCCCGACCTTTACTCTGACCCGCGCTTTCGGCGGTTCTTCCAAATCCCGGAACCCGACCCGAACGCTCCCAACAATACGCCCAAACAGCAGGGTCTCGGGTCCGGTGTCATCCTCACCGCCGACGGCTACATCGTCACCAACAATCACGTGATCGATGGTGCCGACGAAATCTTGGTCTCTCTGCCAGACAACAAGAAGCGTTACGAAGCCGAGATCATTGGGCAAGACCCGCAAACCGATCTCGCTATTCTTAAGATCGATGAGAGCGGACTTCCCACGATGACCATCGCCGACAGTTCGGCCCTCAAGGTCGGAGACACCGTCCTCGCCCTGGGTTCGCCCTTCGGTTTGAGCAAAACGGTCACCTCGGGGATCGTCAGCGCTCTCGGCCGTTCCAACATGGATATCATCGGCAACGACTCTTACGAGAACTTCATCCAAACCGATGCTCCCATCAATCCCGGGAACTCGGGCGGCGCCCTGGTCGACAACAAAGGCCGACTGGTCGGTATTAACACCGCCATTCTCAGCCGCACTGGAGCCAGCGCCGGCATCGGTTTCGCCATCCCTACCAACCTCGTGATGAACATCGCCGACCAACTCATCGGAACCGGTGAGATTCAGCGAGGTTTCCTCGGTGTGATGTTAGGAGAACTATCTTCCGAACTGGCGGAGGTTTTCCAGGTGCCTGACGATCGCGGTGTCCTGGTCCAGCAGGTGATGCCTGACACTCCCGCGGAAGCCGCCGGCTTCCGCGAGGGCGACATCATCATCGGTGTGGACGGAATCGAAGCGCGAGACGTGCGTCAGACACGCCTCGCCGTCAGCAACAAGGCACCGGACACCAAGGTGGCCTTCGACATCATTCGTGACGGCAAGGAGATGACCATTAAGGTGACCCTCTGCCGCCTGCCCAGCGACGATCTCGCATCGAATCTCAGATCACCGGGCGGCCAGGCTTCCTCCGGGGAATCGAACGCGCCTAGCGCGGTTCTCTCTGGGGTCAAGGTCGCCAATCTGAACGACACCTATCGCCGCCAACTCGGTCTCTCCAATGACATTCAGGGTGTGGTGATCACTCAGATCGACCCCAATTCCGATGCGGCCGAGAAAGGCCTGCAGCGCGGCGACGTCATCACGGAGATCGGCCGGCAAACGGTGGAGAACCTCTCCAAAGCCGAAGAGGCTCTCGACCAAGTCGATGGCGCTCTGGTATTGGTCCGGGTCTGGCGTGACAACGTGGGACGATTCGTGGCGCTCAAGAAAAGTTAGGCCGCGTCCCCGGTAATCCCATCTCCCGAAAGCTTGAATGGCATCCCCGGCTCGTATCCGCGAGGCCGGGGATGCTTTTTGATTCGCACGGCGAGGCACCGCAGAGGCTTCTTGAAGAGGCACTCGCGGAAGGTCGGGAGCCTCCCCCGCTTCACGGGCGACCCCAGTTGTGAATCCACGAGCGCTCGTCCGGGCTTCCGCCGGGCGGCCCCTCAGACCAGAGATCGAAGGTCTCACGGTTGTGCGTCCCCTCCCCTTCGTCTCCACGGACATAGCGCAGAGGACGCCCCCACCCATCCATCAAAAAGCCGTCCTCATGGACAAAGGCGATCCGGAGGGCGTCCGAAAGCCCAAAGGATCGAAGGAAGAAATCCTCCCCATCCGTTCCCCGGTCGCCATCCGAAGGGCTCGGAGTGACACCATCAATGGCATCCGTGCCGTCCCCAGTCACCGCCTGATAGAGCATCTTGGCCTGAACGTCAGGATCTCGGCTGCCGCCCACCGGTCGCGGAAACGCGCCATTCTGCTTCTTGTAGGCATGGAGCGCTTTTTCGACCGACCAGATGAGAAGCTCCGTGTCCCTGCGGGCATTCGCCTGCGCATCCCACGGACGATGGACGAAGCGTTGGTAGAGAAAGGGTCCCCCGATGGCCAGGAAGAAAATCATTCCGAACCACCACCAACGAGAGCGTCGTTTCAAGGCCGGGTTCATGGAGTGCGACTCATCAAAGTAAGGAGGAGCCTCAGCTCCGCCGAGCCCATCATCCAGTAGGGCGAAATCTCAACTCCGCCGAGCCCATCCAGCAGGGCAGAATCTCAACTCCATCGAAAGGATGGGACCCTTCAATCGCTGGCCGGGCCCACGAATGACCGCAGTTGATAACCGTTCCGTTCGGGGATTCGCAGCGACCACCGCGGAGTGGTGACTCCGCGCTCCCAGGGGGAACGATCACCCCCGCCCGTCCACCGACGAACTTCTTCGCTTCACCCTACCTACTAATGTGCCAGTTGGCGATCCAGGTCTCGTCGTCGTCGTTGGGCTTGGGAGACGCCTCGGTCCACAGATCGAACGTGGTCGTGTTGAAAGTCTGGTTGTTCTCATCGCCTCTCATGTAGTTGTAAGGGCGAAGCCAGGGATCCTTCAGGTAGTAGTCGTCGTCGACGAAGGATGCCTTCTTGGATCCCGGAAAGGCCGCTTCCAATAACAAGTCGCCGTCCGTCCCCGGATTTCCATCGGAGGGGGTCGGCGGCACACCATCGATGAAGCTGGTGCCGTCTCCCGTGAGGGCCTGGTAAAGCATCTTGGCCTGAACGATCGGGTCGGTGCTGCCACCCACGGGCCTGGGGAAATTGGCGTACTCGTTCTTGTAGGCGTGCAGGGCTTCCCCGATCGCCACGATCTGGGCTTCCGCTTTCTTGATCTTGGATTGCTTGACCGCCCCGGTGCCCACCATGGCTACCAGGCCCGCCAAGACCGCCACGATCGAAATCACCACCAGCAATTCGATCATGGTGAAGGCGCCATGGCGCCGTGTCTTTGCTTGGACTATTGCATTCATCGTTTCGTCGTCAGAGGGTAAGGTAAGAATTCTTTCTTCAGGCAAAATCGCCCAGCTGTGAGCCGAAGGCAAGCCCTCACCCCGAGACGGGTCGGCGATTGGATCCGGCCTAGCCAGCGTTCAAGGTCTCAATGATCTTCACCAGAGGGAGGAAGAGCGCCAGCACGATGGTGCCCACCACCAAGGCAAGCATGACGATCATGATCGGCTCCAGCATGGAGGTCAGCGCTGCCACCGCGTTGTCCACCTCATCGTCATAGACGTCGGCCACCTTGAGAAGCATCTCCGGCAACTGACCGGTCTCCTCACCCACATCCACCATGCTGATCACCATGGGCGGGAAGGCTTTGCTCGCCTCCAGGGGCGCCACGATCGATTCACCCTCCTTCACGCTCTCATGCACCCGATCGATGGCGTTGGAAATGACCACGTTGCCCGCGGTATCCCGCGTGATGTTGAGCGCCTGAAGGATGGGCACCCCGGAGGTGACCAGCGTCCCCAGTGTCCGGCTGAAACGGGAGATGGCGCTCTTCCGCTGCACGTTGCCAAACAAGGGCATCCTCAACTTGAAGCTGTCGATGGCGTAGCGACCGCTCTTGGTCGAGGCGACAAACTTGTAGATCAAAAAGATCGTGATGGCTCCTAACAAGACGGCCCACCAGTATTGAGCGAACTTCGAGCTGAAGCCGGTCACCATCTCCGTGAGCGGCGGCAGCGGTTGACCACTCAACATGTCGTCGAAGATGGTCTTGAACTTGGGCACGATGAACAACATCAGAAAGGCCATGATCGCCACGGCGATGAACATCACGATGGTCGGGTAGACCATGGCGGAAACGATCTTGTTCTTCAGCTTCTGAGCTTTTTCCTGGTACTCTGCCAGACGGTTCAACACCACTTCCAGGACACCACCCAGCTCACCGGCTTTCACCATGTTGATGTAAAGCTTGTTAAAGATCTTGGGGTGAGCCGCCAAGCTCTCCGAAAAAGTCGATCCCGACTGCACCGAATCGGCCAGCGTGTTGATGGTCGCCTTGAGAACGGGGTTCGGCTCCTGCTTACCCAAGACCGTCAAGCTCCGCAACAGCGGCAAACCCGAGTCGATCAGGGTGGCCAACTGGCGCGTGAAAATCATCAGGGCCTTGGTCTTGATCCGTCCGCCCGTCTTGACCTTGACGCGTCTCGACTTCCCTTTCTTGCCTTTCGCCCCGATCCCCTCTTCAACTACCTGGGTGGGATAGAGGCCATTCCCCTTGAGCATCTCGATGGCTTGCGCGTTGGAATCGGCCGAAAGCACTCCGGTCGTCTCGTTGCCCTGCCCGTCAATGGCAGTGTAATTGAAGTTAGGCATGGGTGATGATCAGTTGATTAGCGTTAAGAATTTAGAATAAAGCTGGGAGGGCAGAGGTGCAAGCCTGGAGGTCGGAGCGGTCTAGGTGTATTTCAACACCTCCTCAATGGTCGTCAAGCCTTCGTAGATGTTCCTCAAACCGTCATCCCGCAGCCCCCGCATCCCCATCTCCCGGGCCTTTTGGCGTAGCACCACCGTCGGGGCACGCTCGGTGATCATGTCCCGCATCGTGTCGTTCACCTCGAAGAGTTCGTAGAGGCCTTTCCGGCCGCGATACCCGGAGTGACCACAGCGATCACAGCCGCCGCCGGTGTAGAAACTCTTGTCCCCCAGTTCGTGCGGCGAGAGCCCCAGCTGCGAGATGATGGCCTCGCTCGGCTCGTAGGCCTGCCGGCAGTCGGAGCAAATCGTCCGCAAAAGCCGCTGGGCCAGCACCGCCAGGAGACTCGCCGAGAGCAGGAAAGGCTCCGTTTCCATGTCCAGCAAACGAGTCACCGCTCCGGGAGAATCATTGGTGTGCAAGGTCGAGAGCACCAAGTGCCCCGTCAGGGAGGCCTGGATGGCGATCTGCACCGTCTCACCGTCTCGCATCTCCCCCACCATGATCCGGTCCGGATCCTGCCGCAGGAAAGCCCTGAGGATCTTGGCGAACGTCACCCCGATCCCCTCGTTCGCCGGCACCTGGATGATCCCGTCCATGCCGTATTCCACCGGATCCTCCGCCGTGAGCAGCTTGGAATCGATCGTGTTGATCTTGCGCAAACAGGCATACAACGTCGTCGTCTTCCCGGCACCGGTGGGCCCGGTCACGATGAAGATCCCATTCGGCTTGAAGATGGTCTCGTTGATGAAATTGAAGATGTCGGCCGGCAGACCGAGGTTCTCCAAATCCAGGTTCACCGAGGAGCGATCCAAAACCCGCAAGACCACACTTTCCCCGTAGACCGTCGGCAGGGTCGACACCCGCAAGTCGCAGGGCGTCGATCCAATCATTTTCTGAATGCGCCCATCCTGCGGCAGGCGTCGCTCGGCGATGTTGAGATTGGACATCACCTTCACCCGCGAAATGATCGCCGCGGAGAGGTGCTGCGGCGGGGGCGCCATCTCGTAGAGCGCGCCGTCCACGCGGTAGCGAATCTTGAAATCGTCCTCGAAGGGCTCGAAGTGAATGTCAGAGGCACGCTCCTTGATGGCCTGAAGCAAGACCAAATCCACATAGCGAATGATCGGGGCCGCGTTGGCCTCTTTTTCCAAATCCTCGATGCTCTGATTCTCGCCACCGGACTCGCCGAACTCAATGAGCACGTCGCCCATGTCCTCCTCGCCGTAGACCTTGTCGATCAAGTAACGGACACGGTAGATATCCCCCACCACCGGCACCACTTCCTGCTGCACGGCGAAACGGAGATCGTCCATGTTCTGCGCGTTCAAGGGATCGGAGAAGGCCACTTGCAAGCCCTGGTCACCGATCGAAACCGGCAGCGCTCCGTAGAGATGGGCGTTGGCCGAGGTGATGATCTTGGTCAGACCCTCGGGCGGCTCCCACCCGGACAGGTCCATGTACTCCGCACCGATTTCGTTGGCCACCAGTTGATAGAACTGATTGCGATCCATCACCCCGTAGTCCGCCACGACGTCGAGGATGTCCTTCCCGCTCGCCGTGATGCTGTTGACCATATCGTCGGCCTGGTTGCCGTCGATGTAGCCGTGACTTTGAAGGAGATCGATGACGTTCTGGGTATTCATCAGGGAAAAGATAGAGGGGGGAAAAGGTTAGCTCGTGAGGATTGTGCGTTCGCGGCGTGGCGACTCATCATTCGTCGTCTCCCATGGTCACCCGAATCACTTCCTGCGCCGAGGTGATTCCCGCCAGCATCTTGCGCACGCCGTCTTCGCGCAAGGTCCGCATGCCCAACTCGCGCGCCCGGCGCCTCAGCTGCACGGTGGTCAGGTTCTCCGTGATCATGGTCCGCACTTCATCGTCGATATTGAAAATCTCGTAGATGCCCTGCCGCCCCTTGAATCCGGTCATCTTGCATACATCGCATCCCGATCCTTGCGCGATGTCCGACTCGGCCAAGCGCGCCTCGTCCAGATGCAACATGCGAGCCTCCTTCTCCGAAATCTCTCCAGGCGCCTTGCACTTGCTACAAATGGTCCGCACCAGGCGCTGGGCCATGATCGCCCTCACCGAACTCGCCGTGAGGAAGGGCTTGATCCCCATGTCGGCCAAACGGGCCACCGCGCCGGGAGCGTCGTTGGTGTGCAGCGTGGAGAAAACCAGGTGCCCCGTGAGACTCGCGTTAATGGCAATCGTGGCGGTCTCCTCGTCCCGAATCTCACCGAGCATGATGATATTCGGCGCTTGCCGCAGCATCGCCCGCAGAGCTCCGGCAAAGGTCATGCCGATCGAGGCCTTGACCTGAACCTGGTTGATCCCGCTCAGCTGATACTCCACCGGATCCTCCACCGTGATGATCTTGCGATCGGGCTTGTTGATGTAATTCAGGCAGGCGTAGAGCGTCGTGGTCTTGCCCGAGCCCGTGGGCCCCGTCACCAGAATGATCCCGTCCGGCAGGCCCAGCAGCCGCTCCATGTTCTCCTGGTCGTCACTGAAAAAGCCAAGCTGGGGAAGCCCCAGGAGCAGGCTGGATTTGTCCAGGATCCGCATGACGATGCTCTCCCCATGACCGGTCGGAACGCTCGACACCCGTAGATCGAGGGCCTTGTCACCGATCTTCACGCTGATTCGGCCATCCTGCGGCACGCGCTTCTCTGAGATGCTCATCGTGCCGCTCATGATCTTGAGCCGACTCACGATCGGGGCCAGAAGTTTCAATGGATGCTCCTCGGTGACGTGCAAAGAGCCGTCAATGCGGCACCGCACGCGCAGAGACTTCTCCAACGGCTCGATGTGAATGTCACTGGTTCGGCTCTTGAAGGCGTCCGCCAACATGTTGGACACCAGCTTGATGATCGGCGCGTCATCATCACCCTGGGCATCATCCACGCCGGTCGTCAGCGTCATGGCCCCGGACAACTCCTGGTCAATCTTGCTCGGCGCCCCGTAAAACTCCTCCAGGCAGCGCTGAATCTGCGCCTCCGACGCACACTGGAACTCAATCTCGTGATTGAGCACGTGGGGAATCGCGTCCAGAGAATCGAAATCCGAGGGATCGGCGATGGCAATGAGTAGGCGGTCCTCGTCGAAACCCAACGGAACGCAGTGATATTTGATCGCCACCCTGTCCGGCACCGCCCCGATGATGGCCGGGTCAATGTGGACCTCGTTGAGGTCGATGTAGACCATCCCGTTTTGATCGGCCAGCAGCTGCGCGATGGCCTTCGAACTCACTTCGTTGGAGTCGACCAAATGATCGATCACGCTCCCGGGCTTCTTTCGGGCAGTGGCCACCGCGTCCTCGCTGACGAGTTCGGACTGGGTGATGATCTCGAGAATGGCTTCTTCGTTGGAGAACACGCTATTTTATAGGGGGCTAACTTGAATGAGTGGGCGTAGCCTGGGAAAATCGCCGGGGCTTGTCAACGCCATCATCACAGCTTTTCAATCGAAAAACGAGGACGGTTTCAAGGGAAACTTAGTGTAGTCCGCCTTACAGATAATTCATTTTAAGCTTGCACTCAAATCGGAAAGTGTTAGTTCAATGGAAATGAGGCGAGGGGATGACCAATAAGCGGATCGCGGAAGAACTTGGATTGGACGAACCACAGGTGGGCCGCTGGCGAAAGAGGTTCGCAGAGATGGGGCTGGCGGGAATCGAGAAGGACAAGACCCGGCCTGGACGTATCAAAGCTTTGCCGAAGAGCAAGGAAAGTGAGATCATTCGGATGACGTTGGAGGAGACGCCCAAAGGATGTACTCACTGGAGTCGGAAGCTTCCCGTGACTTGTTAAAATTTAGGTGGATGGTTACCGGCTCCGCTCAATGAGAAAAGTCGGATTAATACAAAACCAGGAACCCGCAACCAGCCATGAAACACCTTGAGATCATCCATCAACTCGGTCAAGCCGATTCAAGAGAAGCCGCCGTGGCCTTCGACGAATTCCTGCGCGGGGCGATCCGCCAATCGCTGGTCAGCGTCATGGCCGAGGAAGTCACCAGCCTCCGTGGAGCCGCGCATGGGCGAGACACCGAGAGCCCGTCTCGTCGGGCCGGGAGCGCTCCGTCGAGCCTTGAAGTGGAGGGAGAGAAGATCAGCCGTCCCAGGGTCCGCCGCGAGCACTCTGACGGCACGAAGAGCGAGGTGAAACTTACCAGCTACGAGGCGGCCAAAGGCTACGAGAAAAACAAGATTCGAGACGCCATCATTCGCGCCCACACCCACGGAGTTTCCACCAATGAGGTGCAGGACACGATCGACTGGACCAAGGGAGCCAGCGCCTCTGAAGTCAGCCGGGTTTGGGCTCACGAAGAAGGCGCACGATTGCTCACCGAGCCACGGGAAAGAAGACCTCACCACGCAGACATGGGTCGCGCTCATGTTGGACGGTATCCGGTTGAGCGGTGAACTCACGGCCGTGGTCGCGCTGGGGTTCACGGCATCCGGACAGAAGGTCATCCTCGACCTTGAGATCGGAGCGAGCGAGAACGAAACCGTTTGTCGCGGACTGGTTGTCGCGGATCACTGAGCGTGGATTTGAGCCCGAAAAAGGGCACCGTCTCTTGGCCGTGCTCGATGGCGCCAAAGCGCTCAAGAATGCTGTGCTGAAAGTCTGGGACGACGCGGTGATTCAGCGCTGCCTGGTTCACAAAGAGCGCAATATCCGGGGAAAACTCTCCAGCAAGCATCACGGGAAGTTGGCCGAGCACTTCGCCGCGTTGCGAAATTGCGCAGGGGCCCGAGCAAGCACATGAAGCCTTGTGGAACCTGCGTGAGTTCCTCAAAGGAGTCAGCGCGCAAGCACTGGAGAGCCTGGAAGAATCTGGAGAAGAGGAGCTGCTGGCCTTTCACCGCCTGAGTCTACCCAACACGCTCAACACCACCTTTCTCAGCACCAACAACATTGAGAATGCCTTCCGCAATACTCGCCGGAAGATTGGCCGGGTGACGCGCTGGCTGGAAGAAACGAACCAGGCCTCGAAATGGCTGGCCTACGCGCTAACGAAGGCAGGGGAAGGTTTCCGGCGGATCAAAGGCTTCCAGGAAATGGGAAAGCTCCACGCAGCCTTGAAGCGGGAAAAAGTCAGCGCCTGACGGCGGACCTCTGGAAAGGTTTTCAAGGCATGGGTTCCCTCAAAACGATGGACATCGAAAAAAACCATTTTACAAACTTTCAAATCAATCTAAGCTTAACCCAGCCGTCTTCCAAAGTTTAACAATCCCAGGGCAATCCCCATGTCGTCGTCTAAGGGCTTCATGCTCACCCATTTTAGTCGTATTTGTCAAATTGAAAGTATTTTCTAGAAAATCCATAAAAGAGAGCAGGCAGATGTTGCCAGGATCCGCGATTTTACCCTCCACCCTGAACCCGCGTTTCGGTAAGGTTCCCAGCCTCACGAAACCCTTGCTTATTGCTTTGGCTGGCCTGATGGCGCTTGCCGGAGTCGCTCACGCCTCCAAGCCAGCTATCGTCAGCCCTGTTCCCAACTCCTTCCTGCCACCCAGCGCTTCAATCTCTTTTCAATGGTCGAACGGCGGAAGGGCCGACATCAACGCCTTCTATCTTTACGCGGGAAGCGCCATCGGAGCGAGGAACTATGCGGCGAAGCCGATAGCTGCCGGTGTGACTTCCGCCACCTTGACGATTCCGGCCCCGGCAGTGAGCGTCTATGTGCGGCTCTGGTTTCGGGTGGGAACCACCTGGGACTACTCGGACTTCGCCTACCGAAGAACACCTCATCCCGTAGGGCACCGGGAGTTGCCCGGTGCCACGGCAACTTTTGAGTGGCCAGCCGGAGGGATTAGTTACTGGGTTTGGATCGGTTCCCGCCCCCAATGGCGGGACATGCACACCAGCGGCGCTTTGCCTGCCCCGCGTTGGACGGTTCACAATCTACCCACGGACGGCAGACTGGTCTATGTCAGGTTATGGACCCAGCTTGCCAATGGAAGGTGGATCTTTACCGATAGCGTGTATGCGACGCACGCCGAGGAAGCGGAAGAGGAAGACAGCAACGATGGCGATCTGGATGCCGATGGAGTCCGCGATGAGTTTGACCCTGACATCGACGGGGACGGCATCGCGAACGCGAGTGACACTGACATTGACGGCGACGGACTGGTGAACGCGAGTGACGACGACGGGGACGGGATTTTAGATAACAAGGACGCCGAACCTAACGGACCGACGCCCGAGACGCACCATGAGATTTCAGTTCGCTATGTGCTAGGGCTGGCTAGCGAGATAGAACTTCGCCATACGGGGGACGCCTTCGTCTGGAGCACTGACCGGGCCGGTCAGGGCAGGGCTGCTCTCATGCTCAGGAAGGGGCAACGCTACTACGTAAGCCTTGACGCTGGTGAAGACAGTGGAGCAAGTGCCGCCGTTATTCTGAAAAACGGCCCGTGGGTTCTGGCTGAGCATGGCACCAATGTTCCAACCAACAGTCTGTCGGTGAGAGAGTTTGAAAGAAAAGAACTGAATCTTCTTCCGGTGTCGGTGGTCGAACTCGCTCCCAAAGTGAAGGATAACAGTGACCCTCCCCAAGCCATTGAAGGTTCAGAAAATCCCAACGTTGGCAGACCGTTGACGCCTTTCGTCAAGATCAACCCTTACACTGACAAGATCGCGCATCGTGAACTCAAGGTGTCCTTTGACGAAGCCCTGAACGGTAAAGTAGTCACTTGGTCACTGTTGCGATTGCCAGGTGCAACGCCTGCAAATATTCGGGGCCAATGGTCGCAAGCACGACTCCCGGACAATCGGAACCGTTTCCAGGCATCGACAACCTACGGTGGGCATGGGTTTCACCGTGCTAATCAATTCGTTGGGCAGACGACCATTGCCAACGGGATCACGGCAATCCGTGTGAACATTCCTCCCATTGGCCTTAACCAGGCCAGGATTCGGATTCATGTTGAAGGTGCCCCGGCCCACAGAGTGATTGACCTGATTGACATGGAAGTTCCGGCGGTTGTGGTGATCGACCCGGGGCATGGAGGAACCGATCCGGGGGCCGTGGGGAGAACTGATAGGACGGTAGAAGAGGCTGATTTAGCGCTAGCTTATGGATTGGATTTAAATAGGCTCGTGAGTGGGAAGTTCTCAGACCGGTTTCTCTTTGCCTGGCGTGTCTGTCTGACTGCGTAATAGAGCGATCTTCGCCTTGGATAGTTCAATGCTCAGATCGATCAGTTCGGTGGTCAGTTTCTTGAATTTCTTGTACTCCTCTGTTTCTTTTCGTAGTCCCTTCACGTGGTCTGGCCAGACGTGTTCAGTCCGGCTCCTCATCTTATGCGTGTAGCTCAGTTGGTAATACACGCCGCGCTGGCGTTGTCGATCTCGGTATTGCTTGCTGATGCTCCCAGGCCGCATTGGCCCGATTGCAGCTAACTTTGCCGCAAGTTTCTGGACTCTTTTTTCAGTGATCTGATCTTTTTCATGGTCATTAGCTTATATATGCGAATGTCTAGGAAAATCAAATCATTTGTTATGGATCTCTGGATTTCTTGGTGGAATATCGTCTGTTTTCTGCGACCCGCTTTCTCGAGAGCCCGCACCTTTCTCTGGTTTCTGCTCGTCTTGGCCGCTTTCTCCGTGCGCAATGACCTCCTCGGGGTTTCCAGTTTCGTCCGCGCTCTCGGTTTGTCAGAACACTTCTATGAGCACTTACTCCATTTCTTCCACAGCAATGCCGTGAAGACGGACCGGCTTGCAGAACTTTGGTTCGCCATCGTGATCAAGCACTTCCCTGTCTACAAGATCGGTTGTCGCCCCGTCCTGGTTCTCGACGGCATCAAGAAGTCCAAGGAGGGCCGCAAGATGCCTGCGGTGAAGTATCTGCATCAACAGTCCGAGTCCAATTCCAAGCCTCACTTCATCATGAGCCATTCCTTTCAGGCCTTCGGCGTGCTCTGTCAGGTTGGCGGATACTTCTTCTGCGTTCCGGTCTGTGCACGCATTCACGAAGGTATCGTCACTTCAAACCGCGACAGGAGAACCTTGATCGACAAGGCCAACGAGATGCTCGCATCCGTCTGTAGAGGTCAGGAGTTCGTCTTGCTGGCCGACGCCTACTACGCCAACGGAAAGGTGATCCGGAGCACCAAGGGGCGTTCCGGTGTGCTGGTCACGAGGGTTCGACGCACGACAACCGGCTTTCGGCCTGCGGCAGTGCCACGCAAACGCAAACGCGGACGACCGAAAAAGTATGGCGCTGCGGTGAAGCTCCAGAATGTCTTTGGAACGGGCGGCTTCAGTTCCGTTCCCAGTCCCGTATATGGGGAGAGAAACATCTCTGTCCGGTTCAAGTCGGTGGATCTGTGTGGAAGCCCGCCGGGGCGATGGTCCGCTTCATTCTCGTCGATCATCCCACGAGAGGGCGGATCATCCTCTTGTCTACCGACCTCACCATGGAAGCTCAGGAGATCATCTTGCTCTACAGTTTGCGTTTCAAGATCGAAGTCGCTTTCAAGCAAGCGGTGCATTCGGTCGGCTCATTCGGATACCATTTCTGGATGGCCGCTATGCGACCGCTCAAGCGTCGCAATGGTAACCAATACCTCCACCGGACTACCGAGAAATATCGCAGACAGGTGCAGAGAAAGATGCACGCATATCATGTGTTTGTGCAGACCGGCATGATCGCTCAGGGCATGTTACAGTACCTTGCCATGACATGTGACGGTCTGGTTTGGAAACACTTTGGAACCTGGATCCGAACCATCCGCCCAGACGTGCTGCCTTCGGAAATGATTGTCTCAGCCGCCTTGAAAAACACGCTGCCTGGATTTTTGCACCACGGCGGAAAAGGTTCAGCGTTCCGAAAATTCATCCTTGATAAAATAGACTTCACTCGCTCCGAAGGTTCACGCTTCGCCGCATGATGATCCAGTTACAGAACTTCTCACTCGCGAGAAATAGGGATACGATAGCTAAATTCAAAGCAGAGAAACGTAATTATAAGGTCTTAATGACTCGCACCTCAGATGTCTATGTGGAAAACCCTAAGCGTGCAAGACAAGCACGAGACATAGGCGCTGATGTCTTTGTTAGCGTCCATTTTAATTTCGCCAGTGCTACCTCAGCGAGAGGAACGGAGTATGTAACTCGATCAACCGGGCAGGTAAACGCGGCTGAAGACGCTCGATTAGGCGCAAGCGTCCAAGGGGCAACATTAGCGGCGGTTCAAGCTTCCGATCCGGGTGGAAAGCATCGAAATCCGAAATCGGGAGAATTTGCTGTTCTGAGTGATTATCTCTACGGGAACACGGCAGATTATCACCCGATTAGAGGCACGATCATAGAAGTCGAGTTCTTGACGCACGCGACAGCATTGGAATCTGTGAAGCTATCAACGGATCGCGGCAAAGCGATCAAGACAAAATTCGCTAAAGACGTAGCAGATGTTATTTACGGGAATGTAATTAACCAACAATAAAGCTATGTTGAGAGCGGTTGCTATTCTTTGTTTAATAACTGGTTCTCTTGGATTGGTTCTGGCGGATCAAGGGCACTCTGAGCCGTATAGGGAATATCTAAATCAACCTAAGCCAGAATGGTTGAATATTGGGGAACCTATCAAAGTTGCAGAAAATGCAGGGTTTGACGCGAGTATCTCTTTTCCTGAAGCGGGAGATGATGGCTTAGAATTAAGAGTTACGCGATACTCTATAAGCCTTCCTCAAAAGGATATAGCTATCAAATTTGAACATTCTATTAGCGGTTGGACCGAATGGGACAATGCGAGGCAAAAGTGGCTCAGTCCTAATGGGCGAACTCTTATTGTAGATACAGATAGTTATACAGCAGGCGGATTACGTGTGTATGAAATACTAGGACAAGGTTCATATAGAGAAATCGCCTTTGTTTATCCAGAACTAACTTTCGACTCTTCGGACAGGGGGACATTGAGCGGTTGGCGATGGGCTTCAAATGATGTTCTTCTAGCTGAATCGGCCATTGAAAATGAAGACACCGGGGAGCACAAAAGCAGTCGTGTTTATGCTTATCACTGGAAGGAGAAAATCTTATCTCGACTAGACCTTGATAGCTTAAACTTGGGTGACTTCGATTATGGGGAAATAGTCGGCGTCAGTCAAGATGCCGACTATATACGAATTCGCATTGACGGAGACACTTACACTCTCAAATCCGATCTCAATTCTACGCCTAAGTTGCTCAAGAAAGCCGCACATAAATTCATCAAAGAACCCGTGCCGGGAACATCATCGGCGATCATCTCTCCTTCCCTTGCCGGGAAGCACGCCCCGCCCGTAAGGCAACCCTTCCCCTGGCTTTGGTTGTTGGCCATCGTGGCTGTCATGCTGGGCGTCTTCAGCTACCTTTACACTTCTTCGCGGCATCGTTGAAATCCGAGTCCAGAACGGGGGATTCTGGCTCTGACATCGTTGTTCTCTGCGGTTTCGTTTCACGCGCGCCAGGGATCGAGCGGACAAGGAGGCCAGTAGGACAGACAGACCAGGCAACCAAAGCCGCGCAAAAGCCGTGGGCTGGAGAGCGAGAAGCGATTCAAGAAGCCGTGAAAGGCCCTGTAGTGCGTTCTGCGGGCTTTTGATGCGTTCCGAGAAGGGAAGGAGGGGGACAAGAGAAAGGGAAACGGCGCTCACGAGCAAAAGCGACCGTGGATAATCCCCCAAGGGAGAGAACCCGCACTCGCGCCGCCAGGATCGGCCTTTAGGTCAATCGTAACTGATTAGCGCATCTAACAAGCTCTTGACAGCTTCGATAATTAAAACATCTTAACCATTGATGTCGTCCGATTCTCTTGAATCGCTCTCCCCACGAGAGAACTGATCCGGCTCGTCCGCGATCTACAGGAGCGGTTTGCTCAGTTGGAGGCGGAGAATCTCAAGCTTCGCGAGGAAGATCGAAGACTGCGCAAGGAATTGGATGAGTTGAAGCGCAAGCAGAACAGATCGGCGGCTCCGTTCTCGAAGGGAAAACCCAAGGCCAACCCGAAAAGACCGGGACGCAAGCCGGGCCGAGGGTCCTTCCGGCGGCGGGAGGAACCGGAGATTGGGCCGGATGACAATGTTCGAAGCATGGAAGCCCGATTGCCCAAGGGGCGGTCGTCAAATTGTCCTCGATGCGGAGGCAGGCTTGGAACTCGTCTGGAGACGGCAAGCACGGTCGATGTGCCGGAAAAGATTGCCCGAGACATATCGATCTGGAAAGTGGAAGTCGAAGAATGCAGTTGTGGCTACTGCGCACGAGGAACTCACCGGGACTTGCCGCTCGACCCACACGGGGCCACCGCTCACCGTGTGGGTCCCAGGGTTCGGTCGTTTGGACTGGCTCTGCACTATCCTTCGGGGTGACTCTACCCCATAGTTTCATAAATCGGGGCAAGAATCCCAAGAAAATAGTGGCAGGGGCCTTTGGGATAAAGTTGATTTGGAATCTACCAAAACACCAAACACTTCAACCCAAAAGCCACCTACACCCCATAGTTTCATAAATCGGGGCAAGAATCCCAAGAAAATAGTGGCAGGGGCCTTTGGGATAAGGTTAATTTGGAATCTACCAAAACACTAAACACTTCAACCCAAAAGCCACCTACAGTGAGAGTAGCACGACGCACGATTAATGCAAAGTCCAGAACGATTCCGGCGATCAAATTTGAAGATCAAGAACTGACCTCTTTCGGCGGTCTCGTTATCTTTCAGAAGCTCTTTCAGGAATTGGATCTGGAGGGGAAGCTTCAGCAGTGCTTTGATCCACTGGATCGGCGCATGTCCCGCTTCTACAAGTTCCACAAGGTTTTCATGTGTCTTATCGTGCATCTTATACTGGGCTACCGGATGCTTCGAGATATGGACTACTACCGAGATGATCCCCTTGTACGACAGGTTTTGGGGATGCACCCATTGCCCAGTGTCCCAACGATGAACCGGATGTTGGGAGAGGTCGATTGTCAAAGCCTTGAGAGGATGAGGGAGATGAATCATTTCGTTTGCCTGTCGCGACTTCAGGAGGAGGGAATCAAACGCATCACGCTTGACTTGGACGGAAGCGTGCAGAGCACGAGTCGCCATGCGGAAGGGACGGCTGTGGGATTTAACAAGAAGAAAAAAGGCGAGCGCAGTTATTATCCGCTGCTCGCGACGATCTCCCAAACCGGACAGATTCTCGATTACCTTCATCGAAGCGGCAACGTCCATGACTCCAATGGCGCGGTGGAGTTCCTCCGTTCCTGCGTGGAGAAGATTCGCAAGGTGCTGCCTGATGTGCAGATCGAGTTGCGCGCCGACAGCGCGTTTTTCAGCGATCAGATGGTTTCAGAGGCAAAGACCCTTGGCCTGGAATATACGTTCTCGGTGTCTTTCGAGCGGCTTGTGGAACTCAAGGGCATCATTGAGAAGCGCCGTCGCTGGTCCCGAACCCGAGGCGGAGAGGGAAAAACTCATCACTTCGAAATCCGCTGGAAGCCAAAAAGTTGGGCGCGCAAAGCGGGCATTTTGTGCATTCGAACCATGAGGCGCACTCAGCGCAAAGGACCGCTCCAACTGGATCTTTTCGAACCAGTCGAGGAGAACTATGAATACGAGGCGATCATCACCAACAAGACAAACACGGCCGCTCATGTGGTGAAATTTCATGAAGGGCGTGGCTCTCAGGAGAAGATTTTTGGCGAAGCCAAGAGCCAGGCCCAGATGGACTATATTCCGGCCAAGCGACGTGCCGCCAACGAAGCTTTCCTTTTGGCCAGTATCCTCACCCACAATCTCACACGCGAAATGCAGATGCGATCTGCGGAGCGGTCACGTAAATCGTCCCCCCAAAGGGCTGCGGAGTGGATCTTTGAAGGATTCGGCACGATTCGCCGCAAAATCATCCAGCGTGCCGGACGTCTGACTCGCCCTCAAGGTCGACTCACATTGACACTCGGAGACAATCAGGCCGTCGAAGAAGAAATCGCCTACTACATGATCAGCGATTCCGTAAGATAGGCGGCTGAGGCGGCTCAAGCCCTGTATTTTTGGGTAATTCGGATCGGCAGCGCCCATTTTTGACCCCATGGCAAATTCGCATTCGTTATTTCATCTTTTTTAAGCTTGTTTCTGTAATAGTCTTATATTACAGTGCGCTGAACGAGCCGACCTTCATGCCAAGCAGAAACTCCCTGCCCCCCCACCGAACGCCAGATTCGCAGCCGCCTCCGCCAGCTCCTCGACCAGGCCGAAGGCTTCCTTCACGGCTCGCCCATCGAACTCTCTCGTAAATGCGGCAAGCCCACTTGCCGTTGCGCTTCCGACGACTCCTTGTGCCATCGCTCCTTGGCCATCGGTCAGACTCGCAAGGGCAAGACCACCATGCTGCACGTCCCCAGACCGTTGGAAGCTCAGGCGAGACGCTGGATCGATGATTTCCAGAAGGCGAATGCTCTGCTGGAAGCCCTCGACGAGCAGGGGCGCCTCCGACTCGAGGAGGCAAAAACCAAGGCCAGAGCGGCGAGTAGCTCCGCCAAGAAGAAGGGCAAGACCGGTAAGAAATCAGCCGGCAAAGCCAAGTCCGGGCGCAATTCTCCACCAAAAAAGAAGCGACCATTCTCACGCGACTACTAACTTACGCGGACAAGATTTTCAGCCTCCGCCAACAGTGGAGGCTGCGGGTGCGTGACTCTCGTCCCAAACCACAGATTCCCACTCGAGTTTTCCCGGCAGCATTCTTCGCCATGTTCTGCTGCCGGTTACCAAGCTTCAACGAACTCGAGCAACACCGGAACAAGAGCAGCTGGACCCGTTGGCTCGGTAATCACCGTTTGCCCAGCGCCGACGAACTGGCGTATGTCTCCGAGCGCATCGAGCCTGACAGTGTGCGAGGGTGTCTCGGACACATTTACTTCTGCCTCAAACGCAACAAAATCCTTGCCCCACAGCGCGGTTGGATGCTTGCCGCCGTCGATGGTCACGAAACTCACTGTAGCTACAAACGTTGTTGTCCAAAGTGTCTCCAACGCCGGATCGCCGTCGGAGACGAGGTCAAAACACAGTTCTACCACCGCTTGGTCGCGTTTCAGATTATCTGTGAGGATTTTCCATTGCTTCTCGACGTGGAAATGCTTGAGCCTGGTGAAGACGGAGATCCTGGAGACGACGAAGTCGCTGCGGCTATACGGCTGATAACTCGCGTCCTTAAGGACCACCCACGCTGCTTTGACGTGCTCACTGCCGATGCGCTCTACCTGCGTCCCTCCGTGATCAATCTTCTTGAAGACCACGGCAAATACCTTGTTGCCGTACTCAAGGATAATCAGCCTGAGCTATTGTCCGAAGCCCGCACGCTCCTGCCCCTTGAGGAGCAAGAGCCAGAATCATTTGAGACTCCGGCTGCACCGGGCAAGCCCGCGCGGCACGTTCATTTACAAGAGGCTGAGGGCTTCTGCACTGAATCCATTCACACTCCTCTTCGCGTTGTTCATTCCCATGAGACTGGCATCCGTCGCGAGCGCGTCGCTGGGGATTGGGTCGAGACTCCCATCGATAGCCACTGGTGGTGGGCGACGACCATGCCCCGCTCAATGGCCGATGCCAAGACCATCTTCCATTTCGGGCACGACCGTTGGAAGGTCGAAAACGAAGGCTTTAACGAACTCTGCTCCCGCTGGCATTCCGGTCATTGCTATCACCATCATCCCAATTCCATTCTCGTTCTGTGGCTGATCATGTTCATGGCCCACGCCGTGTTCCACTGCTTCCACAAGCGCAACTTGAAGCCAGAGATACGCCGTGGACACACAGCCATCTATTTTGCCCGTCAAATCGCCGCCTCCATGCGAGAGGATCGATGGTGGCCGCCACCGGCTCCGGGCTGAGGAACGCCCGCCCCGCGCTCTCGGTAACCTTGGGTTCGCGTCCGCCATCGGAGCGGTCTGGCTTCCTGTTGCCTATTGCCGACAGGGGGATCCATTTCGCGGCTCGAGCCCTCCGAAATTCGCCCGAGAACCGCCACACGAAACTGTTCGCCCTCCTAGCGCCAGCTTCAACACGCTCAACACCCACCAATTCAGGCCATTACGACTCTTTCCGACGCCGTCTTACGGAATCGCTGCTACATGATGGCCTGACTGGCCATTTTATGAAACGCTGGGGTACAGTGAGAGTAGCACGACGTACGATTAATGCAAAGTCCAGAACGATTCCGGCGATCAAATTTGAAGATCAAGAACTGACCTCTTTCGGCAGTCTCGTTATCTTTCAGAAGCTCTTTCAGGAATTGGATCTGAAGGGGAAGCTTCAGCAGTGCTTTGGTCCACTGGATCGGCGCATGTCCCGCTTCTACAAGTTCCACAAGGTTTTCATGTGTCTTATCGTGCATCTTATACTGGGCTACCGGATGCTTCGCGATTTGGACTACTACCGAGATGATCCCCTTGTACGACAGGTTTTGGGGATGCACCAATTGCCCAGTGTCCCAACGATGAGCCGGATGTTGGGAGAGGTCGATTGTCAAAGCCTTGAGAGGATGAGGGAGATGAATCATTTCGTTTGCCTGTCGCGACTTCAGGAGGAGGGAATCAAACGCATCACGCTTGATTTGGACGGAAGCGTGCAGAGCACGAGTCGCCATGCGGAAGGGACGGCTGTGGGATTTAACAAGGAGAAAAAAGGCGAGCGCAGTTATTATCCACTGCTCGCGACGATCGCTCAAACCGGACAAATCTTCGACTTCCTTCATCGAAGTGGCAACGTCCATGACTCCAATGGCGCGGTGGAGTTCCTTCGTTCCTGCGTGGAGAAGATTCGCAAGGTGCTGCCTGATGTGCAGATCGAGTTGCGCGCCGACAGCGCGTTTTTCAGCGATCAGATGGTGTTTCAGAGGCAAAGACCCTTGGCCTGGAATATACGTTCTCGGTGTCTTTCGAGCGGCTTGTGGAACTCAAGGGCATCATTGAGAAGCGCCGTCGCTGGTCCCGAACCCGAGGCGGAGAGGGAAAGATTCATCACTTCGAAATCCGCTGGAAGCCAAAAAGTTGGGCGCGCAAAGCGCGCATTTTGTGCATTCGAACCATGAGGCGCACTCAGCGCAAAGGACCGCTCCAACTGGATCTTTTCGAATCAGTCGAGGAGAACTATGAATACGAGGCGATCATCACCAACAAGACAAACACGGCCGCTCATGTGGTGAAATTTCATGAAGGGCGTGGCTCTTTAGGAGAAGATTTTTGGCGAAGCCAAGAGCCAGGCCCAGATGGACTATATTCCGGCCAAGCGACGTGCCGCCAACGAAGCTTTCCTTTTGGCCAGTATCCTCACCCACAATCTCACACGCGAAATACAGATGCGATCTGCGGAGCGGTCACGCAAATCGTCCACCAAAAGGGCTGCGGAGTGGATCTTTGAGGGACTCGGCACGATTCGCCGCAAAATCATCCAGCGTGCCGGACGCCTGACTCGCCCTCAAGGTCGACTCACATTGACACTCGGAGACAATCAAGCCGTCGAAGAAGAAATCGCCTACTACATGATGGCCTGACTGGCCATTTTATGAAACGCTGGGGTGAACTCTGGAACGCCCGGCAACCACTGACCAGCGAGCAACTGCGCGACCAATGGCGAAGTTACGTGAACGGCTGGTGGGGCTACTACCGGCGCTGCGAATGGCGACGGGACATCTACCGGAAAGAACCGTGGATCCGTCGCCACATTCGCAAATGCTTCTGGCAACGTTGGCATAAAAGCAAGGGACGGGAATCCGCCCTGCGCCGACTCGGCCTACCGCCGAGTCGAGCCATCGTCGGGAGGAGCAGTCGTGGAGCGTGGCGCATGGCGGGCAACCCTGTCATGCACGAAGCCCTCAACAACCGAACTCTGAGACGCTACGGGTTCCTGATGCCATCAGACCTCAAGAGTTAAGACCAAATGGATCCAATCGCCGGATGCGGTCCCGCATGTCCGGTGGTGTGGGAGGGGCGGCAGGCGCAATCCTGCCGCCTCGACCCGATCAGACACTCCAAAACGGCGCCTCGGCCTCCTTCAAACGTTGCATCACCCTTTTCCACGCGCTGTCGCTGGCGGACGATGTCCCCGGCCGACGCATCGCCTCCGATTGGGAATTCACACGCCCGGCAGGGTCGCGCTGTGTCGCGACTGGGATCCTGCCAATTTGGCCAACGAATCGCACACCGCCTGGGTATGCCGTCCCCGGCTACAGCGACTCCAAGACGGCACCTCGGCCTCCTTCAAACGTCGCATCACCCCTTTCCACGCGCGCTGTAGCTGGCGGACGATGTCCCCGGCCGACGCATCGCTTCCGATTGGGGATTCACACGCCTCGGTCGCAACGTCTGCGGACGGCAAGAAAGGGAAATGCCCTAACTACCTTGTTCGACGGGCTCCGCTTCGGGCGTCGACCCTCCGGTATCCGAAGCCGTCACTTCAAACTGCAGTTTCTTCTCATCTTCAAGCCGCTTCGCCACGATGGTATCGCCCTCGCCCACTTCGCCGCGAAGCAACAATTCGGCCAGCGGATCCTCCATGTGACGCTCCACCGCCCGGCGCATGGGACGCGCGCCGTAACTGGGATCGTAACCTTCTTCGATGAGAAAATCGAGAGCGGTCTGATCGAGCGTCACGGTGATCCTGCGCTCCTGCAGCCGCGCCGTGACCTTCCCGACTTCGAGTTCCACGATGCTGATCAGGGCCGGCTTCTCCAACATGTGGAAGACGATCTTCTCATCCAGACGATTGAGGAACTCCGGTTTAAAGGCTTTCTTGGCCTGCTCGAGGATCTTGTCGCGCATCCCGTCGTAGTCTTCCTCCTCCGCCGCCATGGCGCTGAAGCCCAGACTGTTTTGACGTTTGATCAGCTCGGCTCCCACGTTGGAGGTGAGGATGATGATGGTGTTCCGAAAATCGATCTTGCGGCCGAAATTGTCCGTGACCGTTCCCTCTTCGAGAATCTGCAAGAGGAGATGCATGACGTCGGGGTGGGCCTTCTCCACTTCATCGAACAGCACCACCGAATACGGGCGCCGACGCACCGCTTCCGACAGCTGTCCACCATCGTCGTAACCCACATACCCCGGAGGCGACCCAATGAGACGACTTGAGGTGTGCTTCTCCATGTACTCGGACATGTCGATCTGAATCAGGGAATCGGCATCGCCAAACATGTACTCCGCAAGATTGCGGGCCAGGTAGGTCTTGCCCACCCCGGTCGGTCCGAGAAAGATGAAGGATCCGATCGGGCGGCGGGGATCTTTGAGATCGGCACGGGAACGGATCAAGGCCTTCGAAATCGCCTTCACGGCCTCCTTCTGTCCGATGACGCTCTCGTTCAGGTCGTCCTCCATCCGGAGAAGCTTCTCGGCTTCCTTCTGCTCCATCCGCTGCAAAGGAACGCCCGTCCACTTGGCCACCACAGCCATGATATCCTCTTCGCCTACCGTGACCTTCTTCTCCTCATTGTTCGCCTTCCATTCCTCCAGGGTCTTTTCCAGATTCGCCTTCTTGGTCTTCTCCTGGTCGCGCAGCGAGGCCGCTCTCTCAAAGTCCTGACTCTTGATCGCCGCCTCCTTTTCCACCACGATGGCCTCGATGGATTCCTCCACCTCCTTGAACTCCGGAGGCCGGGTCATGGCCGAAATGCGCGCCCGCGAGCCGGCCTCATCCATGATGTCGATCGCCTTGTCAGGAAGGTAACGCCCGGTGAGGTAGCGTTCGGAAAGCTTCACCGCCGCATCGATCGCCTTGGGCGTGTAAGCGGCCTTGTGGTGCAGCTCGTACTTGTGCTGCAGTCCCGTCAAAATCTTGACGGTATCCTCCACGTTGGGCTCTTCCACTTTCACCGTCTGGAAACGCCGCTCGAGGGCCGCATCTTTTTCGATATACTTCCGATACTCGTTCAGCGTCGTGGCGCCCACACACTGCAATTCACCGCGGCTCAAGGCCGGCTTGATGATATTGGAGGCATCCATGGCCCCTTCAGCAGATCCCGCCCCGACGATCGTGTGAAGTTCGTCGATGAAAAGAATCACATTCTTCGAACGCCGGATCTCGTCCATCACCGCTTTGATGCGTTCCTCAAACTGGCCCCGATACTTCGTTCCCGCCACCATCAAGGCGAGGTCGAGCGTCACCACGCGCTTGTCCCGCAGCAGCTCGGGGACGTTGCCCACGGTGATTTCCTGGGCCAGCCCCTCGGCGATGGCCGTCTTGCCCACGCCGGCCTCCCCGATCAGCACCGGGTTGTTCTTTGTCCGGCGGCAGAGAATCTGAATCACCCGCTCGATCTCCGAAACCCGTCCGATCACTGGATCGAGTTCGCCCTTCTGGGCCAGCTCGGTCAGATCACGTCCAAAGGCACGGAGCGCGGGCGTCTTGTCCTTACGCCCTCCTTGAGGCTCCCCGCCGGCCAAATCCCCTTCCTCTTCCTCGCCAGGAGTGAAATTGGGATCGAGTTCCCGCAGGATCTCGTTGCGCGTCCGCTCGATGTCCACATCCAAGTTCTTGAGCACGCGGGCCGCCACGCCGTCTCCCTCTCGCAGCAGTCCCAGGAGGATGTGCTCGGTGCCGACGTAGGAGTGGTTGAGAACTTTGGCCTCCTTGCCCGCCAAGGCGAGCACCTTCTTCACCCGGGGCGTGTAGGGAATGTTGCCCACCATCTTGGTCTCGGGCCCCGAACCGACCTGATTCTCCACCTCCATCCGCACCGTCTCAAGGTCCAGCCCCATCTTCTGTAAGACGTTGACTGCCACGCCCTGGCCCAGCTTGATCAACCCGAGAAGAATGTGTTCCGTGCCCACATAGGAGTGATTGAAGCGGTCGGCCTCCTTTCGGGCGAGGGCCAAAACCTGCTGAGCACGGGGGGTAAAATTATTCATAGCGTCTTATCTTGAGGGAGGACTGTCCCCGAGGGAGGACAGGGCATTACTAATATCAGGCTCCGGGAGCGTTTTCAACCGGTCCCGGATAATTTGGGACCGCATCTCATCCCGCTCCGAGGTGGGCAATTTCCGGTCGGCGCGAATCTGAAGGTGTGCCGGCTGAATCTCCATCAACAAGGATTCGAGCGTGACACTGAACTCTCTCGGGAAAAAGCCCAAATCGACCCCCAAACGCAGCATCGAAATCAAGTTGAGCGCCTCTTTGGAGGGAATCACGTGGGCATAGCGCAGGAGCGCATAGGCCCGCCCCACCTGATCGCACAGCATCAGCATCGTCGTGCGATCGCCGAGCATCTTTTGGCGGGCGTTTTTCTCATGATTGACTATCCGCTCAATCACTTTTTGCAAACGCACGACAATTTCCAGTTCCTTGTCGCCCAGCGTGGTCTGGTTGGATACCTGAAACAGGTTTCCCAGAGCCTCGGTTCCCTCTCCGTAGAGACCCCGCACCGCCAGGCCGATCTTGTTCACCGCCTGGATGACCTGGTTCACCTGATCGCTGAGCATGAGCGCGGGCAGGTGCAGCATGGCCGAGGCCCGCAATCCCGTTCCCAGATTGGTGGGACAGGCGGTGAGATAGCCTAACTGTCTATCAAAGGCATACTCCAGGGAATCTTCCAGGGCGGTGTCGAGAGTGTCGAGGATGGCATAGGCCTCTTTCAAGGCGAGCCCTGGCTGAATCGATTGCATGCGCAAATGATCTTCCTCGTTGATCATGATCGAAATGCTCTGCAGCGAATTCATCACCGCGGCACTGCCGGCAGCGCGAGCGGCGTGTTCCCGGCTAATGAGGTGCCGCTCCACCAGGGCCTGTTTTTGAATCGCCGTCAGCTTGCTCAGGTGACGGGAGAAGGCGCCGTCCAGGGCCGGGAGTTTCTCGACCACCGGCTGGATCATTTGCAAGGTCTCCTCGTTATCCTTTTTCCGCCCCCATCCCGGAAACGGATGGTCCACCAAGTTCCGGGCCAGGCGAATCCGGCTGGTCACCACAATGTCTCCGTGAGAATGCCCCTGACGCATCCACTCCGCAGGCGTATTGAGAAGCGTTTCGAAACGCATGACAGGGCGGCAAGGCAAGGGCTAACGGACCACTTTGGCTGAGGAATTCTCAGCCTGCGCCGCCTCCAAAGTCTTCATCTCCGATTCAATTTCAAGGATCTGGTCCCGCAAGCCGGCCGCCTCTTCAAAGGCCTCCCGTTCCACGGCTTCATCCAACTCCGTTCTCAGGCGATCCAATTCGTAATGTTGCTCCAAGAGGGCACGATGCCGCGCCGGCACCTTGCCGACATGCTGCGTGCCCTTGTGCATCGCCTTCAGCAAACTCTCCAGCCCGCTGCCAAACACCTGGTAACACTTGGAACAACCCAGGCGACCGGTTTTCTTGAACTGCGCATGGGTGAACCCGCAATGCTGGCAGGTCGTCTCGTCGTCCAGATGCGCCAGCTTCTCGGAAGCCACTTGCTCGGGCGTCTTCTCCGCCGATGAACCGAGCGACGGCAGACTTTGCTCGGTCCCCACGCCCAACAAAACATCCGCCAAGGCAAACCCGGTGGGATCCGTCACGCCCTTGGCCTTGGCGCAGGCCTCACACATGTTGACCTTCTGTATCTGCCCATCGACGATCTGCGTCAAATAGACGCTCGCCTTCTCCGGGCACAGATCGCAGTTCATTGGGAAAAGCTACGTATAAACGGGAGTGGCGCAAGAAATCGTGGATTCCTTGAATAATTTCATGCATTCGCGAGTGACCGGCCCCGGTTTCCCATCGCCGATCGGACGCCCGTCCAGTTCCACGGCAGGGATCACTTCCGCCGCCGTCCCCGTCAGAAAGCACTCGTCAGCCGTGTACATTTCATAACGTGTGAACTGCTCCTCGCTTACCGGACTTCCCAGGGAGGCCGCGATGTCGAAAATGGCCGCCCGCGTGATCCCGGGGAGCGCTCCCGCCCAGACCGGCGGCGTGGAAATTCGACCATCCCGCACGACGAACACATTGTCGCCGGTGCACTCGGCCACGTAACCCTGCTCGTTGAGCATCAAGCCCTCGTCGCCCCCCGCGTGAAGAGCCTCCACCTTGGCCATCACGTTGTTCAGATAGTTAAGCGATTTGACCGCCGGACTGAGAGCCGCCGGCGCGGGGCGCCGCGTCGAACAGGTCACGACCTTGAGACCATCCCGATATTTTTCTTCCGCGTAGAGCTGAATCTTGGAGGCGATGATGATCACCGAAGCCTTCTCACAGAGATGGGGATTCAAGCCCAAGCCACCCACTCCGCGGGTGACCAACAGACGGATGTAGCCATCTTTCAATCCGTTTTCCCGAACGGTTTGAAGCGTGGCCTCGATCATGGCGTCCGGACTCATTCCCACGTTCAGAAAAATGGCTTTGGCCGAATCGTAGAGCCGGCGAATGTGCTCGGACAACTTGTAGACACTGCCCCTGTAAAACCGGATCCCCTCGAACACCCCATCCCCGTAGAGGAGCCCGTGATCGAACACCGAGACCTTCGCATCCGCCTCACTGTAAAACGCTCCGTCAACGTAGATCTTCATGCAGCTTCACTCCAATGGGGTATGCAGATTGAGTTCAGGAGAAGGCAGGGTTTCGACGGGCACCGTTCCCGCTGACCGCGGCGGCCGCCATGCAAGTGCTGTAGCCGCCAAGCCGGGGTGAGTAAAGGCCAGATCGAGCGTTCCTCTCCTCGCTCCAACTCCTGGACGCCCCCCGGCGCGACCCTCCCTGAAAACGACTCTCCCAGAGGCTTTCGCCCGCCGTAGATCCCGCGCATTCCCCGCGGCCAGAGTCCCTCCTTCACACTATGCCAACCGGCCATCCGAGAGATAGAGCGTGCGATCCCCCATCGCCGCCAATCGCGCATCGTGAGTCACCACCACCAAGGTCTTGCCCTGCTGCTTGGCCAGCCCCACCAGCAAATCCATCACCCCCTGCCCTGCCTTGGAATCGAGATTTCCGGTCGGTTCGTCCGCGAAGATGATCTCGGGATCGTTGATCAGCGCCCTGGCGATCGCCACGCGTTGTTGCTCGCCACCCGACAACTCGGTTGGCAGGTGATCCATGCGGTGGTTGAGCCCCACACGAAACAGCCATTCCTCCGCTTCGTCCTGAGCCTCTTCCTTGGCGATCATGGCCGGCAACATCACGTTCTCCAGGGCGGTCAACTCGGGCAGAAGGTAGTAGTTCTGGAAGATGTACCCCATCATCTCGTTGCGGATACGCGCCTGCGTGCTCTTGGAACTGCCGTAGAGGCTGTATCCCCGGATGAGGACACTTCCCTGACTCGGCTCTTCCAGGCCCGCGAGGATGTAGAGAAGTGTGGTCTTGCCCGCGCCGGAAGCCCCGCACAGAAACAAGGTTTCCCCGGGATCGATCTCCACGGACACCCCTTTCAGGACGTGGATCTCCTGAGTGCCCACGCGGTATTTCCGGTGAAGGTCCCGGGACATCAAGGCCGCCTTGTCTTGCAACACACTGCTCTTCAAGATGGCGATCCATAAGCCCGCGCCCGGCAATACGCGAGCGCAATCCTCGCCCACCGGCTCTCGAAGCTCCCCGCTCTCGCTCGCCAGCGCCTTCACTCAAACAAAAAAAGGTGGTGCCGGATCTCCGACACCACCTCACAATGCTTGAAAAAGGCTTGTTGGACTAACGGCGACGCTTCTTGGCGACCTTCTTCTTTTTCTTCGCTCCGGTCTTCTTGGCCCGGGTCTTTTTGGCGGAGGCCTTCTTCGCCGCGCCCTTGCTGCGGGCGCCACGGACCCCCTTGTTGCGGGCCTTCTTGGCCATCTCGAACGCCTCTTCCTGCCCGTAGCGGCTGATGGAGAACTTGGCCGTCCGGCGGCTGCCGCCCTCGTCATCCCAAGCGGCCTGCCAGTATTCGTAGACCTTCTTGCCCCCGGGCGCTTTCGCCATCACGTGGGTCACTCCGGTCACGCCGCTCTGGGGGATCTTCTTCCGGCGGGAGGAAATGGCTTCCTGTTTGTATTTCGGTAGCTTCGCCACCACTTCATCGCGGTAAGCCTTGGCTTTTGCGTGGGCCTTGTTTTTCCCTCCAGAAGCCTTGTCCGGGAAGTAGCGCTGGTAGAGCGTGCCGTTGTGGGTGATCCGCACGTAAAAGCCGTGATTTTTCTTATCCGGCTGATCGATGCGGGAGATGCCGTAATTGGATCTGGTTTTGTGCAGCATGGTCGTTCTCCTATGGATTGGTTCGTGTTCGTTCGTTCGTTAGGTGGGTTCCAAAGCTTCATAGCGCTTTCTTAGAAATTCAATAAAAAACTAAGAAAGCGCTATGAAAAGCATTGTTAGCGGCCAATTCACGCTACCCAGGCGGGTTTTTCGGTGTTTTTTCAGAGCCAAACCACCACAAATTCCGCGTAGTCTCTGCTAGGCAAGGCCATTCACCGCCCGGAAAGAGCGCTTCTACCACACTTTCGCCTCAGACCGTCATCTCCTCCCCCCAGCTTGAGGGAAGGCCTCTGGCCCCTGCCGAAAACGCCGTTTGAAGCCCTCTCACAGCGTTTCAGCAGGGTCTTGCGCCGCCATGGGCCGGAAATATGGGCATGTCGCCAGGGAAAGGATCTTCCGCGATCCTCACTCTCTGCCCGCGCGCCAACGGCGGTGCTGGGGCGCCTCGCCACAGCTCATTCGCCACCCATTTCCATCAAGCCTCACGCTTGATCGCGCGGCGAAGAAACCTTGCCCGCGCGGTGGTCAGGCCCACGGGAGCACGGGCATCCCGGCTAACACAGCCATTTCCGCAAACCACTCCCCACCGCAGCGATCCCTCGTTCAGGCTAGCCAGCCGGCCGGTTCTGGCGAATCGCTTCAAAGAGGGCGATCCCCACGCTCACCGAGAGATTGAGGCTTCGCACATGGGCGGTGGGAATCCGGCGGCAATGCGGCGCGTTCTCCCGCAGAAGCGACTTCGGCAAGCCTCGCGTCTCGCACCCGAAAACGAGATAATCGCCCGGCCCGTAGTGATCCGACCAGTGATCCGATTCGGCCCTGGTGGTGAAGTAATGGAAGACGGAAGACGCTGCCGGGCCGGGCGGCCGCCTGCAGGGCCGCCAGCGAGGGCCATTGACAGCAATCGACGTCTTTCCAGTAATCCAAGCCCGCCCGCTTCAACTGGCGGTCGTCCAGGGAGAATCCCAAGGGCTCCACCAGATGCAAACGCGTGTTGGTCGCCAGGCACAAGCGTCCCACATTCCCCGTGTTCGGGGGGATCTGCGGCTCGACCAGTACAACATGGAACATCCCCGCCTCCATAGCCGGAGGTCAGAGATGTCGCAATTCTCGATGCCGGAGCACCGGCGAATCAGCCGGCGGTGACCACGTCGATATTCACCCGGCGCCCGTCCCGATCGAAACGGACCGTCCCATCGACCAGAGCAAACAAGGTGTAATCACGGCCGCATCCCACTCCCTTGCCCGGCTGCCACCGGGTGCCACACTGCCGGATCAGGATATTGCCGGCCAGCACCTGCTCACCGCCATACTTCTTCACTCCGCGACGCTTGCTCTTGCTGTCGCGACCGTTCTTGACGCTGCCTTGTCCTTTCTTATGAGCCATGACTTGTAATTACAGTTTTTGTAAAAATTATGCAGAAATTGATTCGATGCGGAGGCGAGTGAGTTGCCGGCGATGTCCCTTGGTTTTGTGATAACCCTTCCGCCGCTTCAGCTTGAACGCCGTCACCTTCGCCGCCCGGATTTGGTCCACCACACTGGCCGTCACGGACGCCCCTTCGATGACCGGGTCTCCGATGTTCGCCGCACGGCCATCACTGAAGAAGAGCACTTCGCTCAGGGTCGTCTGCTCGCCCACCGGCACGTCGAGCTTTTCCACGTCCACCTGGTCGCCCTCCGATACCCGGTATTGCTTGCCGCCAGTCTTGATAATCGCGTAGGCCATGAGTTGGTTTGCTGTGCTGCTGTTCAGTGGAAATTGTTCTCGAAGGGAGGGCGCACCCTACACAGAGGCCTTTTTCCAGCAAGAGAAATCTTGCCTCGCGGAAACGCCCCTCATTCAGGATTTTTCCAGAGCCTTCGCCCAAATGAACCTTGCCGGGCCTCACCTGCCCGGGCATGGTTTTCTCGAAGCAGCTTTCCCATGAGTGATAACCGGGTCGTCGAAGCCACCTTGCGCGCCATTTTTCCCACCAATGCGGGCTGTGCCGTCTTTTTGGGCAACGACGACAAAGTTTTCGTCATCTACGTCGACTCCGCGGTCGGCTCGGCCATCGCCATGACGATGAAGAAGGTGAGCCGCGAACGGCCCCAGACCCACGACCTCATCGAGAGAATCTTCCAGGGCCTCGGCGCCAAAGTCTTGCGTGTGGTGGTCAATGACTTCCACGACGGCGTCTTCTACGGTCGGCTGATCATCCAGATGAAGAACGAGCTGGGCGCCAAAAAAATCGTTGAAATCGATGCTCGGCCCAGCGATTGCCTGGCCATCGCTCTCCACGAGCAGAGCCCCATCTACATGGCCCAGCACGTCTGGGAAGAGATGGAGGACATGAGCGAAATCCTGTGCAAGATGGAAGACCAGGATTTTGGCTTCACCGCTGACGATGACTAGGCACCCGCTTTTCGCCCTCCCCTCCGCACTCTTACTCTCGTTCTTCCTCGCGATCGCCCCCGGTGGTTGCTCGAAGCGCTCGCGACCGATCACCGATCCCAGCGGCTTCGAGAACGCCCTGGGCGCGGCGGCCGTGGAGGCCCTCATCGCCAAGACGAAAGCCCACTACGCCGGCGAGGAACCGCTGACCTACGCCCTCGTCATCGGCGAACGTCTGGCCCCTTCTTCCCCTGCCTTCCTCGAGCGCTTCCGCGCTCAAGGGCACGCCTTCATCGACTGGGACGAGCTCGACTACGACCGGGTGACCAAGGCCACGGTGATCAAGGGAACCCGCACCAACCCCGTCGTCCTCCAGTTGATCAAGATCTCTCAAATCACGGAGACCGAACATCAACTGGCCACCGCCTGGAACCGCGGCGCCGAAATCGTCCGCACCACTTTCAGTATCCACGGCCATCCCGACGGCGAGTCGCTCGAAGTCGAAGAACTCGACGTTCAGGGCACCGACGAAAGCACGAAACCTGCCCAAGGCGATGTCCACCCATCAGGATCCTGATCAGGCCCTCTTGGTGCTGTCCACTTTCCCCGACGAATCGGTCGCCCGCTCGTTGGCCGACCGTTTGGTGCAGGAGAAGCTTGCGGCCTGCGTTTCGCTCCTCCCGGGCGTCCAATCCATCTACACGTGGAAGGGCGAGACCCAGACCGACTTCGAGTGGCTGGGCCTCATCAAGATCCAGGCCCGGACCTACCCTGAACTGGAGAAACGGCTGACGGAATGGCATCCCTATGAAACGCCGGAGATCATCGCGCTGGACATCGCCCGCGGATCGGAAGCCTACCTGAAGTGGTTGAGGGCGAGTCTGGCTTCGAATATTTCGGAGTAGCCTCGCCTTTCAGAAAGCGGGTCGATCCTGGCATTCGTCTTCTTTTGCGAACCCGTTCGTCACACGCTGGCCGGCGACACGTCTCGTTGCCGAGCCACCACATACAGCCAGCCGATCACCCCCAGCAACAAAACCACCCCGGGGAGCGTGCCCGAATGCACGCCGAAAAAGGCCAGGGCATTCTTGTCTCCCGTCAAGACGATGGGAATCGCCAGGAGAATTCCTAACAATGCTTCTCCCGTGATCAATCCGGCCCCGAAGAGCAAACCTCCGCGGTTCGCCCCGCCGCTCTTTCGGCCCGCCACATGGGCGACCAGACCGCCTAACAAGATGGGAATCGACAGTTCCAGGGGCAAGTAAATCCCTACCGCCACCGCCAGGACCGGCGCACGAAACGCGGAACCGATCTTTTCCAGGTAAAGATCCAAAAGGATGACCGCGACCGCGATCGCCATCCCGATCCGGATGAACGTCCAGGGAAGATCTCCCGAGAACACCCCGCTGGCCACGGAGGCCATCAGCGTGGCCTGCGGCGCCTTGAGCGGATCCGGATGGGCTTCCGTCGCCACGCCGATGCCGTAGGCATTGTGGATCAGCGTCAACACCGGCGCCATCACCAGCGCCGCCGATACCACGCCGATGACCTGCATGATCTGTTGATTCCTCGGAGTGGCCCCCAACAAGTATCCTGCTTTCAGATCCTGGAGATTGTCGCCTCCGATCGCCGCCGCGCAACAGACGACCGAGCCGATGAGAATGGCCGCCGCGGCCCCGATCTCCTTGTCGTGATCCAGGATGTTCAGGAGCCCTAACAACAAGAGAGCGGAGGTCAGAATCGTGGCAATGGTCACCCCCGAAACCGGGTTATTGGAAGAGCCTACCAGACCCGCCATGTAACTGGCCACGGCAGAAAACACAAAGCCCGCGACCACCATCGCCACTCCCATGAAAACGGCGATGACAACGCTCTTGGTGATGAAAAAGAAGACGATGGTCAGCGGGATCACCGCCACCGCGGAACCGCGGATCACCCAGGTCATCGGCAGCTCCCTCTCCGTCCGAAGCTCCGCTCCACCCGTGCCCTTCACTCGGCGGTAAGCCTGCAAACCGGAGCGGATGCCCTGCACCAGGCTCGATCGCAGCTGCACGAGCGCCCAAAGCCCTCCCACGATCATCGCCCCCACGCCCAAATAGCGCGTCTGCGAGGACCAGATTCCGTAGGCGGCGTCGATCACTTCCCCCCCGGCAACGACCTCAGTTTGAGTGGACAGGTAGGGAATGAATACATACCAGTTGATCACGCCACCGAGGAAAACCAGCACCGCGATATTGAGCCCCACGATGTAGCCCACACCCACGAGGGCCGGCGAGAGATTGCTTCCAAAGTAGAGAATGCTGCTGCCCGCGTAGGTGGCCTTTTCATAGACATCCCCCCAGAGTTTCATACCGGTGGAGCCGAGCTTCATGATGGCACCGGCCATCGCTCCCCAGAGGATGGCTTTCACGCTCCCGGCACCTTTCTGCCCCGATTTCAACACTTCGGAAGTCGCCACGCCTTCGGGATAGCGCAGGCCTTTCTCCACGATCAGGGCCCGCCGCAGCGGCACGGTGAAGAGCACTCCCAGGAGACCGCCAATCCCCGCGATGATCGCCACTTCCCAGTAACGAAACTCCTGCCAGACGCCGAGGATCACCAGCGCCGGAAAAGTGAAGATGGCGCCGGCCGCCAGGCTCTCACCCGCCGAGGCCGAGGTCTGAACGATGTTGTTCTCCAGGATGTTGTGCTCCTGGAACACCCGCAGGATTGCCATCGAGATCACCGCGGCGGGGATCGAGGCGGACACTGTCATGCCCGCAAACAGTCCCAGATAGGTGTTGGCCGCCGCAAGGACCACCGAGAGGACCGCTCCCAGGATGAGCGCCTTGACCGTCAGTTCGGGAAGGGTGATGGAAGCGGGGATGTAGGGACCGTCTTGCGACGGCTTCGCCTCGTCGGAGGAATCGGGGGAATCCATGTGCGCAATCTACCCCGCTCGCCAAGCAGAACACAAGCCCCGGGGTGAGCGCGGATGCGGATGTTTGCGGCGACAGGGTCACTCCCCAGCTTCGCGGCGACTCCCGGCTGCCCTCGCCCCGACCTCTCCCTCACCGGAAGCCGGGATCGCACTCAATTCCAGGCCCAAACGTCGCAGCTCCCCCTCCTGTTCGGCCCAGGGCACCTTGACCGGTTCCCGCACCGGCACTTCCCGATCAAAGACACCCGCCGAGAGCGAGCGGACCCGTCGGTGGCGAGCCTGCTCGTCGACCAGAGGGAGACCCGCCGGACAACCCGCGTCCCGATCGCTGCGCTCCTTCATCTCCTCGGCCCGCCAAGCCTTGGCGATCTGGTGCAGCGCCACGATACGATACCAGTGCCAGGGCTGCTCGCAGCGCACCTTCTCCCGGCACCAGTCCCAATTCGCGAACCGGGTGAGATCGCTCGGCCGGATGAGAAAGCAGCGCACGCATTTTCGCCGCACTACCTGGCGATCTTCACAGGTCATCGCAAACAGCCAGATCTCACGATCCAGCGTCGAGGTGGCCAAATGCCCGGCCAGATGTCCAAAGGCGTCGTTCAGCACCTCGAACCCAGCTGAACCCGAAGTTTCCAGGACGGGATTCTCGAGGCTCGTCTGATCCGCCAGTTGCCTGACGAGATCCCGGGCGGCGGGATTGTCGTAGAGATCCTCCAAGGTCGTGGGAGGCGCCACGTTGCGAAACAGAATCGTCACCTCATCGGTTCCCATGACCGGCGAAAGGAAATGCGCCTGGAATAGGACATCGTCCGAATCCCCACGCTTCAGCCTTTCCAAGGCCTTCAGCCGCTTGCGAAAGAGGAGCAGCCAGCTCGCGAGAAACCCGAGCGAGAAGCCCAGGAACTTACCCAGCAATTCCGGCACGAAACGAACCCATTCCAGACTGCCCAACCAATTCCAAAGGTCACCCATCATCCATCAACCTCCGCTTCCAAACCGAAATCGCCAAGGATGAGCTTGCACCTGCTACAGGAGTTCCGGAGAGTGCTGGAAACATACCCAATCATGCGACTCAACCTCAATAAAACCCTGCTTTGGACCCTCGCGGCGGGTGCCCTCCACGCCCTGCCTCACCACGTCGGCGCGGCCGATCTGGCGGATGGGTTCATCGCCTACTGGCCGCTCGACGAACTGAGTGGTGACACCTCGCCGGACGCGACCGGCGCCTTCCCCCTCACCGCCTTCCCCCTCACCGCCGTCAACCTCAGCGCCAACGAGATCGTGGCCGGTCAGGCGGGGAACGCCATTTCCTTCGATCTCACATTCAAGTGCTGTGCTTCGCGGGATTGCTTTGGCAATTGTTTCGCAGCCTCATCGAGGGCGCCCTGGACGCCCTAGCCGATACGTTTGGGAAAGAAACTCTCGACCGCATTCTCGAAGCCATCGACAGCGAAGTGGAAGATTTCCTGAATCGAGCCCTCCATATGGATCCCGGATCACTTGAATCTGATCAATGCGCTGAAGTCCTCGGAATAGACTAGCGTAAAGCCCTCGAATTATCGGTCAGATGTGAGTGTCTAATAACTGATGTCCAAAAAAATTATGAACGAAGACCTCGTGAGTGAGAAGTTCTGTAACTGGATCATCATGCGGCGAAGCGTGAACCTTCGGAGCGAGTGAAGTCTATTTTATCAAGGATGAATTTTCGGAACGCTGAACCTTTTCCGCCGTGGTGCAAAAATCCAGGCAGCGTGTTTTTCAAGGCGGCTGAGACAATCATTTCCGAAGGCAGCACGTCTGGGCGGATGGTTCGGATCCAGGTTCCAAAGTGTTTCCAGACCAGACCGTCACATGTCATGGCAAGGTACTGTAACATGCCCTGAGCGATCATGCCGGTCTGCACAAACACATGATATGCGTGCATCTTTCTCTGCACCTGTCTGCGATATTTCTCGGTAGTCCGGTGGAGGTATTGGTTACCATTGCGACGCTTGAGCGGTCGCATAGCGGCCATCCAGAAATGGTATCCGAATGAGCCGACCGAATGCACCGCTTGCTTGAAAGCGACTTCGATCTTGAAACGCAAACTGTAGAGCAAGATGATCTCCTGAGCTTCCATGGTGAGGTCGGTAGACAAGAGGATGATCCGCCCTCTCGTGGGATGATCGACGAGAATGAAGCGGACCATCGCCCCGGCGGGCTTCCACAACAGATCCACCGACTTGAACCGGACAGAGATGTTTCTCTCCCCATATACGGGACTGGGAACGGAACTGAAGCCGCCCGTTCCAAAGACATTCTGGAGCTTCACCGCAGCGCCATACTTTTTCGGTCGTCCGCGTTTGCGTTTGCGTGGCACTGCCGCAGGCCGAAAGCCGGTTGTCGTGCGTCGAACCCTCGTGACCAGCACACCGGAACGCCCCTTGGTGCTCCGGATCACCTTTCCGTTGGCGTAGTAGGCGTCGGCCAGCAAGACGAACTCCTGGCCTCTACAGACGGATGCGAGCATCTCGTTGGCCTTGTCGATCAAGGTTCTCCTGTCGCGGTTTGAAGTGACGATACCTTCGTGAATGCGTGCACAGACCGGAACGCAGAAGAAGTATCCGCCAACCTGACAGAGCACGCCGAAGGCCTGAAAGGAATGGCTCATGATGAAGTGAGGCTTGGAATTGGACTCGGACTGTTGATGCAGATACTTCACCGCAGGCATCTTGCGGCCCTCCTTGGACTTCTCGATGCCGTCGAGAACCAGGACGGGGCGACAACCGATCTTGTAGACAGGGAAGTGCTTGATCACGATGACGAACCAAAGTTCTGCAAGCCGGTCCGTCTTCACGGCATTGCTGTGGAAGAAATGGAGTAAGTGCTCATAGAAGTGTTCTGACAAACCGAGAGCGCGGACGAAACTGGAAACCCCGAGGAGGTCATTGCGCACGGAGAAAGCGGCCAAGACGAGCAGAAACCAGAGAAAGGTGCGGGCTCTCGAGAAAGCGGGTCGCAGAAGACAGACGATATTTCACCAAGAAATCCAGAGATCCATAACAAATGATTTGATTTTCCTAGACATTCGCATATATAAGGTAATGACCATGAAAAAGATCAGATCACTGAAAAAAGAGTCCAGAAACTTGCGGCAAAGTTAGCTGCAATCGGGCCAATGCGGCCTGGGAGCATCAGCAAGCAATACCGAGATCGACAACGCCAGCGCGGCGTGTATTACCAACTGAGCTACACGCATGAGATGAGGAGCCGGACTGAACACGTCTGGCCAGACCACGTGAAGGGACTACGAAAAGAAACAAAGGAGTACAAGAAATTCAAGAAACTGACCACCGAACTGATCGATCTGAGCATTGAACTATCCAAGGCGAAGATCGCTCTATTACGCAGTCAGACAGACACGCCAGGCAAAGAGAAACCGGTCTGAGAACTTCCCACTCACGAGGAAGACGAACTAAATCCTAATACCGAACAAGCCGACAATTTGGTGGAATCGTATGACGAAGGTGATCTTAATGCATCTCCTGACTCAAAAATCGTTTTAAATAAAGCGGATCGAAGCCTATCTGAGCTTCACCGATGGCACAAAACTGGTCGAATCATTATCGATCCTGAATGGCAAAGAAATTATGTATGGGATGGAGGCAGAGCATCCAAACTGATTGAATCCTTCCTCTTAGACATCCCAGTTCCAGTGATCTATTTGGCTGAAAATGATGATGATAATGACTTAAAATATGAAGTTATCGATGGACTACAGCGATTGACTTCAGTATTTAATTTCTTCGACGGGAAGTTCAAATTATCACGCTTAGACATATTGAAGGATTTATCCGGAAAGCTATTCAGCCTCGCGAGTGAGAAGTTCTGTAACTGGATCATCATGCGGCGAAGCGTGAACCTTCGGAGCGAGTGAAGTCTATTTTATCAAGGATGAATTTTCGGAACGCTGAACCTTTTCCGCCGTGGTGCAAAAATCCAGGCAGCGTGTTTTTCAAGGCGGCTGAGACAATCATTTCCGAAGGCAGCACGTCTGGGCGGATGGTTCGGATCCAGGTTCCAAAGTGTTTCCAGACCAGACCGTCACATGTCATGGCAAGGTACTGTAACATGCCCTGAGCGATCATGCCGGTCTGCACAAACACATGATATGCGTGCATCTTTCTCTGCACCTGTCTGCGATATTTCTCGGTAGTCCGGTGGAGGTATTGGTTACCATTGCGACGCTTGAGCGGTCGCATAGCGGCCATCCAGAAATGGTATCCGAATGAGCCGACCGAATGCACCGCTTGCTTGAAAGCGACTTCGATCTTGAAACGCAAACTGTAGAGCAAGATGATCTCCTGAGCTTCCATGGTGAGGTCGGTAGACAAGAGGATGATCCGCCCTCTCGTGGGATGATCGACGAGAATGAAGCGGACCATCGCCCCGGCGGGCTTCCACAACAGATCCACCGACTTGAACCGGACAGAGATGTTTCTCTCCCCATATACGGGACTGGGAACGGAACTGAAGCCGCCCGTTCCAAAGACATTCTGGAGCTTCACCGCAGCGCCATACTTTTTCGGTCGTCCGCGTTTGCGTTTGCGTGGCACTGCCGCAGGCCGAAAGCCGGTTGTCGTGCGTCGAACCCTCGTGACCAGCACACCGGAACGCCCCTTGGTGCTCCGGATCACCTTTCCGTTGGCGTAGTAGGCGTCGGCCAGCAAGACGAACTCCTGACCTCTACAGACGGATGCGAGCATCTCGTTGGCCTTGTCGATCAAGGTTCTCCTGTCGCGGTTTGAAGTGACGATACCTTCGTGAATGCGTGCACAGACCGGAACGCAGAAGAAGTATCCGCCAACCTGACAGAGCACGCCGAAGGCCTGAAAGGAATGGCTCATGATGAACTCGCGAGTGAGAAGTTCTGTAACTGGATCATCATGCGGCGAAGCGTGAACCTTCGGAGCGAGTGAAGTCTATTTTATCAAGGATGAATTTTCGGAACGCTGAACCTTTTCCGCCGTGGTGCAAAAATCCAGGCAGCGTGTTTTTCAAGGCGGCTGAGACAATCATTTCCGAAGGCAGCACGTCTGGGCGGATGGTTCGGATCCAGGTTCCAAAGTGTTTCCAGAC
>CBDBEZ010000137.1:0-263064 GCA_965204485.1 Verrucomicrobiales bacterium
TCCATTTCTTCCACAGCAATGCCGTGAAGACGGACCGGCTTGCAGAACTTTGGTTCGCCATCGTGATCAAGCGCTTCCCTGTCTACAAGATCGGTTGTCGCCCCGTCCTGGTTCTCGACGGCATCAAGGAAGTCCAAGGAGGGCCGCAAGATGCCTGCGGTGAAGTATCTGCATCAACAGTCCGAGTCCAATTCCAAGCCTCACTTCATCATGAGCCATTCCTTTCAGGCCTTCGGCGTGATGTGTTTGTGCAGACCGGCATGATCGCTCAGGGCATGTTACAGTACCTTGCCATGACATGTGACGGTCTGGTCTGGAAACACTTTGGAACCTGGATCCGAACCATCCGCCCAGACGTGCTGCCTTCGGAAATGATTGTCTCAGCCGCCTTGAAAAACACGCTGCCTGGATTTTTGCACCACGGCGGAAAAGGTTCAGCGTTCCGAAAATTCATCCTTGATGAAATAGACTTCACTCGCTCCGAAGGTTCACGCTTCGCCGCATGATGATCCAGTTACAGAACTTCTCACTCACGAGCTTATATATGCGAATGTCTAGGAAAATCAAATCATTTGTTATGGATCTCTGGATTTCTTGGTGGAATATCGTCTGTTTTCTGCGACCCGCTTTCTCGAGAGCCCGCACCTTTCTCTGGTTTCTGCTCGTCTTGGCCGCTTTCTCCGTGCGCAATGACCTCCTCGGGGTTTCCAGTTTCGTCCGCGCTCTCGGTTTGTCAGAACACTTCTATGAGCACTTACTCCATTTCTTCCACAGCAATGCCGTGAAGACGGACCGGCTTGCAGAACTTTGGTTCGCCATCGTAATCAAGCACTTCCCTGTCTACAAGATCGGTTGTCGCCCCGTCCTGGTTCTCGACGGCATCAAGAAGTCCAAGGAGGGCCGCAAGATGCCTGCGGTGAAGTATCTGCATCAACAGTCCGAGTCCAATTCCAAGCCTCACTTCATCATGAGCCATTCCTTTCAGGCCTTCGGCGTGCTCTGTCAGGTTGGCGGATACTTCTTCTGCGTTCCGGTCTGTGCACGCATTCACGAAGGTATCGTCACTTCAAACCGCGACAGGAGAACCTTGATCGACAAGGCCAACGAGATGCTCGCATCCGTCTGTAGAGGTCAGGAGTTCGTCTTGCTGGCCGACGCCTACTACGCCAACGGAAAGGTGATCCGGAGCACCAAGGGGCGTTTCCGGTGTGCTGGTCACGAGGGTTCGACGCACGACAACCGGCTTTCGGCCTGCGGCAGTGCCACGCAAACGCAAACGCGGACGACCGAAAAAGTATGGCGCTGCGGTGAAGCTCCAGAATGTCTTTGGAACGGGCGGCTTCAGTTCCGTTCCCAGTCCCGTATATGGGGAGAGAAACATCTCTGTCCGGTTCAAGTCGGTGGATCTGTTGTGGAAGCCCGCCGGGGCGATGGTCCGCTTCATTCTCGTCGATCATCCCACGAGAGGGCGGATCATCCTCTTGTCTACCGACCTCACCATGGAAGCTCAGGAGATCATCTTGCTCTACAGTTTGCGTTTCAAGATCGAAGTCGCTTTCAAGCAAGCGGTGCATTCGGTCGGCTCATTCGGATACCATTTCTGGATGGCCGCTATGCGACCGCTCAAGCGTCGCAATGGTAACCAATACCTCCACCGGACTACCGAGAAATATCGCAGACAGGTGCAGAGAAAGATGCACGCATATCATGTGTTTGTGCAGACCGGCATGATCGCTCAGGGCATGTTACAGTACCTTGCCATGACATGTGACGGTCTGGTCTGGAAACACTTTGGAACCTGGATCCGAACCATCCGCCCAGACGTGCTGCCTTCGGAAATGATTGTCTCAGCCGCCTTGAAAACACGCTGCCTGGATTTTTGCACCACGGCGGAAAAGGTTCAGCGTTCCGAAAATTCATCCTTGATAAAATAGACTTCACTCGCTCCGAAGGTTCACGCTTCGCCGCATGATGATCCAGTTACAGAACTTCTCACTCGCGAGTGAAGGAGGTCAGAACTTGAATTTCGGCATCTCGATTGACCGATTACACGCCCTGCTTGCAACCGCGGAAGGAGCGAGCGCGAAGCCGTTACCGCTTGAGCCGGCAAGTGTTCTTGATGCTGCGGAAATTGAGAGAGAGTTTAAGAGAACCGACGAGTTGGTCCGGAGCGGGGATTATGCTGCGGCTCTTGTAATACTTGAGCAGCTCCTTGAGCAGGACTCAAGTCATGCCCCAAGCTGGGCCCAAATCGGCAAGGTCTATCATGCCCTCGAGATGCCATCGGAGGCCAAGAGTGCCTACGAACAGGCGATACAGCTTGGATCTTCGGATCCTCTTGTGTTCAACAATCTGGGAGTGGAGAGGCGTCAGGAAGGATCGCTTGGTGGTGCTGAGGAACTGTTTCGGAAGTCGATTGCGCTCGATACGAAGTACGCATCTCCTCTACTTCAGGAGAAGTCCCGTAGATCGTTAAAATAGAAGTGGTGGATGGTTGGCGCCCCGTCGTAGGACGGGGACGCCAATAATACAAAAAACCAACCATCCATGAGCAGTCTATCCCTCCGAGAGCAATTACTCCAATCCGATTCCGAAGAAGCTTCCGAGATTTTCAATGAATTCCTCAGCGGCGCTGCACGCCTCGCCCTCCTCGAACTCATGCAGGAGGAAGTCCATCGGCTTTGTGGGGCTCCGTACCATCCCTCTCAATCCGATCACCACCGGGCCGGCAGCGAGAAGGGTGTTTGCTACATTGGCGGCCGCAAGCAGCCTATCCAGCGTCCTCGGGTTCGCCGAGTCCTCGACAATGGCGAGGAACGCGAGGTCCCCTTGCGTTCCTATCAGGCTGCCCGCCAAGTGGGCAATATCCGCGAGGAGGTCGCTGCCCTTCTTCTGAAGGGCGTCAGCACTCGTGGCGCCAGCCGCCTCAGCGAGGCCAGTGTCGGCAAGAGCACCGTCTCCAGGCAATGGACTGCGAAGGCCGCTGAGAAACTCGAGGAACTTCGCAGCCGGCCTCTGGCTGAAGAAGGGTATCTGGTTCTCATGCTTGATGGAGTTCATCTCAATGCCGAGCTGACGGCCATCGTGGCTCTCGGGATCCGAGAGGATGGCACCAAGGAGATGCTCGATTTCAAGGTAGGCAGTAGTGAGAGCTTTGAACTCGCCAACGATCTCATCAAGGGGCTGAAGAAGCGCGGACTCAAGAGCCGGGCCAAGCGTTTCCTCTCGGTGATCGATGGTTCCGATGCCCTGGAAAAGGCGCTGCATCGGCATTTCCCGACGGCTGTGATCCAACGCTGCCTGGTTCACAAGGAGCGCAACCTCCACACTTATCTCGCCAAACGCCATCACGCCGAACTCTCACGATTGTTCAAGAGGCCACGGCGAGCTCAGGGAAAAGAAGCGGCCAAGAGCGCCTACGGAGAGCTTTACGTGTTCCTTGAGAGCCACAACGCCGCAGCGCAAGAAAGCCTCAAAGAAGCAGGACAGAAACTGACCTCTTTGCAAAACCTCGGAGTTCCGGCCACCCTGCATCGCACGTTGCTGAGCACCAACGCGATTGAGAACGCGATCCTGAACATCCGCCGAAGGATGAGCAAAGTGAACCGTTGGAGGGCCGATACGAAGATGGCCGACCGTTATTTGGCCTGCGGCATCCTTTACGCGGAAACGACCTTTCGAAGGATCGTTGGCTGTGACGATCTGCCAAAACTCCGAGAGGCGCTGGATATAGATTAACATCGCCCCCTGATCGTAGCGACAAGCAAGGGGCCCTGCCCCTCGACCCCGCCATCTAGCTCCAATGCCTTTAGGGAAAGCTAACAATCTCCAGCAGGAACTCGCCCTCACGAGAGTCGTTTTCTGTTAGCCTAGGCCAACTCGTCACCGGTTGGCGGACTTTGCGCGGGCAACTCCTTTGTCGTCTTTTCGGTATTGCCTCCCGAACGATCAATTCTCTGACTCGCGCTACCATCTCCTGTTTTGTCTCTTCGGTCAGCAGTCCCTCGGACACTTCGAACACTGCCCATAGTGAATTCATTTTGTCGAGCGTCTTCAGGAAACTGATGCTCAACGGCTGGATGTTGCCGCTTTTCGCGGCTTCGCATCGCTCCTGCGCGATGATCGAGCAGGCCATGAGCAATGCCGCCACCTCCTGGGCCGCTGTTTCTGGCGTATGGCTATGAAGAACGTCATTCCCGCGCATGTGGAGCTTGAGTTCCTTGTAGAATATCTCGTGTTCCCAGCGCAGGGCATAGAGCTCCAGCAATTCCTGCGCCGGATACTCCTGCTCATCAATAAGCGTCGTCCATAGCCTCTCCTCGCTCCACTGTCGTGCCCCCGGCTTCCTGATCCGGCCTCGAATCTCACGGATACGGATCTCCCCTTGATTCTCCCGCGGCCCATCAGCCTTCTTTCTGGGCACCCTGATGCTGACCAGCGCGCTTCCATCGGAGAGCCTTTCAGTCTTATGGCTCTTGTTGCTGCCGCGTGCCTTCACCAACAATTCACTATGTGCCGCCCGGCATGATTTCACGAGTTCGTCGAGATACTTCCCCCAACCGTAAAGCCGGTCGACAATCAGCAGACTCCTCTTCGGCAGACTCCCGAGAAGTTCTTTGGCCAGGGTCCATTCGCCTTCTCCTTTCAGGCCGACCGTCGCCGCCAACGGGTTGTGGATGCCAAGTTCCACGAGCGCGCACATCTCTATTTTCGCAAAAGCGGCGGTCATTCTCCTGGAGGCCGCCTTGCTCATGGCAGCCAGAACCTGCGGCGTGTTCGTGACGCTCCATTTCGAGCCATCGATCCCGCACAGGCGCAGCCCCTTGTAGAAACATCCCTTGTGTACGCGCCCATCGGCGAGGGGCTTTAACACCTGCTTCATGAGCCAAGCGAATGGCTCAAGCCCCATCCTCTGGCGCCGTTCCGAGAGCGAACTATCCTTGATCACCACCTCGAACAACTGGAACACATGGGCCGAGAAATGGCCAGCATCACTGATCACGTGATAGACCAGGGAGGCGAGAAGATCCCAGGCCGGCAGCTTGGGGTTGGGGCCGCGGCCTGGGTTCTGCGAGCGTTCGAAGCGATCGCGAACGAATCCGAAAAAATGTTCGAACTGACCAAGGAAACCGCTAACTTGATTGGGATGGGAGTGAGGCATCCACCCCAATTATAACTATTATGGTAAAATGCAAAATTTATCTAAAATATTTTGGATCTTTCCCTAAAGGCATTGTCCCTAAGGGCGCTGGAACTGGCTTCGTAATCAAAACCATTGGAGGGCAGCGGATGAAAGCTTATCGAAGGATTATCGCCAGAAAGATCGAGAGGAAAGGCTATCCAGACGGTTACAAGACTCCATGTGTGTGTGCTTGCTTGGAATGCTTCGACGTCTACAAAGATCAGTTTCGCTACGCCCATACGATGGCGGATGTGGTGAGGATCTTACGTAGGAGGGGGCTCACTGTGCGTTCCAGAACGTCCTTCTTCAAAGGGCTTTCCGTGGGCCGTGTCCGGGCACGGTCGCGGAGCCTGATCGGGCGTGGCGTGCTTGGGCCTGAAGATGTGCTCCTCGTCGGCGTTCCCAGCCATGTCTTACTGCTCGATGCCTGGGGCTCCACCATTGTGGATACCGATCCGCGAAAAAGAGATCGACGCCCTACGACGCAGGTTTACAAAATTGGGGGGCATGTGCCCAAATTGAACGTGTTTTAGGTATGTCTTACGCTGAGAATGACATTGCTCAGGGGGAGGTCGTGCGTTTCCTGAACCAAGTGCTTCCTCAACTAAGGGATGATTGGTGGAAGCGCCATGTCTACGATAGACTAACGGAAAATCAGAAGCTCTATGTGCAGCAAGATGGGGCTTCGACCCTGGAGCAATTGGACCTTCCTAGCCTGATCCGAGTGATGAGTCAAAGTTGGAAGGCCATTCAAGTGGTTCGACCTACGCCAAATGACACCCTGACCCTGGTGAATCGACTGAGAGATACCCGGAACGATTGGTCACACAAGAAATTGAAGGGCATTGCTCCTGGCCAAGAGCTTGATCAACTCAGAGGCATTTTGCTCTTGTTCGAAAAAATTGGCGCAAGTGAAGAGAGCTATCAGAAAGTAAACGATCGCTACAGGGCTGTTGACTTGCTGTCCAAGGAACAGTCAACGAAACTGGACGAGTTCAAGGTGGCTGTGGAAGACGGGCCGAGTAATGGGGCCCCCGAATTCGAAGTTGGAAATCTAGTATCGCTAAGATCAAATCCTGAGAAAAGGGGAGCTGTTATCGGTGTCATGCCCTCTGGCCATGAGGTTGAATACAAGGTGCTCATTGACGGTGTGAAGCAGACATTCTGGGAGAGTCAGCTAAAGCTTTGTCCGGGAAAGGAAGGACCGAGGTTGATTCGAGATCTTGACCAGTTCCGTGCCCTCCTCACCAGCCTCCATCTCCGTCATCCCTCGTCTTCAAGTTTGTTCTCCCTCCATTCGGGGCGGATCAACTTTGTTCCCCATCAGTTCAGGCCGGTCTTGAAGTTCTTGAAGGCTGACCGTCCGCGCCTGCTCGTCGCAGACGAGGTCGGCGTGGGGAAGACCATCGAGGCGGGACTGATTATCAAGGAGATGCGAGCGAGAATGGATCTTCGTTCGGTACTCGTTATTTGTCCGAAACCCTTGGTGTCCGAGCGCAAGTGGTTCTCGGAGATGAAACGCTTTGGAGAGTCCTTCGAAGCGCTTGACGGCGACCGTCTCCGGCACTGCCTCAATGACGCCGATCTGGAGGGCGAATGGCCTCAACATTATCAGAATGCCATCCTGCCATCGTCTCTCTTGCAGCAGGAGCGCTACCTGGAGGGGACCCGAAGTGACCCCGGGATTCTCAACCTCGACATTCCGTTGGAGTTTGATCTCGTGATTGTCGATGAAGCCCACCACCTGAGGAACACGGACACGAATCTCTACCGGGGGGTGCGGCATCTCTGCAATCATGCTAAAGCGGCGCTGTTCCTGACCGCCACGCCCGTTCAGTTAGGCGGGGATGATCTGTTTACGCTTCTCGAGCTTTTGCGCCCTGACATCATCTCGGACAAGGCGAGCTTTGAGTTGAGGGCAGGCCCCAATCCCTTTTTCAACGCGGCAATCAATGCCTGTCGCCAGGTAAATCCAGGATGGAATCGCGAGGCCCAAGCGCAATTAGACCACGCCGCGGAGACTCCCTGGGGACAACAGTTTCTCCAGACATCAGAGCCGTTCCAGGAGGCTTATGACAGCCTTTACGATCCCGATCTGAAGGATGAAGCGCGCGTCGATGTGATCCGTTCTCTGGAGGATCAATATACCTTTAGCGATCTGATCAATCGGACCAGGCGACGCGATATCGGGGAGTTTACCCTACGTCGCCCGCAGACGGTCTCGATCGATTTCACCGCCGAGCAGGAGGAGTTGCACGATGCCTTGCTGCGTGTGGTGCGAACCTGCTACCAGGAGATTCACGGGCAGATTAATCTCGAGTTCATGATGAGCACCTTGAGGCGGCAAGCGGCGAGCTGTCTGCACGGTCTCGCGCCTTTGATGAGAGAGTTCTTGGAGGGAAGGCTCGACCGTGTGCGCATGGAGGAGGAAGGCGTGACGGAAGGCCTGGAGATTCCAGCGGACGGGTTCCGGGTCAGTGACGGGCTCAAGCAAGAGGTTGAGGAAGTCTGCTTACGGGCGGAGCAGCTCGGTGATGAGGATCCCAAGGCGGTTCGATTCCTTGAAGTGGTGGTCGAGAAGGCCTCTCAAGAGCGCAACAAGACGCTGGTTTTCAGCACCTTTCTCCATACGCTCGACTATTTGTCGAGCTATCTGGATCGCAAGGGGGACCTAGTGCGGTTCGGGCTGATCACCGGCAAAGTGAAAGAAGAGGAGCGAGCCCGATTGAGAGCGCGCTTTGCCCTGCCCAAAGAGGATCCCGAGGCGCTGGACGTGTTGCTTTCCTCTGAGGTGGGATGTGAAGGTCTGGATTTCCAGTTTTGTGACCGGCTCATCAACTACGATCTGCCCTGGAACCCCATGCGCATCGAACAGCGGATTGGGCGCATCGACCGTTACGGCCAAGAGAGCGAAGCGGTGGAGATTCTCAATTTCATCACGCCGGGTACGGTCGATGCCGCCATTTATGAGCGTTGTTTGTGGCGTATTGGCGTTTTCAAACAGTGTGTTGGCGCCAGTGAATCCATCTTGGGAGAGATCAGCAAGGGCATTTCCGAGATCGGTGGGAGCCTGGAACTGACTCCCGAAGAGCAGCAAGAGAAACTTCAGGCGCTGAGCGATGGAAGTATCCAACGACTCCGAGATCAACGGGCGCTCGAAGATCGTGAGGGAGAGTTCTTTGGTTTGGACATCCGCGCCGAAGAGTGGCGTGAGGAGATCCAACAGGCGCAGAATCTGTGGCTCGAGCCCTGGGCCATGAGGGCATGCGTGGCCTTTTACTTAGAACAACGGGTCGGGTTTCGCTTTCCCAAGAAAGGGGAGCGCGAGGGTCTCTACCGGCTCAGCTTATCAGCGGAGAAGCGGGAGCTTCTTCGCGGCGACTTTCGGGAATTGTGTGGTAAGCGGGTCGCGACCGAAGATCACCGTCTGTGGAGAAAGTGGTTGGAAGGGCATGAAGAATCGACGGAATTGGTGTTCGACAGCGAGGCGGCGAAAGCGCACCGCGCGGCGCTTCACATCCGCACCGATCACCCCCTTGTGCGGCAAGCGGTGCACTCTTTCGATGAGGATGACCAGGAGCGCGTGGTGGCCTTGGAGATCGCCACTGATAGTGTTCCCCGGGGAAGCCACCCCTTTGTCGTGCACCGATGGGCCATGAAGGGGCTCAAGGCAGATGAGCGTCTCGTGGTCACGACGGCTGATTCCCAATTGGATGACGAGTTCTTTGCCCTGATGACGGAGGCGACGCTGTCTGAGCGTCAGGTAGAGAATGAAGAGTTTGAGGATGTCGACCGGCTCCATTACGACCAGTGGCGGGTCGCTCTGGAAGATTTCCAGGCATCGGAGGAGAACCGCATCTCACAACGGATCAAGAGCCTGGAAGCGAGCCATCGATCACGAATCGCCAATATCGATGCCCGGCTGGAAACGGAAGTGAACGCAAAGATCAGGCGGATGAAGGAAGGCGAGAAACAACGGGAACAGTCGAGCTTCGAGAGCCGAATCCAGGACCTAGAGGTGAGGCGTGAACGTGTGGACATCCATCAGGAGCTGGTATTGCGAGGCGTGATCGAAGTGAAATCCTAACTAATGTAGGTGATGAGCTTAAACGAATTCATTGAGGAACTCGCTGAAGATCGGCGTTCGTGGGTGGATGCAACCAAACGGAACAGGGGGGACATCCGACTAGATCTGTTCGAAGACTTTTATCCCGATAAAGCGCACTTTGTTTTCGAATTGCTTCAGAACGCTGAGGATGCAGGAGCTACGCGAGTGAAGTTTAGCTTGCACTCTGACAGATGTATATTTGAGCACAATGGGGCGCGGAAACTGAATGACAAAGACATTAGAGGCCTGACAGGATATGGCGGGAGTACGAAGAAAGAGGCCGATGCTCAAATTGGGAAGTTTGGGATTGGATTCAAGTCTGTCTTTCTTTACACCAAATCACCTGAGATCTATTCCGCGCACTGCGCCTTCAAGATCGAGGAAGTTGTCATCCCAGTGCTGATCGAGGTCGATCCCAATGTGGGCGAGATGACTCGTTTTGTATTGCCGTTTGACGGACCAAAGAAGACTCCCAAAGAGGCCTACGATGAAATTGTCGCGGCATTGAAGGAGCTCCCTGAAACCGCCATTCTCTTTCTCAATGGAATAACGGAGGTTGAATGCTTGGCGGGGGGGGAGTGCATCAAGCGCTTAAGGAAGGAGCAGCCGATACCAGGCTCGCCTATGATTTCGGTTTCGGAGTCAGGCGAAGATGTAAGTGGTGCCCCGAAGTGGTTCTTACTATTTTCAGAGAAGCTCAGCGATGGGGGGGAAGTTTCGGTTGCCTATCCATTCACTCTTGCGAAGGGAGTGAAACGCTTAGAGGAAGGCAAAGAGCCAAGAGAGCAGTTCGAGCCAAACGGAAATGGTGAAGGCAACGTATGCGTGTATTTTCCTGCGAAGAAAGAGCACTCTAGATTGAGGTTCCACGTGCACGCGTCCTTTGAGGCTGATCTGAGTCGCTCCAGCATCAAAGACTGTAAAGCGAATGACGAACTTCTTGAGAGATTATCGGATCTTTCTGCGAGATCGTTGTTTCAAGTCCAAAAACTAGGGTTGCTAACAAGGAGGTTCTTAGAAATTTTGCCTAATGAGAAGGATGACCTTGGGGATAAATACAAATGCTTTTTCCGTAGGATTGTGGAGGAGATGAGAGAAACTCCGCTGGTGCCTTGTTTAGACAGCGGGCCAATGCCTGGCAAACGTGCGCTCATGGCTTTGCGTCCTCCTATTCGAGAACTTTTTAAGGCTAACGAGATCCGAGATATTCTGCGATTGGATGAGGGCGAGTGGGCATGGATCGGACCGGTCGAAGGGAGACAACGGGCTTTCTTGGATGCGCTCGATATTCGCCAGATACGCTGGATCGATATGGTGAAGTCGGTTGTGAAAGCTGAAAAGGAATGTATCTATGGTGTCAATTCACGGGACGACGACGAGTGCGTGGATTCGGAAGAGTGGAGGAACGACGTTCAGGGTGTTCTTACCTCGATGAGTGGAGAGGGACTTTGTAAGATGTATGCCAACCTAGAAAGAGAGTGTGGATTGTCCTACGGGTTTGATGCAAACTTGCAGGTGGCAGATCAAGACGAGATGTTTAAGATCGTCAAATTTGAGAATGGAATGGATTCAGGAAAGGGGGGATACTTTCCTTTTTCTGGTTCCGAGTATTGCAGAGAAGAGCTCAAGGTAATCGATTCAGCGATCTTGGAGGGCGAAGAAGGGGACCCTTCGTTGCAAAAGGCGAGGGATTTCCTGGAGCGGCTGGGCGTGAAGGAGTATGATAAAACCGAGCAAGTTAAGTATCTGTTAAAAGTGAAGTATCATAACGGGCCACGACATCGAATTTCCAATGGCTATTGGGATGACGTTGCCTCGATACTGAATTGGTTTTATACTCCCGTCATCGCTCCACGGCACAGGCAAGAAATGAATCAACTGGCGTCACAGGCGTCGATTCTTCTGGATCCTTCGAGGAAGCTTAAGAGGCCGGTAGAGATGTTCATGGATTTGCCATACGCAAACTCGAATTTGGAGGCCTATGTAGAAAAGGTAAGGCGCTTCGGTAGTTTCCAGCCCACGAAATTGAGTTCTGAGTATGAAAAGCGGTTTGGGGAGAAGTATGGCATGGATCGGCTGGTTGCTTTGTTCAGGGAGTGGGGGGTACGTAGCGAACTGGCGATGGAAAAGTCAGAAGGTGATGGGGCGTTGGCGTCGCATCCTGATAAGTGCAAAATGAAGGAATTGAATCCGGGGAAAAAGTCTAATTGCCGGACAAAGGCGGAGTGGGATTGGTCCATCCCTGGGCTGCGTTTTTCGTACTGCAAAGAGGAGGTGGAAATTGATTTACAGTTCTCGGCCGTGCTTTGGAGAATGCTAAAGAATGCTCTGGACGAGTGGTTGCATGCCCATTATCAGCCAAATCGGAAGTCACCGAGGCGGCGTCCTTCAACCGGCGTGCTGGTTCTTAGGAAGCGGTTTTGGGTACCTCAGAAGGACGATGAAGGATTGCGATTCGTGCAGCCTCGACAAGCGAGTGAGTCCTTTTTGCCTGATGGCTTCTCTCCCATGGACATTGGGACGGAATGGCTCCGAGCAATTGAATTCGGAAGAGAGGAGAAAGAGAGATCGGAAGACGCAATCGAAAAGAGGGAGACGATGCGGAAGGCTGGCCTGCCACCGGGAACTTCTCAGGAAGATATGAAGGCGCTCCGAAGGCTAGGAGTTCCAGTGAGGGAGCTGCTTAATAGCTACAAATCGAGTCATCCTAAAGCGACCTTGGCCGAGCAGGAAGTCTCCAATCCAGCGCAGTTGACCGATAGAGTCATCGAGCGAGCCAAGGAGAGGCCAGAGCGGGAAGAGAAGACGGCCGAGCGTACGGTCCAGCCGGGTCAGCCGGAATCGCAAAGGAGGGCGAAGGAGTATCTGCGCGGGCGTTACACCAACGAAGATGGCATCATGTTTTGCCAGGTGTGCTGGAGGGCGGTGCCATTCTCTGACGAAAGAGGTAATCCTTTTTTTAAGGTGCGGCAGCTACTGGGGAAAGAGGTATTGAAGCGATGGCATCAGGAGAACTCTGTGGCGCTTTGCCCCAATCATTGGGAATGGGTTAACTTGGCGTTGAAGCGGACTGCTCTTGATAAGGAGAGGATTCTCGATCTTGATGCAGTATCGGAATGCCTAGAGCTGTGTTATGGAGGTCGGACAGAATACCTACGGTTTGTGGATAATCATTTGGTGAGACTGAAGGCGGTCATTCTAGGTGAGGCGGAAGAGGAACGGTGACGGGTGGGATGTTCAAATGATTATCCACTTCTCGTGAAGTGGGCATCTCGAAAATCAGTTGCTCCTACTGGAAGGAGGGAAGAGGAGAGTGCCAGACCGAAGGATAGCGGCATTGGCTAATAGCAGTAGGGAGAGATTCTTAGTAGTTAATTAACTACATAGTCAAGCAGTATGCGATTTGCTCACTATTATTGGGAGGTGAGTTGAGGGAAGATGGGGCATGTCTGATGTGGCTCTCAATGAACTCCTCGAAGAAGTCAGCGCGTCGTTTGCCGCTCTCGATGCTGACGCACCGGTAATTAGACTATCTGACTGCCCACGGTGTGGTTGCTCAGTGAGTCTAAAGCAGGATCAACGCGAGCGCGTTTGGGAGATCGGCTGCTGCGGACACGCAGAGGTCCATCGTTCGCGGGCTAAGGCGCTAGCCCGCATTTCTCACGAGCCTCTATCAATGATGCGACGTCCCGCCTCTGGGCGTTGAGTGATTGATAGATCGGGCAGCGAATGCGCCGGTGCGACGCAATTACCTCGACGGATCGCCTCTTTCGCCCAAATGGTAGGAAAGGGGCACTTGAGAGCGCTTTCTCAGGCATGCATAGGCATAGCTCGCGCTACTGAGGCTTGGTCGCGCGACCTCAGTGATGGTGGGTTGATGGCAGGCGTGGTTAACTTCGCACCGGCAAACAGTGTATTCGTGCGTGCGCCTGCTTGAATAGATCCTGGAACACAAAGGCGCTGCACAGTCGCACGTGCACACGCCGCACGCTGACTCGGATGATCGCCGCTACTTTCAGCAACCGGTCACGAATGGTTCCAGCTGTCGCTTTGGCCAGTCCCGTTCCATCGAGAGCGTGGGTCCGCAGCTGTTGCATCAGTAGGTAGGCGAAAGTGGAGAACCACAAGCGCAGTTGGTTACTTGCCAGGCTAGCGCTGCTCGTCCGGTCGGCGAACATGTCTAACTGCTGTTCTTTAATCCGGTTCTCCATGTCGCCGCGGGCGCAATAGATTCCCCTGTAGATGCTCTTAGAGCTGAAATCGTGGATCTCTGTTTTGAGGTCTTGTTTTGTCTTTGGCCAATGGTCTTCGGGGAGGTTGGTGACTACGAATCTGGGGTTCTCTTTGCCGCGAATGATTTCAGCTTTGCCGATCAGACGCCGTTCGCAGCTCCAGCTGGTGGCGGTTTGATAGCGAAAGTCTCCGAATTGGCAGGCGAAGCCTCCGGTGAGACAAGCGGTTGCGCGCGCTTTGGCCATCTCGGGTTCTAGCAATCTCTTTAACCGCGGGTTCTTTGCCATGCCTAAGGAGTAGTAGCAGCCGTGATCCTCACACCATTTCATGATGGACTCGCGAGCGAATCCGCTGTCGCCTCGCACGATGATCCGTGCCTGTGGAAAGCGACTACGTAGCTGAGGGACGATGCTTTCAAGAGCCTCTACGGTGCCGTCGCAACCATCCCGATCACTGGTGCGTAGTTTGGCGTAGAAAGGGATGTCGTTAACGAAGGCGTAGAGGGGAAGATAGCAGTAGTTGCGGTAGTAGCCGTGAAAGAAGCGGCCTTCTTGAGTGCCGTGGATAAGGTCATCGGTGGCGTCGAAGTCGAGGATGATCTCTTCGGTTGCTTCGGGTAAGGCTTGGGTGCCGAGGCGGATGAGGGTGTTCTCGATCTCGGCATGCTTAGCGTGAATCTTGTGATAATGCGTGGAGAGGTCGCCATTCTGAGTTTGAGCATTGGTGGTTTCTAGGCGATTGAGGGTGGATTTACCTGCCAAGGGATTGCCTTTGTCCTCGCCGATACGGTTCTCTCCCAAGGGATCGGTCTTGCCAACAACGGCGGCGACGAGTGGATCTCGCCGTAGAGTTTCGTGGTCGTTGAGATCTTCGAAACCCGCGACCAATGCGTAAAGACGCTGACGCAGTAGCTCTTGGAGGGAGTGTTCGACGTAACGTTGGTCCCGGCAGTCAACGAAACATTGCGAGAGTTGATCGGTGATTCCGAGCCGAGGGGATGTCCACTGGATCGTTAGAAATGGCGGATGGTTATTAAGATATTGAGCCTAGATGATCTATTGTCAATAGAAGGGAGTATGTTAGATTCGGCTTATTGGAGGGAGAGCTAGATGGCGGGGTCGAGGGGCAGGGCCCCTTGCTTGTCGCTACGATCAGGGGGCGATGTTAATCTATATCCAGCGCCTCTCGGAGTTTTGGCAGATCGTCACAGCCAACGATCCTTCGAAAGGTCGTTTCCGCGTAAAGGATGCCGCAGGCCAAATAACGGTCGGCCATCTTCGTATCGGCCCTCCAACGGTTCACTTTGCTCATCCTTCGGCGGATGTTCAGGATCGCGTTCTCAATCGCGTTGGTGCTCAGCAACGTGCGATGCAGGGTGGCCGGAACTCCGAGGTTTTGCAAAGAGGTCAGTTTCTGTCCTGCTTCTTTGAGGCTTTCTTGCGCTGCGGCGTTGTGGCTCTCAAGGAACACGTAAAGCTCTCCGTAGGCGCTCTTGGCCGCTTCTTTTCCCTGAGCTCGCCGTAGCCTCTTGAACAATCGTGAGAGTTCGGCGTGATGGCGTTTGGCGAGATAAGTGTGGAGGTTGCGCTCCTTGTGAACCAGGCAGCGTTGGATCACAGCCGTCGGGAAATGCCGATGCAGCGCCTTTTCCAGGGCATCGGAACCATCGATCACCGAGAGGAAACGCTTGGCCCGACTCTTGAGTCCGCGCTTCTTCAGCCCCTTGATGAGATCGTTGGCGAGTTCAAAGCTCTCACTACTGCCTACCTTGAAATCGAGCATCTCCTTGGTGCCATCCTCTCGGATCCCGAGAGCCACGATGGCCGTCAGCTCGGCATTGAGATGAACTCCATCAAGCATGAGAACCAGATACCCTTCTTCAGCCAGAGGCCGGCTGCGAAGTTCCTCGAGTTTCTCAGCGGCCTTCGCAGTCCATTGCCTGGAGACGGTGCTCTTGCCGACACTGGCCTCGCTGAGGCGGCTGGCGCCACGAGTGCTGACGCCCTTCAGAAGAAGGGCAGCGATCTCCTCGCGGATATTGCCCACTTGGCGGGCAGCCTGATAGGAACGCAAGGGGACCTCGCGTTCCTCGCCATTGTCGAGGACTCGGCGAACCCGAGGACGCTGGATAGGCTGCTTGCGGCCGCCAATGTAGCAAACACCCTTCTCGCTGCCGGCCCGGTGGTGATCGGATTGAGAGGGATGGTACGGAGCCCCACAAAGCCGATGGACTTCCTCCTGCATGAGTTCGAGGAGGGCGAGGCGTGCAGCGCCGCTGAGGAATTCATTGAAAATCTCGGAAGCTTCTTCGGAATCGGATTGGAGTAATTGCTCTCGGAGGGATAGACTGCTCATGGATGGTTGGTTTTTTGTATTATTGGCGTCCCCGTCCTACGACGGGGCGCCAACCATCCACCACTTCTATTTTAGCCTCTTCAGCAGAATCTGTGGGTGCCCAGGCGGCGCGATTCACCTAGAATCCTGACCAGCAACAAGTTATATCCAATCTTAATGGACATCAAAGTTGTGGCAACAAGCCAGCTGCCCATCCAAACCTCGGATTTGCGAGGACAACGCTTGCGCCGGGGCTGCCCCTGGTAGGGCTCAGCCCATGAAACAAGTAGTTTCAGCAGTTCTGGGGTCCAGGGGCAGCGGGACCCGGCGTCCAGCGCTCCCGGAGCAAATCCGGAATTTCACCCACAGATTCTGCTGAAGACCCCTATTTTTAACGATCTACGGGACTTCTCCCCCGAAAATCAACTTGGCCATAACAGGCGCTTGCGTCCCCATGGACGTGCTCTACATTGAGCCGCCTAGCACCCCTTCATCTCATGAAAACTAGCCCCGCCCTCATTGCCGCCTGTGGACTTCTCGTTCCCGCTCTTGCCGCTCGCGCGGATTTCGATGTGGTTTTCGAGCATCTCATTTCCAACGAAAGCACGCCCTTGCCCATCCTCCAAGCCCAGCAAGATGTTCCGCCGGATGGGGAGGCGTGGGATGGTTCCTGGGTGGTCGATTCTTATGGCGGGCTCGAACGCTATGACGCTGACCGTCTTCTGCTCGCCATCCGTGAGAATGGGATTAACGAGACAGACGCTGATCACGATGCGGAACTGGCGGCTCAGTATCCCGATCGGTCGTTGATTTGGATCGATCCGACCACCGGTGCCCCCATGGGCATTGCGCTTGAGGTCGGCTTTGCACCCGTCCCGCTCGATCAGGATTTCATCGATCGCGAGGGGTCCACCTTGGACTACTATTTCACCTTCGCCGTGGACGCTGCCGGCGTTATCTATGTGAACTACAAGAACAAGATCGTTCGCTATGCTCCGGAAGGCGATGGCTTTGCCGCGCCAACGGTGGCCTACACTCAGACAGACGATGACAGCGAGACCTGGCCGAGTTGGCGTTACGAGACCCTTCGCGCTCGTGGGAGCGGTGCCGATACCGTGTTGGTCGTGGGAGGAAAAACCTGGCGCCCCAATCAAGGTTATCGGGAATTGGTCACAGAAGATGGACTCACCTTTGAAGAGACGGGAGTCGCTGGTTTCAAAGGGGGCGGCAGTTCAGTCGTTCCGGCGACCTTTGGGGAAACGCCCACGCAGGAATGGATCTACGGCAGCTTTTACCCAGGCGGAAGTCACGGGATGGATACGAGCATTGTCCGCAATGTGAGAGACACGGCTACAGAAGAGCCGTTCACGGGGAGTGAGTATCAATTTGAGACCGACGAAGAGATCGGCTACATCGGCCGCTTCATTTCAGACGCGGAAGTTCACCCGGATTTTCCGTACTTGGTGACTTACAGTACACCTAGTTGGAACAGTGAAGTCCGAGGCTTCGAAGCGCCGGTGCCAGGTTGGATCGCCGTGCACGATCAGTTTTTCGATCCGCTTCTCGTCGATCCGGATACGGGAGAGGGTCTTGCCGAATTGATTGGCTTGCACAAGTTAGACGTCACGGAAGGTGATGAGTTGGTTGGAGCCATGTCGATCTGGCATGGCACCCTCGGTGAACTGAATCTGAATGTGTTGCCCGGCATGCGTCCGGGCCAGGCGGAGTTGTTGTGGCATAGCGGTGCCTACGGTTATGGGCGCTACCTTCTCGACTTCGCACCGAAGGAAGTCGTGATCACTGACATTTCCCGAGTATCGGAGTCCGAGGCCTCGATCACGTGGACATCGGAAGCGGGCAAGTTTTACGCCATCCAGACATCGAGTAGCATGCAGTCTGACAGTTGGGCCACGGTGGTGAACAGCATCGTGGGTGAAGAGGACGGAGTGAACACCGAAGTGTTTCCCGTCGATCCCGGCGCGGCGCAGGTGTTTGTGCGCATCGCTCCTGGAAACGTCTTTCTCGATGACTTCGAATCGGGTGCCGAGGGATGGACCCTGGGCACGCTTAAGGAGCCCTTCCCTGATGGTGGAAACACCACTTGGGATTTGGGTACGCCGACCAATGTCGGTCCGGAATCGGCCCATTCGGGAAGCAATGTCTATGCGACAAACATCGACGCAGTCTACGGCGCTTTCTCGAACATCACGTTGACGACTCCGGAGATCGACCTCACGGCGGTGGAGCGTGGGTTCTTCTCGTTCTGGCATGTGATCGACACCTCTGGTGAGGAGGGCGGTCAAGTGAGGGTCCTCAACGAAGCAGGTGAGGTCATTGCTTTTAGCGAGGTCTACACCGGGTCGAATGGCGACTGGGAAGAGGTTGCCATCAGCTTGCTTCGGTTTGGTGACACCCGGGCGTCGATCGTCGGCCAGAAAGTGCGCTTTGAGTTCCGTTTCTTGAGTGACGACGTGACCGAGGGTGACGGCGCGGGCTGGTACGTCGACGACGTTCGGATCGATTAGACGGGCGTCAGGCCGGCAGATCGGCTAGGCTCGATCCATGAGCAATGTCCGCCACTTTGGTGCGGTCGGCGATGGATCGACCGATGATACGGAAGCCATTCGGCACGCCGTCGCTGAAGGCGACGGCGTGCTCCATTTTCCCGTGGGGCGCTACCGCCTCACGGAAACGGTAGTCTTGCCCCTGGGAGCGCACGGTCCCATGGCCGTGCACGGGGATGGTGGGGCCTCGACGGTGATCATGGAGGGCGAGGGCCCGGCTTTTCGACTCCTTGGTACTGGCGATCCGGGAACGCTGAGCGATCAAGTTAGGGATCAAGAGCGATTCCCGGGATTTCGGCAGCTGGTGATCGAAGGTGCGCATCCGGAGGCGGATGGCGTGGAATCGATTGGAGCCATGCAGCTCACCATGGAAGGGATGCTCATCCGCAAGGTGCGGCACGGGATTCTTCTCCGAAAGCGCAATCGCAATGTGCTCATCAGCCAGTGCCACATTTATCACAATACCGGGGTGAGCCTCTACCTCGACGGTGTGAACCTTCACCAGATCAATGTCATTGGAAATCACCTCAGTTATAATCGACTGGGAGGTATCCGCATCGAACGTTCTGAGATTCGGAATCTTCAGATCACGGGCAACGACATCGAGTACAACAATTCCAAGTCGCACCCGGGAACCGAGGATCTACCCACGGCCGAGATTCATGTCGATACCACGGCCGAGGGCGCCAGTGTCAACGAAGTGACCATTGCGTCGAACACCATTCAGGCGACCGGAACGGCTGGAGGTGCCAATATTCGGATCATGGAGCAAGCGGGTACGGGGCGTCCGCCGGGGCTGTGGGCGATTTCGGGCAACGTGATCGGTTCTCAGGAAGTGAACGTGCATCTCAAAGGTTGCTATGGTGTCGTCTTGTCGGGAAACACCATCTATTCCTGCCTCAAGCACAACCTGCTCGTCGAAGATTCGAGCCAGATCAACATCACGGGCAATCATTTCCGCCGCCACACACCGCAGTATGGCACCGGCGTTCGCGTCGAGCGCTCACAGGATTGCGTGCTTTCAAGTTGTCAGTTCCTGGACGAATCGGAGACGGGGCAGAAGAGCGGCAAGTCGCTTTTGGAGTTGGAATCGTCTTCGGGGCTCACCGTCTCTGCGTGTCAGTTCATCGACGGCGTTCCCTACGGCGTCGATGCTCATGCCTGCCGGGACGTCTGCTTTCATGCATGCCTGCTTGTCGAAAGGAGAGAGCCGAAGAGGAGCCGCGGTGTTCTGCGGTTCACCGGGAAAGGCGAGCGCAACGCGGTCGAAGGTTGCTCCGTGCTGGGGCCCTCGACGATCGAAGCCGAATCCGGTGTTGTCGTGCGAGGCAATCTTGAGAGTTAAGATCATCTGAAGGAAGCGCAGGACCAGGCTTGCCATGAGATCCTTGATGGATTGAAGTGGGCTCATGAATACCAATCGACGTCGTTTTCTCGCCGCGGGTGCGGCTTCTGCCGTGGGCCTGACCGCTGCCGCTAAAGCCGATCATCATGGAGGCAAGAATGCCTCACCGGGGCCCGTGTTGCCGCCGGCGACTGGGAAGCGCATTTTGCTTTCGGTGAAGTTAGGCATGATCGCCAAGAAGGTCGATGGCAAGGAGTTAAGCTTGACCGAACGTTTGCGTATGGCAGGAGAAGCGGGGCTCGATGGTGTCGACTTTGATCAAGCGGGGGCCCATACGGTAGAGGAGGCCCGGCAGGCCGTTCAAGAATCGGGTGTCTTTGCCCACAATGCGATCAACCACGATCACTGGCGGGCGACGCTGACGAACGCGGACCCTGAGGTTCGTGCCAAGGGGCGTGCTAACATCGAGCATTGCTTGAGAGTGGCGCACGCCGTGGGCGGTTCAGGCGTCCTGATTGTCGTTGGAAAGGGGGACGACGGTCCCGCTGCAGAGATTGAGGAACGCTGCCGCCAGGAGATCAAGCAGTTGATCCCGTTGGCGGCGTCGCTTGGGCAGCCGATCTTGTTCGAGAATGTCTGGAACAAGATGTTTTACGACCACGACGCCGGGCCTGATCAAGGCGCGGAGCGCTTCGTTGAGTTTGTCGATAGCTTCAACAGTCCCTGGGTGGGGATGTACTACGACATCGGAAACCACTGGAAATATGGGCAACCCAGCGAGTGGATCCGTGCTTTTGGACACCGCTGTGTGAAGCTGGACGTCAAGGGCTTCAGTCGTGCGCAGAACAAGTTCACCGACATCGGTCAGGGTGATTTGCCCTGGGACCAAGTGCGCAAGGCCTTGGCCGACATTGGGTTTACCGGGTGGGCTACAGCGGAGGTCGGGGGCGGTGGCGTCGAGCGCCTGACGAAGGTGCGAGAGCAGATGCGGGAAGTCTTCGGATTGGTCTAGACCGGCCCGCGTGGATCCAACGGCGGCAATGATGCCGCCGCGATTCCGGTGTGCACGCGATCTAGGTTGCGGGCCGTCGGTGGCGAATTTCGTTGTCGATTGGCATCCGTCGGGGTTGAAATGCTGGATGCGGTTCGATCACCCGCCGCGTTGTCATCCATGAGCCACTCGTCCCACTCCTCTTCACGTCGCCAGTTCCTTAAACTCTCGGCCGCCGGTGCGGCTGGTCCGTTGATCCTCTGTGGGACCCTGAAGTGGTCCCGCAAAACGGAGCCAGGAAGTAAGTAAGATCGAGAGGCTCGTCAGGCTGGGACCACCCAGCTAGAAACGACGAGATGAAACGAAAGAGAAGACACCTGACAGCCGAGTTCAAGGCAAGGATCGCGATGGAAGCCCTGCGTGGGATTCGAACGATCAACGAGATCGCGCAGGAGAATGAGTTGGCGCCAACCCAGGTCAGCCAATGGAAGAAGGAACTGGAAGAAGGAACTGGAGAGCCGCGTCTCGGAAATCTTTGTCAGTAAGAACGAAGCCAAGAACGAACTGGCCCTCAAGGAGCGCAAGGAACAGCGACTGGAAAGAAAGGTGGGTCAGTTAGTCATCGAGAAGGAGTTTCTCGAAAAAAAGTGCGAACAGCTGGGGATCGATCTGAGCGAAAAGCCATGATCGAACGCCAGCACAAGAAGCTCTCCATTCGCCGTCAAAGCAAGTTGCTAGGAATCAACCGCAACCGGCTTCAAACCGGAGTAACCAAGACCTCCCAAGAGGACGAGAACATCATGCGGCACCTGGATGAACTCCACACGCGTTGGCCCTTCCTGGGTCAACGCAAGCTGATCGAGGAACTCAAGGACCACGGCATTCAGATCGGGCGCAAGCGACTACGACGACTGATGAAAGTGATGGGAATCGAGGCAATTGCCCCGAAACCGCCACTCAGTAAGCCTGCACCTGGACACAAAGTCTACCCCTACCTGTTGCGTCACCGCGAGATCACGAAAGTCGATGAGGTCTGGTGCACGGACATCACTTACATTCCGATGGCAACGGGACACGCTTATCTCATCGCCATCATGGATTGGCACAGTCGTGCCGTACTGGCTTGGGAGCTGAGCAACACGGCGGATACGGCGATGTGCCTGAGAGCGTTGAAGCGAGCGTTGTCCAGCGGACGGCGGCCAGAGATCTTCAATACGGATCAGGGAAGCCAATTCACGAGTAGGGAATGGATCCAAGCGATCAAGTCGGAAGGAATCCAGGTGAGCATGGATGGCAAGGGCCGCTGGATCGACAACGTGTTCATCGAGCGGCTGTGGAGAAGCTTGAAATACGAGAAGACCCGGTTGTGGAGCTACGCAGACATCCCCGAATTGGAGGGTCACCTCCGCGAATGGATGCACTACTACAATCATCGAAGGAAACACCAACAATTGAAGTATCGAACGCCTTGGGCCGTGTACACCGCCCCGGCAAGCATGGCCGCCTAAGTGGTCGGCAAGCCAAACTACTCAGCCTGCGAGCCTAGCAGATTGCTTACAATAAAACCGAGAAAAGACTGGCCACGAAAAGGAGACCACTTCAGTAGTCGCGATTGGCTGCCTTGGCGCACCAGCGAGCCTGGCTGGCGCGTTTACTGGCCCGCCGACAGGAAGGCGCGGAACAGAAGCGCTGACGGGTGCGATTACGATAGTCAGGAGTGAACAACTCCTTGCATTCCAGGCAGCGACGGCGACGGCGAGAGAGGCCCATCATGCCCTCTAGCCGATGTGAAGAGCGCCGTGGAGGTCACGCGTCGAAGTCCCGCCGGGAAGAAGATAAGAAGAGGGTGTTTGGAAGGAGAAGAGAATGTAGTGCTTCTGTCAGACCTAATTTCAAACCGGCCGTTGAGCCCGAGGATCAACTCGGCTATGACACTCGATGACCAGTTGTCCCACCTTGCGCTCCAAACGCTGTTCTTTCCGCTCCTTGAGGGCGAGTTCCTGCTTCACTTCGTTCTTGCTGGAAAAGATCTCAGCCACTCGACTCTCCAGTTCCTTCTTCCATTGAGTGACCTGGGTAGGGGCCAACTCGTTCTCCTGAGCGATCTCGTTGATCGTTCGGATACCGCGTAACGCCTCCATGGCGACACGGGCTTTGAACTCCGCCGTCAGGTGTCTTCTTTTTCGTTTCATCTCGTCTGTTTCTATTCGGGTTGCACCCGCCAGACGAGCCTTCAGGATCTCAATAGGAGAGTGGCTCCGTTTCACGGGACCACTTCAGTTGACGATCTCTTCCCCGCCATACTCGGGTTCCCACATCGCCATGAGGACGGCCCGAGCACGCGGCCCCAGCGGATCGATGTTTGATTTGGTATAAAGCGTGCGCATCTCTTCCAATCCAAGCAATCCTAACAACTGAGGTACGGCTTCCAACAGATCACCGGATTTTTCAGTGAGCGCCTGGCGGCATAACACGAGGCGTTTCACTTCGTCATGCCGTGCCATCTCATACAGGGCTCCAAGACGAACCGTCTTCTGCGGAGAACTCTTCAAGAGTTTCCCCAAGGTCGCGAGACCGGCTTCCCGATCGGCACGCTCTTTCATCGCCAAGGATTGAGTCGCTGCCGAGAGAAGCGCATGTTCGCGGACAAATGATAGCGCCTTGTCGGACCGTAGTTTCGACAGCGCATCAATAGCTCCCTTCCCCCCGATTTGGCCCAGTGCACGGAACGCCAGTTTCCGTGTCTCCGTATCGTCGACACCGGTGGCCACACTCGCAATCAAGCCTACCGCTTCGACATCACGCCGACGCGCCAGCGTGAGGATGATGGTCTCCCTGGGGCCGGACTCCGCCAGAGGCAAAGCTTCACGCAGGGCCACATTGATGGCCGGACTTTCCTTTCCCTGCAGCGCCGCACAGGCTTCGGCGGAAAGCTTGGGATCCCGAACCAGCGAAGCCAGCAGATCGATGCTACTTCCGGCCTTGGGGTCCGCGTTTCCCTTACCAACCCAACGCAACCCACGACAGGCAAGGATACGAGCATCCCTTGAGGAGGCACGCATGGCCACGACCAGAGCCAACATCTGCTCCGCAGTATCACGGTTGCGTTGATACTGATCGCGCATCTTGGCTTCAACGGCATTCCAGTGACCCCGATAGGTCCCAAACCGGTACTGTTGCAAAAGCTCAATCTCTCTTCGGATGCGTTTCTGTTCCAAGGCACGCTCCTCTTCGCTCAGTACCATGGACGCGTCCTGAGCCCCCACCCAGACGCTCCCACTGACAAGCGCCGCGATCGCCAACGCAAAACCAGCCGCCCAGTGGCGCCTAATCGTCTCCCCGGGGCGCCGTCGCATCAGTCTAACAGTATCCATGGCTTTCGATAACTCACCTCCAAGCCGCCTGCGGCGTTGGGATCCTCGTAAATAGTTTCTTTTTCTGGTCTCCACGTGATGGGGCGCCCCAAGTTCAAGGCCAACATGCCTAGATGCCCAACACTGGCGGCTCGCTGCGCACTCTCACAGGTTGCCACCGCCGGCCGCCGACTCCTCATTGCCGAAAAGAAGTCCCCCCAATGATCCTGTCCATGGGCGGCAAACCTCGTTGTGGCCCATTCGTCACTTTCCTCCGCCTGAAGCAATTCCGGAGAGCTGGCTAACAAGTGCCGGTCGGACACATAAATCCACTCGCCACCGTTGCCGAACCAACGCACTCCAGGGGCCACACTGCTGCTCACGCGCATCTTCAAGTCGCCGAAGAATAGAGCGTCAAGGTCGTAGCGCTCCGGCACATTGAACAAACTGTGGTTGCTGAACTGGCCGGTGGCTTCCACCTTGATCGGCCCTCCGTTTTCCAGGCCCAAGGCCCATAGAGCGATATCGACATAACGTCCCACCCATGACATGAGGCGCCCCCCGCCGTAATCCTGGTGCCAAACCCAGTTCTTGTGCAGCAGTCCGGGATGATACGGCCTCCAGGGCGCCGGCCCCAGCCAGAGATCATAATTGAATCCTTCAATAGCCGCACCCTCGGCATAGCCCTGTGGCACCTTTTCTGTCAGGTCAATGGTGCCGCCATAAGTTCCCACCTCGACCTTGCGCACGACGCCGAGTTTTCCAGCCGTCACCAGTCCACAGGCGCGCTGGCACAGGGCATCCGACCGGAGGGGATTCCCACTCTGCCAAACGCGACCGTAACGGCTCACGGCTCGACAGATGGCACGACCTTCCACCACGCTGTGTGCCAACGGTGTCTCCCCATAGACATCGAGACCACGCTCCAAGCAGGCAATAGCGATGTAGGCGTGCCAGTGATTGGGCACGGCAATGACCGCCGCATCCCCTCGCCCCTGACTCAAGCATTCCCGAAAATCTTCATAGACAGCAACATCCGCTTCCCCATAAGCAGCAGCCACTTTTTCTCTCGCCCGCTCTCGATGGGCCCCATCCACATCGACCACTGCCACGACCCTGACTTGCTCAAAACCTAACAAGTCCTCAAGGTGTTTCATTCCTTGGCTACCGAGCCCAATCACAACGACTTCAATGCGGTCGTTGGCAGCACTACCCACGCCCGCCTGTCCGCCAGCCGATGTGGGCAGGATTGAAGCCAAACCCAGCCATCCGGACCGCTGCAGAAGTTTTCGTCGAGTCAGTCGAGATGCGGGCATGATTCAAGAGCTGAGCGACTCTCTGCCAGAGCGGCCGATTTATCAAATCAAGACCGAGATGCCGTGGGATTCTCTTGCCAGTCCTGCAGACCCGGGGAGGGTATCGCGTGAATACTGCCTACGTCGATCTGGTTGACCACTTTGAAAAGATCGCTCTCCTCCAGTCCTGCAACCACCTCCTCTCGTGGGATCAAGAGACCCACCTGCCATCCAAAGGCGTCCAGTATCGCGCCAAACAGCGGGCTGCCCTTAGCGAGGAAGTGCATACCTTAAAAACGGCGCCCGAAGTGGGAGACAGGATCGATGAAGCCCTCGGCGCCTGTCAGGAAGGAGATGCCGAAACGAGGGCCAATCTGGAGTGCTGGCAGCACGAGCGCAAGCGAGCGTGTCGTATCCCCGCCGAACTCGTTGGCCAGTTTGAGGAAGTCACGAGCCTGGCGGTCGCCGCCTGGCAGGAGGCCCGCCAGCAAAACGACTTCAAGCAGTTCCAGCCGCACCTGAGCAAGATCGTCGAGTTCAACCGGAAGATGGCCGACCTTTGGGGTTACGATGACTCGCCTTACGATGCTCTTCTCGAAGAGTACGAGCGCGGGGCGCGATCGAAGGCCCTGACGTCACTCTTTGACGAACTCCAGGTCCCCCTCGTCGACCTCGTCCAGGCGGCCACGGAACGCAGCCTGGCCTCCCCGCCCCGAGATCTCCGCGGCGAGTTCCCCATCGAGGCCCAGAAAGCGTTCAATCTTGAAGTCTGCCAGGCCATTGGCTTCGACCTCGATGCTGGAAGAATCGACACTGCAGCTCATCCTTTTTGTTCTCGTTTGGCGCCCAACGACACTCGTCTAACAACCCGCTACGATGTCCATGACTTCACCAGTTCGCTCTACGGTGTGCTTCATGAAACCGGCCATGGCCTCTACGAGCAAGGCCTGCCCCAAGAGAAACACGCCCTCCCTTCCGGCACAGCCGTTTCGTTAGGCATTCACGAATCACAGTCCCGCCTCTGGGAAAATCAAGTGGGCCGCAGTCGGGCCTTTTGGGAACGCTGGCTACCGGTAGCCCAAACGCATTTCCCTTTTTTGCAGGACTGGAGTCCCGAGGAAATCACACGGGCTGTGAACCAAGCCCGCCGATCGCTCATCCGGGTGGAGGCCGACGAAGTCACCTATGATCTGCACATCATCCTGCGGTTCGAGATCGAGAGGGAGCTCATCGAGGGTGCTCTCGAGGCCGACGATGTCCCCCAGCGGTGGGATGAGCGCTTCTCGGAACTCATGGGCTTAGCGGTCACCGATGACGCCGAAGGCTGCCTGCAGGACATCCACTGGAGCCTCGGCGCGATGGGATACTTCCCCACCTACAGCCTGGGCAACCTGAACGCCGCGCAGCTCTTCGCCACCGCCCAGGAATCTATTCCTGGGATCACGAGTGAACTCGAAGCCGCGAACTACACGAACTTGCTCATGTGGTTACGCGAGAACGTGCACGCCCTTGGCAGCCAGTTGCTTCCCGACGAACTCATGGAGCGCGCCACCGGCCAAGCCACTCAGGTCGCACCCTATCTCGATCACCTGCGATCGCGCTACGTCGATTCGTAAGCTGCCGCCGCCCTACTTCTCCGTCCAGCTTTGAGCCGGCGACCGTTCGTGCGCCTTCCGCCAGCTTTTCGGCGAAATAGACCACCAGACTGGCCTCGAAATCGACGGGCCGCTCTAGGTGATTGTGGAATGCCACCGTCATCGCATAGCGACCGCCCTTGACGAAGCGAATCCCGCTCTCCGACACCACTTCGATGACTCTGGACGCTCCGTTGGCCTCTCTTTCGTCAGTTTCTTCAGCTTCAATACAGATCAACTCTCGCTCGAGCTCAAGATCGATCACGCGCAGCGCGCGCGCGCGAACGGATGCAGTCGCGCGCTCAGATGATGAGCGGTCGAATCCGCCGGTAAGTCTAACTGATCTGTGATTTCCTTGCGGTAGACGTGCTCCCCTGGAGGCACCATCCAGAAATAGGGCTTCTCCACTCCAAGACACGGTACCGTCTGACGCGCCGCCAGGGCGTTCCAAATCCGACAAGTAGAAGACCAGTGGAGTTCACACAGAGCTTCAACGCGCGCCCCGCTTTTAGCACGTTCTCGAGACCACTTGGACGAGCCCATTGTCAGAGACCGCCGGAACACTGGCCGAATGCCTTCATCAGCTCGGCGCCACATGATACGCGTTCGCAAGCGGACGTTGTCGTGGTGGGCTTCCGTTTCCTCGCCGCCGATCATCGAATGAAAGTCCAGGCGCGCGCCCGCACCTACCGGCAATCCAAACCCGTCTGGAAGAGAGACACCCCGCCCGGCTTGGACAAGATCGAACAATCGCCAATCCATCGGATTCGGACCATCCGATTCCCCTCGCGTGAGGCTCCCCCGTAAAAAGAGGCCTTGGGAGACGGTGTCCTCAGAACGCGCATCGACCACCTCCGATTCCATCCCCGTGAGAATCGGCGTCAGCGGACTCTCGAACGCCCCGTCCTCGCCCGCCTGCGAAACCCATTGCGCCCGGTCCCGCGGATGTTCTCTCGGCGGCAAGTTCTCGGTGCCCACTCCTTGGTCGGTACTCACGGATCCACGGGAGCTTGCCGATCTCACTCCGTCGCCGCGAGTACAAAAGCCAACCAAATGAAGGCCATCCACGTTTGCCCGAATCATCGAAAACTTGACTCCCGCCCATCTCGTCGTTCCCTGTAGGACGCTACATGCGGGCCCATAGCTCAGTGGTTAGAGCAGGGGACTCATAATCCCTTGGTCGCTGGTTCAAGTCCAGCTGGGCCTACCTTTCTCTGGGAAATAGCGGCATTCCTCGACAGGCGATGACGGCAAACGCCACAAATCGTCAAAAAAAGCGGAGAAAAATCGGAGAATTTCTCAGGTTGTCGCGAGCTGCTTCAGGGCAGGCTGCGCTACTTTTTGGTGCGTTCAGAACTAGCCAATCGATGCGGCTCGTCGTCTCAATGGCCACCAAAAAGGAAGGACCCACTTCTATAGCCACTACAAATCCGCAGGTCCCCGAGGGTCTCGTTTGTGGTGGCTGTGGTGCGCTAAAGAACCTACTCAGGCTCCACCCCACTCACGCCTCCTCGGAGAACAGGAGCCTGGATTCCTTTGACGATGAATTCAGAGACCGGAGCCCCGAGCCCAGTCACCATCAGAAAAGGTCATCCTCATCGCCGAGCAAAAGTGAGTTTCCTGCCGACCTCACACTGCCAAATCTCTGGCCCCCACTGCCAAATCTCCTCATTTTGCCTCCTTTTGCGCATAATTATCAGAATCAATCAACTTGCCAAACCATACGCATTTCACCATAGGGTAAAAATGGGTTTGCTATAGACTCCTACTGCCAAATCTGCCAAATCTCACGATAACGTAGGATAGTTTCGCACTTTTCGAAGTAGGTGTGTAGAAAACTCCCTGCTGTTCTTCTGTTTCGGTCATTCTTCTTCTCGGTTCCTGGATGGCCAAGTGCGGCAAAGTGTGGAGGACACCCTTTGACCTTTCTTTTCTTCCTTTTCTCTCTTCCACCCTCGGAACGCATCAAAAGCCCGCAGAACGCAGCACAGGGCCTCTCACGGCTTCTTCTGTCGCTTGGCCGCCAACCGCAGAGTCACCCGATTGAACTGCTCGATGAAAGCGAGATCCTCCTCCCGGGTGCGCTTCCGTGCCTCGACGGCAGCGACGTTATTCTGGATGGCAAACTGGGTCGAGGCTGGCTCTCGCTGGTCGAGCAACTGCTTTCCAAGCCAGATAAGCATGGTGCGATCACCGCTCAAGGCAAGCTCGACCTGTTTGCTCCGGATCGATGCCTTGAGCTGGGCCTGCCCTTTTTCTATCGCTGGCGCGAAACGTCGTCGGATGGTCTCGGCACCGCAGCCAAAAAAAGAGCCGATCTCTCTCAAGGTGCACCCCCATTCCGCGAGCTTGGCAACCTCGCGTTCGTCAATTTCGAGCAGCTTTCTGCCACGCTTTTTTTCATTGTCCCTACGTCCTACGTCGTCGGTATGATTTTTGTGGCGCTCTCAGCCTTTTGTCCCGTTTTGTCTCAAAATTCGGCCAGTGGACACAACCATCGAATTCTCGTGCCGCGTTAATTCACCACAGTGTGACGTGTGGCAGAATTCGTGGCGAGAACCCACACCGTTTCCGTGAGAACAGCGGGAGCAGTTCCTACGAGACTGATGAGAACGACATGGGTGGGATCTTGGCTCACGTTTTCAAGTTAACGGCTGGAGATGGAAAGTGAAGTCAGCCGACGTCAGTTGACATCGGCTTGTGATCGATGGGCGGGCAACGCTGTCAGAGGGCGGCTTTGAGTGTTTTGGCGATTTGCTGGAAGAGCCTCTCGAGCGCGGGTCGCAGGGTCACGGCATCTTTCGTCACGGCGAGGACCATTCTCCGTGATAGCAGCGCAAAGTCGGCTGTGCGGTATCGAGCATACTCGTCGCTGGAATAGTTTGCCGCGAACTGAGCCGGGACGAAGGCGGCGAGACCCGCCGTGTGCGAGAGCTGCACCACTTTGGAAAAAGAGTCGGCAGTTGCGATGAACTTAAGGTCGAAGCCTTCCTTTTCGGCGAGCTGTTGGAGGGAGGTCGCAAAACGACCATGTCCGGCCAAGGTGGCAACAGGCAGTTGTTCCACCTGACTGAATGCGGCGATGTCGCCCTGCGGTAAGAGCTTCCGAGGGACAACGAGTTCAAACTCCAACTCTCCCAGCGGCAAGGTGTCGCACCCTCCGAGTTCGGCGTCGTTACGGACGATCCCGAATTCGATTTGCCCAGTCTGGAGGGCTTCCACTGTCTCGGTAGTGGAGAGGCTGACGAACTCAAAACTGACCTCGGGCATCGCTTCACGGAGTGCCTTGAAACCGGGGTAAACAAACGTCTCCAGAACGCTCTCTCCGCCTGCCACCCGGATCGTCTTGGCCGACGCTCCGAAAGCAAATTCAGGCTCTTCATCAAAGATTGGGGACACGGGACCATCCGTAGAGAATGGCCACCATGTCCCCAGCTGATCATTGGATAGGAATTAAAGGATACCGTGTGCTCAAGCGCACAGGCAAGCCCCCGCTGCGTGTGGTGGCCGAACCGGAAAAGAGCCCCAGGTGTTGCCTGCACTGCGGGAGCTCTCAATTACACAGCAAGGGCCGCTACCGGAGGCGAGTGAAGCACCTGCGAAGCTTCCGATCTCCGGTGTCGCTCACCGTTCTCTGTCGGCGTTACAAGTGCTTGGCTTGTGGTGTCTCCTTCGTGCAGCCGCTCCCGGGTATTCGGCCAGGGCGACACTCCTCAGAGCCGCTACGAGAGCAAGTCTACCACCGACATCATGACGGCGTTTGCGGCTCCCAAGTGGCCAAGCAATTCGAGATCGGCACCGCCACTGTGGAGCGCATCTATGGCCAGTTCACCGCCCGCAAAGCCAAGGAGCGTAGAGGGCTTCAGTGCCCGGCCGTTCTTGGCATCGACGAGCACACGCTGCATAAGGGGTGCCGCTTTGCCACGACGCTCTGTGACCTGCGCAATCATCGCGTCTTTGACGTCGTCGAGGGGAAGAGTCCTCGCGAGTTGGGCCCGTTTTTCGCTTCTTTACAGGGGCGAGAGCGCGTTCGCGTCATCTGCATCGACATGAGCAGCAGCTATCGTTCCCTGGTTCGCCGTTACTTTCCCAATGCTCGTTTGGTGGCCGATCGTTTCCATGTGGTGCGTCTGGTTCAGCATCACTTCATGGATCTATTCCGAATGATCCTACCCACCCTCAAACATCGCCGTGGCTATCTGGCGGCCTTGCGAAAACGTCCGGACCGACTCACTCCACAGCAGCGAATTCGCCTGCAGGAACTCTTCGCGCAGTGCCCAGCCTTAAAGCCCATCTATCAGCAGATGCAGAAGGTATGGAAGCTGATGAACCAAAAGGCCAGGAACCATCCACAGTGCCGGTTATTGGCCCCCCGACTTCTTTAGATGATCGCGGAACTTAGGGACAGTGGGTTCGCTCCAATGGTCACCTTGGCCAAAACCTTATCCAGCTGGCGGGAGGAGATCGCCTGCATGTGGCGCTTCTCGAAAAACAATGGCATCACGGAGGGCTTCCACCGAAAGATGAAACTCATTCAACGACGTGCGTACGGCTTTCGAAACTTCAACAACTACCGACTCCGGGTCATCGCCCAATGCGGCTGATCCTACTCACCTGAACACCCAAAATCGCCCGTTCCCCAAACTTTGGTGTAGACCCCAAATTCATCGAGGGAGGCGAAGAACGCGTTGATCATGACGGCGAGCCGCCCGCCGTGCTCCGTGAGCACAAGTCTGTAGCTCGTCGCGGTGAGCGCGCCGTTGTCCAGCTCCACGGTTAGGCGGACGAACCCGCTCTCGGCCGACAACGGCGCCATCGTATCGACATCGTGGATGCGCACCTCCTCGATGCCCACGCCCACCTGGGAAACGGTGACGCCGGCCGGCAGCGCGCCCTGTCCGGGGATGGTGGCGACGATGTCCCAGGTATCCGTATCGAAGAGCGGCAGCTCGGCGAGGGCATCCAGCTTGTAGGTGACATCCGGCAGGCCGCCGGACGCCCGATAGAGTACCGCGTCGAGATTCAGCCCGTCCTCGTTGTGCACGACAAAGAAGCCGCCGGGTCCGGCCACACCCGTGCCCGGATGCAGACAGAGCGCGTATTCCAGGAGGTTGTCGTAGAGATCGCCATCGCGGTTATTCCCGGGTAGATCCAATCCCTCCAGCTCACCGGCAAAATCGGACTGCCAATCGGCGTAGTTCTCCGACTTGCCGCCGCCGGTGTATCCGAAATCGAGACTGACATTGGCAAACGGAGACTCTGCCTAGCTCGATGCACCGTTTTGCAGGTTCATCGGCGAGAAATGACCGGAAGTTGTGGATGAGGGCGGTCGGGGCATCATGAAGAGTTCAACCATTTACCAAAACAACTGAACTCCAATGAAAACCACCAACCACCCCACCGAATCCGCATCTATCCTCGGCCAGGAAGGAGCAAGCACCGTCTGCCAGAACGCCCTTGAGGCCACCCTGCGACAAGGAGCCCAAGTGCTTCTTCAGGCCGCCATCGACAACGAAGTCTCCGACTACATTCAAGCCCATCAACATCAGCGTGATGACCAGGGTCATCGCCAAGTCGTTCGCAACGGCCATCTTCCTGAAGCGACAACTTCAGACTGGAATAGGAAACGTTTCTGTTCGGCAGCCCAGGATCAATGATCGCCGATCAGGCCAGCGGTTCACCAGCGCCATCCTTCCGCCGTACCTACGCCGAGTCGCTTCACTGGACAACCTCATCCCGGCACTCTACCTGCGAGGAATCTCAACCTCCGAGATGAGTCGAGCCTTAGAGCCGATCCTCGGTGAGAACGCATCGGGTCTTTCTGCAGCCAACATCGTTCGACGAGGAAGAGCAATGGGAGAAAGAACGCGAGCAATGGAGCAAGCGTGACCTCAGCGACAAGGAATACGTCTATCTCTGGGCCGACGGGATCTACTTCCATGTCAGGCTCAATGACGACCGCCCATGTGTTCTCGTAATCGTCGGCTCCTTACCCGATGGAACCAAGGAATTGGTAACCATCAGCGATGGAGAACGAGAGAGCAAACTGTCCTGGAAAAATGTGCTCAGAGACCTCAAGAAACGAGGATTGAAAATCCCTCCGAAACTGAGTATCGCCGATGGAGCTCTCGGGTTCTGGAGCGCCTTGGAAGAGGAATATCCGACAAGCAAACAGCAACGATGTTGGGTGCACAAGACAGCCAACATCCTCGACAAGCTGCCGAAGAAAGCGCAGCCCCTTGCCAAGGAACGCATCCATGAAATCTACATGGCGGAAACAAAGAAGGCCGCCTTGGAGGCCTATGACGAGTTCTTCACGCTCTACGAAGCCAAGTATCCGAAAGCGTGCGCCTGCCTGAAGAAAGACAAGGAAACTCTACTAACGTTCTACGATTTTCCAGCCGAGCACTGGAGACACATCCGGACGACAAACCCGATTGAGTCGACGTTTGCCACGGTCCGCCATCGGACTCGACAAACCAAAGGGTGCGGATCGAGGAAAGCAACCCTTTCAATGGTCTACAAGCTCGGCCTGGAAGCCGAGAAAGGCTGGCGTCGACTGAACGGATATCGTCAACTTGACAAAGTCGTGCAAGGAATCATCTTCGTGGACGGCATCGAGCAGCAAGCCGCTGCCTAACCCATCATCGAACTTCGAATGGTGTTCCGGTAGCTGCCCTCATCCACAACTTCCGGTCATTTCTCTTGATTCGCTCCGCTTCTTGGCTGATCGCTCCATCGCCGTTTCCCAATTTCAGTAAACCCCAGCGTTTCATAAAATGGCCAGTCAGGCCATCATGTAGTAGGCGATTTCTTCTTCGACGGCCTGATTGTCTCCGAGTGTCAATGTGAGTCGACCTTGAGGGCGAGTCAGACGTCCGGCACGCTGGATGATTTTGCGGCGAATCGTGCCGAGTCCTTCAAACTCACATCTGACCGATAAATCAGCTCAGTTTTTTTGCACAAAGTGTTAGTTTATGTTGCGTTATATGCCGCCTGCCCTTAAGGTCTTGTGTGAAAAAAAACACAAAAAGACAGGCAGCAAATCCGGCCGAAAAAACGCTTCTCGGAGCTATCAACCGATCTCTCAGGCCCTGAGCGACCCCAGAGTCTTTGCTGATACCGAACTCGGAAATGATATTCGCGCTCATGGGATGGTCAACCTTTTTCGGGCCGTCTTCGGTAAGGCACGCCGCATCGATGGCGAATGCCCAGGGGCCATCCTCGCCGCCCTGCTGGTATGGCCCATCCTCAAACTCGAGAATTCCAGTATTCATGCTTTCTGTTCGGAGCTTGGCCAGTTCTTGAAGGGCCGCGTAGATGACTGCAAATACAGGGCGAACATTCTTTATCGTGTCATGCGCCGTGAGGACGTCAATTGGCGGACGATGGCCATCGAGCTTTGCAAGAGCATTTTCAACGCCAACTCCGTGGGTCCAGACGATCAGCGAGCGTTCGTCATCGACGACACAATCAAGGTGCGAGACGGGGCAAGAAGGTCGAGGGCTCCTCTTTGCACTGGGACCACACGGAGAACCGCTATGTCACAGGTCGCCAAGTGGTGGAGCTCGGCATCGCCGGTGAAAAGGGATTCCTTCCGGTTGATCGGCAGATTTTCATGGGCGAAAAGGAAGCGGTAGGAAAAGCGCCTGAGAACGAATTCCGAGATAAGAGATGTGCCGTCGCGAGAGACATGGAGAGGGCAAAAAATGAATCGAAACACACGATGTTTCGAAGGATGCTCAAGTCGGCGCTGGATGTGGGATTTCGAGCGGCCTACGTGCTGGGCGACGCTTGGTTCGGTTGCAAAGAGAACATTCGAGCCTCCCTGGATCTCGGCCTCGTCGCCATTTTCCAGATGAAGCGGGGCAACATGAATTACTGGTTGGCGAATCCAAAAACCACTCGGAAGGCAAAGAGCTATACCGCGCCTCAACTCTTCAACAAATACAAGCGTCAGCTCGAGACATCGAGCTCCAAGGCGCGCTACCGGACTTATCACGTCAAGGTCTGGATCAACTTGGAGACAGAGGCCAAGCGAGCCCCAAAATGGCAGGAGGTGACACTCATCTTCAGCGCCCCGGTGAATCCCAGTTCTGGAGCCTCTCCAGAGAAAGCGTGGGTGGTGTTCCTGACCACGGACATCGAGGCATCCGTGGAGAAGACGCTTTCAATATATGCCTTGAGATGGTCTGTGCTCGTGAGTGGGAAGTTCTCAGACCGGTTTCTCTTTGCCTGGCGTGTCTGTCTAACTGCGTAATAGAGCGATCTTCGCCTTGGATAGTTCAATGATCAGATCGATCAGTTCGGTGGTCAGTTTCTTGAATTTCTTGTACTCCTCTGTTTCTTTTCGTAGTCCCTTCACGTGGTCTGGCCAGACGTGTTCAGTCCGGCTCCTCATCTCATGCGTGTAGCTCAGTTGGTAATACACGCCGCGCTGGCGTTGTCGATCTCGGTATTGCTTGCTGATGCTCCCAGGCCGCATTGGCCCGATTGCAGCTAACTTTGCCGCAAGTTTCTGGACTCTTTTTTCAGTGATCTGATCTTTTTCATGGTCATTAGCTTATATATGCGAATGTCTAGGAAAATCAAATCATTTGTTATGGATCTCTGGATTTCTTGGTGGAATATCGTCTGTCTTCTGCGACCCGCTTTCTCGAGAGCCCGCACCTTTCTCTGGTTTCTGCTCGTCTTGGCCGCTTTCTCCGTGCGCAATGACCTCCTCGGGGTTTCCAGTTTCGTCCGCGCTCTCGGTTTGTCAGAACACTTCTATGAGCACTTACTCCATTTCTTCCACAGCAATGCCGTGAAGACGGACCGGCTTGCAGAACTTTGGTTCGCCATCGTGATCAAGCACTTCCCTGTCTACAAGATCGGTTGTCGCCCCGTCCTGGTTCTCGACGGCATCAAGAAGTCCAAGGAGGGCCGCAAGATGCCTGCGGTGAAGTATCTGCATCAACAGTCCAAGTCCAATCCCAAGCCTCACTTCATCATGAGCCATTCCTTTCAGGCCTTCGGCGTGCTCTGTCAGGTTGGCGGATACTTCTTCTGCGTTCCGGTCTGTGCACGCATTCACGAAGGTATCGTCACTTCAAACCGCGACAGGAGAACCTTGATCGACAAGGCCAACGAGATGCTCGCATCCGTCTGTAGAGGTCAGGAGTTCGTCTTGCTGGCCGACGCCTACTACGCCAACGGAAAGGTGATCCGGAGCACCAAGGGGCGTTCCGGTGTGCTGGTCACGAGGGTTCGACGCACGACAACCGGCTTTCGGCCTGCGGCAGTGCCACGCAAACGCAAACGCGGACGACCGAAAAAGTATGGCGCTGCGGTGAAGCTCCAGAATGTCTTTGGAACGGGCGGCTTCAGTTCCGTTCCCAGTCCCGTATATGGGGAGAGAAACATCTCTGTCCGGTTCAAGTCGGTGGATCTGTTGTGGAAGCCCGCCGGGGCGATGATCCGCTTCATTCTCGTCGATCATCCCACGAGAGGGCGGATCATCCTCTTGTCTACCCCATAGTTTCATAAATCGGGGCAAGAATCCCAAGAAAATAGTGGCAGGGGCCTTTGGGATAAGGTTGATTTGGAATCTACCAAAACACCAAACACTTCAACCCAAAAGCCACCTACAGTGAGAGTAGCACGACGTACGATTCATGCAAAGTCCAGAACGATTCCGGCGATCAAATTTGAAGATCAAGAACTGACCTCTTTCGGCGGTCTCGTTATCTTTCAGAAGCTCTTTCAGGAATTGGATCTGGAGGGGAAGCTTCAGCAGTGCTTTGGTCCACTGGATCGGCGCATGTCCCGCTTCTACAATTTTCATGTGTCTTATCGTGCATCTTATACTGGGCTACCGGATGCTTCGCGATTTGGACTACTACCGAGATGATCCCCTTGTACGACAGGTTTTGGGGATGCACCCATTGCCCAGTGTCCCAACGATGAGCCGGATATTGGGAGAGGTCGATTGTCAAAGCTTTGAGAGGATGAGGGAGATGAATCATTTCGTTTGCCTGTCGCGACTTCAGGAGGAGGAAATCAAACGCATCACGCTTGATTTGGACGGAAGCGTGCAGAGCACGAGTCGCCATGCGGAAGGGACGGCTGTGGGATTTAACAAGAATAAAAAAGGCGAGCGCAGTTATTATCCACTGCTCGCGACGATCGCTCAAACCGGACAGATTCTCGATTATCTTCATCGAAGCGGCAACGTCCATGACTCCAATGGCGCAGTGGAGTTCCTCCGTTCCTGCGTGGAGAAGATTCGCAAGGTGCTGCCTGATGTGCAGATCGAGTTGCGCGCCGACAGCGCGTTTTTCAGCGATCAGATGGTTTCAGAGGCAAAGACCCTTGGCCTGGAATATACGTTCTCGGTGCCTTTCGAGCGGCTTGTGGAACTCAAGGGCATCATTGAGAAGCGCCGTCGCTGGTCCCGAACCCGAGGCGGAGAGGGAAAAACTCATCACTTCGAAATCCGCTGGAAGCCAAAAAGTTGGGCGCGCAAAGCGCGCATTTTGTGCATTCGAACCATGAGGCGCACTCAGCGCAAAGGACCGCTCCAACTGGATCTTTTCGAACCAGTCGAAGAGAACTATGAATACGAGGCGATCATCACCAACAAGACAAACACGGCCGCTCATGTGGTGAAATTTCATGAAGAGTGTGGCTCTCAGGAGAAGATTTTTGGCGAAGCCAAGAGCCAGGCCCAGATGGACTATATTCCGGCCAAGCGACGTGCCGCCAACGAAGCTTTCCTTTTGGCCAGTATCCTCACCCACAATCTCACACGCGAAATGCAGATGCGATCTGCGGAGCGGTCACGCAAATCGTCCCCCAAAAGGGTTGCGGAGTGGATGTTTGAAGGACTCGGCACGATTCGCCGCAAGATCATCCAGCGTGCCGGACGTCTGACTCGCCCTCAAGGTCGACTCACATTGACACTCGGGGACAATCAGGCCGTCGAAGAAGAAATCGCCTACTACATGATGGCCTGACTGGCCATTTTATGAAACGCTGGGGTCTACCGACCTCACCATGGAAGCTCAGGAGATCATCTTGCTCTACAGTTTGCGTTTCAAGATCGAAGTCGCTTTCAAGCAAGCGGTGCATTCGGTCGGCTCATTCGGATACCATTTCTGGATGGCCGCTATGCGACCGCTCAAGCGTCGCAATGGTAACCAATACCTCCACCGGACTACCGAGAAATATCGCAGACAGGTGCAGAGAAAGATGCACGCATATCATGTGTTTGTGCAGACCGGCATGATCGCTCAGGGCATGTTACAGTACCTTGCCATGACATGTGACGGTCTGGTCTGGAAACACTTTGGAACCTGGATCCGAACCATCCGCCCAGACGTGCTGCCTTCGGAAATGATTGTCTCAGCCGCCTTGAAAAACACACTGCCTGGATTTTTGCACCACGGCGGAAAAGGTTCAGCGTTCCGAAAATTCATCCTTGATAAAATAGACTTCACTCGCTCCGAAGGTTCACGCTTCGCCGCATGATGATCCAGTTACAGAACTTCTCACTCACGAGAGCCAGGCCCAGATGGACTATATTCCGGCCAAGCGACGTGCCGCCAACGAAGCTTTCCTTTTGGCCAGTATCCTCACCCACAATCTCACACGCGAAATGCAGATGCGATCTGCGGAGCGGTCACGCAAATCGTCCCCCCAAAGGGCTGCGGAGTGGATCTTTGAAGGACTCGGCACGATTCGCCGCAAAATCATCCAGCGAGCCGGACGCCTGACTCGCCCTCAAGGTCGACTCACATTGACACTCGGAGACAATCAGGCCGTCGAAGAAGAAATCGCCTACTACATGATGGCCTGACTGGCCATTTTATGAAACGCTGGGGTCTACAATCGTTCCAGGCCTTTATGATGCAGCGATTCCGTAAGACGGCGTCGGGAAGAGTCGTAATGGCCTGAATTGGTGGGTGTTGAGCGTGTTGAAGCTGGCGCTAGGAGGGAGAACAGTTTCGTGTGGCGGTTCTCGGGCGAATTTCGGAGGGCTCGAGCCGCGAAATGGATCCCCCTGTCGGCAATAGGCAACAGGGAGCCAGACCGCTCCGATGGCGGACGCGAACCCAAGGTTACCGAGAGCGCGGGGCGGGCGTTCCTCAGCCCGGAGCCGGTGGCGGCCACCATCGATCCTCTCGCATGGAGGCGGCGATTTGACGGGCAAAATAGATGGCCGTGTGTCCACGGCGTATCTCTGGCTTCAAGTTGCGCTTGTGGAAGCAGTGGAACACGGCGTGGGCCATGAACATGATCAGCCACAGAACGAGAATGGAATTGGGATGATGGTGATAGCAATGACCGGAATGCCAGCGGGAGCAGAGTTCGTTAAAGCCTTCGTTTTCGACCTTCCAACGGTCGTGCCCGAAATGGAAGATGGTCTTGGCATCGGCCATTGAGCAGGGCATGGTCGTCGCCCACCACCAGTGGCTATCGATGGGAGTCTCGACCCAATCCCCAGCGACGCGCTCGCGACGGATGCCAGTCTCATGGGAATGAACAACGCGAAGAGGAGTGTGAATGGATTCAGTGCAGAAGCCCTCAGCCTCTTGTAAATGAACGTGCCGCGCGGGCTTGCCCGGTGCAGCCGGAGTCTCAAATGATTCTGGCTCTTGCTCCTCAAGGGGCAGGAGCGTGCGGGCTTCGGACAATAGCTCAGGCTGATTATCCTTGAGTACGGCAACAAGGTATTTGCCGTGGTCTTCAAGAAGATTGATCACGGAGGGACGCAGGTAGAGCGCATCGGCAGTGAGCACGTCAAAGCAGCGTGGGTGGTCCTTAAGGACGCGAGTTATCAGCCGTATAGCCGCAGCGACTTCGTCGTCTCCAGGATCTCCGTCTTCACCAGGCTCAAGCATTTCCACGTCGAGAAGCAATTGAAAATCCTCACAGATAATCTGAAACGCGACCAAGCGGTGGTAGAACTGTGTTTTGACCTCGTCTCCGACGGCGATCCGGCGTTGGAGACACTTTGGACAACAACGTTTGTAGCTACAGTGAGTTTCGTGACCATCGACGGCGGCAAGCATCCAACCGCGCTGTGGGGCAAGGATTTTGTTGCGTTTGAGGCAGAAGTAAATGTGTCCGAGACACCCTCGCACACTGTCAGGCTCGATGCGCTCGGAGACATACGCCAGTTCGTCGGCGCTGGGCAAACGGTGATTACCGAGCCAACGGGTCCAGCTGCTCTTGTTCCGGTGTTGCTCGAGTTCGTTGAAGCTTGGTAACCGGCAGCAGAACATGGCGAAGAATGCTGCCGGGAAAACTCGAGTGGGAATCTGTGGTTTGGGACGAGAGTCACGCACCCGCAGCCTCCACTGTTGGCGGAGGCTGAAAATCTTGTCCGCGTAAGTTAGTAGTCGCGTGAGAATGGTCGCTTCTTTTTTGGTGGAGAATTGCGCCCGGACTTGGCTTTGCCGGCTGATTTCTTACCGGTCTTGCCCTTCTTCTTGGCGGAGCTACTCGCCGCTCTGGCCTTGGTTTTTGCCTCCTCGAGTCGGAGGCGCCCCTGCTCGTCTCGCCTGAGCTTCCAACGGTCTGGGGACGTGCAGCATGGTGGTCTTGCCCTTGCGAGTCTGACCGATGGCCAAGGAGCGATGGCGCAAAGAGTCGTCGGAAGCGCAACGGCAAGTGGGCTTGCCGCATTTACGAGAGAGTTCGATGGGCGAGCCGTGAAGGAAGCCTTCGGCCTGGTCGAGGAGCTGGCGGAGGCGGCTGCGAATCTGGCGTTCGGTGGGGGGCAGGGAGTTTCTGCTTGGCATGAAGGTCGGCTCGTTCGGCGCACTGTAATATAAGACTATTACAGAAACAAGCTTAAAAAAGATGAAATAACGAATGCGAATTTGCCATGGGGTCAAAAATGGGCGCTGCCGATCCGAATTACCCAAAAATACAGGGCTTGAGCCGCCTCAGCCGCTTATCTTACGGAATCGCTGTTTATGATGGATTCTGGACCCTCCCAGCGTCATGCTTGGGCGGCAAGACCGAACGAGCCAAAGTGAAAGCAATGACATGGTCCCTACCCAGACGAACCCGAAAGCGGATGGCCCCCGAGGTCCGAAGCTGGCGTTTCTGGCTGGTTAGGTTTCTTGCCGCCACTTGGGGCCTGGCCTTCGGCGGTTGCGTGGCTGGCGTGACGCTTTCCGCAGGCTTGCCAACGGCGTGGCAGAAACGGCGCTGGGCAGTCTCTTGGTGGCGTTGGCGGCCGGCTGGATGCCCTGCGGCATCTATTACGAAGGGCACCGTTATCGCTGGGTTTACATCGTGTTCTTCTATCTGGTCGCGTCGCTGCTGAGCTTGCTGGTCGGTTTATTCGCTCGGCCGGGCAGTTTCGTGAGTGACCGGTCGAGGAGCGGTCCGCGGAATCGGTGGGAATAAGGCACGGGGCTGGTGAGTCCGCTGAATCGATGACGGCGAGCCCTCCCTCCAGCACGAGCTTCTACGAGGCCATCCTGAGTTTCGGTGTTTCGAGCCGAGGCGGAGTCGATGATCGAGGTTGGCGAAGACTTGACCGGATGCGTGAACCGGCGGATGGGGCCGGGAGGATCTCATGAAAAACCGCTTTCCCCTTGTCTTGGCCTTCTGGCTGTTGGCCCTGTCGATGGCTCCGGCGGAGACGTGGCAAGACGTTTACGACGGCCTGCTCCGCAAATATGTGAGGGAGAAAAGAGTGCGCTACGCCGCTTGGCACGGGGATGCCGCGGACCGGCAGGCCCTGGAGGGCGTGGTCCATGCCATTGCTCACGCCGACGTTTCCGAATTGAGTCGGGAGGAGAAGTTTGCGTTTTATCTCAATGCCTACAATGCCTGGATCTTGAAAACCGTCCTGGACCATTATCCCGTGGACAGCATCAAGGACGCGATGTTCCTCGTGTTCCGGCGCGACATCATCACGGTGGGCGGGGAGAAAATGAGTTTCTCGGAATTGGAGAACGACGTGTTGCGGAAGCAGTTCAAGGATTCGCGGATCCATTTCGCCGTGAACTGTGCGAGCAAGAGCTGCCCGCCCCTGCACGACCGGGCGTTCAAGGCGGAAACGCTGGACAAGACGCTGAAGACCTTGACAGAGGCCTTCATTCAGAGAAACCCGGAGGCTTTCACCCTGCGGGAGGGAGGGCGTGAAGTCGTGGTTTCGAAGATCTTCGATTGGTATCGGGAGGATTTCGAGCGAGAGGCCGGCAGCGTGCTCGCCTACCTCGCCAAGCATGGTGCGAAAGGATTTCCCGGGGGCGCTGAATTGAAGTTTCAGCGCTACGACTGGTCATTGAACGAGGCCAAGTGATGGTAGGGCAGCGGGCTCGGCCGACAGCTTCCGGGTGACCTGTTGATTTCCGGCAAACGCGCAAGCGAGCGGGCCTCTCGAGGTGGCCGGTGCAGCGATTCCGTAAGATAGGCGGCTGAGGCGGCTCAAGCCCTGTATTTTTGGGTAATTCGGATCGGCAGCGCCCATTTTTGACCCCATGGCAAATTCGCATTCGTTATTTCATCTTTTTAAGCTTGTTTCTGTAATAGTTTTATATTACAGTGCGCCGGACGAACCGACCTTCATGCCAAGCAGAAACTCCCTGCCCCCCACCGAACGCCAGATTCGCAGCCGCCTCCGCCAGCTCCTCGACCAGGCCGAAGGCTTCCTTCACGGCTCGCCCATCGAACTCTCTCGTAAATGCGGCAAGCCCACTTGCCGTTGCGCTTCCGACGACTCCTTGCGCCATCGCTCCTTGGCCATCGGTCAGACTCGCAAGGGCAAGACCACCATGCTGCACGTCCCCAGACCGTTGGAAGCTCAGGCGAGACGCTGGATCGATGATTTCCAGAAGGCGAATGCTCTGCTGGAAGCCCTCGACGAGCAGGGGCGCCTCCGACTCGAGGAGGCAAAGACCAAGGCCAGAGCGGCGAGTAGCTCCGCCAAGAAGAAGGGCAAGACCGGTAAGAAATCAGCCGGCAAAGCCAAGTCCGGGCGCAATTCTCCACCAAAAAAGAAGCGACCATTCTCACGCGACTACTAACTTACGCGAACAAGATTTTCAGCCTCCGCCAACAGTGGAGGCTGCGGGTGCGTGACTCTCGTCCCAAACCACAGATTCCCACTCGAGTTTTCCCGGCAGCATTCTTCGCCATGTTCTGCTGCCGGTTACCAAGCTTCAACGAACTCGATGTCTCCGAGCGCATCAAGCCTGACAGTGTGCGAGGGTGTCTCGGACACATTTACTTCTGCCTCAAACGCAACAAAATCCTTGCCCCACAGCGCGGTTGGATGCTTGCCGCCGTCGATGGTCACGAAACCCACTGTAGCTACAAACGTTGTTGTCCAAAGTGTCTCCAACGCCAGATCGCCGTCGGAGACGAGGTCAAAACACAGTTCTACCACCGCTTGGTCACGTTTCAGATTATCTGTGAGGATTTTCAATTGCTTCTCGACGTGGAAATGCTTGAGCCTGGTGAAGACGGAGATCCTGGAGACGACGAAGTCGCTGCGGCTATACGGCTGATAACTCGCGTCCTTAAGGACCACCCACTGACCACCCACGCTGCTTTGACGTGCTCACTGCCGATGCGCTCTACCTGCGTCCCTCCGTGATCAATCTTCTTGAAGACCACGGCAAATACCTTGTTGCCGTACTCAAGGATAATCAGCCTGAGCTATTGTCCGAAGCCCGCACGCTCCTGCCCCTTGAGGAGCAAGAGCCAGAATCATTTGAGACTCCGGCTGCACCGGGCAAGCCCATGCTGCACGTTCGTTTACAAGAGGCTGAGGGCTTCTGCACTGAATCCATTCACACTCCTCTTCGCGTTGTTCATTCCCATGAGACTGGCATCCGTCGCAAGCGCGTCGCTGGGGATTGGGTCGAGACTCCCATCGATAGCCACTGGTGGTGGGCGACGACCATGCCCCACTCAATGGCCGATGCCAAGACCATCTTCCATTTCGGGCACGACCGTTGGAAGGTCGAAAACGAAGGCTTTAACGAACTCTGCTCCCGCTGGCATTCCGGTCATTGCTATCATCATCATCCCAATTCCATTCTCGTTCTGTGGCTGATTCATGTTCATGGCCCACGCCGTGTTCTTCCACTGCTTCCACAAGCGCAACTTGAAGCCAGAGATACGCCGTGGACACACGGCCATCTATTTTGGGAAGCTTCCCGTGACTTGTTAAAATTTAGGTGGATGGTTACCGGCTCCGCTCAATGAGAAGAGTCGGATTATTACAAAATCCAGGAACCAGCAACCATCCATGAAACACCTTGAGTAACTGATTAGCGCTCCTAACCAGCAAACGCCACAGGCATCTCATGCAAGGGTACGCTCGCCTGCGATGATTTTGGCAAGCGACTTGAATACGGAACTCGCTCCTCGCAGCGAGAATCGGGTCGAGGCGGCAGGATTGCGCCTGCCGCCCCTCCCACACCACCGGACATGCGGGACCGCATCCGGCGATTGGATCCATTTGGTCTTAACTCTTGAGGTCTGATGGCATCAGGAACCCGTAGCGTCTCAGAGTTCGGTTGTTGAGGGCTTCGTGCATGACAGGGTTGCCCGCCATGCGCCACGCTCCACGACTGCTCCTCCCGACGATGGCTCGACTCGGCGGTAGGCCGACTCGGCGCAGGGCGGATTCCCGTCCCTTGCTTTTATGCCAACGTTGCCAGAAGCATTTGCGAATGTGGCGACGGATCCACGGTTCTTTCCGGTAGATGTCCCGTCGCCATTCGCAGCGCTGGTAGTAGCCCCACCAGCCGTTCACGTAACTTCGCCATTGATCGCGCAGTTGCTCGCTGGTCAGTGGTTGCCGGGCGTTCCAGAGTTCTCTCACGCGGTCTTCAAACCGGGTGAGGCTTGCAGGAGCAATCCCGATGAGCAGCGCGCTGGTGATGATGAACCCCAGGAACTTCCGTTCCCAAGGCCTCCCCACCCCGCTTTTGCTCTCGCTGACCTCCAGCCGGAGGTGGCGCTTGATCCAGCCAGTGAGGCTGGCAAGCACACGCTCCGCGGCGGCTTGGCTCTTTACGTAAATGTTGCAGTCATCGGCGTAGCGGGCGAATCGCAGTCCGCGTTTCTCCAGCTCCTTGTCCAGCGCGTCGAGGTAGATATTGGCCAGTAGCGGCGAAAGCGGGCCGCCTTGCGGCGTTCCTTCTTCGCTGCTGACCTTTAACCCGTCGGGCATCACCACCCCGGCTCGCAGGTATTTGCCGATGAGTTTCATCACGGCTTTGTCCCCTATCACGGTCCCAATTTTACTCATCAGGATGTCGTGGTTCACCTTGTCGAAGAACTTGGTAATGTCCATGTCGACGACGTGGGTAAACCCTTCCCGGGCAAAGCTCTGGGCGGCTTCCACCGCATCGTGGGCGCTGCGTCCGGGACGAAATCCGTAACTGCTTTCGCTGAAACGGGGTTCGAACACCGGCCGGAGCACCCCGAGCAGAAGTTGCTGCACGAAGCGATCTTGCACGTTTGGGATGCTCAGTGGGCGGGTTCCGCCGCTGGGCTTGGGGATGTCTCGACGCTTTGCAGCGCCGGGCTTGTAGCTGCCCTCTAGCAGCCTCTTCTTGATCACTTCGCCATGGATGGCGAGGTGTGCTCTGAGTTCGTCGGCCCTCATGCCGTCGGGGCCGGGTGCCCCGTCATTACGCTCAACGGCGTAAAGGGCGGCTCCCCAGTTTCCCGACCTGATGGCCTTCTCCATCAGTCCCTCCAGCTTTGCTGTCCGTTCGCGGTTCACGCGCACCTCCAGGAGTTCCTCTCTCCGCAGGGCTTGCCGCGACTGCATCGCGTGGGCTCTTTGGGTTCGCCCAGGAATTCGGGATCCTTTGTCCGTACGTCCTGCTGACGTCGGGGCGTATTCTGCCCTGGGGTGCAATGCTCCGTAGAGCGCTGCTGTTGGTTCCTTCCGCCCTTCACAGGAGAGAGTTTTCCGGTTTCACAGTTTCCACGGGCTTCTTCCAGCCCCCGGCTCTGCTCTCTGCGACTATGGCTTCTGCTGACTTCTCTCCTGCTCTCACAGGAGAGATCTCCCCGGGTAAGGTCCTTAACTTTCTCCGCATCCCATCCGGCTCTACTTGCTGTGTCTTGATGAGCTTTGGGCTTCGCGTTTACTAGCACGCTCGCCGCCCACAGCCTGCCTCGCTGCCGGTTCGTGTTCCTATGGCCGCGGATTTGCCTGCCGCTTCCTTCAGCTCCACCCTCGCGGGCGTCGCCTTGCGGTTCAGCTACGGTTACTCTCATCAGCTCCGATGTCATCGTTTCATGTCATTAGTTAAGGCCCATGCCGGGCACACGAGTCGAGAGCACACTCTCGAATGCCGCGTAGGCATTGGCTCCCCGCTCCGTCTTGGAACATTGCGACACCTTGCGGGCGACGATCGCCGGCCTGAGCATCCGCTCGGCGATGTTGTTGGTCGGCTCTACCTCCGGATCCTCCAGGAACATCGTTAAATTCCCTTGGTCAAAGTGCCGGCCAAGCTCATTGAGCATGCGTTGGTTGTCGGGATCTTTGAGCGTCCGGTCTCGCAGGTAATGATCGAGTTCATAGATCTTTTTCAAGCTCTCTTCCTCGTATTGGTTTAAAGTCGACTCGCCGTTGTGGTACTGCTGCCAAAGCCTCAAACACTGTCGGAGCGAATTCTTCAGTCCCTCGCAGAAACTTCGTGCCCGCCCTCGCTTCTTCTCCAGAACTTCAGAGAGATTCTTCACAATATGGCTCATGCACTTTTGCATGTCCATCTGCGAAAATCGCTCCGCGTCGTAGCTCCGGAACCGATCGGTTCCAAGCACACACTCACAGGCCGCCGTAATGACTTCGGCCACTTCTTCGGCTCGGTGGCGTGATCGAATCTGAAAATACACCGCATTCTCCTGGCGGCTCACGAATCCCATCAGGCAACTCGTCTTGCCCCCCGTTCGCCATCCCGTATCATCCGTGTTGACGTCATCGGATTGCTGGATGGCTGCTTTGATTCGCTCTGCCTCTTGGCTGATCGCTCCATCGCCGTTTCCCAATTTCAGGGCGTCTTGTGTCAGGGCGCTCTGGCTGAGATCAATGCCGCAAATCTCGCGAACAATCGGAGGAACTTTGCGTAGAGTCACCCCGAAGTGATAGTGCAGAGCCAGTCCAAACGACCGAACCCTGGGACCCACACGGTGAGCGGTGGCCCCGTGTGGGTCGAGCGGCAAGTCCCGGTGAGTTCCTCTCGCGCAGTAGCCACAACTGCATTCTTCGACTTCCACTTTCCAGATCGATATGTCTCGGGCAATCTTTTCCGGCACATCGACCGTGCTTGCCGTCTCCAGACGAGTTCCAAGCCTGCCTCCGCATCGAGGACAATTTGACGACCACCTCTTGGGCAATCGGGCTTCCATGCTTCGAACATTGTCATCCGGCCCAATCTCCGGTTCCTCCCGTCGCCGGAAGGACCCTTGGCCCGGCTTACGTCCCGGTCTTTTCGGGTTGGCCTCGGGTTTTCCCTTCGAGAACGGAGCCGCCGATCTGTTCTGCTTGCGCTTCAACTCATCCAATTCTTTGCGCAGTCTTCGATCTTCCTCGCGAAGCTTGAGATTCTCCGCCTCCAACTGAGCAAACCGCTCCCGTAGATCGCGGACGAGCCGGATCAGTTCTCTCGTGGGGAGCGATTCAAGAGAATCGGACGACATCAATGGTTAAGATACCTTAATTATCGAAGCTGTCAAGAGCTAATCAGTTACAGGCCGGCGAGCGTCGCCCGCAAGGTGCCGCAATGTTCCAAGACGGAGCGGGGAGCCAATGCCTACGCGGCATTCAAGAGTGTGCTCTCGACTCTCTCGCTGCGAGGAGCGAGTTCCGTATTCAAGTCGCTTGCCAAAATCATCGCAGGCGAGCGTACCCTTGCATGAGATGCCTGTGGCGTTTGCTGGTTAGGAGCGCTTAATCAGTTACGATGATCCAGTTACAGAACTTCTCACTCACGAAACCTTATAGTCAACTCCCCTTAAGCAAAACCATCTTTCTTTCACAGATGACATTAATACTGTTCATACGAACAGTTTACTTGATGTCGCCATCCATTTACCGCCCCCGACGCCCGCGTGCCTCGCCTCTCTGGCAGATCGTCCACCACGCCTGGGACGACTTCCTCGCCGGTTACGAAGCCCGTCATCGCCGGATCCACGGACCGCTCTCGCCCGACAGCATCGACGTCGTCGATCAATTCTACCGTTGCGGCGATCTCGCTGCCGGCTTCACACGTTTGCAATGCCCGGACTGCGGTCACGAAAAGCTCCTCGCCTTCACCTGCAAGACCCGCCACTTCTGCCCCTCCCGCCATCAACGGCGCGTCCGCAGCGTCGGCGACTGGATCGCCCACACGGTCTGTTTCGACGTCCCCCACCGCCAGTTCGTGTTCACCATGCCACGACCCCTGCGCGGCATCTTCCACAAGCGCCGCAAGCTTCTCTTCCACCTCTTCCACCTCTTCCACGTCGCCATCGGCTCCCTGCGCGACTGGATGCGCGCTCGCCTCGACCTGCCCAACGGCCAGCTCGCCGCCATCGCTGCCGCGCAAACCTTCGGCGACTACCTCGTTTTTCACCCTCACCTCCACGTCTTCGCCGCCACCGGTCTGGTCGACTCCGAGAACCGCTTTCACCTCCTGCCCGTTGAGAGCGTCGAACCGCTGGCGGAACTCTTTCGTCACCGCTTCCTGGCGACTTTGCTTCAGGAGAAACTCATCAGCGAAAAGAAGGCCCGCCAACTTCTCGGATGGAAACACAGCGGGTTCAGCGTCGATGCCGGCGAGAGCCCCGTCGCCTCCCGCGACGTCGAGGGACGTCGAGGGGCGTCGAGGGGCGTCGAGGGGCGTCGAGGGACGTCGGCGACTGGCCGAGTATCTGCTCCGCGCACCGTTCTCTCTCGAAAAGATCACCTGGATCGAAGACACCGGCAGCGTCGTCTACCGATCCAGACGAAGTTGGCGCACCAAGCGCAACTTCGAAGTCTTCGCCGCCGCCGACTTCCTCGCCGCCGCCGTCAGTCATATCCTGCCCAAGAATCAGCAGACCGTGCGCTACTACGGCCTCTATTCAAACAAGCGACGGGGCCTGGACACCAAAACGAGAAAACCGCGCCCCCGAATCTGCCTGACCTCTTGCGCCAGGCTTCATGAGGGGCCGCCGTCCACTCGGCCGCCGCTCATGATCCTCCCACCGCCCTCCGCCCGCAGCGCCCGTGTGCCCTACGACCTCGCTGGCGGGATCTCCTCTTCCGGGTGTGGGGCGTCGACCCGCTCCTTTGCCCGCACTGCAAGAAGGGGACGATGAAGGTGGTCGACAAAAAGGTCCGCCCGGAGGAAATCGAGTTTTTCCTCCGCTTGCTCGGTCTCTGGGAGGGCGTCATCGCTCTCCCCCGCCGCCGCGTCCGCCGTTCGACATCGATACGATGGAGCCACTGGAGAGTGGGTCATGTCATGCGGGAACGGCGACAAGGAAAACGTACCCACCGGATTCCTGGCCGGGTGTCGAACCGGGCTGGGAAACGCCGGAGCGCCGCCTCGATGAAGAGCGGCTGCTCGTCCTCGACGGCCACCTGGTTCCGGCCGATGAGTTGCCTCTCTTCGCGGCGGACTGAAAAAAAGCGCACCCTCCCCGCGAACCTGCGGATGGATCTTTCGCGGATCCTTCAAGCGGGATGGATCAGTCGTGCCCGGAGACGGCCAAATCGGTCCTTGCAGGCACTCATCCACCACCCTTCAGCCCCTGACCATCTTGGCCGAGGCCAAGATTTCATGCAATTTCACCGAACATGGCGGCGCTTTTCCCCTTTCCTCCCCCTGAACCCCCTCCAATCCCGATCACTTCGACGCCTCTGATACCACGAACGAAAAGCAATTTCCTAGCAGTCATCAATCTTCAAGGCCGCTCCAGTAATGTAACTGGCCTCCCGACTCGCGAGAAACGCTGCTGCCGCCGCGACTTCTTCAGGCTTGCCCAGCCTCCTCATGGGAATCGTCGAGAGGATGCCTTTCCGCTCGGCCTCTGGCATGCCCGCTAGGGCTTCGGTGTCGATGTATCCTGGACAGAGCGCGTTGACGGTAATCCCCGCGCGGGCCATCTCTTTGGATAAGCTTTGTGTGAGAGCTACCACACCCGCTTTAGCAGCGGCGTAGTTGGTTTGCCCCCTGGGAGCTAGCAGAGCACTCAATGAAGCGATATTGATGATCCGGCCAAAGCGATTTCCCATCATCGGCTTCAGTACGGCGCGGCAGCCTAAGTAGACGGCATCCAGATTCGCCTGAATGACGGCGTGCCAGTCTTCTGCTGGCATCATCGCCAGCAGACCGTCTTTGTGAAAACCGGCGTTGTTGATCAGAATATCGGGACTCTGTTCAGCCTCGATCATCGAGTCCACAGCCCGCGTCCAGTCGTCCTCACGTGTCACATCCAAGTCCACCAAGCGCACTCGATCACCATGAGCCTGCGCCAGAGCTTCGCCTCGATCCCGATTCGCACGAACACCAAGCCACACGCGATGATCAGCATTCGCAAGAAAGCGTTCTGCGAGAGCGATTCCGAGACCGCCATTGGCCCCCGTGATGAGTGTGTTCATGCTGGGGGCAACGAAGCACAGTGCCGTCGCGTTACAAGAATCTGAGTGATTTGGAATCGACGCCGCCACCCAAATTGATGATATTTCCCGCATGGGCGATGACAATCCACCACCAATCGACGAGCCAACGCAATCTCAACAACCGCAAGCGACTCCCCCGGCCACTCCAGCTTCAGGCGGAGGCATGAGTGACAACACCTGGTGCCTTCTGTCCCATCTCAGTGGACTGCTCGGATACCTTGGCAATGGCATCGGAGGCCTCATTGCTCCGCTGATCATTTACTTGGTCAAGAAGGACACCTCTCCAGTCATCGCATCGCACGCCAAAGAAGCGCTGAATTTCAATATCTCGGTCACCCTCTACGTCATCGGCCTGGTGATCCTCATGGTTGTCACGCTCGGTATAGGCGTCATCATTGGCATTCCTGGACTGGTCGCCCTGGTCATCTTCCATCTAGTCTTCACCATCATCGCCGCGATCAAGGCTAGTGGAGGTGTTCTCTATCGCTATCCGCTCACCCTCCGGTTGGTGAAGTAGGGCGAATTTGTTGGAAATTTCCCCGGCGTGCTTGAAGATGCGTTTCCACCACGGAAACGCATCACAATCTGAGTCACGCTATCATGGGTAAAAGTCTATACGAGAAGGTCTGGGAGTCGCACGCCGCGGCGGAATTGTCCAACGGACAAACGCAACTGCTCATCGACACGCACCTCATCCACGAGGTGACCAGCCCCCAGGCTTTCGGCATGCTCCGTGACCTCGGACTTCCCGTCCGGCACCCTGAGCGCACCTTCGCGACGGTGGATCACATCGTCCCGACCGATCAGTTTGAACAGCCATTCGCTGATCCTCTGGCGGATGCCATGATCAAAGAGCTCGATCGCAATGCGAAGGAGTTCGGCGTCACCTATTTCGATCTCAAGAGTGGCAAGCAAGGCATCGTCCATGTGGTGGGTCCTGAGCAAGGGATCACTCAGCCGGGTACGACCATCGCTTGCGGCGATTCTCACACGGCAACGCACGGCGCGTTTGGCGCGATCGCTTTCGGTATCGGCACCACGCAGGTACGCGATGTGCTGGCCTCCCAGTCTATTGCCATGAGCAAGCTGCAGGTCCGCCGGATCAACGTGGACGGCAAGCTTCGCCCTGGCGTGTATGCGAAAGACGTCAGCCTCCACATCATCGCACAGCTCGGTGCGAAAGGAGGCATTGGCTATGCCTACGAATTCGGCGGCAGCGTCTTTGACAATTTCACGATGGAAGAGCGCATGACCGTCTGCAACATGACGATCGAAGGCGGCGCCCGTTGTGGTTATGTCAATCCTGACGCAACCACCTTTGAATATCTTAAAGGCCGCAACTACAGCCCGACGGGTGCCGAATGGGACGCAGCCGTTGAGCGCTGGAGCGCCGTCGCTTCGGATGCCGATTGCACGTACGATGATCTCATCGAAATCCGTGCGGAAGACGTCGCGCCAAGCGTCACGTGGGGCATCAGCCCAGACCAAGGTCTCCCCATCACAGGAACCGTGCCACGCGTGGAAGACGCCGATACGCCTGCTGAAAAAGCGAGCATCGAAGAAGCTCTCGATTACATGCAGCTGGAGCCTAGCTCGCCTATCAAAGGCACCTCAATCGATGTGGCCTTCGTTGGCTCGTGCACAAACGGCCGTCTCTCCGATTTCCGAGAAGTGGCCCAGTATCTGAAAGGGCATCGCGTCGCCGATAACGTCAAGGCCATCGCCGTTCCGGGATCACAGATTGTCGATGCGCTTTGTCGCAAGGAAGGCATCAATGAGATCTTCACCGAAGCAGGTTTCGAATGGCGCGGTGCAGGTTGCTCCATGTGCCTGGCCATGAATCCTGACAAACTCATCGGCGATCAAATCTGTGCGAGTTCCAGCAATCGCAACTTTAAGGGTCGCCAAGGAAGTCCTATCGGCCGGACCGTTCTCATGAGCCCCCTCATGGTCGCCGCAGCCGCCGTTCGCGGTTGCGGCAGTGATGCTCGTGAAGTATTCGAAGTAGGCGAAGCCGCTGCCGTTTAATTCCAGTCTAACTTTTTACCAACATGGCACTCGATCCAATCAAATCCGTCTGAACCCCCTCCAATCCCGATCACTTCGACGCCTCTGATACCACGAACGAAAAGCAATTTCCTAGCAGTAAACGATGTTGGATGTTGTGAGTGCTTATACTCAAATAAATTCTCGAACTCAAGATAAAGATCCAGTTAAAATTAATAAAGTAATTGCCAAAGATTATGATTTGAGAGAAACAGGGGCTCCCGCTAAAAAGGCTCGATTCGCTTCTATCTTGGCAGATGAAAAGGAAAGGAAAAATTTAATTGAAAAAGGAAGCTCTATTCAAGATTTAATGCTTGTTTAAATTTCAACCTTGTTTAAATATGGAAGCCCTTGCATTATTAATAATTATTATTCTTGTCATATATGAAGAGCTCGTGAGTGAGAAGTTCTGTAACTAGATCATCATGCGGCGAAGCGTGAACCTTCGGAGCGAGTGAAGTCTATTTTATCAAGGATGAATTTTCGGAACGCTGAACCTTTTCCGCCGTGGTGCAAAAATCCAGGCAGCGTGTTTTTCAAGGCGGCTGAGACAATCATTTCCGAAGGCAGCACGTCTGGGCGGATGGTTCGGATCCAGGTTCCAAAGTGTTTCCAGACCAGACCGTCACATGTCATGGCAAGGTACTGTAACATGCCCTGAGCGATCATGCCGGTCTGCACAAACACATGATATGCGTGCATCTTGAGAAATGACCGGAAGTTGTGGATGAGGGCGGTCGGGGCATCATGAAGAGTTCAACCATTTACCAAAACAACTGAACTCCAATGAAAACCACCAACCACCCCACCGAATCCGCATCTATCCTTCGCCAGGAAGGAGCAAGCACCGTCTGCCAGAACGCCCTTGAGGCCACCCTGCGACAAGGAGCCCAAGTGCTTCTTCAGGCCGCCATCGACAACGAAGTCTCCGACTACATTCAAGCCCATCAACATCAGCGTGATGACCAGGGTCATCGCCAAGTCGTCCGCAACGGCCATCTTCCTGAAGCGGCAACTTCAGACTGGAATAGGGAACGTTCCTGTTCGGCAGCCCAGGATCAATGATCGCCGATCAGGCCAGCGGTTCACCAGCGCCATCCTTCCGCCGTACCTACGCCGAGTCGCTTCACTGGACAACCTCATCCCAGCACTCTACCTGCGAGGAATCTCAACCTCCGAGATGAGTCGGGCCTTAGAGCCGATCCTCGGTGAGAACGCATCGGGTCTTTCTGCAGCCAACATCGTTCGACGAGGAAGAGCAATGGGAGAAAGAACGCGAGCAATGGAGCAAGCGTGACCTCAGCGACAAGGAATACGTCTATCTCTGGGCCGACGGGATCTACTTCAATGTCAGGCTCAATGACGACCGCCCATGTGTTCTCGTAATCGTCGGCTCCTCACCCGATGGAACCAAGGAATTGGTAACCATCAGCGATGGAGAACGAGAGAGCAAACTGTCCTGGAAAAATGTGCTCAGAGACCTCAAGAAACGAGGATTGAAGATCCCTCCGAAACTGAGTATCGCCGATGGAGCTCTCGGGTTCTGGAGCGCCTTGGAAGAGGAATATCCGACAAGCAAACAGCAACGATGTTGGGTGCACAAGACAGCCAACATCCTCGACAAGCTGCCGAAGAAAGCGCAGCCCCTTGCCAAGGAACGCATCCATGAAATCTACATGGCGGAAACAAAGAAGGCCGCCTTGGATGCCTATGACGAGTTCTTCACGCTCTACGAAGCCAAGTATCCGAAAGCGTGCGCCTGCCTGAAGAAAGACAAGGAAACTCTACTAACGTTCTACGACTTTCCAGCCGAGCACTGGAGACACATCCGGACGACAAACCCGATTGAGTCGACGTTTGCCACGGTCCGCCATCGGACTCGACAAACCAAAGGGTGCGGATCGAGGAAAGCAACCCTTTCAATGGTCTACAAGCTCGGCCTGGAAGCCGAGAAAGGCTGGCGTCGACTGAACGGATATCGTCAACTTGACAAAGTCGTGCAAGGAATCATCTTCGTGGACGGCATCGAGCAGCAAACCGCTGCCTAACCCATGATCGAACTTCGAATGGTGTTCCGACCGCCCTCATCCACAACTTCCGGTCATTTCTCCCCGGTTGGTGCGCGTACTGTTGCCGCGTTGCTGCGCAAGGCCGGCTATAGTCTGCTGGCAAATCGCAAGACCTGCGAAGGGGCACAGCACCCGGACCGCAACAGGCAGTTCGAATACATCAACGATCAGGTGCGTCGCTTCCAACATTGCGGCCAGCCAGCAATCTCAGTGGACACCAAGAAGAAGGAGTTGGTGGGCGATTTCAAGAACGCCGGGAGGCAGTGGAGGCCGAAAGACAACCCTGAGCAAGTCCGCGTGCATGACTTCAAGGACAAGGACCTGGGCAAGGCAATCCCCTACGGCGTTTACGATATGCTCAACAACCAGGGCTGGGTTAGCGTCGGAATCGACCATGATACGGCCCAATTCGCGACCCGCAGCATCCTGTTGTGGTGGACGGAAATGGGCTCTGCGCGGTTCCCCCACGCCCGTCGGCTGCTAATCACCGCCGATGGCGGTGGGAGCAACAGCCACCGCTCGCGGCTTTGGAAGCTTTCGCTCCAGGAGTTGGCGAACGAGACCGGGCTGAAGTTGGTCGTCTGCCACTTCCCGCCGGGGACAAGCAAGTGGAACAAGATCGAGCACCGTCTCTTCAGCTACATCACCCAGAACTGGCAAGGCGAGCCACTGGCAACCCTGCAGACGATCGTCGAGTTGATTGGAAGCACAACGACGAAGGGAGGCCTGAAGGTCAGGGCCAGGCTCGATACCAAAAGCTACGAGACGGGGATCAAAGTGACGGACGAGGAACTGGCCGCCGTAAAACTGGAAAGGCACGAAACACACGGTTCATGGAATTACACAATCAAACCTTCGAAGTAAATGTTCACTTTATTTTTGCGCAGTTCCTAAGCGAGGCAGGCACGGGCTCCGTGCAGGAGAAGCCGCGTGCCGACATGGGCGAACTCATCGACCTCTTCGGCAAGGACACCACGGATCAAGATCAGTTGCTCTACGTGAACGGGGTGATCAAGGGCAAGATGTTGGAGTCCGAGACGCTCCAGCAACAGGCGGCCAACAATACCAAAAAGCAATTTGGCAATTCGCCGGACCTTAACACAGAACTCGACAACGCGATCATGGAGGCGCTCGATGCGCACAAGTCCATGAGCACCCGGGCGGTGAACTCCGAGGACGTGAAGAACGGGATGCTGCGGCTACTCCTTGATTACGGGCGACTCTGGGAGGAACTGCGGGCAAAGGCGGGGTGATGGCGTTCTTGGGGTGGACCGATGGCTGGGCGATTCTTGGCTGGTGGTCGCCGTTCGTGGCAGCTATCTGGCAGCGACTAGCAGTATTGCCATTCAAAATAGTCGGCTCAATCGCTGTAACCCCCTGACTACAAATGGAGCCAGAAGTCGGACTCGAACCGACGACCGACTGATTACAAATCAGTTGCTCTACCAACTGAGCTATTCTGGCTAATGGCCCCTGGCCGCGGCAAATCAGACTGGCTATCTTCCCCGGGCCCGTGGACGGCGTAGATTGCCCAGCCCGACGGGGTTTTCAAGGGCTTTCTTGCGGGCAAGGCCGCCCGACCTCACCAGCCTACTAAGAGCTGCGGAAAGGGGCGGCCGCCGGGATGTTCGGCGCACAAACGACTTGAATTTATATGTTATCCATAAATAATGTAATTAAAATCAATGCCCTGTTTGATCTCCAATGCTGACCATACGCTTGAGTTTGATCGACTTCCAAGCCGTTTTGGCACGCCTCCGAAGAACGAGATCGTCGTTCACGAAGGGCTCGGCGTGGCCCCGCACCACTTCAGCATCGCCGAGGAGGGGGGGCAAGCGGTGCTGGAATCCACAGGGCGTCGGCCCGATCGAGGCCGTCGAAATCGAGATCCCAGAACGACCCGTCATTGAAGAGGAAGAAGCGGACGCTTCCGTCGCCGCCGCTCCTGCGACCACTCTCCGCGAAAGCACCATCAAACCAGGCGGTCTCTTCGACAGAAGCCGGAAAATGCCGACTCCGCCTATCCGAAGCGAGATGCCCCCGGAGGAACTCTCCCCGAAAGGCGAGACGACCGAGCTCCCGGCGACCACTCGAGATCCCGGCCACCACTACGGCCACTCACTCAAAAAACCGGCCGGTTGGGCTCGCTGGCTACCCAAGGCAATTTGTTTCAAACCAAGCCCCACAGCCGAGCCCAAGACCCAACGGACCCTGGATCGTCTCGCCAAGCCCCCAAAGGAACTCCGAGTCTGTCTCCCCATTCCCTGGCATCAGGTCGCGCTGTTTGTCTGCCTGCTCTTCGGAGGTGCCGGCGCCTATTTGGCAAGCTCCGGCCAACATCATGTCGAGAAACTTCTCAGGCTCTTGGGTTTGGCCACCGACTCGGAACACTCCTTCTACATCAGCCGGCTCTCCTTCATGGAACCGGAAGCCATCGTCACGCTAGACGTTCACCGGGCAGTGCAACTCTACAAGCGATGGAGCAAGGGTGAAGCCTGGCCAACCGTCGGAGACCTCGACGAAGCTCTCACACAATTCGCGGAGAGCTTCGACCTCATGGACATCGATCGCTGCACTCTGGCGATGGACGCCGAGGGGCACACTCTCGCTCTCATTTCCACCAAACGGGAATGGGAAAGGCGAGATTTGGTGCAAGATCTAGGGCGCGGTCTCCTCTCGTTGAAGAAAGTTGGAAAAACGCCCGTGCACGAGGGCTTCGTCGGTCGCCGCACCGAAATCAAGTTCGCCATGCTCAATCCCAAAACCATCGTCATTGGCGACCCGGCCTTGGCGATGCAATTCCTCAGCGCTCCGGAGCCGCCGCCCTCCGACAATTTGATCGACCGCCCGACGTAGGCGCTTGCCAGAACTCACCGGGATTGGTTAGGCCTTTACGTCTCACAGAACGCCTGGAATCCACTCCGGTCGCTCCTTCCCGAAAAGGCTCTACCCTACCGCCGACCGCGCCCTGGCATATCTTCAGAGCGAGCGCGCCCACACGAGGCGCTTGCTGGCCCGCATCGGCGTGGACATACGGATCCACGGGAGCTTTGAATTCGACACCGCTCGAACCGCCTCGCAGTTCGCCCATGAATGGAGCACGATGGCCGAGCAACGTTTGGAAAATCTGATGCACCTGATGGGACCGACTGCTGGCCGAGCCTTGATCGGCGCTCAAACGGACCTCGCGCGATGCCAAGTACAAGCGCAGCAAGAGCAGGCCACCCTCTCGCTTTCGGTAGCCAATCGCTGGGCGACGCTGAGCCCCATCTCTGTGAAAGGCACTTTCCTCGACCTGGCGGGCGTATTCCTGACCGAGCCGAGGCCCTCCCCTCCGCTCATCTCCCTTGAGGAACACGCGGCTCGCGAGGCGGCCCATCAGATCGTCTACAAGTACGAGCGGGGTCTGGAAGCCGGGGCGAAGGCATTGGAGGGGCTCAGCGACGTCGAATCCATTGTGAAAACACTGGCCGAAGGCGTCCAGGGTTCCGGCGCCTATCGCAACGTCACCTACCAGGTACCCAAAGCGAAAAAGCTTCTGCCGCGCGTCGTGGAACTGCTCAAATGGACGGATACCGGAAAGGTGACCGTCAATCCCGTGCCGGAAACCGTCTCTGGACGAATCGATGGCAAAGCCTTGATGACCGAACTCAAGGAGGGGGAAGGTGGGACGCCGCGTCCTTGACGCCCCCCCTGGGATCCTCTATGGCAGTCGAGAATGAATCGCACCCCGTCTCCGACAGTTTTCACGCTTACCCTTGCCCTCCTACTCGCCATGGCCGGACACTCCACTACCAGCGGCGCCACGCCGTCCATCTCACAGGAGCCCTTCGGAGAACACGAGGGCAAAACCGTCACTGTCTACACCCTTGAGAACGGGGCGGGCTTGAAAGCGGAAATCCTCGACCTTGGCGGGATCGTCTACCGGCTCTGGGTTCCAGATCGTGAGGGCAAAATGGCCGACGTCGTACTCGGGTGCAAGGACGTGGATTCCTATCTCGCCGACAGCCCCTACTTCGGGTGTATCACCGGCCGCTACGCCAACCGGATCGCCAAGGGCAAGTTCACCCTCGACGGGGAAACCTACTCGCTGTCCACTAACAACGACCCCAATCACCTCCACGGCGGGGAAGTGGGCTTCAACAAGAAACTGTGGAACACCGAGGCAGCTGTCGAGGGCGAGGAACCGACACTGACGCTGCGCTACGTCTCGCCCGACGGCGAGGAAGGCTATCCTGGCACGCTCACTTCGACGGTGATCTACAGCCTTACACCGCACAACGGATTGAAGATCTCTTACACGGCGACCACCAACAAACCCACTGTTCTCAATCTGACGCATCACGGCTACTGGAATCTGGCGGGTCACGACAGTGGGAAGACGATTCTCGACCACGAATTACAGCTGCACTGCGACGCCTTCACTCCCACGGACGCCACCGCCATCCCGACCGGTGAGATCCGCAAGATGGAAGGAACGCCGTTCGATTTTCGTGAGCCACACAAGATCGGCGAGCGGATCAACGCGGAGAATCAGCAGATTGAGTTTGGCAAGGGTTATGATCACAATTTCGTGATCATAGGCAAGGCAGGCACGCTGCGCCCGGTGGCCACGGTGGAGGAGCCCGGCAGCGGGCGAGTCATGGAAATGCTCTCCGATGACCACGGCGTGCAATTCTACACCGGCAACTTCCTCGACGGCAGTTTTGAAGGAAAAGACGGCCAGATCTATCAAATGCGCACGGGATTCTGCCTGGAATGCCAGCGCCATCCGGATACGCCCAATCAGCCGAGCTTCCCTTCGGCGGTTCTCAAGCCCGGCGAAACCTACTCGAAAACCACCGTCTATCGGTTTTCCACCCAATCCTAGCGCAACGACGCCAGGGCCACCTCCGGCACGGAAGGAGAGGAGAGGACGGCCATGCGTCTGCTATTACTGGGCGATCTGCACTTTTTTCAGTTAGGCGTCTGGCCTTACCAGTTGCTCAGCAAGCGATTGCTGGGCCAGACCAATCTCTGGTTTAACCGGCGACGGCATTTCCGTCTCTCTCTCTGGCCAGCCATCCGCGATCGGGTTCGCGCGCTCGCTCCGGATGGTCTCTTGTGTTCCGGTGATTTCACCACCACTGCGCTTCCCGGCGAATTCCGCCAGGCCGCGGCCCACTGGAGAGAACTGATCGAGGACCTCTCCCTACCCGCCGGGGCGCATGTGGTCCCCGGCAATCACGACCGCTACTCCTACAGTTCCAAACGACGGCAGCTCTTCGAGCGTGCGTTCGCTCCCTGGACACGCGATCGCTGGCCCGCGCTCTGGCACCTGAGCCCCGAAGTGGATCTCATTGGCCTCGACGCCACCCGGCCTAACCGTTTCAACGCGAGCGGTTGCCTGGGCGTCCTCCAACGCGCCCAGCTCGTTTCGCTCATGAACGAGATTCCGCCCGATCGCCGTCTCATCATTCTCTGTCACTATCCGATTGGCACTCCCCCGGGATTCCCCAGGGAGGCGTCCGGTCACGGTCTCGTGGACCGCGCAGAGCTGGTCGAGCTGCTTGCCAAGAGCGAGCGGGAGATCCATTATCTTCACGGTCACATCCATCAACCCTGGGCGTGGAAACCACCCGAGGCTCCCCGGGTGCTGGCGGTCAACGCGGGAGCCCCGTTGCTGACCGGTCCCCACTACCCCATGGGCCAGGGTTTTGCCGAACTGGAGATCCAGTCCACCGGCGTCGATCTCGTCCGCCATGTCATGAGCGCCGACGGCGAGTGGATACGCGAGATTCCATCGTCCCCCGGCGTGGATTGAGCGAACGCTCATTGCCCTTCCTCGAAGGCTCTGCTAAGGGACTCCCGCATGGATTCCTGGCAGCGCTATCAACGATTTCTCATCCGCCACCCCGGTCTCAAAATCTCCCTCGACCTCAGCGAGATGGGCTTTGACGAAGAATTCTTGGACACTCAGGAAGCGGCCTGCCAACGAGCCTTCCAGTCGATGAAGGAACTCGAAGCGGGCACCATCAAGAACGCCGACGAGGGCCGGATGGTCGGCCACTATTGGCTCCGAGATCCCGATCTTGCCCCGGAGATGGAGGAGAACGGAAAGACCCTCAAGGCCTACATCGAGGAGACCACGGAGGCGATCGCCGCCTTCGCCCGCGGCATCCACAAGGAAGGGCGATTCAGTCATTTTCTGGTGATCGGAATCGGCGGATCCGCTCTGGGACCGCAATTGGTGGCCGACGCCCTGGGCTCTCCCGGCGATCGCCTCCAGCCCGCCTTTCTCGACAACACCGATCCCGATGGCTTCGAACGCGTGCTGGGCGGACTTCCCCTCTCCGCGACTCTCGCCGTCGTGATTTCAAAATCGGGAGGAACCAAGGAGACGGCCAACGGCATGGCGGCGGCCAAAGCCGCTTATGAACAGGCGGGCCTCGCTTTTGAGGAACACGCCGTGGCCGTCACCGGTCCTGCCAGCAACCTGGACAAGATCGCCCAAGGGGTGGCTCCGGGTGCGACTCGCCCCTGGCGAGCGCGTTTCGCCATGACGGATTGGGTGGGTGGCCGAACCTCCGTCACCAGCGTCGTGGGCCTGCTTCCGATGGCCCTGCAGGGTCTGGACATCGACTCCTTTCTTAAGGGTGCTCGCGAGATGGATGCGATCACCCGCGAACCCGACATCAGCCGGAACATGGCCATGCTCATGGCCCTCATGTGGTTCCACGCGGGAGACGGCCAGGGGAAGAAGGACATGGTCATTTTGCCCTACAAAGACCGGCTCGCTCTGATGGCAAAATACCTTCAGCAACTGATCATGGAATCGCTCGGCAAGGAACACAACCTTGACGGAAGCGTCGTCGAACAAGGAATCGCCGTGTATGGAAACAAGGGTTCCACCGATCAACACGCTTACATCCAGCAACTCCGCGACGGCGTGAACAACTTCTTCGCCACCTTCATCGAGGTGAGGGAAAACTTCACGGACGGAAGACGGGAAAACAGTGTCGCGGGAGATTACCTCCAGGGCTTCCTCCGTGGCACCCGGCGGGCTCTGGCGGATAAGGGCCGCCCGTCCATGACCATCAGCCTGCCGCGACTCGACGCCAAAACGCTTGGCGCTCTGATCGCTCTCTACGAGCGCGCGGTCGGGTTCTACGCCATTCTCGTGAACGTCAACGCCTACCATCAGCCGGGCGTGGAAGCCGGCAAGCTCGCCGCCGAAGCCTTCATCTGCTTTCTCGATCAATGCCGTTCTCAATTGCAAGCCGCAGGGGGAGACGCCCTTTCGGCGGAAGCGGTCTTCCTGAAGATCGAGGCCTACGTTTCGCCGAAAGGCCTTCGCCAGACTCCCACGCCGCAGGATGTCTACCATGCGCTGACGCATATGGCGAACAATGACCCGGGAGTGTCTCTGCACCCAGGCGCCACGCCGGCGGAAGACACCTTCTCCGCCAAACGGATCTAACCGGATTGCCCATGCCCAAACACCTCGTCAAGGTTAAGGAACACGCCCTGCGCCGATTGCCGAACCCCAGCGGCGAAGAGCCCAAGAGCCGCGACGAGTTGCTCACCCTCTACAAACAGTTTCTCAACGTCGAAAAACACCGCATTCGGCTTCAGCACCGGGCGGGCGAGGATGGCCTGACCATCGCCAGGCAACGCTCGGACCTCCTCGACGTCGTCCTGGAGAATCTCTTCCACCAGGCGCTGGCAATCAGCCAGAGCGCGAACGAAAAGAGCGATGCGCCAAGCCAGGGAGCCGCCTCGGAGGGCCTGCCGGTCACCATCGTCGCCACCGGCGGCTACGGACGCCAGCTCCTCAATCCTTCCTCGGACATCGATGTGCATTTCTTGCACACCTCCCGCCACCGCCCCAGTCCCGAGGCCAACGAGATCATCGAGCAGATCCTCTACATGCTCTGGGACGTCGGGTTCAAGGTGGGGCACGCCGTTCGCTCCGTTCGCGAGACGATCGCGCAGGCTAACCAGGACATCAAAACCAAGTCCTCCCTCATCGAGGCGCGATTGGTCTCGGGTGATCCCGCACTCTTCGATCGCTTGCGCACGGAATTCCACAGGCAATGCATCGAAGGTCAGGAAAGGGCCTACCTGACGGCTCGGCGCGGCGACATGCGGAAGCGACGGAATCAATACCACACCGTCTTCGTCCAAGAACCCAACGTCAAGAATGGCTGCGGTGGCCTCAGAGACTATCACAACCTGATTTGGATCAGTTATGTGCATTACGGCTCGACGGACCTGCGCACCTTGGTGAAGAAGCGCATTTTGACCAAAGGCGAGTTCAACGAAATCGAGAAAACCTATGCCTTTCTCCATCGCGTGAGAAACGAGCTTCACTACCAAGCCGGCCGCGACAACGACATTCTCACCCTCCATCTGCAGGGCGTGGTGGCCACCAGCTTCCACTACCCCAGCAAGAACATCCTCAGGCGGATCGAGGCGTTCATGCGTGACTACTATCACGCCACCCGCAGCCTCTACCGCTGCGCCTGGAAGGTGCTCGAGCGACTCCATCTCGCCCATGAGGAGGAAGGCGAGAGCGGGGTCATCAGTCTGCTGGCTCGGCGGCGCAAGAAACGCGAGAAATTTGGAAGCTTCCACAGCTGGAACCAGCGGATTTATCCCCAGCACGAGAACATTTTCACCGAGGCCCCGCACAGGCTGATGCGAGTGTTCCAGCACATGCAACAGCGGCACCTGCACTTGAGCCCACAGATGATGGAGCTGATCAAAGCCAACTATCACCTGTGCAGCCGCGAATTTCGCTACAACAAGAAGGTCCGGGTCATTTTCGAGGCCATCCTCTCGCGTCGCGGCAATGTGGCTCGCGTACTCAAAGACATGCATCGCGTGGAGATTCTCGGCCGTTACCTTCCGGAGTTCGGCGCGCTCGACTGCCTAGTACAGCACGAGTTTTTTCATCGCTACACCGCCGACCACCACACCCTGCTCTGCATTCGCAAACTCGACGAACTCGCCGACACGCAAGATCCCAAACTGGCTTTCTATCGTGATCTCTTTCGCCGCGTCGAGGATCCCGCCGTCCTCTACCTGGCCTTTCTCCTCCACGACACCGGGCGCGCCGAGAATGTGCGCCATCACAGTGACGCCAGCACCGTCATGGCCCTCAAGGTTTGCCGCCGCCTGCAGATCAAGGGACCCAGGAGGGACATGATGCTTTTCCTGGTCGACCATCATTTGACCTTCTGGAAGACGGCCACCACCATGCCGATCGATGACCTCGACACGGTGGCGGAGTTTGCCACGAAAATGAGCGACAAGCGGCACCTCGATCTGCTGCTGCTTTTCACCTACGCCGATTCGAAGGGAACCAACGAAGAGGGATGGACGGATTGGAAGGAGATGCTGATGAAGCAACTCTACCATGCCACCCTAAACCACTGGGACGACCACGGCACGCGGGAGTTCTCGCCCCAAGACCATCGTCAGCATGCCGAAAAGAAAATGGGGCCAGACTACGCCGAGGACATCGAGCGGCATTTCACCGGCATGCCGGATCGCTACTTTCTCTTTCGGACCGCCGAGAGTGTCTGCCGCGACATCCGCCTGATCCGGCAATTCGAGGAGGTCGACCGCAAGGATCCCGCCACCAAACCGGATTCCCCGGTGTTCCGATGGATCGACCATCCCGAGGCCAATTACAGTCAGTTCGTGGTCTGTTCTCACGACCGCCCCTTGCTGTTAGCCATTATCGCCGGCGTGCTCTCGGCCAACGAACTGAACATCCTCAGCGCCGATTTTTTCTGCCGTGCCGATGGGATCGTCTTGGACATCTTTCGCGTGTGCACGCTCAATCTCGAAGCCGTCACCAACACCACGGTGAGGAAGCGCGTGAAGGAGCTCTTGCAGGAGGCCTTTCGCAAGAACCAAACGAATTTCGACGATCTCATCGCCAAGGCCCGGCGCCAGAATCCGATCGACCTGCAAGCGGCGCCATTCTTTCCTCAAAGGGTGTTCATCAACAACGAGATCACGGCGGAAGCCAGCGTCATAGAGATCCAGGCGCTCGACCGGCTGGGGCTTCTCTACGACTGCTTCATGGCCATCGGGCGCCACGGACTGGAGATCACCCACTCCCGGATCATGACCGAAAAGGGAGCGGCCATCGACAGCATCTTTGTCAGAAACACGCAAGGTGAGCAGGTATCCGATCCGGAAACGCTCGCCGGTCTGCAGGCCGACCTTGAGGCAGCCGTCTCACTGCCTCAAGCGGCGTCCGCATGAGGCCTCGTCCGCGCTCAATAAAAATCCTCCGCCGCCAGATACGGAATCCGGCGACGGAGGACCAACCAAAAGCGGACGGAACACGGGTAATCCAAACTGCTCACCCAAGCGCCCGCGCCTGGTGTCCGCTTTTTCTCTCTCAGTCCACGGTGAGATCATGCACGCGGAAGAACATTCCGCCTTCATCGGGATTGCAAGCCCCTTCCCGGCCCGCGGCCGGGACTCTGCCGATGACGCGGAAGAACATTCCGCCTTCATCGGGATTGCAAGGCACCTCGCAGATCACCACGCGCCCATCTCCGACAAACACGCCATCGGGCCCCGTGGAAAGCTCCTGGATCCGGCAGGGAGAAACCAGCCAGTTCCCCGCAAGGTTCGTCGATTGCTCCACACGATAGCAATGGCCCGGCTCGGTGGCCACCTGGAGCCTCACGACTCAGCGATTCCGTAAGACGGCGTCGGAAAGAGTCGTAATGGCCTGAATTGGTGGGTGTTGAGCGTGTTGAAGCTGGCGCTAAGAGGGCGAACAGTTTCGTGTGGCGGTTCTCGGGCGAATTTCGGAGGGCTCGAGCCGCGAAATGGATCCCCCTGTCGGCAATAGGCAACAGGAAGCCAGACCGCTCCGATGGCGGACGCGAACCCAAGGTTACCGAGAGCGCGGGGCGGGCGTTCCTCAGCCCGGAGCCGGTGGCGGCCACCATCGATCCTCTCGCATGGAGGCGGCGATTTGACGGGCAAAATAGATGGCCGTGTGTCCACGGCGTATCTCTGGCTTCAAGTTGCGCTTGTGGAAGCAGTGGAACACGGCGTGGGCCATGAACATGATCAGCCACAGAACGAGAATGGAATTGGGATGATGGTGATAGCAATGACCGGAATGCCAGCGGGAGCAGAGTTCGTTAAAGCCTTCGTTTTCGACCTTCCAACGGTCGTGCCCGAAATGGAAGATGGTCTTGGCATCGGCCATTGAGCGGGGCATGGTCGTCGCCCACCACCAGTGGCTATCGATGGGAGTCTCGACCCAATCCCCAGCGACGCGCTCGCGACGGATGCCAGTCTCATGGGAATGAACAACGCGAAGAGGAGTGTGAATGGATTCAGTGCAGAAGCCCTCAGCCTCTTGTAAATGAACGTGCCGCGCGGGCTTGCCCGGTGCAGCCGGAGTCTCAAATGATTCTGGCTCTTGCTCCTCAAGGGGCAGGAGCGTGCGGGCTTCGGACAATAGCTCAGGCTGATTATCCTTGAGTACGGCAACAAGGTATTTGCCGTGGTCTTCAAGAAGATTGATCACGGAGGGACGCAGGTAGAGCGCATCGGCAGTGAGCACGTCAAAGCAGCGTGGGTGGTCCTTAAGGACGCGAGTTATCAGCCGTATAGCCGCAGCGACTTCGTCGTCTCCAGGATCTCCGTCTTCACCAGGCTCAAGCATTTCCACGTCGAGAAGCAATTGAAAAGCCTCACAGATAATCTGAAACGCGACCAAGCGGTGGTAGAACTGTGTTTTGACCTCGTCTCCGACGGCGATCCGGCGTTGGAGACACTTTGGACAACAACGTTTGTAGCTACAGTGAGTTTCGTGACCATCGACGGCGGCAAGCAGAGAAATGACCGGAAGTTGTGGATGAGGGCGGTCGGGGCATCATGAAGAGTTCAACCATTTACCAAAACAACTGAACTCCAATGAAAACCACCAACCACCCCACCGAATCCGCATCTATCCTCGGCCAGGAAGGAGCAAGCACCGTCTGCCAGAACGCCCTTGAGGCCACCCTGCGACAAGGAGCCCAAGTGCTTCTTCAGGCCGCCATCGACAACGAAGTCTCCGACTACATTCAAGCCCATCAACATCAGCGTGATGACCAGGGTCATCGCCAAGTCGTTCGCAACGGCCATCTTCCTCAGCGACAACTTCAGACTGGAATAGGAAACGTTTCTGTTCGGCAGCCCAGGATCAATGATCGCCGATCAGGCCAGCGGTTCACCAGCGCCATCCTTCCGCCGTACCTACGCCGAGTCGCTTCACTGGACAACCTCATCCCGGCACTCTACCTGCGAGGAATCTCAACCTCCGAGATGAGTCGAGCCTTAGAGCCGATCCTCGGTGAGAACGCATCGGGTCTTTCTGCAGCCAACATCGTTCGACGAGGAAGAGCAATGGGAGAAAGAACGCGAGCAATGGAGCAAGCGTGACCTCAGCGACAAGGAATACGTCTATCTCTGGGCCGACGGGATCTACTTCCATGTCAGGCTCAATGACGACCGCCCATGTGTTCTCGTAATCGTCGGCTCCTTACCCGATGGAACCAAGGAATTGGTAACCATCAGCGATGGAGAACGAGAGAGCAAACTGTCCTGGAAAAATGTGCTCAGAGACCTCAAGAAACGAGGATTGAAAATCCCTCCGAAACTGAGTATCGCCGATGGAGCTCTCGGGTTCTGGAGCGCCTTGGAAGAGGAATATCCGACAAGCAAACAGCAACGATGTTGGGTGCACAAGACAGCCAACATCCTCGACAAGCTGCCGAAGAAAGCGCAGCCCCTTGCCAAGGAACGCATCCATGAAATCTACATGGCGGAAACAAAGAAGGCCGCCTTGGAGGCCTATGACGAGTTCTTCACGCTCTACGAAGCCAAGTATCCGAAAGCGGGCGCCTGCCTGAAGAAAGACAAGGAAACTCTACTAACGTTCTACGACTTTCCAGCCGAGTACTGGAGACACATCCGGACGACAAACCCGATTGAGTCGACGTTTGCCACGGTCCGCCATCGGACTCGACAAACCAAAGGGTGCGGATCGAGGAAAGCAACCCTTTCAATGGTCTACAAGCTCGGCCTGGAAGCCGAGAAAGGCTGGCGTCGACTGAACGGATATCGTCAACTTGACAAAGTCGTGCAAGGAATCATCTTCGTGGACGGCATCGAGCAGCAAACCGCTGCCTAACCCATGATCGAACTTCGAATGGTGTTCCGACCGCCCTCATCCACAACTTCCGGTCATTTCTCCGGCAAGCATCCAACCGCGCTGTGGGGCAAGGATTTTGTTGCGTTTGAGGCAGAAGTAAATGTGTCCGAGACACCCTCGCACACTGTCAGGCTCGATGCGCTCGGAGACATACGCCAGTTCGTCGGCGCTGGGCAAACGGTGATTACCGAGCCAACGGGTCCAGCTGCTCTTGTTCCGGTGTTGCTCGAGTTCGTTGAAGCTTGGTAACCGGCAGCAGAACATGGCGAAGAATGCTGCCGGGAAAACTCGAGTGGGAATCTGTGGTTTGGGACGAGAGTCACGCACCCGCAGCCTCCACTGTTGGCGGAGGCTGAAAATCTTGTCCGAGTAAGTTAGTAGTCGCGTGAGAATGGTCGCTTCTTTTTTGGTGGAGAATTGCGCCCGGACTTGGCTTTGCCGGCTGATTTCTTACCGGTCTTGCCCTTCTTCTTGGCGGAGCTACTCGCCGCTCTGGCCTTGGTTTTTGCCTCCTCGAGTCGGAGGCGCCCCTGCTCGTCGAGGGCTTCCAGCAGAGCATTCGCCTTCTGGAAATCATCGATCCAGCGTCTCGCCTGAGCTTCCAACGGTCTGGGGACGTGCAGCATGGTGGTCTTGCCCTTGCGAGTCTGACCGATGGCCAAGGAGCGATGGCGCAAGGAGTCGTCGGAAGCGCAACGGCAAGTGGGCTTGCCGCATTTACGAGAGAGTTCGATGGGCGAGCCGTGAAGGAAGCCTTCGGCCTGGTCGAGGAGCTGGCGGAGGCGGCTGCGAATCTGGCGTTCGGTGGGGGGCAGGGAGTTTCTGCTTGGCATGAAGGTCGGCTCGTTCGGCGCACTGTAATATAAGACTATTACAGAAACAAGCTTAAAAAAGATGAAATAACGAATGCGAATTTGCCATGGGGTCAAAAATGGGCGCTGCCGATCCGAATTACCCAAAAATACAGGGCTTGAGCCGCCTCAGCCGCCTATCTTACGGAATCGCTGGTCCCTGACCATTCCATGGTCAGTCCTCGTTCCGCGTTGGATTTCGGAGAAATCCACGACTTTCCACGATCCATCCTGGCCAACGGTCCGATTTCTCCGAACTCTTGCCCGTTTTCTCCAGCCGTCCCGCTTGTCCGGCCACCTGATCCCGGGCATCCATGGAGACGGCTCTCGGCTTTCGACTCACGTCCTCAGATCTTCACTCTCCTCCATTTCGAGTTTGCGTCCTTCGACCCTTACCTCTCAGGTTCTCACGGCTTTCGCGGAAACTTTTCACCGTGAGCCTAACCAATTGGCCACGGCGCCGGGTCGCATCAATCTGATCGGAGAGCACGCGGACTACCAGGAAGGCCTTGTGCTGCCGGCGGCCATCGATCGCCACGTCACCGCCGCCGCCGCGCCCATCGACGCTCCCGAACTCCGCCTCTGGAGCCGCCTGCCCAACCGTCTCCTGGTCATTCCCCTATCCCGCGAGGCGCCGCTCACCGGCGCCGACCACTGGGCAAACTACGCTTTTGGTGTCCTGGCGAGCTACCGACGGGAAGGCTTCCCGGTCGGCGGCATCGAGATCGCTTTTGAAACCAATCTGCCAGCCGGGGCGGGTTTGAGCAGCAGCGCGGCCTTCGAAAGCGCCACCGCTCTCATCGTTGAACAAATGGCCGGAATCTCGCTTCCGGCGTCGAAACGTGCGCGACTCTGTCAGTGGGCCGAACACCAATACGCCGGGGTTCCCTGCGGCATTATGGATCAGACCGCCGTCAATCAGGGCGTAGAGGGCCATGCCCTGGCACTCGATTGCCGATCCCTGGAAACGAAGGAAGTGCCCATGTTAGAGGGGCGCGCTTGGATCGTGGTGGACAGCCGAGTGAAGCACGCCTTGGCCGATTCGGAGTACGCCAAACGCCGAAGAGACTGCGAAGACGCTTCCGTCGCTCTCGATGTCAGAACGCTGCGCGACGCCGATCTTCCCCTTCTTCTGAGGCATCGGCAGGGCCTCGAGGAGCGCGTCTACCGCCGCGCCCGACACGTGATCACCGAAATCCAGCGGGTGCGCGACTTTCGCGGCGCGCTCGAAGCAGACGACGTCACCCTTGCAGGCCTGCTGATGGCGGCCAGTCATGCCTCCTTGCGAGACGACTTCGAAGTCAGTTGCCCGGAACTCGACGTACTGGCCCAGGCCGCTCCAGGCCTCGGCGCGATTGGCGCTCGCCTGATGGGTGCCGGCTTCGGCGGCAGCACGCTGAACCTCGTTCCTCAACACCTGACCGAGTCCTTCACATCCGGAATCAAGGAGGTCTACGCCCGCGAGACCGGCAATGCCTGCCAGGTGCTGCCAGTGAAGGCGGTGGATGGCGCGCGAGCGCAGACGCTTCCTTCGGCCGTTCCCCTTTCCTGACACCTTCCAGCACTCTCCGATCCTCCCTTTCTCCCCCATCTTGAATCCCTCCATTCTCTCAAGCCAGCCATGATCAAACCACACGCTCTCATTGCACCCTTTCTCCTTTCCTCCATCTTGCTGACCCAAGCGGAATTCTCCGATCCAGCCTGGCGCTATCAATTTCGCCAGCCCGAAAAAAACTGGCAAGCGCCCGGTTTCGATGACAGCGATTGGGCCGAGGGCCATGGTGGTTTCGGCAGGCCGTCCACACCCGGCTCTCGCATCAGCACTCTCTGGAACACCGACGAGATCTGGATTCGCCGCACCGTCGAATGGGGCGAGATCCCTGAAAACCCCGCGCTCTACATTTTCCACGACGAAGACGCCGAGGTCTTTATCAATGGCAAGCTCGTGGCCTCCTTCGAGGGCTACACCACCGAGTATCTCCTTGTCCCCTTGGAATACGCCGCCCTCCAAGCGCTGAAGCCCGGAGAAAACCTGCTCGCGGTTCATTGCCGTCAAACCACTGGCGGTCAAGCGATCGACGTCCATCTCATCGATGCTGCCACCGTCCCCACGCTGCCCAAGCCCAAACCGGCCGAACACCCTTTTCTCTCCAAGCTCATCACCGAGTGGGGTGCTCAAGTCACCGCCGAAAACGCCTGGACCGAGTATCCCCGGCCCCAGATGGCGCGCGATCAGTGGTCCAATCTGAACGGTCACTGGGACTACGCGTTCACCAGCCTCGAGGCCTCTCGTCCCGAAGGGTGGGACGGCAAGATTCTCGTTCTTTTTCCCGTGGAATCGAAGCTCTCAGGCGTCCAACGACTCCTGCATGAGGACAAGGCGCTCTGGTATCATCGCGAACTTCCTCCTACCAAGGTCGCCAAGGGGAAACGCCGGCTACTCCATTTCGAGGCCTGCGACTATCACACCAGAGTGTGGATCAACGATCAGGAAGTGGGCGAGCACACGGGTGGCAGCACACCCTTTCATTTCGACATCAGCGATGCCCTCCAAGCGTCCCAGCCGAACCATCTCTACGTGCGTGTTGAAGATGCCACGGGCGGCTTTCAGTTGAGAGGCAAGCAACCCCCCAACCCCCGTGGCATTTGGTACACCCAGGTCTCGGGGATCTGGGGAACCGTCTGGACGGAAGATGTGCCAGACTCGCACATTCGTCATCTCGACCTCCAATCGCTCAACGACGGTCAGGTCACCGTGAAGGCCGACATGGCCGGTTCCCTCGGCGCCGGTGCAGGGGCTCGCGTGGTGGCCAGCCTGGAGGGCGAGACGGTCGAGGCTGTCTCAAAACCCGGGTTTTCGTGTGACGGCCGGACGAGTGCAATATGATTGCTCTACTCCGTGGAGTTTTTCGAAAAAGTCGTTGGCGCCGCCGCGAGCGTGGGTATTGGTTTCGGTGTGACTCACATTGACGCTGATTTCGATCAACTTCACATCTTACCTCCCAGCATCGAGGACTGGGTCGGCCCGACTCACCCGGCGCGATTCATTCGTTGCTTTGTCGAATCCCTCGATTTGATGGATCTCGGCATTGAAGTGCGGGACTTCGGGACCGCTGGCCGTCCACCCTTCGCCCCGGCCCTGCTTCTGCGACTCTGGCTCTACGGCTATTTCAAGAAGATCCGCAGCTCGCGTAAGTTGGAGGAGGCATGCCGAAACGACTTGGGCTTTATCTGGCTATGCGGCAATCAGGTGCCCGACCACAACACGCTCTGGCGGTTTTGGAGTCAACATCAGAAAGCTATTCGCAACCTGTTCAAGCAAAGCGTGACGACAAGCTGCGAGATGGGGCTCGTAAAGCTGACCTTACAAGCAGTCGACGGAACAAAGATTCAGGCGGCCGCTCATGCCGGGAAGAAGTACGACAAGGAGGACCTGGCCAAGCGAATTGAGCGGCTTGACGAACAAATCAAGGTTTTGGAGGAGGAGATCGAGCGCTCCCAGGCCGGTGATGAGCAACCCTCCGCAGAGTTGCCAAAGGAACTTGAGAAGAAAGAGGTGCTTAAGAAAGCCATGCAAGAAGCGATCGAGACGCTCGACACCAACCCGACCGTAAAGCATATTCACCCGCTTGAACCTGAAGCGCGACGTGTGAAAGCCAACACAGGGGGAAAGCCCTTTGGATATAACGCCCAGGCCGTCGTTGATTCGGAGAATCAAATTGTGGTGGCCGCCGATGCTGTCAATGAGGCCACCGATTTGCGGCAACTAACGCCGATGTTGGATCAGGCTGCTGAGAACCTGGCCACTTATCAGCAAGAGCAAGAGAATGATGGCAAGCCGGCTAGCCAACCGGTTTCTCTCGGTGACGCCGGCTACCCGAGCGCTGAACAAATCGGCCTGGCAGAAGAGGCCGGCCATGAGGTGGTGATGCCTCTGCCTCCGCAATCAGTCAACAAGAAGGACGAAGAGTATCACGCATCGAACTTCGTCTATGACGCTGAGGCCGACGTGGTGACATGTCCCCAAGGCCAATCGCTCCCCTTCAGGCGTGAACGAGTCAAAGAAGGTGTTCCGGTGAGTGTCTATCGCGGCGCTCCGTCGACCTGCAAGAATTGCCCCGCCTTTGGAACATGCACGAAGGATCGCCACGGGCGGACCATCGACATCAGCCCCTGGAATGCGTCGGTGGAGAGGCACAAAGAGAAGATGAACAAGGAAGAAAACAAGGAGCTTCTCAAGCAACGGGCAGGAATCGTGGAGCCGGTATTCGGCCAGATCAAAAAGAACGGAGAGTTCTGGCGCTGGACATTCAAGGGATTGGAGAAAGTGAGGACGCAGTGGATGATGCTCTGTACGAGTTGGAACTTGAAAGTGATGTATCGGCACTGGATGGCCGCCCAGAACGCGCCAATCGACGGAACAGGAAAGCAAGCCAAAGCGGCCTGAAGTCGCGCTGGAGCCGAGGTAGCCGAGGTAGATGCGCTATTCGCGCCCTACCGCGTCGCGATAGACGAAGCTCGGTCGAGAGGGCACCGCGGAATTCCGCCGGAATGTGAGATCAACCATCATTGAAACTAAAATTCTCATATTTTGTGAGGCGGTCCTGGGCCATTTTGAGACGGCCTCGGTCGCCGAAGCCTCCCTCAAACCCTTTGCCGCTATCGACCGAATGTTCCTCCAGATCCCCGAACCACGCCTCTGGTCGCCCGACTCACCGACGCTCTATGATCTCGAAATCCGTATCGGGGAGGACACCGTCCGATCGACTATCGGGCTACGCGAGGTCGGCAAGAAGTACGACGCCAACGGGCATCTGCGCTTCACCCTCAACGGAGAATTCCTCTTTCACTGGGGTCCGCTCGATCAGGGTTGGTGGCCGGACGGCCTCCTGACACCTCCTTCCGACGAGGCGATGCGCTGGGACGTCGACTATCTGAAAGACGCTGGCTTCAACATGATTCGCAAACACATCAAGATCGAGCCGCGCCGTTTCTATGCCTACTGCGACCGGGTGGGCATGATGGTGTAGCAGGATCAGCCCTCCGGCGGCCCCAATCCGAAGTGGACCCGGCTTCAGCCGGACCCCGAGGATGCCGTATGGCCGGACGAGGCCCACGCCCAGTACCTGCGCGAACTCGATCGCATGATCACCGCGCTTGGCAACCACCCTTGCATTGTCCAATGGGTGCCCTTCAATGAAGCCTGGGGGCAGCATCGCACCATGAAGGTGGGCCGCTGGGTGACTCAGCGCGATCCCAGCTGTCACGTCAACATCGCCAGCGGAGGGAATTTTTGGCCGGTGGGCGACATCGTGGACGCTCACGTTTATCCACACCCGCATTTTCCCTTCAGGCAGGGTCAGAACGGACAGTTCGCCGGTTTCATCAAGGTCATGGGCGAGTTCGGCGGTCACGGGCTGAACTGGGGCTACGGCGGACTTCCCCAAAACGCCGAAGAATACCAGGAACGCTACAGCGAATCGCTGCGCCTGCTGCGGAATTGAAGGCCCAGGGAATCGCTGGCGGCGTCTACACGCAGACCATCGATGTGGAGGGCGAGATCAACGGACTCGTTAGCTACGATCGCAAACGCATCAAGATTCCGGCCGAAGAATTGAAGAAGCTTCACCGCGGACTCACTCAGTGAGAGAGCGTTGAAGGCGCCGCGGAACTGATTTCGGAGAAATCAGCGACGATGGCCATCGCCCAGTTAGCCTCTGACCAGAGCGCTCCATTACTCTGGACAGCCAGCCTTTCGACCAATAGGCTCTCAATCACTCATGAGAATCACTTCGCCGTTTCTACTCCAGATCTTGGCTTTGCTCGCCTTTCTGTCTCTGCTTCTACCTATCCTGGGCCTGACGCCTCAGCCGGCCTGTGCCGAGGACCCTGCTCCTCAGACCGACCTTCCCCTGGTGTTCGAGGAAGACTTCGAGAAAGGGCATGATCGCTGGAAAGTGACGGACCCCGCCAGCTGGACCCACCGCGAGGTGGAGGGGAACCAGGTCTTCGGCATCAACCGCCGCAAGAGCGACTATCAGCCAAAGGTCCGCAGCCCGCTTCACATCGCTCTGATCAAGGACGTGGAGGTGGCTGATTTCGTGCTCACTTTCCGTGTGCGCAGCACCAAGAACACCGGCAATCACCGCGACTGCTGCGTATTCTTCGGTCATCAAGATGCGTCGAACTTCTATTACGTTCACCTCGGCGCCAAGCCGGACCCTCACAGCGGACAAATCATGCTCGTCAAGGACGCTCCCCGCAAGGCGATGACCGAGAACGAGAAAGCGACGCCCTGGACGGACGGCTGGCACCGGGTCAAAGTGGTTCGGGACTCTGCCAAGGGCACCATCTGGATTTATTTCGACGACATGGAACAACCGCACATGGAGGTTACCGACAAGACCTTTGGGAAAGGCCGCATTGGCTTGGGTTCTTTCGACGACATGAACGATTTCGACGACGTGAAGCTGTGGGGACGTTGACCCCGGGCCCCCAGGCGATCCGCCTCTTCCCTTCCCTGGCATGATCATGGGCTTGACTCCGCAGTGCCTGTTTCGCCCTCTTCCTAATGGGGCTTTGTGGATGCACGGCGGAAACTCAGCCCAACGTCCTCTTCGTCGCCGTTGACGACCTCAATGACTGGGTCGGCTGTCTCGGTGGTCATCCGCAGGCGCGCACGCCTCACATCGATCGCCTCGCTCAACGAGGCGTCCTCTTCACCAACGCTCATTGCCAATCCCCGGTATGCAATCCGTCCCGGGCCAGCTTGATGAGTGGCCTGTATCCGGAAACCACCGGCATCTACTTTCTCAACCCGCCGCTGTGGAAATCCGACGCGGGCCGGAAAGCGGAGGTCATGCCCAAACGTTTCGAGCGCGAGGGTTATCACGTGGCGGCGGCCGGCAAATTCTTTCATAACAAGGGCAATGCCCGCTACTTCTCGCGCTGGGCAGGTTTGAAGGGTGGGTTTGGGCCTTTCCCCGAGAAAAAACTCAGCGCGTTTCCCGGCGTGAGACTCTGGGATTGGGGCGCGTTTCCGGAACGGGACGAGCAGATGCCCGATCACCGGATCGCGAATTGGACCATCGAAGAGATCAAGCGAGACCGGGACCAACCTTGGTGGATCGGAGTCGGCTTCATGAGCACCCACGTCCCCCAGTATGCCCCGCCCCACTGGATCGATCTCTACCCGAAAGAAAGCCTCACGCTCCCCCATGTCCTGAGCGACGACTTGAGCGATCTCTCGCCTTACGCCATCGACCTGACCCGTCTCCAGCACGTGGCGCCCTCCCATGGCTGGGTCCGGAAGCACACGCAATGGAAACCGCTGGTGCAAACCTATTTGGCCTGTGTCAGCTTTGTCGATCACCAGGTTGGCCGCTTACTCGACGCGCTCGAGAGCCATCCCTCAGGAAAGAACACCATCGTCGTTCTTTTCAGCGATCACGGTTTTCATCTCGGTGAAAAGGAACACTGGGCCAAAAGGACGGTGTGGCGGGATGGTGCCGGCATCCCCCTGATCATCGCCGGCCCGGGAATTCCGGAGGGCGTCCGCTGCGACTAGCCCGTTCAATTGGTCGATCTCTACCCCACTCTGCTCGACCTGACGAGGCTGGACCCCGATTCCAGGCACGAGGGCCGTTCTCTCCGTCCGCTCCTGGAGGCTCCCGATGCTGAATGGCCTCACATGGCCCGCACCAGCTTTAGTCCTGGCAATGTCGCCATCATCTCGCGCAGCCATCGCTTCATCCGCTATCGGGACGGCTCGGAAGAACTCTACGAGCGAACAAGCGATCCCCACGAATGGCACAATTTGGCCGGGGATCCTGCCATGGAAGCCATTCTTGCGCAGCATCGTGCCCACCTTCCCAAGAGCTTCTATCCGGTGTTGGGACGGGAATCCACGGGACACGAGGCGTTCTCAGCGGCCAATGATCGCTGGGAAAAACGTTCGAGATAGAGAGGCCAGATCATCGACACCGGAAGAGGCGGTGAGGTGACGGAAGCGCCATCGCCCTCCTGCGGAAGATGCAAAGAAATCTGAATGATTCTGGCAGCGTCTGACCACGGAGTGATCAGCGACTTTCACTCAGGCAACCAAGTTGCTGATGACCTTGGCCGGCTCAACCCCGGTCAACTTCGAATCCAGTCCCTGATGTTGCACCGAGAAGCGGTCGTGGTCAAAACCTAACAAATGCAGGATGGTGGCATGGAAATCGCGGATGTGGAGCGGATCCTTCACGATGTTGTAGCTGAATTCGTCCGTCTCGCCATAAATCGTGCTACCCTTGGCGCCGCCGCCAGCCATCCACATGGTGAAGCATCGCGGATGATGATCCCGGCCGTAGTTTTCCTTGCTCAATCCGCCCTGGCTGTAGATGGTCCGGCCGAACTCCCCGCCCCAGATCACCAGGGTATCGTCGAGCATGCCGCGCTCCTTGACATCCGTGAGGAGCGCGTGGCAAGGCTGATCGACGTCGCGGCACTGGTCGGGCATCCGCCCGCCGACGTTGGCGTGATGATCCCAGTTGTTATGATAGACCTGCACGAAACGCACGCCTCTCTCGGCCAGTCGTCTCGCCATCAGAGCGCTGTTGGCAAACGTGCCGGGCTTTCGAGCAGCCTCCCCGTAGAGTTTGAAGATATGCTCCGGCTCACTCTGATAATCCGTGAGTTCAGGCACGCTGGCTTGCATGCGAAAAGCCATCTCGTACTGCTGCATGCGGGTGAGGGTTTCTGGATCGCCCAATTTCTCATGAGTGATCGCGTTCAATGCATTGATTCCCTCCAGCGTCTTCTTGCGAATATGTGAAGGCACGCCCGGCGGGTTGTTGACGTAGAGGATCGGGTCTCCCTGGCTGCGGAAAGAGACCCCGGCGTGCTCGCCCGGGAGAAAACCGCTGGACCACAGCCTCGCCGAGATTGCCTGTTCCTGTTCGCGGTTGGAGGGGATCGCCACCAGCACCACGAAAGTCGGCAGATTCTCATTCATCGAGCCCAGGCCGTAGCTGGCCCACGAACCGAGACAGGGCCGCCCGGTGATCTGGTTCCCCGTCTGCATGGCCGTGATGGCGGGCTCGTGATTGATGGCCTCGGTGTGCAGGCTCCGCATCCAACAAATGTCATCCGCACTCTTGCCAAGATGAGGCAATAGTTCATCGTTCATCCACATGCCGCAGGCGCCTTTTCGCGCAAAGCGATACTTGGAGGGCGCGATCGGAAAACGGGCCTGTCCGCTGGTCATGGTGGTGAGGCGCTGACCCTGTCTCACACTGTCAGGCAAATCTTTGTCATACCACTTCAGCATCTCGGGCTTGTAATCGAAAAGATCCATCTGCGAAGGCCCTCCCACCATGTGCAAATAAATCACGCGCTTGGCCTTGGCCGGAAAATGAGAGGACAAAAAATCTCCGGACTCCTCCGCCTCCGCGCGAGCGGCCCGGCCCAAAAGCGACATCAAGGCGGCGCCGCCGAGCAGATGACCGCCACTGGCAATGAAACGGCGGCGAGTTTGAGCGAGTCTCCAGTCGTTGAAATCGTTCATAACGTTTGAGCTAGTTCCTTACTTGTTGAGCGTTTCATCGAGGTTGAGCAGCTGGTTGGCGAGCATCGTCCACGCCGCCAGGACCCCAGGTTCCCGCGCGGAATCGACCGGAGACTCGCCCACCTCGATCAAGGCCCGAGCCTCTTCCCCGGCCTCTCGATAATAGGCCAGGAGTTGTTCCAGACTGCTCCCGAGAATCGATCGTTCATCGTCCCGCAGAGGCCGGAGCAAGACACGCCGGGCCATGAAATCCAGGGTCTCGGTTTCTCCTTTCGATTCCCCCAGGGCGTCCTCCGCCAGACGGCGAGCCGCTTCGACGAATTGGGGGTCATTGAGCGTCACCAGGGACTGCAGAGGCGTGTTGGTGCGCTCGCGGCGCACCGTGCACACTTCCCGACTGGGCGCGTTGAATGCCTCCAGGTTAGGCGACGGCGCCATGCGCTTCCAAAAGTTGTACAAGGTGCGTCGATAAAGGTTTTCACCGGTGTCTTGCACGTAGTCCCGGGTGTTCCCGCCCGGCAAGCCGACGACATCCCAAACCCCTTGCGGCTGATAGGGCCGCGTACCGGGACCACCCATCTCCGCGGAAAGCGTATCGCTTACCTTCAAGGCGTAGTCGCGGACCATCTCGGCATCCATCCGAAAGCGAGGACCACGGCTCATGAGAATGTTGTCAGGATCCAGCTCCAGCTTCTCAGGCGTGACTTGGGCGGACTGACGATAAGTCCTGCTGCTCACAATGAGGCGGAAGAGCCGCTTCACATCCCAACTGCTCTCACGAAAGCTCACCGCCAACCAATCCAACAGTTTCCGGATGGCTCGGCAGAGCCCCCATGACTCCAAAGTCCTCCGAGGTGGCCACCAGGCCCTGACCGAAGACCTCCTGCCAGAACCGGTTCACCGTCACCCGAGCGGTCAAGGGATTCTCGGGCGAAACAATCCACTGAGCCAGTCCGAGGCGATTGCGGGGCGCGTCCTCCGGCATGGGAAACAGGGCAACAGGCGTGCTGGCCTCGACCGCCTCACCCACCTGATCATACTGACCGCGCATCAGGATGTTGGCCATGGCCGGCCTGTCCTTTTCCTCCTGGATATGAGTCACGGGGCTGCGTGCACGGATGCTCTCGCGCTCCGCTTCGAGCACCGCCAGATTCTCTTTCTCCGCGCCGTAAACGGGATCCTCGGTCATCAGGTAATGCTCCCATAGGCGCTCCCGTTGTTCGGCGTCGCGTTCCTTCTCTGGAATCTCCAACAGCGCCAGCAAAGCTCCCTGGGCGGCAAGCTTCGAAATGGCCGACTCGTCCAGCGCTCGATCGTAAAAACGGAAATCCTGTACGCTGCCTTCAAAGGCGTTTCCACCCGTCCGCCGGCCTACAATCAGCGGCACCTCCGTGCGGATGGTTTGCCCTCCTTTTAGGGACCGATTGTTCACCTCGAGTTCCTGCGCGGTGCCGTCGATGAAAAGGCGAATCCCTTCGGGACGAAGGCTACCATCCCACACCAGGCCGACATGTCGCCACTCGCCCTCCTTCAAAACCGGCTGGCGCGTCGTCACCTTGATCGCCGCTTCCGGCCATTGGTGAATGAGGTGGACCGCCAGTCGATCACCCTGCTGGAATAGATCCCATCCACGATAGGCATTGTCCTCGTTCATGCGGGCGATGACCCCGACATTTTGACTTAAATGTGTTGGCCGGATCCAGGCGCCCAGCGTGAAAGCCTGATCCGCTTCCAAGTCTCCCACACTTTCCTCGAGAGAAATCGTTTGCCCCTGCCTCAATTGCGGCGAGGGCCCCAGTTTCCCCGACTCCTCCCACGGCACACCGTACCCCTCGCCTTCGTTCAGGGGATGGTGCACCACCAAGCCCTCAGCGGGAAGGCCGTCGGCGATCGTAGTCGGCGTCTGCTGCTCCAGCCACGCCTGAAAGGCAGACCCGGCCGTGCGTCGCCTCTCCGCCAGGCGCTGCTCGCTGGTCGAAATCTCTCCGGGCAAGGCATCCCAGCGAGCTGAATCCTCTCTCGAAGGCACCACGATGGCGGGCCCCCGGCCATCCTTCACATTGCCGTCCAAACCTCCCTGGGTCGTGTTGCGGAAAAACGCCGCCATCGAATAATAGTCCTTCGTTGTGAAAGGATCGAACTTGTGGTCGTGACACTGCGCACAATTGGTGGTGAGCCCCAGGTAAACCCAGCCCAGAGTCTGCACGCGATCCGCCGCGTAGTTCGCCAGGTTTTCCTCGACAATGGTCCCGCCCTCGTTGGTGGTGATGTTGCATCGCTGGAAACCCGTGGCAATGAGCTGGTCCCGCGTCGGATTTTCCAGAAGATCTCCCGCCAATTGCTCGACGGTGAACTGGTCGAAGGGCTGATTGCGATTGAAGGCCCGCACCACCCAATCACGGTAGGGCCACATCTCCCGGTAATTGTCGAAGTGCAAGCCATGGGTGTCGGCATAGCGCGCCGCGTCCAGCCAATAGCGTGCCCGGTGTTCCCCGTAGCTCTTGCTCTTCAGGAAATCGTCAACGAGCGCCTGATAAGCCTCTTCACTCGGATTCGCGGCAAAACGCTCCACCAATTCGGAATCCGGGGGCAAGCCCGTGAGGTCCAGGGACAGGCGTCGCACCAGAGCGCGCGGGTCGGCCTCCGGAGTCGGCGCCAATCCTCCAGACTCCAGGCGAGCGAGGACGAAACTGTCGATCGCATTGCGTGGCCATTCTCGGTCCTCCACCTGAGGCGGTTCCGTCATCAAAGGAACATTGAACGACCAGTGCGGCTCCCACTGCGCTCCCTGCAAGATCCATTCTTTCAGCGTGTTCACCTCGGCCTCCTCGAGTTGCCGGGAGTGATCGGGAGGCGGCATCGCGTCATCGGGGTCTTTCACCGTGATGCGATAGAGCAACTCGCTGTCTTCCAGGTCATCGAGATCGATCACCGGAGATCTCCCTCCAAACAACCCCTCATGGGTGTCCAGGCGAAGCCCGGCCTCGCGCGAGCCTGGATCGGGTCCGTGACAGTGGAAACAGGCATCCGCGAGAACGGGACGAACGTCGCGATTGAACTGAATCTCGGCGGTCGCGAGCAACAAGGGCCAAACCGCCAGCGCCGGCATCAAAACCAGGCGGGCGGCGGCGAATCTCTGTGCAAACAAGGGAGTCATGCGGTGATGGGGTTCCTCTTTCTACCTATAACACTAGGCAGCCCGAGAGGGCGCGCAAAGGGGTCGCGTCTCTTTTCAGGTAACCACGATGCCACCGATCACCACCATGCGGCCGGTCACCGTGATTCGAACCAAATCCCCGGCCGGAGAAGGTCCGATCCAAAGGCCGTGCACCGCGACTCAGGTTTAACCGCGTCCGGCACCGCCATCCCGCCAACAAACCGTGCGATGGCTTTCCAATCTGCCCGCGTGAACCTCGGCGTAACGGAAAAGCGTGCGAAGAAGAATCAAGCACCCCGCGAATTCCATCAACTCCTCAAGGGTGTAACAGGCCACATAGGTGAGACTGGCCTTGCCTTCCGGGATCGCAAATAAGACCACCCCCACTTCCATCCCAAGCGCACCCCCAACAAAGACCACGGCGGAGAAGGCCAGACCCACCTGAGTCTCTCGAGGCAGCGTAAGATAAAAACGAAACAGCACCCCCATCACCGCCACGACCAGAAAGAAATACGGGTAACTGATTAGCGCTCCTAACCAGCAAACGCCACAGGCATTTCATGCAAGGGTACGCTTGCCCGCGACGATTTTGGCAAGCGACTTGAATACGGAACTCGCTCCTCGCAGCGAGAGAGTCGAGAGCACACTCTCGAATGCCGCGTAGGCATCGGCTCCCCGCTCCGTCTTGGAACATTGCGACACCTTGCGGGCGACGATCGCCGGCCTGAGCATCCGCTCGGCGATGTTGTTGGTCGGCTCTACCTCCGGATCCTCCAGGAACATCGTTAAATTCCCTTGGTCAAAGTGCCGGCCAAGCTCATTGCGCATGCGTTGGTTGTCGGAATCTTTGAGCGTCCGGTCCCGCAGGTAATGATCGAGTTCATAGATCTTTTTCAAGCTCTCTTCCTCGTATTGGTTTAAAGTCAACTCGCCGTTGTGGTACCCCCATAGTTTCATAAATCGGGGCAAGAATCCCAAGAAAATAGTGGCAGGGGCCTTTGGGATAAGGTTGATTTGGAATCTACCAAAACACCAAACACTTCAACCCAAAAGCCACCTACAGTGAGAGTAGCACGACGTACGATTCATGCAAAGTCCAGAACGATTCCGGCGATCAAATTTGAAGATCAAGAACTGACCTCTTTCGGCGGTCTCGTTATCTTTCAGAAGCTCTTTCAGGAATTGGATCTGGAGGGGAAGCTTCAGCAGTGCTTTGGTCCACTGGATCGGCGCATGTCCCGCTTCTACAAGTTCCACAAGGTTTTCATGTGTCTTATCGTGCATCTTATACTGGGCTACCGGATGCTTCGCGATTTGGACTACTACCGAGATGATCCCCTTGTACGACAGGTTTTGGGGATGCACCAATTGCCCAGTGTCCCAACGATGAGCCGGATGTTGGGAGAGGTCGATTGTCAAAGCCTTGAGAGGATGAGGGAGATGAATCATTTCGTTTGCCTGTCGCGACTTCAGGAGGAGGGAATCAAACGCATCACGCTTGACTTGGACGGAAGCGTGCAGAGCACGAGTCGCCATGCGGAAGGGACGGCTGTGGGATTTAACAAGAAGAAAAAAGGCGAGCGCAGTTATTATCCACTGCTCGCGACGATCGCTCAAACCGGACAAATCTTCGACTTCCTTCATCGAAGTGGCAACGTCCATGACTCCAATGGCGCAGTGGAGTTACTCCGTTCCTGCGTGGAGAAGATTCGCAAGGTGCTGCCTGATGTGCAGATCGAGTTGCGCGCCGACAGCGCGTTTTTCAGCGATCAGATGGTTTCAGAGGCAAAGACCCTGGGCCTGGAATATACGTTCTCGATGCCTTTCGAGCGGCTTGTGGAACTCAAGGGCATCATTGAGAAGCGCCGTCGCTGGTCCCGAACCCGAGGCGGAGAGGGAAAAACTCATCACTTCGAAATCCGCTGGAAGCCAAAAAGTTGGGCGCGCAAAGCGCGCATTTTGTGCATTCGAACCATGAGGCGCACTCAGCGCAAAGGACCGCTCCAACTGGATCGTTTTCGAACCAGTCGAGGAGAACTATGAATACAAGGCGATCATCACCAACAAGACAAACACGGCCGCTCATGTGGTGAAATTTCATGAAGGGCGTGGCTCTCAGGAGAAGATTTTTGGCGAAGCCAAGAGCCAGGCCCAGATGGACTATATTCCGGCCAAGCGACGTGCCGCCAACGAAGCTTTCCTTTTGGCCAGTATCCTCACCCACAATCTCACACGCGAAATGCAGATGCGATCTGCGGAGCGGTCACGCAAATCGTCCCCCCAAAGGGCTGCGGAGTGGATCTTTGAAGGATTCGGCACGATTCGCCGCAAAATCATCCAGCGTGCCGGACGTCTGACTCGCCCTCAAGGTCGACTCACATTGACACTCGGAGACAATCAGGCCGTCGAAGAAGAAATCGCCTACTACATGATGGCCTGACTGGCCATTTTATGAAACGCTGAGGGTACTGCTGCCAAAGCCTCAGACACTGTCGAAGCAAATTCTTCAGTCCCTCGCAGAAACTTCGTGCCCGCCCTCGCTTCTTCTCCAGAACTTCAGAGAGATTCTTCACAATATGGCTCATGCACTTTTGCATGTCCATCTGCGAAAATCGCTCCGCGTCGTAGCTCCGGAACCGATCGGTTCCAAGCACACACTCACAGGCCGCCGTAATGACTTCGGCCACTTCTTCGGCTCGGTGGCGTGATCGAATCTGAAAATACACCGCATTCTCCTGGCGGCTCACGAATCCCATCAGGCAACTCGTCTTGCCCCCCGTTCGCCATCCCGTATCATCCGTGTTGACGTCATCGGATTGCTGGATGGCTGCTTTGATTCGCTCCGCCTCTTGGCTGATCGTTCCATCGCTGTTTCCCAATTTCAGGGCGTCTTGTGTCAGGGCGCTCTGGCTGAGATCAATGCCGCAAATCTCGCGAACAATCGGAAGGACTTTGCGTAGAGTCACCCCGAAGTGATAGTGCAGAGCCAGTCCAAACGACCGAACCCTGGGACCCACACGGTGAGCGGTGGCCCCGTGTGGGTCGAGCGGCAAGTCCCGGTGAGTTCCTCGCGCGCAGTAGCCACAACTGCATGCTTCGACTTCCACTTTCCAGATCGATATGTCTCGGGCAATCTTTTCCGGCACATCGACCGTGCTTGCCGTCTCCAGACGAGTTCCAAGCCTGCCTCCGCATCGAGGACAATTTGACGACCGCCTCTTGGGCAATCGGGCTTCCATGCTTCGAACATTGTCATCCGGCCCAATCTCCGGTTCCTCCCGCCGCCGGGAGGACCCTTGGCCCGGCTTGCGTCCCGGTCTTTTCGGGTTGGCCTCGGGTTTTCCCTTCGAGAACGGAGCCGCCGATCTGTTCTGCTTGCGCTTCAACTCATCCAATTTTTTGCGCAGTCTTCGATCTTCCTCGCGAAGCTTGAGATTCTCCGCCTCCAACTGAGCAAACCGCTCCCGTAGATCGCGGACGAGCCGGATCAGTTCTCTCGTGGGGAGCGATTCAAGAGAATCGGACGACATCAATGGTTGAGATGTCTTAATCATCGAAGCTGTCAAGAGCTTGTTAGATGCGCTAATCAGTTACGATCAATCCTTTCAGATTGAACCGATTGACCGATTATCGAATCGGATTGAATAATCTCTGAGACATCAGGGACGATCCGCTCCCTACCGGGCGGACAAAGCGGTCAATTCAGTGTTCCGAGGGGCTGGCCCATTTGCGCGTAGACCTCGATTCCCTTGCGGGTCCACTCGACGAGATCGGCGTTCAAGCGGACGGCGTCGGGCTCGAAGAGAAGGATGATCGAGGAGCCGCCAAACTTGAAGTAGCCCATCTCCTGTCCTCTTTCGATGGGCGTGTCCGCCTCGTAGGTCGGGACGATGCCGCCGACACAGGTTGCGCCGATGGGGCAGGCAAGGACTTCCCCGAATTCCTGAGTGGGGATACGGGCGATGGCTCGCTTGTTTTCCCAGAGGTAGGCCAAGCGCTTTCGAAGGGCGATGGGATTGACCGAGTAGAGGGCGCCGTTGATCAAGCGGAGTGGCCCTGGAGTGCCATCGACGGGAAAGTGAAAGCGATGGTAGTCCACCGGGCAGAGACGCGAAAAAACCATCGTCCCCCCTTCATAGCGCTTCGTCAGGGCATCATCCTGGAGGAAGCGGGCGAGATCGAAGCGCTGGCCCTTGACGTAGAATTCGGCGGCCTCCGAAAGGTCTGGGAATCCGAAATGGCGGCCGTCGGCCGGGAAGACGAGGGTATTCGGATCCGTGGCGATCAGCCGGGCCGAGGGCTTGAGGCGCCGGTAAAAAAATTCGTTGAAGGTGTGGAAGTTTTCCGGTGGCTCCGCGAATTCGTCAGGATCGAGGCCGTATTGCGCGATGAATGGCAGGATCTTCGATCGGCTGGCAGGGCGGTCCATGCGCCAGCCGTACCAGGCGGAGAAGATGCGGCGCTTGACCAGCAGATCGAGGGAAAGGCGGCCCAGCGGAGAGCCGTAGGTCCACTGAAGGTAGTTCTCTCCGTAAACGGTTTCCGTCTCGAGCGACCCGGTCGTCGAATGGTAAAAGCGGATGGGCTCGGCGGGCAATTCAGTCGAGAACTTTGAGTTTCACCTTGCGAAAGTAAATGGGCGCGCCGGCGTGTTTGCCCTGGAGACCGATGAAACCCTTGGTGGGCAGCTCGGCCTTGGGTTTGCTCAGCCAGGCGGGAATCTCGCTGCCATCGGGATTCGCTTGGGCGGAGGTCCACCGGCGCAGGTCCATCTCGTTCACCTTTGCTCCGTTCAACTCCACGGTGATGAGATGATCCCGGCAGGTGATGCGATAATGATTCCACTCGCCGGGCTGCTTCACGCTTGATTTGACGGCGGGTTGATGGCCGAAAAAGGCGGCGTTTTGCCAGGTGCGGGGAGCTTCGGACCATTGCTCGGAATGATCGTCCGCTATTTGGATCTCCACGGAATTGGGGATCCAATTGTCGGTGTCGGAACAGTAGACAATGACGCCACTGTTGGTGTTCTCCGCAGTCTTGAATTCGAAATCGAGAATGAAATTGTCGTAAGGTTTTTGGGTCCAGATCGCCTGGTCTTCCGTGGCCGTGAGGACGCCCTCCTCATTGACCGACCAGACGCCCTCGGGGAAATCCGCGTCCTCGAGAGCCGAGTCGGAGAAGAGAGGCTTCCAGGGTTCTTCGGCGAAACCGCGTTCCTGGAGGAAGAAGAGGAGGTCCTTGGTCCAGGGATGCCCGTTGGCCAGACCGATGCCGTGACGGCCGTTTTGATAGACGTGAAGATCCATGGGAACTCCGGCTTTCTGAAGGGCGGCGGCGAACATGAGACTGTTCTCCACTGGCACGCCCTTGTCTTTGGCGGTGTGCCAGAGAAAAGTGGGAGGTGTTTCCGGCGTGACCTGGAGTTCGTTGGAAAGATTCCAGATGGCCTCGGGTGCGGGTTTTTCGCCTAACAAATGGCGGCGGGTGCCCGAGTGGGTCCAGGGACCCATGCTGATCACTGGATAACAAAGGATGCCGAGATCCGGGCGGGAGGATTGGCGGTCGACGGGATCTTCCGCGTCTGGATCACCTTCGTCGAAGTGGGTGAGCAGCGTGCTGGCCAAGTGACCTCCGGCCGAGGATCCCATGATGCCCACACGCTGGGGATCGACCTGCCACTCTCCCGCCCGGGCGCGGACGAGACGGAGCGCGCGTGCGGCGTCGTGAAGCATGACCGGATGGCGGTAGCCATGGGAGCCGAGCCGGTATTTGAGGACGAAGGCGACGATGCCGTGGCCGTTCAGCCAGAGTGCGTAGTCGTGCCCCTCGTGCGGGGCCAATCCTTCGTAACCGCCACCGGGGCAGACCACCACGGCGGTGGTGGTGGTGGAGCCTGTTTCGGGCAGGTAGGCCTGGAGGCTTGGACGGTCGTGGGGAGCGTCTCCCAGGGCACCGGGTGCGCCGTTCGGCCAGAGCGGGAGAGCTTCCGGTTCGGGGGCATCCTCTTGAGCACGAAGCGGGCAGGAAAGAAGCGTCAGTCCCGTGAAGACCGCGGGGAAAAGAGAAGCATGGACGACCGATTTCATGCGTGCGAGTCAATCATGGATGGCTCCCGCTGCAAATGCGGAAAACGCTCAAGTTTGGGCAGGCATGCGCTCAGGAGGTTCCGGTTCGTCCGCATCCGGTGGTGGCGAGCTCTCGCCTGGATCTGTGGTGGGAACTTGGTTTTGCAGTCTGTTTTCCCAGATGTAGCGCCGGAAGAGGACCTTGACGGAGGCGGTCAGGGGCACGGCCAGGAGGGAACCCAGAAAACCGCCGATCAGCAGTGTCCAGAAGAGCACGGAAAGGATGACAGTGAGGGGGTGGAGACCGACCGAATCCCCGACGATCTTGGGTGCCGTGACGAGGCTGTTGAGCTGTTGAGTCGCGAAGAAGATGCCGATGACAATGAGGGGATAGACCCACACTTGCTCGATGCCGAAGATCTGGTGCTCTTCCTGGGAGAAGTGCCACATCGAGATGATCACCGCGGGAATGAGGCAGAGAAGATTGCCAATGTAGGGAATGAGGCCCAACAAAGCCACAAAAATTCCGATGGGGATGGCGTAGGGCAAGCCGATGATCAGCAAGCAGATTCCCACCAGCACGCCGTCGATCATGCTGACCAGTAGCTGGCCACGGAAGAAGGCGATGAGGTATTGATTGATTTCGTCGAGGATCGAAACGACTTCGTCCTTGAAAGAGGAGGCTCGGAGCGGGATGTAGTTGGCCCAGTTCTTCTTGATGACCTGGGCCTCGAGCAGGAAGAAGAAGAGGTAGATGGGAATGAGGAAGAAGCCGATGATGTAGCCAAGGAAACCGAAGCTCTTGCCGAGAAATCCCCACAGATTCCCCAACAGGGCCGGCGACTGCTCCTTGAGCCAGTTCCAGTTCTCGGGATTCTGGGCGGCGGCGCGCAGGGAGTCGAACACCGATTGAATGCGTTCGTTCGATAGCCAGCCGCCCTCTCGTTGCAGGCTGACGACCACGTTTCTCACGCCATCGCCGATATTGGTGAAGATGTCCTCGCGGGTGTTGATGAGGTCGATGAAGGCGAGGGCCACGGTGATGCCCAGCACGGTCATGGCGGCTAGAAAGCCGCCGAAGACAAGGTAGACGGCGCGCCTGCTGGAGTGGCCTCTGGCCTCCAGCTTCTTGACGAGAGGATCGAGCAGGTAGGCGATGATCCCCGCGGCAGCAATGGGGACCAGGAGAGGCTGAAGGAACAGGAGAACGCGGGTGCCGAGCCAGATCGCCGCGACGGCGATGGCGCCGACGGCCGTGATGGCGGAGAGCGTGAGGGCGTTCCAACACCACTTCCGCTGGAAGGGAGTGGGGACGCCTTCGGAATCGTTTTCGCTCAAGCCCGCCACGAGTCCTGCATTGCGAGGGAAGAAGAAAGGGTCACCGGCGATGCGCCGATGACCCTTGAAGGGAGATCACATGTGGTCGATGATGGTGTCCCCGAAGGCGGAGCACTTGACCTCGGTGGCGCCCTCCATCAGGCGGGCAAAATCGTAAGTGACCTTCTTGCTGGCAATGGCGCCGTTGACGCCCTTGATGATGAGGTCGGCGGCCTCGGTCCATCCGAGGTGCCGCAGCATCATCTCGCCGGAGAGAATCACCGACCCGGGATTCACTTTGTCCTGGCCGGCGTACTTGGGTGCGGTGCCGTGGGTGGCCTCGAAGATGGCGTGACCGGTGGCGTAGTTGATGTTGCCGCCCGGGGCGATGCCAATCCCGCCGACACAGGCGGCCAGCGCGTCGGAGATGTAGTCTCCGTTGAGGTTCATGGTGGCCACCATTTCGTATTCGGCGGGGCGGGTGAGAATCTGTTGGAGGAAGGCATCGGCGATGACGTCCTTGACGGTGACCTTGTGGCCGTCCTTCTCAAAGACTTGCCAGGGGCCGTCATCCAGATCTTGGGCGCCGTATTCCTTCTTGGCGAGGGCGTAGCCCCAATCGCGGAAGGCGCCCTCGGTGAATTTCATGATGTTGCCCTTGTGCACCAGGGTCACGCTGTCCCGCTTGTTGGCGATGGCGTATTCCATGGCCGCGTGCACCAGGCGTTCGGTCCCTTCCTCGGAGATCGGCTTGATGCCGATGCCGGACGTGGCCGGAAAACGGATCTTCTCGTAGCGATCCGAGAAGTTCTCCTTGAACAGCTGGAGAAACTTCTCGGTGTCCGCCTCGCCTTGTTGAAACTCCACACCCGCGTAGATGTCCTCGGAGTTTTCCCGGAAGATCACCATGTCGGTGAGGTCGGGCCGCTTGACCGGGCTGGGGACGCCCTCGAACCAGCGCACGGGCCGCAGACAGACATAGAGATCAAGGATTTGCCGGAGCGCCACGTTGAGCGAGCGGATGCCACCGCCCACCGGTGTCGTCAGAGGGCCCTTGATGCCCACGAGATATTCGCGAAACGCGTTGAGCGTGTCGTTGGGCAGCCAGTTGTCGAACTTGTTCTTGGCCAGTTCGCCGGCGAAGACCTCGAACCAAACGAGTTTCCGAGAGCCGTTGTAGGCCTTTTCCACCGCCGCATCGAAAACGCGTTCGCTGGCCGCCCAGATATCCGGCCCCGTGCCATCGCCACGAATGAAGGGGACGATGGGGTTTTCGGGAACCTGAAGTTTCCCGCTCTCAATCGTGATTTTTCCACCTTCCGGGGGGGTGATGTCTTGGTATGCCATTTGGTGATCTTGTGATACTGCTTGCCTATGGGTGGAAGGGCGCGAATAAAGCAGAAGGCATCTCGACTGTCGAATGATTTTGTTGGCCGGCGCTGCGGGAGACGTTCGGTTTCGGGACGGGAATCGCTCGAAATCCGCTGTTTATCGGGGTTCTTGCCGCTCCTCGCCGTCAGGCGTGTGAATAAGTTGAATCGGATCGGCCGATTCCCATGATTGGGAGAGTGACGGAAAACACCGGTCGAGGGCGGCGAAAACCGCTTTCCAGGCGAGAAGAAAGCTCGAAGACGCTTTAATCTCAGCATAAGTGATTCACTGTCAATGGCTTGAATCTGAAACCATTTGATTGCGTTTAAATTCGCTTTCGGTGACGGATTGGTGGCGGTGGCGGGCACCGAACCACTGGATGAGCCCGAAGAGGGCGTCGATCGCTTGTGAATAACTTGGGGAAAACGGGGAAGAACCGTCGATCGACCGGGGCAATTATTCACTGAAATGGCGCAGCGAGCCCTTGCCAAGCGGTCGGGTCAGCGGAGTAATGAGGGATGAAAGGTGACCTCGCTCCCTTCCGGCAGTTGATGGAAAACGACGGACAGTCTGAATCGGCCATTCGGGCGTTTGAAGCGGCTTACGCGCAATTGGTAAAAGGTGCCGACCCGATGATCCGCGAGGAAGCGATCGCACCGGTCTCGGAGCTGCCATCCCTGAGCGATCTGGAAGCTCCCCCAGAAGAGGAAGTCGCCGACTTGCTCAAGGCCTCTGTCGTGATCAAGCTCAACGGCGGATTGGGAACCGGAATGGGGTTGGAAAAGGCCAAGTCACTGCTTTCCGTGCGCGAGGGACGTTGTTTTCTCGATCTCATCGCCCGGCAGATTCTCAACCTCCGGGAAGCTCACCGGATGCCGCTTGGCTTTCTCCTCATGAGCAGCTTTGCCACTCGGGACGATACCTCTCGGGCTCTGGCGCCCTACGCTGGAGAGCTGGGAGACGGTGAATCCCTTCAGTTTCTGCAGAGTCGGATCCCCAAGGTGGACGCCGCCACTCTCCTTCCCGCGACGGCCCCGGAAAATCCAGACCTCGGCTGGTGTCCACCGGGCCACGGCGATCTCTACGCCTCCCTCCTGGGCTCCGGTCAGCTCGAGCGCCTGCTGGCGGACGGTGTGCGGTATGCCTTCGTCTCCAATTCAGACAACCTGGGAGCCACCTTGGATTTGACCCTTCTTCGTTATTTCGCGGCCTCCGGCAAGGCCTTCCTCATGGAAGTCACGCAGCGGACGGCGGCGGACCGGAAAGGGGGACACCTGGCGGTCGATCGCGAGACGGGCCGGCTGCTCCTGCGCGAATCGGCGCAGTGCGCGGAAGAAGACGTGGAAGCCTTCCAGGACATCGGGAAGCCTCGCTATTTCAACACCAACAATCTCTGGCTGAGGCTGGATCTGATTCAGCAAGCCCTTGATCGCCACGGGGGCTTGTTGCCTCTGCCAGTGATCAAGAACGTGAAGAACTTGAATCCGCGAGACAAGAGCACGCCCAAGGTGGTGCAGCTCGAGGTGGCGATGGGCGCCGCCATCGGAACGCTGGACGACACGGGGGCCATCGAGGTTTCGCGGACCCGCTTTGCCCCAGTGAAGACGACGGAAGACCTCTTCGCCTTGCGCTCGGATGCCTACGTCTTGACCGGCGATTTCCGGCTGGAATTGCATCCGGATCGCCAGGGCATCCCTCCCAACGTCGTCCTTGAAGATGCGCACTACAAATTGGTCGACCAGCTGGATGCCTGCCTTGCGGGCGGCGTGCCGTCTTTGGTTCACTGCGAGAGCCTGAAGATCAAGGGTCCGGTGAGATTCGAGCCCGGAGTGATTCTGAAAGGCCGTGTGGAGATCGAGAATCCGTCGGCTGAGCGCGGACGGGTCAATGCCGGCACCTATGAGAACGAGACGGTGACGGTCGGCGGGAGCTGACCCGAGGGGTTGGAAGGTGGTTGAGACGGCTCTCGAAGCTCTGCTTCCCGTCCGTCGCTGAGGCGAGGGTGGAGCAGCCGATCTGCGGTCGAAAGCCCCCGGGGAGTGGATCGTCGCGGCCGCCTCGAGACCAGCACCGGTCCCTGGCACGGGATCAAAGAAAGCATCACGGTGGTTCGTGTTTGTCGATTCTGCCGGTCACCATCGTCTTAGAAAGCTACCATTGCCTGGACTTCCGAGACGTGAAACCTTTGGGAGTGATGCCCAAGCACCGAGGAACCGATCCGTCTGGCTGGCATGCCAAGAAATGCGAGAGCCTGGACGAAATGCGCACCGAAGGCATTCGCTTCTGGCAGCGATAAGGGGATGCCGCCATTCGAAGGGCCGCCTGGGAATTGGTGGTCGAAAACTGGAAACCGCACCAAGGGGACAGCGATGAATTCCGATTTCAAAGATCTGCTTCGGCTGTTCGCAAAGCATGTGGTCCGCTACTTGGTCGGCCGACGATCACCTGAACAGTGGGCTCATTTCCCTAACGCACCTTCCATTTCGGATCCGGCACGTGAGCTTCTTTCATGTAGCCGATGGCTCGCTTGACGACTTCGGGATGCTGCTCGGCGAGGTCGGTGGATTCACCAATGTCCTTGGAAAGATCGAAGAGGGAGACCTCACCGGTGATCATGGGCTCGCGGATGGCTTTCCAGTCACCGAAACGGACGGCCTGGCGGCTGCCTTGCTCGTAGAATTCCCAGTAAAGATAGTCGTGTTCCTCCTGTTTCTCTTGCTCACCTAACAAGGTGGGAAGGAAACTGATGGACTGGGTGTTTTCGGGGACGGGCTGTTTCGTCAGATCGCAGACGGTGGCCATGACGTCGCCAAAGTAGCCGAGGTGAGGAGAGACTGTGCCGGCGTTGACGTGGCCGGGCCATCTGGCGAGGGTGGGCACGCGGATACCGCCCCCGTAGAGGGACCGCTTCATGCCGCGGAGGGGACCGTTGGCATCGAAAAAGTCGGGGTCGTTGCCGCCTTCGCGATGGTAACCATTGTCCGAGGTGAAGAGGACGAGGGTTTTCTCGTCGATGCCCAGTTCTTTCAGCTCGGCAAAAAGCTCGCCGAGATCGCGGTCCATGCGGGTGATCATGGCCGCCTGTCCCTTGTTAGGCCGAGACCAGTCCTCGTCGGCGTAGACGCCGTAGTCGGGGACTTCCTGGCCGTCGCCCGTGCCGCGCGACCCCTCATTGTTGGCATGGGGGATCGTGAGAGCCAGGTAGAGGAAGAAGGGCTTCTGGTGGTTCTCGGCCAGCCACTTCATCGCTTGCCGGTGGATGAGGCCGTGGGAATAATCGACGCGCTCCCGGGCTCAGCCCTCGCCGCGGTGGGGATTTTCCCATTCCGGCACATTGCGCGGAGGCACTCGTTCGCGGTCTCGGTAGAGGAAACTGGGGTAGTAGTTGTGCGCGTGGTGCTGGTTGAGGTAACTATAGCAGGTGTCGAAACCCTGGTTGATCGGATGACCGCGAGAATCGCCCTCTCCCAAGCCCCGTTTGCCAAAGAGCGCGGTGGCGTAGTCTGCCTGCTTGAAGATCTCGGCGATGGTCACGTCTTCGTCGCGCAGCGCCTGGTGTTCGATGTTTTCCGCCGAGGCGTTGCCGCGCACCCAGCACCGGCCGGTGTGCTGGCCCGTCATTAGCACACATCGCGAGGGAGCGCAGACGGTGGCACCGGCGTAGAACTGGGTGAATTTCATCCCCTCGGCAGCCATGCGATCGAGATGGGGCGTGCGGATCTTGCTCTGCCCGAAGGATGTGTGTCAAAGGGCGTTTCATGAATCAGGTTGGGTTTCGGTGAATGGGGTCGTGTCCACCCGGTCCCCGACATAATGGATGCGGAGATCGTTCGTCAATCCGGGACGGCCGAAGGGTTGACCGAGGAGGATGACGATGGGGTCACCGGTCTTGGCCCAGTTTCTCTCGAGGATGAGGGCGTCGATGTTCTCGATGAAAGTGATGGTCAATTCCGGGAGCGGCATGGCGATGGGCCAGATGCCGAAGAGAATCGACATGCGCCGGAGTGCCACGGGATTGGCGCTGAAGGCGAGAACGGGAAGGGGAAGCCTCAGTTGGGAGAGGTAGCTGGCGCCCCCGCCGTGAGAGGACCAGAGAGCGACGAGCGGGGCGTCGAGATCCTCGAGGACGGCACTGACGCCGCGGGCCAGCGCGGCGGTCCGGTATCGCGAAGAGCGCGGTTTAGCGGGAAGACCCACCGTCTGTGCCTGTCGGAGGCGCTCCTCGTGGGTGTGAAGGCCCACGCGCCGCATGGTCCGCACGGCTTCCGCGGGGTAATCGCCGACGGCCGTCTCGCCCGAGAGCATCACGGCGTCCGCTCCGTCGAAGATGGCGTTGGCGACGTCACTCACCTCCGCGCGGGTGGGTGTCGGCGAGTGGATCATGCTTTGCAGCATCTGAGTGGCGACGATCACTGGCTTGCCCTGATCGTTGCATTCCTTGATGATGCGTTTCTGAATGACCGGAACCTGGGCGAGGTCCATCTCCACGCCGAGATCGCCGCGGGCGACCATGACCACGTCGGTTTCATCGACGATCTCTTCCAGGGCATCCATGGCCTGGGGCTTCTCGATCTTCGAGACCACGGGAATGAAGGGCTGGGAGACGTAGAAGCTGCTCAGCGTGGTTGCCGGTCGATCGGATTTCTCCATTGGGTAGGGACGAGCTCCCAATTCTCGCAGACGGTCTTTGATTTGCTTCACGTCGTTTCCGCTGCGGACAAAGCTTAGGGAAACGAAATCGAAGCCCTCCTTCACCACGAACTCGAGACATTGCTGGTCGTAATCCGTTAGAGCTGGCAAGCTGAGCAGGGTTTCGGGGAGATTCATGCCCTTGGAAGAAGTGATCGTTCCGCCGAGGGTGACCTCGGCGTTGACCACGGTGTCTTCTCCCGATCCGATGCGAGAAACGCAACGCAGTTTGATGGTGCCATCGTCTAACAATATCGGTTCGTTAGGCTCGACCTCGTCGAGGACTTCGGGGCAAGTGGTTGAGAATGTGATCGGCAACTCGACGCTGGCCACACGGGCGGGCTTGACAAAGCGCACCTGCTGGCCGGGCTCCAGCGTGACGCCGCCCTCGCAAACCTTCCCCACGCGGACCTTGGGGCCTGGCAGATCTCCCAAGACGCCGATGGGTCGGCCGAGGTCTTCGGCAACTCGCCGGACGAGTTGCAGCATCGCGCGAAACTCTTCGAAATCGCCGTGGGAGAAATTGATGCGAAAAACGCTGACCCCGATTCGGATGAGTTCCGCCACCGTCGCTTCGTTGGCGGAGGCGGGTCCGAGGGTGGCGATGATTTTGGTCAGGCTGTGGCGATTCGAGGGGAAGTCCATCAGGAACGGTGGGAGCGAGTGTGCCGTTGCGGTGCGGTGAGATGCGGTGCGTCGATTTCGGATATGGGCTGAAAGCGTGCGGAGGATCGGGGCGGGCGAGCGTCCCGGGGAGCCTCTGGCGATTCGGGGCGAGGTGCAACGCGTTTGTCCCCGAATCCGTCATTCGTGGAGAACACTTCTTGCCAATCCCAGCCGGCTTGCGCGATAAGATCCCATGGCGAAGTCAGGTTTGGGCAAGGGACTGGGAGCATTGATCGGAGGTCCCGAAAAGCGGCGGGAGACTTCTGACAAGTCCCCGTTTGCCAACATCAAGCGAGTTCAGCCGACGGCCCCGGTCGATGGCGAGCTGGTTGTGGAAGTGGCGGTGGCGAGGATTCAGGCCAGTGCCCTCCAACCCCGCAAGCGATTTCGAGAGGAGCAGTTGCAAGAACTGGTGGATTCCATCCGTGAGCATGGCGTGATCCAGCCACTCATCGTTCGTCCCCTGGCCGATGACCGCGAGCAATTGGAGCTGATTGCCGGAGAGCGTCGCTGGCGAGCTTGTCAGCGGATCGGTGGGCTCAGCAAGGTGCCCGTGATCATTCGCGAAGCCAGCGATCGCGATGTGTTAGAGATGGCCTTGATCGAGAATCTTCAACGTGAAGATCTCGGCCCCATCGAGGAAGCGGAGGCCTACGTGCGGCTCTCCAAAGACTTTGGAATGCGGCAGGAAGACATCGCCAAGCGAGTGGGGAAGAACCGGGCCACCGTGGCCAACGCCATGCGATTGCTCGAGCTGGACTCGGAGGTGCAGACTCACCTCGCCCAGGGCCGACTTTCCGTGGGGCACGCCAAGGCGTTGTTGGCACTGAAGGAGCCAGCGGAACAGAAGACGGCGGCCGACCTCGTGGTCAAGCAGGGTTTGACGGTTCGAGCCACCGAGCGGCTGTTGCAGCAGATGCAAGACCCTTCCCGCAAAGGGGCCGGGGGAAAGCGAACGAAGGGCGGTTCCGCGGACCAGGCCGAGTCCGCGCTCCCCTCTTCGCTTCTGCACTTGCAGAATCAGCTGCGGGATCACTTGGCCACGAGCGTGCGCCTGGTGCCCGGTGAGAAGAAGGGCCGGATCGAGATCGAATACTACGGCGACGAGGACCTGGAGCGTTTGATGGAGGTCATGGGCATCAAATTTGATGATTATTAGGAAGGGGGCGCGGGGATGATGAAAGGGATCACGGTGGGCCTGGCCGCCAGTCTGGCGGGGCTCGTCCTGTGGCTGAGTTTGCGGCCGGAGACGGATTATCGCTACGAGGCGGCGAAGGCCGTGTATCACAAGTTCTCCGGCGACCTGGCCCTGGCCCACGTGGAGGAACTGGTGGCCTTCGGCCCAAGGCCAGCTGGCAGCGAGCCTCTCGAGGCCTCCCGGAAGTATCTCGAGCAGCGCCTGATCGAGGTGGGGTGGACGACAGAGCGACAGGTTTTCCAGGACGACACGCCCTTGGGCAAAGTGACATTTGTCAATCTCCGGGCGCGCTTCCTGGGTAACGGCGTTCCGAGCGAGGTCTGGCAGCGTCTGGTCAGTGTGCTGGTGGGCTCGCATTACGACACCAAGAAGTACAGCAATATCCGCTTCGTGGGCGCCAACGATGGAGGTTCGAGCACCGGGGCTCTGTTAGAGATCGCTCGCGTCGCCGCCTTTCGCCCGCCGCTGGCTCGGCGTCTGGAGTTGGTCTTCTTCGATGGAGAGGAGGCCTTCGATCCGAACATCACGGCGACGGATGGCCTCTACGGGAGTCGTTATTACGCTCGTCGCCTGCGTCGAATGGAGGAAACCCTGCGTCCGCAGATGGGAGTGATCCTGGACATGATCGGAGACAAGGATCTCAATGTGGGTGTGCCGGCGGACAGCCCCTTGCGACTCTATCAGGATCTGATGAAGGCGGCGCAGGACCTTGGTTACGAGCGTTTCTTCGGCAAGCACGGTACGCCCATCCTGGACGATCATGTGCCGCTCAATCAAGCGGGTGTGCCGACCATCGACATCATTGATCTCGACTACGATCCCTGGCACACGGAGGGAGACACGATGGATCAGGTGTCGGCGGAGAGTTTGCGGACTGTGGGTTCGACGGCGCTCCTGATGATCGAGAAGTATCTTCTGGAAGAGAGCGAGAGGTCTTGAAGCCGGCGTTCGAGGGTGAGCGAGAGGGAAGGTGATTCGTTGACAGTAAATCTCTGAGTTGTCAGGGGGCCGCGGTTTGGGTTTGGGTTGAAGTTTAGGTTGAAGAGGATTGAGAGGTTTTTCTGGGGGCGGCGTCGGAAACTGCTGTGAGGCGACGCGGCCAGCGCTCGAGGATGACCGGCAGCATCAATGAAAGGATGATCGCCGCGCAAAAACACCAGAAGCCCCACTGCAGGTCGACGCGCGTGCCTCCCGGCAGGCCTTTGATGGCAATGACGATGAGGGCGATGACGAAGACGTCCACCATGGAGAACTTGCCCAGGTGATGCGCGATTATGACGGTCTTGGCAAAGCGCGGGTGGCGGGGAGAGTCGAGCGCGGCGATCCAGTAGACGGTCAGCTTGGCGGCGGGAAAGACGACGGAAAAAACGAAGAGCAGGATGGCCAGGTAGGCGTTTCCTCCCCAAGCCAGCTGGGTAATGCCGTCGAATAAGGAATACTGTGAAGGATGAGTGAGGTCGGGCTTGAGCAGGCGAACGAGGGGTGAGTAATCCCCAAAGCCCGGGTTCAAAATGAAACAGGGGCTGAAGATCCCCAGGGCTAACAAGGCCGTGGTGGCCAGGACGAGAATCGGGATGAAAGCGCGGCGGAGGATCGGCGACACCGTTCTAACGGGGATTGAGGGCTTGCTCCAATTTCTCGAATAGCGGCTGTTCCGCGTCGATGACGCAGAGATTGAGCTGAGTCACGGCGTGCGGGGCCGCGGTGTCGTAGTGAAACACGTTGTCACCGATGTGGAGATCCGAGTGGGCAAAGTGGAGGGTGGCGATAGTGTCTTGCGAAATGGGATCATCGTCGTAGACGCGGATATCGAAGTACTCCTCCGTGCCGGCGCGCATGGTTGCCGCCTTGATGACGGAGTCGATCGAGAGGCGGCCTTCGCGGATGGATTTCAAGGTGTCGACGCCGAGAGGCGACCAGGTGGCGATCAACTGGTCCCGCTGAGTCGCGCTGGCAAAAATGCGATTGTCCCGCCAGTGGACTTCATAGTAAGGATCCGGGGCTTGGCCGGAAATCGCGTCCCAGTGTTTTCCCGAGGGTTTCCGCGGCGCCACTTCGAGTGAACGGACGAAAACGTAGTAGCAGGTGCCCTCGCTAAGGTTTCGGGTGGATGGAAGGCTGTCCCTGGCGGGTTGGTGGCGAATACGAAACACGGTGAATCCAAGACCGACAGCGACGATGACGGCGAGGGGAAGGAGATAGGCGATCCGGGGCATCGTTCCTTGGTGTTCTCTTTTATAGCGGCGGAGGGATGGCATTGCCAGCGCTCGAAGCTTTTTGGGCCTGATGGTGGGGGGGACGGCGGGGAGCGAAGACGAGACGGAGGGACGTGCGCTTTCCCAGGCCGCTTGGAAAGCGATTCTCAACCCTTCCCGAAGAGGCAAGGGTCGGGCAGGAACCGCGAACTCAGTCTACCCCATAGTTTCATAAATCGGGGCAAGAATCCCAAGAAAATAGTGGCAGAGGCCTTTGGGATAAAGTTAATTTGGAATCTACCAAAACACCAAACACTTCAACCCAAAAGCCACCTACACCCCAGCGTTTCATAAAATGGCCAGTCAGGCCATCATGTAGTAGGCGATTTCTTCTTCGACGGTCTGATTGTCTCCGAGTGTCAATGTGAGTCGACCTCGAGGGCGACTCAGGCGTCCGGCACGCTGGATGATTTTGCGGCGAATCGTGCCGAGTCCTTCAAAGATCCACTCCGCAGCCTTTTTGGGGGACGATTTGCGTGACCGCTCCGCAGATCGCATCTGCATTTCGCGTGTGAGATTGTGGGTGAGGATACTGGCCAAAAGGAAAGCTTCGTTGGCGGCACGTCGCTTGGCCGCAATATAGTCCATCTGGGCCTGGCTCTTGGCTTCGCCAAAAATCTTCTCCTAAAGAGCCACGCCCTTCATGAAATTTCACCACATGAGCGGCCGTGTTTGTCTTGTTGGTGATGATCGCCTTGTATTCATAGTTAACTATGAATACAAGCTCACATCTGACCGATAATTCGAGGGCTTTACGCTAGTCTATTCCGAGGGCTTCAGCGCATTGATCAGATTCAAGTGATCCGGGATCCATATGGAGGGCTCGATTCAGGAAATCTTCCACTTCGCTGTCGATGGCTTCGAGAATGCGGTCGAGAGTTTCTTTCCCAAACGTATCGGCGAGGGCGTCCAGGGCGCCCTCGATGAGGCTGCGAAACAATTGCCAAAGCAATCCCGCGAAGCACAGCACTCGAAGATGCCCAGTTTGCCGGTCCCGCACCTCCCCGTAGCTCGAGCGACCACTCCGAAGCATGGCCTCGAAAATCAGAGCGTATCGCATTGCAGCCAGATGCACCGAGGCATAGGCATACTGATAGGCGCCACTCTGTTCGGCGAGCAGGCCAAAGTTCTGTTTCGCCTCTTTAAAGGGGTCTTCCACAGACCATCTCAAGGCATATATTGAAAGCGTCTTCTCCACGGAGGCCTCGATGTCCGTGGTCAGGAACACCACCCACGCTTTCTCTGGACAGGCTCCAGAACTGGGATTCACCGGGGCGCTGAAGATGAGTGTCACCTCCTGCCATTTTGGGGCTCGCTTGGCCTCTGTCTCCAAGTTGATCCAGACCTTGACGTGATAAGTCCGGTAGCGCGCCTTGGAGCTCGATGCCTCGAGCTGACGCTTGTATTCGTTGAAGAGTTGAGGCGCGGTATAGCTCTTTGCCTTCCGAGTGGTTTTTGGATTCGCCAACCAGTAATTCATGTTGCCCCGCTTCATCTGGAAAATGGCGACGAGGCCGAGATCCAGAGAGGCTCGAATGTTCTCTTTGCAACCGAACCAAGCGTCGCCCAGCACGTAAGCCGCTCGAAATCCCACATCCAGCGCCGACTTGAGTATCCTTCGAAACATCGTGTGTTTCGATTCATTTTTTGCCCTCTCCATGTCTCTCGCGGCGGCACATCTCTTATCTCGGAATTCGTTCTCAGGCGCTTTTCCTACCGCTTCCTTTTCGCCCATGAAAATCTGCCGATCAACCGGAAGGAATCCCTTTTCACCGGCGATGCCGAGTTCCACCATTTGGTGACCTGTGACATAGCGGTTCTCCGTGTGGTCCCAGTGCAAAGAGGAGCCCTCGACCTTCTTTGCCCCGTCGCACCTTGATTGTGTCGTCGATGACGAACGCTCGCTGATCGTCTGGACCCACGGAGTTGGCGTTGAAAATGCTCTTGCAAAGCTCGATGGCCATCGTCCGCCAATTGACGTCCTAACGGCGCATGACACGATAAAGAATGTTCGCCCTGTATTTGCAGTCATCTACGCGGCCCTTCAAGAACTGGCTAAGCTCCGAACAGAAAGCATGAATACTGGAATTCTCGAGTTTGAGGATGGGCCATACCAGCAGGGCGGCGAGGATGGCCCCTGGGCATTCGCCATCGATGCGGCGTGCCTTACCGAAGACGGCCCGAAAAAGGTTGACCATCCCATGAGCGCGAATACCATTTCCGAGTTCGGTATCAGCAAAGACTCTGGGGTCGCTCAGGGCCTGAGAGATCGGTTGATAGCTCCGAGAAGCGTTTTTTTTTTGCCGGATTTGCCGCTTGTGTTTTTGTGTTTTTTTTCACACAAGACCTTAAGGGCAGGCGGCATATAACGCAACATAAACTAACACTTTTGGCAAGAAAACTGAGCTGATTTATCGGTCAGATGTGAGCTTCAAAGATCCACTCCGCAGCCCTTTTGGGGGACGATTTGCGTGACCGCTCCGCAGATCGTATCTGCATTTCGCGTGTGAGATTGTGAGTGAGATTGTGGGTGAGGATACTGGCCAAAAGGAAAGCTTCGTTGGCGGCACGTCGTTTGGCCGGAATATAGTCCATCTGGGCCTGGCTCTTGGCTTCGCCAAAAATCTTCTCTTGAGAGCCACGCCCTTCATGAAATTTCACCACATGAGCGGCCGTGTTTGTCTTGTTGGTGATGATCGCCTCGTATTCATAGTTCTCCTCGACTGGTTCGAAAAGATCCAGTTGGAGCGGTCCTTTGCGCTGAGTGCGCCTCATGGTTCGAATGCACAAAATGCGCGCTTTGCGCGCCCAACTTTTTGGCTTCCAGCGGATTTCGAAATGATGAGTTTTTCCCTCTCCGCCTCGGGTTCGGGACCAGCGACGGCACTTCTCAATGATGCCCTTGAGTTCCACAAGCCGCTCGAAAGGCACCGAGTAACTGATTAGCGCTCCTAACCAGCAAACGCCACAGGCATCTCATGCAAGGGTACGCTCGCCCGCGATGATTTTGGCAAGCGACTTGAATACGGAACTCGCTCCTCGCAGCGAGAGAGTCGAGAGCACACTCTTGAATGCCGCGTAGGCATTGGCTCCCCGCTCCGTCTTGGAACATTGCGACACCTTGCGTGCGGGCGACGATCGCCGGCCTGAGCATCCGCTCGGCGATGTTGTTGGTCGGCTCTACCTCCGGATCCTCCAGGAACATCGTTAAATTCCCTTGGTCAAAGTGCCGGCCAAGCTCATTGAGCATGCGTTGGTTGTCGGAATCTTTGAGCGTCCGGTCCCGCAGGTAATGATCGAGTTCATAGATCTTTTTGGGTCTATAGCAGAATCTGTGGGTGTTTTCTAGCTCGAAGCATCGTCAAAACAACCTGAGATCCTGCCAGCTCCAGGGACGAGCATCAAGTGCTGTCCTCGCCAATCCTACTCGATCTCCGCCAAGGGATTCGAATGCGGTTCGCTCGTAGCGATTGCCTCCGGGATCACTTGACCCCATAGTTTCATAAATCGGGGCAAGAATCCCAAGAAAATAGTGGCAGGGGCCTTTGGGATAAGGTTAATTTGGAATCTACCAAAACACCAAACATTTCAACCCAAAAGCCACCTACAGTGAGAGTAGCACGACGTACGATTAATGCAAAGTCCAGAACGATTCCGGCGATCAAATTTGAAGATCAAGAACTGACATCTTTCGGCGGTCTCGTTATCTTTCAGAAGCTCTTTCAGGAATTGGATCTGGAGGGGAAGCTTCAGCAGTGCTTTGGTCCACTGGATCGGCGCATGTCCCGCTTCTACAAGTTCCACAAGGTTTTCATGTGTCTTATCGTGCATCTTATACTGGGCTACCGGATGCTTCGCGATTTGGACTACTACCGAGATGATCTCCTTGTACGACAGGTTTTGGGGATGCACCAATTGCCCAGTGTCCCAACGATGAGCCGGATGTTGGGAGAGGTCGATTGTCAAAGCCTTGAGAGGATGAGGGAGATGAATCATTTCGTTTGCCTGTCGCGACTTCAGGAGGAGGGAATCAAACGCATCACGCTTGATTTGGACGGAAGCGTGCAGAGCACGAGTCGCCATGCGGAAGGGACGGCTGTGGGATTTAACAAGGAGAAAAAAGGCGAGCGCAGTTATTATCCACTGCTCGCGACGATCGCTCAAACCGGACAAATCTTCGACTTCCTTCATCGAAGTGGCAACGTCCATGACTCCAATGGCGCGGTGGAATTTCTTTGCTACTGCGTGGAAAAGATTCGCAAGGTGCTGCCTGATGTGCAGATCGAGTTGCGCGCCGACAGCGCGTTTTTCAGCGATCAGATGGTTTCAGAGGCAAAGACCCTTGGCCTGGAATATACGTTCTCGGCGCCTTTCGAGCGGCTCGTGGAACTCAAGGGCATCATCGAGAAGCGCCGTCGCTGGTCCCGAACCCGAGGCGGAGAGGGAAAAACTCATCACTTCGAAATCCGCTGGAAGCCAAAAAGTTGGGCGCGCAAAGCGCGCATTTTGTGCATTCGAACCATGAGGCGCACTCAGCGCAAAGGACCGCTCCAACTGGATCTTTTCGAACCAGTCGAGGAGAACTATGAATACGAGGCGATCATCACCAACAAGACAAACACGGCCGCTCATGTGGTGAAATTTCATGAAGGGCGTGGCTCTCAGGAGAAGATTTTTGGCGAAGCCAAGAGCCAGGCCCAGATGGACTATATTCCGGCCAAGCGACGTGCCGCCAACGAAGCTTTCCTTTTGGCCAGTATCCTCACCCACAATCTCACACGCGAAATGCAGATGCGAGCTGCGGAGCGGTCACGCAAATCGTCCCCCCAAAGGGCTGCGGAGTGGATCTTTGAAGGACTCGGCACGATTCGCCGCAAAATCATCCAGCGAGCCGGACGTCTGACTCGCCCTCAAGGTCGACTCACATTGACACTCGGAGACAATCAAGCCGTCGAAGAAGAAATCGCCTACTACATGATGGCCTGACTGGCCATTTTATGAAACGCTGGGGTCAACTGGCCGTCACAGGAGCCGCCCCACAGGATCAATCCGCTCGTTGCCGTCGCCTGAGCCGCAACGATTTGGTCCGAGGCCGTCAATGGATCCGATTGCGACACATACTCATCGCCATCGGAGATTCCATCGCCATCCGTATCAGCCTCAGCCGCGAGCGTGCCAAGCACCAATTCCTCGATGTTGCTCAAGCCATCTCCATCCGGGTCGCCATCTCTATCATGGTCAAGTGAACTCAGAAAGCTCAAAAACGGCTACAGGGATCGTGCCCACGGGCAAACATTCCTTTAGGTGGGGGGAGCTTCACCGAAGCTGAATCGTCACTATCTTATTGTTCATGTCCGCTCTAATTCGAAGATGTGTAATTTTGCCTCGCTCCCATGGAGTAAGATCGATTCCTGTCACGTAACCAAACGTGTCCACAAAAGAATTTTTACTCCCATCAAGATCTACGAACATTGATAAGCGTTCACCTTCACCTGTCCCATCAACAATCTCGCTGACATAAAAACCTTTGTCTAAAAACTCTTTTCTTACCTTGCGAATATCGCGACCTTCTAACTGGATGCCTTGTATTTTCCGATCTAATTCTTCGCCGTTTCGACAAGAAGTTGCCAGCAGTAAAATTGCCAGTAAAAACACAAACCCGAAATTGTTGTTCATAACATTTCCCCATTCCTTGTGAAGGGAGCCTAACATTTAAATAATCATTAATCCTTCCAAGTGCCTTGGCTTGATTAAACGGCGTTACGTCATGCCCGATGTGTCCTGAATCAGCCAAAAAGTTCCATATACTTCCCAGTACGCCTGTTGCAGCAACTCTGTCAGGAGTTCCTGCAGATTCCCCTGATTTTCTCAGTTTCAACCATTTCCCATCATCACTTAGTTCGTAACAGCACTGTTGAGCAGATTCACCAAAAACCCTAGATCTCATGCAATAATCTGCGTTAGGATGAAACTTTTTAACAAACCGATCATTTGTTAACTCCCCCCAATCTCCATTGTCGCAATTTTTGGGCTTTCCATCAATCACGCAAATCTTATCCGGACAGTCAGGAATACCGTTTAGCCAAGCTGCATCTGCTTTCTCAAGAACTAGCCACTCGTTAAATACTTGGGTTGGCGTATAAACATGATGCCCCGCATTTCCAGTCCACTCGAACCCATCCTTTTCAACACCTTTTTTTGAGAGGCTATTCTTAGCATCTCCTAAAGTATAAAGCCCCAAGTAATCCCGCTGATTCACGGCGTCATTGTTGACAAAGCTGTAGAGGTTGTATCCGCCGTTCTCTCCTATAGGGTCCCTTGAAATCCATCGCCCATTGTGTGACTCATAGTATCGATAGCCGTAAACTGACACACCCGATGCGGTTGCCGTAGTGGTAGGGCGATCTTTCCGGCGTGTTTTCAGGGCTTGCGGGGTGATCCGGTAGGCGTGTTTGTCAGGGTTCGACCGCGAAGACCCCGACGCGGTTTTTCGCGGGGGTCTGGTGCTTCGCGCGGGGCGCGGGTCTGCGGTCAAGTCGATCATTTCCGACGCTCAGCGTAGCGGCTTTTTGCAACTAAGGCAAGAGGCGATTTCGCCTCTTCGGCGGCTCGTGGCGGGAGACGATGACGGCGGCTATTTTGCTTTCCCGTTCCGCCCGTGCGGGTGGGTTCGCGCGTGGACTTCCTGGAGGGCGACGATGCTGACTTCGGTGTAAATCTGCGTGGTGTCGAGCCGCGCGTGGCCGAGCAGTTGCTGGATGAAGCGGATGTCCGCGCCGTTGTCGTGCATGTGCGTGGCGCAGGTGTGGCGCAAGAGATGGCAGCTTCCGGCCTTCTCGATTCCGGCTTGTTTCATGGTGCGCTTGACCCAGTTGCCGACGTAGTTGGCGTTGAGTCGCGTTCCGTATCCGCTGATGAACAACGCGCGTTCGTTGACTTCGATTTCGAGCCGTGGCCGGGCGGTTTCGAGGTAGCGGCCAAGCCAGTAGATGGCGCGTTCGCCGAGCGGGACGGTGCGGCTCCTGCCGCCCTTGCCCTTTCTCACGGTGAGCACGGCGCGGGGCAGGTCGATGTCTTCGAGGTCGAGCTTGGTCACTTCCGAGCGGCGTAGGCCGCAGGAGTAGAGGACTTCCAAAATACAGCGGTCGCGCAGGCCGAGCACGTCGCCGGTATCGGGCAGGGCGAAGAGGTCGGCGAGTTCGTCGTTGCTCAAGGCTTTGGGTAGGAGCTTGGCGGGCTTGCGCGGGAGTTCCAAATCGGCGGCGGGGTTGGCGGCGAGGACGTTCTCGCGACAGAGCCAGGCGAAGAGCCGTTGCACGGCTCCGAGGCGGTTGCGCTGGGTGGTGACTCCGAGCGGCTTGCCGTTGTCCTGTTTGTAGCGGTAGAGCCAGCGCTGGAAGCTTTCGAGGATGGGCTTGGTGATGTCGTCGGGTTTGGCGAGGTTGCGCTCGTGGCACCATTGCAGGAAGCTCTTCAATGCCCAGCGGTGCATGTCGAGGGTGCGCGGGCTGTAGGCGCGTTCTTCGAGCCGTTGCATCCAGCGGTCGGCGAGGCTGGCGAGCGTGTCGGGGCTGGAACGGTCGAAGCCGTCGGGCGTCGTTTCGTGTTTGCCGCCCTTGCGCCGTCCGCGCATTCCGGGGACGTTGCGGTAGCCTTTGCCGTCTTTGCGCTTGGGTTTCTCGTCGTCGGCCATGGCTACGATATGACGATTCGGGTTCCGGCTCCTGATATGCATTTGCCCGAAGCCACGAAGTGGCGGCTAAAGCCTGATTTCATCGGGGCTAAACTTCGTGATGGCCGATTCACGAAGTTGCTCGAAGTGCCCTTTTCCATGCTCGAAGTGGTTGTCGTAGTCATGGCTTCTTCTTGAGTTGGTCGAGGTCGAGAAGGCCGACATGGGCGATGCCTTCCGGTTCGTGGCAGTCGATGAGCAGTTCGTAAACGCAGCCGAGACCTTGCTTGCCGTGCCGCCTTGCGAGGTATTCCAGATCTTCGAGTTTCTGGATATGGGTTCTCACCTGGAACTCGCTCCAGCCGGTGCGCTCGCGCACTTCGCGGCGGGTGAAGCGGGCTTTGTCCTGGTCGAGTTTCCGTTTCTCGCAAAGCTCGCGAACCATCGCCTTGATGCTTTCCAAAAGACTGCGCGTTTGCGGCGGGAGCTCGTCGAGCGAGCGCCCGAGCACCTCGGGCGCGAGGCGGTTGGCAACCGCGATGTCTTCGAGCGTCGTCTTGATGTGAGGCCCGGCTTCGGGGTCGTCCTCGAGCGGTCGCTGGTGCTGGTGCAGCAGGGTCACCGACTCGATGAGCGTGAGGTATTTCTCGTGGTCGCGGCGGGTTCTCGTGCGCTCGGCGGTGAAGGTCAGTTCGTCGGCGTAGGGGTTGACGACTTCGACCGGACGCAAGAGGCGCTGGGCGTTCTGGAGCAATGTCAGGACGCGCTGACGCTTCTTTTTGAGCCGGAGGCCTTCGAGGGTTCGCGCCTTGCGTTGCAGGCTGTGGATGTGCTCGGTTTGCTCGCGCGACTCATCCACGGTGAGGATGAGACAGCGCTTCATGAGTTCCTCGTCGAGGTCGATCGAGGTCGTCGTCAGCACGATGCTGAGCGGGCCTTCGACGTGGTATTCCTCGGTTTTCATCCGCCCGGTGTGCGAGTCCTTGCCGGTGCTGGCGATGGTGAGTTCGCCCTCGGATTGCAGGAGCTTGAGGGCGTAGGAGGCCTTCTCCGCGCCCTCTTCCTCGACGATGGCGAGGATCTTGTGCTTGAGGTTCTTTTCGCCCAGGTAGTAGAGGCTTTGCCCGGTCATTGCGGAGTATTTGACCTGTTCCTCGGGCGGGAAGAACGCGAGGACGGCTTCCATGAGGGTGGTCTTGCCCGCCGCGCTCGTGCTCTGGATGATGACCGCGAGCGGCTTCGGAAGGAGGCGCGAGGTCGCGGTGAGATAGGCGGCAAGGCGGTTGGTTTCCTCGCCGACGATTCCGGCTTCGTCGAAGGCCGCGCCGAGGCGTGCCATCAAGTCCGGTGCGCGTAGTAGTTCGTCGGCTTCCTTGCGCTCTTCGGGTTCGATGGCGACGGACACGGCTTCGGCGGGATCGCTCCCGGAGCGAAGACGCGCGTCCTGCGCGCGTCCTGCGCGCGTCCTGCGCGCGTCCTGCGCGCGTCCTGCGCGCGTCCTGCGCGCGTCCTGCGCGCGTCCTGCGCGCGTCCTGCGCGCGTCCTGCGCGCGTCCTGCGCGCGTCCTGCGCGCGTCCTGCGCGCGTCCTGCGCGCGTCCTGCGCGCGTCCTGCGCGCGTCCTGCGCGCGTCCTGCGCGCGTCCTGCGCGCGTCCTGCGCGCGTCCTGCGCGCGTCCTGCGCGCGTCCTGCGCGCGTCCTGCGCGCGTCCTGCGCGCGTCCTGCGCGCGTCCTGCGCGCGTCCTGCGCGCGTCCTGCGCGCGTCCTGCGCGCGTCCTGCGCGCGTCCTGCGCGCGTCCTGCGCGCGTCCTGCGCGCGTCCTGCGCGCGTCCTGCGCGCGTCCTGCGCGCGTCCTGCGCGCGTCCTGCGCGCGTCCTGCGCGCGTCCTGCGCGCGTCCTGCGCGCGTCCTGCGCGCGTCCTGCGCGCGTCCTGCGCGCGTCCTGCGCGCGTCCTGCGCGCGTCCTGCGCGCGCTCGCAGGCGAGCAGGAGCTTGCCGAGGTCGCGCTTGATGAGTTCCGCGTCGAGGCGGCACTCGTGCGCCCCGCGCTCGCAGAAGCGGCGGCGGTCGATGTCCTTGCAGAGATCGACTTGATCGACTTGATCGACGTGGAAGCGCTCCGCGCTCCACAGCCGCAGCGTGATTTTCAAGGCGTCGAGTCCGGTGTTTTTGGCGAGGCCGCCGGCGCGGTAACGACGGTCGCCGAGTTCAAGCTCGTGATGCTCGCCCTTTGGGATGAGTTCCGCCGCAGCGGGCTTCGGTGCTTCGCCGCTTTCCTTTTTAGCCACCACCGGCGGAGCCTCGTCAGCCGCCGACTTGTCGGGGCAAGCAGCTAACTCAGCAGCTAAAAAAGAAGAAGGTGCAGCCATGGGCGCGGGAGCCGCCCCGGCTCCCAGCCATTCAGCGGAGCGCACCACCTTTTTCAAAGCCTCGGCACCGTTGGCCAAAGCAAACGAGTTCACGTCCTCCCCCATCGGCAACCGAAGCCGGTGAACGGCGACACCGATGGCTTTGAGCTTTTCGGCGTCCCTCGCTGCCGCCTTTTCCCCGCTGTCGTCGGCATCGTAAGCGAGGCGCACCGCGTCGAGGTTGGCGGTTTTGATCGCCTCGAAGAGTTCACCGGTGAAGCCCTGCGTCCCGTAAATGCAGGTCGCGTTTTCCATCCCGTGGCGGATGAAGGTCAGGGCGTCGATGACCGATTCGCAGAGGATGATTTCCGGGCTTTTGAGCGCGTCGGGATTGAAGATCCCGTGATGCGCTCCGGGCAGATAGAGGTGGTTCGGCGTTCCCTTCCGCAAGCCCCTGGTGATCTTGCGGCCGTAAATTTCCCTCACGTGTCCGGTGCCGTTGACGATGGGGAAGACGACCGAGCCGTTGAAGTGCTCGTGGCCGCTGTCCTTGCGGAACACGCCGAGTTCCTGCAAGCGTTCGCGGATTGCCGCACCTTCCTTGCGGTTCTTCTCGGGAAGCCGCAGGCCGAGCGTCCGGTCGGCGAAGCCGATCCGGAAGCGGCGGACAAGCTCCTCGTCATCGAGCCCGCGGCTGGCGAGGTAGTCGAGGGCGGGTTTCGACTGGGTCAGCCGCTCGTGGTAGTAGTCGCTCACCTGGTCGAGCATCGTTCCGTCGTCCGCGTCGAGATCGAGCGGACACGGCAGCTTCGGAACGGTCGCCTGTTTCGTCCGCTTCGTCGGCGCGTTCTCGAAGGCGGCCTTGCCGCCGTTGAGCAACTCGAAGGCGTGGCGGAAGCTCACGCCGTCGAACTTCTCCACGAACTGGATCGGGTTGCCCGCCGCGCCGCAGGCCATGCAATGATAAAGCCCTTTGGCCGGGCTGACGATGAAGTTGGGGCTGTCGTTGTCGTCGTGGAACGGGCACCTGCCCACGAAGTCCTTGCTGCCGTGTTTGCGAAGCTCGATGCCGCGCGAGCGGACGAGAGCGAGCAAGTCGGTGTCGCGTTTCACGCGGGCGATGTCGTCGTCGGGGATCCTCGCCATGTCAGTTTCCCTTCTTCCGGTTGAAGACGGTCGCGAAAAGGTTCATCGCGCTTTGCACGTCGGCGACGACCTGCCCCGCTCTCCGCGCCTCCTGTCCGCTCTCGGCGATCCAGCTTTCACGGAGCAAAGCCAGCGCGAACTCGAAGTGTTCGCGGGCGGTTTCGTTGCGGCAGCAGTGCGCGGCGTGCTTGGCGGTGGCAACCGCCCCGTCGATCAGGACGGTTTGCGGCGGGTCGTGGTCGGTGTCGTTCATGGCGGCGGGGCTGGGTTTCTGGAAAGCTGTCAAGTTGACTTCCTCTTTTTTAATCGCATTCTCTAGATAGTCAATACCTATCACAATGAGACCAGAACCTATCAGCGCGGATTTCGGGGTGTATGATCCCGGCATGAAAAACGGTCGTCCCACCAAGTCCGAGAACACGGATTTCGCCGAGCGCTTGCGCTCGCTGCGGGAGGCCGCAGGCCTCAGCCAGCGTGAGATGGCGCGGCGTCTGGACGTTTCGCAACCCTCTTACCTCGCTTGGGAGAGCTGCAACGTCGCGCTGAAGCCCGAGCAGATCACGAGCCTTGCGGAAGCTCTCGGCGTCGAGGTCGGCGAGCTCTTCGGTGCCGCGCCAAAGCCCGGCAAGCGCGGCCGCACAGCCAAGCTTGAGCAGATCGTCGATACCGTGAGCGAGTTGCCGCGCAGCAAGCAGCAACGCATCGTCGGAGTCGTCGAAGCCTTGCTCGCCCAGGAGACCGCGACAGCTTCATCCTCTTAGCCGCCTGATTTGAGTTGCGTGGGTGGGGCGATGAAGGGGCGATGAAGGGGCGGCAGAGCGTTAGCGATTGCCGGCCAATCGCGACTACTTCCGCGGCAAGGCCAACACCGAACGCAATCGCCGTTGGCGCGCCGCCCAGAGAAATGACCGGAAGTTGTGGATGAGGGCGGTCGGGGCATCATGAAGAGTTCAACCATTTACCAAAACAACTGAACTCCAATGAAAACCACCAACCACCCCACCGAATCCGCATCTATCCTCGGCCAGGAAGGAGCAAGCACCGTCTGCCAGAACGCCCTTGAGGCCACCCTGCGACAAGGAGCCCAAGTGCTTCTTCAGGCCGCCATCGACAACGAAGTCTCCGACTACATTCAAGCCCATCAACATCAGCGTGATGACCAGGGTCATCGCCAAGTCGTTCGCAACGGCCATCTTCCTGAAGCGACAACTTCAGACTGGAATAGGAAACGTTTCTGTTCGGCAGCCCAGGATCAATGATCGCCGATCAGGCCAGCGGTTCACCAGCGCCATCCTTCCGCCGTACCTACGCCGAGTCGCTTCACTGGACAACCTCATCCCGGCACTCTACCTGCGAGGAATCTCAACCTCCGAGATGAGTCGAGCCTTAGAGCCGATCCTCGGTGAGAACGCATCGGGTCTTTCTGCAGCCAACATCGTTCGACGAGGAAGAGCAATGGGAGAAAGAACGCGAGCAATGGAGCAAGCGTGACCTCAGCGACAAGGAATACGTCTATCTCTGGGCCGACGGGATCTACTTCCATGTCAGGCTCAATGACGACCGCCCATGTGTTCTCGTAATCGTCGGCTCCTTACCCGATGGAACCAAGGAATTGGTAACCATCAGCGATGGAGAACGAGAGAGCAAACTGTCCTGGAAAAATGTGCTCAGAGACCTCAAGAAACGAGGATTGAAAATCCCTCCGAAACTGAGTATCGCCGATGGAGCTCTCGGGTTCTGGAGCGCCTTGGAAGAGGAATATCCGACAAGCAAACAGCAACGATGTTGGGTGCACAAGACAGCCAACATCCTCGACAAGCTGCCGAAGAAAGCGCAGCCCCTTGCCAAGGAACGCATCCATGAAATCTACATGGCGGAAACAAAGAAGGCCGCCTTGGAGGCCTATGACGAGTTCTTCACGCTCTACGAAGCCAAGTATCCGAAAGCGTGCGCCTGCCTGAAGAAAGACAAGGAAACTCTACTAACGTTCTACGACTTTCCAGCCGAGCACTGGAGACACATCCGGACGACAAACCCGATTGAGTCGACGTTTGCCACGGTCCGCCATCGGACTCGACAAACCAAAGGGTGCGGATCGAGGAAAGCAACCCTTTCAATGGTCTACAAGCTCGGCCTGGAAGCCGAGAAAGGCTGGCGTCGACTGAACGGATATCGTCAACTTGACAAAGTCGTGCAAGGAATCATCTTCGTGGACGGCATCGAGCAGCAAACCGCTGCCTAACCCATGATCGAACTTCGAATGGTGTTCCGACCGCCCTCATCCACAACTTCCGGTCATTTCTCCGCCGCCCATCCAGGCTACTGGAAGCGTTCTTTAGTCGCCTCGGCGCAACAAGATCCCTGCTCCTCACAAGTCGTTGAAGATCAACGCGAAAAGCCCAAACAACCGGCTCTTGCGCAACAAGATCCCTGGGATGCGCAACTCGTTGTCCTTGTGGGGATTATCGCTCAATGATAACGTAGGGATAGTTTCGCACTTTTCGAGGTGGGCGTGTAGAACCGAGAAGAAGAATGACCGAAGCCGAAGAACAGCAAGGAGTTGTGGATAAGAAGATCGTCCACATCAGCGAAGAGCGGATCAAGGATTACCTGGATGGCCAAGTGCGGCAAAGCGTGGAGGACACCCTCAATGCGTTGTTGGACGCTGAGGCCGATGAAATCTGTGGAGCCAAGCGTTACGAGCGCAGTCCGGACCGGATGGACACCAGGGCGGGCCACTATGAGCGAGGCCTTCACACTAAGGCGGGCGAAGTGAAGCTCAAGGTGCCTAAGTTGAGGAGTTTACCTTTCGAGAGCCAGATCATTGAACGCTATCGCAGAAAGGAAGCCAGCGTGGAAGAAGCTCTCATCGAGATGTATCTGGCCGGAGTCAGTGTGCGTCGAGTGGAGGACATCACCCAGGCCTTGTGGGGGACGCGAGTGAGTCCTTCAACGGTGAGTGACCTTAACCAGAAGATCTACGATCGGATCGAGGCGTGGCGTAGCCGACCATTGAAGGGGAACTACCCCTACATTTACCTCGATGGAATTTGCCTGAAGCGAAGCTGGGGAGGCGAAGTGAAGAACGTCAGCGTCCTGGTAGCCATTGGAATCAACGAACACGGCTATCGAGAGATCCTGGGCGTGGCTGAGGGAGCCAAAGAAGACAAAGCAGGTTGGCTAGGGTTCCTCAGAGGCATCAAACAAAGGGGTTTGGAAGGAGTGCGCTTGATCGTGAGCGACAAGTGCAGTGGCTTGGTGGAGAGCACCAATGAGATGTATCCAGAGGCGGACTGGCAGTGGTGTATCGTGCATTTCTACCGAGACGTGTGGAAGGACGTGCCTACGAGCAAAGTCAAAGATGTGTCGGCGATGCTGAAGGCAATCCATGCTCAAGAAGATGCTGAAGCAGCGAAGAAGAAAGCCGCAGATGTTGTCGTCAAGTTACGCAAGATGAGGCTGGGACGAGCTGCCGATCAGGTGGAGGAGACCGTGAATGAGACGTTGCGATACATGAAGTATCCGCGAGAGCACTGGAGAAACCTCCGGACGAACAACCCGCTTGAACGATTGATGAAGGAGATACGGAGACGGACTCGTGTTGTGGGGGCATTTCCCGATGGGCGCAGTGCCCTGATGTTGGCGTCGGCCAGACTGCGACACATGGCAGGGACCAAGTGGGGCCAACGAAGGTATATCGATATGGAGCGCTTGAGAGAACACGACTTGATGTGCGGGCAGAGAAGGTCCGCAGCCGAGTAGAGTATTGAGGCCCGGCGCTGAAGAGCCGACTCCGACGAGTTTCGGGGTTACCCATTCTCGTCGTCACCTCACCGCCAGGCCTCTTGACGAAGAACGGAACCTAAATACAACACTAACATTCACGCTTCTTGAAAAAAGAGCGAAAGAAACTGGACACTACCTTCTCGTCGTCACCTCACCGCCAGGCCTCTTGACGAAGAACGGAACCTAAATACAACACTAACATTCACGCTTCTTGAAAAAAGAGCGAAAGAAACTGGACACTACCTTCTCGTCGTCACCTCACCGCCAGGCCTCTTGACGAAGAACGGAACCTAAATACAACACTAACATTCACGCTTCTTGAAAAAAGAGCGAAAGAAACTGGACACTACCCCATGGCCTCGATCCGTTCGCGTACTTCAAGTGGGTCTTTGAGCATCTACCCGGAATGACCAATCAAAACGATTTCGCGCCATTGCTCCCGTGCAACTGGGTTGCCATGCAACAAGAACGGCACGATCAGGTCGCATAGATGCCAGAACTCTGGCCCCATTGCCAGAGCGGCTCTGTTGACCGCTTACCCCCCAGGATCAAGATGCGGAGGCACAAATTGTCGCGTTAGAAGAATCTGGGTGCGAACTGATCTTCAAGGAAAAGGCATCGGGTGGTCGGTGGGATAGGCCGGAGCTGCATCGCTTGGCGAAGGCGGCCCCACTGAGGCCACTACGTTCGAATTCGTCAAGCAGGGCCTTACGCCGGGCCTTGGGGACGCGGACACGTTTCAGAGTATCCACTTTGAGGATCTGGTTATCAGAGGTTATTGAAGATGACATAGCCGCCAATCTACAGCACCTACATCAACTTCTGCCAGAGGTGCCAGATGGACCGCTTACAACCTTTACGCCATCGAGGCCAGACTTCGGGTTGGATCTGGCCCAAATCCTCCTGTAGGCATTCGGCACAAAATGACACCCAAGCCACTGAGAACACTGCCAATCCTAAAAGTGCTGAATTAAGATTGAATGAATTCCTCCCCGGTGATCTGAATGTCTCCATTTTCTCGCCTTACCACACCCCTGACAACCATTCCTGCTCTAAAGGGAATCACGGCACCATCAAAAATGACTTCTTCAGAACTCCGATCAAATTTAAGGATCTGAATTTCATCCCTCACCCCACAGGAGTCTCCCAAATACAGCTCAGTGAGATCTCCCTTAGATGCTCCACCAATAAACAAGCAGGAGTTTTTATCGTCAAATTCAAGAGATAAAGCCACTGCCACAAGCAGATATCCAAGCGAATCTTCGCCTAGCTTCGTTCCATAAATATCTTTGTATAGAACCTTCCTACCTCGGCCATCTTCCCTAAAACCGGACGGGCTGTTTGTAACTACCCATTTACCTGTTTGCGAACCTTTGGGCGCGCAGGAGCTGACCAGCATGCAAAGGAAGAGTAGACGAGCGGTGCCTAGTAAAGAGAGATTTCTCATGGGTAGAAACTATCAAATGAGACCCAATCAGTCCGGTAAAAAGAACTTAATAGCAGAATCTTCGAATCCTGACCAAACAGCAGACTTTCAGGATTAGTCTGGCTGTGAGTAGAGACCTTAAGACCACGAAGGTAAGCTGCTGCGGAAGGAAAATCTGTTCCAGAATACGCAATCTGAAGTTCGCTCGATCCACAGTCTACCGTAAGTGAAATAGACCTCCCGACATAAGGCACACCATGGCCTGTAGCCAAAGCCGAAAACCACTGCCCCGCCCCTCCGAGACGTGAGTGGTTCTTAACTAACTTAGAAGCTCGGCAAGGATAACCCCAAGCAGCCCATTGAGCGGACGTTCCTGTCTCTTGAACCGCATCAATGCCCTCCGCAGCCCAATATACTCCAAACATAGGCGTAGCACCAGGCGAATCTACTGACACTGCCACTTCAATCGACGGGTCTGAAGGAGTGTCACAGGATACCGTAAACTCTGCGAAAAGCGCACCACGTGTATCCCTCCAATCATAGCTATCTAGCCAAAAGGGCGGAGTCGGATTAGTGGAAAGAGATAACCCAAGTACACCTGCCCAAAGAGCAGGCAGCAATACCGGATTCTGGATCTGAGTCAGGTCCAGGCTGTTATACATAGTATTGGCGTTAAAACTAGCTATGTAAGAAACAACGCCTGCTTCAAAAGGCGCATGTTGGAGGCCAAGTAGATCCCAACGATTAATAGGATCATTATTGGCATAGACTCTCAAGTTGACACCGCCAGCCTCGCCAAGTGGGTCGCGAGACAGCCATCTGCCCTGCCCAGGGTCAAAATAACGATAGCCAAAATAGTAGAATCCGCTTTCTTGATCAAATTGCTTAGTGCTGAACCGCCAACGATTCTCGACAAGCCGGGGCGGTTTTTCTAAATTACCGAACGGATCGTAGCAGTAATGATCTAACATTCTCCCACTAGCGCTTGTCACCTCCGTTACATTGCCGTTCGCGTCATAATGATAGAGCCAGGCGTCCTGATCTGCATCACGCTTCTTGGCAAAGAGGAGTCCGCCAACGCCTCCTGCACCCTGGAGGCTACCGCTGAGATCCTTGCCCCAGGTGAAGGTTTCCGTGGGTTGGACCCCGCCCGGCGCATACACGGCGATCAGATTCCATCCCTGATACAGGTAGCGCTCATCGACGCCATCTTGCGTCCTGCGGGCAATGCGGCGTGATTGATGGTCGTAAGTGTAAGTGGCAACGAAGCTCCCCCGCTCGTGGATAGCGATGAGCCGGTTCTCGCCATCCCAAGTGAATGTGCGCTCGCCCTGAGCGATCAGGTTGCCATCAACATCATGGCTCGGACGGTGTTCGCCAGCTCGTTCATACTGGTTGAGTGCGTTAGGCGTGTAAAGCCTTTCACTGCCGTTGGCTTCGGCTCGCAGCCGATTACCGATCTTGTCGTAGGCGTAAGCTTCATCGACTCCATCACGCTCGGAGGCGATCACACCGCCCGTGTCAGGATCATACAAGAACCGATCCACGTAGCCTTCATCATCTTCCCGTAGAGTTTCACGAGCGATTCGCTGCCCATCTTTGTTGTTCGTGTAAGTGAAGCGTGAGATTTCTTCAGTTAACTGAAAACCCACCCGGTTACTCACGCTGATGAGGGCATCCCGCCCGGGCTCGTGGGTGTAGACCGTTTGCTTCAAGAAGGGAGCCGTCAGGGTCTTCACACGATCGGTGGTCGAGTTCGGTTCGTAAGCGTAATCGAACCAATAACCCTGGGCATGCACATTGGCAAGTCGCCCCACGCCATCGTAGCCGTAGCCCACGGCGTAATCCTGATCGGGATCATTTGCCGTGCCGATCTGAAACCCGCTCGCCCGCCCGAAATCGTCCTCGGTATAGGTCAGCGTCTTCAGTTCTGGTTCGGTTCCCGAGGTTTCACTGAGCAACTTCGTCGGGTTCCCGGCTCGGTAGGTGTAAGTGGTCGTGCCTCCGGCATCTTCCACAGTGTGCTTCTGGCCAAGACGCGTGTAGGTGAAGTGAACGTCCGGGGTGGCATCACTGTAATCGATCGACCGCAGATCAAGGTGGTTGTCTGCGTCGTAGTGGTAAGTGGTCGCCACGCCACGCGCCCAGGTGCGGGATTTGAGTTTGCCTCCTGGGGTGTAAGTGTAGTGAACCCGTTTCCCGTGGGCGTCCTGTTTGAAGGCAAGTTGACCCCGAGCATTGTAAGCCCAGCGGGTGGCCGCTGGTCGGTTGTCTGGACCGTAGTAGGTGATCAGGTGTGTGCGCTCACCCCGACCGTTGTAGCGGTAACTTACATCCGTCGTGTGGTAACCATGCGTGCCGTGAAGCGTCCCGTTAGCGTTGTAAACTTGATGCACTTCACCGCCACTGGGCTTGGTCGTGCGGATGAGTTGCCCCAGGGCATCGTAGTGGAAGTAGTTGTCCAGCGTGCCTTCGGTGCTGGATCCGGTGGCGGGATTCGGCGCACTGACTTTCCATTGACGGCCGTTTTCATCGTAATGCACCGTGGTCGTCCCCGTGCGACTGTCCGTCGTTTTCCAAACGCGCCCGGAATCATCATACTCTTGCTCGATCCAAGAAACGGCGCTTCCCTCGACATCATAGCGCGTGCTTCGTGACAGCCGACCACGGTTATAATTCTGGATCGTGTGGCTCCCATCTGGCTGCGTCACGATGATCGACCATTGCCCCGGCATTTGACCGTCTACTCGCTGACGCGTGGCACGCAAACCGTCCTTGATTGTGGCACTTACTGTGCCATCAAGAGATTGTTCACTCACACTCGTGACGAATGCCCCTCCTTCCGTAAACACTTCATTAGTGGCAATGCCTTTAGGGAAAGATCCAAAATATTTTAGATAAATTTTGCATTTTACCATAATAGTTATAATTGGGGTGGATGCCTCACTCCCATCCCAATCAAGTTAGCGGTTTCCTTGGTCAGTTCGAACATCTTTTCGGATTCGTTCGCGATCGCTTCGAACGCTTGCAGAACCCAGGCCGCGGCCCCAACCCCAAGCTGCCGGCCTGGGATCTTCTCGCCTCCCTGGTCTATCACGTGATCAGTGATGCTGGCCATTTCTCGGCCCATGTGTTCCAGTTGTTCGAGGTGGTGATCAAGGATAGTTCGCTCTCGGAACGGCGCCAGAGGATGGGGCTTGAGCCATTCGCTTGGCTCATGAAGCAGGTGTTAAAGCCCCTCGCCGATGGACGCGTACACAAGGGATGTTTCTACAAGGGGCTGCGCCTGTGCGGGATCGATGGCTCGAAATGGAGCGTCACGAACACGCCGCAGGTTCTGGCTGCCATGAGCAAGGCGGCCTCCAGGAGAATGACCGCCGCCTTTGCGAAAATAGAGATGTGCGCGCTCGTGGAACTTGGCATCCACAACCCGTTGGCGGCGACGGTCGGCCTGAAAGGAGAAGGCGAATGGACCCTGGCCAAAGAACTTCTCGGGAGTCTGCCGAAGAGGAGTCTGCTGATTGTCGACCGGCTTTACGGTTGCGGGAAGTATCTCGACGAACTCGTGAAATCATGCCGGGCGGCACATAGTGAATTGTTGGTGAAGGCACGCGGCAGCAACAAGAGCCATAAGACTGAAAGGCTCTCCGATGGAAGCGCGCTGGTCAGCATCAGGGTGCCCAGAAAGAAGGCTGATGGGCCGCGGGAGAATCAAGGGGAGATCCGTATCCGTGAGATTCGAGGCCGGATCAGGAAGCCGGGGGCACGACAGTGGAGCGAGGAGAGGCTATGGACGACGCTTATTGATGAGCAGGAGTATCCGGCGCAGGAATTGCTGGAGCTCTATGCCCTGCGCTGGGAACACGAGATATTCTACAAGGAACTCAAGCTCCACATGCGCGGAAATGACGTTCTTCATAGCCATACGCCAGAAACAGCGGCCCAGGAGGTGGCGGCATTGCTCATGGCCTGCTCGATCATCGCGCAGGAGCGATGCGAAGCCGCGAAAAGCGGCAACATCCAGCCGTTGAGCATCAGTTTCCTGAAGACGCTCGACAAAATGAATTCACTATGGGCAGTGTTCGAAGTGTCCGAGGGACTGCTGACCGAAGAGACAAAACAGGAGATAGTAGCGCGAGTCAGAGAATTGATCGTTCGGGAGGCAATACCGAAAAGACGACAAAGGAGTTGCCCGCGCAAAGTCCGCCAACCGGTGACGAGTTGGCCTAGGCTAACAGAAAACGACTCTCGTGAGGGCGAGTTCCTGCTGGAGATTGTTAGCTTTCCCTAAAGGCATTGTCATTAGTGGTGCGTCGAATTCCTTGACCTGCCTCACCAAGGACCAGTTCCGTCTTGCTTCGTGTGATACGGTCAACCGCATCATCGATATGATCCGGCTCTTCTCCCGGTTCGATCTTAAGATCCAGCGCGGTCATGATCCGCTGCCCTTTGTCGTTGTAGGCATAGCGAGTCGTCACTCCATCGGGGTCGATGTGTCGAATAAGTTGATCGTATTGGTTGTAAGCGAAATACTCACTGGCGGCGAGACGCGTGCCGTAAGCATGAATTACTTCGACCTTCTGGCCCCGCTCATTGAAATAGGTACGTGTTACACGGTGATCAAAAAGGTTGGCAATGTCCGTGGCCTGCGTGTAGCGGCGCTCATTGCCTTCGCCCCTCCTCATAAAACCGATGACCGTTCAGCGTGCCAGGATCTGGCTTCGTGGCGAAGGGGTCAGTGGACGCGTAGGTCATTTCGCGGATCAATTTGCCTTCCGCTGAATAGGTCCATGATGTGATGCGATGGCGTTCATCGTGCCCACTCTTGGGTAGGCTCGTGAGTTCGATGCGACCGCCTACGGGAAGCATGACTGTCCGATAGCGCGTGATGATGCCGCTACGATGATGCGTGGCCTCCATTTTCTCCCGAGCCAGATTATACCTTTGAGTGGACAATCTCGACGAGAGATCGAGCAGCGAGCGCGTGGCCAGACGCCGGTCTTCGCCATCGAGTTGAAAAGCTTTATCCGTTAGAACCGTGTGCAAAGTGTTTCCTGGATCCAGAGCGTCCTTGTAACCGTTGCGTTGCCTGATGAGCCGCCCCAAGGCATCATATTCGTTTCGCGTCGCACGCCCATCCCCATCAACTTCCCATTCCAGGCCACAGCAGGTATACTGACGCATCGATAGCTTTCCCGTGATCTGATCCATGCTGCTAATTACCCGAAACTGGCGATCGAGGCCGTCCAGCCCGACGATACGGTGACGCGTTACCACGCCCGAAGGCGCGTCGACGCTCTTCATCTCCAAAATGGCACCCGAACGATGCCGAACCGTGGTGGCGACCGTCTGAAGCACCCCTCCACGGTCGAACCGACGAACGATTCGCACCTGCCGGTCACCCATCACTTCATAAGCGTAATCCACCACGTCACCATCCGGTTTCTCCATGCGCTGGAGACGATTAGTGTCCGGCAGGTAAAGCTCACGAGTCACGCGATTCCTCCGCTGGCACGGAGTAGCCGATCTTTGCCAATCGCACCACTCCATCCTTGCTTACCCTGCAATCCTCCGTCTTGTACTCAGGAAGGGAATGACTCGGCAAGGCCTGCATCGCCTCAAGTTCTATTGCCAAGGCTTTGCGGCGATTGCCATTGCGTTCGTGACAATTTTGCATCAAGAACGCCTGGTACTGTTCGATGCTTTCAAAATCACGATGCCCGCGCAGATCGAGGCTAGTGTCGAGGTAAGATCTTAGGTGGCCATGTGAGCTCTCCACGTCACCGTTCTCGTGCGGCGATGCCACGTGCTATTGCCACCCGCACCACATTGTAACCGCGCGCGCCCTTAAACTTACTATTAACCCCTCGGCGGGCAAGCGTTGACTGGGTCACGCCAAATAGCTCCTCCAGCTCCGCCCGCGTCGACACATAATACGGCAAATCGGGGTCAATATCCATGCAGCGGCTGTATTACATTCAGATTCGGTCATACCAGGCGCCGTGGAGCGGCACAACAACCAGCGCCCCCGCACCTACCGCGACGCCGAGGGAAACCTGGCGCTAGAGGCAGGCCGCAGGTTTTCCGGAATACGGAAAATCCATTGCGGGCGGTAGATGAGGTTCGAGTGCGTGTCAAGTTTTAAATTAAAAAAAAGACAAAAACTATCCCCTATTTGGGGCGATTTAGGCACCTATGTGCTTTTGTCAGTGAGGACCCACTGTAAGAGGCCTAATTCGCTTGAGGATTTTTTCCGGAATACGGAAAAATCCATTGCCAGCAAACCCCCACAGGCGACCCATGCCGCAAAGTCAACGACGACTACGACGACTACTCCAGCGTCTCTTCATCAGATAGTATCAAATTTTCATATCTGGTAAGCTTATCGGCGTTTTCTGGAAAATCATGACGGTCCAAAACCGAGCACGACGGTGGCACGACGGTCGGAAAAGCGTCAAGCTCCGTCGTGCTTCAGACCCCTTATTTTGCAGTGTTTGGCGATCGGAGAGCATGACGGAGCCTATGAAACAAGGGGTCCGTCATGCTCTTGGTCTGCGGTACCCCTTATTTTGCAGTGTCGTGGGCACGACGGTCGGAAAAGCGTCAAGCTCCGTTGTGCTTCAGACCCCTTATTTTGCAGTGTTTGGCGATCGGAGAGCATGACGGAGCCTATGAAACAAGGGGTCCGTCATGCTCTTGGTCTGCGGTACCCCTTATTTTGCAGTGTCGTGGGCACGACGGTCGGAAAAGCGTCAAGCTCCGTTGTGCTTCAGACCCCTTATTTTGCAGTGTTTGGCGATCGGAGAGCACGACGGAGCCTATAAAACAAGCAGTCTAACCTATTCATAAGCTGCGGTACCCCTTATTTTGCAGTGTCGTGGGCACGACGGTCGGAAAAGCGTCAAGCTTCCGTCGTGCTCCGTCGTCCCCACCGGGATCGCGATCACCCTGTCACCCTGTGGTCAGCCTTGCCCTCGCACTGGCTCTTTAAGCGCCGTATGCACCAAGGTAGCAGCATTGCCAGCCGTCGAAGGGATCTTCACGTGTGCGCCAGGTCCGAGGTCGGCGACGACTTTCAGGCGGTTCCGTCGCAGACGCATTTTCGAGCGGTTTTTCGGTCGATGCCCGCCTTGCGGGCGCTTTCCGTGAGATTTTGGGTCTCTCTGTAGACTTTCATCAATTTCCGGTACTGGACGGCGTTGATCATCGCCAGGCACCTCGCCAAGAGATCTCACCGCCGCCCCCCAAAGTGGGGAATTCTAGTTGTCGTTACCGGGGATTTCTAATTGTCGTTCTACAAACGTGTTCATCGAACGCCTGTGGCGCAGTCTGAGGTATGAGAAGACGCGTCTCTGGAGCTATGGAACGATCCTAGAGCTAGAATCCCATATCCACGAGTGGATGATCTACTACAACCACCGCCGGAAACATCAGCACCTCAAATACCGGACACCGTGGTCCATCTACGAACCCTCCACCTCACTGGCGGCATGATGCCGCCACAAGAGCCCGTCCAGCGAGCCTGACAGATACTTCTCAATAAGAACGCAAAAAGACTGGCCACAAAAAGGAGACCACTTCACCCATCGGGATCAGGTCACCTTGGTTGTCATCTCGGCTCCCGCTTCTCGGAGGATGCCGATGATCTGTTCTTCGCTGAATCGCTTCCGTTTCATGAGGTCTGGGTGGTTTGAATTCTACCACACAGACTCCAGCTTCAACTCGTCTACTTTTCGGGCGTCAGGTCACAGGGCCTCTCACGGCTTCTTCTGTCGCTTGGCCGCCAACCGCAGAGTCACCCGATTGAACTGCTCGATGAAAGCGAGATTGCCCAGGACCATGTGCCATACGGCGAACTGCAATGTTTACGTTTCAGGTCTGCTTAGTCCAGATCCTTCAAGGATAGAAGGATTCAATAATCCTTTAATATGGTTCGCTAAATACTTCTGCATCAATTGTGCGTAAAATCCATTGTTTGAAGGATGTCTACTTTTAAAGACTCCTGATTTTGGATCGCACTTGATAATATAGAACCCTCCTTTGTAACCCAAATTAAGTTGGATTACTCGTGAGTGGGAAGTTCTCAGACCGGTTTCTCTTTGCCTGGCGTGTCTGTCTGACTGCGTAATAGAGCGATCTTCGCCTTGGATAGTTCAATGCTCAGATCGATCAGTTCGGTGGTCAGTTTCTTGAATTTCTTGTACTCCTCTGTTTCTTTTCGTAGTCCCTTCACGTGGTCTGGCCAGACGTGTTCAGTCCGGCTCCTCATCTTATGCGTGTAGCTCAGTTGGTAATACACGCCGCGCTGGCGTTGTCGATCTCGGTATTGCTTGCTGATGCTCCCAGGCCGCATTGGCCCGATTGCAGCTAACTTTGCCGCAAGTTTCTGGACTCTTTTTTCAGTGATCTGATCTTTTTCATGGTCATTAGCTTATATATGCGAATGTCTAGGAAAATCAAATCATTTGTTATGGATCTCTGGATTTCTTGGTGGAATATCGTCTGTTTTCTGCGACCCGCTTTCTCGAGAGCCCGCACCTTTCTCTGGTTTCTGCTCGTCTTGGCCGCTTTCTCCGTGCGCAATGATCTCCTCGGGGTTTCCAGTTTCGTCCGCGCTCTCGGTTTGTCAGAACACTTCTATGAGCACTTACTCCATTTCTTCCACAGCAATGCCGTGAAGACGGACCGGCTTGCAGAACTTTGGTTCGCCATCGTGATCAAGCACTTCCCTGTCTACAAGATCGGTTGTCGCCCCGTCCTGGTTCTCGACGGCATCAAGAAGTCCAAGGAGGGCCGCAAGATGCCTGCGGTGAAGTATCTGCATCAACAGTCCGAGTCCAATTCCAAGCCTCACTTCATCATGAGCCATTCCTTTCAGGCCTTCGGCGTGCTCTGTCAGGTTGGCGGATACTTCTTCTGCGTTCCGGTCTGTGCACGCATTCACGAAGGTATCGTCACTTCAAACCGCGACAGGAGAACCTTGATCGACAAGGCCAACGAGATGCTCGCATCCGTCTGTAGAGGTCAGGAGTTCGTCTTGCTGGCCGACGCCTACTACGCCAACGGAAAGGTGATCCGGAGCACCAAGGGGCGTTCCGGTGTGCTGGTCACGAGGGTTCGACGCACGACAACCGGCTTTCGGCCTGCGGCAGTGCCACGCAAACGCAAACGCGGACGACCGAAAAAGTATGGCGCTGCGGTGAAGCTCCAGAATGTCTTTGGAACGGGCGGCTTCAGTTCCGTTCCCAGTCCCGTATATGGGGAGAGAAACATCTCTGTCCGGTTCAAGTCGGTGGATCTGTTGTGGAAGCCCGCCGGGGCGATGGTCCGCTTCATTCTCGTCGATCATCCCACGAGAGGGCGGATCATCCTCTTGTCTACCGACCTCACCATGGAAGCTCAGGAGATCATCTTGCTCTACAGTTTGCGTTTCAAGATCGAAGTCGCTTTCAAGCAAGCGGTGCATTCGGTCGGCTCATTCGGATACCATTTCTGGATGGCCGCTATGCGACCGCTCAAGCGTCGCAATGGTAACCAATACCTCCACCGGACTACCGAGAAATATCGCAGACAGGTGCAGAGAAAGATGCACGCATATCATGTGTTTGTGCAGACCGGCATGATCGCTCAGGGCATGTTACAGTACCTTGCCATGACATGTGACGGTCTGGTCTGGAAACACTTTGGAACCTGGATCCGAACCATCCGCCCAGACGTGCTGCCTTCGGAAATGATTGTCTCAGCCGCCTTGAAAAACACGCTGCCTGGATTTTTGCACCACGGCGGAAAAGGTTCAGCGTTCCGAAAATTCATCCTTGATAAAATAGACTTCACTCGCTCCGAAGGTTCACGCTTCGCCGCATGATGATCCAGTTACAGAACTTCTCACTCGCGAGTTGGATTAACCTACTGTTTTTTTTAAGTCCAACTTGAATTTGAAGATAAATCGGCTTCCCAACGAAAGGGTGAGCCAATCCCTTTTCTGTTATGTCTGACGCGAAAACCCCTCTGAAAAAAAGTGATAAATAGGGGTCATCTACAACCATCTCTCCAATTTTTTTTAACGTAAAATCTGCTTCAGCTTCATTATCTTCTTCTGAAAACGGATCGCCCGCTTCCGAAGACTCTTCATATACCGTTAATGTAACGAGGTCTTTTCCTGACGCTATCGACATCATTGCCATCACAATAAAGAGTAAAAAAACGTGGGAAAAGTTCATTTGCATTTGATTGTCTTTACAATCCCTCTGTTTTTATAGCCGTTATTTTTTATCCAAGCTTTTCCTGAACTATCTAGTCCAAAAACTTTGATCTTAACTTCACTACAGCAGTCCTTAGGACTAGAGCATTGAGTTTGAGCTTCTTTTTTGGCATTGGCTAATTCTTTATCGAATGCATCTCGAACCGTTGTGTCTCCCCGAGACGGATCATATTGAGGGTGATTCGTAAAGTTGTCTGGATTAGGAAAAATAAACCCTCCATCTCTATGCCCCCCGTGATCCGGAACACCAGCTCCAGTATTCTCATTAAAGCTGGTATTTGTCGAATCACGCATACATGTCACGCACACACCTCTATCACCTCTTCTTGGGTTTTCTTGCGGCGGAGAACCCGCATGCCCTATATACAAGACAGTTGTGCATGAACGTTTGTTAATGACCTTCCCATCATTGCAGCACTGCTGCTTAGGGTCGTAATCAACTTCTTTACCTGTCTTTTTGTCACAGCACTTCGCTAAACCCAGATAATCCAAATAATTAACTGGGTCATTGGTAACCATTCCATAAAGATTGATTGCACCGTTTTCTCCTAGAGGGTCGTGGTTGATGAATCTCCCAGTGTTTGGATCATAATGACGATATCCATAATAGTAGAAACCCGACTCAAAATCATACGGCTTCGTGCTGAATCGCCAACGATTCTTTAGCAGTTGCGGCACACTTGTGAGATTCCCAAATGAGTCATACGTTAGGCTATCAATTACCGCTCCAAGCGAATCTGTCACCTCCGTTACGTTGCCATTCGCGTCATAATGATAGAGACAGACGTTCTGATCTGCATCACGCTTCCTGGCAAAGAGAAGTCCGCCAACGCCTCCTGCACCCTGGAGACTGCCGCTCAGATCCTTGCCCCAGGTGAAGGTTTCCACGGGGTCCGCCTTACCTGGCTGATAGACGGCGATCAGGTTCCACCCCTGATAGAAGTAGCGCTCATCGACGCCATCTTGCGTCCTGCGGGCAATGCGGCGCGATTGATGGTCGTAAGTGTATTCGGACACTAAACTGCCTCGCTCGTGGATGGCCACCAGTCGGTTCTCGCCATCCCATGTGAAGGTGCGCTCGCCCTGAGCGATCAGGTTGCCATCAACATCATGGCTCGGACGGTGTCCGCCAGCTCGTTCATACTGGTTGAGTGCGTTAGGCGTGTAAAGCCTTTCACTGCCGTTGGCTTCGGCTCGCAGCCGATTACCGATCTTGTCGTAGGCGTAAGCTTCATCGACTCCATAACGCTCGGAGGCGATCACACCGCCCGTGTCAGGATCATACAAGAACCGATCCACGTAGCCTTCATCATCTTCCCGTAGAGTTTCACGAGCGATTCGCTGCCCATCTTTGTTGTTCGTGTAAGTGAAGCGTGAGATTTCTTCAGTTAACTGAAAACCCACCCGGTTACTCACGCTGATGAGGGCATCCCGCCCGGGCTCGTAGGTGTAGACCGTTTGCTTCAAGAAGGGAGCCGTCAGGGTCTTCACACGATCGGTGGTCGAGTTCGGTTCGTAAGCGTAATCGAACCAATAACCCTGGGCATGCACATTGGCAAGTCGCCCCACGCCATCGTAGCCGTAGCCCACGGCGTAATCCTGATCGGGATCATTTGCCGTGCCGATCTGAAACCCGCTCGCCCGCCCGAAATCGTCCTCGGTATAGGTCAGCGTCTTCAGTTCTGGTTCGGTTCCCGAGGTTTCACTGAGCAACTTCGTCGGGTTCCCGGCTCGGTAGGTGTAAGTGGTCGTGCCTCCGGCATCTTCCACAGTGTGCTTCTGGCCAAGACGCGTGTAGGTGAAGTGAACGTCCGGGGTGGCATCACTGTAATCGATCGACCGCAGATCAAGGTGGTTGTCTGCGTCGTAGTGGTAAGTGGTCGCCACGCCACGCGCCCAGGTGCGGGATTTGAGTTTGCCTCCTGGGGTGTAAGTGTAGTGAACCCGTTTCCCGTGGGCGTCCTGTTTGAAGGCAAGTTGACCCCGAGCATTGAAAGCCCAGCGTGTCGAGGCTGGTTTGTTTTCGGGTCCGAAATAGGTGATCAGGTGTGTGCGCTCACCCCGACCGTTGTAGCGGTAACTTACATCCGTCGTGTGGTAACCATGCGTGCCGTGAAGCGTCCCGTTAGCGTTGTAAACTTGATGCACTTCACCGCCACTGGGCTTGGTCGTGCGGATGAGTTGCCCCAGGGCATCGTAGTGGAAGTAGTTGTCCAGCGTGCCTTCGGTGCTGGATCCGGTGGCGGGATTCGGCGCACTGACTTTCCATTGACGGCCGTTCTCATCGTAATGCACCGTGGTCGTCCCCGTGCGACTGTCCGTCGTTTTCCAAACGCGCCCGGAATCATCATACTCTTGCTCGATCCAAGAAACGGCGCTTCCCTCGACATCATAGCGCGTGCTTCGTGACAGCCGACCACGGTTATAATTCTGGACCGTGTAGGCACCGTCTGGCTGCGTGACCACGATGGACCACTGCCCCGGGGACTCTCCCTCAAGGCGGCGCTGGGTCACGCGCTGGCCGTAGCGAATGGTGGCACTTTCACTGCCATCCAGGGCCTGCTCTTGAACCGACATGACCACCGGTCCGTTCTCGGTGAAGACTTCCGTCTTTTGACGGCGCACTTCGACGCCTTCCGCATTGACCACGAATGTCGAAGTGTTTCGCGTGATGCGATCAACTTCGTAGTCGATGTGATCCACGGCTTCGTTAGGCTCGATTTTCAGATCGATGGCCGTGAGCACACGTTCACCTTTCTCGTTGTAGGCATAACGTGTCGTGGCACCATCAGGATCAAGATGACGGATCAATTGGCCGTCGTCATTGTAATCGAAGCGCTCACTCGCAGCCAAGTTCGTTCCGTAAGCGTAGATTACTTCGGTCTGACGGCCGCGCTCATCAGAATAAGTACGGATCACCCGCCGGTCGAAGGGACTCGCGATGTCGGTCACCTGGGTGTAACGCCCATTGGCGTCGTAGCCCTCGGCATACTGCTGGTGTCGCACCACTGTCCGGGGATCGGGCTTGGTGGCGAAGGGTTCCGTCGAGGCATAAGTCATCGTTTCGACGAGTTTGCCGGAGACATCGTATTTCTGTGAGGTGATGCGGTGGCGTTCATCGTGCCCGCTCTTCGGCAAGCTGGTCAACTGGAGCTTCCCGCCATCGGGAAGCATGAGAGTGCGCCACTCGGTACGCAAGCCCTTGACGGAGGTCTCACTCTCACGTTGTCCTGCCAAATTGTAAGTCATTGCCGCCTCCAGGGCGACACCGCCATCATTGGGCAAGCTTAGCGTGCCCAATTGGCGCCCCTTTCCATCCAGCCGATATTCCCGGCGCCCCAATGCCTGCGACAATCGGGTGCCAGGCTCCAGCGGATTGCGATAGCCAGATCCCTCTGCCACCACGCGTCCCAGTGCATCTCTTTCGTAGAGGTGCGTCTGGCCATCTTCACTCGTCTCAAAAAGAGTGCCACAGCATCCATAGCCTTTGGCCGAGAATTTTCCCGTCAGCTCATTGATGGTGAGTAGAGGACGAAAGCGCTCGTCCAATTGAGCAACCTTTCGATGGGCAGTGACCACTCCAGACGCAAGGTCGACTTCCTTCGTTTCCAGTACGGTTCCACCTCGATGGGTCACTTTGATCGACTGACGCTCTGGGACGCCATTGGCCAAGTAGTAGGTCGTCGTCTTGGTGCGCTCGTCTCCGGTGGACGCCATTTCGTGTGTGACGACCCGGCCATCGGGATACTCTTGACGGATGATCTCATTGGTCATGCCATCGCGAACAGTTACGGTGACCTCGTTTCCGGGATCGTCCGGTGTCGCGCCTTCATGGTAAGCAACCATTTTTCTAAAGATCTGTTCCCCTTCGACCGGCTGAGTTGGACGATCACGCCAATCTTCGAAAACGGTCCTTTCATGCACGCCATCGTTGTAGAATGAAGTGCGCAGGCGATAGCCAGGGCCATTTACTTCTCGCAATTCAACTCGGTATCCCTCTAAACCGCTTGGCAACTTCTCAGGGCGCGGCGCGTTGCCCAACGGGCGGACCACTCGCGTGACATTACCTTCCCCATCATACCCGTACCATTCCCATGCTCCATCCGGGTGCTCGATCCACTGCACGCCATCCTAGGCGCGGCTGAGGTTATCGAGATCGACTTCCTTCGGATCACGAAATCCATATCTGGTCGACAGCGCCACACCCTCAGGATCCGCAATCTCTTCCACCACGTTCCATCCCCAAGGAAACCTCACTTTCACCGTGTCCACCACCTCATCGGTCATCAACTGCCCCAGTGCCTCATTCCAATGCCCGGTTTCCCTGCGGACGGTCTTCTGCGGCAACCGTGGACTCTTATATTCCTGCTTGTCTCCGTTTCCCTGCCTGGATTCCGGGTGAAGTTCCGTCAGGCGCTCATACCGCAATGGCCTCACCAAGAAATCATTGACCCCGCCTTCAAACAGCTCCCAGACTTGGCCGACATCGGTTTGGTACACTCGATACTCTTTTGCCGCATGACGTTCCCCGTCCTCGACGATGCGAAGCGTTTTCACATCATCGAAACCATTCGGATCGGGATTGTATACGGTGACGGTTTGAAAAGGATCACCCACGGGCTGTGTGCCATCGACATTGGCAATGGCATACATATTCATCTGATAGCCATTTCCCTGCGGCAAGTCGTGAAAAGTGGTGAATTGCGTTGCCGTACGGACCCAGTCCAGCGATCTCCTATTCCCATCCAGTGGATGGTTCGTTCTGGAATAGCGAACCGATGCCTCATCGGTGGGACCGATGTACTTCAGGGAGCTTCGATGGAAAACCTCGGGGCCGATATCCAGCTTCTTGAGGGCAACTTTCGCCTCGCCATCCCCAAAGGGCAGACTCCCCAGGCGATACGAAAAATCAACGCTACTCAAACAGGTGCTGCAGAAATCGCAGCAGTCGTACCGATTATACCAGACACTTTTATAAATACTTTCCCAATACTCACCGGAGTAATATCCATAGTACTTGATCTCACCCTCAACTCGAATCAGTCCACTGGTGGCAAAGCCGCCTGTCCACGAGATCAGGTGGATCGTCCCATCAGTGTCACGAAAATCAAAAAAAGGGTTGAATACCGTCGCAGGTATCTTTGAGAACAAATTTTCATAAACCTCGACTTTGCCGATCTTGATTTCCGCCCTTCCTTGGTAGTTTTCGTCAAAGTCAATGCGGAAGCTAATCTGATTTGTTTTGCAAACTGTCATGGTGTCCATGGCAACCTCTCCAAAGATTCCATCGATAAGCACATTGTCCTTGAAGCGCCTAGCTAGTACTCTGGATCTATCGCTACTATCGAGAGGGTCACGCTCCGCTTCCAGCTCCTTTCCATCGCTCAAGCCGTCCCGATCCGTATCCGACAAGACGGGATTGGTGCCGTGAACAAACTCTTCAATGACCGTGAGGTTGTCGCCATCTTGATCACTATCCCTTCCCCGGATCTTATAAATCGACTCGTACCGATCTGATAGACCATTGCGATTCTCATCTTCGAAAAGAGGGTTTTCGCTGGAAACCACGAGACTATCCATATAGAGTGGAATCCGGCGATGACCTAACAGTGTGACTCGCCCTGGATCGATGTTGGCGTGATCGTAATAGCCCAAATTCACCGCCACCAGCCGCCCATCAACCCAGAGATCCCAGCGGTACTGACTACCTTCACTATCTGCTCGGAAAAATTCCTGCCGAAAAGTCAGACGCATCCAGTCCAGCGGACGTCCTTCCTCATCAAGCCGGAAAGTAACACCAGTGTCGAGCCAGTCGCCTCTCCGTTCACCATTGCCGTTGAGCACGTAGAGGGCAGCAGTGGGTTCCTCCCTCTCTTTTTTCACAAGACGAAAGGCACCAGTGACGGAGCCGGCGACATCGGCGAACTCCTCCGGGCCTTCGGCAAAGGCCACGGGCTTGACTCGGAAGTCGACAAACAAAACCGGCAATTGGGGTGGAGGATCAAGCGTGAGCGTCACTTGGCCAAACTTGCCTTCCGGAGAGGGTTCCACCCGGACGCAGGAACCCGCGAAGCCCTCGTCGACCACCGAAGCTCGCCCCTGCTCAATCCGCCATCCTGGCTGAGAAAGAGCGTCAGGCTCCTCAAAATCAGATTGATAAACGATGGCGGCTTCGTCCATCTCGTAGTCATCAAGAAAGGAAGTGTCCGCCCAAGAACCGCCAAGCGAAGCGAATGCCACAATCAGACCAACGGTAGGCGCCAAAATTTCCTTGTCTTTCCTCTTCCTCGCGAGTGAGAAGTTCTGTAACTGGATCATCATGCGGCGAAGCGTGAACCTTCGGAGCGAGTGAAGTCTATTTTATCAAGGATGAATTTTCGGAACGCTGAACCTTTTCCGCCGTGGTGCAAAAATCCAGGCAGCGTGTTTTTCAAGGCGGCTGAGACAATCATTTCCGAAGGCAGCACGTCTGGGCGGATGGTTCGGATCCAGGTTCCAAAGTGTTTCCAGACCAGACCGTCACATGTCATGGCAAGGTACTGTAACATGCCCTGAGCGATCATGCCGGTCTGCACAAACACATGATATGCGTGCATCTTTCTCTGCACCTGTCTGCGATATTTCTCGGTAGTCCGGTGGAGGTATTGGTTACCATTGCGACGCTTGAGCGGTCGCATAGCGGCCATCCAGAAATGGTATCCGAATGAGCCGACCGAATGCACCGCTTGCTTGAAAGCGACTTCGATCTTGAAACGCAAACTGTAGAGCAAGATGATCTCCTGAGCTTCCATGGTGAGGTCGGTAGACAAGAGGATGATCCGCCCTCTCGTGGGATGATCGACGAGAATGAAGCGGACCATCGCCCCGGCGGGCTTCCACAACAGATCCACCGACTTGAACCGGACAGAGATGTTTCTCTCCCCATATACGGGACTGGGAACGGAACTGAAGCCGCCCGTTCCAAAGACATTCTGGAGCTTCACCGCAGCGCCATACTTTTTCGGTCGTCCGCGTTTGCGTTTGCGTGGCACTGCCGCAGGCCGAAAGCCGGTTGTCGTGCGTCGAACCCTCGTGACCAGCACACCGGAACGCCCCTTGGTGCTCCGGATCACCTTTCCGTTGGCGTAGTAGGCGTCGGCCAGCAAGACGAACTCCTGACCTCTACAGACGGATGCGAGCATCTCGTTGGCCTTGTCGATCAAGGTTCTCCTGTCGCGGTTTGAAGTGACGATACCTTCGTGAATGCGTGCACAGACCGGAACGCAGAAGAAGTATCCGCCAACCTGACAGAGCACGCCGAAGGCCTGAAAGGAATGGCTCATGATGAAGTGAGGCTTGGAATTGGACTCGGACTGTTGATGCAGATACTTCACCGCAGGCATCTTGCGGCCCTCCTTGGACTTCTTGATGCCGTCGAGAACCAGGACGGGGCGACAACCGATCTTGTAGACAGGGAAGTGCTTGATCACGATGGCGAACCAAAGTTCTGCAAGCCGGTCCATCTTCACGGCATTGCTGTGGAAGAAATGGAGTAAGTGCTCATAGAAGTGTTCTGACAAACCGAGAGCGCGGACGAAACTGGAAACCCCGAGGAGGTCATTGCGCACGGAGAAAGCGGCCAAGACGAGCAGAAACCAGAGAAAGGTGCGGGCTCTCGAGAAAGCGGGTCGCAGAAAACAGACGATATTCCACCAAGAAATCCAGAGATCCATAACAAATGATTTGATTTTCCTAGACATTCGCATATATAAGCTAATGACCATGAAAAAGATCAGATCACTGAAAAAAGAGTCCAGAAACTTGCGGCAAAGTTAGCTGCAATCGGGCCAATGCGGCCTGGGAGCATCAGCAAGCAATACCGAGATCGACAACGCCAGCGCGGCGTGTATTACCAACTGAGCTACACGCATGAGATGAGGAGCCGGACTGAACACGTCTGGCCAGACCACGTGAAGGGACTACGAAAAGAAACAGAGGAGTACAAGAAATTCAAGAAACTGACCACCGAACTGATCGATCTGAGCATTGAACTATCCAAGGCGAAGATCGCTCTATTACGCAGTCAGACAGACACGCCAGGCAAAGAGAAACCGGTCTGAGAACTTCCCACTCACGAGCTCAAGAAACGAGGATTGAAAATCCCTCCGAAACTGAGTATCGCCGATGGAGCTCTCGGGTTCTGGAGCGCCTTGGAAGAGGAATATCCGACAAGCAAACAGCAACGATGTTGGGTGCACAAGACAGCCAACATCCTCGACAAGCTGCCGAAGAAAGCGCAGCCCCTTGCCAAGGAACGCATCCATGAAATCTACATGGCGGAAACAAAGAAGGCCGCCTTGGAGGCCTATGACGAGTTCTTCACGCTCTACGAAGCCAAGTATCCGAAAGCGTGCGCCTGCCTGAAGAAAGACAAGGAAACTCTACTAACGTTCTACGATTTTCCAGCTGAGCACTGGAGACACATCCGGACGACAAACCCGATTGAGTCGACGTTTGCCACGGTCCGCCATCGGACTCGACAAACCAAAGGGTGCGGATCGAGGAAAGCAACCCTTTCAATGGTCTACAAGCTCGGCCTGGAAGCCGAGAAAGGCTGGCGTCGACTCAACGGGTATCGTCAACTTGACAAAGTTGTGCAAGGAATCATCTTCGTGGACGGCATCGAGCAGCAAACCGCTGCCTAACCCATGATCGAACTTCGAATGGTGTTCCGACCGCCCTCATCCACAACTTCCGGTCATTTCTCTTTCGCGGCTTCGCATCGCTCCTGCGCGATGATCGAGCAGGCCATGAGCAATGCCGCCACCTCCTGGGCCGCTGTTTCTGGCGTCTGGCTATGAAGAACGTCATTCCCGCGCATGTGGAGCTTGAGTTCCTTGTAGAATATCTCGTGTTCCCAGCGCAGGGCATAGAGCTCCAGCAATTCCTGCGCCGGATACTCCTGCTCATCAATAAGCGTCGTCCATAGCCTCACCTCGCTCCACTGTCGTGCCCCCGGCTTCCTGATCCGGCCTCGAATCTCACGGATACGGATCTCCCCTTGATTCTCTCGCGGCCCATCAGCCTTCTTTCTGGGCACCCTGATGTGACCAGCGCGCTTCCATCGGAGAGCCTTTCAGTCTCATGGCTCTTGTTGCTGCCGCGTGCCTTTACCAACAATTCACTATGTGCCGCCCGACATGATTTCACGAGTTCGTCGAGATACTTCCCCCAACCGTAAAGCCGGTCGACAATCAGCAGACTCCTCTTCGGCAGACTCCCGAGAAGTTCTTTGGCCAGGGTCCATTCGCCTTCTCCTTTCAGGCCGACCGTCGCCGCCAACGGGTTGTGGATGCCAAGTTCCACGAGCGCGCACATCTCTATTTTCGCAAAGGCGGCGGTCATTCTCCTGGAGGCCGCCTTGCTCATGGCAGCCAGAACCTGCGGCGTGTTCGTGACGCTCCATTTCGAGCCATCGATCCCGCACAGGCGCAGCCCCTTGTAGAAACATCCCTTGTGTACGCGTCCATCGGCGAGGGGCTTTAACACCTGCTTCATGAGCCAAGCGAATGGCTCAAGCCCCATCCTCTGGCGCCGTTCCGAGAGCGAACTATCCTTGATCACCACCTCGAACAACTGGAACACATGGGCCGAGAAATGGCCAGCATCACTGATCACGTGATAGACCAGGGAGGCGAGAAGATCCCAGGCCGGCAGCTTGGGGTTGGGGCCGCGGCCTGGGTTCTGCAAGCGTTCGAAGCGATCGCGAACGAATCCGAAAAGATGTTCGAACTGACCAAGGAAACCGCTAACTTGATTGGGATGGGAGTGAGGCATCCACCCCCAATTATAACTATTATGGTAAAATGCAACATTTATCTAAAATATTTTGGATCTTTCCCTAAAGGCATTGAGCTTAGGCTGATCCCATGGCGTGGAAAAGCTCGATCCTCAAGCTCGTCGTCACGCTGGCGGTCGTCATGGTCGCCGGGGCCGCCTGGATCCGGAGTGACGAATCCCAGCCATCCCAGGCAGAGCCCCAAAGCATCACCCTAACCAGCACCGTGGTCGACCTTCACGCCGCGCTCGATCGCCGGTACGACCTCGATCTGGAAGCCCGGGTCGACCCGATCTGGAGCTTCAGGCCAGCTCTTCACTCTGGTGCGCACACGGCTCTCCATGGCGCTCTTCATGGACGAACGTCTGCGGGGACGGCCCCTCGTGGTCAAGGGACGCCGTTTCCCCGATTCCCGGGCGGTCGAGGTGACCTTCTTCCAATCCCTCCGCGACGGCCGAGTCCACGACCTCTACTACTATTGCGACATTTGCGCGATCAAATCCGCCACGCTCGAGATCTGCTCCTGCTGCCGCGAACCCGTGCGCCTGGTCGAAGAGCCCGTCAAGGAGAGGGGTTCCTTGCCTCCGGATTCCCGCACATCCGCAGAACTGCCTAACTGAATCTCGCTCGCGTACTCCGGCGTTCCTTCGCGGGAACTTACGGGTGAGCGATTTTGTAAAGACAGGTCTTCGTCCGCAGGTAAAGCGCTCCATCGGCGACCGCCGCGGAGGCTTGGACGCCGACGTCCAATTCGTTTTCCGCCACGACCTCGAAGGCATTCCCCATGCGGATCACCCGGCTCTGCCCGGTCTCATTGCTGTAGTAAATCAAGTCACCCGCCACGATCGGCGTAGCCACATAAGTCCCTGGCAAACGTCCCATCCAGATCTCCTCGCCGGTCTTCTGATCGAGACAGGTCACGATGCCTCCTTCCGTCGACTGCATGAGGCGGTCACCGACCAGGACATGGCCTGAAAAGTCGCTGTTTCGCTTGGCGCGATCCCACACCACAAGGGTCTTCGTGACGTCCCCACTCATGCCTTCCTCGAGCCGAATGGCTAACAAATGCGCACGCGGATACCCGGTGTTCACGAAGACCAGGCCATCCTTCGCCACCGGCCGGACAGCGGCATTGAAACCGCCATGAGTGACCGTCCAAAGCTCTTCGCCTGTCTCCGCGTCGTAGCCAAAGAGGGCGCGAGAACCGACCGAAACCAAATGGGGCCGCTCTCCCACCATGACCACCGAAGGCGTTCCGTAGGCCTTGCGTAGGTCGCCCTCGCGTTCCGGCTTGCCATCCGGACCGATGTCTCCGTAATCCGTCGTGCGATCCGTTCGCCACACTGTTTTCCCGCTGTCCTTGTCCAGGGCCATCAGGAATTGCTGATCGATGCCGTCCATCGTGAGGATGAGCAGATTCTTGTAGAGCACCGGGGAAGAACCGGGTCCGCGATAATGCCGACAATTGATATCACGGCGCTCCCAGATCTTCTCCAGGGTCTCAGGGTCGATCTTGGCGGTTCCGTAGGTGCCAAAGTGCGCGTAAAGCCCCGTTTCATCGAGAACACAGGAGGGGGCAGCGTAGTTGTTCACCCGATTTCCCAGCGGCTCGGGGGCCTCGTTCTCGAAGACGAGGTGGTGGTGCTTCAGTTCACCGGTCTTGCGATCGACCGCATCCACGAATTGCCGGTGGCCGTCCACGGTGGCACTGGTGAACCACAGCGTCGTCTCGTCGATGACGGGAATCGAGTGTCCCTCCTCAGGCAAGAGGGTCTTCCAGGCGATGTTTTTCCCCGTTTCTTCATCCCATTCCATGACCAAGCCCTCGGCGTGTTCCGGAGGGATGTGCCTGTCCTTGGTGGGGCCGCTCTTGTCGGGCCAGGGAATTTCCGCAAGACCGAGCGAAACGGCGCCCAGGAAAAAGACGCTGATCGAAAAACAAGAGAGGATTCGAGGAGTTGTCATGCGAGGAAGTTAGGGTAAAAAGCGCTCACTGTCATCCTCCGATGGAAGGGGACATACCGCTTCGTGGCGCCCGAACCAGCGATAGCGACGCTGCGCAATGAAGCGATAAACTCCATCTCGCAGGGGTCGCGGAAACACCGTCAGCCAGGAGAGAATCCGCCAGATACCGCCCAGTTCGCGCATCGCCAACAGGGCCGCCATGGACCGTTCATGAACGCGTGGACTCGTCCCTCTGAAGTCCTTCACGTAGATCACCGAGCTCAGCGTCTGGCGCGTGGCCTCGTGCGGCGTCCCCTGAAAAAACCGCCGCGCCGTTTCGCCTTGCAAGGTGGAAAAGGTCAAACGCCCTCGACGATCCCTCCGAAGCAAGAACTTGACCAATCCATGACAAAGCACGCACTCCCCGTCGACAAAGAGCACACCCCCATCGCCCCTGGAATCTTGTTGCTCGCGAGACAAGCCACTCTCCCCAGGGCGTCAAACCAGCTCGGGGATCGGCGCGTACTCCCGGTCCACCAGAAAACGGGGACGGCCCGTGAGATCGTTCACCGTCGCGCTTTTCACGTCGATCCCGATGTTGTGATAGAGCGTGGCGTGGACCTCCTGGAAATGCACCGGCCGATCCGAGGCCTCACCCCCCAGGCGATCGGTCGCTCCGATCACCTGCCCGGTCTGCATGCCACCGCCGGCCAGGAGCGCACAGGAAACGCGCGGCCAGTGATCGCGGCCCGCCTGGGCGTTGATCGTGGGCGTGCGCCCAAATTCGCCCCACACAATCACCGTGACGTCCTTGTCCAGCCCGCGCTGATGGAGATCGGTGACCAGGGCGGAGACGCCCTGGTCGAGCATGGGCATGTCCTGGCGGCCGCGCTTGAAGTTGCCCCCGTGCCAATCCCACCGGCTGAACGCCAGAGTCACGCAACGGACACCCGCCTCCACCAGTCGGCGGGCCATGAGGAACTGTTCCATCAGACGCGGGCCACCATCGGCGACGTTCTTCTCGATGCCTTTGCCGTAGGCCTGGCGAATCGTCGGATCTTCTTTCTCGATGTCCATGGCTTCCACCAGCTTGCTTGAGGTCAAGACCCCGAATGCCTGCTGAGTGAAGGCGTCCAAGCCATCCATCGCGCCGGAGGCATCCGTCTCCCGACGGAAATCATCGAAACTGCTCAGGAGCCGCTTCCGATCCGCCAGGCGGTCCAGGGTGATGCCGTTCAGCACCATGTCACCCTTCCCACCACCATTTGGCTGAAACGGGGCGTGAGCCGGTCCCAGAAAGCCGGGCCGACCTGGGTCTGCCCAGCGCATCTCCCCCATCTTCGGCGCGAGACCGACAAGCGGCGGCACCGAGTCGTTCACCTGGCCCTGCAGAGCCGACATCACCGAGCCGATCGAGGGCCAACCACCGGGCGGCAGATTCCGCTTGGGCGGGCGCCCGGTCATGCATTGATAGGCGTCGTGATCGCCCGTCGCTCCCACCACCGATCGGATGATGGCGAGCTTGTCCATCATCTTCGCCATGCGCGGGAAGAGTTCACAAATCTCGATGCCCGGCACGTTCGTCGGAATCGGGGTGAACTCACCGCGGATCTCCGAGGGCGCGTCCATCTTGAGATCGAACATGTCCTGGTGGGGTGGTCCTCCAGGCAGGAAAATCATGATGACGGCCTTGTCGCCCGCCTTGCGCCCCGTGGCGGCCTCCGCGCGCAACAGGTCGGGAAGGGCCAATCCGCCCAGCCCGAGCCCTCCGATTCTCAGAAAGTTTCGACGGGAAAAGCCGTCGCAGAAAGGTTCTCCGGTGTCGTTTCCCTGGATGGTGAGCATGGCCGTGTGGGGGGTGCGCTTGGCGGGTTCTTTCGCCTTGAAGGATGCATCAACCCCGGCCCCCGGGCAACGTTTCCTTTCGGAAAGCCTGTCTTATCGGCTCAGCCCCTCAACTCGGAAGGCGCTGAAGGAGTTCTTTTCGCATCGAAGGGATCTTCCCATACAACTCCCCAAGGGCTTCGACCTCCCCCTTCCCCAGACCCAGTAGGCGGGCGGTCTCGCTCTCGAAAAAGAAAATCGCCCGCCGGGTGGGGATCTGATAGGCCAGGTAATCGAGACCTCCCTCCAGTAAATCGGCCAATTCGGCCAACGGCGTCCCCTCTTCGGCCACCATCACGATCAATTGGCTGAAATAGGCGGCGGCCAGAGTCTGAATGTAACTCTTCCGAAGCCCCTCACGGGGATCCAAGAGCGCCACCTCCCGCAGGGTGTGCAAGCTTGAAGTCCGGCTCGGCAGGTAGTCGATCTCCAGCTTGAAAAACAAGTCCAGTTTTCCCTGGAAACCACTCTTGGGTCGATGGGCGCCGCGAGCCACGGTGCGGATCAGGCCATGATCCCGCGTCGACCAGAAAACGATCGAACTCGTTTCCATGAACGGGTGAAGCTGGATGACCGAGCCGGACGTTTTTTCCACGGAGCGAAAGCGAGGCGAGGGCGTTGGCTTTCCCAGTTGCATCCCGTGCGGGACCGCCTACAGCTTAATCCATCATGAGCGAGCAGCAAGGCAATTTCGAGGAATTGGAAGGATTCTCCACGGACGCGCTCAAGGGCCGTCTGGGGGAGCTCCGAAGGTATCTTTGACATCCCCACCCTGCAATCCACGCTCAGAAAGCTCGAGGAAGAGATGACGGCCCAGGATTTCTGGGACGACAAAGACCGCGCCCAGGCCAAGATGGAGCAAGTAGCGCGGATCAAGAATCGAATCCAGCCGTTCGAAAGTCTCACCCAACGGGTGGAAGATCTCGGGGTCCTTTTCGAAATGGCCCAGGAAGAGAATGACGCTGACTCTCTCACGGAAGTCGTCGATGAAAAGGGCGAGATCGAACGCGATCTGGGTGCCTTCGAGCTCCAGCAGTTTCTCTCTGGATCCCACGACATCTGCAATGCCTTTGTCACGCTCCACGCCGGAGCGGGCGGCACCGAGGCCTGTGACTGGGCCGAGATGCTCATGCGCATGTACCAGTGGTGGGCGGAGCGCAACCAATTCCAGGTCAACGTGCTCGACTTGCAAGAGGGAGAAGCCGCGGGCATCCGCTCCGTGACCATGCAGATCGTCGGCGATTTCGCCTACGGCTATCTGAATTGCGAGCGTGGCGTGCATCGTCTGGTGCGCATTTCCCCCTTCGACGCCAATGGCAAGCGGCACACTTCATTCGCCTCCCTCGACGTCACTCCCGAGATCCACGACACCGGCGAAATCGAGGTCAATGACAGTGATGTCGAGATCACCACGGCGCGCAGCGGCGGCAAGGGCGGGCAAAACGTCAACAAGGTGGAAACGGCCGTCATTCTCCGCCACTTGCCGACGGGAATCATCATTCGCTGCACCCAGGAACGTTCCCAGGGTCGAAATCGCGATCTGGCGATGGAGATGTTGTTAGCCAAACTGGCGCAGATCGAGGAAGACAAACAGCGGGCCGAATCCGAGCGGGCCTACGGCGAAAAAGGTGAGATCGCCTGGGGCAACCAAATCCGCTCCTACGTTTTCCAACCCTATCAGATGGTCAAAGACCTGCGTACCGGTGAAGAAACTTCGAACGTCGGCGATGTGATGGACGGTCACATCGACAGCTTCATCGAAGCCAAACTGCGCGGCCAGAAACGGGGAGAGTAGACCCCATAGTTTCATAAATCGGGGCAAGAATCCCAAGAAAATAGTGGCAGGCAGCGATTCCGTAAGACGGCGTCGGAAAAAGTCGTAATGGCCTGAATTGGTGGGTGTTGAGCGTGTTGAAGCTGGCGCTAGGAGGGCGAACAGTTTCGTGTGGCGGTTCTCGGGCGAATTTCGGAGGGCTCGAGCCGCGAAATGGATCCCCCTGTCGGCAATAGGCAACAGGGAGCCAGACCGCTCCGATGGCGGACGCGAACCCAAGGTTACCGAGAGCGCAGGGCGGGCGTTCCTCAGCCCGGAGCCGGTGGCGGCCACCATCGATCCTCTCGCATGGAGGCGGCGATTTGACGGGCAAAATAGATGGCCGTGTGTCCACGGCGTATCTCTGGCTTCAAGTTGCGCTTGTGGAAGCAGTGGAACACGGCGTGGGCCATGAACATGATCAGCCACAGAACGAGAATGGAATTGGGATGATGATGATAGCAATGACCGGAATGCCAGCGGGAGCAGAGTTCGTTAAAGCCTTCGTTTTCGACCTTCCAACGGTCGTGCCCGAAATGGAAGATGGTCTTGGCATCGGCCATTGAGCGGGGCATGGTCGTCGCCCACCACCAGTGGCTATCGATGGGAGTCTCGACCCAATCCCCAGCGACGCGCTCGCGACGGATGCCAGTCTCATGGGAATGAACAACGCGAAGAGGAGTGTGAATGGATTCAGTGCAGAAGCCCTCAGCCTCTTGTAAATGAACGTGCCGCGCGGGCTTGCCCGGTGCAGCCGGAGTCTCAAATGATTCTGGCTCTTGCTCCTCAAGGGGCAGGAGCGTGCGGGCTTCGGACAATAGCTCAGGCTGATTATCCTTGAGTACGGCAACAAGGTATTTGCCGTGGTCTTCAAGAAGATTGATCACGGAGGGACGCAGGTAGAGCGCATCGGCAGTGAGCACGTCAAAGCAGCGTGGGTGGTCCTTAAGGACGCGAGTTATCAGCCGTATAGCCGCAGCGACTTCGTCGTCTCCAGGATCTCCGTCTTCACCAGGCTCAAGCATTTCCACGTCGAGAAGCAATTGAAAATCCTCACAGATAATCTGAAACGCGACCAAGCGGTGGTAGAACTGTGTTTTGACCTCGTCTCCGACGGCGATCCGGCGTTGGAGACACTTTGGACAACAACGTTTGTAGCTACAGTGAGTTTCGTGACCATCGACGGCGGCAAGCATCCAACCGCGCTGTGGGGCAAGGATTTTGTTGCGTTTGAGGCAGAAGTAAATGTGTCCGAGACACCCTCGCACACTGTCAGGCTCGATGCGCTCGGAGACATACGCCAGTTCGTCGGCGCTGGGCAAACGGTGATTACCGAGCCAACGGGTCCAGCTGCTCTTGTTCCGGTGTTGCTCGAGTTCGTTGAAGCTTGGTAACCGGCAGCAGAACATGGCGAAGAATGCTGCCGGGAAAACTCGAGTGGGAATCTGTGGTTTGGGACGAGAGTCACGCACCCGCAGCCTCCACTGTTGGCGGAGGCTGAAAATCTTGTCCGAGTAAGTTAGTAGTCGCGTGAGAATGGTCGCTTCTTTTTTGGTGGAGAATTGCGCCCGGACTTGGCTTTGCCGGCTGATTTCTTACCGGTCTTGCCCTTCTTCTTGGCGGAGCTACTCGCCGCTCTGGCCTTGGTTTTTGCCTCCTCGAGTCGGAGGCGCCCCTGCTCGTCGAGGGCTTCCAGCAGAGCATTCGCCTTCTGGAAATCATCGATCCAGCGTCTCGCCTGAGCTTCCAACGGTCTGGGGACGTGCAGCATGGTGGTCTTGCCCTTGCGAGTCTGACCGATGGCCAAGGAGCGATGGCGCAAGGAGTCGTCGGAAGCGCAACGGCAAGTGGGCTTGCCGCATTTACGAGAGAGTTCGATGGGCGAGCCGTGAAGGAAGCCTTCGGCCTGGTCGAGGAGCTGGCGGAGGCGGCTGCGAATCTGGCGTTCGGTGGGGGGCAGGGAGTTTCTGCTTGGCATGAAGGTCGGCTCGTTCGGCGAACTGTAATATAAGACTATTACAGAAACAAGCTTAAAAAAGATGAAATAACGAATGCGAATTTGCCATGGGGTCAAAAATGGGCGCCGCCGATCCGAATTACCCAAAAATACAGGGCTTGAGCCGCCTCAGCCGCCTATCTTACGGAATCGCTGATCAGAAAGCTATTCGCAACCTGTTCAAGCAAAGCGTGACGACAAGCTGCGAGATGGGGCTCGTAGGGCTGACCTTACAAGCAGTCGACGGAACAAAGATTCAGGCGGCCGCTCATGCCGGGAAGAAGTACGACAAGGAGGACCTGGCCAAGCGAATTGAGCGGCTTGACGAACAAATCAAGGTTTTGGAGGAGGAGATCGAGCGCTCCCAGGCCGGTGATGAGCAACCCTCCGCAGAGTTGCCAAAGGAACTTGAGAAGAAAGAGGTGCTTAAGAAAGCCATGCAAGAAGCGATCGAGACGCTCGACACCAACCCGACCGTAAAGCATATTCACCTGCTTGAACCTGAAGCGCGACGTGTGAAAGCCAACACAGGGGGAAAGCCCTTTGGATATAACGCCCAGGCCGTCGTTGATTCGGAGAATCAAATTGTGGTGGCCGCCGATGCTGTCAATGCGGCCACCGATTTGCGGCAACTAAGGAATGGCGCAAAAATAAAATGAACAATTTAAGGTTTCTCAACCTTATTTCTATGTTACTGTCAGTGCCATGCCTGACAGTTCCGTTGTCGAAAGCATTCGTCGGAAGTTCGATTCCCTGAGCCACCTCATGGACGAGCGGGCCCGGAGGTGTTGGGCGGCGGCGGCGGCCATGGAATTGGGTTGGGGCGGCGTATCCGCAGTTTCTCTTGCGACATCGATGTCGCGGACGACGATCACTGAGGGCATCAAGCAGTTACGGCGCGGCGACTACACGGCACCCGAAGCCGACGGACGCATCCGTCGGCTTGGGGGCGGGCGCAAGCCGGTGACCGAGACCGATCCGGAACTGCTTGGGGCTCTTGAGCGGCTAGTTGATCCTCTCAGTAGAGGCGACCCTCAATCCCCATTGCGCTGGACATTGAAGAGCACTCAGAGGCTTGCCAGGGAACTCACATCTCAGAACCACCCGGTCGGTGCGCGTACTGTTGCCGCGTTGCTGCGCAAGGCCAGCTATAGTCTGCTGGCAAATCGCAAGACCCGCGAAGGGGCACAGCACCCGGACCGCAACAGGCAGTTCGAATACATCAACGATCAGGTGCGTCGCTTCCAACATTGCGGCCAGCCAGCAATCTCAGTGGACACCAAGAAGAAGGAGTTGGTGGGCGATTTCAAGAACGCCGGGAGGCAGTGGAGGCCGAAAGACAACCCTGAGCAAGTCCGCGTGCATGACTTCAAGGACAAGGACCTGGGCAAGGCAATCCCCTACGGCGTTTACGATATGCTCAACAACCAGGGCTGGGTTAGCGTCGGAATCGACCATGATACGGCCCAATTCGCGACCCGCAGCATCCTGTTGTGGTGGACGGAAATGGGCTCTGCACGGTTCCCCCACGCCCGTCGGCTGCTAATCACCGCCGATGGCGGTGGGAGCAACAGCCACCGCTCGCGGCTTTGGAAGCTTTCGCTCCAGGAGTTGGCGAACGAGACCGGGCTGAAGTTGGTCGTCTGCCACTTCCCGCCGGGGACAAGCAAGTGGAACAAGATCGAGCACCGTCTCTTCAGCTACATCACCCAGAACTGGCAAGGCGAGCCACTGGCAACCCTGCAGACGATCGTCGAGTTGATTGGAAGCACAACGACGAAGGGAGGCCTGAAGGTCAGGGCCAGGCTCGATACCAAAAGCTACGAGACGAGGATCAAAGTGACGGACGAGGAACTGGCCGCCGTAAAACTGGAAAGGCACGAAACACACGGCTCATGGAATCACACAATCAAACCCTCGAAGTAAATGTTCACCTTATTTTTGCGCAGTTCCTAAACGCCTACGATGATCTTCTCATAGAAGACAAAGCCTAACGTTACCGTTACAATGACACAGAAACAAGAAGTGACGCTTAAGGCGATGGCGCCAATGTTACGGAGTTTTCGTTTGACTTCGATGCTAGCAGCCTTGGATGAGATCATGGAGAGAGCGCGTGGAGAGAGCTGGGACTACCCGGAATATCTGCGGCGCCTCTGCGAAGTGGAATGGGAGGCGCGCCACGGTCGCAAGCTCGAGCGTTTGCTGAAAGGAGCGAAGTTGCCCGAAGGCAAGACTTTGGCGACTCTCGACGAGACGAATCTCTCACAGAAGCTTCGAAGAACTCTCAAGCAACCCATCGACGGAGGTTTCGTGGAGAGACGCGAGAACGTCATTGCTTTCGGACTACCGGGACGAGGAAAGATCCATTATCTGAGCGCCGTGGCTCACGAGCTGATTATCCGTCATCAGTATCGCGTGCTGTTTGTCCCGACATTCAAACTCGTCCAGCAATTGTTAGCAGCCAAATCCTCCTTGAATCTCGAGGCAATGCTGAAAAAGTTAGACCGCTACCACGTCGTGATCCTCGACGACCTGGGATATGTGAAGCAAACACGCGAGGAAATGGAGGTGCTGTTCACGTTCTTCGCGGAGAGATACGAGAGAGGCAGCGTGATGATCTCTTCAAATCGAGTGTTCAGTGAGTGGGACCAGATCTTCCACGATCCGATGACGGCGATGGCGGCAGTGGACTGATTGGTGCATCACAGTGTACTGCTCGAGTTCGGTGGCTCGAGTTACCGGGCGACGAAAGGAGAGAAAAGCGAAAAGGCGGCGCTGTGACGGGCGATGTCGCTGGCGCCGCAAATCAAAGGCACACGATTCCGCGAACCTCCCGCGAGGTGGCGCCCGAGAGTGCAAGCAGGGCGGGAAGCTGTCCTCGGCGCCCTTGCGGGAACGCTGGATCATGGGCCCCGATCCCCCTGGACAGGGGGGCCGGGGGCGGAGGGGAGCCGCCTGCCGCCTCGGCAAGGCTACCAGGGGGATCCCCATGACCAGCGTTTTCCTCGGACGCCTGCGAGATCTTCCGGGTTCCTCGAAGAGGCGACGGGTTCGGCTGGCGCTGGTATCGGGAGGGTTGGGGTGCACCCCCTTCCCCTTTCGCCCCCCTCACCGAGGCGCACCGGCAAGGAAGGAGCCCCGTGAAGGGGGCGTCCACCGTGGCACCGCCCACACCCCGGTGCGGGCGGTGCCACGGTGGACGGGCCCCGTAGATCGAGAACCGTTGGGCAGGTCAGCGCCACATTTCGCTAAAAATACAGCGCCCACTAGGGTGGGGAATTATAGTTGTCACCAGATGGAGAGTTTTAATTGTCGTTGACCAACCAATACCTCTTTCTCTGATTTTGGTTTTTCTTCTGGAGACTCATGGACCGCCACATTGGCCGGAGGTTCTGGCGACTCAATCAAATTTACAGCGATCCCAGAGCCGTCGGCGCTGATTCTTTTCGGCGCCACGAGTTTGCTAGGTTTCGGCCGTAGGCGCCCTAGCTCGAGTGGAACCAGTCCGTCTCGAGCCTCGCTGTAAACGCCGGAGGCGGAAAATCACATCTCGGGTGGTGTTGAAGGCTCATGACGCGCATTTCCCTCGCCGCCGGTCTCTCCGCTTCAAACTCTTGGGTTCAGATTCGCAGGCTCACTAACATTCTCCAAGTTTCTTCTATCCTTCCCCACGCCGTTTCCGACTAAACACCGGCGAATTACCACCAGCCAGAAGGTAAGATCACCCTCCCCCCAGCGATCCCCATTCACCCGAAGTGAAGCCGTCCGATGTCCTCGCGGCGCTGCGCGCCGTCGAAGCTCACGCCGGATCCCGCAGCGTAGACGTTTTCCACAGCTTCCTCGCGGGTATCGCCCTGAGCCACCACCGCGAGAACGCGTCCGCTGTTGGTTTCGTAGGCTCCCGACTCGCGTTTCTGCGTGCCGGCATGATAGACCCTGGCGCTTGCGGGTACACTTTCGAGTCCATTGATCTCATCGCCACTGCGTGAGGACGCAGGGTATCCGGCCGAGGCCCACACCAGGCAGACACTCCACCGATTCTGAAAGGCGAAGTAACTGGGATCGAGGACGCCGCTGGCCGCCTTGAGCAGGTAGCCCGCCAGGTCTCCCTGGATGAGCGGCATCACCGCCTGGCACTCCGGATCGCCAAAACGACAGTTGTACTCGATGACCTTCGGACCCGTCTCGGTAAGCATCAGCCCGAAATAAAGGAAACCGCGGTATGAGGTCCGATCCTTTTGCAAGCCCTCGACCGTCGGGCGAACGATCTCGTTCTCGATCCGCTGCATCAAGGCCGGTTCGAGCAAGCGCGGCGAAGCCACCGCACCAATGCCACCCGTATTGGGTCCCTGGTCGCCGTTCTCCAGACGTTTGTAATCGCGCGCCGGACAGAGAATCTGATAGTTGCCATCCGCCACCATGCAGAAAATGGACACTTCTGGCCCCTCCAAACACTCCTCCACCAGCAGTTTCCCCTCCCCAAAACGCCTCCTTTCGAACACCTCTTCCAAGAAGGCCTCCGCAGCCACTTCGTCAGGACACACCGCCACCCCCTTGCCGGCCGCCAGCCCATCGAACTTCAAGACACAGGGATAGCTCTCGATGGCCGCCTTGGCCGTCTCCTTGCTCTCCACTGCACAGTAGGTCCCCGTCGGGATGCCGTGGCGGATCATGAATTCCTTGGCGTATTCCTTGCTCCCCTCTAACAACGCACCTTCTCGCGCCGGTCCCCAACAGGGAATGCCAGTGGCGTCACAGGCATCGGCCAGGCCCTGCATGAGGTAGCTCTCCTCACCCGCCACGCAGAGGTGGATTTCGTGTTGAGTGATGAAATTGAGCAATTCGGGAATGGCCCGCACCCCGATCACCTGCTGGGCCGACTCGAAGATCGCGTCGCTCCCGGGCCAGGCATAAACCTCCGGTGCCGACTCCGATTCTTTCAAGGCGCGCACGATGGCGTGCTCCCGGCCGCCTTTGCCAATTACTATCATTTTCATAAAAAGATTCCTGGCCCCTGCTTACACAGCGGCCCCGTGTTGGTCAATGGCTTTGTCGGCCCCGGCTTCTCCCAATGTCCGGCTCAAACGATGGACGACTCCAGTTTCTGGTGCCAAGCTCCTGGCGAACCCGCCCGGCTCGACCTCAACCGGTCCGTCGCTTCTTGACTCGCTCCCTCGCTGGCATCTTTGCTTGCGCCCTTCGCCGCACCACTCATCGATCGGATCGTCCCTCCCCATGGTGAAAAACGCCGCCATCGCCGCGCTCAGCCTCCTCTGCGTCGCCCTCTGGGTGTGGCCGCGCTTCGGCCTGGAGCCAACCCCCATCGCCGAACCTCCCGAACCGGAAAGTCCCTCCATCGCTCCCGAGCTGGCTCCTCTCGCCGAAACCCTGGCATCCCTCCAGGGCTCGCCGGGATTCCAGGCCGCCAGTGTCGGCTTCTGCCTTCTCGGCAGCGATCTGACCACACCCATTTTCACTCATCGTGCCGAGGAAGCCATGATTCCGGCTTCCACTTTGAAAACGGTGACCTCCGCCACCGCCTTGGAGATCTTGGGCCCCGATTTCCGCTTCGAGACCCGCCTCGTCCCGAGCGTTCCCTGGATCCTCGATCCCGAAGGTCGCTACCAGGGTGACCTCGTCATCGTGGGCGGCGGCGATCCGATGCTGGCCCGGGTCGACCTCGCCCACTGGGTGCGCGACCTCAAGCAAGAGGGACTCCGTCAAATCGAGGGCAGAGTGATCGGCGACGCCCGCTGTTTCCCCGAGAATTTCACTCCCGATGCTTGGGACTGGGGAGATGTCAGCAACTACTACGGTGCCGGTGCCTCGGGCCTCAACCTGGATTTGAATCGCTTCACCGTCGTCTTCGAGCCCGCGCCCGTCCTGGGCGAGCCCGCCCGCCTGCTCGACATGTCGCCCTCTCTGGAATGGATCGACCGTCTCAACCTGACCCGGACGGTCGCCAACGACGAGGCCGAATGGACCTCCATCTACGGAGGCCCCTACAGCGAGCGGTTCACCTTCTGCGGGCACATTCCCCAGGGGAAGGCCGAAGTGGTCTCCAAGGGCGCCATCCCCGATCCCGCCTTCTTCGCCGCGCAGCAATGGGTCCGCTTGCTCACCCTGGAAAAAATCGAAGTGACGGGCGGCGCGACCACCGTGCGACGTCTGGCCGCCGATGGCGACCCGATCCCGTCGATCGAAGCGGGTGAGCCGCCCCTCCTGACCCACCGGTCTCCTCCCTTGATCGCGATCATTCGCCACCTGCATCTCACGAGCGACAACCTGGTGACGGAATGCCTCCTGCAGCGATTGATCGCCGACGACCCCGAGCATTCGAGCCCCGTCGATTTGATCACCCGTCACTGGGCCCGCCGCGGCATCATGCTCGAGGGGCTTCGCATGGAGGACGGGAGCGGCCTGGCACGTGCCGACTACATCCGCCCGTTGGATCTGGCACGCGTGGTCGCCACGGCCCGGCGCGGCTCTCACGGAGCCCTCTGGGAATCCACGTTCAACCCTCACCACGAAGGTCGGATCCACTGGAAAGGCGGCTCCATGTCCCGGGTCCGCGCCTACACCGGTTTCACGGACAACGGCTATACGTTCGCCTGGATGCTCAACCAAATGGAGGCCGATTCCGACACGCTGGCTGACTGGCGTCAACGGCTCATGGAAAACCTGCTCGAGCTTCCTCCCGTCAACGGGATCCCGGCGAAGAACGGCGGATTGCCCTGACATCCCATCGCTTCTCATGATAGGTTCCGCGTCATGAGGTGTCTGCCGGTCGTTCTTCGTTCGCCTTGGTGTTGGCTCGGGCTGGGGTGCTGGCTCTCACTTTCTGGACAGGCCTTCGGGAAGATCACCGCGACGCCATCCCGCGGTTTTCATGAGGGCGCGATCGTGGTCAAGCTCGCGTCCGATTCGACCGGGGAACTGCGCTACACGCTCGACGGTTCGGTACCGGGACCGGCTCAGGGGAAACCTTTCCCCGCGGGAGGCCTCCGCATTGAGACGACCACGGTGCTTCGGGCGGCCGTGCTGGACGATGAGGGGAAACTCGTGGATCGCGCCACGCACACCTATCTGTTTCCCAAAAGCGTCGCCCAGCAAACGGCCAAGCGTCCGGGCTACATCGATTCGCTGAATTCCTGGCGTCTCCGTTACAACCAGTTTTTCGACTGGGAAATGGACCCTGACATTGTCAATGATCACGAAAACAACGGAGACATCGCCACTCACCTGCTTTCGCTGCCTTCCCTCTCGGTGGCGCTCAGCCGGGAAGATTTCAATCATTTCTACGAGAATCATGCGGAGCGAGGCATTCACTATGAACGGCCCGCCTCGGTCGAGCTGCTCTACCCGTCCCAGCCGGCTTTTGAAAGCTTTCGCGGTTTTCAGGTCCACTGCGGCATTCGCATGCAGGGCGGCGGCGCCGCCCTCAAGGCGCGCAAGAAATCGTTCCGACTGCTCTTCAAGAAAGACTACGGGCCGGGCAAGCTCCGCTACCCGCTCTTCGAATCGGCTCCTCACCACGCCTCCTCGGCGGTCGATTTTTTTGACAATGTGATTCTTCGCGCCGGAGGCAACGCCAACTGGTCCAAGGACGAAGCCTGGAAACACGAGCCCGCCACCTACCTGCGCGATCCTCTGGTGCGCGATTCCCAGATCGCCGTGTGCGGCTTTGTCGCACGCAGCACCTTCGTTCACCTCTACCTGAACGGTTTCTACTTCGGACTCTACAATCTCGCCGAGCGTCCCGACGATAAATTTCAGGCCAGCTATTGGGGCGGCCAGCCTGAAGACTATCACTCCCTCAACCACGGCGGCACGGTTGGCGGCGACGCCAGCGCCTGGGAGGACCTGCTATTCAGCGCACGGCCCGACGCAGCCTTTCCGGAATTGGCTTCGCGGATCGATATCCCGTCATTCTGCGATTACCTGATCAATCAGTGGTGTTTCGGCCCCGGCGACTGGTCCTGGAACAACTACTACGGAGGGCTCCGCATCGCCCCCGAGCCGGGGCCGGTACGCTTCTTCACCTGGGACGCGGAGTTCTCCCTCTGGACACACACCGGCTATCTGGAATCCAACGACCGCGGCTGGGCCAATCCTCTCTTCGTCCATGGTTTCAGTCGGCGACGGAGTCCGCTGATTCGGCTCTGGAACGCCCTGACGGAACACCCTGATTTCAAGCTCGCCTTCGCCGACCGCGTCTACCGGCATTGTTTCGGAGACGGCGCCCTCACCGAATCACAGACCCTGGCACGGTTCGATCGCCTAATGCGGTCGATCGAATCCGCCATCGTGGCCGAGTCGGCTCGCTGGGGCGACTCCGCCCACGGCCAGGAAGACGCTCCTCGCACCCGCCACGGGAACTGGTATCCAGAGTGCCGGGCCCTCCGGAAGCTGATCTCGGGCAACGTCGTTCACTTCATCGCCGATCTCCAGGCCGAGGGACTCTACCCGCGAGCGGTGCCGCCCATCCTGAGCCCTCCACCAGGTCCGGCCCCACTGGCGGCGGGTACCGTCCTGACCTTGAGCGCGCCGGCCCGTCAACGCGGGGTGATCTATTTCACCACCGACGAATCGGATCCCCACGCACCGGTTGGCTCGGGAAGCGGCCCGGGCGAGCCTTCCGCCTCGGCCAAGGTATTCGAAGGCCAGCCGTTCGTCCTCAGCGCGCCCACTCGCCTCAAGGCCCGTTTCCTCGCCCGCACAGGCGAATGGAGTCCCCTCGAAGAAGGGCTGTATCTGACCGGGCCGCTCGGCTTTCCCCTTCGCATCACCGAGCCGATGGCCCATCCCAAGGGCGACCAGGCCTACGAATTCATTGAACCCCATAGTTTCATAAATCGGGGCAAGAATCCCAAGAAAATAGTGGCAGGGGCCTTTGGGATAAGGTTGATTTGGAATCTACCAAAACACCAAACACTTCAACCGAAAGGCCACCTACAGTGAGAGTAGCACGACGTACGATTAATGCAAAGTCCAGAACGATTCCGGCGATCAAATTTGAAGATCAAGAACTGACCTTTTTCGGCGGTCTCGTTATCTTTCAGAAGCTCTTTCAGGAATTGGATCTGGAGGGGAAGCTTCAGCAGTGCTTTGGTCCACTGGATCGGCGCATGTCCCGCTTCTACAAGTTCCACAAGGTTTTCATGTGTCTTATCGTGCATCTTATACTGGGCTACCGGATGCTTCGCGATTTGGACTACTACCGAGATGATCCCCTTGTACGACAGGTTTTGGGGATGCACCCATTGCCCAGTGTCCCAACGATGAGCCGGATGTTGGGAAAGGTCGATTGTCAAAGCCTTGAGAGGATGAGGGAGATGAATCATTTCGTTTGCCTGTCGCGACTTCAGAAGGAAGGAATCAAACGCATCACGCTTGATTTGGACGGAAGCGTGCAGAGCACGAGTCGCCATGCGGAAGGGACGGCTGTGGGATTTAACAAGAAGAAAAAAGGAGAGCGCAGTTATTACTCGCGAGTGAGAAGTTCTGTAACTGGATCATCATGCGGCGAAGCGTGAACCTTCGGAGCGAGTGAAGTCTATTTTATCAAGGATGAATTTTCGGAACGCTGAACCTTTTCCGCCGTGGTGCAAAAATCCAGGCAGCGTGTTTTTCAAGGCGGCTGAGACAATCATTTCCGAAGGCAGCACGTCTGGGCGGATGGTTCGGATCCAGGTTCCAAAGTGTTTCCAGACCAGACCGTCACATGTCATGGCAAGGTACTGTAACATGCCCTGAGCGATCATGCCGGTCTGCACAAACACATGATATGCGTGCATCTTTCTCTGCACCTGTCTGCGATATTTCTCGGTAGTCCGGTGGAGGTATTGGTTACCATTGCGACGCTTGAGCGGTCGCATAGCGGCCATCCAGAAATGGTATCCGAATGAGCCGACCGAATGCACCGCTTGCTTGAAAGCGACTTCGATCTTGAAACGCAAACTGTAGAGCAAGATGATCTCCTGAGCTTCCATGGTGAGGTCGGTAGACAAGAGGATGATCCGCCCTCTCGTGGGATGATCGACGAGAATGAAGCGGACCATCGCCCCGGCGGGCTTCCACAACAGATCCACCGACTTGAACCGGACAGAGATGTTTCTCTCCCCATATACGGGACTGGGAACGGAACTGAAGCCGCCCGTTCCAAAGACATTCTGGAGCTTCACCGCAGCGCCATACTTTTTCGGTCGTCCGCGTTTGCGTTTGCGTGGCACTGCCGCAGGCCGAAAGCCGGTTGTCGTGCGTCGAACCCTCGTGACCAGCACACCGGAACGCCCCTTGGTGCTCCGGATCACCTTTCCGTTGGCGTAGTAGGCGTCGGCCAGCAAGACGAACTCCTGACCTCTACAGACGGATGCGAGCATCTCGTTGGCCTTGTCGATCAAGGTTCTCCTGTCGCGGTTTGAAGTGACGATACCTTCGTGAATGCGTGCACAGACCGGAACGCAGAAGAAGTATCCGCCAACCTGACAGAGCACGCCGAAGGCCTGAAAGGAATGGCTCATGATGAAGTGAGGCTTGGAATTGGACTCGGACTGTTGATGCAGATACTTCACCGCAGGCATCTTGCGGCCCTCCTTGGACTTCTTGATGCCGTCGAGAACCAGGACGGGGCGACAACCGATCTTGTAGACAGGGAAGTGCTTGATCACGATGGCGAACCAAAGTTTTGCAAGCCGGTCCGTCTTCACGGCATTGCTGTGGAAGAAATGGAGTAAGTGCTCATAGAAGTGTTCTGACAAACCGAGAGCGCGGACGAAACTGGAAACCCCGAGGAGGTCATTGCGCACGGAGAAAGCGGCCAAGACGAGCAGAAACCAGAGAAAGGTGCGGGCTCTCGAGAAAGCGGGTCGCAGAAGACAGACGATATTCCACCAAGAAATCCAGAGATCCATAACAAATGATTTGATTTTCCTAGACATTCGCATATATAAGCTAATGACCATGAAAAAGATCAGATCACTGAAAAAAGAGTCCAGAAACTTGCGGCAAAGTTAGCTGCAATCGGGCCAATGCGGCCTGGGAGCATCAGCAAGCAATACCGAGATCGACAACGCCAGCGCGGCGTGTATTACCAACTGAGCTACACGCATAAGATGAGGAGCCGGACTGAACACGTCTGGCCAGACCACGTGAAGGGACTATGAAAAGAAACAGAGGAGTACAAGAAATTCAAGAAACTGACCACCGAACTGATCGATCTGAGCATTGAACTATCCAAGGCGAAGATCGCTCTATTACGCAGTCAGACAGACACGCCAGGCAAAGAGAAACCGGTCTGAGAACTTCCCACTCACGAGGTTATTATCCACTGCTCGCGACGATCGCTCAAACCGGACAAATCTTCGACTTCCTTCATCGAAGCGGCAACGTCCATGACTCCAATGGCGCGGTGGAATTTCTTCGCTACTGCGTGGAGAAGATTCGCAAGGTGCTGCCTGATGTGCAGATCGAGTTGCGCGCCGACAGCGCGTTTTTCAGCGATCAGATGGTTTCAGAGGCAAAGACCCTTGGCCTGGAATATACGTTCTCGGTGCCTTTCGAGCGGCTCGTGGAACTCAAGGGCATCATTGAGAAGCGCCGTCGCTGGTCCCGAACCCGAGGCGGAGAGGGAAAAACTCATCACTTCGAAATCCGCTGGAAGCCAAAAAGTTGGGCGCGCAAAGCGCGCATTTTGTGCATTCGAACCATGAGGCGCACTCAGCGTAAAGGACCGCTCCAACTGGATCTTTTCGAACCAGTCGAGGAGAACTATGAATACGAGGCGATCATCACCAACAAGACAAACACGGCCGCTCATGTGGTGAAATTTCATGAAGGGCGTGGCTCTCAGGAGAAGATTTTTGGCGAAGCCAAGAGCCAGGCCCAAATGGACTATATTCCGGCCAAGCGACGTGCCGCCAACGAAGCTTTCCTTTTGGCCAGTATCCTCACCCACAATCTCACACGCGAAATGCAGATGCGAGCTGCGGAGCGGTCACGCAAATCGTCCCCCAAAAGGGCTGCGGAGTGGATCTTTGAAGGACTCGGCACGATTCGCCGCAAAATCATCCAGCGTGCCGGACGTCTGACTCGCCCTCAAGGTCGACTCACATTGACACTCGGAGACAATCAGGCCGTCGAAGAAGAAATCGCCTACTACATGATGGCCTGACTGGCCATTTTATGAAACGCTGACTTCAGAGGCGCTGGCTCCCTTGGTCCAGTCGATCGTGTCCCGCGCCTCATTGGTGGAAACTCCGTGAGTGTAGGCGCGAATGATGGCGTCTCGAATCTTGTTTTTCTCGTAGCCTTTGGCCGCCTCGTAGCTGGCAAGTTTCACCTCGCTCTTCGTGCCGTCAGAGTGCTCGCGGCGGACCCTCCTGGGACGGCTGATCTTCTCTCCCTCGATTTCAAGGCTCGACGGAGCGCTGCCGGCCCGACGAGACGGGCTCTCGGTGTCTCGCCCATACGCGGCTCCACGGAGGCTGGTGACTTCCTCGGCCATGACGCTGACCAGTGATTGGCGGAACCGCCCCGCGCAGGAATTCGTCGAAGGCCACGGCGGCTTCTCTTGAATCGGCTTGACCGAGTTGATGGATGATCTCAAGGTGTTTCATGGATGGTTGCGGGTTCCTGGTTTTGTATTAATCCGACTCTTCTCATCGAGCGGAGCCGGTAACCATCCACCTAAATTTTAACAAGTCACGGGAAGCTTCCGAGAAAAACATCTGAAATGGAGAAAAACATCCTTGACCTGGAGTCTTCAAACCCAGAAATTATTGCACATGAAGTCGAAGAGCTCGTGAGTGGGAAGTTCTCAGATCGGTTTCTCTTTGCCTGGCGTGTCTGTCTGACTGCGTAATAGAGCGATCTTCGCCTTGGATAGTTCAATGCTCAGATCGATCAGTTCGATCAGTTCGGTGGTCAGTTTCTTGAATTTCTTGTACTCCTCTGTTTCTTTTCGTAGTCCCTTCACGTGGTCTGGCCAGACGTGTTCAGTCCGGCTCCTCATCTCATGCGTGTAGCTCAGTTGGTAATACACGCCGCGCTGGCGTTGTCGATCTCGGTATTGCTTGCTGATGCTCCCAGGCCGCATTGGCCCGATTGCAGCTAACTTTGCCGCAAGTTTCTGGACTCTTTTTTCAGTGATCTGATCTTTTTCATGGTCATTAGCTTATATATGCGAATGTCTAGGAAAATCAAATCATTTGTTATGGATCTCTGGATTTCTTGGTGGAATATCGTCTGTCTTCTGCGACCCGCTTTCTCGAGAGCCCGCACCTTTCTCTGGTTTCTGCTCGTCTTGGCCGCTTTCTCCGTGCGCAATGACCTCCTCGGGGTTTCCAGTTTCGTCCGCGCTCTCGGTTTGTCAGAACACTTCTATGAGCACTTACTCCATTTCTTCCACAGCAATGCCGTGAAGACGGACCGGCTTGCAGAACTTTGGTTCGCCATCGTGATCAAGCACTTCCCTGTCTACAAGATCGGTTGTCGCCCCGTCCTGGTTCTCGACGGCATCAAGAAGTCCAAGGAGGGCCGCAAGATGCCTGCGGTGAAGTATCTGCATCAACAGTCCGAGTCCAATTCCAAGCCTCACTTCATCATGAGCCATTCCTTTCAGGCCTTCGGCGTGCTCTGTCAGGTTGGCGGATATTTCTTCTGCGTTCCGGTCTGTGCACGCATTCACGAAGGTATCGTCACTTCAAACCGCGACAGGAGAACCTTGATCGACAAGGCCAACGAGATGCTCGCATCCGTCTGTAGAGGTCAGGAGTTCGTCTTGCTGGCCGACGCCTACTACGCCAACGGAAAGGTGATCCAGAGCACCAAGGGGCGTTCCGGTGTGCTGGTCACGAGGGTTCGACGCACGACAACCGGCTTTCGGCCTGCGGCAGTGCCACGCAAACGCGGACGACCGAAAAAGTATGGCGCTGCGGTGAAGCTCCAGAATGTCTTTGGAACGGGCGGCTCCAGTTCAGTTCCCAGTCCCGTATATGGGGAGAGAAACATCTCTGTCCGGTTCAAGTCGGTGGATCTGTTGTGGAAGCCCGCCGGGGCGATGATCCGCTTCGTTCTCGTCGATCATCCCACGAGAGGGCGGATCATCCTCTTGTCTACCGACCTCACCATGGAAGCTCAGGAGATCATCTTGCTCTACAGTTTGCGTTTCAAGATCGAAGTCGCTTTCGAGCAAGCGGTGCATTCGGTCGGCTCATTCGGATACCATTTCTGGATGGCCGCTATGCGACCGCTCAAGCGTCGCAATGGTAACCAATACCTCCACCGGACTACCGAGAAATATCGCAGACAGGTGCAGAGAAAGATGCACGCATATCATGTGTTTGTGTAGACCCCATAGTTTCATAAATCGGGGCAAGAATCCCAAGAAAATAGTGGCAGGGGCCTTTGAGATAAGGTTGATTTGGAATCTACCAAAACACCAAACACTTCAACCCAAAAGCCACCTACAGTGAGAGTAGCACGACGTACGATTCATGCAAAGTCCAGAACGATTCCGGCGATCAAATTTGAAGATCAAAAACTGACCTCTTTCGGCGGTCTCGTTATCTTTCAGAAGCTCTTTCAGGAATTGGATCTGGAGGGGAAGCTTCAGCAGTGCTTTGATCCACTGGATCGGCGCATGTCCCGCTTCTACAAGTTCCACAAGGTTTTCATGTGTCTTATCGTGCATCTTATACTGGGCTACCGGATGCTTCGCGATTTGGACTACTACCGAGATGATCCCCTTGTACGACAGGTTTTGGGGATGCACCCATTGCCCAGTGTCCCAACGATGAGCCGGATGTTGGGAGAGGTCGATTGTCAAAGCCTTGAGAGGATGAGGGAGATGAATCATTTCGTTTGCCTGTCGCGACTTCAGGAGGAGGGAATCAAACGCATCACGCTTGATTTGGACGGAAGCGTGCAGAGCACGAGTCGCCATGCGGAAGGGACGGCTGTGGGATTTAACAAGAAGAAAAAAGACGAGCGCAGTTATTATCCACTGCTCGCGACGATCGCTCAAACCGGACAAATCTTCGACTTCCTTCATCGAAGTGGCAACGTCCATGACTCCAATGGCGCGGTGGAATTTCTTCGCTACTGCGTGGAAAAGATTCGCAAGGTGCTGCCTGATGTGCAGATCGAGTTGCGCGCCGACAGCGCGTTTTTCAGCGATCAGATGGTTTCAGAGGCAAAGACCCTTGGCCTGGAATATACGTTCTCGGTGCCTTTCGAGCGGCTTGTGGAACTCAAGGGCATCATTGAGAAGCGCCGTCGCTGGTCCCGAACCCGAGGCGGAGAGGGAAAAACTCATCACTTCGAAATCCGCTGGAAGCCAAAAAGTTGGGCGCCGCAAAGCGCGCAAAGCGCGCAAAGCGCGCAAAGCGCGCAAAGCGCGCAAAGCGCGCATTTTGTGCATTCGAACCATGAGGCGCACTCAGCGCAAAGGACCGCTCCAACTGGATCTTTTCGAACCAGTCGAGGAGAACTATGAATACAAGGCGATCATCACCAACAAGACAAACACGGCCGCTCATGTGGTGAAATTTCATGAAGGGCGTGGCTCTCAGGAGAAGATTTTTGGCGAAGCCAAGAGCCAGGCCCAGATGGACTATATTCCGGCCAAGCGACGTGCCGCCAACGAAGCTTTCCTTTTGGCCAGTATCCTCACCCACAATCTCACACGCGAAATGCAGATGCGATCTGCGGAGCGGTCACGCAAATCGTCCCCCCAAAGGGCTGCGGAGTGGATCTTTGAAGGATTCGGCACGATTCGCCGCAAAATCATCCAGCGTGCCGGACGTCTGACTCGCCCTCAAGGTCGACTCACATTGACACTCGGAGACAATCAGGCCGTCGAAGAAGAAATCGCCTACTACATGATGGCCTGACTGGCCATTTTATGAAACGCTGAGGTAGACCGGCATGATCGCTCAGGGCATGTTACAGTACCTTGCCATGACATGTGACGGTCTGGTCTGGAAACACTTTGGAACCTGGATCCGAACCATCCGCCCAGACGTGCTGCCTTCGGAAATGATTGTCTCAGCCGCCTTGAAAAACACACTGCCTGGATTTTTGCACCACGGCGGAAAAGGTTCAGCGTTCCGAAAATTCATCCTTGATAAAATAGACTTCACTCGCTCCGAAGGTTCACGCTTCGCCGCATGATGATCCAGTTACAGAACTTCTCACTCACGAGCACAGACCATCTCAAGGCATATATTGAAAGCGTCTTCTCCACGGAGGCCTCGATGTCCGTGGTCAGGAACACCACCCACGCTTTCTCTGGACAGGCTCCAGAACTGGGATTCACCGGGGCGCTGAAGATGAGTGTCACCTCCTGCCATTTTGGGGCTCGCTTGGCCTCTGTCTCCAAGTTGATCCAGACTTTGACGTGATAAGTCCGGTAGCGCGCCTTGGAGCTCGATGCCTCGAGTTGACGCTTGTATTTGTTGAAGAGTTGAGGCGCGGTATAGCTCTTTGCCTTCCGAGTGGTTTTTGGATTCGCCAACCAGTAATTCATGTTGCCCCGCTTCATCTGGAAAATGGCGACGAGGCCGAGATCCAGGGAGGCTCGAATGTTCTCTTTGCAACCGAACCAAGCATCGCCCAGCACGTAGGCCGCTCGAAATCCCACATCCAGCGCCGACTTGAGCATCCTTCGAAACATCGTGTGTTTCGATTCATTTTTTGCCCTCTCCATGTCTCTCGCGGCGGCACATCTCTTATCTCGGAATTCGTTCTCAGGCGCTTTTCCCACCGCTTCCTTTTCGCCCATGAAAATCTGCCGATCAACCGGAAGGAATCCTTTTTCACCGGCGATGCCAAGCTCCACCACTTGGTGATCTGTGACATAGCGGTTCTCCGTGTGGTCCCAGTGCAAAGAGGAGTCCTCGACCTTCTTGCCCCGTCGCACCTTGATTGTGTCGTCGATGACGAACGCTCGCTGATCGTCTGGACCCACGGAGTTGGCGTTGAAATTGCTCTTGCAAAGCTCGATGGCCATCGTCCGCCAATTGACGTCCTCACGGCGCATGACACGATAAAGAATGTTCGCCCTGTATTTGCAGTCATCTACGCGGCCCTTCAAGAACTGGCCAAGCTCCGAACAGAAAGCATGAATACTGGAATTCTCGAGTTTGAGGATGGGCCATACCAGCAGGGCGGCGAGGATGGCCCCTGGGCATTCGCCATCGATGCGGCGTGCCTTACCGAAGACGGCCCGAAAAAGGTTGACCATCCCATGAGCGCGAATACCATTTCCGAGTTCGGTATCAGCAAAGACTCTGGGGTCGCTCAGGGCCTGAGAGATCGGTTGATAGCTCCGAGAAGCGTTTTTTCGGCCGGATTTGCCGCCTGTCTTTTTGTGTTTTTTTTTCACACAAAACCTTAAGGGCAGGCGGCCATATAACGCAACATAAACTAACACTTTGGGCAAGAAAACTGAGCTGATTTATCGGTCAGATGTGAGCTTGGAAGATGAAGACTGGGCCGAAGTGCGTCCAGGTATTGAAGTCAAACTTGTAGACCACCCCGATGGCCAGGGGCGAGAGCAATACGTGATGTGCCGCAACGCAGATCGCCGAAAGAAGGAGTCTGCCATGTTGGAGCAAAAGCGCGCACGGTTGTTAGCAAAGCTTTCGGATTTCAAAGAGCGAACTCAGTTTGCGGCCGGTCTTTCATCAGAAGACCGAGCGAGTCGAGGCCCACATTCTGGTGTGCTGTTTGACTTTGGCGATGTGGCGAACCCTGGAGATGTGGATGCGAGGCAAGGGACTGGGAGATTGCTCCCGGCAGTTGCTCAAGGAGGTGGCCACTGTGAGGAGTATGGATGTCGTGCTCCCAGTCCGGGGCGGGACAGAGATGCGCCTTCGCGTAGTCGCACGGCCCGACCGGCAAGTGGCAGAACTGCTGGCTCACCTGGGGCTGGAATTGCCGACACTTCCAAAACTGATCGAAAATGTAGTCCCGAAAAGCGGAGGTCAGATTCGATGAAATCCTAGAAAACCCGGGATTTAAAGGATTTCGGTCTCCACAGCTGAGAAATGACCGGAAGTTGTGGATGAGGGCGGTCGGGGCATCATGAAGAGTTCAACCATTTACCAAAACAACTGAACTCCAATGAAAACCACCAACCACCCCACCGAATCCGCATCTATCCTCGGCCAGGAAGGAGCAAGCACCGTCTGCCAGAACGCCCTTGAGGCCACCCTGCGACAAGGAGCCCAAGTGCTTCTTCAGGCCGCCATCGACAACGAAGTCTCCGACTACATTCAAGCCCATCAACATCAGCGTGATGACCAGGGTCATCGCCAAGTCGTTCGCAACGGCCATCTTCCTGAAGCGACAACTTCAGACTGGAATAGGAAACGTTTCTGTTCGGCAGCCCAGGATCAATGATCGCCGATCATGCCAGCGGTTCACCAGCGCCATCCTTCCGCCGTACCTACGCCGAGTCGCTTCACTGGACAACCTCATCCCGGCACTCTACCTGCGAGGAATCTCAACCTCCGAGATGAGTCGGGCCTTAGAGCCGATCCTCGGTGAGAACGCATCGGGTCTTTCTGCAGCCAACATCGTTCGACGAGGAAGAGCAATGGGAGAAAGAACGCGAGCAATGGAGCAAGCGTGACCTCAGCGACAAGGAATACGTCTATCTCTGGGCCGGCGGGATCTACTTCCATGTCAGGCTCAATGACGACCGCCCATGTGTTCTCGTAATCGTCGGCTCCTTACCCGATGGAACCAAGGAATTGGTAACCATCAGCGATGGAGAACGAGAGAGCAAACTGTCCTGGAAAAATGTGCTCAGAGACCTCAAGAAACGAGGATTGAAAATCCCTCCGAAACTGAGTATCGCCGATGGAGCTCTCGGGTTCTGGAGCGCCTTGGAAGAGGAATATCCGACAAGCAAACAGCAACGATGTTGGGTGCACAAGACAGCCAACATCCTCGACAAGCTGCGGAAGAAAGCGCAGCCCCTTGCCAAGGAACGCATCCATGAAATCTACATGGCGGAAACAAAGAAGGCCGCCTTGGAGGCCTATGACGAGTTCTTCACGCTCTACGAAGCCAAGTATCCGAAAGCGTGCGCCTGCCTGAAGAAAGACAAGGAAACTCTACTAACGTTCTACGATTTTCTAGCCGAGCACTGGAGACACATCCGGACGACAAACCCGATTGAGTCGACGTTTGCCACGGTCCGCCATCGGACTCGACAAACCAAAGGATGTGGATCGAGGAAAGCAACCCTTTCAATGGTCTACAAGCTCGGCCTGGAAGCCGAGAAAGGCTGGCGTCGACTGAACGGATATCGTCAACTTGACAAAGTCGTGCAAGGAATCATCTTCGTGGACGGCATCGAGCAGCAAACCGCTGCCTAACCCATGATCGAACTTCGAATGGTGTTCCGACCGCCCTCATCCACAACTTCCGGTCATTTCTCCGGAATCCGGCCTGACTATCTCAACGGTGAACTTTCTCGCCTCGCCTGGTCCGACATTCGGCTAGCTCGGCGCATCATTCGCCTTGATGGCTCGATCACGAAAACTGGGAATTCCCGAACCGTGGAGATCTCGGACAATCTGGCCGCTTGGCTAGAGCCCCATGCTCAACAGACCGGCAGGCTCATTGAGAGCCCCGGCCGCTTTCGGAAAAAGTCGCGATATGATCGCGGTTTGAAATTCGTCGGTTGTCATTTGGCTCCTCGCCTGCCACATGAGCCTTGGAAGCGAGTGGGCTTCTTCGGCTAGATGAGCACGCATTGCGGCGTCACCGACGAGCAGCGAAGTTGAGTGACAAGATGGATCGAGATCAACTACCCAAGACCCTTTTCTTTTCTTTGCTAGAAAGAAAATCGGCCAAAAATACAGTCAGAGTGCTCTTGCCCGCTCCGCCTCTCGGATTAAAAATCGCTATTGTGTGCATGGCTGGGGTTACAGTTTATCTAATTCTACAAGTTGCCCTTCCTTGATCAGAGCCTTAAAATACTGGGCAAGCGTTTTCGGTTCATGCGAATCCGAAATCTCGACGCCTATCTCGATGTTTCGGGATTGGGCTGCTTCTGTAAAATTGGCTGAGGTGATGAAACACCGCTGTTCGTCGGCAATCACGAACTTCGCATGCATCGCCCCCCGCAGGCTGCTTTTCATCTCAAGGGAAGAAGGAAAGTAGAACACACGCGGGCGAAGCTCTTCCCAAGGCCAATGCTTTGAGAAGAACTCCTGTCTGAAGTTCTCAACGATCTGGCTTGTTAGTGTGCTATCCCCGTGCCTACGACCAACGTGGACGATCAACGTCACTTCCAATTGCGGATTTCGTTTCATCGCCTCGTGGATAGGCGCGAGAATTTGATCTCCTCGAAAGAGCGCGAAAGTGGCCAACATCAGTTCTCGCTTGGCGTGCTCAACCACTTGAAGGAACCTTGAACCTGTCTTGAGATTGGTCACTCCGGACACCTCCGGGCCGGTGACGACTAGGCTCTGGTTCAGGGCGGCATTGTAGGCATGATCCTGGGTCTCTAGGATCGCTTCCAACATCGCGGGCACGGATTGACCCTCCAAGCCATTCTCATTCAAATAGGCTTCCAAGGCCTCCACCGAGTCGGGAGGCGCTCCGTGTTGGATGAGAGCTTCCTTGGTCACCCCATATTTTAGAGATCCGTGGGCGAATCCGGACTTCAACCCCTCCAAATTACTGCGAGCAAGCTTCACGAAAGGGTTCATTCGTCACCGATAGAAAAGAATTCGCTGCGGTCACCCGCTAGGGTTGGAACAACCAGTGATCGGTCGAGAAATTGGTTCATCTGCTCGCAACTGGTCTCAGGCAGATGGGTGCAGCAGTGACAGGCAGCTCCGAGGAGCCAGTGACTCGGGTTATCGTTCTCGGGCTTCGTGTGCGCGCAGACAGGATCAGACGAGCAAATACTGGCGTTTTGCAGCGCACTCCGCATGATTGGCTGGATCCGGTGCGCTGAATGGACCAAGCCACCAAGCGTGCCTTCCGCATCCGAACTGCCAGTGTAGATCAGGATGCCGAACTCACCTTTGGTGGCTTTGCAATAGAGACGCTCCTTGAGCGAACTTGCAGGGTAGCCACACTCCAAGGCCACCTCCTGGATCAGAAGGTGCGAGAGCGTATGCAGCATGTAGAAGGGCGTCCCAGGAAAATCTAGATCGGTCTGGTTCCGGTCTTCCGCTTTCAGATCGAAGCCCGCCCGCAACAGCTCTGCGCGATCCTGGACAGCATCGCGTTGCGCCCAAGCCAGGATCCGTTCCGCATTGAACTGCAGGAATACCCCCTCGCCGCGGTTCTCAAAGGCCGGGATGATGTTGGTTTTCTCCTTGGCGAGCGGCGCGGGCTGAAGATCCAGGTCCAGCTCCCCATCAAGGTTTGTTCCCCGCGATTCGAACCGCGTGAATCCTACCTGGGCCACTACCTCGCGGAGGCGATCCACGAGAGCCACCTTGTCCAAGCAGCCTGCCAAGAGCGGGTCGTTCTTCCAAAGGGCGTCATCCAGATGCCGAATGAGGAAATCGCCCTCTACTTGATCCTGCGATAAACTGTTGGTTGGGCCTGTAAGCGCAGCAAATTCAAGGCTCTTTGGCGGAACATTCTGATCGGATGAATGATTCCGTATTTGCTCCAACTTGGCGAAAACCTCTTCGTTCGAGTGGTCACCAAGGCTCTTGTTGAGATTGCCGTTGAATTGACGCGCCATCCCAAGCATCTCTACGGAAGTGACGCTTGCTAGGTCTTGCTGATACCGCTGAAGGACAGCGGCGAGGCCAGTGGTGTTTTCGGGGATGGATATCACAGAATAAAGCTGCGGAAAATAGGCGTTGCTGGCACTGCGCACTAGGAGCTTAGAATAGACTCTCTTCCCAGTCTTGGTTAGACAAGCCTCTTTGCTGAAGGGGCCGAGCCAGGGACGTCGACCATTGCAGAGCCCAAGAATTGTCTTATCTTTCCTGGCCAAAGCTAGGGAGCGGCTCTTGCCGCAAGCGCACGTGACGATGATGTCGGCGAGCGCCCCTGAGCTACCCTTCTCCAGAAGGAAAAGCCCACCTTGTGCCTGCACGCAATTTCGATCGTTCGGGCCATGAACGTAAGCGAGCCAATCGATGTCGTCGACATGACCTTTGTCACATGCGCGAACGAATCGAATCGGGACCACTAGCTGCCGCTTACCGTTTTCATCCCGATACTTACCCTTGTCGAGGAGGTGCTTATTCACCAATCGCCGCCGTTTGCCATCGGGTGTCTGCTCGATCTGTTGAACCACGAACCATTCAGGAAACTTCCATGCGGTGACCTCAGGATTGAGCCCCTGATACTGCACGGCACTACGCATCCGCGGTGGCCGACGGAGTTGCACTTCTTGGAGGTTATACTCGAAGGCCTCGTTGAGGTATTGGGCGATTCGCTTGCTGAGACGATCTTCTTGGATCAAGTGATCCGCGATTTCTTCTTCCTTATAGATCCAGTGATCTGGGCCGCCTATGATCACGGAGGCCTCCGGTAGGTCTACCATCGATCCCGTCCCAAACGTGGTAATGAGCTGACTCGTGCGTAACTGCTGAATGGCCATGGTCGGTAGCGTTAAGAACCAATCGAAGCGGTGGTGTCGGTAAGGGGTTCGATCAGCTCCTTTACCTTGAGTTCAGTGCTCGTCTCGACATCGCGCATCGATCGATTCGCACGAAACTTCATGAACTCGTCGGGAAGGTCGCTGAGTTCAGCATCCAAGAAACCGTAGAGCAAAGGCTTGGCATTGGGAGCCTCCTCATACGTCTGGTATTTGAGGCCCACGTTGGGGCCGCTTCGATAATCGTTGGCAATGCGTTTCCAGTCATCGATCAATGCCCGGCACCGCGTCAGCACATAGTGATACAATTCATCGCGATCGACTTGATCGATGTCTGGCCGGTGATCGCGAGCACGTTCGGCCATGAGCACGCAGAAATCGTCGAAGCTCTTGTTGAACTGAGAATCCAGAATCTGTGTCGCTCCGAGGGCGGGTGTCATCGTGTCTAAGGAGTGGCGGACGACACCGACGAGAGTGGCCGCCAAAGCTCGATCTAGAGCGCGAGGAGAAAATGGCGTGACGCTCGTGGCCTCGACGGAGCGATAGAAGGATTGATGGAAATTCTTGAACCGCTCGAAGTGCGATCGGTCTCTCGCCTTATGCGGGTTCAGCAGGGTGATCACAAGACCCGGACGCTTGGCATCCCGGCCCACGCGGCTCGTGGCCTGGATATATTCAGAGCTGCTCTTCGGTTGGCCGAGAACAAGCATGAGACCGAGGCGGGTGATGTCCAAACCTACGGAGATCATGTTGGTTGCCAGGACCACGTCGCATCCTTGGTTCTCGCCATAAGGTTTCCCCATCTTCTCCTTGGTCCCCGAGACTTCGTTGGTGGAAACTCGCGACGTCAGCTCCTTGATGTGGTCCATGTCTATCGTCCGATCGGAAAAGAGCGTGTCCTCTGGATCGAGCCGACGGCGGCTAGAATAGCGATCTAGCTGCATGAGGACCTCATCCTCAACGATGCGGCGGCTGCCTCCGAGTTCGCGCAGACTATTGAAGTAGCCGAGCGTGGTCATGTAGGGATCTACCGCATCCTTGGCATCGGCCTCGCCGCTCTCGTAGAGCGTTTGCGCACGGCTCATGATCGTGAGCATCGTCCGAAGCAAAGTGCGCTTCAGGCTCCTCCCCTGTGCCGCGACACCGATGTAGAGACGTCCATTCGTAGCGGGATTGGTTTCATCAATCGGAACGGTTTCAGCGAAGAACGAATCCGTTCGATTGATCCCAGGCGGAGGGAAAATCTTTGTCGTGTTTCTCCCAAAGAGTGCCTGAATCTGATGGGTCGCACGACGCACGGTTGCTGTCGAAGCAATGATCTTGGGCAGCTTCCGCTGCCTGCCGTCAGAGGCATAGCGCTCACTCAGCTTCTCGATGGCCGCCTCATAGATTCCTGCAATGGTCCCCAGAGGGCCGGAGATCAGATGTAGCTCATCCTGAATGATCAGATCAGGTCCTGGAAGGATGTCGTCCAGTGGTTTGCCTGCGGTTGAGGGATCCGTTGGACCGTAAAACCCCTGCTCGTCGTGCCGAGTGACTCGCCCGAACAAAGAACCGGCACGCCCCTCCCAGGGCAAGGCGGCGAACTTGTCTACAGTGGCAATTAAGAAGGCGGGCAGACGAAGATAAATGGTCTCGTCGACCGTTAGAATGGGCAGGCCTTTCCCCTGGGAGAAGTCACACTCGTAGTTGGCACAAGTGATCTGCAGATGAACAGGAGCCCGTTCGTTGGGGATGAGCTTGAAACTCCTCCCGGAAAACCTTTTTCCACACCATGGGCAGCTCTCTAGGGGTATCGGAGCAGGCTTGGCGCTGTTTTCTCGAAAGCGCTTCGTCTTCATGTAGGCCGTCTGATCGGCTCCAGGGCCATTGTAGCCTACGTGTCCCAATCGATTGGGCGTCGCCGCAGAACCTACCCAAAGCCCAATCTCAAAAGGCCACGAACCGAGACACTCGGGATCCTTCCGCCGCTCTAATTCCATAGAGCAAACGAGAGCCGCTGCCCTTCCGAGCTGGTCCAGGGTGAGCAGTCTCAGTGTGTAGCGCATCAGCACACTCAGGCCACAGGAGCGAACACCCGGATTGGTCAAACGACGGAAGATCATCTGGAATGCCGCCAGGCCGAGATACGCCTCGGTCTTGCCTCCGCCGGTAGGAAAGAAAAGCAGTTCTACGAACTTCCGCTGATCATTCTTGGGGTCAATGAGACCTGGTAAATTGAGAAGGACAAAGGCGAGCTGAAAGGGTCGCCACGAAACCTTGTTCCTCGGAACGTCTACCAGCCGCCTATCCGCTGCCTCTCCCATGCACCTGTTTGCGAGCGTGAACGCTCGGAATGCGTCTTCATTGGTTCAGAGTAACTCAATTCCCTCGGCAATCCGGTCCGCCGCGGCGCGAGCCTCATTCAGAGCTGTGGAAGCCGTGTTGCGGCGAGCTTCATTCTTCAGCGATCCTACGAGATCGTTCTGCGAGCCGATCCACGTGCGATAGGCATCGACCAAAGGTGCGAAGCTATCCGCCAATTCGCCTCCCGACTCGGAGGCCGCCAAGGTGAACATGCGAAATTCCACTTTGTCGATCGCGCTGGGCACCACCCGCTCCACCTCATGATTTGGCAACCAAGTGGTGAAAACCGTCCGCACCGCTCCATCACCACCGTGAGGAACGTAATCCACTGAGGTTCCATGCCCCACGGAGTACTCGAGAACATCACGATAATGCAGATCCGCGATACTGTTATCTGGATCAGCAAGGTGAGAAGCGGCAGACCCACGCATGTCGGATCGGCCTGCGAAGCCGTCGGCACAATCGACACTGAATCGAGCCTGAAAGGCGCAGCTTCGGTAAGAGTGCTGATCGTCCACGGCCCGGTAGTTCACCAAGAAAATGGTCAACGCCCGGCTCCCCGCTTCTAGGTTAGGAAGCGGTCGAGCAATGCACGACAGCATGAGTCCTCGGGGATCATTGGGCCGGACACGGCTTTTGGGGACGTCCAACAGCGTTTGGGTAGATCCTTCCAAATCGCTCAGGGAAACCTCGACCACGCTGGTTTTGGGAATCCGGCGATATCCGTAGTCCGTCTTCGTCACTCCGTCTTTCCCAGTAGTCTCGTATTTCTCCTCGATGTAGTCCCCCATTCTACCTTCACGGAAACGGCTTTCGTTTCTGCCGAGACGATCGAAGTCAGCCCCATTGACGAGGGCAGGTAGTTGTTGCCGGAGGCTGATCGGTCGACTGGTGCATCATCGTCAAACCCACCTACCGCAGGGACCTCGTCAATATCATCGCCCTCGTCGTCACCTTTACGTTGATCCTCGTCAGCACCTGCGGGAACCAGATAGCCTGTCAGATACCAGGTAGTCGGCGTTTCTGGGAGCAGCTCGGTTTCGAATGCACTGCCGTTAGCAGGTCCGATGAGATCAAGATGCAGAGTCTTGGTTAGGTCATTGCGGGCTTCGCGGGAGGTCATCGGAACGGGTTTGTCTAAATCTTGGGATTGCGGCTCTACGGACCACGGTGATCGCACTTTGGTGTTTAACGACCGCGAAGAGAGAACTGTAGAGATGCAGCAGGTTTGTGCGAATTGCTAGACGAGCAATACCCCGGTCATCTTGAGGAACCATTCCTGGCTTCCTTCTTGAACCCCTTCCCAGTCCAGGCGATCGTAAGCGATCCTATTGATCGTCTCTATGGGGTCTGGTTCGGATTTCTCTAGAGTCTTCAATGCCGCGTTCGCGATCTGCCAGTGCCCCTCTTGGTAGGCGTAGCTAAGCGCCACGGAGCCAGGGGAAATCTGGAGTTTCTTCCCCTGATGCCGGGCAAGCCGGACGAGGTCAGCAGGCTTCAGTTTTAAGCTTTGCCACACGAGCCTCAGGTCGTCCATGAGCAGACCGACGGCATAATCGTTCGCTTCCTTCTCTTCGTTGGAAATTCCTTCCCCAGGCATCTTCAGCTCTTCGTCTACAAAAGGAGCTTCGTTCGTGACGTGGCCTTCGTAGATATGCCCCATCTCGTGGGCGAGAATGAAAATCATCCACGCCGCCGAGTGCGTGTTTTTGCAAACCACGATAACCGGGCGGTCCTCGATCACCATCACCATGGCATCCGGCTTCTTGCACTTCGGGAAGTTGGACAGGTGAACCACGGCTATGCCGTGATCCCAGCAGGTGTTGACGAGGTGGGCGAATCCGATCCCCGTCCCCGTTCCCACTTCCAGTAAGAATTCCCGGAGTTCCGAGGCAGGAGGGAGAGATTTTCTAGGTGAACCGCTTAGGGCGCCTGCGAGCATCTTCCCGAACTGGCCGCACATAGCCCTGCACAGTCTGAGTTCGTTTACCGCAGTGGTTGCCCGCTTTTTGAAACGGGCTTCCACACCTGTAGCGAAGCGCAGATTGCCTAGCAGGGAATCGGGAGCGAAGCCGAACCTCTGGAAGAGCAGTTGCGTGATGGCCAAGAGACCTTCGGGCCTTTGGGCCTCGGTATCATCCCACCCGGCCGGGAACACGAAATCCCGGAGGTAGTTGCGGGTGATCCCGATAGTCGAGAGATTCTTCTTGATGATCTTCATCGGGTTCGTTGCTGGTCCGGGCGAGTTAGACAATGCCTTTCTCAAGACCTTGTCGTTGGCGAGAGTCTGCAGGACGAGGCCGCCCTCCCAACGCTTTGTGCTGGCGACGCCCAGGCCGGAAGCCTCGGCGAGGCCCTTCTGAGAAAGTCCGGCTTTCTTCCGCGAGGCAACGATCCCCTCGGCCGTTAAGAGCCCATGAGCTTTCTGGTAGGCGGCAATAACGGCGCGCATGGCCTCGTCCATTTCTTCTGGGCCGAGCACGCCCTCGCCACATTCCTGGCAGCGCCAAGAATGGTGGCTTACCGCAAAGGTCTCTCCGCGAATCTCCTTCTCCGTTTCCACTCTCACGCGCCTGTAGCTATCCTCGGCGTCGCACGCGAGGCATTCCTCCGGGAGTTTCCACTCACCGATCTTTTTTGCCCGGTTTGTCTTCATGACAGTTCAAGTAAAGATAGGTCGGTTCTTTCGATTTTTTCGAGATCTTGATTCCAAATTTCAAATACATCCGGCACTCGGCCAGGGCGCTGTCCCACGCGAAGGCAAAGAGTTCGACACCCTGGTAGGGCTCATGGTAGCAAGCGGCAGGCGGGTATTTGCCAACGTAGCAATCCGCCCCGCCTGAGGCCTGAATCTCTCCCAAAAAGGCGACTACTTTGCTCCAGTGGTCCTTCGCCCCTTGGCTTTCGAGGGCGGCGATATCATGGGTAAAATGGCGATCTTCTTCGATGATCAGGAAGCGGCCATTGTCGAGTGCCTCCCGTGCCTGCCGGAGCTTCCCGGTGAGTTCCTTGTGTCCTGGGCGCTTAGCCATTGTTTGTTGCTGTTGGTCGTGGCGGGGCGGTTCATCGGCGAGATAGGGTGCACTTGAAAACGGTATCACCTGATACCAAAAAAACAACTCAACTTTCAAGAGGTTCGGAAAGTTTGCCTCGGTCGATACCGCGCCGATCGTAGAGTAGGTGTATTTTGATTCGAAAGGGAGAGAGGGCTGATCCGTTTTTCGTTCTTCCCATTAAAGACAATGCCTTTAGGGAAAGATCCAAAATATTTTAGATAAATGTTGCATTTTACCATAATAGTTATAATTGGGGTGGATGCCTCACTCCCATCCCAATCAAGTTAGCGGTTTCCTTGGTCAGTTCGAACATCTTTTCGGATTCGTTCGCGATCGCTTCGAACGCTTGCAGAACCCAGGCCGCGGCCCCAACCCCAAGCTGCCGGCTGGGATCTTCTCGCCTCCCTGGTCTATCACGTGATCAGTGATGCTGGCCATTTCTCGGCCCATGTGTTCCAGTTGTTCGAGGTGGTGATCAAGGATAGTTCGCTCTCGGAACGGCGCCAGAGAATGGGGCTTGAGCCATTCGCTTGGCTCATGAAGCAGGTGTTAAAGCCCCTCGCCGATGGACGCGTACACAAGGGATGTTTCTACAAGGGGCTGCGCCTGTGCGGGATCGATGGCTCGAAATGGAGCGTCACGAACACGCCGCAGGTTCTGGCTGCCATGAGCAAGGCGGCCTCCAGGAGAATGACCGCCGCCTTTGCGAAAATAGAGATGTGCGCGCTCGTGGAACTTGGCATCCACAACCCGTTGGCGGCGACGGTCGGCCTGAAAGGAGAAGGCGAATGGACCCTGGCCAAAGAACTTCTCGGGAGTCTGCCGAAGAGGAGTCTGCTGATTGTCGACCGGCTTTACGGTTGGGGGAAGTATCTCGACGAACTCGTGAAATCATGCCGGGCGGCACATAGTGAATTGTTGGTGAAGGCACGCGGCAGCAAACAAGAGCCATGAGACTGAAAGGCTCTCCGATGGAAGCGCGCTGGTCAGCATCAGGGTGCCCAGAAAGAAGGCTGATGGGCCGCGGGAGAATCAAGGGGAGATCCGTATCCGTGAGATTCGAGGCCGGATCAGGAAGCCGGGGGCACGACAGTGGAGCGAGGAGAGGCTATGGACGACGCTTATTGATGAGCAGGAGTATCCGGCGCAGGAATTGCTGGAGCTCTATGCCCTGCGCTGGGAACACGAGATATTCTACAAGGAACTCAAGCTCCACATGCGCGGGAGTGACGTTCTTCATAGCCATACGCCAGAAACAGCGGCCCAGGAGGTGGCGGCATTGCTCATGGCCTGCTCGATCATCGCGCAGGAGCGATGCGAAGCCGCGAAAAGCGGCAACATCCAGCCGTTGAGCATCAGTTTCCTGAAGACGCTCGACAAAATGAATTCACTATGGGCAGTGTTCGAAGTGTCCGAGGGACTGCTGACCGAAGAGACAAAACAGGAGATGGTAGCGCGAGTCAGAGAATTGATCGTTCGGGAGGCAATACCGAAAAGACGACAAAGGAGTTGCCCGCGCAAAGTCCGCCAACCGGTGACGAGTTGGCCTAGGCTAACAGAAAACGACTCTCGTGAGGGCGAGTTCCTGCTGGAGATTGTTAGCTTTCCCTAAAGGCATTGCCATTAAAGATCAAGGGATTGCTGGGATTCACTCGCTACGGAGGGTGTTTTCTCGAAAGCGCTTCGTCTTCATGTAGGCCGTCTGATCGGCACCAGGGCCATTGTAGCCCACGCGTCCCAATCGATTAGGCGTCGCCGCAGAACCTACCCAAAGGCCAATCTCGAACGGCCACGCACCAAGACGGTCGGGGTCCTTGCGCCTCTCCAGTTCCATGGAACAAACGAGAGCGGCAGCCCTTCCGAGCTGGTCTAGAGTAAGCAGCCTAAGCGTGTAGCGCATCAACACACTCAGTCCGCAGGAGCGGACACCCGGATTGGTCAAACGACGGAAGATCATCTGGAACGCTGCCAGGCCGAGATACGCCTCGGTCTTGCCACCACCCGTCGGAAAGAAAAGGAGTTCCACGAACTTCCGTTGATCATTCTTGGGGTCAATGAGACCTGGTAAATTGAGCAGGACAAAGGCAAGCTGAAAGGGCCGCCAAGAAATATCTTCTCTCGGGACATCGACAACTCGCCGATCCGCTGCCTCTCCCATGCACCTGTTTGCGAGCGTGAACGCTCGGAATGCGTCTTCATTGGTTCGGAGTAACTCAATTCCCTCGGCAATCCGGTCCGCCGCGGCGCGAGCCTCATTCAAAGCTGTGGAAGCCGTGTTGCGGCGAGCTTCATTCTTCAGCGATCCTACGAGATCGTTCTGCGAGTCGCTCCACGTGCGATAGGCATCGACCAAAGGTGCGAGACTATCCGCCAATTCGCCTCCCGACTCGGAGGCGGCCAAGGTGAACATGCGGAATTCCACTTTGTCGATCGCGCTGGGAACGACCCGCTCTACCTCATGATTTGGCAACCAAGTGGTGAAAACCGTCCGCACTGTTCCATCACCATCGTGAGGAACGCAGTCCACAGAGTTTCCATGTCCCACCGCGTATTCAAGGACATCACGATAATGCAGATCAGCAATGCTGTTATCTGGATCGGCAAGGTGAGAAGCGGCAGACCCGCGCATGTCGAACCGGCCTGCGAAGCCGTCGGCACAATCGACACTGAATCGAGCCTGAAAGGCGCAGCTTCGGTAAGAGTGCTGATCGTCCACGGCCCGGTAGTTCACCAAGAAAATGGTCAACGCCCGGCTCCCCGCTTCTAGGTTAGGAAGCGGTCGAACAATGCAAGACAGCATGAGTCCTCGGGGATCATTGGGCCGGACACGGCTTTCGGGAACGTCCAACAGCGTTTGGGTAGAACCTTCCAAATCGCTCAGGGAAACCTCCACGACGCTGGTTCTGGGAATCCGGCGATAACCGTATTCCGTCTTTATCGCTCCATCTTTCCCAGGAGTCTCGTATTTCTCCTCAATGTAGTCTCCCCATTCCACCTTTACGGAGACGGTCTTTGTTTCCGCTGCGACGATTGAAGTCAGCCCCATTGACGAGGGCAGGTAGTTGTTGCCAGAGGCTGATCGGTCGACTGGCGCATCATCGTCAAACCCACCTACCGCAGGGACCTCATCAATATCATCGCCCTCGTCGTCACCTTTACGTTGATCCTCGTCAGCACCTGCGGGAACCAAATAACCTGTCAGACACCAGGTAGTCGGCGTTTCTGGGAGCAGCTCAGTTTCGAAATCATTGCCGTTGCAAGGACCTATCAGGTCGACTTGGAGCGAGCGGTATAGATCTTGGCGGACTTGGCGAGACTTCATGAGGGTAATGGGAAGCGTTTTTTGAGTTCCTCTGGCTGCGCTTCCCACATCGACTTGACCAAGGTGTGAACAGATGTCGACGGATTAGCTGGAAAATCATCTTCCTCCTGCTGGTTTGTTAGACGTTCGGCATGCCTGATGGCCTCCATTACTTTAGGCACTAAACAATCGATAAGTCCCTTACTAGCCCCGGCTGCTTTCGAGTAAGCACCATGCTTAAGTTTGGCTACCTGCTCAAAAAGGCGTTCAGCTTCCCTGCACCATTCCATTGCAGGAGCCTTGAGCTCATAGTGGAGACAAAACCAAAACTCAAAGCACGGCGTCGAATGGGCTGTCCTTATGCCATACTTATCAGCATGGGCCATTCCTGAGTGAAGATGTCCATGGCGCTCGGCGTGTTCAGTGTCGAAGACGATCCATATTTCATCGAAGCTCGCTGTCTGATTAAACGCTAGCTTTCCAGTTCGTTTACGCTTGGCGCGCTCCGTCTTCATCTTGAGCGCCTTATCCACAAGGTTCTTGGGGATGCCCTCACCGCCCGGCTCAATGCAGGTCACGTGCGGATGCAAGGTCCAATGCTGGGCGAGCACTTTGAGGTATAGTGGTTCCGTGTTCTGTCCTTCAGTGACGATTAATAGGCTCTTGGGCGGTTTGGTATGGGCTGCGGGACGTCCGAAAGGACGCTGCGAGAAGCCTGCACTAATGTAGCGCTTTGGATTCTTTCTTCGTTGTCCTTTCCTCATAGCGACTACTTAGCTGGCACTATTGGCTGGGGAATCCATCAATGCTTCAGGCAGGTAGGGAATGCCACCGTAACGTCCTGATAAATACCCACGAACAAGCGACTCCCGATTTGTGGGCGGTGTTTTGTATTCATTCAAAGCATACATTACAGAGTCGCCCTCATGGGTCTTCTCTGTAAGCCAGATTTGGTCACGACGAAGTAATGTTGTGTCGAGGAGAAGTGGATCGTGAGTGGCGAATATCAGCTGAGCGCTTTTGGTATTCAGTTCAGGATCCATAACCATCCTTACCAATTCTCGTGTCAGAAGTGGATGCAGGCTGGTTTCTAGTTCATCCAGGAACAACACTTTATCCCCCTCAATCAATTCGATCCAGGGACTGATAAGATCAAAGAAACGGCGCGTCCCTGAAGACTCGTCGTCCAGCCCAATGGGATACCGCTGCCCAGCTTCACCAAGATGAATCATTGTGACTGATGTCATGTCTTTGTCTTTCACTTTGTCAGCTAGCGACTTCGGTAGCTTTTCTAGCAAATCGTCAGGAATCTTCTCTGTTTTCACATCCATATCAGCAATTCCTAGATCTGCTCGCCGCAGAAAGTGCAAAACCTCCTTCGGAGCCGATCGGAATCGCTCCAACGTTTGGCCGGTGTTAAGAGGCTTTCCGTCGATACTAAGATTGACGACATTGAGGGTCTCACGGAACCATGCGTAGACAGGCCCCAACTTAGGATGATCTAGCAAATTCGTTGCTGTAGATAGAAATAGTGAGTTGGCCTTCGTAGATTCCACATCCGTCTTCCTAATCGTGAAATGATCCGATTCTTCTGGAGTGTAAACATAGGCGTCAGAAGCTTCGTCCCACAGGCGAAGATACCAGAGCTGTTCCCTCCCTTTCGGAAAGGCCGACAGGGATTCCTCCAGAACACGCGTTCGATCGAAGGCTAAGCTGTAGTGATACCTCACGCCGGAAGCCACGAAGCGAATACCGTAGATGGTGGGCTCTTCTGGAGATTCCTCATCAAGGACAAAGGGATTGTATGGCATGCCGCCTCCTTTCTCGGAGGTGTGAGAATTTCGGACCAACTTCTGCAATTCGAAGACGGCGCGTATCAGGTTTGACTTACCTGAAGCGTTGGCTCCGTAGATCGCCGCTCCACGGAGAAATCTCTGCTTCGAGATGCCGGGCAACCTGGGCGTAACAATGTTGCCGGGCAGGGTCTTTGTGTCGTAATTGCTGGCTGCCAAGTTGAGGCGGGCAGGAGCACGGAATGAGCGGTAGTTGGCAACTTGGAAATCGAGGAGCATACGGTCTCTAGGCTAGCCGAATCCTGGAAATGGGGAAGCCAATTTGTAGAAAACGCAAAAAACAGGCTTGAATGCCGGTTAAAAACTGAGAATCAGGACTCAAAGTTCAAATGACCCTGCGATTCCGGCGAGACCTGAGTTCGCGGTTCTTCAGATGGTCCCGCGGTGGACTCTCTGGCGGCTCTCTTCTTGCGAGCAGTCTTCTTGGTGGCATGGAGGCCGGCGTTGACTTCCTCTTGGTAGCGCTCCGCGTTGAGAGCGAGGAGGCGGGCCAGGACTTCGTCGCGGACTTCGTCGGGCCATCGGTAGCGGATGTTTTTGGGAATCTCGTTGCCGTCGTCGTCCTCCTCGGTGAAGTCGGGAATGAACTCGCAGTCGGTGATGACGTCCGTCCAGCCGTAGGCGTCGAGGACGGCGCGATCCATGGCGGCGTGCAGCTTACGCAATTTAAGGATGTCGGGCGAGGCCTCGCCGGGGTCGTGGAAGCGGTTGTAGGTCTTGGTCAGCCCCTCGTCGTTGCGCACCATCAGCTCGGCGCGGTAGTCGTAATACTCGCGGCCTATTTCATCTACGCGGTGATCAGATTCCCAGCCGTCGGGAAAAGGAAAAGTTTCAAAACAAGTCGTGTTGGTATAGGCCAAACTTTCGCCCATGGTCGTCATGAACGTTTTCGACCAAAACTCGTGGGGTCGCGATTGAAGCAGAGAGAACGCAGAGTTTTCTTCAAACGCAATTACAGTCAAATTGCCTGAATAGACCATCTCGTGAGTGGGAAGTTCTCAGACCGGTTTCTCTTTGCCTGGCGTGTCTGTCTGACTGCGTAATGGAGCGATCTTCGCCTTGGATAGTTCAATGCTCAGATCGATCAGTTCGGTGGTCAGTTTCTTGAATTTCTTGAATTTCTTGTACTCCTCTGTTTCTTTTCGTAGTCCCTTCACGTGGTCTGGCCAGACGTGTTCAGTCCGGCTCCTCATCTCATGCGTGTAGCTCAGTTGGTAATACACGCCGCGCTGGCGTTGTCGATCTCGGTATTGCTTGCTGATGCTCCCAGGCCGCATTGGCCCGATTGCAGCTAACTTTGCCGCAAATTTCTGGACTCTTTTTTCAATGATCTGATCTTTTTCATGGTCATTACCTTATATATGCGAATGTCTAGGAAAATCAAATCATTTGTTATGGATCTCTGGATTTCTTGGTGGAATATCGTCTGTCTTCTGCGACCCGCTTTCTCGAGAGCCCGCACCTTTCTCTGGTTTCTGCTCGTCTTGGCCGCTTTCTCCGTGCGCAATGACCTCCTCGGGGTTTCCAGTTTCGTCCGCGCTCTCGGTTTGTCAGAACACTTCTATGAGCACTTACTCCATTTCTTCCACAGCAATGCCGTGAAGACGGACCGGCTTGCAGAACTTTGGTTCGCCATCGTGATCAAGCACTTCCCTGTCTACAAGATCGGTTGTCGCCCCGTCCTGGTTCTCGACGGCATCAAGAAGTCCAAGGAGGGCCGCAAGATGCCTGCGGTGAAGTATCTGCATCAACAGTCCGAGTCCAATTCCAAGCCTCACTTCATCATGAGCCATTCCTTTCAGGCCTTCGGCGTGCTCTGTCAGGTTGGCGGATACTTCTTCTGCGTTCCGGTCTGTGCACGCATTCACGAAGGTATCGTCACTTCAAACCGCGACAGGAGAACCTTGATCGACAAGGCCAACGAGATGCTCGCATCCGTCTGTAGAGGTCAGGAGTTCGTCTTGCTGGCCGACGCCTACTACGCCAACGGAAAGGTGATCCGGAGCACCAAGGGGCGTTCCGGTGTGCTGGTCACGAGGGTTCGACGCACGACAACCGGCTTTCGGCCTGCGGCAGTGCCACGCAAACGCAAACGCGGACGACCGAAAAAGTATGGCGCTGCGGTGAAGCTCCAGAATGTCTTTGGAACGGGCGGCTTCAGTTCCGTTCCCAGTCCCGTATATGGGGAGAGAAACATCTCTGTCCGGTTCAAGTCGGTGGATCTGTTGTGGAAGCCCGCCGGGGCGATGGTCCGCTTCATTCTCGTCGATCATCCCACGAGAGGGCGGATCATCCTCTTGTCTACCGACCTCACCATGGAAGCTCAGGAGATCATCTTGCTCTACAGTTTGCGTTTCAAGATCGAAGTCGCTTTCAAGCAAGCGGTGCATTCGGTCGGCTCATTCGGATACCATTTCTGGATGGCCGCTATGCGACCGCTCAAGCGTCGCAATGGTAACCAATACCTCCACCGGACTACCGAGAAATATCGCAGACAGGTGCAGAGAAAGATGCACGCATATCATGTGTTTGTGCAGACCGGCATGATCGCTCAGGGCATGTTACAGTACCTTGCCATGACATGTGACGGTCTGGTCTGGAAACACTTTGGAACCTGGATCCGAACCATCCGCCCAGACGTGCTGCCTTCGGAAATGATTGTCTCAGCCGCCTTGAAAAACACGCTGCCTGGATTTTTGCACCACGGCGGAAAAGGTTCAGCGTTCCGAAAATTCATCCTTGATAAAATAGACTTCACTCGCTCCGAAGGTTCACGCTTCGCCGCATGATGATCCAGTTACAGAACTTCTCACTCGCGAGGACCATGTTTGCAGGCAGAAATGCGAATGCGAAATGTGCCGACGCCTTCGCTCCCGCAACTAGAACGCGATCCAGATTCTTAACAGAGTCATAAAGCGCACGTTGCCTTTCTGAGTGAAGCCACCAATTGCTTTTGTATATGGGGCGTTTCTGTTTATCCCTCGACGGCTTCACATTGATTTTTACTATCGCCAACAGTTCTGGCCATTCTTGTTCAACGGTTTCGAGCGTGTCGTCTCCGAAATTTATTACGAACCGGTGATTCTGGTGTGATGGGTGTTTGGCGACCTCTGAATATCCAATGTAGGGTTGAATCTTAAGTTGATTGTTTGGCCTGGTTGATATGAGATCTCTCATCACTTGAATGCCACTTGCAAGACCTGAATTATCTGTGTCATCAAATGTGAATCCCATCCCCAAGACGATGCTTCCGAGATAGCTGCGGCATCCATTCGCAACGAGTTTGTGAGGGGAATCATTCATGGTCCCAGGAACCAAATAGGCAGAGATGTCTCTTACAGGGGTTTTGCCGATCAGTTTCGCAATCCTTGGTTCTCCTTTGAAGATGCATATGATGCTGATATACACGGATGCATCACCAGGCCATTTCATGCGAGTCAACGCGTAGTAGATCTGTCCTCCGTTGTGTGAGATATTTTGTAGGCCAGTTTCCCTCGTATTCCCCTCTCGGATAGTTTTTGTGGCAATCATGCCCAAACTACCTCCTTGACGGAGAAGACCAAAAGCCCGCCTAAAGAAGAACGCAATCAGATCTGCGTAGCCGTGAGAGCCAGGGTGAGATTCCAACAGCCAAGCTGAGTATTCTTTGTGATTCGCAGTTGCAATCGTGTTCTTTCCAGCAAACGGCGGATTTCCCACGAATGCATCGAAACCCGGATTTTCCTTCGCAAACAATTCGGGGTATTCAACTTCCCAATGAAACGGGAAGACCGGCTTGTCGGACTCGCATGCATGTCGAATCTTGCTTTTGAGAGCAATTCCCTCGTGAATGCTTTCTTCCGATCCCGATCCATCCGTCGCCTTCAGCCACTGTTCCAGCAAACGATCCCGAGCCTTTTGGCGCTCCTTTGGTTTCGATCCCGAGAAGAAACCTAACACGGTGAGATCCCCAGCGCGACGGACTTTGTCCACTTCCTCTTCAGCGAGCCGGAGTTGGGCGGCTTTCATCTCGGGCAGGACGAGGTCGCCGGCGTCGAGGATTTCTCGACGGTAGGCGAGGGCGCTTTTGATCTTCTTTTCGAGCTGATCCTGGCCGAAGACGCGCTGTTTCGTGGACTCGTGTTTGAGATCCCAATGGAACGCAAGGATTTGTTTTTTACTGAGGCCAACGAGGGAGTCGCCGGAGCGGATGGCATGGGCTAGGAAAGTGAAGGGGTGGTCTTTGGCGAGGGTGGCGAGCCAGAGGGAGAGCTTGGCGAGGTCGGCGGCCATGGGGTTGCGGTCGACGCCGTAGAGGCAGCGCTGGGCGACGAGGCGGCGGGCGTGAAGTATCTCGTCCTCGTCGGGCGGGATGACGGGTTTGCCGCCGTGGGCGGCCCAGGCTTTGACGAGTTCGTCGCCGAGCTGGCGGCAGGCCTCGACAAGGAAAGCGCCGGAGCCGACGGCGGGGTCGCAGACCTTTAGGTCCAGAATCTCCTTTGGGAAGGGTTGGTCGCCGAGTCGGGCGAGAACGGGTTCGAGGGCTTTGCGGACGATGGGCTCGGTGAGCTTGCGCGGGGTGTAGTGGGAGCCAGATTTGCGGCGGGCGTCAGTGGGCTGGAGGAGAAGCGAGCCGGGCTGCGCGAGGTGCGGGGTGGCGTCGCGGGCGATGAGATTGGAGTTGGCGGTCGGGCCCTGGAGGACGGCGAGGAGTTCGTCGGTAGTTTCGGCTTGATTGAACTCGGTGAGTCGTTTGCCAGAGAGTTTGCGCCCGGTTTCGGCGGCGAAGATCTTGTGGCGGTTCTCCGTGCCTTTGGCAGGGAGGCCAAGGAGGTCGTCCAGATTGAGATTGACGGCGGCACCATGTTTCTTCTGCGGCCTAACGGCAATGGTTTGGCCATACGCCTGCGTAAGAGCGAAACCCATCATGGTCTCGTAAACGGAGCCGATCTGCTCGACATCGAGAGTGCGGTAGGAGATGCGCTCGCCATTGAGAAAGAGGATGCCTCCTAATAGCCGAAAGATCGTGCCGTCGCCAATGAGAGGGAGGTTTAGGTCTTCTTCGGCACCGCTTTCGGGATCGGTGACTCGGCCCTCCAGGAACGGGAACCGGTCGGGATCGAAGAGATAGCCGTAGCGCGGCGGGAGCTTGAGATCCCCGTGACGTTGGCCGTGGAAGATCAGCCGAAACAGCGCAAGCAACTGCGCCCACGCGCCGTAGCGATCGTCCATCGTATCATGATGAAGCGCGTGATCAGCCCGAAGGCGCTCGTAGAGAGCGTGGACGGAATAGTGTCGGTTGTAGAGTTCGCTGTTCGGCATGAGGCCTCGATCTTCAGCGAACAAGAGGAAGACGAGGCGCATCAGGACATTGAGCTGACCCTCGTAGATGTGGTTTGGATTCGTAGCGAGAAGGTGGCGAAGGAGTCGGCCACCAGTGCGAGCGTCCGCAGCCTGTGTCCCGCGGACAAGGTCGTAGAGACCGTCCAGCACTTGCTGAGCAAGTTCGACGGAGACGTTGGCCTGCATCTCTCGGCTGTGTCTGAGCAGCGCCGGGAGCTGGTGGGACTCCTCACCCATGAAGAGCATCTCAATGCCAAGCAAGAGATCGAACGCGCCGAGGATGGGCCGCCCCATCGTGCTGACCATGTCAGCAAAGCGGAACGTCAGACTACCCGCGTTCTCTCCCACAGGGGCGTAAACAACGCGTAGATGCGTTGGAGAAAGCAGGAGGCCGATGGGAATCTCGGTCTCGCGCAACAGTCGCTCCAAGCGACGGGTGGCACTCGTCGACCAAGTGTTTTCGATAACCTCGTAGGGTTCGTCGAAATCGCCTTCGTGCTGAAAGATGAGTAGTTGGTAGGGCTTCTCTTCGTCAGCGAGTTCCTTGCCACGCGGCCACCGAAGAGCGGCGTTGGGGGCGAGGATCTCGCGGGATTCCTTTAGTTGGATCTGGTAGTCGTCGCCGAGGTCAGCCGCATCGCCCCATTCCTGTGGCGGCCAGCCCAAGAACTCAGTGGCGAGCCCTTTGAAGTCGGTGATCTGCACTGTGCCCTCATCTTCGTCGTAGCTTTGGCTCGTCGTAAGATGGTCGATGAACTCGACCTGACGCTCACGCTGCGCCTGCTGGTAGTAATGGCCTTTGTCGACCAGCGCGGCTGCAGACACGACGAGGCCATCCGGCTGAAGATAGCCCAACCACTTCTTGTGCGCCTCGATGGAGCGCTTGACTTCGTTCGGCGTCGCCATGCTCAGGGAGTCGTGGTTGAGTTAGGCCAGAGATAGACGAGGCCGATGGGCTCTACGCGGGAGATCTGAATCTCGTAAAACTCCCGAATGCGCGCTGGCTCATCCACGAGATCTTGATCCACGTTCTCCAGCCATTTTTTCCAGTAGCGCCTGTCCTGCTCTAACTGACGTTTTTCGTCGTCGTTAAACCCAAGCGAGAGTTGGGAATCATCGTCGATGGAACGTTTCAAAGAATTCTCGACCCGTTTCTTCTGTGCGAGGAGGACTTCGTCCATCGCCTTCACTTCTGCATCCGCACGTGCGGCGAGTCGTTTTCGAGCCACGGCCTCCGCCTGTTCGGCTCGGGCGTCGAGAAAGGTGCGGAGCTGGGTGACGTCGCTCTCAACGGATGCCAGCAGCTGTGATTGGACTTCATCGGGAATAGCCTGAACGCCTTCTAACAAAGACTGCTCCAAGATCTCCATCGTGTGGGCTTCCGCATCACGCGCATAGGCCTTTAGCGGTGAGCCATTCCGCTTGTCCTCCGGCTCCCAGCGGGCAGTGATCGTGAGAATCTCTTCATGAAGCCGCGTGGCCCCTTTGCCAAAGAGACCGAGGCGGCCCAAGAGAACGACTCGCGGGATGGCGTCGTCGGATTGTCCCAGGCAGGCCCGAGACAGGTCATGGTGGATGAACCCCTGGGAGAGGAAACGTGATAGGAGGCGCTTGGCGATCCGATGGCCAAGGTGCAACTGCACGCTGGAGTCATCGATGGTATCGGGCGCGGAGAAGCGAATAGGGCGGATAGGAGATTCGCTGCGCCATCGATGGTCTCGACGTCCGTTCTTGGGTGGCTCGCGGAGTGAGTCAAGGGTCGCACTCCATGTGGGATCGAGTCCCTGACCCGTATCAAGATTCGGGAAATGATACAGATGCTCACCCCCTTCCTTCGAAGATCCGTTCAGTGCAGAGAGAGGAGAATAGTTGGCGAGCTTGAGCGAGCACGAGAGGGCTTGTTCGAAGCTCTCGTGAGAGTAGTTGATCCATCGTTTGGCTTGAGTGATGCGATTCTCCAATAACTGAACCTGAGCTTGGAGTGGGCCCTGACGCTCACGTGCGTCCGCGAGTTCGTCCTTGGCGCTCTGCTGGTTCTCGAACAGTTCGTCCTGCTCGATGCTGCCAGCCAGGGCTTCCACCTGGTCCGATGCGATGCCAAATTCGAGCTTGGACGTCAGCCGCTTCTCCAAAACTTGCCCAAGGCTTCCTAGCTCCTCCTCGATGGTTGCGGTCTTCCGCACGAGCGCTTGAAGGACTCGGTCCTGAGGTCGTTGCTTGTAGAAGAAGTAGTGGCAGTAGACCTTCTCACTGGGCTGGAGTTTCCGGTCGATGCGGCCATTGCGTTGCTCTAGCCGACTCGGATTCCAAGGAACGTCGTAGTGGAACAGGTGATGACAGTGGGCTTGGAGATTGAGGCCCTCTCTGGCCGCATCGGTGGCTAACAAAATACGCACAGGGTGATCGGCAGGGGAAGACGTGAAGGCTTCCTTGATGCGCTCGCGGTTGTCTGGCCCAGTGGAACCACGGAAGACCTCGATACGCGCCTCGGCTTGGTCTGTCCCCGCAATCGCATGGCTCAGCATGTTGCGCAGGTAGGTGAGACTCGCTTCCCATTCGGTGAAAATGATGACGCGGGTGTCTTTCCACTCCACTCCGGTCTGGGCTTCGTGATCGCCACCGCCGATTCCTGAGCATTGGTTCTCGGCAATCCACTCGATGAGCTTGGTGACCTTGGAGTCGGGTTTGTAGCGCGCCTCCTCGGCGACCCGAACGATCTCCTGAAGCAGGGCATTGGCCTCGGCATTGAGGTCCGCAATGGGGTCAGCTTTTGCGAGTTCATTGGCCAGGAGCGCTTCTTGCCCTTCTTCATCGAGGCTGGCTTCCTCCGAGTCCGGATCGACACCGTGGGTGATGAGTTGGAGTTTCGCCCGAGCACTGAACCGTTTCTCTGCTCCCTGAGCATGCTTGGCAATGGTGCGGGCGAAGGCTTCCGGGCTGGAAAGCAGCCGCTGCTGGAGGTGGGAGAACACAATGAGTGAGCGATTCCGAATGTGGCGCTTCTCTCCTTTCACCTGCTCGCTGCGGAGGGCCTGGTAGCGATCCATCATATCGACGAGGGCCAACTCGGGGGCATCGGAGGGGAGATCATCGATGTCGATCTGGTCAACGACGCGCTCGGGAAATCCACCAGACAGCAGTCGGATGTCACCCTTCAAGCGGCGGACCATGATGTCGTTGAGGTTGGCCTTCACGACCGGGACGCCTGGAATGAACCGCTGAGGGTCGAGAATGGCCAAGAGGGCAGAGAAACTGTTCGAGTGCCCGTTGTGCGGCGTGGCACTGAGAAACAAGCGGTGCTCGAACCGATGAGCCAAATCCCGGATAGCACGCGTGAACCGAGAATCGATGGCATATTTGGAGCCACTGGCTGGGGCCGCGTGGTGGGCTTCATCGAGGATGAAGAGCGACTGAGGGCGAAGCGAACCAAGCCACTGCTTGAGGGGCTCGGCGTAGGTATCGTCGATGAGCAGACGATGTGAGACCAGGAAGTGCGGGTAAGTGGTCCAGGGATTCACGGCAAACCCCTGCTCTTGCCGCACCCGCTCGATATAATTCCGATCGAAGATTTCGAAGTTCAGGCCGAAGCGACTGTCGAGTTCCGCACGCCACTGATAGAGCATCGAGGGCGGGCATGAGACGATCACGTTCTTGACCCGTTTTCGGAGAAGGAGTTCCGCAGCCACCAAACCAGCCTCGATGGTCTTCCCCAGGCCCACGTCATCAGCGATAAAGAGGTTTACCCGCGGGAGTCTAAGCGCCCTGTAGAGCGGCTCCATCTGGTAGGCGTCGAGCTTGATCCCGGCCCTGAATGGAGACTGGAAGAGACTCGGATCGGTGGCCGTGACGCAGTGCCACCGCAACGTGTTGAAGAATGAGGCGAAGTATTCTCGCGAATCAAAGCCCTTCTTGCCGATCGAGTCCCAAGCTTGCTCGGTGATGACCTTCGGGGACAGCTCGGCTTCCCACAAGACCGTGGAAAGTTCTCCTTGAGCCGAGTCTTCCAAGCAGGCGAGATCGACGGTTGTTCCGTAGTTCGCCGCCGTCGTCGACTCAACGACATGGCACCGTGAGCGCACATGGACGATGTCGCCGGGTGCGGGAGGGGGGACGTTGTGGAGGACTACGGACATACTGAGTCCGTTGAACCTTGAGCGGAATCAGAGCACGACGAGCGCCCCAATCTAGCCACAGGGTTATTCTTGGTGGCCGATCGATCCCGATCCTTAAATCCAAACTCTTTACGCCTTTGATCCTCTGATTCCTTGCCAAGCATCATCCCACAGTTCTATAGGCATCCGATAATGTTGGGCAAGACGACCGAAGGCAAGCTTCAATGCCACCTCTGATGGAGTGGGTCCGTCGCTAAGCTCGAAACTCAGGCCCAGTCAGATGGCCCCAAGTTGTCCCTGGCCAAGGCTGATTGGAGTTGGCGAGAGGAGATCGCCTGCATTGTGGCGCTTCTCAAAACAACGGGAACACCGAGGGCTTCCACCGCAAAATGAAGCTCATCCAATGCCGGGCTTCCGGTTCTCGAAACTTCAATCCTCCAAAGTTGGCGAATCCCAAATCCCTGGACTAGAGCTGAAACCGCGTTGCCCATTTGTTGCCCGTTTTGGGCGCATTTGGCTGCATTCAAAGCGTCATTACTCGCAATTCAAGCTTTACTTGAACCGCCTTACAACCACCTTAATTCGTTGATAGCAAGCGCCTTAAGTGGCATGCCCTGCAGGATTCGAACCTACGACCTACGGATTAGAAGTCCGTTGCTCTATCCAACTGAGCTAAGGGCACGCATTTTCGGGAAACTGTCGAGTATGCGACGGTCCGGGAGGCTGCGCAAGTGGGGATCGACCCGGGAAATGGGAGTGAGGGGTCGCGTGAGCCTGCCGTCCGCCTGTGCGGGCATCCCCCGCCCGTTGGCTACTCCTCGCCCGCGGGTTCGGCTTTGGCGGAAACCACAAACGTGATGCCTCCGGCCTCCATCACCTTGTAAGCGATTCCGGGCTTCATTCGAAGGGTGCCGCTGGCGCCCACTGAAGTCGAAGCCCTGCCAGGAGCCCTCCGGCCGGACGGTGCGTCGGCCGGATGCATCGTCAGCTGATAGACGAGCAAGAGTCGATCGCCCTCGTCTTCTTCGATGGTGGCGTCGAGAGAAAGCTCGGGATCGTCGTCCCGAGGCCCGAGTGATCCCATGAGATGAAGACGGGTTGAACTGGTCAGGGCCGACAGTTTTCCGATCAGCTTGTCGCCAAGCCTCGCCTCGACGGTGAAGCGATGGTTCTGGCTGAGGAGTTGCGTTGCGGCCGGCTCCGCGGCCAGCGAGACCCGGGGGCGATTCACGCGACCGCCCCGATCCTGCTGGGCGAACGAGAGGGACCCCGAGAGAAGGAAGGCCGGGAGCAGAAACAAGGACAGGGCGCGTTTCATGGCGAGATTAGGCGGGATCCCCAGGGCCGGATTCAAGCTCCGAATGGTGTCATGACGCGAAGACATGCAGGAAAACAATGTTCAAGGGATGAGACGGGATGCTCTCCTGCCGTTCAGCGAGAATCCCGTCCATCGACCACGCCAAACATGATTGATCAGTTTCCGTCGATCGCGACCTGGAGATTCCTTGGCGCGTGCACCAAGACGCCGTGATTTGCCGCTTCGCTCACGCTCTCTCGGGTTTCTCTCGCGACACGTCGCCAAGTGGAAAGCAGTGCTCGCGCGGAGCCGATCTTGGGGCTCGCCACGCTTGGCGAAAGCCGTCATCTTGAGAGCTGTATGATCACGCCTTCGACCTCACTTTCCGCGTTTCTCGCCACGGTCACCTGGTTTCTCAGTCTGTCGCCTTGGCAGGAGGCGTTCCCGGAAACCAGGGAGCCGTTGGCCAACCGTCCCCATTTTCTCTTCATCATTGCGGATGACCAGTCGCCCTTCGACCTGACCGTTTATCGTCCCGATTCCGAGTTGGAGACGCCGGTCTTGAGCCGCCTAGCGGCTGAGGGGGTGGTGTTGGATGGGGCGCATCACATGGGCGCCTGGGTGGGTGCGGTTTGCACGCCCTCCCGGCACATGATCATGTCCGGGCGGACGGTGTGGCATTTGCCGAGTCGTGGACGTCAGCGAAATCCCAACGCCGATGATCCGCGGCGGGTGCCGCCGGATCTGGCGGAGCACACGCTGGCGGCGGTGTTCAATCGAGCCGGCTATGAGACGATGCGCACCTGCAAGCGGGGCAATAGCTACGCCGAGGCGAACGCGCAGTTCACCTTCCGGCACGAGGCCACCAAGCGTGGAGGCACGGCCGAGAAGGGCAGCGCCTGGCACGCCGATCGCGTTCTGGACTATCTCGCGGAACGCCAGGCACGAAAAACGGAGGCCCCCTTCTTGATCTACCTCGGCTTTTCCCATCCCCACGACGTGCGTGACGGCACGCCGGAGTTGTTGGCCAAGTACGGCGCGGTGAATCATCGGGATCGAGATTCCCTGCCCCCAGCGCATCCCGAGCAGCCAACGCTGCCGGTGAACTACCTGCCTGAACATCCCTTTCCTCACGGACATCCCAAGCTGCGTGATGAGGTGGCGGTCAGCGGCGTGTGGGAACGTCGGGACGAGCGCACGATTCGCAATGAGTTGGGGCGGCAGTTTGCCTGCAGCGAAAACATCGACATCCAGATCGGGCGCGTGCTGGCCAAACTCGAGGCCATGGGGGAGCAGGAGAACACTTACATTTTCTACACGTCAGATCACGGCATGGCCATCGGGCGGCACGGTCTGCAGGGCAAGCAGAATCTCTATGAGCACACCTGGCGGGTTCCGTTCATAGCCAAGGGTCCGGGCATTCCCTCGGGCCGGCGGGCCCAGGGGAACATTTACCTGCTCGATGTGCTGTCGACCCTTTGTGATTTCGCGGGGATCGAGACCCCCGATACCAACGAAGGCCTCAGCTTCAAGACTGTCCTGGAAGGCAAACGGCAGACCGTCCGTGACGTGCTCTACGGTGTCTACAGCGGTGGCACCGAGCCGGGGATGCGTTGCGTGAAGCGCGGAGACTGGAAACTGATCAAGGTAGATGTGCTCGACGGCTCGGTCCGGAAGACACAGATGTTCAATTTGGCGGCGAATCCGCACGAATTCCTCGAAGAACACGCGGCCCCGGAAGTGGTGGCATTGACAGGGCATGCACCTGGGCCGGACCAGCGGAACTTGGCGGAGGACCCGCGTCACGCCGAGGTGCGGCGGGAATTGGAGGCGCTGTTGTTGGCGGAACAGCGGCGCCTGCACGATCCCCATCGTTTGTGGGATCAGCCAGAGCTGAAAGTTGAATGATCCGTGAGAGCGCGTGTCTTTGGATGGCTTGCCCACGGGAATAAAATGACAAACGCTTCGTCTCCTTTTCGTCAGTCGCGAGACTCCCCCCATGAAAAACTCAGCTTTCCGCCTCCCCAGTCCCGATGAACGCGCCGTCAGCTTGCTGACCCTCGGCGCCATTGTCCTCCTCTCTCTCCTTGCGAGTGCTCTTGACGCCCGTGCCCAGCTTGGCGTCGGCGAATTCTCGGATGATGTGGAATTTGCCGTCTTCGACGGGAACACGCTCACCAACCACAAGCTTTCGGATTACGGAGGACGAATCGTGGTCCTCTACTACTACACGCCGTGGTGACCGTTCTGTGGCACCGCGGGTCGCCAGTTTGGCGACACCATCGTCGATCATTACCGGGACGCCGCGCGTGGGGCGAACCAGGACCGCAATGATCAGGGAATCCCGATCGCGTTTACGGTTCTGGGGATCGAGTCCGGAGCTGGGTTCGATCAAAGTGTGCGGTCCTTTGCCTCGAACATCGGCTTCGATGCCGGGGGGGTGGATCTGATCGTAGACGGCGGCGAACGTCGGAATATCCGGAATGGATTCGAGCATTACTCCGGCTACCCCGCTTCCAGCACCCCCGGACAGGTGCCGACGAGTCAGCGTCGCCGGCTCGTCATCCTCGATGGGCGGGAGGGAGCCTCCCAGTGGCAGCTCCTCTACTCCTCGAATGATTATCGTTCCCAGGAAGCGGCTGAGATCCGCGCGGTCATCGACGCTGTGGGTGCTGGTGGTCCGCAGATATCGGAGTTCACCATCACGGTTCAAGCGGACCCCAACGCGGGTGGAAGTGTTTCCGGCGGCGGCGTCTTTGAGGAGAACCGCACGATTTCTCTGACCGCCGCCCCCGAGGAAGGCTATCGTTTTGCCGAATGGATCGGCGACGGAGTCCTCGACCCGTTTGCCGCGACGACGATGGCTCGGGTAGTTGCGGACCAGACGATGACGGCGAGATTCATCAAAACCTGGCAAGTCGAAGTGACGGCGTCGCCAGTGGCTGGAGGCACGGTGAGTGGGGCCGGCATCGTGGATGAGGGAAGCGCGGTGATGTTAGAAGCATCGGCCGCCGAGGGCTACCGCTTCAGTCACTGGAGCGGCGGCGAAGTGTCTGACCCATGGCAGGCGTCGACGGCTGCCGAGGTGAACGGGGAACAGCATTTCATCGCGAATTTCGTCAAGGTGTGGAACCTCGAGGTCATGGCATCTCCGTCGGCGGCAGGGATCGTGAGCGGCGGCGGGGTGTTCGACGAGAGTGCGGTGGTGGAGATTGTCGCCACGCCGGCCGAGGGGTATCGCTTCCAGCGCTGGACGGAGGAGAGCGCATCGGACCCCTTCAGTGCGGATAGCACCGTGACCATCACGGCCGATACCTCGGTGACGGCGGAGTTTGTCAAGGTGTGGACGCTCAGTCTCGCGTCGACGGATCCTGATGGTGGTAGTGTGAGCGGTGAAGGTACTTTTGACGAGGGTGCCGAGGTGCCGATCGCGGCCACGCCCGCCGATGGTTACCGGTTTGCGGGCTGGCGAGGAGAGGGCGTGAAGAATTCCACTTCCGCGGAGACCGTGGCGTCCTTGACTCGTGACCTCTCACTGGAGGCGGTGTTCGTGAAGATCTGGCACGTGACGATCACCTCGAATCCACCGGACGGTGGTGAGGTGATTGAGGGCGGCGTGGTGGATGACGGTGCGGAATTCTCCGTGACCGCCCTGGCCCAGGAAGGCTTTCGATTTGCCGGTTGGACGGGAGCGGAGGTCACCGAGTCCGAGCGGTCGTCCACTTCGCTCACAGTTTTGAGAGACACGGACCTCGTCGCTCACTTTGTTCGAACGGTGCGGCTCGATCTGTCGGTGAGTCCACTGGGTGGCGGCACGGTGACGGGTGGAGGAGATTACGATCAGGGGGAGATCGTCGCGATCACGGCCGCACCGATGGAGGGCCATCGTTTTCAGGGCTGGGTGAGAGACGGTGTGGAGGAAAGTGAGGACGTTCTTTTCAGTCTTGCGCTTGACGAGGACACCACCCTCATCGCTGTCTTTGTGCGGCAGTGGCCCCTGCAGCTGGCGATTTCACCTCCGGGAGGTGGCGAGGTGCATGGGGCGGGAGTGTATGACGAGGGTGCCGAGGTGGCGATCTCCGCGACGCCCGCTGAAGGATACCGGTTCGTGGGCTGGTCCGGGAGCGATGTCCTGGTGGATCCGACCCTCCCCAGAACGGTTCTGACATTGAATCAGGCGACAGAACTGGTGGCGAGGTTCGCTCGCCTGTCCGATGATGAAGATGGCGATGGGCTCAGCGATGCGTGGGAACGGGAGCACGGTTTGGATCCCACGGATCCTGGCGACGCCATCATCGATTCGGATCACGACGGTGAAACGAACGTCGAAGAATTCCTGGCTCGCACCGATCCGTTTGATGCACGATCCCGTCTCAGCGTCCGAGAGATTCGTTTCCTTGGAGAGGCGGTCGAGCTTGTTTGGCAAAGCGTGCCAGGAGTCCGCTACAGCGTCGAGCGGACGGCGGATCTGGCCACGACCTGGCAGAGTATCGGAACGGTAAAAGCCGACGCGACCACGACACGGCTCACGGTTCCTGCGGGTGTGCGGTTTTTTCGAATCGCCGTGGCGCCGGAGCTTTCAGGAGAGTCGGGCTCTTGAGTGGAGTTCCGCCAAAGCGTTGTGGTTTGGAAACGATCGAATCGATCGAAGGACCCTCCGCGGGGAAGGTGAGGGGCGTCCGAGAGCTGGGGTTGGGGGAGGGATCGATCAGTCCTCGAATTGACCGACCAAGGCCGACACCGTCGCCTTGGCGTCGCCGTAGAGCATGCGGCAATTCTCGCGGAAGAACAGTTTGTTGACCAGGCCGGAGAAGCCGGCTCCCTGGCCGCGTTTGAGGGCGAAGACGGTCTTGGCCTCATGAACGTTGATGATGGGCATGCCGTAGATGGGGCTGCTCTCATCTTCCCCGGCAGCGGGGTTCACCACGTCATTGGCGCCGATGACGATGGCCACGTCGACGGTGGGCATGAGGGGGTTGACGGCATCCATCTCGCAGAGTTGTTCATAAGGGACATCGGCTTCTGCCAGGAGGACGTTCATGTGGCCGGGCATCCGGCCGGCCACGGGGTGGATGGCGTGGCGCACTTCGGCGCCGTTGTCTTCGAGAAGATCGCCCAGTTCCTTGACGGCATGTTGGGCCTGGGCGACGGCCATGCCGTAGCCCGGAACGACGACCACGCTCTTGGCGGCCTCCAGCACGAAGTAGGCGTCTTCGACGGAGACGGCTTTCATTTCTCCCTCCACCTCGGCGCCGCCCTTGGCGGCCGCCGCACCGAATCCACTGAAGAAGACATTGCCCAGCGTCCGGTTCATGGCCTTGCACATGATCACGGTGAGGATGAAGCCGCTGGCCCCGACGAGGCAGCCGGCGACGATGAGGACGTTGTTGAGAATGACAAAGCCGGCAGCCGTGGCGGCCAGGCCGGAACAGCTATTGAGAAAGGAAATGACCACCGGCATGTCGCCGCCGCCGATGGGAATGACGCCGAGGATTCCTAGCAAAAGCGCCAGGCCCATGATGAGGTAAAATGCAGTGGCGGCGGAGCTTCCCTGGAAACTCACCGCGAGGAAAATGCCCAGCCCGAGGAGGGCCACCAGCACGAGCGCGTTGACAATGTTTTGTCCGGGAAGGATGGTGGGACGCCCGGAGACCTTGCCCGAAAGTTTGAGGTAAGCCACCAGGCTGCCGGTGAAGGTGAGGCCGCCGATTAGGATGGCAAGCGCGATGACGGCGGCGGTGAAGGTGGGATTGGGATAGCTGGCGCTGGCCCAATCGAGCTCGCTGGCCCGGGCGAACTCGGCCCAGCCGACAAGGAGACTGGCAAAACCCCCAAAGCCGTTGAAGAGGGCGACCAGCTCGGGCATTCCGGTCATCTGTACGCGTTTGGCGGCGATGACGCCAATCAAGGCGCCGAGCACCAGGCCGCCGGCGATGAGTCCGTAACTCGTGATGATCTGGCGATCCAGCAGCGTGACGACGACCGCCAGCAACATGCCGAGAGAGGAGATCAGGTTGCCGCGGCGAGCCGTGGCAGCGTTGCCCAACATTTTGATCCCGAAGATGAAGAGGATCGAGGCGGCGATGTATGCGAGATTGATGAAGCCTTCCATGGAATGCGATCAGGCGAAGAGATTCCTTGCGTGCTAACCTTTCTGATTACTTGGGCGATTGATCCTTCTTCTTGAACATCGCCAGCATGCGGTCGGTGACGAGGTAGCCGCCGACGACGTTGATGGAGGCGAGCACCAGGGCCGCGAAACCCAGCCATTGGGCAAAAGTACCGTTGTCCGTGGAGCCCGCCGCGAGCAGGGCGCCGACGATGGTGATGCCGGAGATGGCGTTGGAGCCCGACATGAGCGGCGTGTGCAATTGAGAGGGGACCTTGGCGATGAGTTCGAACCCGAGAAAGGCCGCGAGGACGAAAATGAAGAGGAGATAAATGAGAAGAGCTTCCATGGAAAATGGATCGGCTGACGGAGAAGAATGTCTGGCTAACGAAATTTGGTCAAAAGGGGAAGGGGTGGCTCAGCTGTCCTTGAATCGTTCGTGGACCACCGCGCCGTCGTGGGTGATGACGCAGCCCTTGAGGATCGGGTCGTCGAAATCTAGTTTCAGGCTCTTGGCTTCCTCATCCCAAAAATGGTCCACGAAATTCGTCAGGTTGGAGGAATACACCTGGCTGGCGTGCTGGGGTACGCGGCATTCGAGGCGTCCGTGGCCGATGATGCACACGCCATTGGGCGTGACGACCTCCTCGTCGAGCACCGTCCCGGCGACGTTTCCGCCGCCCTCGGCGGCGAGGTCCACGATGACGGATCCCCGGCTCATGCCGGCGACCATCTCCTCGGTGATGATCTGCGGGGCCTTCCGGCCGAAGAGCTTGGCCGTGGTGATGACGATGTCCGAGCGAGCGCAGATCTTCGCCATGCCCTGGCGCTGTTTTTCGATCTGCTCGGGGGTGAGTTCCTTGGCATAGCCCTGGTCGGTTTGCCCCGTTTCGCCGATGTCGATCTTCACGAACTTGGCTCCCAGGGACTTGACCTCTGTCTCGACGACCGGCCGGGTATCGAAGGCCTCGACCCGCGCGCCGAGGCGTTTGCCGGCGGTGGCGATGGCCTGGAGGCCGGCCACTCCGACCCCGACGATAAAAACGCGCGCGGGCGAGAGGGTGCCCGCCGGGGTCATCATCATGGGAAAGATCTTGGGCAAGCGGTCGGCGGCCAGGATGACGGCCTGGTAGCCCGCCAGGCTCGCTTGAGAGCTGAGGGCATCCATTTTTTGGGCCAGTGTCGTCCGGGGCATCATTTCCAGGCTCACGGCGTTGACGCCCTTCTCCGCGAAGCGCTGGATCAAGTCCTTCTCATTGAATGGATCGAGGAAGCTGAGATGGAGCGACCCGGCTTTTTGGGCACCGATTTCCTCAAGGGGCGGCTTCCCCACGCGGAAGATCAGGTCGGCGGCTTGCAGGCCCGCCTGGCGGTCGGAGACGACGGTGGCGCCGGCCTCTTGAAAGGCGGAATCCGACCAGGCCGCCCCTTCACCCAAGCCCGCTTCAGTCGAAACGGAGGCGCCCAGCTTGACCAGACGAGTCACGGTTTCCGGGACCAAAGCCGCGCGTTTCTCCTGAGGATCCGATTCCTTAGGCGCGAAAATTTGCATAGAATTCGTGACATAGCCCGAACTGCTGGCGGATGCGAACCCTTTTTTGGTCGTTGATGACCTCTCGCGAAGGCGCCGGATGAGGCCTTCGGGACCTTGCCGGGAAGGGTCTGGCGCCGGTCGCGACGAACTTTAAGAAGATTTCAATTGCCACGACACGAGTTAAACCGTAGTAAGATGACTTATTTACTAAGGATTCAATTTCATGGCCCTCCTTTCCACCGAGAAACCGTTGCACAAGAGTGAGGCCCTCAAGCTGGAAAGCGACCAGCTGCGAGGGACAATCGTCGAAGGCTTGCTGGATGCCTCTACCGGAGCGATTTCGGACACTGATCAGCAGTTGACGAAATTCCACGGAATCTACCAGCAGGACGATCGCGATCTTCGCAAGGAGCGGCGCAAGGCCAAGCAAGAGAAAGCCTACGCGTTCATGGTCCGGATTCGGGTGCCGGGCGGCGTGTGCATACCGAAGCAGTGGCTGGAGATCGACGAGCTCGCGGATCGCCATGCCAACGGGACCTTGAAGCTCACCACCCGCCAGGCTTTTCAGTTGCACGGCGTGCTCAAGGGCGTGCTCAAGCCGACGATCCGAGAGATCAACGAAGCGCTCCTGGATACGCTGGCGGCTTGCGGCGACGTCAACCGCAACGTGATGTGCAATCCCAACCCCTACCGGTCGGCGGTCCACGCCGAGGTTCTGGAGGTGAGCAAGAATATCAGCGATCATCTCTCGCCCCGAACGGGTGCGTATCACGAGATCTGGCTGGACAAAGAACGCGTCACGCCCGAACCGGCGGAAGAAGAGCCGCTCTACGGCAAGACCTACTTGCCGAGGAAATTCAAGACCGTGGTGGCCGTGCCTCCCAGCAACGACGTGGACATTTTTGCGCACGATCTGGGCTTCATCGCCGTCATTGAGGACGATCAGCTGGTGGGATTCAACGTGACGGTGGGCGGGGGCATGGGCATGTCCCACAACAAGGAGGCGACCTATCCGCAGTTGGCTCAAGTGCTGGGTTTTTGCACCGTGGAGCAGGCGGTGGATGTTGCCGAGAAGATCGTCAGCGTACAGCGGGATTATGGAGACCGGACGGATCGTCTGCATGCCCGCTTGAAATACACGATTGACGATCGGGGCCTGGATTGGTTCCGGGATCAGGTGGAGGAGCGGCTGGGCTACAAGCTGGGTCCGGAGAGGCCCTTTCGTTTTGATCACAATGGGGATCGCTATGGCTGGACCGAGGGTGTGGATGGCCGCTGGCACTACACGCTGTTTGTGCAGAACGGACGGCTGCAAGACAGCGAGGCGCTGCAGGCCCGTACGGGCTTGCGTGAAATCGCCAAAGTGCACGAAGGTGATTTCCGTCTCACAGCGAACCAAAATCTCATCATCGCCGGCGTGGAGGCGGCCTCCCGCGAGAAGATCGACGCCCTCTTGGAGAAGTACGGGCTCGATGGGCAAAATCTGGGCAGCGGACTCCGGCTCAATTCCATGGCCTGCGTGGCCTTGCCGACCTGCGGTCTGGCGCTGGCGGAGAGTGAGCGTTATCTTCCTGATTTGGTGAGCGAACTCGATGCGGTGGTCGAGGAGGCCGGGCTGCGGGAGGACGCCATCACGATCCGAATGACGGGTTGTCCCAACGGTTGCGCCAGACCCTACCTGGCGGAGATCGCCATGGTCGGGCGTGCCCCCGGCAAGTATAATGTTTATCTGGGAGGCGGCTTTGCCGGCAATCGTCTGAACAAGCTCTACCGGGAATCCGTGAAAGCGGATGAGTTGGTGGCACTTCTCCAGCCGATCATCGAGGCCTACGCGAAGGAGCGGCTGCCCGGTGAGCGCTTTGGGGACTTTGTGATTCGTCGCGGCTACATCCAGGAGACCCGCATGGGGCCTGATTTCCACCATAACCTCGGAGAAACCAGGTGAATGCTCCCGTGAGTGCCGCCCCCGGCCTTGCCGAGCAAATCACGGATTTGTGGTCGACGTCCGTGACGTCTGCGGCCGAGCGCATTCGCGCGGTGGCCGACCGGCACGCGGGTCGGCTCGTGGCCACGACGAGCTTCGGGGCTCAGGCGGCGATCATGTTGCGCTTGCTCAAGGAGCATGCTCCTGAGGTCCCCATCGTGTTCATCGACACCGGCTATCTCTTCAAGGAGACCTATCAGTTTGCCGAACAGCTGATCAAGACCTGGGACTTGAACATCCGGGTCTACCAACCTCATTACAGCGCGGCGCGGCTGGAAGCGCTTTACGGCCGCCTGTGGGAGCAGGGAGAGAAGGGTCTGGAGAAATACGGGCTGATGACCAAGGTCGAACCTCTCAACCGTGCCCTGACGGAAATCGGTGCCTCGGTCTGGCTCAGCGGGCTTCGGCGTTCGCAAGCCGGGAGTCGCGAGGAGCGCCCGTTTGCCGAACTGCAGAAATCGACCATCAAGCTTTATCCCATCCTGGATTGGACGGACGAGGACGTCGCGGCCTACATGAAGGCCCACTCCTTGCCGCATCATCCCCTGACCTACCAGGGCTATGTGTCGATCGGGGATTGGCACTCGACAAGGCCCCTGGAAGAAGGTATGACCGCCGAACAGACGCGTTTTGAAGGAGTCAAGCGCGAGTGCGGCCTTCATCTGCCTTCCGACGTTCAAGACTTCCAAATTTAACCAAACGAGATTCCATCACTCGATTCACCTCACTGTCATGAATATCGCCGAAAACATCAACGCGACCATTGGGAACACGCCGCTCATACGATTGAACAAGGTCACGGATGGGGCCGATGCGGAGATCGTCATCAAGGCCGAGTTTTTCAATCCCCTTTTCAGCGTGAAAGACCGGATCGGCCTGGCCATGATCGAGGCCGGGGAACGCGACGGAAAGATCAAGCCGGACACGGTGATCATCGAGCCGACCTCCGGGAACACGGGAATCGCTCTTGCCTTCGTCTGCCGCACGAAAGGATACCGTTGCATTCTCACCATGCCCGAAACGATGTCGATTGAGCGACGAGTGCTTCTGCGGATATTAGGAGCCGAAGTGGTGCTCACACCCGGGCCGCGCGGCATGGGCGGCGCCATTTTGAAGGCCGAAATGTTGTTGGAGGAGCATGACGACAAGGCCTTTGCTCCTCAGCAGTTCAAGAACCCTGCCAACCCCGAGATTCATCGTCGCACGACCGCTAAAGAGATTTGGGAAGCGACGGAGGGCAACATCGACGCCTTCGTGGCCGGGGTGGGCACGGGTGGGACGATCACCGGCGTTTCGGAGGTGATCAAGAGCCGACGAGAGATGCAGACCTTTGCGGTTGAGCCGGCCGACAGCCCCGTGATCTCCGGGGGCAAGCCGGGTCCTCACAAGATCCAGGGCATTGGCGCGGGATTCATTCCTGACATTTTAAACAAGGACGTCATTGATGACGTCGTGACGGTGACCAACGATGAGTCCTTTGTCATGGCCCGGCGGCTGGCTGCGGAGGAAGGCATTCCCGCGGGTATTTCGACGGGTGCCAACGTGACCGCGGCGATCGCCGTGGCCAAGCGTCCCGGGATGGCGGGAAAACGGATCGTGGCGGTGGCTCCGAGTCCGACGGAACGCTATTTGAGCACCGCCCTGGCCGAGACCGTGCGGGCCGAGGTGGCCGAGCTACCGGTGGCCGAGCTTCCATCGTGAACCCGAGAGGCCGGGGCCTCGAGTGCCGGCAAGCTTTTCGTTCAGATATAATACTCTAACAGATCTTCTCGCGCGACCATCTCCTGGAGCGAGATGGAGGCCATTTTGTCTTCCAGGGCGCGGGCCATTTCTTCCCACAATCCGGCCACGCGGTCTCCGGACTCACCTCTCCGGTCCGAGTCGATCTCCATAATCACCCCTTCAATCGCTTGCACGATCTGACTCAGACTGATTTCCGCCGGCTCCTTGGCCAGCGAATAGCCGCCCAGCTTGCCGCGCCGGCTTTGCACCAGCCCGGCCCTGCGGAGGTCGTTGAGGATCTGAACCAGAAAGGTGGGCGAGATCGCCTCTTTTTCCGCCAGGGTTTCCACGCGGGAGATTTGCCTGCCGCTGGATGACTTGGCCAGCTGAACCATGGCGCGGCAGGCATACTCGAGTTTCTGGCTAACCTTCATCGCCCTTCTCTAATGGATCTGATGTCCGAATCCAATTCAAACATTCATCCCGAGTTCCATCGCATGCTTGGCACGTCTGCCAAGGAGGCGCTGCTGGGCCAGCGTGGTCTGGTGGTGTGGCTCTATGGCATGTCGGGCAGCGGAAAAAGCACGCTCGCGATTGCGTTAGAAAGACACTATCACGACCAGGGACGCCTCTGCCAGATACTGGATGGCGACAACATTCGCCATGGAATCAATCGAGACCTGGGGTTCAGCCTGGAGGATCGCCATGAGAATATCCGGCGGATTGCCGAGATCGCCAAACTTTTCCGTCAACTCGGCGTTCTCACCATCGCCTCATTCATCACGCCGACGAACACATTGCGCCAGCTCGCACGGGAGATCATCGGAGGCGACGATTTGATTGAAGTCTATGTCAGGGCATCCTATGAGATCTGTGAGGAACGCGATGTGAAAGGGCTTTATGCCAAAGCCAAGCTGGGGAAGGTCAAACAATTCACCGGAAAGGACTCGGCCTTCGAAGAGCCGGATCAAGCCGATTTGGTGATTGATACCGAGATGCACCCGGTGGAAGAGGCAACCCGCCAGATCATTGAATCCATCGAACCTCGGTTTCGGCCGACCTCTTGAACCCTGTTATGAACTACACGCTTGATCATTTAACCCAGTTGGAAGCGGAGGCTATCTATGTCCTGCGCGAGACGGCCGCGCAGTTTGAGAATCCTGGCCTGCTGTTTTCCGGAGGAAAAGACTCCAATGTCATGGCCTGGCTGGCTCGCAAGGCCTTCTGGCCGGCCAGGTTGCCCTATCCCCTGGTTCATATCGACACGGGTCACAACTTCGATGAGACAATGCGATACCGGGATCTTTTTGTGGAACGTCTGGGAGCCAAGCTCGTGGTGGGTTCGGTGCAGGACTCCATCGACCAGGGGCGAGTACGGGAGGAGAGCGGTCCCGCTGCGAGCCGCAACGCCTTGCAGACCGTGACCTTGCTCGACACGATCGAGGAACACCGCTTCGATGCCGCTCTGGGTGGCGGACGCCGCGATGAAGAGAAGGCCCGGGCGAAGGAACGTTTCTTCTCGGCGAGAGATGAATTCGGGCAGTGGGATCCGAAGAACCAGCGTCCTGAACTGTGGAACATCTTCAATGGACGCAAACACCACGGTGAACATTTCCGGGTGTTTCCCCTCAGCAACTGGACGGAAATGGATATCTGGATGTATATCAAGCGCGAGGAAATCGAGCTGCCCAGCCTTTACTTCGCTCACAAAAGGGAAGTGTTCCGGCGTGGCGGGAGCCTGTTGGCGGTGACCGATTTCATCACCCTGCAGAATGGCGAGTCGCCCGAGACCAAGAAGGTGCGCTTCCGGACCATTGGCGACGCGACCTGCACCGGTGCCGTGGAATCCGAGGCGGACACGCTCGAAGCCATCATTCAGGAAGTGGCCACGGCCCGTCAGACGGAGCGAGGCACACGGACGGACGATCGCCGTTCGGAGACGGCCATGGAAGACCGTAAGAAAGAGGGCTATTTTTAATTTTGGAAGGAATTGGTTCCAGTATACATCGACCCAAACTCAATATGGATTTACTTCGATTCACCACCGCAGGCAGCGTGGATGACGGCAAGAGCACGCTCATTGGCCGCCTGCTCTACGATAGCAAGAACACCTTTGAGGACCAAATGGAGGCCGTGGAGGTCTCCAGCAAGAAGCGGGGAGACGATCACGTCAATCTGGCGCTACTAACCGACGGTCTGCGCTCGGAGCGCGAGCAGGGAATCACCATCGACGTGGCCTACCGCTACTTCGCCACGCCCCGGCGGAAGTTCATCATCGCGGACACGCCGGGGCACATTCAGTACACCCGGAACATGGTCACCGGCGCCTCGACGGCCAACCTGGCCATCATCCTCATTGATGCCCGCTTGGGCGTGATCGAGCAGACGTGCAGGCACGCCTTCATCGCCAGTCTGCTTTGCATCCAGCACGTGGTGATCGCAGTGAACAAAATGGATCTCGTCGAATACCGTGAGGATGCCTACGAAAAGATCGTCCAACATTTCAAGGAATTCTCCTCACGCCTACGCAACATCGTGGACGTGACGTTCATTCCGATCAGCGCGCTGCACGGTGACAATGTGGTGGAGAAATCGGACAAGACGCCATGGTATCAGGGGCCGTCGTTACTCTATCACCTGGAGATGGTCCATATTGGATCCGATCACAATCATGTGGAAGCCCGGTTTCCCGTGCAGTGGGTGATCCGGCCGCACTCTCACGAATTCCACGATTTCCGCGGATATGCCGGCCGGGTGGCGGGAGGGATTTTCAAGCCGGGCGATGAGGTGGTGGCGCTCCCCTCCGGCTTCACGACCCGGATCAAGGAAATCTACACCGGCGAGGAAGCCATCGAAGAAGCGTTCAGTCCGATGTCCATTGCCATGCGGCTGGAAGATGAGATCGATATCGGGCGTGGCGACATGATCACCAAGCCGAATCAGCCGCCGCGGGTGACTCAAGACATCGACGCGATGATCTGCTGGTTCTCTTCACGAGCGTCTCTGGCCGTGCGGGGCAAATACGTGCTCCGCCACACGACCCATGAGGTCAAAGCCATGGTGCGGGAAGTGCAGTACAAGGTGGACATCAACACCTTGCACAAGATCGAGCACGATCTGACCTTCCAATTGAACGATATCGGCCGCATCAGTCTTCGCACGTCGAAGCCCGTGATTTCTGATCCCTACTTGAGCAATCGGACGACGGGCAGTTTCGTGCTGATCGACGAGCAGACGAATGAGACCGTGGCCGCGGGGATGATTCTTTAGGGTGGAGGGGTGGAATATCGGGACACGCCGTTTTGTGACGGCGAGCGGCGCCACATCGTCCCGAAGGGCGCCCTGGGCCTGACCGGTTGCGAGGCGGTTCGGGGAGTGAACGGAGACCTCTTTTCGGAGGGGCCAGTTGATTGGCGCCGGGCGCGAGCCTCGACGCTGCCGCGATCGTTCGACCGACCGCTTGACGCCGGGGGAGGCCGTTCCGTAGCCTGCGCGGATGAATCGAATCGGACCCCTCGTGTTTTTCGGATGGACGCTGCTCTCCCTGTCTTTGGCTTGGGGTCAGAACACACTGAATTATCCCGTGCTGGGAGACATCGTGGAATGGGATCCACGCCTGCGCGACTTGTTAAAAGAAGATGCGAGGATTGAGGTGCTGGGCTCTGGGTTCGAGTGGGCGGAGGGGCCGGTGTGGGTTTCGGAGAGCAATCATCTCCTCTTTTCCGACATACCGCCCAACAAGGTGATGGTCTGGGAGCCGGGGAAAGGAGTTTCGACCTATCTCTACCCCTCCGGCTACACCGGCAAAGCCGACTACGGCGGTGAGCCCGGGAGCAACGGATTGCTCCTCGACACGAAAGGGAGGCTGGTGTCTTGCGAGCACGGGGACCGAAGGGTGTCGGTGATGACGAGGGAGGGCGGCAAGCGCACCTTGGTGGACCATTATAAGGGAAAAAGGCTCAACAGTCCGAACGATGCCGTCTACAAATCCAACGGAGATCTCTATTTCACGGACCCTCCTTACGGCTTGCCGAGGCGATGGGAAGATCACCGGAGGGAACTCGATTTTTGCGGGGTCTATCGTCTGGCCGTTGACGGGACCCTGACGCTGTTGACCAAGGAGATGACGCGGCCCAATGGCATCGCCTTCTCCCCCGATGAAAAGACCCTCTACGTGGCCCAGTCGGATCCTGCCGCAGCGCTGTGGAAAGCGTTTCCGGTCAAGGACGATGGGACGCTCGGCGAGAGCCGGGTGTTACGAGATGTCACGGAAATGGTTGGCAAGCACAAGGGATTGCCGGATGGCTTGAAAGTGGATCAAGCGGGAAACCTTTGGGCCACGGGGCCGGGAGGTGTGCATGTGATGACGACGGATGGGACGCCGCTGGGACGTCTGGACACGGGTGAGGCCACGGCCAACTGTGGTTTCGGGAATGACGGGACCACTCTCTACATCACGGCCGACATGTATTTGTGTCGCGTCCAGACCCAAGTGAAGGGCCTGGGTTTCTGAAACGCGTGCTTCTTTGTTCTCGTGCGGGAGCGCAGAGTCGTGTGATTTCTTTGAACTTTTTCCCCAGGCTTTTCGTTTTGTGGATGAGCCCTTGCTGATCTTCGCCATGTCTTTGTCATCCGATTCATTGAAATGGTCTCCCGGAAGTGGACGATCGGCCGCGATGCGCTCCTTTCCTCGCCTGGCGGACCTGGCCTTGCTTCGGGAACTCGAAGCCTCCGATCGATTGGCTCTGGAGGAAGCGGGTAAAGTTCAGCAGGTCCGTGAGGGCGAGCAGGTCATTGCCGAGGGCCAACAACACGATGTGCTCTGGGTGGCGCTGGAAGGCCGGTTTCGGGTCAGTCGTGGTGAAGACACTCTGTCCGAATTGGGAGTGGGCCAGCTCTTTGGGGAGATGGAGATGCTCAACCCGCCCTACTCCACCGCCAGCGTGACGGCATTGAGCGAGGGAACGTTGTGGCGACTCACCCGGGCCGAGTTCCGGGCGTTCTTGGCCTCCCACCCGAAGGCGGGCCGCGCGCTGATGAAGCTGCTCACGGGGACCTTCGCGGCGAGATCGCGGCGAGATTGATGCGGTTTGGGAATTGAACGGCTCGCCGATTTTCCGCACCCGCTCCCGGTTGTTTCCATTCGGGTTTCATTGGCCTTGCCGGTCGCTCGACGAGGAAACGTCGGGGATGGAAAAATTCCCCGGTTGACGGCCAGGCCTCAATCTGGTAAATCGCGCGTACTCGAATTGGTCGGGCCGCATCCACGGTCCGGTGAATTGACCTTCTCCCCTTATGCACAAAGCCCTTTCGATCCTCCTGTCCTTGTTTTGCCTGTTCAGTGCCGTCAGCTGTAGTTCCCTCGGCCTCGGAGAAGACAAGGGGAGCAAATGGGATCGAACGACCGCCCTCGGCAGCCGTTCCTCTCGCCAGGTCGTTCCAGTTCGGACGACCGCCTACACCCACACTGAAGCGGATCACATCGAATATTCCAACAAGACCGCCATCGGCACCCGTCTGAAGTACTATTCTGGGGTGCGCAGTGCGGCGGCGGATTGGTCCAAGTACCCCGTGGGGACTCGTTTTCAAATCGTGGGTCAGCCTGGGGTGACTTACGAAATCGACGACTACGGCAGCGCTTTGGTCGGGAAAAACACGATCGATCTCTACAAACCCAATCGCTCGGTCATGAACGCCTGGGGAGCAAGGGATGTGCAGATTCGCATCGTGCGTTGGGGAAGCTACCAGCGAAGCAAGGAGATCCTCAAGGACCGGACTGGCTACAGTCACGTGCGGCGGATGTATGATGCTCTGGCGAGCAAGGCCTAGCGGCCCCGGGCGGATCGTTAGCGTTCTCTTGCTTGATCTGGTGGCCTGGAGAAACCAAGCGATGACCTGATCTTGCGCGTGGCTTCTCGGCGGAGGTCTGAAGAAAGAAAGGGCTCTCTATTTGGAGGTGAGGCATGACTCGGCAGGAGCGTGCGAATTTGGTGGCCTCTCGGCTGGCCGAGCTTTACCCAGAGACACCGATTCCTCTGGATCATCGAGATCCCTACACGCTGCTCGTGGCGGTGCTCCTCTCGGCCCAGTGCACCGATGTTCGCGTCAATCAGGTCACTCCAGGGCTCTTTCGCTTGGCGGACACGCCGGGAAGGATGGCTTGCCAGCCGGTCCCGGTGATTGAAGACATCGTGCGGCCCTGCGGACTCGCTCCCCGTAAGGCCCGAGCCATCCGGGACTTGTCCGAGATCCTGGTCAGGGAACACGGGGGCGCCGTGCCTCGCGACATGGCGGCTCTGGAAGCGCTACCCGGCGTGGGCCACAAGACGGCTTCCGTGGTGATGTCCCAGGCCTTTGGAGTGCCGGCCTTTCCAGTAGACACGCACATTCATCGTCTGGCGCAGCGTTGGGGACTTAGCAAGGGCAAGAATGTGGTCCAAACGGAGGCCGACTTGAAAAAGGTCTTTGCTCCGGAATCCTGGAACCAACTACACCTGCGAATCATCTATTACGGTCGGGAACACTGCACGGCACGGGGATGTGACGGGACCGTGTGTGAACTTTGCCGGGCCACCTATCCGAATCGCCGGAGTGCGGTGCTGACCAAGAAGGCTTGAGGCGATCCGCCACCTGCGGTTTGGCACCCACCAGGGTCACTTCCACTGCCGGTTGGCGAAATCCATGAAAACCGTCCAGTCGGCGATGCCGATCCCGTGTTTTCCCGGCCGGATGTGGTAGCCCACGGTTTGGTTGAGCAGATGGTTCTCGTCGGGCATCGAGGCGCCAATCAGGGAGTCCTTGCCCAACCACTGGTAGACCTCGGAAGCCGCTTGAGCCGCGAGGAATTCCCCTTCGGGGTCCGCCCAATTATCACCCGTGGCGCTGCACACCAACAACGGGCGCGGGGCGATGGCGGCGAGGAGGGTGTGCTGGTCGACGGGAAGGTGGTCTTCGCGATCATTGAACGATTTGAAGGTCTGGTTGAACCAGTGGGGGAATCCCTCGTTGATTCGCTTGACGGTTTCCCCGTGCCGCCGCCGGGAGAGCGCCGCTCCGCCGCATCCGGATTGATTGCTGAGCACCAGGGAGAAGCGTGGGTCGAAAGCACCCGCCACCAGAGCGGTCTTGCCGTTGCGTGAGTGACCCATGACGGCGATACGAGCGGGATCAATGTCGGTGCAGGAGACGAGGTAATCGGCGGCGCGTGACAGTCCATAGGCCCAGGCGCGGAGACTTGCCCATTGATGATCGGCCTGTCCCGGCCGGAGCGGCCCGGTGAGATGAGGTTGTATTCCGTCTGTGGGATCGTCGAGATCCGGGTCCAAGTCGCCATGGTAGACCGTGGCGACGGCGTAGCCGCGGTCGATGATGGCCTCGATAGGCCAGCGATCCGCTTCCGTGCCCCGCGAAGCATTCGTGGCGCGGTGATTCACCACGCCGTCGCCGCGATCGGGCACCCAGGAGGAGGTGATGGTCACCTCGGGATCGGGCGTGACCGTTTGGTTGCCGTGAAAGTTGAGGCCGAGGAAGACCGGCGCCGGAGCGGTTCGGGCGTTGGGAACCCAGAGCAGAACATCCATGGAGGGTGTGTCACGCGGACCGAAGTGCACGCGAACCTCGCGTTTGGTCGCTTTGCCGCGAAGGGCTCTGTGGTCTTCGCGGAGAACCTGGAAGCGGATCTCGTTGGGGATGGGCGGGGCGAAACCGTATTCGTAAAAAGCGAGCTCTTGCAATAACTGAGCTCGAATGGCCGGCCAGTCATAGATCGAAGGGACGGGGTCGCTCAACAAAGGTGGCAAGTTTGGATGAGCGGGCAGTTCGCCGGCGGGGGTCAGGTCACGCTGGGCGCGGGCGATCCGCGAGGCGAGGGGAAGTTGAGTGCGAATGTGGCGAACCGCCTCCTCCGCGAGAACTCGCGAGCCCTCGGGGGTGAAGTGGACATCGGCGGGACGTTGGATGGCTCCGAGACGTTCCGCCGCGTAGTCGTGGAGCGGATTGACCGGGACCCCGTGGCGGGCCATGACATCGCGTGCGGCGCGGTTGTAGAGTACGGCGTCGCCGGGCACGCGCCCCCGGGCACCGGTCGGAATCGGTGTGGTATCGCACCAAATGAGCGCGGCCCCGGTCTCCTTGAGGCGCCGCACCAGTGCGGACAGATTCTCCGCATAGAGCGAAACGGGAACCATCTGCTCGCCTTCTCCGACAGGCACGATTTGCCCGGAGTGACGCGGCTCGGAGTCGGGAGCGATGTATTTCAAATCGTGCAGCCCCCAGTTGAAGTGAATGACATCCCAGGATTGATCGCCGAGCCACTCGTCGATTTGGGCGAGACCGCGCAGCGTCGGACCGCAGTTCGTCGCCGGGCGATGCACGTTGGCTTCCCCTTGAAGCAGGGAGCGGACGTCCAGCGTGTAGCCGATCGAGATCGAGTCGCCGATCAGGAGGACTCGTGGCAAGCCGGGGACGTCGTCGATCGGCGCGAGAGGTCGCGGTGGTTCTTGTTGACCTTGCACGACCATCACTGTGAGCAGGAGAAGGAGAGTAAGGAAAGGGCGCATGGGCGATTTCTCTCGATTATGCCACTGGAAATCAAGCTTTCCTGGACGTTCCGGAGAAAATGCCCTTCCGTTTTGGCGTTGCCCTGACGGGGCGGGACCGGCATAAACGCTGGGCTTCTTCAATCCTCATGGAATCCAATTTCTCCACGCTCGATGGCCTCATTGTCGCTGCCTATTTGTTAGGCACCGTGGCCGTCGGCGTGTATGTGAATCGCTTCATCAAGGGGATGGGCGATTTCCTCGTGGCTGGCCGCACGCTCAAGACTCGCCTGGGTGTGGCCACCATGATCGGCTCGGAACTCGGGCTGGTGACGGCGATGTACTCCGCGCAAAAGGGCTTCACGGGAGGATTCGCGGCTTTTCATATTGGTTTGTTGGCGGGGATCACCGCACTGGTCGTTGGATTGACAGGGTTCATTGTGGTTCCGCTGCGACGTTCGGGCGTGATGACCATCCCGCAGTTTTACGAGCAACGATTCCGGAGCCGCGCCTTGCGGGTGGTCGGCGGTGTGGTGCTTTCTTTTTCGGGCATTCTCAACATGGGGCTCTTTCTCAAGGCCGGGGCGATCTTTGTCACTGGACTAACGGGCATTCAAGATACCGCCACGATCAAGTGGGTGATGACCGGGATGCTGGGGCTGGTGCTGATCTACACGACGCTGGGTGGCATGGTATCGGTCATCATCACGGATTACGTGCAGTTCGTCGTCCTTTCGCTGGGACTGGTCTTGGCGTGTGTGATGGCCTTGAGTCAACTGGGCTGGGGGACGATCGTCGAGACGGTTCGTGAGATCCGCGGCCCGGCGGGTTTCAATCTGTTCGATGGTGAAGGCTTCGGCTTTTCCTATGTGGTGTGGATGGTCTTTTTGGGGATCGTGTCCTGTGCCGTCTGGCAAACGGCCGCCATCCGGGCCTGTGCGGCGGAGGATGAACAGGTCGTCAAGCGGCTCTACACGTGGTCATCGCTGGGCTTCATGATTCGCTTTATGATTCCCCAGTTCATTGGGATCTGTGCTCTGACCTATCTCTGGCAGGAGCCGGAAGCGCGCGCGGTGTTTTTTGATAATGAAGGGGGAATTGTGGCGGGCGAGTCCTTGCGCGCCATGCCCGTTTTCTTGAGTCAGCTTCTCCCCGTTGGGGTCATTGGATTGGTGGGAGCGGGCATGATCGCGGCCTTCATGTCGACGCACGACACCTATCTGCTCTGTTGGGCGTCGGTCTTGGCCGAGGACGTGGTCCACCCACTGAGTGGCGGCCGTCTCTCGCAGCGCGCACGCCTGACGATCACCCGCGGTTTTCTTCTTCTCATCGCCGCCTTTCTCCTGGTTTGGAGCATGTGGTATGAATTGGGTCAGGATTTGTGGGACTACATGGCCGTCTCCGGGGCGATCTATTTCACGGGTGCCTTCGCCATTTTGTTGGCGGGTCTCTACTGGAAACGGGCCAGCCGATTGGGTGCTTTCCTGGCACTGTTCACTGGACCGCTGGCGGTGTTTGGGTTGGAGCCGGTTCAGCGTACCGTGGGTCTGCGGGGTTGGTTCAGTGAGCGTGGGATCGAGAGTGCGCATGTCGGCTTGATGACCGCGGTGCTGGCGATGCTTCTCATGTTTTTGGGTTCTCTTTGTTTTCCTGATCGGCCTAGCGATGAAGAAAGGATGGCAGCGACATGACCATCGACCCGTGGATGATTTTTTGGGGGACTTTGTTAGGAGTGACTTTGCTGGCCTATGCCTGTCTCGCGGTGGTGGTGACCATCGGAGGGTTTCGTGACATCCTCTCGATGTTTGGCAAGCTCGATCGCGCGCATCGTGAGGAAGAGCTTGAGGCCGCGGAGGCGGAAGAGGCGACCTCTCCCAGGCACGATGTGGACGAGTGATGGCGGGGCCACGACGTGGCGAAAATATCGGACCGTGAGGCCGCTGTCGCCAACGGGCGGGGACGCCGTTCCCAGCCACGCCCCGTGACAGGAGTGCATGTCACGGGGCGTGAGAACGCGGCAATGCCATGAAGTTGCTCTTGCCGGGGATGCCATCCCCGGAGCGGCGCGGCCGATTGGGTCAATTCGTCAGGATTGCGGTCGTGACGCAGCGTGACGGCGACAGACCGGGCGTTGGCATGGTTAACTCCCATCCTGATGACGGAGCTGGTGGCAGCCCGGAGGCCAGGAGCCGGCGCTTCGCACCATGATGGATGGCTCGCCGCCCTCGGCTCGCTCATGCCGTTTCTCTGTGCGTCACTTCGCGGGAGCCTGTCGGGTCACTTCGCGTCTTCGCTTGCTTCATTCGGCACCGGTGACCCGGACGAAGAAGCTATTTCATGATCGCAAAGCGATCGCGCAGCATTTCTGCGGGAGTGGCTTCTCTCACCTTGGACTGGCTCGCGTCAATCCACTGTTGTTCAAGGGTGTTCTTGCTGGGGCGATCCACTTCGAAGAAAACGCCAAATTTGCCGGGGTATTGTTCCTCGGCGAGGGCGTAAGCGGCCGATTCATCGGTGACATCGTGGCGCTGTTCGTCGTCCTCGGAATCGTCCCATTTCTTTTCGGCGATGGTGTCGAAGACGCCGCCCTTGCGCGGATTGCTGTCGTCAAAGGAACCGGCGTTGAAGATGACGCATTCCGAGAGGGTTTGCACGACGGAGAAGCCAGGGTGCAGAATGGCGCGTTCGTACATCTCCATCATGTGCTTCACCTGGGCGGCGTGAGAGCGGGCGACGAAGGTGGCGCCGGAAGCGATGAGTTTTTTCATCGGGTTGACCGGCCGGTCGACCGCCCCGGTGGGATCGGTCTTGGATTTGTAGCCGACTCTGGAAGTGGGAGACGTCTGCTTCTTCGTCAGCCCATAGACGTAATTGTCCATGATGACGTAAGTGAGATTGACGTTCTTGCGGGCGCAGTGCTCGAGATGGTTGCCGCCGATCGAAAACCCGTCGCCATCGCCGCCGAAAACGAAGACATGGAGGTCGGGACGGGAGAGGCTTACGCCCGTCGCCAGTGGCAGAGCGCGCCCGTGAATGAAATGCAAACCGTGCGAATTGACGAAGTAGGGAAAGCGGGACGAACAGCCGATTCCCGCGATGGTGACGATTTTTTCCTGAGGAATTTGTAGTTTTTCCAGGACTTTGAAAAACGAAGCCAGGACGGCAAAATCGCCACAGCCCGGACACCAGGTAGGGTGATCGGCGGTAAGCTTCTTCTTGGTCAGCTTTTCGGGTTCAGCGACAATGGTTTCCGACATGCTCGATGGAGTAGAATTCAGCGTGGTAAGGAATGCAAATCGCGGGAGTGCGAAAAGGGGACGGACTCAAGATTGAGAAGCCTGGGTGTGCCGGTCGATTCCGGCGATCACTTCCCGAATCCTGAAGGTGAGACCATCCGTTTTGGTGATGCTCTTGATGGCGGGGTTGCAGTAGCGAGCCCGGAGCAGGGTGGCGAGCTGGCCGTTGCCGTAGAGACCCTGGTCGTTCATCTCCGTGACGATGACGTGCTCGAAGCGTGCGAATATATCTTCAAGTCCGTTGGGCAAGGGATGCAGGTGGCGCAGATGGAGATGACCGATTGATCTTCCGGAGTCGTTCAGGCGCTGAGCCGTCTCGCGGAGCGGTCCATAGGTGGACCCCCAGCCGACCAACAACACCTCCCCTTTCTCATCTCCAAGAACCTCGGGCAGGGGCAAGCTGTCCATCAATTTCTTGAGCTTGTCCCGGCGTCGATCGGTCATCTTCTGATGCAGCTCTGGATTGGCCGTGGGATGTCCCCATTCATCGTGCTCCAGCCCTGTGACGACCGGGTATTTTTCACCCAACATCTTGGTTCCAGGGGGCGCGTGCTGCGTGAGACCGCCGAGCGGGTAGGGCCTGAACGTCTCGGGGCGATCCGTGAGATCGGGGCCGGTCCGTTCCACCAACACCGAATCCCAATCCGGCTCATCGAACACTTCAATGCGGGAGGCGAGGGCCTGATCGGTCAGGACGATGACCTGAGTACTGTAGTCCTTGGCGATGCGACAGGCTTCGATGGCGATGTGGAAGCAGTCCTCGACATCCTGGGGGGCCACGATGACACGAGGCGTGTCGCCGTGACTGCCGTAAATGGCCTGCATGAGATCGCTCTGCTCCACACTGGTGGGCAGTCCAGTGCTCGGTCCACCGCGTTGCACGTTGATCACGACCAAGGGCAGTTCCGCCATGGAGGCGTAACCCAGGGCTTCCATCTTCAGAGAGAGACCGGGACCGGAACTTCCGGTGACCGCGAGATGTCCGGCATACGCGTAACCGAGGGCGGCTGAGACGGCGCCCAGCTCGTCTTCTGCCTGGAGAAAGAGGCCGCCGTATTTGGGAAGCTCGACCCGGAGCACTTCCATGATGGGCGACCAGGGCGTGATCGGATAACCGGCGCCGAAGCGAACGCCTCCCGCGAGCAAGCCGTAGGTGAGCGCCGTGTTGCCGTCCGTTGTGACGCGGTCGGTCTTCGTCGAGGTGCCCTCCCGGAGCTGATAGCGGTTCTTGAAGAGATCACCAATGGGATAGGAATAGCCCGCATCGAAGGCCAGCATGGCGTTTCTCAGAATACTCTCGTCCTTCTTGCCGAACTGGCGCTCGATGATGCCCCCGAGCTTCTCGCGATCGAGCTGGAAAATGGCGGTGACCAAACCCAGCACAAACATGTTCTTGCCGCGGGACTTGGTCGATCCGCCGATGGATTCGATGGTGGTGCTGGTGATGGGGATTCCCACATACTCGAAGCGCTTGTCCGAGATGTCGGGTTCCACAAAATCCGAATCGTAAATGCAAACGCCACCTTCCCGCAGTGAACTGAGATGGTCGTCGTAACTGTGCTGATAAAAGGCGACCAGAAAATCCGTGTCGTCACCGGCCGACAGGACTTCACCCGATCCGAGGTGGACCTGGAAAATGGAAGGCCCCCCCGAGATCGTCGACGGGATGGTCATGTAGGTCATGACCTCACGGGCGCTCCGGCCAGCGAGCCTTGCGAGGAATCCTCCAATGGTTTGGATGCCGTCCTGGGAATTCCCAGCGAAGCGAATCACGGCATCTTGAAGATTCTCTAATGGCTGGGAGGAAAGCTCGGAGCCATCCTCCGAACCCTGAACGGGGGCATCTTCTGTGGCAATGGTCATGATGAAACCCGATGGTTCCAAGAAAACAAGTAATTCTGGTTTAGTAACATCTCTCGAGGGCTTGACAACCAATTATCAACCAAATCGTCACGCGATGCAGTGACTTTGATTCCCCCTGATTCTGATGGAATTTCAGGGTTGACGGTCAGGGAGTCGATGCGGTGGGTTCGAGTCATGAAGACCATCTCCGCCGAAGACGTACACGCCGCCCTGAGTTATCCCGCGCTCATCGATGCTCTCCAAGACGCTTATTCCCAAGAGTTCACCATGCCGCCGCGGCAGGTCTTGTTGTTAGATGATCGCGAGGACAATCACGACGCGGTCGCCCTCCTGCCGTCGTGGAACGGCCGGATGATCGGCGTGAAAGTCTTCACCTATTTCCCCTCCAATCCGCCTCCCCACAAGACGCTCCACTCCAAGATCCTCCTTTTCGATCGGGCCCACGGCGAGCCCCTGGCCCTGGTCGACGGCACCAGCGTCACTTTCTGGCGCACCGCGGGAATCTCCGGTCTGGCGACGCGTCTCCTGGCCCGGGAGGACGCTCAGACCCTCTTGCTGTTAGGGACCGGGAACCTCGCCCGATATCTCATTCGGGCCAATCTGAGCGCGCGGCCGCTCCAGACGGTCCTGGTCTGGGGCCGGGACGCGGCCAAGGCGGGAAGCGTGGTGGCGGACATGGCGGCGATGTTTCCGGAGGTGAGTTTCAAGGTGGCCGAAGACGTGGAGACCGCCTGTGGACAGGCCGACGTGATCGTCAGCGCCACCGGCTCGCACGAGCCCCTGGTCCATGGCGATTGGGTCCGGCCGGGCACGCATTGTGATTTCATCGGCAACCATCACGCCACCAAACGGGAGTGCGACACGGCCTTGGTGCGCAAATCCAAGGTTTATGCCGATAGCCGCGACAACTGTTTTCGGGAAGCCGGCGAGATCCTCGTTCCGATCGCCGAGGGCGTCTTCCAAGAGGGAGATCTTGCCGGGGAGCTGACAGAGATGTGCGTCGGCGGGGTCTCGCTTCGAGAGAGCGCCGAGGACATCACCCTGTTCAAGTCGATCGGCATGGCGCTTAGTGACCTTGTGGGTGCGAGCCTGGCCTACGACAAAACAGGTTCCTGAAGGCGTGGAGCCTGGCATCGCCGGATGCTTCCGGGTAGTCGTTAGGAAGGATTGATTTTCAACGCGTCTGAGACCTCGTCGAGGAAGCGCACTTCTCCGGTTTCGAGCGAGTACTCGGCGCCGGTCACCACCAAACGTTTCTTGGCCACCCGCTCACGCAAGATGACCGAGCCGGTTCGAAGCTGAACGACGGAGGCGGCGATGTTGGCGCGGACCGCTCGCTCCATCAGCGTATCGGAAATTTTTCCCTCGCCAGGGAGCAAGGGTTCCACCGCCGGCCGGATGCGATCGACGATGGACTCCAAATGGGGAGAACCGGCATCGCGGGGACCCATCAGACTGTCGAGCGTGGCTTGAATGGCCCCGCATTGGGTATGGCCCAGGACAATCACCAGCGAGGTCCCGAATTGCTCGGCGGCAAATTCGACGCTGCCGATCTGTGAGGGCGACACGATGTTGCCGGCGACACGGATGACGAAGAGATCGCCGAGCCCTTGATTGAAAACGAACTCGGCGGGAACTCGGGAGTCCGAACAGCCAAGGATGATGGCGAAGGGCGCCTGACCCGCCACGAGAGCGTCTCGCCGGTCGGCGGTGGTACAGAATTCCGGCAGCTTGGAACCGTCGACGAACTGACGGTTACCCTCGCGGAGTCGTTCCAGGGCCTCGTTGGGATTCATCGCCATGACTCATCCTTGTCGCGCCATTCTCCGATTTCGAGCGGAATCGCTCGCCGACGCTCCCTTCAACGGGCGTCTTGGGTCACGCCGGGCCAGTTGTCCGAGCGGAACGGCGTGACGGGAAGAAGGTCATCGGTGTAGAGATTGCAGATGGAGTTGTCGGCCCAGCCATAACGGACGGCGACCGGCGCCGATACCTTTCCGGACCACACTTCGACCTGATTCCGACCCGTGATACGCGCCTGGGCGTGGTGCCACTGGCGGTCCTCGCCCGCCACCGCGAAGCCTTCCAGCTCGCGGGCATCGACGGTCCGAAGTCTCCCCTGGAAATCTCTGAAAGTGACGAGCATCTTAGAACCCTTGGCTTCGGCGAGGGCGAAGCGAGGGCTTTGGGAGGCCAGGTCGACTCCGTATTCCTGCGAGAGTGCCAGGCGCGCCAGCCTCCTGGCCACATCTTGCTTGTTTCGAGGGTGAATATCGGATGCCTCCCCGAGATCGATGATCACGGCTTGGCCGGTACGGGGCAGCTTGTCCAGCGTCATCGTTTGGGCTTCGCGCAACTCGGCCCAGCTGCTCTCACCCGGCTGGGCGACTTCGTCTTTGAAATCGGCCAACTGCACCCAGTAGAAAGGAAAATCGCCCTGGCCCCAGTCGGTTCGCCAGTTGTGGATCATGAGAGGAAAAAGATCGCGATACTGATAGGCTCGTGAGGCGTTGGATTCACCCTGGTACCAGATGCATCCGCGGATACCGAAGGGCATCACGGGCTTGAGACGACCGTGATAGAGATTGGCCGGCCGGTGTTGATTCGCTAACACATTCTGCGGCCGGCGAGGGCGCCGTCCCGTCTCCCTTGCCTCGGCGGCTTGTTTCTCCCATTGCTCGAGTTCGGTCTCGTAAGTCTTGAGGGCGGCCTCGTAGTCGAAGGTTCGTTCCGTCTCGGCCCATCTCTCCAGAAGCGCCTCGTAGAGTGGCTTCCCCTCGAGCAAGTCGCGACGAACCCAGGCCTCGCAGGACGAGCCTCCCCAGGCGTTGTCGATGAGCCCGACGGGAACGCCTAACTGTTGTTGGAGCTCGCGTCCGAAAAAGTATCCCACCGCGGAAAAATCCCGCGCCTTTTCGGGGGTACAGGATTCCCATTGGCCATCAAAGTCGTGATTGGATTTCTGGGTGCCCGGAGTATCGACGGTGAGGAAGCGGATGCGTGGGTAGTGGGCCGAGGATGCCTCCAGATCGGCGTCCTTGGACGCGGAAACCGGCCATTGCATATTGGACTGTCCTGAACAGAGCCAGACTTCCCCGACCAGGATGTCGCGCAGCTCGATCTTGTTGGCTCCTGTCACGCGCATGGTGAGCGCTTTTGTTGTCAATGATAGGGGATCAAGCGTGACCCGCCAGGCGCCGTCACCGTCCGCTTTTGCCCGGTGCCGTTGACCGGCCAGGTCGACGACGATGTCCTCTCCAGGCTCAGCCCAGCCCCAGATGGGGAGCGGCCTGTCGCGCTGCAGCACCATGTGATCCCCAATGACGGCGGGCAGCCTAACGTCCGCATTGGCGGGTCGATCGGGCAAGAGAAGAAAGGCGACGAGGAGGGGCAAGAGGAGAAAGAGCGTCGGGAGACGATTCGGGGCTTCGGAGTCCGCAGGGTGCATGGCGCCGATGGTGGACCGGGGCCGGCCGGGGAATCAATGGTGAATCCCCGCCTCGGAGAAAAACGGGACCCCGCCGTCAGAAATTGTTTGGAAGTGGAGAAGATCAAGGTTTCCGTCGCAGTCCGAACCAAAATGACTTGGCAAAGCCCGCCGATAAACTAGGTTGGCTGACACCTTCTTTTCATCGCCTCGATGAGCATGAATGCACGTCCGACTCACACTGCCTCTGCGACGTTTTTCCGAATCGATCACGAGGTGGCTGGCGGACCAGCCTCAAGAATTCGTTGCCTCTGGTCCATTGCGTGCTAGGGCTCACGCCCGCAAACCGCGTTCCTTCATTCCTGCTTATGTTACGATCGTTGAAGCGTCTTCAATTGAAGCGGAGAGGCCTGGCCACCAGTCGACGGCGGCGTAAACAGGGCGAAAGTGAGATCCGTCAGGCATTGGAGCAAAGTTCGCTCATCAAGGCCTTTATTTTTCTCGGGTTTTATCTGGGGCTGATCGGGCTGATTTATTCGACGGACGTCGATCGGGTATTCGGACAGGACCCGCTCAAAGCTTCGGCAATTGGCGGCTTGGTATTCGTGGCGGCCTTCGTTCAGTTTTTTGCCAATCATCCGATCAGTTTCGCGCACAATGGTAGGGCGCTCTTGATGTTTGGCGCGGTGTTGATTCAGATGGCTTTGGTCCGTTTGTGCGATTTCTTGGTTCACTTGATGCCCGCCTTGAGCCAGAGCCCGGAATTGGGCCGGCAGTTTTTCTTTCTTCTGCTTCCCTTCGCCATCACGCCCATGGCTCTCTCGATCTTGCTTGGCCGGCGCCAGGCTCTTTTTGGCACCACCTTTGCCGCGATCTTTGGCTGCCTCATTGTCGATCAGACCATTGTCTATGATTTTTTATTGGGAAGTTTGTTAGCAGGTATGGTGGGAGCCTACGCAACGCACGATCTCAGAAAGCGAGTTCGTCTGATGCGGGCGGGCTGTTATGTCGGCCTGACATCGCTCGTGTTAGCGCTGTTGTTAGGGCACATCTCCCTGACCGCTGGGCCGGTGGCGGTCGACCCGCAGGTCCTCGGGGTGCAGGTGCTCACCGTGTTGCTGGTCGGCGTCATTTCCGCGGGCATGGTGGGTGGGTTTTTGCCCCTGCTGGAGGGCCTGTTCGGGATCACAACCAATATCACCTGGCTGGAGTTGGCCGACCTCAATCACAAACTTCTCAAGCGGATGACCATCGAAGCGCCTGGGACCTATCATCACAGCTTGGTAGTCGCGCGATTGGCGGAGAGCGCCGCCGAGAAAATCGGCGCCAACGCGATTCAGTGCCAGGTCTGCAGTTACTTTCACGACATCGGAAAACTGGTGAAGCCCTCCTACTTCATCGAGAACATCGATCCTAACAACAATCCGCACAACGACCTTTCGCCGAGCATGAGCGTTTTGGTCATTCTCTCCCACGTCAAGGAAGGGATCGATCTCGGGCTCAAGCACAAGCTGAAGGCGCCCATTCTCGACGTGATTCAGGAACATCACGGCACGTCTCTGGTCTATTGTTTTTACCGGCGGGCTCTCGACAAGCAGGAGGAGGTGCGCCGCCTGGTCGAGGAAGGAAAAGCGCACGAGGAAGATCTTCCCGAGGTGAACGAAGAGGATTTTCGTTACCCGGGCCCCATTCCACAGTCCAAGGAGAGCGGGATCGTTAGCCTGGCGGATTCGGTGGAGAGCGCTTCGCGCAGCCTGGAAAAGCCAACTCATTCCAGGATCGAAAACCTCGTCGAGGAGATCGTTACCATGCGTTTGAAGGACGGTCAATTGGATGATTGTGATCTGACGATGCGTGAACTGGCAATGATCAAGGAAAGCTTCACCAAGACCTTGATCAGCATGCTTCACACCAGGATCGCCTACCCGAAGGCCGCCCAGCGGGATGAGGATACCCAGGTCAAGAGCGATCCTTCCGCGACCAAGCGTTTACGCGTCATTGACGCTGCCTAACGATGGCCACGTCGCCAGAGATCCTGGTGTCGGATCAATCCGAAGGGAGCCACGGACTCGACCTGGCCTGGCTGCGCGCCTGGACTGCCGATGCTCTGGAGCGAGCGCTGAACTTGTCCCGCCAGCCGAGTGTGCTGGCCACCGGGTTGCCGACAATCGAGGTGACCCTGGTGGACGACGAGGCCATCACGAGAGTTCATCGGGACTTCATGGGCCTTGCCGAGCCCACCGACGTGATCACCTTTCATCATGGCGAGATTCTCATCAGCGTGGAGACGGCGCAGCGCCAGGCGGTCGATTATGAACGTTCCGTGAGGGACGAAGTCGCCCTGTATGTGGTTCACGGGCTCTTGCATTTGGCGGGCTACGAAGACAAGAGCCCGGATGACTTTGAGCGCATGGCAAGCCTTCAGGAACGCCTCCTTGGGGAAGGTCTTGAGTCACTGGCATGAAGGCGGGGAATGAAGCCGGCGAGAGGCCACGAAAGATCCTTCACGTCGACATGGACTGTTTTTATGCCGCGATCGAAGTGCGTGATGCGCCGGAACTCCGGGGTCGTCCAGTGGCGGTGGGAGGAAGCTCGTCGCGAAAGGGCGTCTTGACGACCTGTAACTACGAGGCTCGCCGCTACGGCTGTCACTCGGCCATGCCGACCTTTCAAGCGCTGAGGCGCTGTCCGGACCTCGTGGTTCTGCCAGTGCGCTTCGACGTTTACCGGGCGGAGTCGCGGCGGATCCGGGAAATCTTCCGGCGATTCACGCCCTTGGTGGAGCCCCTCTCGCTGGACGAAGCCTACCTGGACATCTCTCACTGGCGCTCCTCGGGGTTCGCCGTGGCGAAGGAGATTCGCGACGAGATCCGCGAGGTGACGGACCTCACGGCTTCGGCGGGCGTGGCGCCCAATAAGTTGCTGGCCAAGATCGCGAGCGACTGGGATAAGCCCGACGGCCAATTCGAAATCACTCCGGATGCCGTGGATGCCTTCATGTTCCCTCTTCCCGTTAGGCGCCTTTGGGGCGTTGGGAAGAAGACCGCGGAACTGTTGTCGAAGCGAGGGATTCAAACCTGTGGCGACCTGCAACGCTGTGGCCTAACCGAGTTGCACGGAATTCTGGGGAAGTTCGGAATCGAGTTGTTTCATCAATGCCGCGGCCGCGACCCACGGGAGGTGCAGCCATCCAGGGAGCGTAAGTCAGTGAGCAACGAGCGGACTTTTACCGAGGACCTCGTGACGATTGATCAGGGCATGGAGGCCCTCGAAGCTTTGTGGCGGGAACTGTGTGAGGATCTCGCCTCTGGACACTCCGATCGCCTTCTTCGGAGTGCTTTCGTGAAACTGCGATTTGATGATTTCCGCCGGACGACGGTGGAACGTCGGACGAGCGTGCCCGATTGGGAACTTTACCTGGCCTTGCTGGAGCAAGGTTGGCGTCGAGCGGAAACGCGAGGTGTACGGCTGCTCGGGGCGGGTGTGCGGTTTCTGCCACGCCGCGAACAACCTCGTGCCGATCAGTTGCCGCTTTTCGACGAAGGGTGAGTCTGCGGGAAGGATGGGCGCTTTGCCAGGCTTGGAGCCATCGGGCTTTCCGCTCACGGAAGGGTAGAAACCAAAGGCCGATATGTCCGGGAGGCCTCGGCAAGCAGAGCGCTGGCCTGGCGATCACCTTGAGTGTCTTGAAGCGGGCCGGATTGGCTGGGTCGGTGAGTTGAGCGATCTCCACCATTCACTGGAAAAGGGTTGATGAGGCCAAGCGCGGAAGCCCAACGCAGTCGATGAGTGGCGAAGGATGGCGTGCGGTGACCCGCGATCGAATGATCGGGACATTGGGCTCGACATCCCTTAGGAATAGCGCAAAAATAAAATGAACAATTTAAGGTTTCTCAACCTTATTTCTATGCTACTGTCAGTGCCATGCCTGACAGTTCCGTTGTCGAAAGCATTCGCCGGAAGTTCGATTCCCTGAGCCACCTCATGGACGAGCGGGCCCGGAGGTGTTGGGCGGCGGCGGCGGCCATGGAATTGGGTTGGGGCGGCGTATCCGCAGTTTCTCTTGCGACATCGATGTCGCGGACGACGATCACTGAGGGCATCAAGCAGTTACGGCGCGGCGACTACACGGCACCCCAAGCCGACGGACGCATCCGTCGGCTTGGGGGCGGGCGCAAGCCGGTGACCGAGACCGATCCGGAACTGCTTGGGGCTCTTGAGCGGCTAGTTGATCCTCTCAGTAGAGGCGACCCTCAATCCCCATTGCGCTGGACATTGAAGAGCACTCAGAGGCTTGCCAGGGAACTCACATCTCAGAACCACCCGGTCGGTGCGCGTACTGTTGCCGCGTTGCTGCGCAAGGCCGGCTATAGTCTGCTGGCAAATCGCAAGACCCGCGAAGGGGCACAGCACCCGGACCGCAACAGGCAGTTCGAATACATCAACGATCAGGTGCGTCGCTTCCAACATTGCGGCCAGCCAGCAATCTCAGTGGACACCAAGAAGAAGGAGTTGGTGGGCGATTTCAAGAACGCCGGGAGGCAGTGGAGGCCGAAAGACAACCCTGAGCAAGTCCGCGTGCATGACTTCAAGGACAAGGACCTGGGCAAGGCAATCCCCTACGGCGTTTACGATATGCTCAACAACCAGGGCTGGGTTAGCGTCGGAATCGACCATGATACGGCCCAATTCGCGACCCGCAGCATCCTGTTGTGGTGGACGGAAATGGGCTCTGCGCGGTTCCCCCACGCCCGTCGGCTGCTAATCACCGCCGATGGCGGTGGGAGCAACAGCCACCGCTCGCGGCTTTGGAAGCTTTCGCTCCAGGAGTTGGCGAACGAGACCGGGCTGAAGTTGGTCGTCTGCCACTTCCCGCCGGGGACAAGCAAGTGGAACAAGATCGAGCACCGTCTCTTCAGCTACATCACCCAGAACTGGCAAGGCGAGCCACTGGCAACCCTGCAGACGATCGTCGAGTTGATTGGAAGCACAACGACGAAGGGAGGCCTGAAGGTCAGGGCCAGGCTCGATACCAAAAGCTACGAGACGGGGATCAAAGTGACGGACGAGGAACTGGCCGCCGTAAAACTGGAAAGGCACGAAACACACGGCTCATGGAATTACACAATCAAACCCTCGAAGTAAATGTTCACCTTATTTTTGCGCAGTTCCTAACAAGCTCTTGACAGCTTCGATAGTTAAGGCATCTCAACCATTGATGTCGTCCGATTCTCTTGAATCGCTCCCCACGAGAGAACTGATCCGGCTCGTCCGCGATCTACGGGAGCGGTTTGCTCAGTTGGAGGCGAAGAATCTGAAGCTTCGCGAGGAAAATCGAAGACTGCGCAAAGAATTGGATGAGTTGAAGCGCAAGCAGAACAGATCGGCGGCTCCGTTCTCGAAGGGAAAACCCGAGGCCAACCCGAAAAGACCGGGACGCAAGCCGGGCCGAGGGTCCTTCCGGCGGCGGGAGGAACCGGAGATTGGGCCGGATGACAATGTTCGAAGCATGGAAGCCCGATTGCCCAAGAGGCGGTCGTCAAATTGTCCTCGATGCAGAGGCAGGCTTGGAACTCGTCTGGAGACGGCAAGCACGGTCGATGTGCCGGAAAAGATTGCCCGAGACATATCGATCTGGAAAGTGGAAGTCGAAGAATGCAGTTGTGGCTACTGCGCGCGAGGAACTCACCGGGACTTGCCGCTCGACCCACACGGGGCCACCGCTCACCGTGTGGGTCCCAGGGTTCGGTCGTTTGGACTGGCTCTGCACTATCACTTCGGGGTGACTCTACGCAAAGTTCCTCCGATTGTTCGCGAGATTTGCGGCATTGATCTCAGCCAGAGCGCCCTGACACAAGACGCCCTGAAATTGGGAAACGGCGATGGAGCGATCAGCCAAGAGGCAGAGCGAATCAAAGCGGCCATCCAGCAATCCAGCAATCCGATGACGTCAACACGGATGATACGGGATGGCGAACGGGGGGCAAGACGAGTTACCTGATGGGATTCGTGAGCCGCCAGGAGAATGCGGTGTATTTTCAGATTCGATCACGCCACCGAGCCGAAGAAGTGGCCGAAGTCATTACGGCGGCCTGTGAGTGTGTGCTTGGAACCGATCGGTTCCGGAGCTACGACGCGGAGCGATTTTCGCAGATGGACATGCAAAAGTGCATGAGCCATATTGTGAAGAATCTCTCTGAAGTTCTGGAGAAGAAGCGAGGGCGGGCACGAAGTTTCTGCGAGGGACTGAAGAATTCGCTCCGACAGTGTCTGAGGCTTTGGCAGCAGTACCACAACGGCGAGTCGACTTTAAACCAATACGAGGAAGAGAGCTTGAAAAAGATCTATGAACTCGATCATTACCTGCGGGACCGGACGCTCAAAGATTCCGACAACCAACGCATGCGCAATGAGCTTGGCCGGCACTTTGACCAAGGGAATTTAACGATGTTCCTGGAGGATCCAGAGGTAGAGCCGACCAACAACATCGCCGAGCGGATGCTCAGGCCGGCGATCGTCGCCCGCAAGGTGTCGCAATGTTCCAAGACGGAGCGGGGAGCCAATGCCTACGCGGCATTCAAGAGTGTGCTCTCGACTCTCTCGCTGCGAGGAGCGAGTTCCGTATTCAAGTCGCTTGCCAAAATCATCGCAGGCGAGCGTACCCTTGCATGAGATGCCTGTGGCGTTTGCTGGTTAGGAGCGCTAATCAGTTACGATAACGAGACCGCCGAAAGAGATCAGTTCTTGATCTTCAAATTTGATCGCCGGAATCGCAGCGATTCCGTAAGATAGGCGGCTGAGGCGGCTCAAGCCCTGTATTTTTGGGTAATTCGGATCGGCGGCGCCCATTTTTGACCCCATGGCAAATTCGCATTCGTTATTTCATCTTTTTTAAGCTTGTTTCTGTAATGGTCTTATATTACAGTGCGCCGAACGAGCCGACCTTCATGCCAAGCAGAAACTCCCTGCCCCCCACCGAACGCCAGATTCGCAGCCGCCTCCGCCAGCTCCTCGACCAGGCCGAAGGCTTCCTTCACGGCTCGCCCATCGAACTCTCTCGTAAATGCGGCAAGCCCACTTGCCGTTGCGCTTCCGACGACTCCTTGCGCCATCGCTCCTTGGCCATCGGTCAGACTCGCAAGGGCAAGACCACCATGCTGCACGTCCCCAGACCGTTGGAAGCTCAGGCGAGACGCTGGATCGATGATTTCCAGAAGGCGAATGCTCTGCTGGAAGCCCTCGACGAGCAGGGGCGCCTCCGACTCGAGGAGGCAAAAACCAAGGCCAGAGCGGCGAGTAGCTCCGCCAAGAAGAAGGGCAAGACCGGTAAGAAATCAGCCGGCAAAGCCAAGTCCGGGCGCAATTCTCCACCAAAAAAGAAGCGACCATTCTCACGCGACTACTAACTTACGCGGACAAGATTTTCAGCCTCCGCCAACAGTGGAGGCTGCGGGTGCGTGACTCTCGTCCCAGACCACAGATTCCCACTCGAGTTTTCCCGGCAGCATTCTTCGCCATGTTCTGCTGCCGGTTACCAAGCTTCAACGAACTCGAGCAACACCGGAACAAGAGCAGCTGGACCCGTTGGCTCGGTAATCACCGTTTGCCCAGCGCCGACGAACTGGCGTATGTCTCCGAGCGCATCGAGCCTGACAGTGTGCGAGGGTGTCTCGGACACATTTACTTCTGCCTCAAACGCAACAAAATCCTTGCCCCACAGCGCGGTTGGATGCTTGCCGCCGTCGATGGTCACGAAACTCACTGTAGCTACAAACGTTGTTGTCCAAAGTGTCTCCAACGCCGGATCGCCGTCGGAGACGAGGTCAAAACACAGTTCTACCACCGCTTGGTCGCGTTTCAGATTATCTGTGAGGATTTTCAATTGCTTCTCGACGTGGAAATCTCGTGAGTGAGAAGTTCTGTAACTGGATCATCATGCGGCGAAGCGTGAACCTTCGGAGCGAGTGAAGTCTATTCTATCAAGGATGAATTTTCGGAACGCTGAACCTTTTCCGCCGTGGTGCAAAAATCCAGGCAGTGTGTTTTTCAAGGCGGCTGAGACAATCATTTCCGAAGGCAGCACGTCTGGGCGGATGGTTCGGATCCAGGTTCCAAAGTGCTTCCAGACCAGACCGTCACATGTCATGGCAAGGTACTGTAACATGCCCTGAGCGATCATGCCGGTCTGCACAAACACATGATATGCGTGCATCTTTCTCTGCACCTGTCTGCGATATTTCTCGGTAGTCCGGTGGAGGTATTGGTTACCATTGCGACGCTTGAGCGGTCGCATAGCGGCCATCCAGAAATGGTATCCGAATGAGCCGACCGAATGCACCGCTTGCTTGAAAGCGACTTCGATCTTGAAACGCAAACTGTAGAGCAAGATGATCTCCTGAGCTTCCATGGTGAGGTCGGTAGACAAGAGGATGATCCGCCCTCTCGTGGGATGATCGACGAGAATGAAGCGGACCATCGCCCCGGCGGGCTTCCACAACAGATCCACCGACTTGAACCGGACAGAGATGTTTCTCTCCCCATATACGGGACTGGGAACGGAACTGAAGCCGCCCGTTCCAAAGACATTCTGGAGCTTCACCGCAGCGCCATACTTTTTCGGTCGTCCGCGTTTGCGTTTGCGTGGCACTGCCGCAGGCCGAAAGCCGGTTGTCGTGCGTCGAACCCTCGTGACCAGCACACCGGAACGCCCCTTGGTGCTCCGGATCACCTTTCCGTTGGCGTAGTAGGCATCGGCCAGCAAGACGAACTCCTGACCTCTACAGACGGATGCGAGCATCTCGTTGGCCTTGTCGATCAAGGTTCTCCTGTCGCGGTTTGAAGTGACGATACCTTCGTGAATGCGTGCACAGACCGGAACGCAGAAGAAGTATCCGCCAACCTGACAGAGCACGCCGAAGGCCTGAAAGGAATGGCTCATGATGAAGTGAGGCTTGGAATTGGACTCGGACTGTTGATGCAGATACTTCACCGCAGGCATCTTGCGGCCCTCCTTGGACTTCTTGATGCCGTCGAGAACCAGGACGGGGCGACAACCGATCTTGTAGACAGGGAAGTGCTTGATCACGATGGCGAACCAAAGTTCTGCAAGCCGGTCCGTCTTCACGGCATTGCTGTGGAAGAAATGGAGTAAGTGCTCATAGAAGTGTTCTGACAAACCGAGAGCGCGGACGAAACTGGAAACCCCGAGGAGGTCATTGCGCACGGAGAAAGCGGCCAAGACGAGCAGAAACCAGAGAAAGGTGCGGGCTCTCGAGAAAGCGGGTCGCAGAAGACAGACGATATTCCACCAAGAAATCCAGAGATCCATAACAAATGATTTGATTTTCCTAGACATTCGCATATATAAGGTAATGACCATGAAAAAGATCAGATTACTGAAAAAAGAGTCCAGAAACTTGCGGCAAAGTTAGCTGCAATCGGGCCAATGCGGCCTGGGAGCATCAGCAAGCAATACCGAGATCGACAACGCCAGCGCGGCGTGTATTACCAACTGAGCTACACGCATAAGATGAGGAGCCGGACTGAACACGTCTGGCCGGACCACGTGAAGGGACTACGAAAAGAAACAGAGGAGTACAAGAAATTCAAGAAATTCAAGAAACTGACCACCGAACTGATCGATCTGAGCATTGAACTATCCAAGGCGAAGATCGCTCTATTACGCAGTCAGACAGACACGCCAGGCAAAGAGAAACCGGTCTGAGAACTTCCCACTCACGAGGTGGAAATGCTTGAGCCTGGTGAAGACGGAGATCCTGGAGACGACGAAGTCGCTGCGGCTATACGGCTGATAACTCGCGTCCTTAAGGACCACCCACGCTGCTTTGACGTGCTCACTGCCGATGCGATCTACCTGCGTCCCTCCGTGATCAATCTTCTTGAAGACCACGGCAAATACCTTGTTGCCGTACTCAAGGATAATCAGCCTGAGCTATTGTCCGAAGCCCGCACGCTCCTGCCCCTTGAGGAGCAAGAGCCAGAATCATTTGAGACTCCGGCTGCACCGGGCAAGCCCGCGCGGCACGTTCATTTACAAGAGGCTGAGGGCTTCTGCACTGAATCCATTCACACTCCTCTTCGCGTTGTTCATTCCCATGAGACTGGCATCCGTCGCGAGCGCGTCGCTGGGGATTGGGTCGAGACTCCCATCGATAGCCACTGGTGGTGGGCGACGACCATGCCCCGCTCAATGGCCGATGCCAAGACCATCTTCCATTTCGGGCACGACCGTTGGAAGGTCGAAAACGAAGGCTTTAACGAACTCTGCTCCCGCTGGCATTCCGGTCATTGCTATCATCATCATCCCAATTCCATTCTCGTTCTGTGGCTGATCATGTTCATGGCCCACGCCGTGTTCCACTGCTTCCACAAGCGCAACTTGAAGCCAGAGATACGCCGTGGACACACGGCCATCTATTTTGCCCGTCAAATCGCCGCCTCCATGCGAGAGGATCGATGGTGGCCGCCACCGGCTCCGGGCTGAGGAACGCCCGCCCCGCGCTCTCGGTAACCTTGGGTTCGCGTCCGCCATCGGAGCGGTCTGGCTCCCTGTTGCCTATTGCCGACAGGGGGATCCATTTCGCGGCTCGAGCCCTCCGAAATTCGCCCGAGAACCGCCACACGAAACTGTTCGCCCTCCTAGCGCCAGCTTCAACACGCTCAACACCCACCAATTCAGGCCATTACGACTCTTTCCGACGCCGTCTTACGGAATCGCTGAATTGGCCCGGTTCGTCTTTACAAGGAGAGGGCGCGATGGAAGGGTGCGCCGATTTCCGTCTCCCTGACGGACCCATGTCATGCCGAAAGACGAGAGTATTGAAAAGATCCTGCTAATTGGTGCCGGTCCCATCGTGATCGGGCAGGGCTGCGAGTTCGATTATTCGGGAGTTCAGGCCTGCAAGGCCCTTCAAGAAGAGGACTATGAGGTCGTGTTGGTGAACTCCAACCCGGCCACCATCATGACCGACCCGGAGTTCGCCACTCGCACCTACGTCGAGCCCATCACCCCCGAGATCGTCGAGAAGATCATCCTCAAGGAAAAACCCCAGGCACTCCTGCCCACCCTTGGTGGCCAGACCGCGCTCAACACGGCGATGGAACTCGTCCGCCGTGACCGGCTGGAACCCCACGGAGTCAAACTGATCGGCGCCAAAGCCGAGGCCATCGAACGCGGAGAGGACCGCCTTCTCTTCAAGGAAGCGATGCTCCAGATCGGTCTCGACGTCCCGATTTCCGGCGTCGTGCACACGCTTGAAGAAGCCTTCACCGTCGCCGAAGAGATCGGCCGCTTTCCCCTCATCATCCGTCCCGCCTACACCCTGGGCGGCACCGGAGGCGGCATCGCTTACAATCGCGAAGAATTCGAGCAAATCGTGCGGCACGGCCTCGACCTCTCTCCCGTCACGGAGGTGCTCATTGAGGAGTCTTTGTTAGGCTGGAAAGAATTTGAAATGGAGGTCATGCGAGACCGGGCGGACAATTGCGTCGTCATCTGCTCCATCGAGAACCTCGACCCGATGGGCGTCCACACCGGAGACTCGATCACGGTGGCCCCCATCCAGACACTCACGGACAAGGAGTACCAGTTGATGCGGGACGCCTCCTTCGCCGTCATTCGCGAGATCGGCGTGGAGACCGGCGGCTCGAACATTCAATTCGCCATCAACCCCGTGGATGGCCGCATGATCGTGATCGAGATGAATCCAAGGGTCTCCCGTTCCTCCGCCCTGGCGTCCAAGGCCACCGGCTTCCCCATCGCCAAGATCGCCGCCAAACTCGCGGTCGGCTGCACCCTCGACGAACTTCCCAACGACATCACCCGGGAGACGCCAGCGAGCTTCGAGCCCACCATCGATTACTGCGTGGTCAAGGTTCCACGATTCACCTTCGAGAGATTTCCCAAAGCCGACGCTACGCTCACGACCATGATGAAGAGCGTCGGGGAGGCCATGGCCATCGGCCGGACCTTCAAAGAATCCATGCAGAAGGCCCTCCGCTCGCTCGAAATCGGGCGCGCCGGATTCGGCTTCGATGGAAAAGGCGGCCCGGCCGAAGCGCTCTCCCTGGATGCCGTCAAGCGCAAGCTGAGTGTGCCCTGCGCCGAGCGCATTTTCTTTATCGGGGAGGCCTTCCGCCGCGGACTCTCGGAAGCGGACGTCTTCGAACTCACCAAGATCGATCCCTGGTTTCTCCGCCAGTTGAAGACGCTCGTGGACGCGGGACAGCGGCTCACCGGCACCCCGGACGCCATCCCCTACCGCTCCACGAAAAAGCTGGGCTTTTCCGATCGCCAGATCGCCCATTTCACCGGCCGGGACGAAGACGACATTCGCAAGGAACGGAAAGAGGCCGGCGTCGTCCCCACCTACCGGCTGGTCGATACCTGCGCCGCTGAGTTCGAAGCCTACACGCCCTATTATTATTCGACCTACGGCGACGAGAACGAGACCCGCCAGAGCGAGAAACGGAAGATCATGATCCTGGGAGGCGGCCCCAATCGGATCGGTCAAGGAATCGAATTCGATTACTGCTGCGTGCACGCCGCTTTCGCTCTCAAGGAACTCGGCTTCGAGACCATCATGGTGAACTCCAATCCGGAGACGGTCTCGACCGACTACGACACCAGCGACAAGCTGTTTTTTGAGCCCCTCACCCACGAGGATGTCCTCAACATCCACGAACAGGAGGACTGCTGGGGCGTCATCGTGCAGTTTGGAGGGCAGACTCCCCTCAACCTCGCCAAGGGTCTGGAAGCCGCCGGCGTGCCCATCATCGGGACGAGCCCCAAGAGCATCGAGTTGGCCGAGGACCGCGAGTTCTTTTCGAGCCTCCTGGATGACCTGGGCCTGAAACAAGCCCCGGCAGGGACCGCGACCTCCAAGGAAGGCGCGCTGGAAATCGCCAAGCGTCTCGGCTACCCCGTGCTCGTCCGGCCCAGCTTCGTCCTCGGTGGACGCGCCATGATGATCGTCTACGACGATGCCGAACTCGCCCACTACATGGAATCGGCCGTGGAAGCCAGCCAGGAGCGCCCGGTCCTCGTTGACCGATTTCTCGACGAAGCCACCGAGGTCGACGTGGACTGCATCAGCGATGGTGAGACCGCAGTCATTGGCGCCATCATGGAGCACATCGAGCAGGCAGGAGTCCACAGTGGAGACAGCGCCTGCGTCATCCCCGCCCACAGCCTTTCCGAGAACATGAAGTCGGAAATCACCCAGGCCGCCAAGGCTCTGGCCAAAGCGCTGGACGTTCGCGGATTGATGAACATCCAGTTCGCCGTCAAGGACGAGGAACTCTACGTGATCGAGGTCAACCCGCGCGCTTCCCGCACCGTTCCCTTCGTCAGCAAGGCCACCGGGGTTCCCCTGGCAAAACTGGCCGCCAAAATCATGGCCGGCAAGACCCTGAAAGAACTCGGTTTCACCAAAGAAGTGATCCCCGCGCACTACTCGGTCAAGGAGGCCGTGTTCCCCTTCATCAAGTTTCCCGGCTCGGACATCGCTCTCGGCCCCGAGATGAAATCCACCGGCGAAGTCATGGGCATCGATGCCGATCTCGGCATGGCCTACGCGAAGTCCCAGATGTCCGCCTCGGCGGCGCTCCCCGTGAGCGGCAACATCTTCATCAGCGTCGCCGATCGTCAAAAGCCCGAGATCGCCGAACTCGCCCAACCATTCCACGAACTCGGCTTCCGCATCTTCGCCACCTCGGGAACCGGCAGGGCCCTCGGGGACATCCCCTTTACCGTCCTGCCCAAGCTGCACGAGGGGCGCCCCAACGTGCTCGATATGATCAAGAACGGAGAGATCCAGTTGATCGTCAATACCCCCAACACGCGAGAGACTCACGAAGACGCCATCAAAATCCGCAGCGCGGCCACCGCACGCCGGATTCCCATCATGACGACCCTCAGGGGAGCGCGCGCGAGCCTCGCCGCGATTCGCTCGCTCCGGGAAAAGGACCTCACGGTCATCCCCTTGCAAGACTATCATTAGCATTGATAGATAGGCTCCCACTCCCTCGGCCGGTCCGATTCGGAACCATCGGCCGCCGCGCTTTCGACGGGATCGCCGCCACCATGAGAGACCGGGTCTTGGCAAGATCCGCGCAGTAAAGGGATGAGAATCCCCTACCGATGGATAGACCGGGACACCGCAGTGTCCGGCCGATGTCAATCCGTCGTCCATGAACTCTCGCCATCAAATTCACTGCCAGTATTTCTCTCAAGAAGATCTTCTCGGCTCCGGCTGCCTCGACATGCGCATGGCCATGCTGGCCGCCGAAGAATCTCTCCTCGCCTTTGAAGCAGGCAAAATCCTCTTCCCCGAAAAGATCGTCCAGATCTTCAACGACGAGACTCAGGAGCGCATCAACTGCCTCCCCGCCACCTTCATCGACAAGAAGATCTGCGGCGTCAAATGGGTCTCCGTTTTCCCGCCCAATCCGAGCAAGCATGGCGTGCAGAACCTCTCCGCCGTCATCATCCTTTCGGAGATCGAGCACGGCTTCCCCATTGCCTTCATGGAAGGAACTCTCTGCTCGAACATGCGGGTCGGCGCCATGGGAGCCTTGGCTGCGAGACATCTCGCCCGGCCCGACTCTCAATCGATCGGTTTCATCGGCGCCGGCGAACAGGCCAAGATGCACCTCATTGCCATGAAAACCGCCGTGCCCTCACTGCAAACCTGCCGCGTTGTGGCCAAGGAACGGTCGGAAGAAGAGGCCTTTGTCAGGGAAATGAGCGCCATCCTTCCCGACATGAAGGTCTTCAGCGCCGAGGGAGACGGCGAGGCCGCAATCGGCGACGCGGACATCATCGTGACCGCCACCAGCGCCCAAGCCTCTCTCCTCAAAGCCGCCTGGATGAAGGAGGGCGCCTTCTACAGCCACGTCGGCGGCTGGGAAGACGAATACGCCGTGGCCAAACAATGCGACAAGATCGTCTGTGACGACTGGAATACGGTCAAACATTGCACCCAAACCCTGAGCCGGATGTTCCAGGATGGCGAACTCCGCGACGAAGACATCCACGCCAACCTCGTGGAGATCCTCGCGGGCAAAAAACCCGGCCGCACGGATGCACGGGAACGAACCTACTTCAATGCCGTCGGCCTCGCCTACGCCGACGTGGGAATCGCCCACGCCATGTATCAACGGGCCCTGGAAGCCGGCATAGGACAAGATCTCAAGATCCAAAACGAAATGATCTTCGAGCATGCCCATCTGAAAGACTGGGTGAAGATCTGACCCACAAATTCCGCTTTTCACTGTCACCTCATGGCCAAGGATCAATCCTCGAAGAAATCCCGGAAAAGGAAGGTCAAAGCCTCCAAAAGGCGGAAACCGGTTCCCTCCGGCATCGATACCTTCGCGACGCTCAACTCGGAAGCCGCCCTCACGACCGAGTTCGCCGATCTCGATGCATACATCGTAACTGATTAGCGCATCTAACAAGCTCTTGACAGCTTCGATAATTAAGACATCTCAACCATTGATGTCGTCCGATTCTCTTGAATCGCTCCCCACGAGAGAACTGATCCGGCTCGTCCGCGATCTACGGGAGCGGTTTGCTCAGTTGGAGGCGAAGAATCTCAAGCTTCGCGAGGAAGATCGAAGACTGCGCAAAGAATTGGATGAGTTGAAGCGCAAGCAGAACAGATCGGCGGCTCCGTTCTCGAAGGGAAAACCCGAGGCCAACCCGAAAAGACCGGGACGCAAGCCGGGCCAAGGGTCCTTCCGGCGGCGGAAGGAACCGGAGATTGGGCCGGATGACAATGTTCGAAGCATGGAAGCCCGATTGCCCAAGGGGCGGTCGTCAAATTGTCCTCGATGCGGAGGCAGGCTTGGAACTCGTCTGGAGACGGCAAGCACGGTCGATGTGCCGGAAAAGATTGCCCGAGACATATCGATCTGGAAAGTGGAAGTCGAAGAATGCAGTTGTGGCTACTGCGCGAGAGGAACTCACCGGGACTTGCCGCTCGACCCACACGGGGCCACCGCTCACCGTGTGGGTCCCAGGGTTCGGTCGTTTGGACTGGCTCTGCACTATCACTTCGGGGTGACTCTACGCAAAGTTCCTCCGATTGTTCGCGAGATTTGCGGCATTGATCTCAGCCAGAGCGCCCTGACACAAGACGCCCTGAAATTGGGAAACGGCGATGGAGCGATCAGCCAAGAAGCGGAGCGAATCAAAGCAGCCATCCAGCAATCCGATGACGTTAACACGGATGATACGGGATGGCGAACGGGGGGCAAGACGAGTTGCTTGATGGGATTCGTGAGCCGCCAGGAGAATGCGGTGTATTTTCAGATTCGATCACGCCACCGAGCCGAAGAAGTGGCCGAAGTCATCACGGCGGCCTGTGAGTGTGTGCTTGGAACCGATCGGTTTCGGAGCTACGACGCGGAGCGATTTTCGCAGATGGACATGCAAAAGTGCATGAGCCATATTGTGAAGAATCTCTCTGAAGTTCTGGAGAAGAAGCGAGGGCGGGCACGAAGTTTCTGCGAGGGACTGAAGAATTTGCTTCGACAGTGTCTGAGGCTTTGGCAGCAGTACCACAACGGCGAGTCGACTTTAAACCAATACGAGGAAGAGAGCTTGAAAAAGATCTATGAACTCGATCATTACCTGCGGGACCGGACGCTCAAAGATCCCGACAACCAACGCATGCGCAATGAGCTTGGCCGGCACTTTGACCAAGGGAATTTAACGATGTTCCTGGAGGATCCGGAGGTAGAGCCGACCAACAACATCACCGAGCGGATGCTCAGGCCGGCGATCGTCGCCCGCAAGGTGTCGCAATGTTCCAAGATGGAGCGGGGAGCCGATGCCTACGCGGCATTCGAGAGTGTGCTCTCGACTCTCTCGCTGCGAGGAGCGAGTTCCGTATTCAAGTCGCTTGCCAAAATCGTCGCAGGCGAGCGTACCCTTGCATGAGATGCCTGTGGCGTTTGCTGGTTAGGAGCGCTAATCAGTTACGAGGGCTCGATTCAGGAAATCTTCCACTTCGCTGTCGATGGCTTCGAGAATGCGGTCGAGAGTTTCTTTCCCAAACGTATCGGCTAGGGCGTCCAGGGCGCCCTCGATGAGGCTGCGAAACAATTGCCAAAGCAATCCCGCGAAGCACAGCACTCGAAGATGCCCAGTTTGCCGGTCCCGCACCTCCCCGTAGCTCGAGCGACCACTCCGAAGCATGGCCTCGAAAATCAGAGCGTATCGCATCGCAGCCAGATGCACCGAGGCATAGGCATACTGATAGGCGCCACTCTGTTCGGCGAGCAGGCCAAAGTTCTGTTTCGCCTCTTTAAAGTAGACTTCCACAGACCATCTCAAGGCATATATTGAAAGCGTCTTCTCCACGGAGGCCTCGATGTCCGTGGTCAGGAACACCACCCACGCTTTCTCTGGACAGGCTCCAGAACTGGGATTCACCGGGGCGCTGAAGATGAGTGTCACCTCCTGCCATTTTGGGGCTCGCTTGGCCTCTGTCTCCAAGTTGATCCAGACCTTGACGTGATAAGTCCGGTAGCGCGCCTTGGAGCTCGATGCCTCGAGCTGACGCTTGTATTCGTTGAAGAGTTGAGGCGCGGTATAGCTCTTTGCTTTCCGGTTGGTTTGCGGATTCGCCAACCAGTAATTCATGTTGCCCCGCTTCATCTGGAAAATGGCGACGAGGCCGAGATCCAGGGAGGCTCGAATGTTCTCTTTGCAACCGAACCAAGCGCCGCCCAGCACGTAGGCCGCTCGAAATCCCACATCCAGCGCCGACTTGAGCATCCTTCGAAACATCGTGTGTTTCGATTCATTTTTTGCCCTCTCCATGTCTCTCGCGGCGGCACATCTCTTATCTCGGAATTCGTTCTCAGGCGCTTTTCCCACCGCTTCCTTTTCGCCCATGAAAATCTGCCGATCAACCGGAAGGAATCCTTTTTCACCGGCGATGCCAAGCTCCACCACTTGGTGATCTGTGACATAGCGGTTCTCCGTGTGGTCCCAGTGCAAAGAGGAGTCCTCGACCTTCTTGCCCCGTCGCACCTTGATTGTGTCGTCGATGACGAACGCTCGCTGATCGTCTGGACCCACGGAGTTGGCGTTGAAAATGCTCTTGCAAAGCTCGATGGCCATCGTCCGCCAATTGACGTCCTCACGGCGCATGACACGATAAAGAATGTTCGCCCTGTATTTGCAGTCATCTACGCGGCCCTTCAAGAACTGGCCAAGCTCCGAACAGAAAGCATGAATACTGGAATTCTCGAGTTTGAGGATGGGCCATACCAGCAGGGCGGCGAGGATGGCCCTTGGGCATTCGCCATCGATGCGGCGTGCCTTAGGAACTGCGCAAAAATAAGGTGAACATTTACGTCGAGGGTTTGATTGTGTAATTCCATGAGCCGTGTGTTTCGTGCCTTTCCAGTTTTACGGCGGCCAGTTCCTCGTCCGTCACTTTGATCCCCGTCTCGTAGCTTTTGGTATCGAGCCTGGCCCTGACCTTCAGGCCTCCCTTCGTCGTTGTGCTTCCAATCAACTCGACGATCGTCTGCAGGGTTGCCAGTGGCTCGCCTTGCCAGTTCTGGGTGATGTAGCTGAAGAGACGGTGCTCGATCTTGTTCCACTTGCTTGTCCCCGGCGGGAAGTGGCAGACGACCAACTTCAGCCCGGTCTCGTTCGCCAACTCCTGGAGCGAAAGCTTCCAAAGCCGCGAGCGGTGGCTGTTGCTCCCACCGCCATCGGCGGTGATTAGCAGCCGACGGGCGTGGGGGAACCGCGCAGAGCCCATTTCCGTCCACCACAACAGGATGCTGCGGGTCGCGAATTGGGCCGTATCATGGTCGATTCCGACGCTAACCCAGCCCTGGTTGTTGAGCATATCGTAAACGCCGTAGGGGATTGCCTTGCCCAGGTCCTTGTCCTTGAAGTCATGCACGCGGACTTGCTCAGGGTTGTCTTTCGGCCTCCACTGCCTCCCGGCGTTCTTGAAATCGCCCACCAACTCCTTCTTCTTGGTGTCCACTGAGATTGCTGGCTGGCCGCAATGTTGGAAGCGACGCACCTGATCGTTGATGTATTCGAACTGCCTGTTGCGGTCCGGGTGCTGTGCCCCTTCGCGGGTCTTGCGATTTGCCAGCAGACTATAGCCGGCCTTGCGCAGCAACGCGGCAACAGTACGCGCACCGACCGGGTGGTTCCGAGATGTGAGTTCCCTGGCAAGCCTCTGAGTGCTCTTCAATGTCCAGCGCAATGGGGATTGAGGGTCGCCTCTACTGAGAGGATCAACTAGCCGCTCAAGAGCCCCAAGCAGTTCCGGATCGGTCTCGGTCACCGGCTTGCGCCCGCCCCCAAGCCGACGGATGCGTCCGTCGGCTTGGGGTGCCGTGTAGTCGCCGCGCCGTAACTGCTTGATGCCCTCAGTGATCGTCGTCCGCGACATCGATGTCGCAAGAGAAACTGCGGATACGCCGCCCCAACCCAATTCCATGGCCTCCGCCGCCGCCCAACACCTCCGGGCCCGCTCGTCCATGATGAGATGCAAGAGATTTATGGACCAAATTTAGCTTAGTTAGATGTTAGTATTTGCTTCGAATTGAGCAGGTGTTTGGTAGTCGAGTGAGGAATGTTTCCGTTTGGTATTGTAGTACGATTCGATGTAGTCAAATAGTTCGGTCCGGGCGTCTTCTTCGTTGATGAAACAGCCACCTCGGATCATCTCCGTCTTCAAAGTGCCGATCATTGATTCGGTCCAGGCGTTGTGATAGGGATTACCTCTAGCTGACATGCTTTGCAGCATCCCGGCTTGAGATAACACTTTGCGAAAATCGCGGCTTCCATACTGACTTCCTCGGTCGCTGTGAAAGATTCTGCCAGGCTTCTTAGGAGTCGAAGCCAGGGCCATCTCCAGTGCATGGACCACGAGCTCGGCTCGCATGTGATCTGCGAGCGCCCACCCGACCACTCGCCTCGAATAGAGGTCGATTACGACAGCGAGGTAGAGCCAGCCATCTGCAGTGCGTATGTGCGTGATATCGCCAGCCCAAACTTGGTTGGGCTTCTCAGGTTTCGGTTGGTTTTCCAACAGATTCTGCGAGGGCTTGTCGGCCCGGCCATCGCTGGTTTTGGGCACGAATTTTCTGGGCTGAATTGCACGTAACTCTCTCTCTGCCATGAGTCTACGCACGCGATCTAATGAGCATTGGATCTCCATGTCGCGAAGCTCCTGATAAATTCTGCGATGGCCATAGCGCCCGCGGTGTTCCCGGAAGATCTTCTCGATGACATCACCAATTTCCTGGTCACTTTGCTGAGTCGGTGTCGGCTTTGCAGCATGATAGTAGCTGCTTCGCGGCAAATTCAAGGTGGCGCAGATTTGGCGGACACTATGCCCGGTTACCTGATGTATCGACCCAATCATTTCGCGGGTTTCGGCTGGGGAGAGGTCCCTAGGATGAGAGCGGCTTTTTTTAAAATGTCGTTCTCGACCTTGAGTTGTGAGAGCTCGCGTCGAAGCCGACGCAGTTCGGCCGCTTCGGCCGCTTCGGCCTCCTCGCCTTCGGCCTCCTCGCCTTCGGCCTCCTCGCCTTCGGCCTCCTCGCCTTCGGCCTCCTCGCCTTCGGCCTCCTCGCCTTCGGCCTCCTCGCCTTCGGCCTCCTCGCCTTCGGCCTCCTCGCCTTCGGCCTCCTCGCCTTCGGCCTCCTCGCCTTCGGCCTCCTCGCCTTCGGCCTCCTCGCCTTCGGCCTCCTCGCCTTCGGCCTCCTCGCCTTCGGCCTCCTCGCCTTCGGCCTCCTCGCCTTCGGCCTCCTCGCCTTCGGCCTCCTCGCCTTCGGCCTCCTCGCCTTCGGCCTCCTCGCCTTCGGCCTCCTCGCCTTCGGCCTCCTCGCCTTCGGCCTCCTCGCCTTCGGCCTCCTCGCCTTCGGCCTCCTCGCCTTCGGCCTCCTCGCCTTCGGCCTCCTCGCCTTCGGCCTCCTCGCCTTCGGCCTCCTCGCCTTCGGCCTCCTCGCCTTCGGCCTCCTCGCCTTCGGCCTCCTCGCCTTCGGCCTCCTCGCCTTCGGCCTCCTCGCCTTCGGCCTCCTCGCCTTCGGCCTCCTCGCCTTCGGCCTCCTCGCCTTCGGCCTCCTCGCCTTCGGCCTCCTCGCCTTCGGCCTCCTCGCCTTCGGCCTCCTCGCCTTCGGCCTCCTCGCCTTCGGCCTCCTCGCCTTCGGCTCGTTGACCTACGCGGCCGAACTGCGTCGGCTTCGGCCCTTCACGTCTCCAGCGATATAGGAGATCGGTGCTGATGCCGAGATCCGCAGCCACGTCGGATACGGGCTTTCCGATTTCCAGGAGTTGGACTGCTTGCGCCTTGAATTCGTCAGTGTATCTCTTTCTGGTTTTCATGGTCAGAGTATGGGAGTTGCTTAACGGGTGGTCCAGAAATCTACCACACCTCATGAGGTGGCTCAGGGAATCGAACTTCCGGCGAATGCTTTCGACAACGGAACTGTCAGGCATGGCACTGACAGTAGCATAGAAATAAGGTTGAGAAACCTTAAATTGTTCATTTTATTTTTGCGCCATTCCTTACCGAAGACGACCCGAAAAAGGTTGACCATCCCATGAGCGCGAATACCATTTCCGAGTTCGGTATCAGCAAAGACTCTGGGGTTGCTCAGGGCCTGAGAGATCGGTTGATAGCTCCGAGAAGCGTTTTTTTGCCGGATTTGCCGCCTGTCTTTTTGTGTTTTTTTTCACACAAGACCTTAAGGGCAGGCGGCATATAACGCAACATAAACTAACACTTTGGGCAAGAAAACTGAGCTGATTTATCAGTCAGATGTGAGGTTTGTAGCTTGAGTTGATCTCATGCCCGTCGACAGCGGTAAGCATCCACCCGAGCCTGGGCTTGAGGACTTTGTTGCGCTTGAGTCGCGAATAGATGTGGCCCAGGCTGGCGCGCAGATCATCGGGAATGATGCGCTCGGAGACGTAGGCTAGTGTAGTCCGCCCTACAGATAATCCATTTTAAGCTTGCATTCAAGTCGGAGAGTGTTAGTTTAATGGAAATGAAAACTGCTGTGCCGATCAACCTTGAAGCAAGCCCGCGAAACAAGCTCCTGCGTTTCAGCAAAGCGTCCAACGTTTCTCCGAAATTGAGAGTTCGTTCCAAGATCGTGCTTCTCGCCAGCGAGGGGATGACCAATAAGCGGATCGCGGAAGAACTTGGATTGGACGAACCACAGGTGGGCCGCTGGCGAAAGAGGTTCGCAGAGATGGGGCTGGCGGGAATCGAGAAGGACAAGACCCGGCCTGGACGTATCAAAGCTTTGCCGAAGAGCAAGGAAAGTGGGGTCTTCAGCAGAATCTGTGGGTGAAATTCCGGATTTGCTCCGGGAACGCTGGACGCCGGGTCCCGCTGCCCCTGGACCCCAGAACTGCTGAAACTACTTGTTTCATGGGCTGAGCCCTACCAGGGGCAGCCCCGGCGCAAGCGTTGTCCTCGCAAATCCGAGGTTTGGATGGGCAGCTGGCTTGTTGCCACAACTTTGATGCCCATTAAGATTGGATATAACTTGTTGCTGGTCAGGATTCTAGGTGAATCGCGCCGCCTGAGCACCCACAGATTCTGCTGAAGAGGCGGAAAGTGAGATCATTCGGATGACGTTGGAGGAGACGCCCAAAGGATGTACTCACTGGAGTCGATCGCTGATGGCCGCTGAAGTTGGCGTCACCCCAGCGTTTCATAAAATGGCCAGTCAGGCCATCATGTAGTAGGCGATTTCTTCTTCGACGGCCTGATTGCCTCCGAGTGTCAATGTGAGTCGACCTTGAGGGCGAGTCAGACGTTCGGCACGCTGGATGATTTTGCGGCGAATCGTGCCGAGTCCTTCAAAGATCCACTCCGCAGCCCTTTTGGGGGACGATTTGCGTGACCGCTCCGCAGATCGCATCTGCATTTCGCGTGTGAGATTGTGGGTGAGGATACTGGCCAAAAGGAAAGCTTCGTTGGCGGCACGTCGCTTGGCCGGAATATAGTCCATCTGGGCCTGACTCTTGGCTTCGCCAAAAATCTTCTCCTGAGAGCCACGCCCTTCACGAAATTTCACCACATGAGCGGCCGTGTTTGTCTTGTTGGTGATGATCGCCTCGTATTCATAGTTCTCCTCGACTGGTTCGAAAAAATCCAGTTGGAGCGGTCCTTTGCGCTGAGTGCGCCTCATGGTTCGAATGCACAAAATGCGCGCTTTGCGCGCCCAACTTTTTGGCTTCCAGCGGATTTCGAAGTGATGAGTTTTTCCCTCTCCGCCTCGGGTTCGGGACCAGCGACGGCGCTTCTCAATGATGCCCTTGAGTTCCACAAGCCGCTCGAAAGGCACCGAGAACGTATATTCCAGGCCAAGGGTCTTTGCCTCTGAAACCATCTGATCGCTGAAAAACGCGCTGTCGGCGCGCAACTCGATCTGCACATCAGGCAGCACCTTGCGAATCTTCTCCACGCAGGAACGGAGGAACTCCACTGCGCCATTGGAGTCATGGACGTTGCCACTTCGATGAAGGAAATCGAAGATTTGTCCGGTTTGAGCGATCGTCGCGAGCAGTGGATAATAACTGCGCTCTCCTTTTTTCTTCTTGTTAAATCCCACAGCCGTCCCTTCCGCATGGCGACTCGTGCTCTGCACGCTTCCGTCCAAGTCAAGCGTGATGCGTTTGATGTAACTGATTAGCGCTCCTAACCAGCAAACGCCACAGGCATCTCATGCAAGGGTACGCTCGCCTGCGATGATTTTGGCAAGCGACTTGAATACGGAACTCGCTCCTCGCAGCGAGAGAGTCGAGAGCACACTCTCGAATGCCGCGTAGGCATTGGCTCCCCGCTCCGTCTTGGAACATTGCGACACCTTGCGGGCGGCGATCGCCAGCCTGAGCATCCGCTCGGCGATGTTGTTGGTCGGCGATGTTGTTGGTCGGCTCTACCTCTGGATCCTCCAGGAACATCGTTAAATTCCCTTGGTCAAAGTGCCGGCCAAGCTCATTGCGCATGCGTTGGTTGTCGGAATCTTTGAGCGTCCGGTCCCGCAGGTAATGATCGAGTTCATAGATCTTTTTCAAGCTCTCTTCCTCGTATTGGTTTAAAGTCGACTCGCCGTTGTGGTACTGCTGCCAAAGCCTCAAACACTGTCGGAGCGAATTCTTCAGTCCCTCGCAGAAACTTCGTGCCCGCCCTCGCTTCTTCTCCAGAACTTCAGAGAGATTCTTCACAATATGGCTCATGCATTTTTGCATGTCCATCTGCGAAAATCGCTCCGCGTCGTAGCTCCGGAACCGATCGGTTCCAAGCACACACTCACAGGCCGCCGTGATGACTTCGGCCATTTCTTCGGCTCGATGGCGTGATCGAATCTGAAAATACACCGCATTCTCCTGGCGGCTCACGAATCCCATCAGGTAACTCGTCTTGCCCCCCGTTCGCCATCCCGTATCATCCGTGTTGACGTCATCGGATGGCTGGATGGCTGCTTTGATTCGCTCCGCCTCTTGGCTGATCGCTCCATCGCCGTTTCCCAATTTCAGGGCGTCTTGTGTCAGGGCGCTCTGGCTGAGATCAATGCCGCAAATCTCGCGAACAATCGGAGGAACTTTGCGTAGAGTCACCCCGAAGTGATAGTGCAGAGCCAGTCCAAACGACCGAACCCTGGGACCCACACGGTGAGCGGTGGCCCCGTGTTGGTCGAGCGGCAAGTCCCGGTGAATTCCTCTCGCGCAGTAGCCACAACTGCATTCTTCGACTTCCACTTTCCAGATCGATATGTCTCGGGCAATCTTTTCCGGCACATCGACCGTGCTTGCCGTCTCCAGACGAGTTCCAAGCCTGCCTCCGCATCGAGGACAATTTGACGACCGCCCCTTGGGCAATCGGGTTTCCATGCTTCGAACATTGTCATCCGGCCCAATCTCCGGTTCCTCCCGCCGCCGGAAGGACCCTCGGCCCGGCTTGCGTCCCGGTCTTTTCGGGTTGGCCTTGGGTTTTCCCTTCGAGAACGGAGCCGCCGATCTGTTCTGCTTGCGCTTCAACTCATCCAATTCCTCGCGAAGCTTGAGATTCTCCGCCTCCAACTGAGCAAACCGCTCCCGTAGATCGCGGACGAGCCGGATCAGTTCTCTCGTGGGGAGCGATTCAAGAGAATCGGACGACATCAATGGTTAAGCTGTCTTAATTATCGAAGCTGTCAAGAGCTTGTTAGATGCGCTAATCAGTTACCACGATAAGACACATGAAAACCTTGTGGAACTTGTAGAAGCGGGACATGCGCCGATCCAGTGGATCAAAGCACTGCTGAAGCTTCCCCTCCAGATCCAATTCCTGAAAGAGCTTCTGAAAGATAACGAGACCGCCGAAAGAGGTCAGTTCTTGATCTTCAAATTTGATCGCCGGAATCGTTCTGGACTTTGCATTAATCGTACGTCGTGCTACTCTCACTGTAGGTGGCTTTTGGGTTGAAGTGTTTGGTGTTTTGGTAGATTTTAAATTAACCTTATCCCAAAGGCCCCTGCCACTATTTTCTTGGGATTCTTGCCCCGATTTATGAAACTATGGGGGTCAGTGAGTCCACGGTAGGACGGATCTGGGCACGCAACGGAATCAAGCCACATCGGGTGAGGACGTTTAAGCTTTCGAACGACAAGCTATTTGAAGAGAAGCTCGAGGACATCGTTGGGTTATACCTGGCGCCGCCAGAGCACGCAGTGATCTTCAGTTGCGACGAGAAGAGTCAGATTCAGGCACTCGACAGGACACAGCCCGGCTTCCGCTAAAGAAGGGTCGATGTGAGACTCTCACCCACGACTACAAGCGCAACGGGACAACTTCGTTATTTGCGGCTCTTGAGACATCGACGGGAAAAATCATCGGGAAATGCATGAAGAAACATCGGCACGAAGAGTGGCTCAAATTCCTTAAGCTCATCGAGGGAAGTGTTCCGCCGGACAAAGAGATCCATATTATTTGCGACAACTATGCTACACATAAACACGCGAAAGTTCGCGCGTGGATTTCAAGGCGACCACGCATCCACATCCACTTCACACCTACGAGCGCATCGTGGCTCAACATGGTAGAGCGGTTCTTCCGTGACCTGACTGAAAAGTGTGTGCGGAGAGGCGTGTTCACCAGTGTCGCTGACCTCGAACAGGCGTTGGTAGGCTATATCGAAGCTCACAACGAAAACCCATCTCCCTTCATCTGGACCGCGGCTGCCTCTGATATTCTCGAAAAAGTCAAGCGCGGTAGAGCCAAACTGAATAAACTACAGTCTGCTTGACGGACTACACTAGCTCATCTGCAGAGAGGAGGCCGTGTCCACCCAAGCAACGGCGCCAGCAAGGTTTGCCGCGGTGTTGCTCAAGTTCATTGAAGCTGCCGATGCGGCAGATGAACATGGCAAAGAACACAGCAGGAAAAACATGAGTGGGGATTTGTGGTTGGGGGCGGCAACCCTGCACCTGCCGCCAGTGAGTGCGGAGTTGGAAGATCTTGTCAGCGTATCTGAGAAGTCTTGTTAAGATCGTCTCGGAGTCTTTTTCTTGGGAGCTTTTTTCGCTCTTTTGCCAGAGGCCTTCTTGATCGCCTTGCGCTCGCGTTTGGTCTTCTCAGGCGCGAGCGGGCTTCGAAATTGAGTTCCTCGAGCAGAGCGAGCGCTTGCTGGAAATTTTGAGTAGCTTTCCGGACTTGGGACTCAAGATCCTTGGGAAGATAGACCATGGATTTTTTAGCGTCGCGGGATTGCCCAAGATAGGAAGAGCGATGCCTGAAATCATCGTTAGAAGCACACCGGCAGGTGGGCTTCCCGCACTTGCGAACCATTTCGATCAGCGAGCCGTGGGTAAAGCCGTCGGCCCTATTGAGTAGAGAATGGAGCTTGCTACGGAGGCTGCGTTCGCGAGCGGAAAGTGACGCGCGACTAGGCATGGCCAATCTGATACCCGATATGGTATCAGAAATCAAGAGAGAACTGGAGGTAAAAGCGAATGCGAAAATGCTCTGGGCGCCAAAGCTGGCTGAAAAGGCTCCGAAACCGCTACCCGCAAGGGGTCCGACCGCAGCTTGGTGTTATCTTACGGAATAGCTGGTGGGAACTCATATTCGCGGTCTGGCGGCCTCTGCCCTTTGCATCGGCGCACTCCTCAGCAACCTTTCGGCAGCGCTCACCGTTCACATCGACATGAACATGGCCTTGGATGGGATTCAAGCGACCCGCGAAGCCAACAATGGTGACGTCTTTGAAGTGGCCGTGGTCATGGAGGTGGGGGCTGAAGGGCTCTCGTCCTACGGCTTTTCGGTGACCTTCGACGAGCTGGAACTCAGCCTGAATAGCTTCAATAACACTCCGCCCGCCGGGCTCTCCAGCCTGCTTCCAGGTGTGGACATCATGGATATCGGCGGCTCGACGAAACAACTTTCCTCGTTCGACGGCTTCACCTTTTCCACGGGGCCGGACAGCACCTCGGTGATCGGTGGCATCATGGAGTTCACCGTGGTGAATCCCAGTGACAATGGCGTTTTGGACATCGTCCCCGGCTTTTTCGATCCCGCCGACGGCGCTTTTGACAACACCTTGCCCATCGGCGGCGACCTCGCCCCGACGGCCGTCCTCAATGGTGGATCGGTCATCCCCGAGCCCAGCACTGCCGGGCTCTCGCTGGTGGCGGGACTCCTGCTCGCCCTTCGCCGTTCCCGGCGATCTTGAGCACTCGAGCGACGAAGACCCTCAAAAACCCCCGCCCGCCTCTGGTGGCCGGATTCATAGGCGGGCGGAAGCCCATTGCCCGACTGACATAAAATGAAACGGTTCCTTGTCAGGGACCGGAACCTCTATCCTAACACCGATATCATGAACCCACGCAAATGGCTCCTGAGCATCGTCGCTTCTCTTCTCCTCGCGACGTTCACCACTGTCACCATCATCTGGGCCTGCGGTGGCTCTCCCCGTCCCAACTGTGCCCAGTCCGCCTGGCTGGGCAAGATCGTGACCAGCGTGGTGGTCGTCCCGCCCGCCGCCACCACGGCCTCCGTGACGATGACCCTGCTTCCCAACGTGGTCTGGACGGTCGCGCCTCCGAACGCCGTGTTTGCCTGCGCCGTTCCCACCAGCGCACAGATCGTGTTGACCGTGACCTTTCCCGGCATGGCGCCGCAAACGATCACCGTTCCCGCGCCCACGCCCACTGTCCAGGGCGTTCAGCCAGCCATCACCACCACCTTCACGGTGACCTTGCCCCCAGGGGGTGTTCCGGTGGGGGCAACCGTTGCCGGCCAGTATCAAGTCACCTTCGGGGGCGGGATCGGCGCCGGTCTCGTCATCGGCCTGGGCGACGCGGAGGTCTGCTTTGTCGAGCCTTCCCCACTCGATCTGGATCTCCCTCGCTTGGACATGGACCTCATGGTCGAGGAGGACCGCCCCTTTCATGCCTGCCAGCGAGGCGATGATGCGTGCACTTTTTATCTCATTTCCAACAACGACCCGGACTGCTCGGTGTCACTCGATTTGACGGCGATGAACACTCAAATCGCCGGAAGGATTGGAGGCGACGCTCCCAATCTATTCACCGTGTCTTCGCCAGTTCCCGGTACGGACAATTTCCCCATTTCCATTGGCGATGAACCCTTGCCCATCGGCGATCCCATGGATCCCGACGATCCGGTCAACGCCCCCGCGACGGGCCAAATTGTTCTTCAGCCCCTCGAGCAGATTTTCATCAAGGTGAACACGGGCATCCACGGCATGTGCGCCAACGGCTCCTGCAGCGAGCAGCTGTTGAAGGTTACCGGAGTCTTTCAAAAGGAGGGCGGACTCGACGAGCCGGCCCTCGCCTGCGCGCAGACCGCGATTTACGTCGACAACAACGCGTCCGCCAAGACGCCGCTCTGCACGATCCTTGATGAGTTCAAGGCCGCCCCCCATAACCAGTGCGCCGTCGGGCTGGCTGTCGTGCTGGACATCTTTCTCAACTTCAACGCCGATCCCCCCGTCCTCGATGCCCTCTTTCCCCCTGCCGGCGGTGGAGGCATCATCGTCGGCGGCGGCGGCAATCCCAATGAGCCGCTTGCTCCCATCAGTGACATCTTTCGCATAGCCGAAGACCAGGTTCCCGACCAGATCCACTACGTGGTCGACTGCACCAACGTTCAAAACTTCTCTCAGGTACGGAATCATTTCACGATCACCGGCTTCAACAATCTCCCACCCGAGCAGCCTTTCGCCGTTCCCTTTTTCTTCCTCACCAATGGCAACAGCACCGTCAACTGGAATTTCCACATCGACATCCCCGCCGATGGGCCGCCATTCTTGGTTTTCGATGCCGGTGGAAACGTGGTCTTCGAGGGGGACATGTTCCAGTTCCTCGAACAGCCGCCCGACGACGTGATCGGAGTCGATTTCCAGACCTGCCGGACCTTCGTCAAGATCCCGCCGGCGCCGGACGAGCGCGACGTCCTCAACGTGGCTCCGCCCGCCGAAACCCATCTCGTGCCGGACTCTATCGACGGCCAGGACTTCGTCGTCGATTCCTTCTTCGACATCTCCTTGATGGACGCCCCTTACGGCGCCGGAGTTGACGGTCTTCCGGACGGCACCACGGTGAACCCGTCGGTCGGGAGGGCCGGGGATCTTCTGACGGTCTCCACGGACTCCTCCGTGATTCCCACCGCGCCGGATACCCTGATCCGACGGGTGGTGGTGAACAACGACGCCACCATCAACAAGGAGAAGATCATCTACCTCGCCTACCGGAAGCTGCCGCCTCCCCCATTTCCGACCGGGATGGCGACGGCGTCCCCGACGACCAGGACAACGCCCCGGACGAGCCCAATCCCGACCAGGAAGATACCGATGGGGATGGAGTCGGCGACGTGATCGACAACGCCGTCTGTGTGGCGAACCCCGATCAACGGGACACCGATAACGACGGCATTGGCGACGTGATCGACGCCGATCTCGACAACGACGGGATCGGCGCTGTCGGCGACGTCAATATTTTCCGGGCGGCCTTCGGATCGCAAGCGGGTAACCCCAATTACAACCAGGCTGCGGACTTCGATGGCGACGGCACCGTCTCAATCTCGGATTTCAGCAATGTCATGCGGGCTCTATTCATGTTTGCGCCCACCCGATTCTCCATGTGCCCGTAAGCCGCACGCTCCATCGTCCATCTTTCGCTCTCTCCGGCTCCGGATCGATCGGCGTTTCGTATGTCGGCGGAGCGGTGACGTGTCGCCCTGGCTAGACCGAATCGCCCCGTCATGAAGAGGCCCTTCCTGCTTCCCATGGTGGTGGCGTCGATGGTCTTGGGAAAGTCCGCCTTTGCCGCGATCACGATCCAGATTGACCTGGATCGTGAAACGCAGGGAATTCAAGCGACCCGCACCTTTCTACCGGAAGACATCTTTGAGGCCGACTTGGTCATCACCGTCGATCCGGCCGGCCTTTCCATCGAGGTCCTGGGGGCGAGTGAGTCGCCTCCCTCTCCCCTGACCGCCTTGTTGCCCGGCATCGAGGTCGAAGTGCCGAGCAACGGCCTGATCTTGCTCACCTCGATCGAGGCGGTGACCTTTGGCCTCGGTCCCGCCTCGCAATCCTTCGTGGCGGCGACGTTCACGCTCCGAGCGCTCGCCCACTTCGAGGACAGCTTCCCGGACATCATCCCGGACATCATCCCGGACATCATCCCGGACATCATCCCGGACATCATCCCGGACATCATCCCGGGATTTCACACTCCGGTCGACGGCGCCTTCGACAACACCTTGCCGCTCGGCCAAGATCTGGTGCCCGATGCCATCATCGAAAGCGCGCAGGTCATGGTCGCCGAGCCGATCGATCCCGATCCCCAGCCGGCGCCGTCGCTGCCCCGACTTCACATCGAGCGACAGTGATCCAGCGTTCGCCTCTCGTGGGCGGCTTCCGAGGTGGGCGCTGAGCTTGTTCAACTCGAGCAATCGGTCTCGCTGGAACCGGATTCCTGGTCGGCTTCGGCCGCGGAAATCACGACTTCCGCCACCATCCACTCCGCGACGATTGCGCTTAGCGACGAGGCGTCGAGATTCTTCCGGCTCGACCGCCGGTGAAGCCCACTCCAGCCCGCTTCACCACGGTTCTCTGTCCATCGGGGGACTCGACATCGAAACCCGGAGCGTCCGCCAGGCCGGGAATCGCCGAGCACGGCACGAATTCCCATCGCTGCCTATCTGAATGGCAAGCGGAGAATCATGTCGGCTCCGGGGATCGATGAATGCTTGAAAGCCCCGGTTTTCCCCCTGCGACAAACCGCCTTCACTTTCCGTCGTCCGCCGATTGTCAAAGCGGCAATGCTCTCCTAGGGTAGCCGCCCTTTCCCGGGAGGGAACAAGGTGTGAACGGGCCTGCGGCCCCATGCAAACCATCGGAGTCATTCATGATCATCAATTTGAATCAAGGCGAGAAGTGCCAGGCGCTACTGACCGTCGAAATCCCGGCGGAAACCGTGTCGACCGAACGGGAGGACATCACCCGACAGTTCCTGCGCCTTGCCAAAGTGCCCGGCTATCGTCCGGGCAAGGTGCCTCGCAAGCTCATCGAGAGACGCTACGCCCCCGGGATCTGCGAGGAGCTGGAGAAGCGGCTCAAGGAAAAAGCTCTCAAAGCCGTTCGGGAAAAGAAAGACATCCAGATCCTCGGTGCCACCAAAGTGGAACTCAATCCGAACGTCGACGACACCTACACCGTCAGCGCGGACATCTTGGTGGCACCAGAATTCGAACTGCCCGAGTACAAGGGCATTCCCATCACGCTCCCGAAAGCGGAGGTGCTCGACGAGCACTTGGAAAAGCTCATCGATCGCTGGAAAGAGCAGAACGCGGGCTACCAAGAACTCGAGGAGGGCTCGCTCGAGATGGGACAATACGCCGTTCTCGATTACAAAGGCTTCCGCGCCGACGGCGAACCGTTTGTCGGCGAGGATTCACCGCCTCTCTACCGCGCCTACTTCGAGCGGGAAGACGCCTGGATGTGGATGGATGAGGAGTCTTTCTTGCCGGGATTCTGCGGCGAACTCCTCGATCACCAACGAGGCGACCATTTTGAGTTCACCCTCTCCCTCCCCGATGATTTCGCGGAGGAGGAACTCCGAGGCACGGAGGTGCGTTACGAAGTCACGCTCAAACAGATCATGCGCAAGGATCTCCCGGACCTCACCGACGAAAAAGTCAAAGAAACCAGCGAGGGCGCCTTCGAAACTGTCGAGTCTTTCAAGCAGGATCTCACCGAACGGCTGGAGAGCGAGATGAAGCAATCCGTCGACGAAATCCGCTCCCGGAAGGCCCTGGAGTATCTTCACGGCTTGATCGACTTCGAACTTCCCGACGTCATGGTGAACCAGGAGACGCAGCACCATGTGAACCGGATCGTCAACGATAGCCAGCGACGCGGCGTGGACGAGAACGTCCTCTTGGAGAAGGAGCAGGAAATCATCGATGCCGCCGGCGCGATGGGCCGGCGCGATGTGAAGACGAAGTTCATCCTCAACGAGATCGCCCAGGCCGAGGGCCTGAAAGTGGCGGAAAACGAGGTGCTTCAGCGGGTCCAGCTCTTGGCCGCCCAATCACAAATGAGCTCCAAGAAAGCGCTGCGCGTCCTCCGTGAGAACGGGCAGCTCAATTCCATTGCGGAGGAGATCCTCTTCGGCAAGTCCCTTGATTTCGTCAAGGAGAACGCTAGCATCAACGTCGATGAGGCTCAAAACGCCCTCGACCTCATGTGGGACAGTGAGAGCGCCAGTCAGTGACACGCTCCTACGCCTCCTTCGCCGCTTACCCTTACCCTTCGCCTTCCTCGCTTTCACGATCCCACTCTTCCATCATGAATCCTCCGACTGACCGCTCTCACCCCGCTCCCGCCCCTTTCGGCCCGGTTCCGCGTAACTACATCATTCCCCACGTCATTGAGTCGGACTCCAGAGGCGAACGGGGTTACGACATCTACTCGCGCCTCCTCAAAGACCGCATCGTCTTCATCGGCACGCCAATCGACGACCAGGTGGCCAACATCGTCATCGCGCAATTGCTCTTTCTGCAGATGCAGGACTCGCAGAAAGACGTCAATCTCTACATCAACTCCCCGGGCGGCTCGGTTTCCGCCGGTCTGGCGATCTACGACACCATGCAGTTCCTCACCTGCAACGTGAACACCTACTGCATCGGGATCGCGGCTAGCATGGGAGCCGTTCTTCTCGCTGCGGGATCGCCCGGGAAACGCTTCGCCCTGCCGAACTCGGACATCATGATTCACCAGGTCTCGGGCGGGGCCCAGGGAACCGCCAGCGACGTGGAGAGAACCGTCGAGTACATGTATCGGCTCAAGCAGCGCTTGAACGCCATCCTCGCCCGCCACACCGGCAAGGATTCCGAGCAGGTGGAAAAAGACGCCGACCGGGACTACTACATGACCGCGAAAGAGGCGGCCGACTACGGGATTGTGGATAAAGTGTTGGAAAATAAGAAGGATCTTACCAAAAATAAGAAGAAGGAGAGCGACGCTTCGGACGAAGCCCCCGAAAACCCGTCTTGAGCCGGCCCCTCCCTCACCACCGCACCGGATCCTGAACCGCTTTTCCTCTCTCCCCTCACCATGGCCCGCGCTTCCAAACTCACCATGTGCTCTTTCTGCGGAAAGAGTCACTCCGAAGTTCAGAAACTCATCGCTGGCCCCGGAGTCTACATCTGCGACAGCTGCATCAATGTCTGCAAGGACATTTTGGACAAAGAGTTAGGAGAAAAGGAATCCTACAACCCCGACTGGGATATCCCCAGCCCGTTGGAATTCTGCCAATGCCTCGATGACTACGTCATTGGGCAGGACCACGCGAAGAAGGTCCTCTCGGTCGCCGTCCACAATCACTACAAGCGCATTTCCCAGGCATCCTTCACGGATCCCTCCATGGGAGACTTCAAAGAGGTCGAGATTGAAAAGAGCAACATCCTGCTCATCGGCCCCACGGGCTCCGGGAAGACGCTCCTGGCCAAGACCCTGGCCAAGGTCCTCAACGTCCCCTTCTCCATCGCCGACGCCACCACGCTGACCGAGGCTGGCTACGTCGGCGAGGACGTGGAAAACATCGTGCTCCGGCTGCTCCAATCTGCGGACTACGACGTCGGCCGCGCCGAAATGGGGATCATCTACATCGACGAAATCGACAAGATCGGGCGCAAGACGGAAAACGTCAGCATCACCCGGGATGTCTCCGGGGAAGGCGTGCAGCAGGCTCTCCTCAAGATTCTCGAGGGCACCATCTGCAACGTGCCTCCCCAAGGCGGGCGCAAACATCCCCAGCAGGAGTACATCCAGATCAACACCGAGAAAATCCTCTTCGTCTGTGGAGGCGCTTTCGTCGGACTTGAAGACGTCATCGCCCGGCGCCTAGGCAAGAACGTCCTGGGTTTCAACAGCTCCTCTCTCGACGACGATCGAGCCCGGGAAAAGACGCACGATCTCTCACAGGTCGAACAGCAGGATCTGTTAGGGTTCGGCCTCATTCCGGAGTTCATCGGCCGTCTCCCGGTGATCTGCAATTTGAACAAGCTCACCGAAGCCGATCTGGTCCGGATCCTGACGGAACCCAAGAACGCGCTGGTCAAGCAATACTCCAAGCTCGTGGCCATGGAAGGTGCCAAGCTCTCGATGACCAAGGACGGCTTGCTCGCCCTGGCGGCCGAAGCCGTCCGGAGAGGCACCGGCGCCCGCGCACTGCGTTCGATCTTCGAGAAACTGATGCTCGACGTGATGTATGAACTGCCCAACCGGGACGACGTGGACTCCGTGAAAATCAATCGGGCGGTGGTTGAGGGCAAACGGCCCGCCACCTTCCGGAAGAAGGCCAGCAAGGACGCCGCCTGAGCGACACCGCTCAACCAGCCGTGCCGCGCCTCATCCTGGCCTCCCAGTCGCCCCGGCGGATCGATCTCCTGACCCAAGCCGGCTACCGTTTCAAAGTCGTTCCCGCGGACGTCGAGGAGGCCTTCGATCCCTCGCTTCGCCCGCCTGACCTCACCTGCGCCAACGCCGAGATCAAGGCCCGGGCAGTGGCTCGATTCCATCCGGATGACGTCATCCTCGGAGCCGATACCCTGGTCTACCTCGGCGATCATCCGCTGGGCAAGCCAACGGATCTCGACGAGGCCGCTCACATGTTGACGCAACTTGGCGGACGCACCCACCAAGTGTGCACCGGCGTGGACTTGATCGCGCCCCACGGCGAGGTCGAAGATCGTTTCCACGTCATCACGCAGGTCACCTTCCGGGAACTCACGCGTGCTCAAATCGAGGAATACCTCGGGAAAATCAATCCTCTGGACAAGGCGGGCGCCTACGCCGCGCAAGAACACGGAAGCCTCGTCATCGATCGCGTGGAAGGTTCTTGGACCAACGTGGTCGGACTTCCGATGGACGAGACCCGCTCGCATCTCGAAGCCCTCGGCCTTCGGCCGGAAGGTCCCTGACTCGACGGTGATGTCGGCCGCGGACGCTCGAGCGTCCGGCAAGGAATCCATTGCCTGCCACCGGGCTCTGCTTTAAAGACTGTGAAGGCCATGACGTGTGAGGAAATCATCGAGGTTTTGGAGGAAATCGCTCTGCTCTTGGAACTGAAGGGCGAGAACCCTTTCAAGACACAGGCCTATCGGAATGGCGCCGACATCGTTCGCCAGCACGAGGGCGACTTTCTGCAAAAAGCTCAGGACAACACCCTGTCCGACATCAAAGGCATCGGAGACGCTCTCGCCAAGAAAATCCACGAGCTGGTTGACACCGGCCGCATGACCTATCACCAGGATCTCAAACGAGAGTTCCCCGCGACCATCTTCGAGCTGTTCGATATCTCCGGCCTCGGTCCCAAGAAGATCAAAGCGCTCCACCAAGATCTGAACGTCGCCTCCATCGCCAACCTCAAACGGGTCTGTGAATCGGGCGAGGCCACCACCCTCGGCGGCTTTGGCAAGAAGACCTGTGAAAAGATTCTTCAGGCCATTGACTTTCACGAGCAACACGCCGGCCAATTTTTGTTAGGTGACGCCATGCCCACAGTCCGCGCGATCCTCGATCAGTTGCGGAATCATCCGGCCGTCCACGAGGTCGAAGTGGCGGGAAGCGTTCGGCGCGGAAAAGAAGTGGTGCACGATCTCGATTTCATCGTGTCGACCTCGGATCCGGAGGCCGTCATGGATCATTTTGTCCATCAAGAGGGCGTGCAAACCATCCAGGCCCACGGAGCTACCAAGTCCAGTATCCTGCTGGAAAACGGCCTGCCCTGTGATCTTCGCGCCGTCACCCAGGAAGATTTTCCCTTCGCCCTCAATTACTTCACCGGAAGCAAGGATCACAACGTGGCGATTCGCGGCCGGGCGCGCGATCGCGGCTACACCCTGAACGAATATCGGCTGGCGCCCATCGAGGGCCGGAAAGCCGCTCCCCTCAAGGATCCGATTCGCACCGAATCCGATCTCTACGAGGTGCTCGATCTGGATTACATCGAGCCCCATCTCCGGGAGAACATGGGGGAAATCGAGGCGGCCGAGGAGGGCCAGCTTCCCCAGCTCGTCGCCCTGGAAAACCTGCGGGGAACCTTTCACAACCACACGACGGCCAGCGACGGCCGCAATACCCTCGCGGAGATGACCGCCGCCGCGGAGGACCTGGGGCTGGAATACCTCGGCATCGCGGATCACAGCAAGAGTTCCTTCCAGGCCAACGGACTCGACGCGGACCGCCTGCTCCAGCAGGTCGACGAGATCCGCCTCTACAACGAGAAAGGCCACTCGGAACTGACACTCTTCTCAGGCACGGAATGCGACATCCTCAAGGACGGGACTCTGGATTTCGAGGACGCGGTCTTGGAACGGCTCGACTACGTCGTCGCGTCCATTCACAACGTCTTCACCCTTTCAGAAAAGGAACAGACCCGACGGCTCATCAAGGCGATCGAGCATCCCCAGGTGACCATGATCGGGCATTTGTCAGGCCGCCTGCTGCTGCGCCGGAAACCCTACGCAGTGGACGTGTCCAAGATCCTCAAGGCCTGCGCGGAAACGGGCACCTGGATTGAAATCAACGCCAATCCATACCGGCTCGACATGGACTGGCGGTGGTGGCACCGGGCTCGGGATCTCGGCGTGAAGGCAGTGATCAACCCCGACGCCCACAGGGTCGAGGGGCTGCAGCACCTCTTCTACGGCATCCAGGTCGCGCGGAAAGGCTGGCTGCGCAGCCAAGACGTCATCAACTGCCTCTCGCTGGAAGACGCGCGGGAAGCTCTCTCGGCCAAATCATCGCGGTCATGACACTGACACCGACCGATCTCCTGCTCATTCTGACCGCTTACCTCATCGGCTCGATCCCTTTCGGACTGCTGGCGGCGCGGCTGCGGGGCATCGACATCCAGAGTCATGGTAGCGGCAACATCGGAGCCACCAATGTCTTGCGGTTTTGTGGCAAGCCCACCGGGATCGCTGTGTTCACCCTGGACGTCTTGAAAGGCTTGATCCCGGTGCTCCTGGCGACTCGCCTCGACTCCTCGGACGACCCAGGCGGGATCACCCCGATTCTCTGCGGGATCTCGGCCATTCTCGGCCACAACTTTCCCGTTTGGCTAAAATTCAAGGGTGGAAAGGGAATCGCCACCTCTGCCGGGGTTCTCGCCGGATTGCTCCCCTGGGAGCTGCTGGCCGCCGCGGCGGTCTGGGCGATCACCTTCTGGATCACTCGCTACGTCTCGCTCGCTTCCGTACTGGCGGCGCTTTCCTTGCCGTTCTCGGTGGCGATTCCCGGCCTGGTGGGCGATTCGCGTTTTCTCTTTGCTCTGACGATCGGACTCCTCGCGGTCTGGCGCCATCGAACCAACATCAAGCGGTTGCGTGAGGGAACCGAGCACCGTTTCTCCCGCAAGGCGCCAGCCGATGAGAAAACGTAGGCGACGCCCCTCGACTGCCGCTGCTCTTCTCCCGCCGCCGACCGGCCCGCAGTTGACCCTCACTGATGCACTCACTTCCTTTTTCAAACATCCTATCAAAGCCTCATGAAACTTCGAAAAGCTTCCATCATTGGCGCCGGCAGTTGGGGCACGGCCATCAGCATGTTGTTGGCCGAAAAGGCCGAAAAGGTCTCGCTCTGGGCCCGCGACCCGAAGGCGTGCCACGACCTCAACCACAAGCACGTCAATTTCCACTATCTGCCCCGCGAGGAGATCCCCGAAAACGTCGTCGCCACGACCGACTTCGCGAACCTCTCGGACGCGGAGATCGTCATCGCGGCCACTCCGTCATCCGTTATGCGGGAAGTCACCGCCAAGGCGGCCGCGGCCGCGCGCCTGGACCCGGACGTGCCCCTTGTCTCGGCTTCCAAGGGGATCGAGTCCTCTACCGGCAAACGCATGACGGAGATCCTCTCGGAAAACTTCCCCGGACATCCCGTCGCGGTCCTCTCGGGACCCAACCACGCGGAGGAGGTCGCCCGCCACATGGCCACCGCCTCGGTGGTCGGTTGCTCCGACGGTGAGGTGGCCGCCCGGCTGCAGGCCATCTTCACGCTTCCCTTCTTCCGCACCTACACCAGCGACGACGTTCTCGGGATCGAGTTTGGCAGTGCCGTGAAAAACGTCTTCGCCCTGGCAGGAGGCATCGCGGACGGCCTGGGCCTGGGAGACAACGCCAAGGCCGCCCTGATCACTCGCGGCCTGGCGGAGCTGGTGCGGCTTGGCACCGCGCTCGGCGGGAGGCCGGAAACCTTTCAGGGCCTCAGCGGCGTGGGCGATCTCATCGTCACCTGCTACAGCACCCACAGCCGCAACAACCGGGTCGGGCAAATGATCGGCAAGGGACATTCACTAGAGGAGATCAACCAGTCCGTTCACATGGTCGTGGAGGGCATTCCCAACACCAAGAATCTCTACGAACTCGCCAAGGGCCACGACGTCCGCACCCCGATCATCGACGAAGTCCACGCCATCCTCTATCAAAACAAGCCTCCCGAGGAGGCTCTCAGCGAGCTCCTCAATCGCGATCATCGGCCCGAGATTGGTTAGGCTCGCCGCCTCGCCACCACGCTACCGATCATGAGCACCGGCAATCTACGCTCGCTTCCCGCCGTCGAGAAAGTTCTCAAGGCTCTCGGTGAAACGCCGATTCCGCGTGCCCTGCTCACCGAAATGGTCCGCCAAGCCATTCAGGAGAAACGGGAAGAGGGCGGCGGAGTCGCCGATTTTGACGCCTTCGTGGCGGCCATCCGGTCGGGGGAGCAGAAACTCTATCACTCCCGCATTCAGACCGTCATCAACGGAACGGGCGTCCTCATCCACACCAACCTGGGACGCTCTCCCCTCGCCGAGCCGGCCGTGGAGAAACTTCAGCAGATCGCCACTCATTACAACAACCTCGAACTCGATCTCGAGTCCGGCGATCGCGGCAAACGCGGTGGCTACTTCGAACGTCTCTTGGCTCAGCTGGTCGAGGCCGAGGCCGCGACCGCGGTCAACAACTGCGCCTCCGCACTCGTGCTGATCCTCAGGCTCTTCACCGCGCGCTCCAGCCGCAAGGAAGTCCTCATATCACGCGGCGAACTGGTGGAGATCGGTGGCGGCTTTCGCGTGCCCGAGATCATGGAGGCGAGCGGAGCGACGCTGCGCGAAGTGGGCGCTACTAACAAAACCACCGTCGCCGATTACGAAGCCGCCATCGGACCCGACACGGCCATGCTCCTGAAGGTGCACCGGAGCAACTTTTGGATGGAAGGCTTCGTGGCTTCTCCCGATACGGAATCACTCGCAGCTCTCGCCAAGAAGCACGATCTCTCCTTCGTCGAAGACCTCGGCAGCGGCGCCGTCATCGCCACCGAGGAGCTGGCGATCATTGAGCATGAACCCACACCCACCGAGGTCCTGCAACGCGGCGTCGACCTCGTTTGCTTCAGCGGCGACAAGATTTTCGGAGGCCCCCAGGCGGGCCTGATCGCCGGTCGCGCCAGCCTCATCCGGGCGCTGAAAAAGGAACCCTTCTTCCGAGCCCTGCGCTGCGACAAGCTCATCCTCAGTCTGCTGGAAACCACCGCTCAAACCTACCTCGACGCCCGGGCGGACAACCGAGCGCCTCGTCTTCCCCTCTTGGAGATGCTGGAGACCTCGATCGATTCCTTGACCGCGCGAGGCGAGGCGATCGGCGAGCAATTGAGCGGACTCCCTCTGGCCTGGTCACTCGGTGAGGGCGTGTCGCAGGTCGGCGGAGGCACCATGCCGAAATCAGCTATTCCCTCCGTCACGCTCGATCTCCAGCCGACCAGGCTCAAGCTGCCTCACTTGGCCAAGAGGCTCCGCCATCAGCCGCTGCCCGTTGTCGGTTACATTGCGGAAGATCGCTTCCGTCTCGACCTCCGCACCGTTTTTCCCCGTCAGGATAGCGATCTCGCCGAGGCGATTCGCGGAGCGTTCGGAGCCGAGCCTATTGTTTGATCGCGATCGATCGAGGATGCTTCGTCCCAACGGCAGTTGAGGGACGGCTCAGAGATTTCGAGCCATCGCAGCAAGCGAGTCATCCCATGCGGAGAAATCAATTGACCAGTGGATACTTGCTCACTTCCGTCATGACACCTTGGGATGGGGTTTCGTCTTCTCCAGTGTCCGTGGTGCTGGAGTCGGTATTTGATTCATCCTCTGCTGCATCCGGCTCCGGGCAGGCAAGATAGTCATCCTCGAAGATCGTGACCGGAACATCGAGGCCCCCGAAGATCTTGTAGAGCGCCGAACGGATTTTGGCCCTGCTGAAGGCTCTCACGAAGGCATACGATTCTTCAGTAGCACGAACGGCTCCATCATATTCCCCACCCGAGTAATTCACGCGGCTATTGGGGGCAAGCCTGTCGTCGACATTAGCTCGCATTCTCGCCACCTGAGCTCTTAGACTGAGATTCTCCTCCCGCAACTCAAGCAGCTCGAACTCGATGGCATGGGCATCGATGAAATTCCGATAGAAGTGAGACTTTGGTCTCAGGTGGGGTGGCAGATGGGAGTTGCCTCGAAAGAGAGCCGCCCTCACCTGCCCCAGAGCACTATTGCTATCGTAGGGTTTCAAAACTGGAGTGGTCAAGGTCGCCGGCGAGCGGATGAGACTCTGACAGGTTTCAGAGTCCAACCACGTCTTGGAAGGAGGGTGGTAAAGCAAGCGGGCAAATGGCATCTCAACCAATCCGGCGATTGTGTAGAGCGGAGAATCGGGTGGCGTGTCCTGCATGGTGAGCCACGCGTTTCGGAGATCACTTCGGTCATGTATTTTGCCGTCGCCCGCTCCAGCAACCAGGCTCACACTACCGTTCTCATTGTAGATGCCGAGATAGTTCTGTTCCTCTCGATGCACGTACATCGGAATGAGATCATCGGTGGAGGCGAAGACGTTGTGATTCTCTTCCCCATCCTGATTCGTGTCCGCGAGCAGTTGATCGCCTGACCAGAGAAACTGCCCCACCAGCTCATCATCGAGAAGAACGGCCTCGGGATGGACCGCCCCATAGACCAACTTGATCTCCGTCCCGTTCGGCAGGGTGATACTGGAAAGGCGTTCACCCTCGTAATTATACGAAGTGGTTTCGTCGGAACAGGTGGTGGTCGCCAGGTATCCATTGGCATTCATCGTGCGGAGGCAATCACCCGTGTCGGTGATGAATCCCGCTTCATTGGCGGTGAAAATCTGGGTTTCACCCTCCGTGGTACAGCGGGTCGGGAGGCCGTCCCGGCTGTATTCGCATTCGGTCTCCAGTGTGTCATTGATCCACACCTTGGTGATGGCGGAACAGCCTCCGGCGGCATACTCGTACCGGTATTGGGTGGTGACCCCCTCCAGGGTTTCCTCGACCTCCTCGGCACACCCGAGAGGACTTCGGCTCGTCACCGTGCGTTCGAAGACCAGCTCGTCACCGTGACGGACTTCGACATGGTCCACCTCCACGAACTCGTTGCGTTCACTCGTTTCGACCAGATCTCCCAGTGTTCTCACATGAGTCAAAGGGTCGGGGTGTTCGATGGACAGGTCTCCGACCTGGATCGGAATCCCAGCGTCATCGTGTTCGTACGCTACTTGGTGATCGTTGACACGAATGACTGAGCTCCTTTCGTCCCAGAAAGTCTTTTGCTGTTGTAGATGCCGTGGAGATCCGAGTTTTGAAAAAACGGCCAGGAACATATCCGCCCCTTCTTCATACTCGGAGCTGCCGGATGGCGTTTCGATCGATGCCGCCCTTTCGGTCGTTTCGTTGAACGTGACGTTCACCACGGAACAATCCTCGTCTTCACCCTCGTCGGCTTCCAACCCCGGTGGGACCAGATCCACACATTCGATCCGCCCGGCCGGATCCCGAGCGACGTGGATCCGTGTCCTGTCGGGAAAAATGGCGCCCGAGGGCCGGCCGGCCCGGTCGAATTCACGGACCACTGTTCCTTTCTCTCACCGCCGAAGCCGGGCGGCGTATAGGTCGACGTGGAGAGACTGTATTCGAACTGATGAAGGCGACCTTCGGGCGAGACGATGTGGGTCATGCGCTTGCCCTCATCGTAGGTGTAGGCAGTCACGCTCTCACCGTCCGGATGCGTGATCACCGTGGGGAACCCCAGATCGTCCCGATCAAAGCGCCAGACATCGCCCGCCGGATCGGTGACCGTTTCCGTCAGGTTGAAGGGTCCCCGGGTGAACTCGGTGACCCTGGCATTGTCACCGGTCCCCGAGGCCGATCGGACGGTGTTTCCAAAGTCGTCGACCACCGACGAGATAGGGGCGGGTACTTTGCCCGGAAAAGCAGGGTCCTCAAACGACACGCCGGCCACCTGCCCGGTGTCAGTTAGATCGAGTCGAGTGGTGTATCCGTTGGGACTAACAAAAGCCATGGGATTGTCCTTGCCATCTAACTCGACGCTCCACTGAGTCCCACTGGGATCGATCCAGTGTTTCAATCCGCCGAACTCTGACCACTCAAAGCGATCGATTCGCACTCGGTCCGGTTGTCCCTCCCGCGTCGAGGGAACCGTATCTTGTTGAAAAACAATGTCACCACGCGCGTTTCGCTCTCTCACAAGGGTGCGATTGTCGGGAAAGGTGACTCGGCTGATTTGGCCATTGCGGTCTCTAGCAAACGTGCGTTTCAAGCCGGCGGCGTCGAGGGAGGCATCCGCCGAGCCGAATCGGTTGATCACCGCGATGAAGGGCTCACCCTCACCGTTGACGTAGAGGGCGCCCGCCTCAGCGACGCGAACCGCAGGGTACGGGCGTTCCCGGGTGCCATCGGGCGGAGCGCCGACGATCTCGCTGCCATCGCGCGCGGAACCGTCCGGCAAGCGGGATTCCACGTTATTCCCGAGAGCGTCGAACCTGTATTGAGTCGAATCGCCAAGCCGAGACGTTTGCTCGACAAGACGGTGCCGATCGTCATAACGAGAAATGACCGGAAGTTGTGGATGAGGGCGGTCGGAACACCATTCGAAGTTCGATCATGGGTTAGGCAGCGGTTTGCTGCTCGATGCCGTCCACGAAGATGATTCCTTGCACGACTTTGTCAAGTTGACGATATCCGTTCAGTCGACGCCAGCCTTTCTCGGCTTCCAGGCCGAGCTTGTAGACCATTGAAAGGGTTGCTTTCCTCGATCCGCACCCTTTGGTTTGTCGAGTCCGATGGCGGACCGTGGCAAACGTCGACTCAATCGGGTTTGTCGTCCGGATGTGTCTCCAGTGCTCGGCTGGAAAGTCGTAGAACGTTAGTAGAGTTTCCTTGTCTTTCTTCAGGCAGGCGCACGCTTTCGGATACTTGGCTTCGTAGAGCGTGAAGAACTCGTCATAGGCCTCCAAGGCGGCCTTCTTTGTTTCCGCCATGTAGATTTCATGGATGCGTTCCTTGGCAAGGGGCTGCGCTTTCTTCGGCAGCTTGTCGAGGATGTTGGCTGTCTTGTGCACCCAACATCGTTGCTGTTTGCTTGTCGGATATTCCTCTTCCAAGGCGCTCCAGAACCCGAGAGCTCCATCGGCGATACTCAGTTTCGGAGGGATTTTCAATCCTCGTTTCTTGAGGTCTCTGAGCACATTTTTCCAGGACAGTTTGCTCTCTCGTTCTCCATCGCTGATGGTTACCAATTCCTTGGTTCCATCGGGTAAGGAGCCGACGATTACGAGAACACATGGGCGGTCGTCATTGAGCCTGACATGGAAGTAGATCCCGTCGGCCCAGAGATAGACGTATTCCTTGTCGCTGAGGTCACGCTTGCTCCATTGCTCGCGTTCTTTCTCCCATTGCTCTTCCTCGTCGAACGATGTTGGCTGCAGAAAGACCCGATGCGTTCTCACCGAGGATCGGCTCTAAGGCTCGACTCATCTCGGAGGTTGAGATTCCTCGCAGGTAGAGTGCCGGGATGAGGTTGTCCAGTGAAGCGACTCGGCGTAGGTACGGCGGAAGGATGGCGCTGGTGAACCGCTGGCCTGATCGGCGATCATTGATCCTGGGCTGCCGAACAGAAACGTTTCCTATTCCAGTCTGAAGTTGTCGCTGAGGAAGATGGCCGTTGCGAACGACTTGGCGATGACCCTGGTCATCACGCTGATGTTGATGGGCTTGAATGTAGTCGGAGACTTCGTTGTCGATGGCGGCCTGAAGAAGCACTTGGGCTCCTTGTCGCAGGGTGGCCTCAAGGGCGTTCTGGCAGACGGTGCTTGCTCCTTCCTGGCCGAGGATAGATGCGGATTCGGTGGGGTGGTTGGTGGTTTTCATTGGAGTTCAGTTGTTTTGGTAAATGGTTGAACTCTTCATGATGCCCCGACCGCCCTCATCCACAACTTCCGGTCATTTCTCTCGTCATAACCAAACTGTCTCTCTGTTTCGTTCGGATCAATGATGCGGATCAGATTACCCCGGCTGTCGTGCTCGAAACGGGCCTCGCGATCCCAGGGGTCCGTCACGCTAGTCAGCAAGCCACTGTTGTAGGTCAGTGTGAAGCTCAGACCGACGGGATCGGTGATTTCGACGAGCTGATTCTCCTGGTAGTGGTAGGTGTAGGTGTTCCCGTTGAGATCCTCTCGTTCCGTCATCAACCCGCCGCGGTTCGGTGCCGGACTTCAAGCGGCGCGTGTGAGTGCCATTCTCGTTGTGGCTGAGGGTTGAAAAATCACCGCGTGGGCTGCGATAGTTCCCGGCGGAAGGAGCACTCTCTCCGATGAGCACCGAAACGCTGTTTCGCACAAGGTTGGCGGTCAGGAGATCCTGCACGCCATCGTCGTCAACATCCGCCGTCACCAGACCGTGAGGACCTTCCCCAACGCTGTAGGAGGCGCATAGGGCGAACTCACCTGGAGTCACGCCGACGAAGACTTTGACCTCGTGGTTGTCGATATCCGTCACCGCGAGATCGGGGAGACCGTCTCCATTGAGATCATGGATCGCCACGGCACGAGGACTCGGACCGACGGCAAGCGGTTCCAAGGCATCAAAGGTACCGTCGCCAAGGCTGCGGAGGAGGGAGAAGGATCCATCGCCACTGTTGGCCGCCACGGCGTCCTGAACGCCGTCCGTGTCGAAATCCACAATCACCAGACCGCGGGCGTCTTGGCCAAGGAGAGCGGTTCCCGCCGCCTCGAACTGTCCGGTCTCGCCTCCGAGATAGGACAGGAGCACCGAAGGGGTCGCTCCCGAGATCACCGCGACGTCCGGGATGAGATCATCGTTCAGATGGGCCAGACGGACGGACCGGACCCCGGCGCCCACGAGGAGCGCACTGACCGCGCCAAACGTGCCATCCCCAATGGGAGGGAACCAGGTAGAGGTTTCCACCCTGGGTATCGAGGCAGGCGACATCTTCCCGGCCGTCCTGGTCGACGTCGGCCACCGCGATCGATTCCACACGCACCGATCCTGGCAGGCTCACCACCTGGGCCGCTCCGAAATTCCCGGTCCCGTCGCCCGAGAACCAGTTGAACTCGCCGCGGCCCAACGCGGCGACGAGATCGCGGTGGCCGTTTCCATTGAAGTCACCCGGGCCGATCTCGAGGGGACTGCCACCGGCCGGCAGATCAATCCGAGTGCCGAGGCGGCCGGTATTGTCGTCTAGCAGAACATTGATGGCGCGACTGCTGCTCGCCGCGACGGCGACGTCCTGCGCGCCGTCTCGATTGAAGTCGTCCTCAATGATCGAGATCGGGCCGTTGCTGGTCTCGTAGGACGCAGCGATTCCGTAAGATAGGCGGCTGAGGCGGCTCAAGCCCTGTATTTTTGGGTAATTCGGATCGGCGGCGCCTATTTTTGACCCCATGGCAAATCCGCATTCGTTATTTCATCTTTTTTAAGCTTGTTTCTGTAATAGTTTTATATTACAGTTCGCCGAACGAGCCGACCTTCATGCCAAGCAGAAACTCCCTGCCCCCCACCGAACGCCAGATTCGCAGCCGCCTCCGCCAGCTCCTCGACCAGGCCGAAGGCTTCCTTCACGGCTCGCCCATCGAACTCTCTCGTAAATGCGGCAAGCCCACTTGCCGTTGCGCTTCCGACGACTCCTTGCGCCATCGCTCCTTGGCCATCGGTCAGACTCGCAAGGGCAAGATCACCATGCTGCACGTCCCCAGACCGTTGGAAGCTCAGGCGAGACGCTGGATCGATGATTTCCAGAAGGCGAATGCTCTGCTGGAAGCCCTCGACGAGCAGGGGCGCCTCCGACTCGAGGAGGCAAAAACCAAGGCCAGAGCGGCGAGTAGCTCCGCCAAGAAGAAGGGCAAGACCGGTAAGAAATCAGCCGGCAAAGCCAAGTCCGGGCGCAATTCTCCACCAAAAAAGAAGCGACCATTCTCACGCGACTACTAACTTACGCGGACAAGATTTTCAGCCTCCGCCAACAGTGGAGGCTGCGGGTGCGTGACTCTCGTCCCAAACCACAGATTCCCACTCGAGTTTTCCCGGCAGCATTCTTCGCCATGTTCTGCTGCCGGTTACCAAGCTTCAACGAACTCGAGCAACACCAGAACAAGAGCAGCTGGACCCGTTGGCTCGGTAATCACCGTTTGCCCAGCGCCGACGAACTGGCGTATGTCTCCGAGCGCATCGAGCCTGACAGTGTGCGAGGGTGTCTCGGACACATTTACTTCTGCCTCAAACGCAACAAAATCCTTGCCCCACAGCGCGGTTGGATGCTTGCCGCCGTCGATGGTCACGAAACTCACTGTAGCTACAAACGTTGTTGTCCAAAGTGTCTCCAACGCCGGATCGCCGTCGGAGACGAGGTCAAAACACAGTTCTACCACCGCTTGGTCGCGTTTCAGATTATCTGTGAGGATTTTCAATTGCTTCTCGACGTGGAAATGCTTGAGCCTGGTGAAGACGGAGATCCTGGAGACGACGAAGTCGCTGCGGCTATACGGCTGATAACTCGCGTCCTTAAGGACCACCCACGCTGCTTTGACGTGCTCACTGCCGATGCGATCTACCTGCG